>NZ_JACHIB010000014.1 GCF_014203015.1 Castellaniella defragrans
CCAGTTCTGCTGCCATCGGGCAGCCGTTCGTTCAACCGTAGGGGGGGTCAGTTTTAGGTGTCGCCAGGGGGTCAATTCCTGGTGTCGCTTGACACTCGATTCGCCAGCCTTTCCCGTCGCCGCCTTTCTTCAAGGTCGGCACGCCACTTTTTCCACGAATGCGTGCGAAGGTACGTGTTGGCTTCGACCAGTTGCCTAGATCATTCTCGATACCGCGTCCAAACCCTTCATTGCAGTCGTCGCACTCATACACGCTCTCTATGCTCTTGTTGCCGAGTGCTTCCGGTATCGCATGAGCGACCTTGCGGAAGGTCACCTCGGGCGGCTTCCTACCGCAAAACCTGCAAGTGCGATTCTGCCTGTCGCCGAGGACAACCTTATCTCCTGGGCGCAGGAACCATTGCCGCAGCATGTCGTAGTGCGTTTCGTAGAACTTGATATTGGCTTCGAGAGAGGTCATGAAGCTTTCATTTTGAGATGATGGTTGAGCGCCTATGCGCGCGATACACGGCATGCAGGCCGGATTGTCGTTTGATCCGGCCCCTGGGCGTCGCAAAATGCCCAATGGCACTGCGGCCGCCGTGTCGGCGACGCTGTGTGATGACTTGAGCACCGAATGGGAAAGGTTGATGCTGCGAGTCTCCGAAACTCGATGAAAGTACCTTGAGCCGTCTACGGCGCCGCGGCAAGTGACGCGACGGCAGGTCCGGCCTTACGCTTCTTGGCCGTGTTCACGTTGCGCGTCTCGACCTGTCCGCGCCAGGTTTCCAGCGCCATGATGTCGGCGAGCAGTTCATCGGGTTCCGGGACGGCGACACCACCCATGAGTGCCTTATCGTGCGCGTAGTTCGAGCACTTTGTCATGCCCGCGTTTACTTGCGCGTAGTCATCATCCTCAACTACAACACCGGCCAGCCGCTGCGTCTCGACACCTTTGCGGAAGCGAAGGATGACCTCTCGCAGTAGTACTTCCTCGACGGCACGTTCCCATGCCATGCGCAAGCGGAAATAGGCATCAACGGTCTGCCGTCTGTGTTCTTGCTCTTCGCCGTCCTTGTGGAGTTTGGCGATGGCTTGATGCTGGGCTTTCAGGGCGCTGACGCGCTTGCTCGCGGTCTTTCCCTCGAATGGGAGATCGGGGTCCGCAACCCCGAAGCCCTCTGCGCGGCGGGTCAGGCTTTGGGTTGCAATCGGGACACCGGCCAACTTCGCTTCTTCGACCAGCAGGCACAGGAAATAGATGTCATGGGTAAACACCACGACCTGCCGCTGCGCTGCCTCTGCAGTCAGGCGCTTTGCCACACGTTCACGCCGACGGTGATCGAGCGATGACACCGGATCATCGAACACGATGCCGCCCTTACCGCCACTCAGGCCGACCTCAGCAAGGAAGGAGCCGATCGCGATCGCACGCTGCTCGCCCTCGCTCAAGATGTCACTCGGACTGCGGCTTTGTGGTAGTTCCAGCTTGAGCTTGTGCAGGGCTTTACCCCTATCCGACCGACTCTGCAGCGAAACGCGCAACGTGCCGACACCGAGCGCCTTGAATTCGCGGTTCAGGGCGTCGGCCAGTTCCTTCGACACAACCTTCTCCGCCAGTTCCGACGCCTTTAACGAGATGGCGTTGGTCTTCACGGCAGACAGGCACTTCGTGAGCTTGGCCTGGTGGGCGAGTCGATTGACGGCGGTGACGACAGCATCCTTGATCTGACTCAGTCTTACCCGTGCATCCAGTTCCAGGAACTGCTTCTGCAGGGTCGCACGGGCCTTTTCGTCCGAGGCCTTCTCCAAGGTCGCCGCTTCGGCATTCAGCTTGTCCGCTAAAGCCTGAAGGCGCTCGGTCGGATTGACGAGAGGCTGACTGACGTCGTCCCACTGATGCGAGATCACTGCCGCTTTGATGGCCTCCTGGCGAGCGGCCAGGAGCGGCTCGAAAGCCTTGGCATCGGCGGCCAGTTGCGGGTCCAAGGCCTCGATTTCTCCATATGTCACGTCGTCGAGATTCAGCGTGAGAACCTGCGCAGCGAACGGCTTGTATTCCGCGTACAGGGCAACACGGCGTGCCTGGGATGTCTTCTCCGCTTCCTGTTGAATAAAGGCTTCGAAGCGCCGCAAGCGGTCGGAGCCTTCGGCAAGGGGTTGTTGGCAGAGCGGGCAAGGTGCGTCCGCGCCCAGCGCGGGGAACGATTTGTCTGGGTGGGATTCGATGGCGAACTTGCGCGCTGCCTCGAATAGTTCACGCCATGTCTCGCCGCCGGTACCCGGCAGCAGGTTCTCACCTTCCTTGAACTGCTTCGCGGCGAGGGCGGCTGCAGTCTGCGCAGTGCGATAGCTGTCTGCCAGACCTTTCAGCTTGGCGACGACAGCTTGATCCACCTGTGCGCCTTTGCTAGCCGCATTCGCTGCGATAGCTGTGATACGGCGAGCGCGCAAGCGCAGTTGCGCGGCCTTCTCCTTCGGGTTGTTCTCCTTCAGGCTCTTGTCCAGAGACGCATGTTGGGTCAGTTCCTCTGGGGTCACCGTTGCCAGCGCTTCAATCTGGGCTAGGGCCGTCTTGGCGGAAAGCGAGGCGACTAACTTGCCGACGGGTGTGTCGCCTTGCAATGGCGCAAAGGCGGACAGATCAGCGGCGGATTGGGTGTATTCAGTCTCGATCGCCGTCTTCAACTGCTTGCAGACTTTGGCCAGCCCTTCGAATACATCGAGCCCGTAGGGCACATAGGAGAAATCGTCCTCTCTGTCGAGGTAGGCGCGAGCGCAACGCGAGTCGAAAATCGCAAATGACGAAAGCGCTGCAGGAGCCGCTTTGCCGTGTTGCCAGTGTGCATCTTGCGCAACTCCATCGATTGCGATTTCGAACGTGGCTTCCGGAGTCCCGGCTTTGCCTGCAGGCAAGTTGGCGTTCGGATGAATAGCCTCCGTCTGATCGCGCGCACGACATGCGCGCTTGAGCACACGGGAGTACCCCGACTTGCCTGAACCGTTATCGCCATAGATGACGGTCATTCCAGAGGCGCCGAAGGGCAGACGTTGATTCTCCGCAATCGCGTTGACGTGCCGCATGCTCTTGATGGCTCGCAGCTCAACGTGAGTTGTCGCTTGGACCGGAGCGGGAATCTGATCTGCCGTCAGCGGCTTGGGCTTGCGGTCTTTGGGATCTGGGATGCCATGTGCCGCTTTGAGTAGCGCGAAGAGGTCATCCTGATCCTCTATCGTGAGCGTTTGCTTGGCCAGCAGGCGGGCCACCGCATCGCTCTGCCACTCAGGCAACCCCTTCGTCCAGTCCAGTATCTCCTGCAATATCGACATAGGCCCCTCCCGCCGTCGTGTCATTTATCGTCCAGAAGCTCTCCCGATTCGCCGCACAGGCCATGGGAGCGCTGTTGCAAACGGAAACATTATGACCCCCCAGGGTTCCGCTGCAAGGCTCGCGCACAGTGCCTTGCGTTTCGCACCAAACCGCCACCACGCGGCATTGCCTTCTCATGCATTTGGTAGCGAGCAAAACCCTCCGCCCTAAGTCCGCTCAGATACGTCCATCAATTGCACCTCCGATTTCCGTATGTCATAGCTGATGCCTTTGATTTCGCAGATGACTATGGACTGTGGGATAAGCTCCAACGTCGGATCGGTTCTTTCCAAGAAATCCCAGTCATCGTTGAGCGATGCGGGATCTTCTTTGTACCAAACCTGTGGATGGAACCATTGATCACCCTCATCATCCGTTTCGTATAGATAGGCATTTAACTCACGCCCATGTCTCTTGAAAAATCTCTTTACGAACGATGCTTTGTTGAATAGCGTGACGTTGAGCGGGCGCTTGTTTTCGGATGCTGACACCTGTGCAGAGCGGAAGATTAATCCATCCAAATTGAGCTTCGCATGGGTGGCGAGATAGTCGGATATCACTTGCGTCAACAGATAGCCATCCTCACTGTGCTCAGGGAGGACGGGCTTGGTGAGTACTCTTTCGAGTTGAGAAAGAAATTTCTGCCGCCGCGCACTTTCCAGTGATGACGCATCAAACATGCTGCGATTGATGACAGATGGAATTTGCGGCAGGCGCGTCAAGTCCAGCAATCGTATTGAACGAAGAATTTTGAATTCTGCAACCGCAACACGGCTTCCAACGGGAGGCCGTACTTCGGCAATCGCGACGTCTGGCGAATTGGCGCCGTAGAACATCGAGACGCCTCTGGCGTTCATGCGTCCCGCGCTGCCAACACTCGAAGGCGGTGGTCCCAGTTGAGCGTCTGGGTCTTCCAGCGCCTTCTCTAAGGCATCGTCGTTCTGAAAAACGCGTGCGCGAAAAAGAGTTCCCAATTCATGACCGGGGCCGACCGCGATAATCAAAGGTTCGCCTGAGGCAGTGGCATCTGTGTCCACCTTGTCGAAGACCATCTGGAGCACTTCGAGGGCGTCTGGGTTAACAAACCTGGCGCGCGTCCGAAGACTTTCCTGCATGTCGTGCCATCGGCGATGAAGCCAGTGGTCTGCTACACCAGTTTTAATGAATAAGGCGTCCGCCTCTGGTGCCTGGCCATCGTATGCGTCGCGTTCCCAGATAGTCCGCACGATTCCGAATAAATCGTCGGCAAGCGCATTGGATGCGGGTTCTACCTCCTGCTGAATGACCTCCTGGAGTTCATCCCCGAGAGACGGATACCCATGATCCTCACGAAGAACATTGTCGGCAACTTGATAGTTGTCCTGGAACTCGTGGTCAAAAATCTGCGCGATTTCATATAGCTCCAAGGTCGGTGCGTTCCGTCCGCAATAGGCACACGCCACATCGGTCGTTTCGCTGGCACTTATCTTCTGGCTTAGAAACTGATTGCCGATGCATGTGCCACAGACTGCCTTTTCATCCAGATCGACTCCGCTCAAGATGCTGCTCCATTATTTTTGATTTGCTCTGTCCTCGGCGCCGCACTACACGAAGCAGGCGAAATCCTGCTAGGCGGGCGCCATGTCCCGTCCCTTTTCATGGGCGTACCAGCGTTAGATTAGCGTAACGACAAGCTACTGAGTTAGGCACTCATGCTTTGTCGGTTGTGGATGCAGGGCGTCCCCGGCCAAGAAACATGGCCGGTCGCGCTGTCGTGCTGCGCATCGAGCCCCCTTCGGGGTCTCGCCCCTGACGGGCTTCCATCGTCCCCTCGCTCCGCTCGGCTGACGCCTCCGGCCCGGCTTCCAGCTTCGGGCCTGCGCGCTTGCGCTTGCCGTGCGGTCGGCGTGTGGGAAGGCCATTGCCATGTCCAGCCGTCTTCCCTGACTTCATCACCTTGTCCGCGACTGTAGCCCGCGCCCGTGCGCCATCAAGGCGCGCAGGGCCGTGTCCTCGGCTGCGCCTGCGGGCCGCACCAACCCTGCGCTTGTCTCCTTGACGGCACCCGTCCGCGCGCTCCCTTTCGTCGCGGGCGATGAACTCAGGAAAGACGGTGGCAACAGGGCCAACCGGGTTCCTCGTGCCGACCGCACCGAACAGCCAAAAGGCTGGGCTCCGAATCTAGGAATCCGGTGTGCGCTTTCTTCAACCGCCAAGTCAGGAGAACGACATGCTTGCCAACCGTTTTGCTTCCCATTCCCCCGCACTGCGCAGCGACACCCCGCTGTCCGATGACCAGATCCGCAGGGTGGCCCCGTCCATCTTCGCGGACGCCCCGCATGACAGCCGTTCCGAGCGATACGCCTATATCCCGACGGTCGCGGTGTTGACCGAACTGCGCAAGGAGGGGTTTCAGCCCTTCATGGTGTGCCAGACCCGCGTGCGCCGTGAAGACCGGCGCGACTTCACCAAGCACCTGCTGCGGCTGCGCCATGCCAGCCAGATCAACGGCGCGGAAGCCAACGAAATCATCCTGCTGAACTCGCACGACGGCACCAGCAGCTACCAGATGCTGGCCGGGCAATTCAGATTCGTTTGTGCCAATGGGCTGGTGTGTGGTGACACCGTGGCCGATGTGCGCGTGCCCCACAAAGGCGACGTGGCGGGACAGGTCATTGAAGGCGCTTTCGAGGTGCTGAACGGCTTCGAGCGGGTGCAGGAATCCCGCGACCTGATGCGCGGCATCACTTTGGACGATGGCGAATCGGAAGTGTTCGCCCGCGCCGCGCTGGCCCTCAAGTACGACGACCCCGACAAGCCCGCGCCCATCACGGAATCGCAAATCCTGATGCCGCGCCGGTTCGAGGACCGCCGCCCCGACCTGTGGAGCGTGTTCAACCGCACGCAAGAGAACCTCACCAAGGGTGGACTGCATGGGCGCAGCGCCAACGGACGCCGCCAGCAAACCCGCCCCGTGCAAGGCATTGATTCCGACATCCGCCTCAATCGCGCCCTGTGGCTGCTGGCCGATGGCATGCGCGCCCTCAAAGCCTGACCCCTTCCTGAGTTTGCCCCGCAGGAGGGGCGGTTTCCCCTCCATTCCTTGTTTCACTCGATTGGAGATTCATCATGAACGCCGTTACCCACACCGAAGCCCGCGCCGTCACCACCGCAGCGACCATGCTGCAAGCTGCTGACCCGAGCAAGCACATGATCCTCGTTCCGCTGTCGCGGCTGGTGCTGCGCCCCACGGGCCGCAACGTGCGCAAGACCGCGCCGCGCATGTCCATCCCCGAACTGGCCGCATCCATCCAGCGCGTGGGTCTGTTGCAAAACCTCATCGTCATTCTTGCCGCCGATGGCCTGCACTACGAGGTGGTGGCCGGTGGCCGACGCCTCGCGGCCCTCAAGCTGCTGGCGAAGAAACACCGTATCGCCAAGGATTGGAACGTGCCGTGCCTGCAGGTGGCCGATGGCACGGCACGCACCGCCAGCCTTACCGAGAACGTGCAGCGTGAAGCCATGCACCCGGCAGACCAGTTCGAGGCCTTCGCCGCGCTGGTGGCCGAGGGCCGGCCCATCGAGGACATTGCGGCGGATTTCTCCGTCACGCCGCTGGTGGTGCAGCGCCGCTTGAAGCTGGCGAACGTCTCCCCGCGCCTGATGGACGACTACCGCGCCGATGCCGTGACGCTGGATCAGTTGATGGCCCTGGCCATCACCGACGATCACGCCGCGCAGGAGGCCGCGTTCTACGATGCGCCGCAGTGGCAGCGCAATCCCTCCGCGCTCCGCGAGCGCCTGACCGAGCGCGAGATCGGGGCCTCGCATCCGCTGGTGCGCTTCGTCGGGCTGGACGCCTACGAAGCCGCAGGCGGCGGCATCCGCCGCGACCTGTTCGCGGAAGGCGATGCGGGCGTGTACGTGTCCGATACCGCCCTGCTGGAAACACTGGTGCGCGAGAAGCTGGAAAGCTATGCCTCGACTCTCCGCGCCGAGGGCTGGGCCTGGGTGGATGCCACGCCCGCCATGACTTATGCCGACCTGCAAGCCTTCCAGCGTGCCCCGAGGGAGCGGCGCACGCCGAACAAGCGCGAGGCGCAGCGCATCGAGCGGCTGCAAGAGAAGATGCAGGCCGTGGGCGTTGCCGTGGATGCAGCGATGGACGCCGACGACGAGGACAAGGCCGAAGCTTTGCAAGAGGAAGGCGAAGTCCTGGGCGAGCAGTTGCAGGCGCTGGAAGACGGCTTGCAGGGCTACAGCGCGAACGTGAAAGCCGCAGCCGGTGCCATCGTCACCATCGACCGCAACGGGGAAACCGTGATCCATCGCGGGCTGCTGCGCGAGGCCGAGGCCAAGGCGCTGCGCACGCTGGTGAAGCTGCGCCAAGGCTTTGCCGAGGGTGAAGGCGCGAACGACGATGTAGACGAAGCGACGGAAGAAGCCCAGGCCCGGGCCCCTGCCGTCTCCGACCGGCTGGCGCAGCGCCTGAGCGCGCACCGCACCGCCGCGCTGCAAATCGAGGTCGCCCGGCATCCGCAAGCGGCGCTGGCCGCGCTGGTGCATGGCATGGTGCAGAGCGTCTTGCAGGGGCGCTACTACGGGCACGACATGCCGATGGGGGTTCGCCTCACCGTGCAAGACCGGCTGGAAGGGATGGCCCCGGACTGGCCGGAATCACCCGCCGCCCTGGCGCTGCGCGAGGTGCAGCAGGCATGGGGCGACAAGCTGCCCGAGGACAGCGCCGCACTGTTCGCCGCGCTGCTGGCGATGGAGCAAGGCGAGCTGGTCCAGCTGCTGGCCGTGTGCGTGGCGGGGGCGGTGGACGTGGTAACCCCGCGCGCCGCGCCGCACCAGCCCGGCGCGGAACTGGCGCAGGCCGTGGGCCTCGACATGGCCGCATGGTGGAAGCCGAGCGCGGAAGGCTACTTCAAGCACGTTCCGAAGGCCGCGATCCTGCAAGCCGTGGGCGAGTTCGCGCCGGATCACGTCAACCGGCTGGGTAAGCTCAAGAAGGCTGACATTGCCAGTGAAGCCGAGCGGTTGGCCGGTGGCACGGGCTGGATGCCTGCCATCTTCAAGGCCGAGGGGCCGCAGGAGGCCGCACCGGAGGAAGGCCCGGAAGAAGCCCCCGCCGTGGTGGATGAAGCGGCCGAAGCGTTGGCCGCTTGACCCTCGATACAGACCAACGCCCCGGCCGGGGCGTTGGCTCGCAGGAGCCAGACCCATGCCTACCACCAACACTGCGAGCCGCCTGCGGATGGCGGCGATCTAGGCACCGGGCACGACGCGGGCGATGTGCGCGGCTACCGTCCACCCTCGGGCTGGACGGCCTGCGCCGACCTCACGGACGTTCACCCCACTACGGGCCGCGCCCTGGCGCGGGCCGTGTGGTGGATCATCAAGACGAAGGAGTGACGCTGTGAAGCCAGCACCCGGCCCAGGCCGTTCCGACCTGGGCCGGGTGGATTCAAAAATCCGGGCGCGGCGGTGGCCGCGCCCGGTGTTGAACCCCGAAGTCCAGCCAGAACGCCGCAGCCTTCGCTACCGACTCGGTTGCGGCGCGTTAGCGCGTCGGTCGATGGCGCGGGCCCGATCACACCTTGATCGGGCCAAACATTCCCGTGTAGATCAGCGTTTCCCAAACCTTCTTGATCCCCTGTCCGGTCTCCTGGCTCACGAACAGCGACGACCTGGCGCCGTGAGGGGCGCCCAGGAAATACGAACGCATCGACTCCCAGGTCTCCGCGACCTGTGACCAGGTCCAGCACGGCACTTCTTTCTCCAAGATCAGGGGCACAGCGATAGCCAGCGGGATCATCTTGTCCATCGGCAACGGCTCTTCCCAGTTGCACTTGACCAGGATCGGGGTTGCCTCCGCGTTGTAGAACTGTACATCCAGCTTCTCTGCCGTGATGTACGCGGCGTGGTGGCGAGGCAGGGCCAGCACGGAATCCAGGACCTTTTGGCCATCGCCATAGGGGCAGGTGATGAATCCGTGGGCGAAGTACCGCGTGTGATCGAGGCCCTTGTAGCCGCAGCGATCGCTGGGGGTGGTCACGGGATGGCGGTCATCGTGATTGCGTACCAGCGGGTGCCATGAGGGGTATCGGTCAACTACCGGCCCGAGTTCAGTCACGATGTCTTCTAGCGCCCTTTTGCTCCGGAGGCGCTGCGATTCGTCCGCATCGCGAGGGCGGGGGACAAGGTACTTCTCCACCTCTTCGTATCCTGCTTGTGCTGCTTCATCTGCTCGGAACGCCATGATTCACCTCGTCTTTCTGTATTGTGCGTGAATTTATTATTTTGCGCATGAAATGTCAATATTGTGCGCAATTTGATTGATTCATGATGGTTGGCGGTTCGTAGTTCGACGACCATGAGCGTGCCGGCGCAACGCGCCGTCGGGCTCTCGGACTGCGCCCCGTGCCGACTTCGCTGTCACGGCCATTCGGCATCGATCCCTCACGCCTTCGCGCCTGCGGCGCTGCGCTTGCCTCCAGGGGACAGTCCCGTGGACTCTCCCCGCCGCGCGTGGCTTGGCGCCCCTCGATACCGCCGAACCGGCATGCGCCGGATCGGCCCGGCCAGCGCCCCGCTGCGATGAGCGGGGCGCTGGCGAACACGCTGGCGCTTGCTGCGGCAGGTTGTGTGAATGCATGCCGTCCTCAACGCTGGCGGTTCCTGCCCATCACGTCACGAAGGACGGTTCACGGACAACCCGCCTGGCATCACTATGGAGCTTCCACGACACGCCTCAAGACTGGCACCGCAAGGTGCGGCGGGGGCGTTCTCGTCTGTCGTCGGGTGGTTGACCTGGCCCGCGTCAGGGGGCGAGCCGGTGCAGCCTTCGGGCGGGGATGCCGAGTCGGCCCTGTCTCCTTTCGGATTGGGGGTGGTTCGGCCCAAGGCGTCCTTGGGTTGTTGTGAATCCTGGCGGGGGCGCGGCTGCGCCTCGGGCTTCATGGCTGCAACCGTCCGGCGAAAACAATTTCCCCTCTGCTGCGCAGATTCCTCGCGGGACAAATTCTTTTCGCCTCCCGGCCCTCCACTGCGTTGCGGCCGCAAGCGGTGCAGCCAGCCCGTCCCCCGCCGGCCGGATCACAACAAGGACGCGATGGGCGCGAACCTTGTTCCACCGAAAAGGAGTTTCATCATGGCCAACATCGGCAGCTTCAACGCAGACAAAGACGGCTTCACCGGCACGCTTCGCACCTTGACGCTCAACGTCAAGGTCAAGCTGGTTCCCAACGACAAGGGCGACAACGAGAAAGCCCCGGACTTCCGCCTGCAGGCGGCCAGCCACGACATCGGCGCGGCGTGGAAGAAGACCAGCGAGGCCGGGCGGGAGTACATCTCCGTGACCCTCGACGACCCTTCGTTCCCGGCCACGGTCTATGCCCGCCTGATCGAGGGCGAAGACGGCACGCACGACCTGATCTGGTCACGCAGCAAGCCCCAGGCGGCGTGACCGCCGCCCGCAGCGCCCCGCCATACGGCGGGGCGCTGCGCTGTGGGTTAGCCTCCAACGCGGCGGCAGCAGGTCGTGGCCCATGGCGGGCCGTGTCTTCCTGGTCTTCCTGTCTAGAGGCAGCGTCTGCAGTGGTTGTCTGGGCCTGGCGTGTCGGCGCGGTGCGCCGCCGGGCTTTGCGGGCTGCGCCCCGTGCCGTCTTTGCCGTCACGGCCATTCGGCTCCAATCCCTCACGCCTTCGCGCCTGCGGCGCTGCGACCTTCGCTTGCCTCCGGGGGAAAGCCTTGCGGGCTATCCCCGCCGCGCATAGCTTGGCGCCCCTCGATACCGCCGAACCGGCTGCGCCGGATCGGCCGGGCCAGTGCCTACGGCTGGGCATTTAGGATCGCTTTAGTAGCGCCCGAATTGGCCAAGTCCCGGCTGCGGCACTGCGTGAATCCAGCAACCGGGGCTTTCGCTATCGAAGAAATCTACGTGAACAGGTCCAAGATCATCTTGAATGACTTGATACGCGTAATTGCAGTCGACCTGATTACCACGAAAAACGGAGACCGCCACCCGCTGAACTCCGGTCCCACGCATCCGCTTCAGCAGATGCCTGTCGTGCTCCCCAATTCCCCAACCGAACAGCGTCAACGCGAATCGTTGCGAAGTGAGCACCTCCCGGTACACCGTGGACAGATAGTAGCTATTCTGGATGGAGGACACCTTCTGCTGCATTGTTCCCTCGCTGACGAACAGCGGCACGACTTGCTCGCTGCGCCACGCCTGCAGGATTGCCTCCAGCAAGCCCGCTCCAGCACTATGGATCTTGAGTTCCTGTTCCACAGCGTTGCGGCATAGAGCCAAGTTTCCATGGGGATAGAACACCAATGTGTTGGTTTGCTCCCGATAGCGGTTACGGAATCTTTGCCACGCATCATCGAAGGCGCCATTCCCGAGGAAGCAATCCTTGAACTGATGGCCATCTTCGACATTCAGGCCATAGGTCATCGTCCAGTAGACGAGCAAGTCGTAGTTCAGCGAAATGACTGTATCGAACCCCTTCAAGAACTGGTACATGCTGGGCAATCGACCACTCACCAGATCGTACTCAGGATGCACATTGCGAACGGCTTGAATCAAACACTCTCTGACGTTCAGGTAGGCCTGATGCGTGCGCTGGTCTGGTATCTCCAGCGACTTGTTGACGTTGGACGCCTGCCAGACCAGTCGAAGGATCAGCTCAAAGTCGGATGTTCCGAAAAAGCGAAAGAGGCGATTTACATCATCGGCGAGCAATCCCGTTCGCTGGGCATGCTCCAGCAATGAGCCGTAGCCGAAGCTGGGCGAGACAGCCATGCTCGCCCCGTTGCCCAGAAGAATCGTTCCTTGTTGGTAGTTGGGCGCAATCTGCGTCCACTGTGTGATGGGGAATGGCATCCCTGGCTCCTCCTTGTTGTTCGTTTACATGATGATATTTTCGGGCGTGGTCACGGACTCAGAACCTGCGCGCACTGCGGATAGGTCACTCGTGCCCCGTTCTCAGTCTGCTGCAGCTGCATGCCTCGCTGTACTCCGGGGGAGAGCCCTGCGGGCTATCCCCGCCGCGCGCAGCTTGGCGCCCCTTGAACACCGCCGAACCGGCTGAGCCGGATCAGCCATGCCAGCGCATGCGCACACGCTATAGCGTGTCACTTTTCTTCGTCACGGTCTCCAGCTGCTGCCGCACTTGCGCCAGCAGTTGGTCGGCCTGCCGCAGGTCGTCACCGGCATAGGCCAGCGTCAGCAGCGTGAGCGGGTGAACCTCCATGACCTCGCACAGCTCGGTCAGCTTGTGCAGGGTCGGACTTTTCAGGTCGCGTTCAAGCGTACTCATATAGGTGCGGCTGGACACGTCGGAGAACGCTTCCTGGCTCAAGCCTCGCGCCTTCCTGATTGTCCGTATTGCCGCTGCTAATGAGTGTTTCGCTGCCACTGACTTGGTTTCCCCATGAAAACCAAGATGACAGCCCATTGAACCCTATAGGACTACAATCTATAGTGTTCATTCATGGCTAAAAGGCCCGCTTGCGTGCTTTTACGGAAATCCGCATCTGTGAATTCCGACAGAACAGGGGGCACGCATCCGTGTCTTTCCGGCTTCCTGTAACTCCGCTTCTGCGCATCCGTGCTTCCACGCGAATGCGTTTCGGCGTTTCTGCGCTTCGGCACAAAAGCGCATCCGCGCATCGTTGGTTTCGTTGGGAGGCTGCCCGTGACCCTGCCGCTTATCACCGCTGATGAACGCGCCCGGCTGCTGGCCCACGGCGCGGTGCTCGCTGCTGGTCAGCGGCTCGACCCGCTGCCCGTGGTGCGCCTGTTCACTCTGGACGCGCATGTGACCTGGTTGCTCGTGTCGCTCGATCCTGCGGATGGCGACACGGCCTACGGCCTGATTGATCTCGGTATCGGAATGCCTGCGCTCGGGACAGTCAAGTTGTCCGATCTGGCTGGCATCGTCGGGCCGCGCAAGCTGCCCGTGCGACGCGATCGGTATTTCCACGCGGTGCGTCCGTTATCGGAGTACGTCCGGCTGGCGCAAGAGAACGGCGCGATCACGGACTGATGAAAGCCAGCGCAGCCCGGCCAGCCTGGGCGCATTGAGACTATTTCAGTCTTGGACAAGACCGGACAGGTCTGAATCGGCATTGATGCACCGAAGCGGTGCCAGTCTGATTCAAACAGTCATGACCTTTGGCAAGGGCCGCGGCACGGTATCCGATGCCGCGCACCATTTCCGGGTTGCGCGGCCGTCGCATTCAGACGATTTCCGCAACACGGCGCCGCGAAACGGTCTTGACACCCATGGTTACAGCTTAACCCGAACTTGATGAAGACCTGATGGCGTTTCGATAGCTCCCGTGCGGCGGACTTCGTGGCGACGCATCCCAAGCACAGGGAGGTCTCGCCATGACTGATCGCAGCGCCGAACACTGGTATCCGACAGCGGCCTATCTTTACGTTCTGCACCTCGACGGCCCCGCGCTGGCTTGGGAATACCTGCGCCGAAATCCCAACTACCGCCGCGACTGGCTGCGCCGTCGCCGCCGGCCAGACACGGCGCAGGCTTGGGGCTTGCGCCTGCTGGAAGACCCAGCGCTGGATGCACGCGAAGCGCATCCGGCCTGGTTCCCCGATCACGATGCCGTGGTGCTGCTTTATCCGGACGCCGACCCGCCACCCGAAGCCCATGCCTTCGAGTTCTGGCGCGTCCCTGGACGCAAGCAACTGATCCACGACGGCAAGCGCCTAGTGCTGGTGTCGCACTGGCCCGGCTGCTGCCTGCGGCTCGCGCTCGGGCCGGGCCTGGAGGACAGCATGGCCTACCTCTACGCCACTCGGGCCTGCGCCACGCCATGCGCGCGCTATCGCACGCTCGCGGCCGGGCTGGACGCCCTGGCCGTGGCCACGGTCGCCGCGCCTGCGGCGGCGGCTCGTTCCCGGCCCACGCCGGCCGCGCTACTCGAACTGCATACGCTCCAGGCGCTCGACGCGACCCTGGCGGGCGCGTCCTTGCGCGAAATGGCCGAAGGTCTGTTCGGTGCCGATGCCGTCGCCGCCGACTGGCACACCGACAGCGCCTTGCGCGCCCGCGTGCGCAGGCTGGTGCGCCGTGGCGAGGCGCTGATGCGCGGCGGCTATCGCCGCCTGGCACAGCTTCCGCCGCTACGGTTGCAGTAGGGGGGGACGTTTCGCGTCCCCCGCAGATCGTCCCTTAGCAAGAAGCCTCGCTTTCTTGAAAGTGCCTCTATCCGGCCGCGTGGTGTGGCCGGGCTTGATGGAGGTACATCCCATGCGACCTGCTCCCTTGAGACCTGCCGCCGCTGCGCCCGCGCAGCCCCAACGCTACCTGACCAACGACGAAGCCGCCGAGTATCTGCGCCTGTCGCCGCGCACGCTGGAAAAGCAGCGCGTGGTCGGCGGCGGCCCGAAGTTCCGCAAGTTCGGCCGGCGCGTCATGTACGCCGTGAGCGACCTCGATGCCTGGGCCGACCAGCGCAGCTACGAGGCAACGTCCGACCCGGAATACGCCGAGCGCCATGCAGGCGACTATCGCGATGGCCGCTGATCGTCGGCTCGCCGGTGGCCATCGTCATGTCCAGCCCATCGCTGCCATCGGGGCAGCGATCGCAGCAGCGGGAACAGCTCGACCTGTTCCGCGCGCTGCCGGGCGACGGCATGGCGCCGCGCGACAGCCAGGACTTGATGGCCTTTCCGTTCTTCTCGCTGGCGAAGTCGCGGCGCACGGCGCCGATCGACTTCCGCAGCGGGAACATCACCATCCGCGTGGAAGGCACGGCCGAGCATGGCATCGCCACGATATGGGACGCCGACGTTTTGATTTGGGCGGCCTCGCAGATCGTGGAAGCGCGCGACGCAGGCATTCGCCCGTCGCGCTTGATACACGCCACCCCATACGAAATCCTGCGCTTCATCGGGCGCGGCACGTCGCTCAACGACTACCAGCGCCTGAAAGCCGCGCTCGACCGGCTGCAATCGACCAGCGTGGCGACTTCCATCCGCGAAACCACCGGGCGACGCCTGCACCGCTTTTCGTGGGTGAACGAATGGCGCGAGCTGGCCGACGCCAGCGGCACGCCGCTGGGCATCGAGCTGATCCTGCCGGACTGGTTCTATGCCGGCGTGCTCGACGCCGCCCTGGTGCTGACCATCGACCCGGCCTATTTCCGCTTGAAGGGCGGCATCGAACGCTGGCTGTACCGCCTCGTGCGCAAGCACGGCGGGCGGCAGGAACACGGCTGGCAATTCGACTTCCGGCACCTACACCGCAAGTCCGGCAGCGCGGCGCGCTTCTCGGACTTCGCCTACGACCTGCGCGTGCTGGTCGCGCGCCAGTCGCTGCCCGGCTACGTCCTGGGCATCGAGCCGGTGCCGGGCGAACGACTAGAACTGCTGACCTTCCGGCCCGTGCCGTCCACGGCACGGGGATAACTGCGGGAAAAGGTGTGGACGGCCTCGTGCTATCAGGAGTACCGGGTATCGTGCTATCGGAAGTACGCCTCTCGTGCTATCAGGAGTACGAAAACGCCGGAAAGCCAATAACGGCGCGGGTTTGCGCCCCCTCTAACTTACCTAACAAGAAATACATAACTTTTAGTAGAAGCGCGCCGTTTCGGTGGACAACCACCCAACGGCACGGACATCCCGGCTTTCCAACACGGAGGGCCGCGCCATGATCCTCGCTCTGCTCAACCAGAAAGGCGGTGTCGGCAAGACGACGCTCGCCACGCACATCGCGGGCGAACTGGCGCTGCGCGGCCAGCATGTCGTCCTGCTCGATGCAGACCCGCAGGGTTCCTCGCTGGACTGGACGCAGCGCAGAAGCCAGCAGGGCTTGCCACGGCTGTTCAGCGCCGTGGGCCTCGCCCGCGAAACGCTGCATCAGGAAGCGCCAGAACTCGCCAGGCGGGCCGATCACGTCGTCATCGACGGGCCACCGCGCATCGCCGCCTTGGCGCGCTCCGCGCTGCTGGCGGCCGAGCGCGTGCTGATCCCGGTGCAGCCCAGCCCCTACGACCTTTGGGCCAGCTCGGAAATGGTTTCGCTGATCCGCGAGGCACAGGTGTTCCGGCCTGCGCTGCGCGCGGCCTTCGTCATCAACCGGCGCGTCAGCACCACCATCATCGGCCGCGAGGCGCGGCAATCGCTGGCCGAACAGCCGCTGCCCGCGCTGCGCTCGGAAGTGCATCAGCGCATCGTGTTCGCCGACAGCGTGGCCGCTGGCCGGCTCGCACGCGAGACAGCGCCCGACAGCGCCGCCGCCCGCGAAATCACCGCCCTGGTGGACGAACTGCTGCGGTGGCCGACATGACAGCGCAGCAGCCACCCAACAGCAAACGCATGGACAAGCGCGTCGGCATCGGCGCACGTCCGCCCGCGGATCCACACGCCGAGGCGTGGATTCGCCAGGGCGACGCCGATGCGCTGGGCAAAGGCGACCTCTACACGGCCCGCCTCACGCTTGACATCACGCCCGCCATGCGGGCGCGCATCAAGGTGTCGGCCTTCACGCAAGGCGTGACCGTGGCCGACCTGCTGCGCGGTCTGCTGGAGCGGGAGTTTCCACCGGAGAACACACCATGACCGCATCCGCTTTGCCTGCCGCGAACGCGGCACCGGCTGCGCTGCCGCTGCATCCCGTAGCACTCGCCGGACAGGCCGGCAACGTGCCGCTGACGCGCGTTTCGCTGGCCTATCTCGAACACCGCTTCAAGCTCTACCTGCGCTTCGGCGAACCCGCACGCACGCTGCGCCTGGACGACTGGCGACGCTGCGCGGTGTTCCTGCCGGGCGCGATGTTCTGCCGCATCCGCTGGCAGGCCAACGACTACGGCACGATCCGCTGGCAGCTCATGGTGATGCAGGCTTGCACACCGCTGGACGCGGCGCAGCGCATCCCCGGTGTGCAGCCGGGCGCGCGCCTGCTACTGCACGCCGGAGGCGATGCCAACGTGCGCGTCGTGCTGGAGCGCATCGACGCCATCGAGGCGCTGGGCATCGCCGCCATCGACGTGTCGCCCGCGTACTGGCGCACGCTGGGCAACCGTCTTGCGGCTCGCCTTGCGCTGCCCGAATACACCGCCGAGCGGCACACCGCCTGGCTGGCCGGGAAGGTGCAGCCATGACGGCCCCAACCACCACGGTCAACGCGCCCGCCGTACCGCCGCGTCCTCGCTCACGCCTGCGCGCTCGCATCGTGCTGGCGACACTGGCCGCCATCGGCTTCGCTGCGCTGGCCTGGGCGGCTTTCGTGTCGCCGCTGCCGCGTCTGACCTACAACCCGTCCGACAGCGTGGCGGTCGGCTGGTATCGCATCGACCCGTTCGACCCGCGCACCGCCTCGCTGCCACGTCCGTTGTCCGTGGACAGCATCGTGCTGGTGCCGCTTCCGGCCACGGCCGCCGCGCTCGCTGCGCAGCGCGGCTACCTGCCGACGCGCGTTCCGCTGCTCAAACGTGTGGGCGCGGTCGCGCCGCAACACGTCTGCATCGTCGCCGGTCAGGTACGCATCGATGGCGTGCCTTCGGCCGCCGTGCTGCCTGCCGACCGGCTCGGCCGCGCGCTGCCGTCCCTGCCGCTTTGCCGCCGTCTCGGAACAGGCGAGTTGTTCCTGTTGAGCGTGACGAATCCGGCATCGTTCGACAGCCGCTACTTCGGTCCGGTCAGCGCATCCGCCGTGATCGGCATTGCGCGCCCGATCTGGCTGGAGACACACCCATGATGGCTACCGATTCGCTGCGCTCCGGCGTGCCATCGGGCATGTCGTTCTCGCTGCTGTTGCCGTGTCGTCGCGCCTTCCGTGCGGGTGCCGATCCTGCGAATTGGGCACCGCACGTCGCGCAGCATCCGGCGCAGCCGCCCAACGTGCAGGCGTCTTGCCTCGAACGCACCCGGCCTGTGGCCGTCACCGCGTTCGCCGGCGCGCTGGCTGCTCGCGCAGCAGCGCCGCCGGGCCGCCGCTGCCCGGAGCGCCAGCGAGGGGCAAAGGCGGAAGGCAAGACAAAAGGACGCGGCACCGGGCCGCGTCGAAAGCCAGTCTGCACGTGGGGTTGGCGCGGCACGCAGCGGCTTTGCCTCCGTGCCGCTTGTGGCGCGAGGCCCGCGCCAATGCAGGCATTTCCGCGTGCTTCGCACGACAGGACACGCCAGAGCTTGCAGGGAGCGCAGCCATGAGCGACCGCCGCGATGACGATTTCCACGTGCGCCCCAGCGCCCCGAAGAACCGGGGCAAGGGCCAGGGGCAGAGCTTCGTTTCCAAGGTGCTCAAGCAAGCTGGCAAGGCCAGTAGCGGCAAGTCGGCAGTACGCTGTTCTGGGGCTGCTGGTGGCGCCGGCCAGAGGCCCGGCTCGCGCCTGGGACGCGGCCATACGGCGGCGCGCTTCGCGGGTGCGAAGCTGACGCCCATGTCCCGGCGCGTGACCATCAAGACGCTGCTGGTGAATCACCAGCGGGCCAGCCCGCAATCGCTCACCAAGCACCTGCGCTACATCGAGCGCGACGGTGTGGGACGCGACGGCGAGCCGGGTCAAGCCTACGGAGCGCAGACAGACGTGGCCGACCTCGACGCCTTCAAGGAACGCTGCGCCGAAGACCGGCACCATTTCCGCTTCATCCTCGCCCCCGAGGACAGCGCGGAGCTGGAAGACCTGCGCACCTACACGCGGCACCTCATGGGCCGCATGGAGGCCGACCTGGGCACGGGCCTCGATTGGGTGGCTGTGAACCACTGGAACACCGACAACCCGCACACGCACATCGTCGTGCGCGGGCGCGACGACACCGGCAAAGACCTCATCATCGCGGGCGATTACATCGCCGACGGCTTCCGCTACCGGGCCGCCGAGCTGGCGACCGAGTGGCTGGGGCCGCGCACCGAGCTGGAGATCCAGCAGACCTTGCAGCGCGAGGTGGAACAAGAGCGG
Source organism: Castellaniella defragrans (assembly GCF_014203015.1). GTDB lineage: Bacteria > Pseudomonadota > Gammaproteobacteria > Burkholderiales > Burkholderiaceae_B > Castellaniella > Castellaniella defragrans. The sequence continues at coordinate 19,266 of NZ_JACHIB010000014.1, forward strand.
TGGACAAGCCTGGATCGCACCTTGAAGCGCGAGGCCGGCGATGACGGCTTGGTGCATGTCGAACGGCTCAACGAACCCCCACTGCAACGCCAGCGCCTGCTGCTGATCGGCCGCCTGCAACGCTTGCAGCGCCTGGGCTTGACCGACGAGACGCAGCCCGGCACCTGGGCCGTCCAGGCCGATGCAGAAAAGACCCTGCGCGCCTTGGGCGAGCGTGGCGACATCATCCGCACGATGCAAAGGGCCATGCGCGGCGAGCCGCGCGAGCTGGCTGTGTTCGAGCCTGGAGACGATGGCCGAACCATCCTCGGCCGCGTGGCCGCGAAGGGGCTGGCCGACGAGCTGCGCGATCGGGGCTATCTGGTCATCGACGGCGTGGACGGCAAGGCCCACTATGTCGCCCTCAACGCCCGTGACGAACTGGCGAACTATCCGACCGGGGCCGTGGTGGAGGTGAAGGGATCGGCCGACATGCGCGCGGCCGACAGGAACATCGTCGCGCTGGCGAGCGATGGCCTGTACCGCACCGATCACCACCTCGCCATCGCGCAGGGCCAGGCCGTCCCCGGGCGCGACCCGCAGGAGGTCGTGGCGGCCCACGTCCGCAGGCTGGAGGCCCTGCGCCGGGCGGGCATCGTGGAGCGCCTGGCCGAAGGACTATGGAAGGTGCCGGGCGACCTGGCCGAGCAGGGCCGGCGCTACGACGCGCAGCGCATGGGCGGCGTGGCCGTGGAGCTGAAATCGCACCTGCCCATCGAACGGCAGGCGCGCGTCATCGGCGCTACTTGGCTCGATCAGCAGTTGATCGGCGGCGGCTCGGGCCTGGGCGACCTGGGCTTTGGTGGCGAGATCAGGGAGGCGCTACGTCAGCGTGCCGACTTCCTGGCCGAACAGGGGCTGGCCGAGCGGCGCGGTCAGCGCGTGCTCCTGGCGCGCAACCTGCTGGGCACGCTGCGCAACCGGGAACTGGCGCAGGCCGCCAAGGACATTGCCGCCGATACCGGCCTGGAGCATCGGCCCGTGGCCGATGGGCAGCGCGTGGCCGGCATCTACCGATGCAATGTCATGCTCGCCAGCGGGCGCTACGCGATGCTCGATGATGGCATGGGCTTCTCGCTGGTGCCGTGGAAGCCCGTGATCGAACAACGCCTCGGCCAGCAGCTTGCCGCCACGGTGCGCGGCGGCAGCGTGTCATGGGAACTGGGCCGACAGCGGGGAATGGGTATCGGATGATGGAGATAACACCACCAGCAACTGGCCTATCAGGGGAAAACCGTTTATTCTTACAAAATCCTTATCGATGTCTTGAGGGTACGACCATGACCGTCGCCGCGACCGCCACCCTGTCCAGCAAGTTCCAAATTTCCATCCCCAAGGCCGTGCGCGAAGAACAGCACTGGCAGGCTGGGCAGGAATTCGTCTTCATCCCCAAGGGCAAGGGGGTGCTGGTCATGCCCGTGCCTGAACTGGACCAGTTGGCCGGCATCGCCAGGGGTGCGCGCACCGGCGGCTACCGCGACCGCGAGGACCGCTACTGATGGCGGCCGCGGCGCCGCCGCGCGTGGTCGATACCTCGGCCTGGATCGAATGGCTCACCGGCAGCGCGTTGGGCAAGAAACTGGGCCGGCAGATCCCGGACAAGCCGCAGTGCATCGTGCCCACCATCGTGCAACTCGAACTGTCCAAGTGGCTGGTGCGCGAACTCGGCGAGGAACAGGCCGACCAGGTGATCGCCTACACGCAGAAATGCGTCGTCGTGCCGATGGACACCACCATCGCGCTGCTGGCGGCGGACCTGCACCGCGAGCACAAGCTGGCCACCGCCGACGCCATCGTCTATGCGACGGCACGGCACCAGGGGGCAGAACTGCTCACCTGCGATGCGCACTTCAAAGGGCTGCCGGACGTGGCTCTGTTTGCCAAGAGTGCCTGATTCGAGGCTCCATGCGAGGAATGAATTCCGCGCCGAATCATTCAGACCAGGATTGCAAGACCCGCATGCGATCCAATAAAATGCGAACTATTCGTATTGACACTTGGCTCGCACACGTGCTCGGCCGATAACCTGGAGGGCGCCGTGCCGGCCGCCGAACTCGCAGCGCAGCAGATTCACACCCTGTATAGCGACCACCACGCCTGGTTGCAGGGATGGCTGCGCCGCCGGCTCGGCAATGCCGCCGACGCGGCCGACCTGGCGCACGATGCTTTCCTGCGCCTCATCATCAAGCCTGCCCCGCGCGGCTTCGACAGCCACGGCGAGGCGCGCGCCTACCTGCGCGCCATGGCCCAGGGCATGTGCGTCAACCTCTGGCACCGCCGCGAAATCGAACAAGCCTGGCTCGACAACCTGGTCGGCACCGACCCGGCCGGCTATGCCGGGCTGGAAGACGGCGTGGACTACCACTGGGGCCGCATCGTCGCCGGCGCGGCGCTGACGACGCTGCTGGGCGTCGGTGCAGAGCTAGCCGCACCTGAGAACCGCCAGGACGGCAACCGTATCGTCATCGCTGGTCGTGACAGCGCCCAGGACAGCATCAATCAGGTCGGCCAGGAGATGACCCGGCGCAACATGAACATCCAGCCGACTTTGACCGAGCGGCCGGGCCTGCCGGTGCGGATCATCGTCAACCGGGATCTGGTGCTGCGACCGTACCAGCCGTTGTTCTTCAACCGGGGAGCTTCACGATGACGACGCGCAAGCTGCGGCTCGGGCCGCTGCCGAAGATGGAATCCACGAAGCTGACCTTTGCCTGCCCGGCCAGCCTGAAAGCCGACCTCGACCGCTACGCCGCGCTGCACGCGCAGACCTATGGCGAAATGGTCGATGCGGCGACGCTGATTCCGCACATGCTCGAAGCCTTCATGGCCGGGGATCGTGGATTCAAGAAAGGAACGACGGCCAAGGCGGTGCCACCGAAGCAGCCTTGATGATGCGGATGCTTCCGCCGCTATCGACCGCCACGAAAGCGCAGCCCACGGGTTGCGCTTTCGTTTTGGGGCGTGAACGCCACAGGCCGGGCTATGATGAAGTTGCGACCTTGCCCGCTGCGGTGCCCTTGGGCTTTCCACCGCGAAGCGCCTATGTGGCACCTGGCTCAAAAAGCGGCAACGGCACGCGGAGGCCGAAATTTAGCCTAACCTATTGCCCCGTAAGACCTTCTGCACCGCTGTCCGGCCGCACAAAGAACTTGACAGCGGACATTTTTCATTCACGGGACCACGGGACACGCATCATGAGCGCACTCCAGGACGCGCGCCTGCGGCTGGTGATGTTCCTCGTCACCGGCGCCATGTTCATGGAGGTGCTGGACGGCAACATCATCGCCACCGCCCTGCCGGACATGAGCCGCTCCTTCGGCATCGACGCGGTCCGGCTGAACGTCGCCATCAGCGCCTACCTGCTGGCGCTGGGCGCCTTCATTCCGGTGAGCGGCTGGATGACCGACCGCTACGGGCCGCGCCGGGTCTTCGCCTGCGCCATCGCGGGCTTCACACTGACCTCGCTGGGCTGCGGCCTGGTCGAAAACCTGCACGCTTTCGTCGTCCTGCGCGTGCTGCAGGGCGCCAGCGGCGCGCTGATGGTGCCCGTGGGCCGACTGCTGGTGCTGCGCCATACGCCGCAGGAGCGCCGCATGGCGGCGATGTCCAACCTGGTCTGGCCGGCGCTGGTGGCGCCGGTGATCGCGCCGCCGCTGGGCGGCTTCATCGCCAGCCATCTCGACTGGCACTGGATCTTCTTCCTCAACGTGCCGCTGGGCATCCTGGGCTTCGTCCTGGCGCTCTGGCTGATCCCGCCGCTGGAACCGGCGCCGCGCCGGCCCTTCGACTGGACCGGCTTCGCCCTGTGCGGCCTGGGCATCTTCGCACTGCTCGGCGCGCTGGAACGGCTGGCGGCCACGATCGACCCGGCCGGCCTCGCCCTGCTGGCCGGCGGCGCCGTCCTGGCGGCGGCCGCGCTGCGGCACCTGCGCCGCGCGGTCGCGCCGATGCTGAGCCTGGCCCCCCTGCGCATCGCCACGTTCCGGGTGGTGGCGATCGGCGGCTCGGTCACGCGGATGGCGATCGGCAGCCTGCCCTTCCTGCTGCCGCTCATGTTCCAGCTCGGCTTCGGCATGAACGCCTTCGAGGCGGGCCTGTTGCTGCTGGTGGTCTTCGCCGGCAACCTGGGGATGAAGGCGGTGACCACGCCCATCCTGCGCCGTTTCGGCTACCGCCCGGTGATGCTGTGGAACGGGCTGCTGGCGGCGGCCAGCCTGGCCGCCTGCGCGCTGCTGACGCCGTCCATGCCGCTGCCGCTGCTGCTGCCCATCCTGTTCGTCCACGGCATGGCCCGCTCGATGCAGTTCACCTGCCTGGGGACGCTTGCCTTCGCCGACGTGCCCGAGGCGCGCATGGCCGATGCCAACGGGCTGTTCAACGTCGTCTCGCAGCTCGGCATGGCCGCGGGCATCACCCTGGGCGCCCTGGCGGTACGCCTGGGCGAGGCGCTGGCCGGCGCGCTGGACATCGCCGGACAGGCATTTCCCTATCGGGTCGCGTTCATGATCGCGGCCGGGATCGCCCTGGCCGGGCTGCTCGACACGGTGCGGCTGCCCAAGGGTGCCGGCGACCACTTCGTGGCGCGGCCCCGGTAGGGACCCGCGCCGGGGCCGGACGGCGGGATCCCGGCGCGCGCGCCGCGCCGCCAGGGGCCGTCAGGGGCGCCGCCGGGGCGGCCGCCCGCCGCCTCAGGCGGCCTTCACGACCTCGATGGGCTGGCGCGTGAACAGCGCCAGCAGGTGGGCCAGTTCGGCGCGCATCTCGCGGCGGTCGACCACGCGGTCGATGGCGCCCTTGCCCAGCAGGAATTCAGCGCGCTGGAAGCCTTCGGGCAGTTTTTCGCGCACGGTCTGCTCGATCACGCGCGGACCGGCGAAGCCGATCAGGGCATTGGGCTCGGCCAGCACCACGTCGCCCATGAAGGCGAAAGAGGCCGACACCCCGCCCATCGTCGGGTCGGTGAGGACGCTGATGAAGGGCAGGCCGGCCTCGGACAGCTGGTGCAGCATGGCGGTGGTCTTGGCCATCTGCATCAGCGAGAACAGGGATTCCTGCATGCGCGCGCCGCCCGAGGACGACACGCAGACGAAGGGCATCCGCCGCTCGATGGACGCCTGGACGCCGCGGGCGAAGCGCTCACCCACCACCGAGCCCATCGAACCGCCCATGAAGGCGAACTCGAAGCACGCCAGCACCGTGGGCACCGAGAGCACCGTGCCGCTCACCACCACCATCGCCTCGGTCTCGCCGGTCTGCTTGACGGCCTCGGCCAGGCGCTCGGGGTACTTGCGCGAGTCCTTGAACTTCAGCGGGTCCATGGGGCGGGTCTGGGCGCCGATCTCCACGCGGCCTTCCGGGTCCAGCAGCGCGTCGATGCGCGCCCGGGCGCCGATGCGCATGTGGTGGCTGCACTTGGGGCAGACGTTCAGGGTGGCCTGCAGGTCTTCCTTGTAGAGGACGGATTCGCAGGAGGGACATTTGACCCACAGGCCCTCGGGCACGCGCTTGGAGGCCGAATCGCCGCTGCGGTTGATGCGCGGAGGGAGAATCTTTTCAAACCAGCTCATGGTCGGTCAACCTTCTTTCCGGATGGGTTCGATGGCCTGGCGCACCTGGGCCAGCCACTGGGCCGCCGCGCCGATGGCGGCCTGCGGGCCGTCGCGCAGGGACGCTTCCTCGATGATCTGTATGAGCTTGCTGCCGATCACCACGGCGTCGGCGTGCCGCGCCACGCGCGCGGCGCTGTCGGCGTCGCGGATGCCGAAGCCCACGCCCACGGGGATGCTCACGTGGCGGCGGATTTCCGCCAGATGGCGCGCCACGTCGTTGGTGTCCAGGTGGCCGGCGCCGGTCACGCCCTTGAGCGAGACGTAATAGACATAGCCGCGCGCCAGCCGGGCGACTTCGCGGATGCGCGACTCGGCCGAGGTCGGCGCCAGCAGGTAGATGGGATCCAGGCCGGCCCGCCCCAGCAGGGCGGCGAATCCGGCGGATTCCTCGGGCGTGTAGTCCACCGTCAGTACGCCATCCACGCCCGCCTCGGCGGCGCGCCGCACGAAGGCCTCCTGGCCCATGCATTCGATCGGGTTGGCATAGCCCATCAGCACGACCGGCGTTTCGGCGTCCTGGCGGCGGAATTCGGCGACGATGTCCAGCACCGCGCCCAGGCTGACGCCCGCGGCGATGGCGCGTTCGCCGGCCTGCTGGATCACCGGGCCGTCGGCCATGGGATCGGAAAACGGCACGCCCAGCTCGATCACGTCGGCGCCGGCCGCCGCCAGCGCGTGCATCAGCGCCGGCGTGGACGCCACCAGGGGATCGCCCGCCGTGACGTACGGGATCAGGGCCGCCCGCCCCGCCAGGGAGGCGAAACGGGTCGCCAGACGGGCATTTGAAGAAGTCATGGATGTTCCTAAAGCGGTTCCTAAACCTTGGTTCCCAAACCTTTGGAGCCCTTTGGAGCCTTCAAGGCCCTCGGAGCCTTCAAAGCGTGATGCCGCTGTATTCGGCCACGGTGTGCATGTCCTTGTCGCCCCGGCCGGACAGATTGACCAGGATGATCCGGTCGCGCGGCAGGGTGGGGGCGAGCTTCACCGCCTGGGCGATGGCGTGCGAGGATTCCAGGGCCGGCATGATGCCTTCGATGCGGCAGCAGTCGTGGAAGGCGGCCAGGGCTTCCTGGTCGGTGACGCCGACGTACTGCGCACGTCCGCTGTCGTGCAGCCAGGCGTGTTCCGGCCCGACGCCGGGGTAGTCCAGGCCGGCGGACACGGAATGGGTCTCGGTGATCTGGCCGTGCTCGTCCTGCAGCAGGTAGGTGCGGTTGCCGTGCAGCACGCCGACCACGCCGCGGTTCAGCGAGGCCGCGTGGCGGCCCGAATCCAGGCCCTCGCCGGCGGCCTCGACGCCGATCAGCCGGACGGATTCGTCCTCGATGTAGGGGTGGAAGATGCCGATGGCGTTGGATCCGCCGCCCACGGCGGCGATCACGTAGTCGGGCTGGCGGCCCGCGTCGCGCGGCATCTGCTCGCGGCACTCGCGGCCGATGATGGTCTGGAAGTCGCGCACCATCCGGGGATAGGGATCGGGGCCGGCCACGGTGCCGATGATGTAGAAGGTGTCTTCCACGTTGGTGACCCAGTCGCGCATGGCCTCGTTCAGGGCGTCCTTCAGGGTGCGCGAGCCGGATTCCACGGGCACCACGCGGGCGCCCAGCAGCTTCATGCGGTAGACGTTCGACGCCTGGCGGCGGACGTCCTCGCTGCCCATGTAGACCACGCATTCCATGCCGTAGCGCGCCGCCACGGTGGCCGTGGCCACCCCGTGCTGGCCCGCCCCGGTCTCGGCGATCACGCGCGGCTTGCCCATGCGCCTGGCGAGCAGGGCTTGGCCGATGCAGTTGTTGACCTTGTGGGCGCCGGTGTGGTTCAGGTCTTCGCGCTTGAACCAGATCTGCGCGCCGCCGAGCTGCTCGGACCAGCGCCGGGCGTGGTAGACCGGGCTGGGCCGGCCGACGAAGTGTTCCAGCTCGTAGGCGAATTCGCGCTGGAATTCGGGGTCGTCGCGGTAGCGCGCATACGCCTCGCGCAGCGCGTCCAGGGCGTGCACCAGCGTTTCGGCGACGAACGAACCGCCGAACTTCCCGAAATGCCCCTGGGCATCCGGCAGATGATAGGGTTTCAAGTCCAGTCTCGCATCAAAGGCGCCGCCGGGGATCTCCGGGCGGGCACGGGCCAAACGGCCATTTTAGCAGCCCCGTCCGGCCCGGTGCCTCCGGCCGCCCGCCCCGGCCCGGGGGAGTCCGCGCCACCCGCCGGGCGGCCCGCTCACTGCCGCGCGGCCTGGACCCCGGGCAGTTCGTTGACGGCGGCCAGCGCCTGGCGGATCTGCTCGCCATCGCGGACTTCGACGGTGAACACCATGTGCGCCAGCGAACGGCGGCTGTGGGTCGTGACGCGCACCACCCGCAGCCGCAGGCGCGCGAAGACCTCGGACAGGTCGCGCAGCAGGTTGGGCCGGTCCTGGGCGTGGATGCCGAGATCCACGGGATACATGGCCTGGCCGGTCTGGCCCCAGGCGACCTCGATGCAGCGTTCCGGGTGGCGCTGCGCCAGGACCATCCAGGAGGGGCAGTCGCGGCGGTGGATCGACACCCCCCGGCCGCGCGTGACGAAGCCTTCGATGGCGTCGGGCGGCACGGGCCGGCAGCAGCGCGCCAGCTGGGTCATCAGGGAATCGACCCCCACCACCAGCACCCCGCTCTTGCCCGTGCGGGCGACGCTGCCGGCGTCGCTGGCGTAGACGCGCGCCTCGTCGGGCTGCTCGCGGGCCGGCTCGGGCTCGCGCAACACGTGGTCGATCTGCCGCAGACTGAATTCTTCCTTGGCCGCCGCGACGTACAGGTCGTCGGCGCGGGCGAAGCCCAGCTGCTGGGCCAGGTGTTCCTGGTTGACGGCGGTGCGGCCCAAGCGCTGCAGTTCCTTTTCAACCAGGGCCTGGCCCTGGGCGATGCGCTGCTGCAGCTCGACCGCGTTGAACCAGGCCCGGACCTTGGCGCGCGCGCGCGGGCTGGCCAGGTAGCCCAGCTGCGGATTGAGCCAGTCGCGCGAGGGACCGCCGGACTTGGCGGCGATGATTTCCACCGTCTGGCCCGTGCGCAGGGGCGTGGACAGCGGCACGATCTGGCCGTCGACCCGGGCGCCCCGGCAGCGGTGGCCCAGGTCGGTGTGCAGCAGATAGGCGAAGTCCACCGGCGTGGAGCCGGCGGGCAGCTCCAGCACGCGCGCCTGGGGCGTCATGACATAGATGCGCTCGTCGGGCCGCGCGCCGGGCGCGGGCGCCGCGCCGCCCTCTTCGCGCCAGGCCAGCAGCTGGCGCATCCAGGCGATCTTCTGGTCGTATTCCCCCGCGGCCGACACCTGGCCGCCGCGGGCGCCGGCTTCCTTGTAGCGCCAGTGGGCCGCCATCCCGTATTCGGCGAAATGATGCATGTCGCGCGTGCGGATCTGGATCTCGAAGGCCCGGCCCTCGGCGTCGGCCACCACGGTGTGCAGGGAGCGGTAGCCGTTGGGCTTGGGGCGGGCGATGTAGTCGTCGAATTCCTCGGGCACCGGCGTCCACAGCGCATGCACCAGGGCCAGCGCGGCGTAGCAGGCGCGCTCGTCCTCGACGATGACGCGCAGGGCGCGCAGGTCGAAGAGCTGGCGGAATTCCAGGTGCTTGATGCGCATCTTGTTCCAGATGCTGTAGATGTGCTTGGGCCGGCCGCTGAGTTCGGCCCGGATGCCGGCTTCGGCCAGCGCCGCCCGCAGGCGCGCCATCACGTCCTCGATGAAGGCCTCGCGCTCGGCGCGTTTTTCCTCCAGCTGGCGGGCGATGGCCTTGTAGGTGTCCGGCTGCAGGAAGCGGAAGGACAGGTCCTCCATTTCCCATTTCAGCTGCCAGATCCCCAGGCGGTTGGCCAGCGGCGTGTACAGCGCCATGGTCTCGCGCGCGAATTCCGCCGGGCAGGGCGTGCGGCTGGCGGCATGCCAGCGCAGCGACTGCAGGCGCGAGGCGAGCCGCATCAGCACGATGCGCAGGTCCGCCGCCATGGCCAGCAGCATCTTGCGCTGCATTTCCTTCTGGTCGGTGCCGGACACGTCGCCGGCCCGGCCCGCGACGGCGCCCAGGCGCAGCAGGGCGCGCACGCCCTGGACCAGGGAGGTGATCTCGGGGCCGAAGGCCTTGCGCAGCGGATCGGCGCGCGACAGTTCGCCCGCCGGCACCGGCTGCACCGCCAGCAGGGCGGCCGCGCGGGTGGCCGCATCCGAATCCAGGTCGCGCAGGATCAGGACCACGGCGGCGGCGTGCGCGTCCAGGGCCTCGCCCGTGCTGGCCTGCGCGCCGCGCAGGGGCTCGCGCACCCAGTCGGCCGCCTGGCGCAGCACCGCCGCGTCCGCGTCGTCCAGCCCGCCGCGGGCGGCCTGGAACCACTCGGGGCCGAAAGGATCTGCGGAAACGGATTGCGGGGAGACACTCATGACGCCGGACCAAGGGACAACGGAGCCTTCCAACCAGGCATCCGGACTCTGAGCCTCTATACTACTTGAGTGAGTCCGGCCCCGCAGGAACGACCCCCATGACGACCCAGCTGCTCATCATCTGGCATTCCCGCACCGGCGCCGCCCTGCAGATGGCCCGGGCGGCGGCGGCCGGCGCGCAGGCGGTGGCCGACGAACTGGACGCGGGCGGGCGCTTCGACCTGCAGGTGCGCCCCGCCGACACCGTGCGCACCGAAAACCTGCTCGCCGCCGACGGCTATCTGTTCGCCGCCCCGGAAAACCTGGCGGCGCTCAGCGGCGCGATGAAGGAATGCCTGGACCGCACCTACTATCACGTGCTGGACCGGCTCAACGGCCGGCCCTACGGCGCCGTGATCACCGCCGGCTCCGACGGCGACGGCGCCCGCCGGCAGCTGGAGCGCATCTGCACCGGCTGGCGCCTGAAGCCGGTCGCGCCCACCCTGATCGTGCCCATGCGCGCCCAGACGCCCGAGGCCATCCTGGCGCCCAAGACCGTGCCCGGCGAATGGCTGGCGCGCGGCGCCGAACTGGGCGGCACCCTGGCCGCCCTGCTGCTCTGACCATTCGCACTACCCGGCGCGCGGGATCTTCGGGTTCTCCCTGATAAATTCGGTAAAATCCCGACAGGCCCGTTTCAAGGCACCCGTCTGCAAGCCCGGAGCACCCTCATGACCCACGTCGTCACCGAAAACTGTATCAAGTGCAAGTACACCGACTGTGTCGATGTCTGTCCCGTGGACTGTTTCCGCGAGGGGCCGAATTTCCTGGTCATCGACCCCGAGGAATGCATCGACTGCGCCGTCTGTGTGCCCGAATGCCCGGCCAACGCCATCTTCGCCGAGGAAGACGTCCCCCAGGACCAGCTCGACTACATCCCCCTGAACGCCGAACTGTCGCCCACCTTCCGGCCCATCAACCGCTCCGTCAGTCCGCTCCCAGGCGCCGACGACTGGAACGGCGTCGCCGACAAACTCAAGTACCTGGAACGCCCCTAGCAGCCTGCCGGCGCCTGCCGCCGGCCGCCGCCCGATCCGTCTGCAAAACCCCACATTCGGGTCATATATGATCCGTATACGGGAAATTCCGGTAGCGCTCTGTCACGTTTACCGGTACTTTAGGTTCGGATGACCGATACTCCTGCGTGTGATCCGCGCAGGGCCAGACCGACGGGAACGCCTACTCATGCTGTATGACCTGCACGAGCTCCAACGCTCGATCCTCGCCCCCTTCACGGCTTTCACTGAAACCGGTTCACACCTGTTTTCCAATCCCTACAGCCCCTTGGCCTACACCCCGTTGTCGCGGCAGTTCGCCGCCGCCTACGAGCTGGCCCACCGCGTGGGCAAGGACTACGAAAAGCCCGCCTGGAACCTGACCTCCACCCAGATCGGCGGACGCGAAGTCGCCCTGCACGAGGACATCGCCCTGGCCCTGCCCTTCTGTCGCCTGCTGCATTTCCGCCGCGACACCCGCCGCCACGACCCGCGCGTGCTGGTGGTGGCGCCCCTGTCCGGGCACCACGCCACCCTGCTGCGCGACACCGTGCGCGCCCTGCTGCCCAACCACGAGGTCTACGTCACCGACTGGATCGATGCGCGCATGGTGCCGGCGGCCGACGGCACCTTCAGCCTGGACGACTACGTCCACTACGTCCAGGCCTTTCTGCGCCACCTGGGGCCCGACACCCACGTGATCTCGGTCTGTCAGCCCACGGTGCCGGTCCTGGCCGCGATCTCGCTGCTGGCCGCCGCCGACGACCCCTGTCAGCCGCGCAGCATGACCATGATGGGCGGCCCCATCGACACGCGCAAATCGCCCACCCAGGTCAACCGCCTGGCCACGACCAAGCCCTACGAATGGTTCGAGGACAACCTGATCCATCGCGTGCCGCCGCGCTACCCGGGCGCCGGCCGGCTGGTCTACCCCGGATTCCTGCAGCACGCCGGCTTCGTCGCCATGAACCCGGACCGGCACCTGAAGTCCCACTACGACTTCTACCTGCACCTGCTGCGCGGCGACGACAGCGACGCCGAAGCCCACCGCCGCTTCTACGACGAATACAACGCCGTGCTCGACATGCCGGCCCGCTTCTACCTGGACACCATCCGCATCGTCTTCCAGGAATTCCGCCTGCCGCGCGGCACCTGGACGATCGACGGCGAGCGCGTCGATCCCTCCGCCATCCGCAAGACCGCCCTGCTGACCATCGAAGGCGAACTGGACGACATCTCCGGCCAGGGCCAGACGCACGCCGCCCACCACCTGTGCGCCAACCTGTCCCCGTCCATGCGGGAAATCCACACCGCCACCGACTGCGGCCACTACGGCATCTTCTCCGGACGCCGCTGGCGCCAGCAGATCTGTCCTAAAATATCCGCATTCATCCGATCGCATGCCTGACGGGCCCGCATTCAGGCGGAGCACCGGACGGGAAGCCGAAGGCGGTGCGCTTGCACGGCGAGGCGAACCCACGACGTGATCCGTGATTTGAATGCAAGCCCGTTTCCGGGGGACGGCTCGCGCCGTCCCCTGTGCGTTTCCGCCGCCGTGCCCACACTCACCGACACCCTCGACGCCCTGCTGCCGCAGACCCAATGCACGCAATGCGGCTACGACGGCTGCCGTCCCTACGCCCAGGCCATGGCCGAGGGCCGGGCCGACGTCAACCGCTGCCCGCCCGGCGGCGCGCGCACGATCGAGGCCCTGGCGCGCGTCCTGGACCGCCCGGCGCGTCCCCTGGATCCCGCCTGCGGCACGCACCAGCCCTTCCGGGTGGCGCTCATCGACGAGGCGCACTGCATCGGCTGCACCCTGTGCATCCAGGCCTGCCCGGTGGACGCCATCCTCGGGGCCAACCAGTGCATGCACACCGTCATCGAGGCCGACTGCACCGGCTGCGAACGCTGCGTGGCGCCCTGTCCGGTGGACTGCATCGCCATGGTCCCGGCCGGCCGCGACTGGACGGCGGAGGACGCCGGCGCGGCCCGCGCACGCTACCAGGCGCGCAACGCCCGCCTGCGGGCGCGCCACGACGAGGCCGCCGGCCCCGCCGCGCGCACCCTGGCCAACAAGCCCGTCCTGGCCGCCCCCGACCCCCACGACAAGCAGGACCGCATCGCCCAGGCCCTGGCCCGGGCGCGCGCCCGACGCCCATGAACCGCGCCGCCATCGAAGAATGCTTCCGCCGCCTGCGCGAAGCCAACCCCCAGCCCCGCACCGAGCTCGAATACGGCAGCGTCTTCCAGCTGCTGGTGGCCGTCATCCTCTCGGCCCAGGCGACCGACCGCTCCGTGAACCTCGCCACCCGCGGCTTCTTCCCCGGGCACGGCACGCCCGAAGGGCTGCTGGCGCTGGGCGAGGCGGGGCTGGCCGAGGCGATCCGCACCATCGGCCTGTACAAGACCAAGGCGCGCAACGTCATCCGCACCTGCGAGCTGCTGCTGGAGCGGCACGGCGGCCAGGTCCCCGACCGCCGCGAAGACCTGGAAGCCCTGCCCGGCGTCGGCCGCAAGACCGCCAACGTGGTGCTGAACACGGCCTTCCGCCAGCCCACCATGGCCGTGGACACGCACATCTTCCGCGTGGCCAACCGGACCGGAATCGCGCCGGGCAAGACCGTGCTGGCCGTGGAACAGGCGCTGCTGCGCCGGGTGCCCAAGGAATACCTGCTGGACGCCCACCACTGGCTGATCCTGCACGGCCGCTACGTCTGCGTGGCGCGCAAGCCCAAATGCCCGCAGTGCCCGATCGCCGACCTGTGCGAATATCCGGACAAGACCCGGCCGGACTGAGCCCGGACTAGGCCTGGACTGGACCCGGACCGGCTCCGGACTGGCCCTGGGCTGGACCCGGACCGGCCGGCCCCCGGCCGCCTGTTGCCCGTCCCCCGTGGGCCGCCCGGGCGTCGCTTCGCTATTGCGCTGCAATATCCGGCCGGCGCGGCGGCAACCCTGTAAAACCCCTATGGAGCCGAGAGCCGGACAGTTCCATACTTGAAACAATCCGCCATCGGGCGCCGCAGTGCGACATTGGACACAGGGCATCATGGGCACAGAACCCGACATCATCCTCGAAACCCGCCAGCTATCGAAAACCTTCCTCGGCTTCACCGCCGTCGATTCCGTGGACCTGAAAATCCAGCGCGGCCACATCCACGCCCTGATCGGGCCCAACGGCGCAGGCAAGACCACCTGCTTCAACCTGCTCACCAAATTCCTCGAACCCAGCCAGGGCCAGATCTTCTTCGACGGCCGGGAAATCACCCGCGACAAGCCGGCGGAAATCGCCCGCAAGGGCATCATCCGCTCGTTCCAGATCTCCGCCGTCTTCCCCCAGCTCACGGTGCTCGACAACGTACGCATCGCCCTGCAGCGCGCCACCGGCCTGTCCTTCCACTTCTGGCGCAGCGAAGCCAGCCTGCGCCACCTGGACGGCCGCGCCATGGAACTGCTCGCCGAGGTGGACCTGGCCGATTTCGCCTCGCAGATGACGGTGAACCTGCCCTACGGCCGCAAGCGCGCCCTGGAAATCGCCACCACCCTGGCCATGGAGCCCAGCCTGATGCTGCTCGACGAGCCCACCCAGGGCATGGGCCACGAGGACGTCGACCGCGTCACCCGGCTGATCAAGCAGGTCAGCGCCGGGCGCACCATCCTGATGGTCGAGCACAACATGAAGGTCGTCTCCTCCATCGCCGACCGCATCACCGTGCTGGCGCGCGGCGCCGTGCTGGCCGAAGGCGACTACGCCGCCGTCTCGAACAACCCCGCCGTGATGGAAGCCTACATGGGCACCACCCAGGGCGAACTCGAAGGGGCCCATGCATGAGCGCGCCGGGCCGCCCCCAAGCGCCCGTCTGCGGGCGCATCACGCGAAGGACAGACCGCATCATGCGAAGGACAGACCAATGAGCCTGGCACTCGAAATCTCCGATCTGCACGCCTGGTACGGCGAATCGCACGTGCTGCACGGCGTGGACATGCGCGTCGAGCCCGGCCAGGTCGTCACCCTGCTGGGGCGCAACGGCGCCGGGCGCACCACCACGCTGCGCGCGCTGCTGGGCCTGACCAGCCGGCGCACCGGCTCGATCCGCATCCAGGGCACCGAATCGATCCACCTGCCCACCTACCGCATCGCGCACCTGGGCATCGGCTACTGCCCGGAGGAACGCGGCATCTTCGCCTCGCTCTCCTGCGAGGAAAACCTGCTGCTGCCGCCCACCGTGGGCGACACCCTGGGCGGGGGCATGTCGCTGGCCGAGATCTACGACATGTTCCCCAACCTGCTCGAACGGCGTCATTCGCCGGGCACCCGCCTGTCCGGCGGCGAACAGCAGATGCTGGCCGTCGCCCGCATCCTGCGCACCGGGGCCAACCTCCTGCTGCTCGACGAAATCTCCGAAGGCCTGGCGCCGGTGATCGTGCAGGCGCTCGACCGCATGATCCGCACCCTCAAGACCAAGGGCTACACCATCGTCATGGTCGAACAGAACTTCCGCTTCGCCGCGCCCCTGGCCGACCACTTCTACGTCATGGAACACGGCCAGATCGTGGAACAGTTCCCCGCCAGCCAGCTCCAGGAAAAACAGTCCACCCTCGACAGCCTGCTGGGCGTCTGACCGACGCCCGCGCCTCTTTTTCACCGATCCGCCGGCACAACCGGCACATACAGGAGACTTCCCATGAAACT
Source organism: Castellaniella defragrans (assembly GCF_014203015.1). GTDB lineage: Bacteria > Pseudomonadota > Gammaproteobacteria > Burkholderiales > Burkholderiaceae_B > Castellaniella > Castellaniella defragrans. Next base: position 35,057 of record NZ_JACHIB010000014.1, read on the forward strand.
GCGTACCCTATCCGCCGCGCTGGCCGTTGCCGGCCTGGGCTTCGGCCTTTCGGCCCAGGCCGCGGGGATTTCCGACGACGTGATCCGCATCGGCTTCATCGCCGACATGTCCGGCGTGTATGCGGACATCGACGGCAATGCCGGCGCCGACGCCATCCGCATGGCGATCGCCGACATGGGGGGCGAGATCAACGGGAAGAAGATCGAGCTGCTGACCGCCGACCACCAGAACAAGGCCGACATCGCCTCGGCCCGCGCCCGCGAGTGGTTCGACCAGCAGCACCTGGACATGCTGGTGGGCGGCACCAATTCCGCCACCGCGCTGGCCATGGCCGCCGTCGCGGCCGAAAAGAAGAAGCCCTTCCTGGTGGTGGGGGCCGGCTCCTCGGCGCTGACCAACGCGCAATGCACGCCCTACACCGTCCACTATGCCTACAACACCGTCGCCCTGGCCAACGGCACGGGCTCGGCCGTGGTGCGCGAAGGCGGCAAGTCCTGGTTCTACCTGACGGCCGACTACGCCTTCGGCCACTCCCTGGAACAGGACACGATGAAGGTCGTGGAAAAATCCGGCGGCAAGAACCTCGGCGCCGTGCGCGCGCCGCTGGCCACGACGGACTTCTCCTCCTTCCTGCTGCAGGCGCAGAGTTCCGGCGCCCAGGTCCTGGGCCTGGCCAACGCGGGCGGCGACTTCATCAATTCCGTCAAGGCCGCCAAGGAATTCGGCGTCACCCAGACCATGAAGCTGGCCGGCCTGCTGGTGTTCATCAACGACGTCCACGCCCTGGGGCTGGACAACACCGCCGGGCTGTACCTGACCACCGCCTGGTACTGGAACCAGGACGACGCCTCGCGCGCCTGGTCCAAGCGCTTCTTCGACAAGCACAACCGCGCGCCGTCCTTCCTGCAGGCGGGCGACTACTCCGCCGCCAAGACCTACCTGGAAGCCGTCAAGGCCATCGGCACCGACGACGGCGACGCCGTCATGAAGCAGCTCAAGAGCGTCAAGATCAACGACATGTTCATCAAGAACGGCCACATCCGCAAGGACGGCCTGACGATGCACGACATGTACCTGGCCCAGGTGAAGAAGCCCGACCAGTCCAAGGCGCCCTGGGACTACTACAACATCGTGCGCACCCTGCCGGCCGAATCGGTCTTCGGCGCGGAATCGACCTCCACCTGCGCCCTCAAGTAGCGCGCGGCGCATGAACGCCGGATTCCCGCCGCCGGGCGGGAATCTGCGATCCGTTTCACCCCTTCCGCCCGATTCCGCCGCAGCCCTATGACACAACTTTTCGGTGTTCCCCTCCAGGCCCTGCTCGGCCAGCTCCTGCTCGGCCTGGTCAACGGCTCGTTCTACGCCGTGCTCTCGCTGGGGCTGGCCGTCATCTTCGGCCTGCTCAACATCATCAACTTCGCCCACGGCGCGCTCTACATGCTGGGCGCCTTCGTCGCCTGGATGGGCCTGCAGTACCTGGGACTGAACTACTGGATCATGCTGGCCGCGGCCCCGGTGATCGTGGGCCTGTTCGGCATCGTCCTCGAACGCCTGCTGCTGCGCCGCCTCTACAAGCTCGACCCGCTCTACGGACTGCTGCTCACCTTCGGCCTGACGCTGCTCATCGAAGGGCTGTTCCGCAGCTTCTACGGCGTCTCCGGCCAGCCCTACAGCACGCCGGCCCTGCTGCAGGGCGGCGTGAACCTCGGCTTCATGTTCCTGCCCATCTACCGCGCCTGGGTCGTCGTGGCCTCGGTCCTGGCCTGCCTGCTGACCTGGTTCGTCATCGAGAAGACCCGCCTGGGCGCGCTGCTGCGCGCCGGCACCGAAAACCCCAAGCTGGTCGAGGCCTTCGGCGTGAACGTGCCGCTGATGATCTCGCTCACCTTCGGCTTCGGCGTCGGGCTGGCGGGCTTCGCCGGGGTGCTCGCCGCCCCCATCCTGCAGGTCTCGCCGCTGATGGGCTCGAACCTGATCATCGTCGTCTTCGCCGTGGTGGTCATCGGCGGCATGGGCTCGATCCTGGGCTCGATCGTCACCGGCCTGGGGCTGGGGGTCATCGAGGGCTTCACCAAGGTCTTCTGGCCCGAGGCCTCCAGCACCGTGGTGTTCATCATCATGGTGATCGTGCTGCTCACCCGCCCGGCCGGGCTGTTCGGGAAAGAATCATGAATCGACAACTGATCGCCTATCTGGCCGCCATCGTCCTGCTGGCGGCGCTGCCCGCGCTGGGCGGCTATCCGATCTTCATCATGAAGGTCATGTGCTACGCCCTGTTCGCCTGCGCCTTCAACCTGCTGCTGGGCTACACCGGGCTGCTGTCCTTCGGCCACGCCGCCTTCCTGGGGCTGGCCGCCTACGCCTGCGGCCAGTCGCTCGCCATCTGGGGCTGGCCCACGGCCGGCGGCCTGCTCTTCGGCACCGCCGCCGCCGGGGTCCTGGGGCTGGTCTTCGGCATCCTCTCGATCCGGCGCAGCGGCATCTACTTCGCCATGATCACCCTGGCGCTCGCCCAGATGCTGTTCTTCTACTTCCTCCAGGCGCCGTTCACCGGCGGCGAGGACGGCCTGCAGGGCATTCCGCGCGGCTCCATCCTGGGGCTGGACCTGAGCCGCGACATCAACCTGTACTACGTGGTGCTGGCGATCTTCGTGCTGGGCTACGCCCTGATCTGGCGCACCGTGCACTCGCCCTTCGGTCAGGTCCTGAAGGCCATCCGCGAGAACGAGCCGCGCATGATCTCGCTGGGCTACGACGTGGACCGCTTCAAGCTGCTGGCCTTCGTGCTCTCGGCCACCCTGGCCGGGCTGGCCGGAGCCACCAAGTCGCTGGTGTTCGTCTCGGCCACGCTGTCGGACGCCACCTGGCAGATGTCGGGCATGGTGATCCTGATGACGCTGATCGGCGGCATGGGCACGCTCACCGGCCCGGTGCTGGGCGCGGTCATCGTGGTGGCGCTGGAAAACAAGGTCGGCGAGTTCGGCCGCTTCCTGATGCAGCAGACCGGCATCGAATGGTTCCGCGTGCTGGGCGAATCGGTCACGATCGTCATCGGCCTCATCTTCATCGTCTGCGTGCTGGCCTTCCGCCGCGGCATCGTCGGCGAATGGCTGGCCTGGCGGCAGAAGACCGGCTGATCCGGTATCCGGTTGACGCAGTCGCAAAAATGGCCCGTCGGGGCCATTTTTGTTGGGGGATGCGCTCTCAAGCCGAAGCAGCTCCCCACGTCGCGGCCTGCATGCCGCTCGGACTCGCCTGGCGCAGAACAGTCCTCAAGGACTCTTCTGCGTCCCGGCAAGTCCCAAATAGCTTTCGATGACGCGGGGGTGGCCGGCCAGCATGCGGGCCTCGCCTTCGAGGACCACGGCGCCGGTCTCCAGGACGTAGCCGCGGTCGGCCACGTGCAGGGCGGCGCGGGCGTTCTGCTCCACCAGCAGGATGGACACGCCGGTGCTGCGCAGCTGGGCGATGGTCTGGAAGATCTCGCGCACCACCCGGGGCGCCAGGCCCAGGCTGGGCTCGTCGAGCATCAGCAGCGCCGGGCGCGCCATCAGGGCGCGGCCCAGCGCCAGCATCTGGCGCTCGCCGCCCGACAGCGTCCCCGCCGCCTGGCCGGCGCGCTCCCGCAGGCGCGGAAACAGCGCGTAGACCTCGTCCAGGGTGTCGCGCCAGCCGCGCACGCCGGCGCGGTACAGGCGGAAGCCCCCCAGCAGCAGGTTCTCGCGCACGGACATGCTGGCGAACAGTTCCCGGCGTTCCGGCACCAGCGACAGGCCCTGGCCGACGCGGCGCTCGATGTCCCAGCCCTGCACCTCGGCGCCCAGGAACACGACCGAGCCCCGGCTGTGCCCCTGCAGCGGCAGCGCGCCCATGATGGCGCCCAGCAGGGTCGATTTGCCGGCGCCGTTGGCGCCGATGACGGTGACGATCTCGCCGCGCCCCACCGTCAGGTCGATGGGATCCAGGGCGGCCACCTTGCCGTAGTGCGCCGACAGGCCCCGGACCGACAGGACGGGAGCGGCGACAGGCGCGGCCGCGGCCGTCCCGGCGGCGGCAGGGTTTCCGGTGCTCATGAGGCGCTCCCCTGCGGCGTGGCGCGGGCGGCGACGGGCTGCGGCGCGGCTTCGGGCACGCTCCAGGTCTCGTCCAGGCCGCCCAGGTAGGCCTCCAGCACGGCCGGATTGCGCTGGATGTCCGCCGGGACGCCCTCGGCCAGCATCGTGCCGAAATCCATGACCAGCAGGTGATCGGTGAGGTTCATCACGAAATCCATGTCGTGCTCGACCAGCAGCAGGCTCATGCCCTCGCGGCGCAGCTGGTCCAGCACCGCCGCCAGCGCCTGCTTTTCCTGGTAGCGCAGGCCGGCCGCCGGCTCGTCGAGCAGCAGCGCGATGGGGTCGCAGCACAGCGCCCGGGCGATCTCCACGATGCGCTGGCGGCCCAGCGGCAGGCTGCCGGCGGGCTGGTCGATCACGTCGCCCAGGCCCACCCGCTCGATCTGGCGCGCGGCCTCGCGCAGCAGCGAGGCCTCCGCCGTGCGGTCCAGGCGCAGCGCGGCCGGCACCACGCCGGCGCGGCTGCGCAGGTGGGCGCCCAGGGCGACGTTTTCCAGCACGCTCATGTCCGGCAGGAGCTGCACGTGTTGGAAGCTGCGCGCCATGCCCCGGCGGGCGATCTCGCGCGCCGGCAGGCCGTCGATGCGGTCCCCCATGAAGCGCACCGCGCCGCCGGACAGCGGCGCCACGCCGCTGATGAGGTTGAAGGTGGTGCTCTTGCCCGCCCCGTTGGGGCCGATCAGCCCCATGATCTCGCCCGCGCGCAGGCGGAAGCTGATGTCGTTGACCGCCACCAAGCCGCCGAATTGCTTGCGCACCCGGTCGACTTCCAGCACCACGTCGCCGGCCGCGGGCGCCGGCCGGCGCGGCAGTTCGGGCGCGGCGGCCAGGCGCGCCGGATCGTGGCCGCCGGGCTCGGCGCGCCCGCCCAGCCGCCGCCACAGCCGGGCCAGCACGGGCCACAGGCCGTCGCGGGCGAACTGCAGCACCAGGATCATCAGCACGCCGAAGGCGAGCAGTTCCAGGTTGGCGGTGGTGCCCACCAGGCCGGGCAGGACGTTCTGCAGCTGGTCCTTGACGATCAGGATGGCGGCGGCGCCCGCCACCGCGCCCCAGACGCTGCCCGAGCCGCCCACCACGGCCATGAACAGGTATTCGATGCCGTAGCCCAGGCCGAAGGGGCTGGGGCTGACGGCGCGCTGCATGTGCGCGTACAGCCAGCCCGACACGCAGCCCAGCAGGGCGGCGTAGACGAAGATCACGACCTTGTAGTGCGCCAGGTCCACGCCGAAGGATTCGGCCATGGAGCCGCTGCGCAGGGCGCGGATGGCCCGCCCCGCGCGCGAGTCCAGCAGGTTGTGCGTGGCCCACAGGGCCAGCAGCAGGATCAGCCAGATCAGCAGGTACATGCGCGGCCCCGAGCCCAGGGACCAGCCGCCGATGGACAGCGGCGGAATGCCGGCGATGCCGTCGTAGCGCCCCAGGAAATCCAGGTTGCCGTACAGGTAGTACAGCGCCAGGCACCAGGCCAGGGTGCACAGCGGCAGGTAGTGGCCGGACAGGCGCAGCGTGATGGCGCCCAGCGCGTAGGCCACCAGGCAGGTCAGCAGCAGGCCCGCCGCCAGGCCCAGCCAGGGGGAGACGCCGCCCGCCGTGGTCAGCCAGGCGGTGGTGTAGGCCCCCAGGCCGACGAAGGCCGACTGGCCGAAGGACGTCAGCCCGCCCACGCCGGTCAGCAGGACCAGCCCCAGCACCACCAGGCTGTAGAGCCCGATGTAGTTCATCTGGGTGATCCAGAAGGCGGGCACGCCCGGCAGCCAGGGCAGCAGCGCCAGGAGCGGGACCAGGACCATCAGGGCATGGCGCGGGCGCATCAGTCCTCCTCGTCCAGGTGGACGCTGCCGAAGGAGCGCCACAGCAGCACCGGGATGATCAGCGTGAAGACGATGGCTTCCTTGAAGGGGCTGGCCCAGAAGGAGGAAAAGGCTTCGAGAATGCCGACGAACAGGGCGCCCGCCGCGGCCGCCGGATAGCTGACCAGGCCGCCGAAGATGGCCGCCACGAAGCCCTTCAGGCCGATCAGGAAGCCCGTGTCGTAGTAGATGGTGGTGATGGCGGCGATCAGCATGCCCGAGAGCGCGCCGATGGCCGCCGCCAGGGTGAAGGTCAGGCTGCCGGCCACCCGCGTGCTGATGCCCACCAGCCGCGCGCCGCGCCGGTTGACGGCGGTGGCCCGCAGGGCGCTGCCGTACAGGGTGCGGCTGAAGAACAGCCACAGCCCGCCGATCAGCGCGGCGCAGGTGGCCAGTACCGCGAAGGTCTGGGCCGTCCAGGCCACCGGCCCGATCTGCACCGTGCCCTCGACCAGGGCCGGGGTGCGCCAGCCTTCCGCGCCGAAGAACAGCAGCCCCAGGCCGGTCAGGGCGAAGTGCACGGCGACCGAGACGATCAGCAGCACCAGCACGCTGGCCTGCTCCACCGGCTGGTACACCAGGCGGTAGATCATCGGGCCCAGGGGCACCACCAGCGCCAGCGCGAACAGCACGCGCAGGGCCAGCGGCACGTCCGGCCCGGCCGCCAGCGGCGCCAGGGCCTCCAGCGCCAGCGGCAGGGCCAGCGCCCAGCCCAGGGTGCGGCCGTAGCCGCGCCACTGGCGCGCGCGCCAGCACGAGACCGCCTCGACCAGGCACACCAGCACGCCCATCAGCACCAGCAGGTGCGCTGTCCCGGGCACCCGGCCGTTGGCGAGGAAGGCGAGCGACAGCGCGCCGAAGGTGACGAATTCCCCCTGGGGGATCAGGATCACCCGCGTCACCACGAACACCAGCACCAGCGCCAGGCCCAGCAGGCCGTAGATGGCGCCGTTCAGGATGCCGTCCTGCAGCAGGATCAGGGCGATGGTCAGATCCACGGCGCCCGCCCGCCGGCGCGCGCGCCGGCATCCAGGGCATGCCGGCGGCCGGGCCGCGACACGGGAAGGGAGGCGCCGCGCCGCATCACAGGTCCGGCTGGTAGGTCCACTTGCCGTCCACGACCTGCACCATGACGCGGCCGCGCTCGTCCAGGCCGGCGTGGTCGGTCGGGCTGAGCGTGAAGACGCCCTGCGAGGCGGGCAGTTCCTTGACCTGCTCCAGCGCGTCGCGCAGGGCCGCGCGGAATTCCGCCGTGCCCGGCTTGGCGCCGGTCTTCAGGGCGCGGGGGATGGCGTCGTTGATGAGCTGGCCGGCGTCCCACATGTGGCCGCCGAAGGTGTTGGTCGTGCCCGCGCCGTACTTGGCCTCGTAGGCCTTGACGTACACCAGGGCGCTGGCCTTGACCGGGTTGCTGTCGGGCAGCTGGGCCGCCACCAGCAGCGGGCCGGCGGGCAGGATCATGCCTTCGCAGGCCTTGCCGCAGACGCGCAGCACGTCGTTGTTGGCCGCGCCGTGGGTCTGGTAGATATGGCCCTTGTAGCCGCGTTCGACCAGCTCGCGCTGCGGCAGGGCCACCGGCGTGCCGGAAGCGGCGATCAGGATGCCGTCGGGCTTGGCCGACAGCAGCTTCAGGACCTGGCCGGTGACGCTGGTGTCGGGCCGGGCGAAGCGTTCCTCCGCCACGAGCTTGATGCCCTTGGCCTCGGCGGCGGCCTTCATTTCCTGCAGCCAGCCGTCGCCGTAGGCGTCGCTGAAGCCGATGAAGCCCAGCGTCTTGACGTTCTGCTTGACCATCGCCTGCGCCAGGGCGGCGGCCATCAGCGCGTCGTTCTGCGGCGTCTTGTAGACCCACTTGCGCGGGCCGTCCACCGGCTCGACGAGCTTGGCGTTGGCCGCCACGCTGATCATCGGCGTGCCGGTCTCGGCGGCCACGTCCGACATGGCCAGCGAGGCCGGCGTCACGGAGGTGCCCAGCACCACGTCCACGTGGTCGTCGGCCGTGAGCTTGCGGATGTTCTTCACCGCCTGGGTGGTGTCGGTGGCGTCGTCCAGCACGATGTACTGCACGGCCTGGCCGCCGATCTCCGTGGGCAGCAGGGCCACGGTGTCGCGCTCGGGAATCCCCAGCGAGGCGGCCGGGCCGGTGGACGACACCGTCACGCCGACCTTGATCTGGGCCGTGGCGGCCAGGGGCAGCGCGGCCAGCAGCGCGGCGGCGCCCAGGGTGAGCCGCATGGAAAGCGGGAATGTCATGTTTGTCTCCGAATGTTTTTGACGGACCGTGCAATTCATGACCGCGAACCCTGCGGGCCACGGCATAAACACATGAACGGGCGTCATATTATCGCAGCACGGCGCAATTTGTTGCTGCCCGGCGCGCCGCGGCCGCGCCGCCTCGGCCGATCGCCCCGCGCCGGCCGGTCCGCCATCCGGGCGAAAGTCGATTAAGATGGAGGATTGAAGCGAAATTCTGGACAGGTTCCTCGTGGACAAGATCACGCGCACGGACGCCGAATGGCGCGCGCAGCTTTCCCCCGACGAATTCGCGGTCACGCGGCTCAAGCACACCGAGCGGCCCTTCACGGGGCGCTACTGGGACGCCACCCAGGCGGGCACCTACGTCTGCGTCTGCTGCGGCACCCCGCTGTTCGCCTCCGACACGAAATTCGACGCGGGCTGCGGCTGGCCCAGCTATTTCCAGCCGGTGGCCCCCGACCGCGTGCGCGAGCTGCGCGACACCAGCCACGGCATGATCCGCACCGAGATCCTGTGCGCCGTCTGCGACGCCCACCTGGGCCACGTGTTCCCCGACGGCCCGCCCCCCACCGGGCTGCGCTACTGCATCAATTCGCTTTCCCTGAAATTCGTCCCGGCCGAATGAATCCGGGCCCCGCGTAAGATCACCCGTGAAAAAGTTCCTCTTCGACCTCTTCCCGCTGATCCTGTTCTTCCTGGCGTTCCGCTTCGCCGACATCTACGTCGCCACCGGAACGGCCATGGCGGCGGCCGTGCTGCAGATCCTCTGGCTGCGCCTGACCGGGCGCGCGATCGAGCCCACGCACTGGATCAACCTGACGGTGATCGTCGTGTTCGGCGGGGCGACGCTGCTGTTCCACGACGACACCTTCATCAAGTGGAAGCCCACGGTCCTGTACTGGCTGTTCGCCGCCATCCTGATGGGCGCGCGCCTGTTCGCCGGCCGCAACCTGATGCGCCGCCTGATGGGCGAGAAGATCGCCCTGCCCGAACGCGCCTGGAACCGCCTGAACGACAGCTGGGCCGGGTTCTTCGTCGCCTCGGGCGCGCTGAACCTGTACGTGGCCTTCTCCGGCCGCTTCACCGAGGCGCAATGGGTGAATTTCAAGGTCTTCGGCCTGATGATCCTGCTGCTGCTGTTCGTGGTGGGGCAGTCCCTGTGGCTGGGCCGCCACATCCAGACCGAGGCCGCCGCGCCCCCGGCCGGGGCCTCCGACAGCGAGCCGCGCGGATGAAGCCGCGCCGCGCCCCCTGCCCCGCCACCGCAGACCGCCCATGACTTCCGCCGGCCCCGACCTGCAGGCCGTGCTGGCCGAACGCCTGGCCGCGCTCGAACCCGCGCGGCTGGAACTGATCGACGAATCCCACCTGCACGCCGGCCACGCCGGCGCCCGGGGCGGCGCGCGGCACTTTCGCGTCCGCATCGTGTCCAAGCAATTCCAGGGGCTCGGCACCCTCGCCCGCCATCGTCTTGTGTATGATTGCGTGCGGGATCTGATGCCCCATCCGATCCACGCGCTGGCCATCGAGGCCGGCACCCCTCCCATCGAAGGATTTTCATGAAACGTATCGCTGCTGTCGCCCTGGCCTGCTCCCTGACGCTGCCGGTCTGGGCCAAGGACATCGCCACCGTCAACGGCCAGGGCATCTCCCAGGCCAAATTCGACCAGTTCGTCAGCATGCTGGTCTCCCAGGGCGCCCAGGATACGCCGCAGCTGCGCGACCAGGTCAAGCAGGAAATGATCAACCGCCTGGTGGCCGTCCAGGCCGCCGAGAAGGCCGGGCTGCAGAAGGACCCCGCCGTCCAGCAGGAAACCGAGCTGGCCTCGCAGAGCATCCTGGTGCGCGCCCTGATGGCCAAGTACCTGAAGGACCACCCCGTCAGCGAAGCCGACCTGAAGAAGGAATACGACACCATCAAGGCCCAGCAGGCCTCGCGCCAGGAATACAAGCTGCGCCACATCCTGGTCAAGGACGAGGCCAAGGCCAAGGACCTGATCAAGTCGATCAAGGCGAAGAAGACCTCGTTCGAGGCCGCCGCGAAAAAGGACTCCATCGACACCGGCAGCGGCAAGAACGGCGGCGAACTGGGCTGGGGCCCGGCCACCAACTACGTGCCGGAATTCGCCCAGGCCGTGGAAAGCATGAAGAAGGGCGACCTCAGCGCCCAGCCCGTGCAGACGCAGTTCGGCTGGCACGTGATCCAGGTCGAGGACGTGCGCCCGATCGCCTTCCCCTCCTTCGAGGAAGCCAAGCCGCAGCTGGAGGAAATGATGCGCCAGCAGGCCCTGGCCGACTACCAGAAGAGCCTGATGAAGGACGCCAAGATCGAGGATAAATAAGGATCTGGCAGCTTTCGGCCGCTTGCTTGCCTTCAACGGCCTCCCGTCGGGGAGGCCGTTTTCATTCGATCAGGGATTCAGCCCTGCCCCAGCAGCGCCTGCAGTCCGGCTTCGTCGATCACGGCCACGCCCAGTTCGGCGGCCTTGGCGAGCTTGCTGCCGGCGTCCTCGCCGGCCACCACCCAGGCGGTCTTGCGCGATACCGAGCCGCTGACCTTGCCGCCGGCGGCCAGGATCAGGCGCGTGGCCTCGTCGCGGCTCAGGGTGGGCAGGGTGCCCGTCAGCACCAGGGTCTTGCCCGCCAGGGGCTTTTCGCCGGCGGGCGCCGCGTCGGCCTGGGGCTCGACTCCCTCGGCGCGCAGCGCGGCGATGACCTCGCGGTTGTGCGCCTCGGCGAAGAAGCGCCGGATCGAGGCCGCCACCACCGGGCCGACGTCCGGCACCTGCAGCAGTTCTTCCTCGGAGGCGTCCATGATGGCCTCGATGGAGCCGAAATGCCGCGCCACGTCGCGCGCGGTGGTCTCGCCCACGTGGCGGATGCCCAGGGCGTACAGCAGGCGCGACAGCGGCGGGCGGCGGCGCTGATTGATCGCCTCCACCAGGTTGCGCGCCGATTTCGCCCCCATGCGGGGATAGCTGGCCAGCACCAGTTCCCCCCCGCCCGCCGGGTCCGCCAGCTTGTACAGGTCGGCCAGGGTGTGGACCCTGCCGCTGTCCACCAGCTGCTCGATCAGCTTGTCGCCCAGGCCGTCGATGTCCAGGGCCTTGCGGCTGGCGGCATGCCACAGGGTCTGCTTGCGCTGCGCGGGGCAGAACAGCCCGCCGGTGCAGCGCGTGATGGCCTCGCCCTCCGGGCGCTCGACCGCCGAGCCGCAGACGGGGCACACCGGACAGGCGGCCAGCAGGTCGAAAACCTGGGCGTCGGCCGGGCGCAGCGACAGCACCGGCCCGACCACCTCGGGGATCACGTCGCCGGCGCGGCGCACCACCACGGTGTCGCCGATGCGCACGTCCTTGCGGCGGATCTCGTCCTCGTTGTGCAGCGTGGCGTTGGTGACGGTCACGCCGCCGACGAAGACCGGCTGCAGCCGGGCCACCGGCGTCAGCGCGCCGGTGCGCCCAACCTGGACTTCGATGCCGATCAGCCGGGTGGTTTCCTCCTGGGCGGGGAATTTGTGCGCGATGGCGAAGCGCGGCGCGCGCGCGACGAAACCCAGCACGTCCTGGGCGCGCAGGTCGTCCACCTTGTAGACCACCCCGTCGATCTCGTAGGGCAGCTCCGCACGCGACGCCCCCACGGTCTCGTAGAAGCGCAGCAATCCGGCCGCGCCCCGGCACGCCGTGCGGCCGGGGCTGACGGCGAAGCCGAAGCCGGCCAGCCAGTCCAGCATCGCGGAATGGGTGGGGCGCGGCCGCAGGTCGGCGCCGCGATCGTCCTGGATCTGCCCCCAGCCGTAGGCGTAGAAGCGCAGCGGCCGGGTGGCCGTCACACGCGGATCGAGCTGGCGCAGGCTGCCGGCCGCGGCGTTGCGCGGATTGACGAAGGGCTTGTCGCCCCGGGCGACCTGGGCCTCGTTCAGGCGCGCGAAGTCCGCCCGCGTCATCAGGACCTCGCCGCGCACTTCGAGCACGGCGGGCGCCTCGCCCCGCAGGCGCAGGGGCACCGAGCGCAGCGTGCGGATGTTGGCGGTGATGTCCTCGCCCCGGGCGCCGTCGCCCCGGGTCGCCGCCTGCACCAGGCGCCCGCCCTCGTAGCGCAGGCTGACGGCCAGGCCGTCGAACTTGTATTCCGCGACGTAGGCGACGCCGGCTTCGGGCGCCGCGCCGGCCAGCAGGCCGGATCCGATCAGGGTGGAGACGATGCGCTCGTCGAAGGCGACGATGTCCTCGGCGTCGAAGGCGTTGCCCAGCGACAGCATGCGCACGGCGTGCCGCACGGTGGCGAAATGCGCCAGCGGCGCCGCGCCGACCCGCTGCGTGGGGGAATCGGGCGTCACCCAGTCCGGATGCTCGCGTTCGAGGGCCTGCAGCTCGGCCATCAGGCGGTCGTACTGCGCGTCCGAGACGGAGGGCGCGTCCTCGACGTAGTAGCGGCGGTTGTGGCTCTCGATCTCGGCGCGCAGGGCCTCCAGGCGCTGCCGGTCGGCGGCCGCCCGGGCCACGGCGGCCGTGTCGGCCGCGGCGTCCGGCGCCGCCGGGTCCGGCCGCGAGCCTCCCTGGCCGGCGGCGTGCGCGTCGGCGCGTGCGGTCACGAGAACACCCGTGCCGCGCGGTCCGTGCCGGCCAGGAAGCCGGCCTGGTCGAGCTGGTCGTACAGCGCGCTGATCTGCCGGTCGATGGCGGGCGCGGAACCGTCCTGGAAGGTGCGGCCCTGGTCGTCCAGCACGTGGGCGTCCAGGCGCGTGGCCAGGTCGCGTCCCACGGCCACCATGCGGCTGAAGGCCTGGTCGTCGGGCAGGCTGTTGGGCACGTCCAGCACCAGGTCCACGCGGTGCGCGGACCCGCCTTCCGCGGCATCGATCTGCAGGGCGAAGCGCGGCAGGCCGTTTTCCGCCATCCAGGCCCACTGGCCGCGCGCCTGGACGAAGCCCGCCTCGGCGGCCGCCTGGAGGATCGCCGCCACCGGACGCGGCTGCGCCAGCTGCAGGATCAGCCCGACCTGGGCGTCCATGGCGGCACAGCGCGCGTCCAGCTCCGCCGCCTGGCGCAGCACCGCATCCTGGTCCGGAGCCTCGATCAGGCCCTCGAAGCGCTCGGCCAGGTTCTGCGCCAGGGTCCAGAGGTTGGACCATTCGATGGCCGTGAGCGGGCCGCTGCGATTGGCCAGCACCACCGCCAGCTGCAGCGACACGTAGGATTCGCCCGGCAGCGCCTCGGCGCGGTGGCCGCCGCCCTCGCGCTCGGCGAACACGCGCACCGGCTTCTTGCCGACGCGGGTGATGGAGCGCAGGGCCTCGGCCAGGGACTCGCCCGCCACGGGATGGGCCAGGGCGATGTCGATCACCGCCTCGCAGGCGGGGTCGGCCTCGGCGCTCTCGTCGGCCGCCGGGCGGCCGGCCTGCCACACCGGTTCGCGCCGGGGCGCCGCATCGCGCATCAGCACGTCGTGGCCGGTGTCGGGCAGCGACTGGCGCATGCTGCGCCGCGCCCGCCAGTCCTGCCACGCGTTGTACAGCAGGACGACGACGATCAGCGCCACCCCGATCGAAATCAGCAAGATCTGCAAGTCGCTCATAGAACCCTCTTCGTCCGGATCAGGCCGCCTCGGCCGCCCATTGCAGGGCCGAGTCCATGTCCACGGCCACGATCCGCGACACGCCCTGCTCCTGCATGGTCACCCCGACCAGCTGCCGTGCCATCTGCATGGCGATTTTGTTGTGTGAAATGAACAGGAACTGCGTCTGGCCGCTCATGCCGCGCACCAGGTTCGCGTACCGTTCGGTATTGGCGTCGTCCAGCGGCGCATCGACCTCGTCGAGCAGGCAGAACGGCGCCGGATTGAGCTTGAACAAGGCGAACACCAGGGCCGTCGCCGTCAGGGCCTTTTCGCCGCCCGACAGCAGGTGGATGGTGCTGTTGCGCTTGCCCGGCGGCTGGGCCATGACCTGAACGCCGGCGTCCAGGATTTCCTCGCCGGTCATGGTCAGGCGGGCCTCGCCGCCGCCGAACAGCTGGGGAAAGAGCTCGCCGAAATGGCCGTTGACCGTCTCGAAGGTCTGCGACAGCAGCTCGCGGGTCTCGCGGTCGATGCGGCGGATGGCGTTCTCCAGAGTGTCGATGGCGGCCAGCAGGTCGGCCTGCTGGGCGTCGAGAAAGCCCTTGCGCTCGCGCGCCGCCGTCAGCTCGTCGAGCGCCGCGAGGTTCACGGCGCCCAGCGCTTCGATGCCGCGCGTGATGCGCTGGACTTCGGACTGCAGCCAGTCCAGGCGCCGCCACGGGGGCGGCTGCTCGTCCAGGTGGCGGCGCAGGGCGTCGCGGTCCACCTGGCGGGCGTCGAGCTGCTCGGCGAACTGCTCGACCGACAGGCGCGAGGCCTGTTCCTTGAGCTGCAGCTCGGTGATGCGCGCGCGCAGGGGGTCCAGGCCGCGCTCCAGCGTCAGCCGGCCCTCGTCGGCCTCGCGCAGGGCGGCGGCCGCCCGCTCCTGCTCCAGCCGCGCCTCGCGCAGGGCGTCCTCGCAGGCGGCCCGGGTTTCCAGGGCGTCCTGCAGGCCGGCCTGGGCCATGGATTCGTCCAGCTCGAACAGCTCGCCCTGCAGGGATTCGAGCTCGGCCCCCGAACGGCGGGCCTGTTCCTCGGCCAGCTGCAGGGTGCGGCGCAGTTCGTCGAGCCGGTGGCGCAGGGTGCGCACGGCGTATTCGGCTTCCTGGGCGGCGCGCTCCTGGTCGCGGCCCCGCTGGCGGGCCTGCTCGGCCTGGCGCGACAGGTCCTCGGCCTGCAGGTCCAGCTCCGCCAGGCGTTCCTGCTGTTCGGCCAGGACCTGGTCCAGGGACTCGAAGCGGGCCTCGGCCTCGGCCCGCCGCGCGTCGAGCGCGGCCTGCTGCCCGGCCAGCTCGTCCAGGTCGCGCGCCAGGCGGCGGGACTGCTCGTCGGACTGCGCCGCCTGCTGGCTGAGCTGCTGGTGGCGGATCTGCGCGTCGTGCTGCGCCCGCATGCGCTCGGCGATCTGCTGGCGCGCGGGCTGCAGCGCCTGAGCGAGGTTGCGGCAGGCGGCGTCGGCCTGGGCATGGGCGTCCAGGGCCTGGTCGGCGATCAGCCGGGCGGCGCGGATCTCCAGCGCCAGGTTGTCGATCTGCTGGCGGCGCGCCAGCTGGCCGGCCTGCTCCGAATCGGTGGCGTAGAAGCGCACGCTGCAGGCATCGACCCGGTGGCCGTCGCGCAGCACCCAGACGCCGCCCGGCGGCAGCTCGCCGCGCCGGGCGATGGCGGCGCCCAGGTCGTCGGCCACGCGCACGTCGCGCAGCCACACGGCCAGCAGGGCCTGCAGGGCGGCATCGCGCGCCTGGACGAAATCCAGCAGGCGCGGCGCGTCCGGCCCCGCCGGCGCGGGCGCCGCGGCCGCCTCGGGGACCTGGTAGAAGGCCAGGCGCGCGGGCGGCGCGTCCTGGGCGAAGGCGCGCACGTGGTCCAGCGTGCGCAGGCCCAGGGCGTTCATGCGTTCGTGCAGCACGGCTTCCAGGGCGGTTTCCCAGCCCGCCTCGACCCGCAGCTGCTGCCACAGGCGGGTCAGGCCGCCCAGCCCCTGGCGCTGCAGCCAGGGCTCCAGCGCGTCCTCGGACTGGATCTTTTCCTGGAGCGCGATCAGGGCCTGGCGGCGCGCGTCGAGCCTTTCGAGGTCCAGCCGGGCCGCCTGGCTGGCCTGCAGGGCCTCGGCCCGGGCGGCCTCCAGGTCCGGCAGGCGGGATTCGAGTTCGAGCAGCCGCGCCTGGGCTTCCTCCAGGCGTTCCTGGGCGACGGCGCATTCCCCCGCCCAGCGCTGCAGTTCGGCCGGGTCCGGCGCGCCCAGGGCGGCGCGCTCGGCTTCGAGGCGCGCGCGGCGGTCTTCCAGGGCGCGCCACTGGCCGTCGGCGTCGCGCTGGGACTGCGCGGCGAGCGCCAGGTCCTGTTCGGTGCGCGCCAGGGCGCGCCGCCATTCGTCTCTTTGGGCCGCCAGGCCGCGCAGGCGGGCGTCGAGTTCCGGCAGGCCGTCCTGGGCGCTTTGCGCCTGCTCGGCGAGCTGTTCGGCGCGGGCCTCGGCTTCCTCGATCTGCACCTGGGTGTCCTCGATCGAGGCCTGGCTGTGGGCGCGCTGGTCGCCCCATTCCTGCTGCTGGGCCTGCAATTGCGCGCGCCGGACCTGCAGGCGGTTGCGCGAATCGACCACGTGGCGGATTTCGGCTTCGAGGCGGCTGACCTGGGCGCCGGCCTCGAACAGCCGGCCCTGCGCCTGGTGGGCCCGCTCGCTGGCCTCGAAATGCGCGGCGCGGCGGGTTTCCAGGTCGGACTCCAGGGCGCGCAGCCCGGCCACGGCCGATTCCAGCTCGGCCTGGGCGCGTTCGGTTTCCACGGCCAGGGTCTGGCGGCTTTCGCGCGCGGCCTGCTCGCGCAGCAGCCACAGGGCGTGCTGCTTGAGTTCGCCTTCGGCCTGCAGCGCGCGGTAGTCGGCCGCCACCCGGGCCTGGGATTCGAGCTTTTCGAGCTGGCCGGCGAGTTCGCGCAGGATGTCTTCCAGCCGGGTGAGGTTTTCGCGCGTGTCGCTCAGGCGGTTCTCGGTTTCGCGGCGGCGTTCCTTGTAGCGCGACACGCCGGCGGCTTCTTCGAGGTAGACGCGCAGCTCCTCGGGGCGGGCCTCGATCAGGCGGTTGATCATGCCCTGGCCGATGATGGCGTAGCCGCGCGTGCCCAGCCCCGTCCCGAGGAAGATGTCGTGGATGTCGCGGCGGCGCACCGGCTGGTTGTTGACGAAGTAGCTGCTGGCGCCGTCGCGCGTGAGCACCCGGCGCACGGCGATCTCCGCGAAGGTGGACCACTGGCCCGCCGCCCGGCCCTGGCTGTTGTCGAACACCAGCTCGACCGAGGCGCGCGCGGCCGGCTTGCGCTGGCCCGAGCCGTTGAAGATCACGTCCTGCATCGAGGCGCCGCGCAGTTCGGACGCCTTGGTCTCGCCCAGCACCCAGCGCACGGCGTCGATGATGTTGGACTTGCCGCAGCCGTTGGGACCCACCACGCCGACCAGCTCGCTGGGCGTGGGAATCACGGTCGGATCCACGAAGGACTTGAATCCGGCAAGTTTGATCTGCGTGAGGCGCACGGTGCTGAGGCGGACGGAAAATCGTGGCGCGTGAATGAC
The DNA here is from genome assembly GCF_014203015.1 of Castellaniella defragrans. Taxonomy (GTDB): domain Bacteria; phylum Pseudomonadota; class Gammaproteobacteria; order Burkholderiales; family Burkholderiaceae_B; genus Castellaniella; species Castellaniella defragrans. Next base: position 52,451 of record NZ_JACHIB010000014.1, read on the forward strand.
AGCGTATGATAACGCACCGGGTCCGGGCGACGGCCCGCGCGCGCCGCCGCCCGCACGGCGACCCGCTATACTGCAACTCTTTTTTACGGGCGCGCCTCGCGGCGGCCGCCCCCTTCGTCAACCACTTCGGGGTCCGCGATTGAACAAGGGCTTTTACATGGTCATGGCCGCGCAGGCGCTTTCGTCCGTCGCGGACAACGCCCTGCTCATCGCCGCCATCGGGCTGATCGCCGACCTCAGCGGCCCGGACTGGATGGCCCCCATGATGAAGTGGTGGTTCGCCCTGGCCTACGTGGTGCTCGCGGCCTTCGTCGGCGCCTTCGCCGACGCCTTCCCCAAGGGCCGCGTCATGTTCGCCACCAACGCGCTCAAGACCTGCGGCTGTCTGCTGATGTTCAGCTACGGCGCGTTCGGGCTCGCCCATGGCCACCAACTGGTGCTGATCTTCGTGGCCTACACCGTCGTCGGCATCGGCGCGGCCGCCTATTCCCCGGCCAAGTACGGCATCGTCACCGAGATGCTGCCGCCCGAGCTGCTGGTCAAGGGCAACAGCTGGATCGAGGGCCTGACCGTGCTGTCGGTCATCGTCGGCACCGTGCTGGGGGGGGTGCTCATCAGCCCGGCGGTCTCGGCCTGGCTGATGTCCTTCGAGTGGGTGGACCGCCTGGCCGACAACGCCGCCCAGAGCGCCATCCTGATGATCGGCCTGGTCTACGTCGCCGCCGCTCTCTGCAACCTGCTGATTCCCGACACGCACGCCTTCTATCCCCGCCAGGAAACCCATCCGGCGGCCCTGATCCGCAATTTCACCCGCTACGTCCGCATCCTGTGGACCGACAAGCTCGGCCAGATCTCGCTGGCGGTCACCACCCTGTTCTGGGGCGCGGGCGCGACCCTGCAGTTCATCGTCATCGAGTGGGGCGCCCAGCACCTGGGCTACCGCCTGGACCAGGCCTCGGTGCTGATGGGGGTGGCCGCCTTCGGCACCGTGATCGGCGCGATCTGCGCCGGCCGGGTGCCGCTGCGCGGCGCGCTGGCGGTGCTGCCGGTGGGCGTGGTGATGGGCCTGGTGGTGCTGCTGATGCCGGCCGTCTACGCGCCCTGGGCGGTGTACTGCCTGCTGCTGCTGATCGGCGGCCTGTCGGGCTTCTTCGTGGTCCCCATGAACGCCCTGCTGCAGCACCGCGGCCACGTCCTGCTGTCGGCCGGCCATTCGATCGCCGTGCAGAACTTCAACGAGCAGCTGAACATCCTGCTGATGCTCGCCATGTACAGCCTCATGCTGTGGCTGGGCCTGTCGATCAACCTGATCATCGCCCTGTTCGGCATCCTGGTGGCCTGCCTGATGCTGGTCTTCATCCAGTGGAACCGGCTCAACCACCGCGCCCACCCCGAACTGAGCCAGATGATCGGGCAGCCGGGCCACGGCACGGCGCTGAACTGATTCACGGCCAGCGGCCTCGAACCATCGGCCTTGGCATGGACCCCGGCCGCCGTCCCGACGAAACCCGATCAGTCCCCGTTCCGGGGGGCGGCCGCTTCCGCCTCGCGGACGGCGGCGGCCAGGCCGGCCAGGTCGCGCCAGGCCTCGGCCTTCCAGGCGGAGCGCACCAGCAGCGAAGAAGGCGGGTGGGTGACCCACACCGGGATCGGCTCGCCCTGCCCGGGCACGTGCCGGTGAGGGCCGCCGCGCAAGGCGTCCAGGTCCGCATCCGTCCCGATCACCGCCTGCGCGGCCACCCGGCCCAGCGCCAGGATCCAGCGCGGCCGCAGCAGGGCGATCTGCCGGCGCAGCCACGGCAGGCAGGCCGCGATGTCCTGCGCCGACGGCTCGCGTCCGCCCACGGCGCGGCATTTCACGACATGGGTCAGGTAGGCCGATTCCCCCTGCGGCAGGCGCGCGGCCGCCAGCATGGCCGCCAGCAGGCGGCCCTGGTCGCCCTGGAAGGGCCGGCCGCTGGCGTCGTCCTCGATGCCGGGCTGCTCGCCGACGATCAGGTAGTACGGCCGGACCGCCTCGCCCGCCCCGGGCACCGCCCGCACGCGCTGGCCATGGCGCTCGCACCGGCGGCAGGCCGACACCGCCGCGTCCAGCGCGGCCAGGTCGGGGCAATCCGCCGGCGCGGCGGCGTCGGCGGCCGGCGCGGGCGGCACGGCGAGCCCGGCCGGAGCGCGCACGCGCGTCGGGCCGGGAGCCGGCACGGGGGGCGAGGGAGCGCGGAATCCAGCTCCGGTGCGCGCTGCGGTTTCGACGGCGGCATCGGCATTGACGGTACCGGCATCGACCGCATCGGCATCGACCGCATCGGCATCGACCGCATCGGCATCGACGGCACCGGTCCCGGCGGGCGCCGGCGCCGGCCGCTCCGCCAGCCAGTGGGTGTCCAGGCCGATCTCGGCGAGCCAGGCGAGCTGGCCCGGGCGCAGCGGGACGCGCGGCGTCATGCGGCGTCCGCCGCCAGGGCCAGGGTCATGATCCAGGCATCCTCGCGTCCCTGGGTGGCCGGGTAATAGCCACGCCGCAGTCCCACCTGGGCGAAGCCGTGGCGGCGATAGAAGGCGATGGCGCGTTCGTTGCTGGGGCGGACTTCCAGCGTCAGGGCCGGCAGGCCGGCCTGGCGGCAATGGTCGATGCAGCGGCGCAGCAGGCGCTCGCCCACGCCCTGGCGCTGCGCGTCGGGGCGCACGCCGATGACCAGCAGGTGCGCCATGTCCGGGGCATCCATCACCAGGGCGAAGCCGAGCATCGCCCCCATGCGGCGCACCACCCAGCCGCGATAGCCGGCGGCCAGGCCGTCGGCGAAATTCTTGCGCGTCCAGGGAAAGGACTGCACCCGGCTCTCGATGGCGGCGACCTCGTCGACGTCGGCGGCCGTCATGTCGTGCAGGGTGAGGGCCGCCGCATCCACCTGGGGATTGCCCCCCAGCCCGCCGGCGCGCTCGACCGTGGTGTAGGCGACCTTGTCGCGCACGTAGGCGGGCGAGGCCAGGGCGGCGTCCACCGCCCGCCCTTCCCGCCAGGCCTGCTCCGCCAGCCGGGCGATGGTGCCGGCCTGGGCGTGCGCGCCCTCCGGCGCCGCGGCCGCGCGCCGCGCGCCCAGGGCTTCGAGCTCGCGCGCCAGGCCGGGAAAGACGTCGAGCGCATCGCCATGCGCCGTCCAGCCGCCCCCCGCCCGCATGCCCCAGCCGGCCGATTCGCGCGCGGCCCAGTCCGCCACGTCGGCGCGCGCCAGCAGGGCCGGCGCCTGCAGCGTGACCCAGTCCGCGCCGCCCGCGCGGTAGGCGGCGGCGTAGACCTCGTTCATGCGCGCGTCCTGCAGCACCACGTGCACCCCCGCCGGGTCCTCGCCGGCCCCCTGCAGCGCCACCGCGCACAGGGAATCCACCGGCAGCACGGGGACGTCGAGCGCCACGGCCAGGCCCTGGGCGACGCCGCAGGCCACGCGCAGCCCCGTGAAGCCCCCCGGCCCCTGGCCGAAGGCGATCGCCGACAGGTCGCGCCGCGCCAGGCCGGCCTGGTCCAGCAGCCCCTGCGCCATGGGCAGGATGCGCTCGGCGTGCGCGCCGCGGCCCTCGTGCTGGGCCGTGCGCAGCCGGGTGCGGCCGGCCGTCCGGGACAGCAGCGCGACGCCGCACAAAGTGCTTGATGTTTCAAACGCGAGAATGTGAAAATCGTCCATGGCCCGGCCATTTTAAAGGAGAGGCCAAGGGTGGCGCTTATTCCTGTTTCCCAAACGACGACCAAACGCTTATTGTGTAATTTGTTGTGATAAGCGCTGGTGCCCATTTCCCGACCCTGTTACATTTTCCGCATGAACACGCAAACCCAGACCCTCACCCGCAAGATCCTCATCGTCGACGACGATCCCAGGCTGCGCGATCTGCTGCGCCGTTACCTGTCCGAGCAGGGTTTCAATGTCTACGTCGCCGAGGACGCCAAGGAAATGGCCAAGCTCTGGCAACGCGAACACTTCGATCTCCTGGTGCTGGACCTGATGCTGCCCGGCGAGGACGGCCTGTCCATCTGCCGCCGCCTGCGCGGCAGCCACGACAACACGCCCATCATCATGCTGACCGCCAAGGCCGAGGAAATCGACCGCATCGTCGGGCTGGAAATGGGCGCCGACGACTACCTCACCAAGCCTTTCAACCCGCGCGAGCTGCTCGCCCGGGTCAACGCAATCCTGCGCCGCCGCGGCACCGAAGAACACCCCGGCGCCCCCAGCCAGGAAAACGAATCCGTGGAATTCGGCCCCTACGTGCTGAACCTCTCCACCCGCACCCTGACGCGCAACGGCGAAGCCGTGCCCATCACCACCGGCGAATTCTCCGTGCTCAAGGTCTTCGCCCGCCACCCCAAGGTCCCGCTGTCGCGCGACAAGCTCATGGAACTGGCCCGGGGCCGCGAATACGAAGCCTTCGACCGCAGCCTGGACGTGCAGATCTCGCGCCTGCGCAAGCTGATCGAGCCCAACCCCTCCAAGCCGGTCTTCATCCAGACGGTCTGGGGGCTGGGCTACGTGTTCGTGCCCGACGGCGGCCAGTAGGCCCTCTTCCCTCCCGCGGGCCGCGCACCCGCGTCCAGCATCCAGGTGCAGGCATCCATGACTTTTTCGAGGCGGCTCCGGCACGGCATCCGGCTCCGGCTGCGGCTGGGGCTGTTCAGCCGGTCCTTCCTGCTGATCGCCTCGCTGATGCTGGTCAGCCTGGGGGCGTGGCTGCAGATCGTCTTCAACATCGAGGAAGGCCCGCGCGCCGCGCAGCTGGCGCAGCGCATCGCCACCACGGTCAGCATCACGCGCTCGGCCCTGGTGTACGCGCCGCCGCCCGTGCGGCCCTCCCTGCTGCTGGACCTGGCCACCCAGGAAAGCCTGCGCGTCCAGCCGCGCGAGCGTTCCGACGTGCTCGAGCCCCTGCCCCACTCCGACTACTGGACCAACGTGTCCGGCGAGATCCGCAACCGCCTGGGCAGCCAGACGGCCATCATGTGGTCCGTGAACCAGGTGCCCGGCATCTGGATCAGCTTCAACATCAACGAGGACCTGTACTGGCTGGTCTTCGACCGCGACCAGCTGCGCCTGACCACCGGCCGCGAATGGCTGGGCTGGGTGGCGGCGTCCCTGATGCTGGCGCTGCTGGGCGCGGCCATCAGCGTGCGCTTCATCAACCAGCCCCTGGCCCAGCTGGCCAAGGTCGCCCAGCAGCTCGCGCGCGGCGAGACCCCCACCCCGCTGCCGGAAAAGGGGCCGGTCGAGATCCGCGACATGAACATCGCCTTCAACCGCATGGCGCGCGACCTGCGGCAGAACGAGGCCGACCGGGAAATCATGCTGGCGGGGATCTCCCACGACCTGCGCACCCCGCTGGCGCGCATCCGCCTGGAAATCGAGATGAGCCACATGACCGACGAGGCCCGCCAGGCCATCGACGAGGACCTGGCCCAGATCAACCACAGCATCGGCCAGCTGATGGAATACGCGCGGCCGGCCGGCCAGGTGCCCGAAACCGGCGTCGACGTGTCCTCCGTGCTGCGGGACCTGTTCGAGCGCGAGCGCAGCCACACCGAATCCCTGGGCGGCGAGCTGGAAGCCTCCATCCAGCCCGGCCTGCAGGCGCGGATCAGCGCCAACGACCTCAAGCGCATCGTCAGCAACCTGATCGAGAACGCGCGGCGCTACGGCCGCAGCGCCAGCGACGGGCGCGCCCACATCCGGCTGGTCGCCTACCAGGCCGGCAACCAGCTCACCATCGAGGTCCGCGACCAGGGCGTGGGCATCCCCCAGACCGACATCCAGCGGCTGCTGCGGCCCTTCGCGCGCGGCGAATCCGCCCGCACCGGGGTGAGCGGCGCCGGCCTGGGCCTGTCCATCGTCGAGCGGCTGCTGGGCCAGGTGGGCGGCAAGTTCACCCTGGCGCCCAACATCCCGCATGGGCTGCTGGCGCGCATCGAGATCCCCAAGGCCAAGGGGTAGCGCGGCGCCGATGCGCACCGGCCCGTGCGGACGGAGCCATGGCGTAGAATGAGGCGGCGGCCCCCATGGCCGTACTCATCTCAGGAGCCCCGATGAAAACCATAGGCGACAAGCTCGAGGCCTTCCGCGTCACCGGCGTCAAGCCGGGATTCAATCAGCACGAGGAAAACGGCGTCTCGGCCTTCGAGGACATCACGGAATCGTCCTTCCCCGGCAAATGGAAGGTGATCTACTTCTACCCCAAGGACTTCACCCAGGTCTGCCCGACGGAAATCCTCGGCTTCAACGCCCTGGCCGAGGAATTCGAGGCGCGCGGCGCCGTGCTCATGGGCGGCTCGACCGACAACGAATACGTCAAGCTCGCCTGGCGGCGCGCCAGCCCCGAATTCGACAAGCTCAATCACTACCAGTTCAGCGACACGGCGGGCGCGCTGGTCGATCCGCTGGGCATCCGCGAAAAATCCGAGGGCGTCGCCCTGCGGGCCACCTTCATCGTCGATCCGGACAACATCATCCAGCACGTGTCGGTCAACAACTTCAACGTCGGCCGCAACCCCGAGGAAACCCTGCGCGTCCTCGACGCGCTGCTCACCGACGAGCTGTGCGCCTGCAACCGCCCCATCGGGGGCGGTACGCTGTAGCTGTAGCCCCTTAAACCTGGGCCAGCAGCGCCACGGCGCTGGCCGCGATGCCCTCGCCCCGGCCCAGGTAGCCCAGGCCCTCGTTGGTCTTGGCCTTGACGTTCACCCTCGCCGCCTCGATGCCCAATTCACCGGCGATGCAGGCGGCCATGGCCGGCGCGTGCGGCGCGATCTTCGGCGCCTGCGCGTGCACCGTGGCGTCCACGTTGACCACGGTCCAGCCCGCCGCGCGGGCCAGGCGCGCGGCCTCGCGCAGGAACAGGCGGCTGTCGGCGCCGGCCCAGCGCGGATCGCGGTCGGAGAAATGGCGGCCGATGTCCCCCAGCCCGGCGGCGCCCAGCACCGCGTCGGTGATCGCGTGCAGCAGCACGTCGGCGTCCGAATGGCCGACCAGGCCCCGGTCGTGGGGGATGCGCACGCCGCCGATGATGAGCGGCCGGCCTTCGGCCAGGACGTGCAGGTCGTGGCCCTGGCCGATGCGGAAAGGAAAGGGGGACGTCATGATGGGGGGCGTGCTCCAGTGGGGTGCCGTTCAGCGGACGCGCGGCGCACCACGCGCCGCCAGCCGGTCCTCGAACCAGGCGAAATCTTCCGGCCAGGTCAGCTTGTCGTTGGCCCGCGCGCCGCGCACCAGCAGCGGCGCGCGGTCCGGCGCGCCGGCCAGCTCCACCGCCGAGGCCTCGTCGGTCACGCGCGGGTCGCCGGCGCACGCGTCCAGCGCCGCCCGCAGCTCGCCGGCGCGGAACATCTGCGGCGTCTGCGCCAGCCACAGGCCCTCGCGCGGCAGGGTCCGCGCCACGCGGGCGTGATCGGCGGGCGCATCCGCGGCCTGCTTGACCGTGTCGGCCACCGGCAGGGCCAGCAGCCCGCCCCGGTCCCGCGACAGGCAGGCGTCGATCAGGCGCGCCAGGGCGTCGGCCGGCAGGCCCGGCCGGGCGGCGTCGTGCACCAGCACCCAGGTGTCGTCGGCCAGGGCCGCGTCGGCGGCCGCGTCCCGCAGGGCGGCGCGCACCGTCTCGGCGCGCGTGGGGCCGCCGCAGGGCCGCCAGACCGTGCGCGGCAGGCCCGCGAGCGCCTCGTCCGCCCAGGGATCGCCGGGCGCCACGGCCACCCGGACCTGCGCGATGCGGGGATCGGCCAGCAGCGCGCGCACGGCATGGCGCAGCATGGGCTCGCCGCCCAGGGCGCGGTACTGCTTCGGCCGGCCGTCGGCGGCGCCGGCGCGCGCGCCGATGCCGGCGGCGGGCACCAGGGCGATCAGGGACGCGGTCATCGGGAAGCCTTCCCGTCCAGGCCGGGCGGGCGCGCGGGCCGTGCCGCGCCGGGCGGGCGCAAGGGTGCGTTCATGGGGAGCGATTTTAGCCCACGGCGATCCTGGAATCCGGCGCGCCCCGCAGGGGCCGCGCGGAAGGTGTTCGCCAAAGAAGTTCCCGGCAAGGCTCTCCCGAAAGGGCCGGCTGCGGAAGATCCGGCCGGGAAAGGCCGGCGGGGGAGGCTCATCCAGAAAAATCCATCCGGCACAGCTCATCCGTGAAGGATCATCCGTGAGGGATCATCCGGCAAGGATCATCCGTGAAGGATCATCCGTGAAGGATCATCCGGAAAGGTTCCCCGGAAAGGTTCCCCGGAAAAGTAGCCGGAATATCACGATCGTGAAAACATCGATGCCATCCTCTTTCGCATGTAGAATGGCTACATTCACCGCTTCGGCGCCCGCGCCCTCCTGCCCATGAACGCCCTCGAACTGATCGAACTCAGCCCCGTCATGCCGGTCATCGTGGTCCGCGACCCGGACACGGCCGTGGATCTGGCCCGCGCGCTGGTCGCGGGCGGGGTGCGCACGCTGGAAATCACGCTGCGTTCGGCGGCGGCGCTGGACGCCATCGCCGCCATCGGGGCCCAGGTGCCCGAGGCGGTGGTCGGCGTGGGCACCGTGCGCACGCCGCAGCAGCTGGACGCCGCCGTGCGCGCCGGCGCCCGCTTCGGCATCAGTCCCGGCCTCACCGAAGACCTGGCGCGCGCCGCGCACGCCTCGGGCATACCCTTCCTGCCGGGGGTCTCCACGGCGTCGGAGGCCATGCGCGCGGCCGAGCTGGGTTTCCTGGTGCAGAAGCTGTTCCCGGCCGAGGCCGTGGGGGGCGCGGCGCTGCTGAAGGCCTGGCACGGCCCCCTGCCCGACCTGATCTTCTGCCCCACGGGGGGCATTCACGCGGGCAACGCCGCCCAGTACCTGGCCCTGCCCAACGTCGGCTGCGTGGGCGGCTCCTGGCTGACTCCGGCGGCCGCCGTCGAGGCCCGCCAATGGGACGCCATCACGGCCCTCGCCCGCGAGGCCCACGCGCTGGGCAACCCCTGAATCCGTTGCGGCGGCGGGCCGGCGCAGCCGCCGGCCGCGCCCCGGCCGGCGGAGCCCGGCACGGCTCGCCGCATCATGCCGGCGCCGCGCGCCCGACCGGACATCAACCGGACATCAACCAGGCGTCAGCCTGACTTCAACCTGCCATCAACCGAGCGGATAGGCGGCCGCCGGAGCCTCGCCCCGCAGCACCCGCAACAGATTGTCGACCGCCATGGCCGCCATGGCCGTGCGCGTCTCGTGCGTGGCCGAGCCGATGTGCGGCAGCGCCAGGATGCGCGGATGGCCGCGCAGCGGCGAGTCCGGCGGCAGCGGCTCGACGTCGAACACGTCCAGCCCGGCCGCGCGCAGGCGCCCGCTCTCCAGCGCGTCCAGCAGGGCGCGCTCCTGCACGATGGGGCCGCGCGCGCCATTGATCAGGATCGCGCCGGGCTTCATGCGGGCGAAGGCCTGCGGCCCGATCAGGCCGCGCGTGGAGTCGGTCAGCGGCAGGACCAGCACCACGAAATCGGCCGCCTCCAGCAGCTCGTCCAGTCCGGCGGCGCGCGCCTTGCCGGGCGGCAGGCCGCTGCCGACCGGGCGCCGGGCGTGATAGACGACCGGCATGCCGAAGCCCAGCGCCGCCCGGCGCGCCAGCGCCTGGCCGATGCGGCCGTAGCCGACGATGCCCAGGGTCTTGCCGTGCACGTCCCAGCCGTATTCCTCGGGGCCGACGTTGCGCACCCACCGCCCTTCGCGCACCAGGCTCGCCATGTCGCACAGCCGGCGGCTGGTGGCCAGCACCATGCCGAACAGCAGGTCCGCCACCGATTCGGTCAGCACCCCGGGCGTGTGGCACAGCACGATGCCGCGCTCGCGCAGCGCGGCCAGCGGATAGGCGTCCACGCCCACCGAGATGCTGGACACCACCCGCAGGGCGGGCGCCCGGTCGAGCATCGCCGCGTCCAGGCGGACGCTGGAGCCGATCATGCCCTGGACCCGGCCCAGCGCCTGGAAGAACGCCTCGCGCTGGTCCTCGCGCCGGGGATCGGCCTGGATGACCTCGTGCTCCGCCTGGATCCGCGCCAGCTGCGGCTGGGGCAGTTCGCGGTAGACGAGGACGGTCTGGCGTGGCATGAGACGGACTCCCTGAAAAGATGGATTGGCCAAGATGGACCGGTCGCCGCGCCGCCCCGCGGGCGGCAGGCCGGCAAGCCGGCCGACGAACCGGCCGGCTACAGCCCGGCCAGCCCCAGCACGGCCCGGGTGGGCAGGCCTTCGGTGTCGCCGCGCACCTGCACCGCGCGCGCGCCGATCCAGGCCCCGCGCGCCACGGCGCGTTCCAGCGGCAGGCCTTCGAGCAGGCCGCTGATCACCCCCACGGCGAAGCCGTCGCCCGCGCCGACGGTATCGACGACGCGCTCCACCGGGCTGGCCGGCACGTGGCCGCTGCGCGTGCCGTCATCGTAATACGCCCCGTCGGGGCCGAGCTTGACGACCACCAGGCGCGCGCCCAGGCCGAGGTAGAAGCGCGCGACGGCTTCGGGCTCGTGCTCGCCGGTCAGGAGGCGTCCTTCCTCGATGCCGGGCAGCACCCAGTCCGCCAGGGCGGCCAGTTCGTTGATGCCGGCGCGCATGGCCTCGGTCGAGGCCCACAACGTGGGACGCAGGTTGGTATCGAAGGACACGGTCCGGCCGGCCTTGCGCATCAGGCGCATGGTCTGGCGCGACACCTCGAAGCTGTCCGCCGACACCGCCGCGAACACCCCGGTGGCGTGCAGGTGGCGGGCCGACAGCAGCCAGTCCAGGTCCACGTCGTCCAGGCGCATGCGGCTGGCGGCCGAGCCCGCCCGGTGGTATTCGACCTTGGGGTCGCTGCCGTCCAGGACCCGGCCCTTGAACAGCAGGCCGGTGCGCTCGCCCGGCGCCAGGGCCACGCGCGAACAGTCCACGCCCTCGCCACGCAGGCTGTCGAGCAGGTAGCGGCCCAGGGAATCCTGTCCCAGGCGGCTGCCCCAGCCCACGTGCAGGCCCAGGCGGGCCAGGCCGATGGCCACGTTGGTCTCGGCGCCGGCGGTGCGCTTGTGGAAGATCTCCACCTGTTCCAGCGGCCCGGGCTGCCCGGCCACCAGCATCACCATCGCCTCGCCCAGCGTGACGACGTCGAGCGGTTCAGTCGTTGTCATGGGAAGATTGCTCCAGTCGGCGCAGCGCGTCCAGCGCCTGGCCGGTGATCCGGGCGAGATCCGCGCCCGTCAGCGGATATTCGATGGCCCGGGGGGCGGCGGCGGGCAGCGCCCGCAGCACCGCGCGCCAGGGCGCGGCGGACGACTCCAGCGGCACGGCCACCCAGCGGTCGGGACGCCGCAGCGCCCCTTTGCAATGCACGTAGCGCACGCGCGACCCGAAGACGCCGGCCGCCCGCAGGGGGCATTCGCCCACCCAGTGCCAGTTGCCCATGTCGAAGGTCATGCCCAGCGGCAGCCCGGCATCGTCGGCCGCGCGGAAGAAGGCCCGCAGGGCCGGGACCGTGCCCGCCGATTCCGTCTGGTCGTTCTCCACCAGCAGCTCGACCGGCGCGCCGGCCAGCAGGATCCGCAGGCTGTCCAGGCCCGCCGGGGCGTGCGGTGCGAAGCCGCCGATCGACATTTTCAGCCAGGCCGCCCCCAGCCGGGCCGCGCGCTCCAGGCCTTCGCGCACCGCGGCCTCGTCGAGGCGGCCGGAGGCGTCCCAGATCCCGCGCGGACTGGAATAGACGCGCGCCAGGCCGGCCTCGGCGGCCAGCGCCGCCAGCGCGTCGAGCTCGCCCGCGGCATCCTCGCGCAGCAGCTCGCCGCGCACCTCGATGCCGTCGGCGCCGGCCGTGCGCGCCAGGCGCGCGAACCAGGCCTGGCCATGGCGCCGGACTTCGTCGGCGCCGAACGCCGTCAGGGACACCAGCGCGCCGCGCGCCGGAATCTGCATGTGCATGGCCGGCCCTCAGTGATTCAGGATCTGGCCGAGGAAGCTGCGCGTCTTCTCGTGGCTCGGGTTCTCGAAGAACTGGTCCGGCGGCGCCTGCTCGACGATCCGGCCGTCGGCCATGAAGATCACCCGGTCGGCCACGCTGCGGGCGAAGCCCATCTCGTGGGTCACGCACAGCATGGTCATGCCGTCGCGCGCCAGGCCGATCATGGTGTCCAGGACCTCCTTGACCATTTCCGGGTCCAGCGCGGAGGTGGGCTCGTCGAACAGCATGACCTTGGGGGTCATGCACAGCGCGCGGGCGATGGCCACGCGCTGCTGCTGCCCGCCCGAGAGCTGGCTGGGGTATTTGTGCGCCTGCTCGGCGATCCGCACGCGCGACAGATATTCCATCGCCAGGGCCTCGGCCTGGTCGGCCTTCAGCCCGCGCGAGCGCATCGGCGCCAGCATGCAGTTGCGCAGCACCGTCATGTGCGGAAACAGGTTGAACTGCTGGAACACCATGCCGACTTCCTGCCGCACGGCATCGACCCCGCGCCCGTCGGCGCCCAGGACGATGCCGTCCACCACGATGCGCCCGTCCCGGATGGACTCCAGGCCGTTGATGCAGCGGATCAGGGTGGACTTGCCCGAACCCGAAGGCCCGCAGATCACGATGCGCTCGCCCGCCGCCACCGTCAGGTCGATGTCGGTCAGGGCATGGAACTGCCCATACCATTTGTTGAGCTTCTCGATCTGGATGATCGGAGCGCCCGGAGGCGCGTTGCGGGTCGGGGTCGCGGTCATGGCGGCGGGTCGGGAGTCGATCAGGATTGCTTCAGCTGGGGCAGCGGCGTGCCCAGCCACTTCTGGTAGAGCTTGCTGAATTCGCCGTTCTGGACGTTGCGGTCGATCAGCTCGTTGACGGCCTTGAGCGTTTCCGGCTGGCCCGGGCGCATGGCGACCGCCATTTCCTGCTGCAGCAGCACGAACTTGTTGTCGAAGCGGTCCGGGGCGCGCTTGGCGATGCCGGCGGCCACCGTGGTGGAGCAGCCGATCGCATCGACCTGGCCCGACAGCAGGGCCTGCATGGCCGAGGCGTCGTCGTCGAAGCGGCGGATGTCGGCGTCCTTCGGGGCGATCTTGCTGACCGCGATGTCCTGGGTGCTGGCGCGCGCCACGCCGATCTTCTTGCCCGACAGGCCTTCCGGACCGGAGATCTTCAGGTCCTTGCCGCCGAACACCACGATCTGCGCGGCCGAGTACGGGTGCGAGAACTGCACCTGCTTGGCCCGCTCCGGCGTGATCGCCAGCGAGGCCACCAGCACGTCGACCTTGTCGGTCAGCAGGTAGGGGATGCGGTTGGGGCCGGTGACCGGCACGATCTTGAGCTTCACGCCCAGGTCCTTGGCGAGGAGCTTGGCCACGTCGGCGTCGTAGCCGTCGGGCTGGTTCTCGGCGTTCATGATGCCGTAGGGCGGGAAATCGACCAGCATGCCGACCGTCAGCTCGCCCTTCTGCCTGACCTGGTCGATGGTCTCGGCCGAAGCCGCGGGCGCCAGGCCGACGGCCAGGGTGGCGCAGGCGGCCAGCAGGGTGCCCCCCAATATGCCGCGCAAGGTGTGACTCTTGAACATAGTACGTCTCCGTGAGGTTGTCGGCCTGGGGCCTGTTGACACTGAAAAGGGGCGGGACTCGCCCCGGAAATCAGGCGCTCATTCGCGCGCCTGGGAAAGCGCCAGGCGCCGCTCCATCCGCCCGGCCAGCAGCGACAGCGGCCAGCACAGCAGGAAATACAGGGCCGCCACGATGGAGAACACCACCATGGGCTCGAACGTGGCGTTGTTCACGATCTGGCCGGCGCGGGTCAGTTCGGTGAAGCCGATGATGGCGGCAAGCGACGTGCCCTTGATGACCTGGACCAGATAGCCGACCGTGGGCGGCACGGCGATCTTGAGCGCCTGCGGCAGGATCACGTCGCGCAGGCGGTCGCGGTAGTTCAGCCCCAGGGCGGCGGCGGCTTCCCACTGGCCGCGCGGCACGGCTTCGATGCAGCCGCGCCAGATCTCGCCCAGGAACGAGCCCGCGTTCAGCGTCAGCGCCACGGCCGCGGCCGTCCAGGGATCGACCTCGAAGCCGACCACCGGCGCGCCGAAGAACACCAGGAACAGCTGCAGCAGCAGCGGCGTGCCCTGGAACACCTTGATGAATCCCGTGGCCAGCGTCCGGAGGGCGCGGTTCGCGCCGGTGCGCGCCAGGGCCACCGCCAGCCCGACCAGGCCGCCGCCGATGAAGGCGATGATCGACAGCAGCACCGTCCACTGGGCGGCCTGCAGGATGTACCAGAAGTCGGAGGAGCCGAAGGTTCTCATGAGCGGCCGTCCGGATAGCTGAGATACCGGTCGTGGATCCGGCGGAAGACGTAGGAGAAGCACAGCGTCAGCGCCAGGTAGATCAGCGTGATGACGATGTAGATCTCGAAGCTGCGGAAGGTCTCGGACTGCAGGGTGGCGGCCACCGAGGTCAGGTCGTCGGCCGAGATCACCGACACCACGCTGGAGGCCAGCATCAGCAGGATGAACTGGCTGGTGAGCGCCGGATAGATGGCGCGCAGCGCGGGTTTCAGCACCACGAAGCGGAAGATCTCGACCCGCGTGAGATTCAGCGCCAGGCCGGCCTCGATCTGGCCGCGCGGGATGGCCTCGATCCCGGCGCGCACGATTTCCGTGGCGTAGGCGCCCAGATTGACCGTCATGGCCACCAGCGCCGCCGTGTAGGGCGACCAGCGCACGCCGACGGCCGGCAGCGCGAAGAAGAAAAAGAACAGCTGGACCAGGAACGGCGTGTTGCGGATGAGTTCGATGTAGACCTGGATCAGCGCCCGCAGCGGCGCCGGCCCCGACGTCTTGCCCCAGGCGCACAGCACCGCCACCGCCAGGCCGAGCAGCATCGCCAGGCCGGAGAGCTGGATCGTCATCCACGTGCCGTGCAGCAGCAGCGGCCATGCCTGGAATACCGGACCGAACTGGAAGGTGTAATTCATGGGGATCGCCGGGGAATCCGCATCGATGAAACCGGTTTCATTGTACTGAAGCGCACCGCCTTTGAAAATCGGGGCTAACCCTGGGCGCATCGGATCGCGTCGCCGCCCGTCCGATGGCACATCTTTCCACGCCGCGCCCCGCGGAGCGCGCCGATCCGGGCGGCCGCCGGCGGCCCGCCTACGGCTCCAGCCGCGTCGAACCCCGCGCCATCAGCGTCCCGGGCAGACGGATCGTGCGGGCGGGCACGGCCAGTCCGCCGATGCGCTCGATCAGGCATTGCGCCGCCAGGCTGCCCAGGGCATCGGTGGGCTGCGCCACCGCGCTGATGCCCGGCCCGACGTACGGCGCCCAGGGCGTGTCGTCGATGCCGATCAGGCCGATGTCCGGCCCCAGGCGCCAGCCCAGTTCCGCCACGGCGGCCACGATGCGCATGGTCACGACCCCGTTGCCCGCGATCACCGCGGGCGGGCGGCGCGCGCCGGCGCGCAGATCCCGCAAGGCCCGTGCCAGGCCGGACGGATCGCCGGCGCCCGCCTCGATCCACCAGCCGGTGGCCGGCGCGCCCAGGGCCGCCAGCCGCGTCTCGTAGGCGCGGATGCGCTCGATGCGGGAACTGACCGCGCCCAGCGGCTCGCTGACGAACAGGAAATCGCGGTAGCCCGCGGCCATCAGGTGGTCCAGGCAGGCATCGACGGCCTGGCGGTTGTCCAGCGAGACGAAATCGACGTCCAGGCCCTGGTGCAGGCGATCGACCAGCACCACCGGCCGGCCGCGCAGGGCCGGCGTCAGCACCGCGCCCTGCTCCAGGCCCATGGTGTTCAGGATGAAGCCCTCGACCTGGTAAGTGGACAGCACCTGCAGGCCCACGCTCTCGCGCTCGCGCTCGTTGCCCAGGTTGAACAGCATCATCAGGTAGCCCGCCTGGCGGCAGGCCTGCTCGGCCCCGCTCAGCACGGCGACGGAATAGGGATTGGTGATGTCGGCCACCACCAGGCCGATCAGCCGCGAGCGGCCGCGCTTGAGCGCCCGGGCCATCGGGCTGGGCGTATAGGACAGGGCCTCGATCGCGGCCTCGACCCGGCGGGCGATTTCCGGCGACAGCAGGGTGTCGCGGTGGTTCAGGAACCGCGATACCGTGGCCTTGGAAACCCCCGCGTGGCGGGCCACGTCGGCGATCGTGCTGCGCGGCGGATGATTGCTCATGGGCGGAAAGTCCGGAAGGATGCGCGGGGAGCGGAGCGGGACTGTACTTTTACTACATAATGGATGCGGAGCCCTATTCCACACCACGCCACCCCACACGGCCGACCCGCCCCCCGCACCGAAACCATGAGCGCGCTTCCAGACACCGACTTCATCCTCTTCGGCGGCACCGGGGATCTCGCCGTGCGCAAGCTGCTGCCCGCCCTGTACCGCCTGCACTGCCAGGGCCTGCTGCCCGACCCGATGCGGATCGTCGCCAGCGGGCGCACGCCCCACGACGACGACGCCTACCGGGCATGGCTGCGCGCCGCGCTGGAGGCGCGCGGCCTGCTGCTGCGCGACTGGGCCGGCTTCGAGCAGCGGCTGCACTACCAGCCGCTGAACGTCCACCAGCAGGAAGGCTTCGCCGCGCTGGCCGCGCGCCTGCGGCCGGACCGCACGCGCGTGTTCTACCTGTCCACCGCGCCGTCGCTGTTCTCCCCCATCTGCCGCGGGCTCCACGCCCACGACCTGATCCTGCCCGACAGCCGGATCGCCGTGGAAAAGCCCCTCGGCCAGGACCTGGCCTCCTCGCAGGCCATCAACGACGACATCGGCCGCTATTTCCTGGAATCCCGGACCTACCGCGTCGATCACTACCTGGGCAAGGAAGCGGTCCAGAACCTGCTGGCCCTGCGCTTCGGCAACACCCTGCTCGAACCGCTCTGGCGCCGCGAATGGGTGCGCGACGTCCAGATCACGGTCGCCGAACAGGAAGGCATCGGCTCGCGCGGCGAGTTCTACGACCACACCGGCGCGCTGCGGGACATGGTGCAGAGCCACCTGCTGCAGATGCTGTGCATCATCGCCATGGAGTCCCCGCCCAGCATCCATGCCGACGCCGTGCGCGACGAAAAGCTGAAGGTGCTCGCCGCGCTGGAGCCGCTGGGCGGCGCGGCCGTGCTGACGCACACGGTGCGCGGCCAATATCTGGCCTCGGCGGCCGGGCCCGCCTACCGCGAGGAAGCCGGCGTCCAGGCCGACAGCCAGGTCGAGACCTTCGTCGCCCTGACGGCGCGCATCAACAACTGGCGCTGGGCCGGCGTGCCGTTCTTCCTGCGCACCGGCAAGCGCATGCACCGGCGCCTGGCGGAAATCGTGATTTCGTTCCGCGACGTGCCCACGTCGATCTTCGACACGCCCCTGGCCGGCCTCCAGGCCAACCGCATCGTCATCCGCATGCAGCCGCAGGAAACCCTGTCGCTGCACCTGATGGCCAAGCGGCCCGGCGACGGCATGCGCCTGCAGCCGGTGTCGCTGAACCTCGATTTTTCCAAGGCCTCGCAGTCCCGCCGGCTGGCGGCCTACGAGTGGCTGCTGGGCGACATCCTCAAGGGCAACCTGACCCTGTTCGTGCGCCGCGACGAGCAGGAGGCCGCCTGGCGCTGGATCGAGCCCATCCTGCGGGCCTGGACGGAGGTGGGCCAGGCCGCCGAACCCTACGCTGCCGGCTCCTGGGGCCCCGCCGCAGCCGAGGCCATGCTGGCCCGCCACGGCCTGTACTGGCACACCGGGCTGGATCTCGAAGGGCAGGACCCATGACGCGCGCGGCGCTTCCCACGGCCGCCGGGGATACCTTCCCCCGGCTGGTCGGCGACATCGGCGGCACCCACGCCCGCTTCGCCCTGATCCTGGCCGAGGGCGAGCCCCTGGTCCACACCCGCGTCCTGCCCAGCCCGGCCTTCGGCGGCCCGGCGCAGGCCATCGCCGCCTACCTGGAAGCGGTCCGCGCGCCCGCGCCGCGCTGGTGCGCCTTCGGCATCGCCAGCCCGGTCTGGGAAGACCAGGTGCGCATGACCAACCTCCACTGGCGCTTCTCGATCTCGGCGCTGCGGGCCGCCCTGGGGCTGGACGTGCTGCGGGTGATGAACGATTTCGCCGTGCTGGCCATGGCGATCCCGGCGCTGCGCCCCGCCGACCTGCGCCAGGTCGGCGGCGGCGCGCCCCGGGCCGGCGCGGCGATCGGCCTGATCGGCCCCGGCACGGGCCTGGGCGTCTCCGGGCTCGTCCCCTGCGGCGCGGACTATGTCCCCGTGGCCGGGGAAGGCGGCCACGCCACGCTGGCCGCGCGCGGACGCGAGGAGGCCGAGCTGATCGAATGGATCGGCGAGCGCCACGGCCACGTTTCGGCCGAACGCCTGGTGTCCGGCCCCGGGCTGGAAAACCTGTACCTGGCCCACGCCGCGCGCCAGGGCGTGGCCGTGGCCGCGCTGGACGCGGCGGAAATCGGCGCGCGGGCGCTCGCCGGCACGGATCCGCTGTGCGTGCAGGCCCTCGACAGCCTGTGCGCCTTCCTCGGCACGGCCGCCGCCGACCTGGCCCTGATCCTGGGCGCGCACGGCGGCATCTGCATCGGCGGGGGCATCGTGCCGCGGCTGGGCGCGTTCTTCGACCGCTCTCCCTTCCGCGCCCGCTTCGAGGACCAGGGGCGGTTCCGCGGCTACCTGGCCCGCATCCCGACGCGGGTCATCCAGGCGCAGCACCCCGCCCTGCTGGGCGCGGCCCGCGTCCTCGCCCAACTGGCCCGATCCGGGGAGCCCGCCGCATGAATCTGCCCGTCTGGCGCATCGCCGCCGATCCGGCGGCCCAGGCCCGCGCGCTCGCGGCGGCGCTGGCCGCCGTGCTGGCGGAGGCCGCCGGCCGCCACGGCGAGGCCTGCCTGGCGGTCTCGGGCGGCCGCTCGCCCGGCCCGCTGTTCGACGTCCTGCACGACGCGGCCCTGCCCTGGGCGCGCATCCGCGTCGTCCTGGTCGACGAGCGCCTCGCCCCGGAGGAGTCGGACGAGCGCAATGAAGGGCTGGTGCGCCGGCGCCTGCTGCGCGGGCCGGCCGCCGCCGCGCGCTTCACGCCGCCCCTGGACGCCGCCGGGCGGCCGATCCGCGCGCCCGCGCGCATCGACGCGCTGGTGCTGGGCATGGGCGCCGACGGCCACACCGCCTCCCTGTTTCCCGATGCGCCGGAACTGGCCGCCGCCCTGGATCCGGGCCGCCCGCCCGCCTACGTCTTCGTCACCCCGCCGGCCGCGCCCTGGCGCCGCGTCACCCTGAACCTGGCGGCGATCCTGGGCGCGGACCGGCTGTTCGTCGCCCTTTCGGGCGGCGACAAGCGCGCCGTGCTGGAACGGGCGCTGCGCGCGGGCCGCGCCGGCCCGCCGATCGGCGCGGTCCTGGCCGGGGCCGCCACGCCGGAAATCCACTGGTGCCCGTAGCGGCATCCGCTCAGCGGCCCGCCCACTGCGGCCACTGGAAAAAGCAGGCGCCCTGCTCGGCCCCGTCCGCGTGGGCGCGGGCCACGCCGAACAGGTCGCGGCCGATTCCCTGCGCGGACGCCTCCGGATCGAAGGCGGCCGGCGCGCGCGCCAGCCAGGCCGCGTCCCCCCGCACCTCCAGCGTGCCGGCGACGGCGTCCAGCCGCACGAGGTCGCCGTCGCGCAGCCGCGCCAGCGGCCCGCCCGCGCAGGCCTCGGGCGTGACGTGGATGGCGGCGGGCACCTTGCCCGAGGCGCCCGACATGCGGCCGTCGGTGACCAGGGCCACCCGGTGGCCGCGGGCCTGCAGCACGGACAGCGCGGGCGTCAACTGGTGCAGTTCGGGCATGCCGTTGGCGCGCGGCCCCTGGAAGCGCAGCACCGCCACCAGGTCGCGCTCCAGTTCGCCGCGCCCGAAGGCTTCGAGCAGCGCCGCCTGGGTCTCGAAGATCCGCGCGGGGGCCTCGACCACGCGGTGCTCGGGCGCGACGGCGGACACCTTGATCACCGCGCGCCCCAGGTTGCCGCGCAGCAGCTTCAGCCCGCCGTCGGGGCTGAAGGGCGCGTCCGCCGCGCGCAGCACCGCCGCGTCCGCCGAGGCGCGCGGGCCGTCCTCCCAGACCAGCGCACCGTCGCGCAACGCCGGGCGGCGCGTGTAGGCCTCCAGCCCCCGGCCCATGATGGTGGTCACGTCCTCGTGCAGCAGCCCGGCCTCGCGCAGGCTGCGGATCAGGACCGCCATGCCGCCCGCCGCCTGGAACTGGTTCACGTCGGCCGGGCCGTTCGGATAGACGCGCGCCAGCAGCGGCACCACCGCCGACAGCTCGGAAAAATCGTCCCAGTCGATGGCGATGCCCGCCGCGCGGGCGACCGCCACCAGGTGCAGGGTGTGGTTGGTGGAGCCGCCGGTGGCCAGCAGGCCGACGATGCCGTTGACCAGCGCGCGCTCGTCGATGACTTCGGCCACCGGCGTGAAGCGCCCGCCTCCGGCGGCCAGGCCCAGCGCGTGGCGCGCGGCCTCGCGCGTCAGGGCCTCGCGCAGCGCGGTGCCCGGCGGCACGAAGGACGCCCCCGGCAGGTGCAGGCCCATGATCTCCATCAGCATCTGGTTGGAATTGGCCGTGCCGTAGAAGGTACAGGTGCCGGGCGCGTGATAGGCCGCCATTTCCGAGGCCAGCAGCGCGTCGCGGCCCACCTCGCCCTGCGCATGCCGCTGCCGCACGCGGGACTTTTCCTCGTTGGAGAGGCCCGAAGGCATCGGACCGGCCGGCACGAAGACCACCGGCAGGTGGCCGAAGCCGAGCGCGCCGATCAGCATGCCCGGCACGATCTTGTCGCACACCCCCAGGCAGACCGCCGCGTCGAACATCTGGTGGCTGAGCGCGATCGCCGTGGCCATGGCGATCACGTCGCGGGAAAACAGGCTCAGTTCCATGCCCGCCTGGCCCTGCGTGATGCCGTCGCACATGGCGGGCACGCCGCCCGCGAACTGCGCGCTGCCGCCGGCGGCGAAGGCGGCCTGCCGGATCCAGGCCGGATAGCGCCCCAGCGGCTGGTGCGCCGAGAGCATGTCGTTGTAGGCCGAGACGATGGCCAGGTTGGGCCGTTCGGAGCCCGCCAGGCGCGCCTTGGCGGCAGCGGGCTCGGCCGCCAGGGCGTGGGCCAGGTTGGCGCACGCCAGCCCGGCGCGCTGGGTCTTTTTCCCATAGGCGGCGCGGCTGCGCGCCAGGTAGCGCTCGCGCGTGGCGCGGCTGCGGGCGGCGATGCGTTCGGTGACGGACTGGACGACGGGATGAAGGGTCACGGCAGCCTCCGGAGGGCGGGATGGAATGGGACGAGGGAGTTTCAGTATAGGTCTTTTTATAGTCGAACTACATTTTTCTTCGTTAAAAACGAATTTTTCTTATTTAACGTAGTTTTGCTACTTTCGTGTCCGATCCCCCCCACCTCCCGGCCTGCAGGCCGGTCGGATTCGATAGGCACGGAATGGTCCGCAGGGACCATTCCGTGTCCGATCTCATCGCGCCTTTATACTGGTGCCCTCATGAACACATCCATCCTGCCCGAGCTGCGCGCCCGTCTGCCCAGGCTGAGCCGCGCCGCCGCCCGTGTCGCGCGCCTGGCGCTCGCCCAGCCCGGCGAGGTCGCGCGCATGACCATCGGCGAGATCGCCCGGGCGGCCGAAGTCAGCGAGCCCACGGTCATCCGCTTCTGCCGCGCGCTGGGCCATGCGGGATGGCCGGATTTCAAGGTCAGGCTGGCCGCCAGCCTGATGGCCGGGGTGCCCTACGTGCATTCCTCGCTGCGGCCCGACGAAAGCGTGGCCGGCCTGACCGGCAAGGTCTTCGACAACGCCGTCTCGGCGCTGCTGCGCGTGCGCGACGCGCTCGACCCCGCCGCGCTCGAAGCGGCCATCGACCTGCTGGCGCGGGCGCGCCGCATCGAGTTCTACGGCGTGGGCAATTCCGGCATCGTCGCCGCCGACGCGCAGCACAAGTTCTTCCGCTACGACCTGGCGGTCGCCGCCTATGCCGACAGCCACATCCAGGCCATGGCGGCCTCGCTGCTGGGTCCGGCCGACGCGCTGGTAGCCATCTCGCACTCGGGCCGCTCGCGCGAACTGCTCGAAGCCGCCGGCCTGGCGCGGGCCAACGGCTGCCCCCTCGTCGCCATCACCGCCTCGGGCACGCCCCTGGCCGAACTGGCGACGCTGCACCTGCGCGCCGACACCCAGGAGGACACCGCGCTCTACAGCCCCATGATCTCGCGGCTGGCGCACCTGGCGATCATCGACGTGCTGGCCCTGGGCGTGGCCCTGCGGCGCGGCGACCAGGCCAGCCGGGTGCTGGAAAAGACCAAGAAAAGCCTGCTCGGCAAGCGCCGGCCGTAACCCCCGCCGCCACTCCCACCGGACCCTCATGGACCACCCGATTTCCATTCCTTCCCTGCCCTCGGTCGGCCCCACCCTGGCCGCCCTGCGGCCCGGCCAGCGCTACGCCCAGCCGCGCCCGCCGGGCTCGGGCGACGCCCTGCTGCTGGCCGCCCTGGCGCGCGAGGCCCGGCATCCCCTGGCCGCCTTCTGCGCCGACCCGCTGGCCGCCCGGCGCCTGGCCGACGAGACCGCCCTGTTCGACCCGGACCTGCGCGTGCGCTTCCTGCCCGACTGGGAAACCCTGCCCTACGACAGCTTCTCGCCGCACCAGGACCTGATTTCCGAACGCCTGCGCACCCTGCACGCCCTGAGCCAGGGCGCCGTGGACATCCTGGTGGTGCCGGTCACCACCGCGCTGGTCCGGCTGGCCCCGCCCGCCTTCCTGGCGGCCTACACCTTCCATTTCCGCCAGGGCGACGCCCTGGACGAGGACCGCCTGCGCACCCAGCTGACCCTGGCCAACTACAGCCACGTCACCCAGGTCGGCGCGCCCGGCGAATTCTGCATCCGCGGCGGCCTGATTGACCTGTTCCCCATGGGATCGGCCCTGCCCTACCGCATCGACCTGTTCGACCGCGAGATCGAATCCATCCGCAGCTTCGACGGCGACACCCAGCGCAGCCTGTACCCGGTGCGCGAGATCGAGCTGCTGCCCGGCCGCGAATTCCCCATGGACGAGGCCGCACGCAACCGCTTCCGCGCGCGCTTCCGCGAAGTCTTCGAGGGCGACCCGTCGCGCGCCCTGCCCTACAGGGACATCGGCAGCGGCATCGCCTTCGCCGGCATCGAGTACTACCTGCCGCTGTTCTTCGAGCAGACGGCCACGCTGTTCGACTACCTGCCGCCCGACACGCTCGCCGTCACGCTGGGCGACGCCCCGGCGGCCATCGACCGCTTCACGCAGGACGCGCGCAACCGCTGGCAGTTCCTGAAGTCCGACCCGGAACGCCCGGTGCTGCCGCCCGACGCCCTGTTCCTGGACGACGAGGCCTTTCACGCCCGCCTGCGCGGCCTGGCCCGCCTGGCGTTCACCGGCGAAGGCACGCATCCGGACTTCGCCCCCTGCCCGCCCGCGGCCGTCAACCGCCGCGCCGACGACCCCCTGGCCGACCTGCGCCGCCACCTGGACGCGACCCCGCTACGCACGGCGCTGTGCGTGGACTCCGCCGGCCGGCGCGAGACCATCGCCGAACTGCTGGCCGACTACCATCTGAAGCCCGACGCCATCTTCGATACCTGGCAAGACTGGCTGCAGAGCGAAGCGCGCCTTCCCTCGCCGGACCGCCCCGGGACGGAAGGCGCCCCCTCGGGCGGCGGCAAGCCGGAGGCGCAGCGCGGGGGCCATTTTTCCCTGGTGGTGGCCCCGCTGTCGGGCGGCTTCCAGGCGCCGCCCGCCGGCCTGGCGGTGCTGACGGAAAACGACCTCTACCCCGCCCAGGCCGGCCGCCCGCCGCGCACGCGCCGCCACGAGCGCAGCAGCGACGTCGACGCCATGGTGCGCGACCTGGCCGAGCTGCACGTGGGCGACCCGGTGGTGCACGTGCAGCACGGCATCGGCCGCTACCGCGGCCTGGTCAGCATGGACCTGGGCGAAGGCCCCATCGAGCTGCTGCACCTGGAATACGCGCGCGACGCCACCCTGTACGTGCCGGTCTCGCAGCTGCACCTGATCGCCCGCTACAGCGGCGCCGATCCGGACCAGGCGCCGCTGCATCCGCTGGGCTCGGGCCAGTGGGAGAAGGCCCGCCGCAAGGCCGCGCGCCAGGCGCGCGACACGGCCGCCGAACTGCTGGCCCTCTACGCCAAGCGGGCCGCCCGCGAAGGCCTGCGCTTCAAGTTCCCCACCCGCGACTACCAGGCCTTCGCCGAGGGCTTCGGCTTCGAGGAAACCCCCGACCAGGCCGCCGCCATCGCGGCGGTGATCCAGGACATGACCTCCGGGCGTCCCATGGACCGCCTGGTCTGCGGCGACGTGGGCTTCGGCAAGACCGAGGTCGCCCTGCGCGCCGCCTTCCTGGCCGTCATGAACGGCCGCCAGGTGGCGCTGCTGTGCCCCACCACCCTGCTGGCCGAGCAGCACGCGCAGAACTTCGCCACGCGCTTCGCCGACTGGCCGGTGCGCATCGCCGAGCTGTCCCGCTTCCGCACCGGCAAGGAAACCGCCAAGGCCATCGCCGGCCTGGCCGAGGGCTCGGTGGACATCGTCATCGGCACGCACAAGATCCTCTCCAGGGAGGTGCGCTACAAGCAGCTGGGCCTGGTCATCATCGACGAGGAGCACCGCTTCGGCGTGCGCCAGAAGGAGGCCCTGAAGGCCCTGCGCGCCGAGGTGGACGTGCTGACCCTGACGGCCACGCCCATCCCGCGCACCCTGGGCATGTCGCTGGAAGGCATCCGCGACTTCTCCGTGATCGCCACCGCGCCGCAGAAGCGGCTGGCGATCAAGACCTTCGTGCGCCGCGAGGACGGCAGCACCATCCGCGAGGCCATCCTGCGCGAGCTCAAGCGCGGCGGCCAGGTCTACTTCCTGCACAACGAGGTCGAGACCATCCACAACCGCCGCGCGCGGCTGGAGGAACTCGTCCCCGAGGCCCGCATCGCCGTCGCCCACGGCCAGATGGCCGAGCGCGAGCTGGAAGAAGTCATGAAGGGTTTCTACCAGCAGCGCTTCAACGTGCTGCTGTGCACCACCATCATCGAGACCGGCATCGACGTGCCCACGGCCAACACCATCCTCATCCACCGCGCCGACAAGCTCGGCCTGGCGCAGCTGCACCAGCTGCGCGGGCGGGTGGGCCGGTCCCACCACCAGGCCTACGCCTACCTGCTGACCCCGGGCGAGGACGCCATGACCGCCAACGCCAAGAAGCGCCTGGAGGCCATCCAGTCCATGGAGGAACTGGGCGCGGGCTTCTTCCTCGCCATGCACGACCTGGAGATCCGCGGCAGCGGCGAAGTGCTGGGCGAATCGCAGTCCGGCAACATCCAGGAGATCGGCTACAGCCTGTACAACGACATGCTGGCCGCCGCCGTGCGCGCCCTGAAGTCCGGCGAGGAGCCCGACCTGGAATCGCCCTTCGGCAGCCAGTGCGAGGTCAACCTGCACGCTCCGGCGCTGCTGCCCTCGGACTACTGCGCCGACGTCCAGGCCCGGCTGGGCCTGTACAAGCGCCTGGCGCACGCCGCCGACGCCGACGCGCTCGCCCTGCTGCAGGAAGAGCTGATCGACCGCTACGGCAAGCTGCCCGAGGCCGGCCAGACCCTGCTGTCGCTGCACCGCCTGCGGCTGCTGGCCGAGCCGCTGGGCGTGATCAAGATCGACGCCGGCGAGACCCAGGCCTCGATCCAGTTCGCCGCCCAGCCCAACGTGGACCCGATCCGCATCATCGAGCTGGTGCAGCAGGACCGCCAGGTCCGCCTGAACGGCCCCGACCGCCTGAAGATCACCTTCGGCGGCACGGTGGACGTGCCCGGCCGCGTGCAGAAGCTGCGCGGCCTGCTGCAAAGGCTGGCGGGCGCGGCGGCGTAGCCGCGCGCCAACGGCCGCAAGGGCGGCCGGCCGCGCAAGCGGCCGGACGGGGGCTGAACCCGCGCGCCGCTCTACCGGCCCGTATTTCCGACAGCCCGCCTTCCCGCCGCCCCGCCTTCCCATCGGCCCGCCGGCCCGCCTTCCCGCCGCCCCGCATTATTTGAACTGATAATTATTATTGTTTAGAATTTCACCCTCATCCTGGCAGGATCCGCACGCCAACGCCAATCGCCTGCGCGCCGCTCCCGCCTCCGAGAGGAAATTCGCGTCGAAGCCGCCGCCGGGTCCAGAAGATCCGCCCGGGCCTTCCCCTCCCTTTCCGTTCCTCCACCGACCATCAAGCAGGAAAGACATGCGGAAATCGATCCATAGACTCCAGGCCTGGGCGGCGCTCGCTGCGACCGGGTGCCTGGCGCTGGCATCGGCCCCCGGCCATGCGCAGAACGCCGCGACGGATGCGGCCAACGCCGACGCCCCGGCGATCCGGTCCGGAAGCGCGGCGCCGGCGGCCCGGCCGGAGGCCGCCGGCGCAGGCGGCCGCGCCGTCGGCGAACTCGACGCGGTCACCGTCGTCGGCACCGTCGACGACCTGCAGGGCCTGGACTTCTACGCCCCCAATTCCAGCGCCGTGATCAGCGCCAAGGACATCGAGGCCCAAGGCGCCCGCAAGCTCGACGAGGCCCTGCAATACCAGGCGGGCATCCTCAGCGAACCCTTCGGCGCGGACAACAAGGTCGAGTGGTTCAAGATCCGCGGCTTCGACGCCTCCGTCTCGCTCGACGGCACGCCCACGACCCCGAACGGCTTCTTCGTCTGGAAGCCCGAGATCTTCGGCATCGAGTCGGTCGAAGTGCTCAAGGGGCCGAACTCCCTGGAATTCGGGGCCTCCGAGCCGGGCGGCGTGGTCAATCTGGTGACCAAGCGGCCCCACAAGGAAGAATCCCTGCGGATGAACGCCGAGGCCGGCCACCGCGGCCGCCTGGGCCTGGGCATCGACTACAACGGGCTCGCCAACGAGGCGGGCAGCGTCTACTACCGCATCGTCGCCCAGGCGCGCCGCGCCGACGGCATGCAGCGGCAGACGGACATGAAGAGCTACTACCTCGCGCCCAGCCTGACCATCGACTTCAGCGAGCGCACTTCTCTGACGCTGCTCGCCAGCATCCAGCGCGAGGACGGCCGCCCGACCAACGGCTTCCTGCCCGCCTACGGCACCGTCATCGGCACCCCCTACGGCAAGATCGACCGGCGCCTGAACGCGGGCGAACCCGGCTTCGACCACCTGAAGCGCACGCAGGCCAGCGCCGGCTGGCTGTTCAGCCACACGTTCGCCCCGGACTGGACCTTCATGCAGAACTACAGGTTCTCGCACCTGGACATCGACCAGCGCAACGTGTTCGCCTGGGGCTCCGACGGCAACCGCGAACTGCTGCGCGGCTATTCGCTCACCGACGGCAGCACCCGCAACCACTACATCGACAACCGCATCAAGGGCCGCGTGCGCCTGGGCGAGTCGGTGGAGATCCTGCCCGTCGTCGGCATCGACTACCTGAAGTCCGACACCTCGGGCAGCAACAACGGCTTCGGCTGGGTGCCGAACCTGGACATGTTCGATCCGGTCTACGGCCAGCCCTTCCCGCTCTCCGCGCCGCCCTACGAACTGCGCACCAACCAGCTCGGCCTGTACGCCGCCGCCCAGGCGCGCGTCGGCTCGCACTGGAACTTCAACGCCGGCATCCGCCACGACCGCGCCCGCAGCGACGGCATGATCGCCGGCGTCGACTCCGGCTACGACGTCAGCCGCAACAGCGTGAACGTCGGCGCCATGTACGTCAGCGACTACGGCGTCTCGCCCTACGTCAGCTATTCCGAATCGTTCAAGCCCATCGCCGGCGTCGACGGCTACGGCAACACCTACCAGCCCTACGTGGGGAAACAGAAGGAAGCCGGGATCAAGCTGGACCCCGACTGGCTGGGCGGCACCCTGACGCTCGCCTACTTCGACGTCGAGGAGCGCAACGCCCTGATCTCGGACGCGTCCAACATCCAGTCGCAAAGCGGCAAGCGCACCAACCGCGGCGTGGAACTGCAGGGCGATTTCGATCTCACGCCCGCCACCCGCCTCAGGGTGTCCTATACCTACAACCATTCGCGCCAGGACGTCAACGGCGGCCAGACGGTCCGCACGCCGCTGATTCCCCGGCACCAGGCCAGCCTCTGGCTGAGCCACCGCCTGGGCCTGCCCAACGGCGGCGCGCTCACGCTCGCGGCCGGCGCGCGCTACAACGGCCCGACCGAGGACCAGCAGTACTACCCCGGCGAGACCATTCCCGGCTACACCCTGTTCGACCTGATGGCGCGCTACCAGATCGACCGCAACTGGGCCGTGCAGCTGAACGCGCGCAACCTGGCCGACAAGACCTACGTCAGCGGCTGCGACTTCTACTGCTACTACGGCGGCGAACGCACCATCGACATGCAGCTCCAGTATCAATGGCGCTGAGCCCGGAGACCGCGCCGCATCGCCCCGCCGAGCCCGCCGCCTGGGCTTCGCGGGGCGTTTTCACGGTCGCCTTCCTCGGCATCGCCGCCGGCCTGCAGCTGGGCGACATGGGGCTGCAGGCCGTGTCGCTGTCCGCCATCCAGCGCAGTTTCGGCGTCGGCGACGCCGCCCTGGGCGCGCTGCAGGGCCTGGCCGGCGTCCTGATCGGCAGCGCGCTGGCGATCCCGCTGGCGCGCTTCTCGGACCGGTTCTCGCGCAAGCGGGTGCTGCTGTGGCTGATCGCCGCCTCGTCGGCCATGATGGCGCTGAGCGGGCTCGCACGCGACTTCCCGCTCTTTTTCATCGGCCGCTCGGCGGCGGGCATCACCGAATTCGCCATGGTCCCGCTGGTCTATTCCATGATTCCCGACCTCGCGCCGGAACGGCACCGGGTGGCGGCCAACCTCGGCTTCGCGGCCCTGGTGGCGGCCGGGGCGAGCGGCGGCTTCTATTTCAGCGGCGCCCTCCTGTCCGCGGCGGACGCGCTGTTCGCCCGGGACGCGGAACCCTGGCGCAAGGCCTTCCTGCTGCTCGGCCTGGCCGGCCTGCCGCTGCTGCTGCTCGGCACGCTCACCGCCGATCCCGCCCGGCGCACCGCGGCGGCGGATCTCGCGGCGGCCTCGTCGCTGCGCCTGTTCCTGCGGCTGCGCTGGCGGGCCGTCGGCCTGTTCGTCGGCACGGCCGGCTGCCTCATCACCGCGGTGCAGGCGCTCAACCAGCTGATCGCGCTGGCGCTGGAGCGCCGGTTCGGCGCGGCGCCCGGCGACATCGGCCACGCCATGGGCCTGATCATCCTGGCCACGAGCGTGGGCTGCCTGCCGGCGGCCGGGCTGCTGGACCGCGCTCTGGCCCGGCGCATCGGACAGGCGGCGCGCCCCCTCATCATGGGACTGTCGGTGATCGCGGCCATGCCGGTGCTCCTGCTGCTGGGTTCGGTGCGCACGCTCGACCACGCCTTCGTCGCCGCCGGGCTGTTCCTGTTCCTGACCTGCACGGCCAACGCCCTGGTGCCCACCATGCTGCAGGACCTGGCCCCCGCGCCGCTGAGGGCGCGCTGCTTCGCCATCTGGAGCTTCGTCGTCTCGCTGTTCGGCGCAGCCGGCCCGCTGCTCGCGGGCACGCTTTCGGACTGGCTGTTCGAGCGGCGCATGCTGGACGCCGCCGCCGCGGTCGCCCTGCCCGCGCTGGCCGTGTCGGCCGGCTGCGCCCTGCGCACCGTCCTGCGCGCGCGGCGGGAACGGGGACTGGCCGCCAGCCGTCCCGCCTAGGGACGGTCCGCGCCGCCGGGCGGCACCGGCACGCCCGCGCACCGGCAGGCGTAGGCCCAGAACAGCGCCGCCTGCGCGAACGCGCGGTCCCGGTCGTCGCTGCCCTGATGGCCGCTGTCCGGATCCAGCACCAGGATCGCCGGATTGCCGCCCGTCCCCCGATGGCGCACGTTCGCCACCAGCTTGGCCGGCTCCCAGTAGGGCACGCGGTCGTCCTTCAGCCCGGCCGTGCACAGCAGGGGCGGATAGGCGGCCCGGCCGACGTTCTCGCAGGGCGAGATCGCGGCGATCCAGTCGTAGGCCGCGGGATCGGCCAGCGGATCGCCCCAGTCCGGCCGCAGCAGCGGCACCAGCGGGTGGCCGGCGTCGCTCATGGTGTTGAGCATGTCCACGAAAGGCACCTGGGCGATCACGCCCGCCCACAGCTCCGGCGCCTCGTTCATGGCGCCGCAGACCAGCAGCCCGCCGGCCGACACGCCGTGGGCCACGATCCGGCCGGGCGCGGCGTAGCCGATCTCCACCAGGTGGCGCGCGCAGGCGATGAAATCGGTCATGGAATTGCGCTTGCGCCCGCGGCATCCGTCCCGGTACCAGCGCGCGCCTTTCTCCGAGCCGCCGCGCACGTGCGCGATGGCATGGCGGAATCCCGCATCGACCAGCACGGCCGCCGGCCAGGAGAAATCGGGTTCCCGGGCGATGCCGTAGGCGCCGTAGCCCGTCAGCAGCAGGGGCTGCGGCCCCCGCGCATCCCGGCGGGACAGCACGGTGACGGGAACCATCTCTCCGTCGGGCGCCCGCGCCTCCAGGCGCTCGACGCGGTACGCAGCCGGATCGAAGCCGCGCGGATCGGCCCGCCCCGCCTCCTCGCACCGTCCGCTCGCCAGGTCCACGTCCAGCCAGCGCGGCGGGCTGGCCGGCGTCTGGCGCATGATGCGCACCCGCTTCGCGCCATATGGCTGGGAAGCGGCGAGTTCGAGGCTGCAGGCGGGCTCGTCGAAGCCGATGGGGGTTTCGCGCCCGTCGGGATGCATCAGCACGAGGCGGAGCAGGCCGTCCACGCGTTCCAGCCGCGCCAGCGCCTCGGCGAAGGGCCGGACCGCGACGACAGGCACGCCGGGGCGGTGGGGCACCAGTTCGTCGCGCACGGCCAGCGTGGCGGGATCGAGACGCAGCAGCTTGCGGTCGAACGCGCCGTCCGCATCGGTCAGCATCAGCAGGGCGCCGTTCCACTCGTCCACCTCGTAGCGCACGCCCCGCCGGCGCGGCCGCACCGGCCGGGGCGGCTCCGTCTCGGCGTCGGCGGCGATCAGGCGCACCTCGCCGGTGTCCGGGCCGGCCAGCGTCAGCGCCACGAAGCGGCCGGCGGCCGTGCGCGCCACGCGCATGAAGATCGCGGGATCGCGCTCCTCGTGGACCAGCACCGGCTCGCCGCCCTCGACCGGGGACCGGTACAGGCGCGCGGGGCGGCTGTGCGCGTCGCGCCAGATCCAGAACAGGTAGCGGGACGAGGGCGAAAAGGCGAAGCCGCCGTAGCCGAACGCGTCGGACGCCACCAGGGTGCGGAGGGCGCCGCTCTCCGTGTCGAGCACGCAGATCCGGTGGCGGTCGTCGCCGACCACGTCCTCCGCCCAGGCGAAATAGCGGTCGTCCGGGCTGGGCTGATGGTCGGTCGCGCGGTAGTAGGCATGGCCGCCGGCGCGCGCGGCCTCGTCGAGCAGGCGCTGCGTCCGCCCGTCCACGCCGGTGCGCGCAAAGACGCGATGCGCGCCGCCCTCGGGCACCGCGGCGTGGTAGCGCCAGCCCGCGGGCGAGTCGGACAGCGGCTCGCGGACCTCCGGCGCGCCGCCCGCCAGGCGCTCGTAAAACCACCGGACGGCGGGCTCCAGGGGACCGAGGACGTCCCGCGCATATCGCATCTCGGCTTCCAGGTGCGCGCGCAATCGCGGCGGCAGGGTGTCCAGCGTGCGCGTGCCGGCGGCGGGAACGAACCGCATCCAGGCATAGGCGTCGGTGCGCACGCGCCCGAGCTGGCGGATTTCATGGGGTTCGCGGGGCGCGACGGGAGGAGCGGTCGCGGGCCAGGCGGCGGGACGGAACGATGCGGCAGAGGACATGATCGGGAGGCGGAATCCCGCCGGGCGGCCCGGCGAGGCGGCGGTCCGCACCCCGGCTGGAGCGGCCCGCCTACTTCAAACTTATCATTCTTTCATAATTCCCACACAATTTGAACTACGAACAATTCTTGTTTAGAATTCCATCCCTAATTGAGAATTATTTTCATGGTATTTACCATTTCAGGGAGATTTTGCGTGGAAGACACTCTAGAGTCCCGGACGGGCAAGCTGGCCGGCGGCCTGGCCACGGCGCTGGCCACCCCCGGCCTGTTCCTGCTGCCGCAGGCCGCCCAGGCCCAGAACACGGACCCGGCCCAGCTCAGCCCCATCAAGGTCCAGGGCGAAAGGCCGGAACCCTTCCTGGTGAAGGAATCCGCCTCCGAGAAGTTCACCGCGCCCGTGCTGGACACGGCCAAATCCCTGCAAATCATCCCCAAGGAACTGATCCAGAGCCAGGCCGCCACCACGCTGACCGACGTGCTGCGCAATTCCCCGGGCATCACCTTCGGCGCCGGCGAAGGCGGCAACCCCCTGGGCGACCGCCCCTTCATCCGCGGCTATGACGCCCAGTCCAGCACCTTCGTCGACGGCATGCGCGACATCGGAGCCGCTTCCCGCGAGGTCTTCAACCTGGAACAGGTCGAGGTCATCAAGGGCGCGGACGGCGCCTACGCGGGCCGCGGCGGCGCGGGCGGCAGCATCGACCTGATCAGCAAGACCGCCAAGCTGCGCGACTTCACCGACGTGTCGGCCGGATTCGGCACCGCCAAGTATTTCCGCCAGACCGTGGACAGCAACTGGCAGCTGGGCGAATCCACCGCCTTCCGCCTGAACGCCATGAACCACAGCCAGGACGTCGATGGCCGGGATGCCGTGGACTACAAGCGCTGGGGCGTGGCGCCGACGATCTCCTTCGGCCTGGGCACGCCCACGCGCGTGTCGCTGAGCTACTACCACATGGAATCGGACGATACGCCCGACGGCGGGATTCCGTACACGATCTCCCCCAAGGGCTCCAGCGATCCGGATTTCCATCGCAGCCCGATCACCAGCGTGGACCGCGACAACTTCTACGGCCTGGACAGCGACTACCGCCGCACGCGCAACGACATGGGCACGCTGCTGGCCGAGCACGACTTCAGCGACCGCCTGACCCTGCGCAACCGGACCCGCTATACGCGCGGCACGCAGCGGTACGTCTGGACGCAGCCGGACGACAGCCAGGGCAATGTGAACAAGGGCATGGTCTGGCGCCGCACCAATACGCGCGACAGCCGCGTCAGCACCTGGGCCAACCAGACGGAACTGCAGGGCGAATTCCAGACCGGCCAGCTGAAGCACCGTTTCCTGACGGGGCTCGAACTGTCGGTGGAAGATGCGCGTTCGGACAGCCTGAACGTGGACCGCGGCAACAGCAAGTGCCCCGCCGGCATCGGCGCGGCCGGCAACTACACCTGCACCAGCCTCTACGACCCGAACCCGGGCGATCCCTGGGTCAATCCGCTGAACGGCGGCCCCAAGGGCACCCCCACCTACACCCGCACCCTGACCAAGTCGATCTACGGCTTCGATACCATCGAATTCAACGAACATTGGCAGACGACGCTGGGGCTGCGCGTGGATGACTACGCCACGCATCGGGACCCCACGGGCGGAGACCGCGTCGACCGCCACGACACCCTGTTCAACTACCAGCTCGGCCTGGTCTACAAGCCGGCCCCCAACGGCAGCATCTACGTGTCCTACGGCACCTCGTCCACCCCGGCGGGCGCCACCATGGGCGAAGGCAGCGAAACGCAGGGCCTGACCCCGGGACGTGGCGGCGTGGGCCTGAATGCCGCCGATCTGGCGCCGGAAAAGAACCGCACCATGGAACTGGGCACCAAGTGGGACGTCCTGGATGGGCGCCTGGGCCTGACCGCCGCCGTGTTCCGCGTCGAGACGACCAATGCGCGCATCACCCTGCCCGACAACACCTACGCCATGGCGGGCGACAAGCGCGTGGACGGCTTCGAGCTGGGCGCATCCGGCAACATCACGCCGGAATGGCAGGTCTATGCGGGCTACACCTACCTGAAGAGCCGCATCGGCGACAGCGGCAAGAACAGCGCATACGAGGGCAACGTCTTCCCCAATACGCCGGAAAGCAGCTTCAGCCTGTGGAACACCTACGACTTCACGCCGCAGTTCACGGCCGGCGTCGGCGCCTACTTCGTGGACAAGCAATACGGCAACGAGGCCAATACCGTCAGCATCCCGTCCTACTGGCGCTTCGACGCCATGGCCAGCTACCGGTTCAGCAAGACGGTTGACCTGCAGGTCAACGTGAACAACCTGTTCAACAAGACCTACTACGACAAGGCCTACCCGTCGCACTACGCCTCCATCGCTCCGGGACGCTCGGCCGTCGCCACGGTGAACCTGCACTTCTGACCGTGGACAGCGCCGCGCTGGACAGCCGCGCCATCAACCAGGCCTCTCCGGAGGCCCTGGCGGCCGACCTGCAACGCATCCTGGCCGGCCCGCCCGAACAGGCGGCCGCGACGCTGCGCGCGGCCGCCGAGGGCGGCGTCGTCCAGGCGCAGCTGGTGTACGGCCAATGGCTGCTGGACGGCCGGGGCGTCGCCCGCGACCCGGCCCAGGCCGTGCAGTGGTTCGAGCACGCCAGCCGCAAGGGCGAGCCCATGGCCCTGAACATGCTGGGCCAGTGCCACGCCCACGGCTGGGGCGTTCCGGCCAACCCCCTGCTGGCCGCGTACTGGTTCCGCCTGGCGGCCCTGGGCGGCCTGGACTGGGGCATGTACAACTACGCCACCGCCCTGGCCCTGGGCCAGGGCATCCCCGCGGACCGCGCCGCCGCGCTGGACTGGTTCCGCAAGGCGGCCGCGCTGGGCCACGCCAAATCCAGCAACATGATCGGCAGCTTCCACGAGGACGGCTGGGTCGTGGACCGCGACGAGGACGCCGCCCTGGCGCACTATCTGCGGGCGGCGCAGGGCGGCGACTTCCGCGGCCGCTTCAACGCCGCCCGCCTGCTCGTCGCGCGCGGCCGGCCGGACCAGGCCCTGCCCTGGCTGGAGCGGGTCCCGGACACCGCCACCCCGGCCTTTCTGCGCAAGGCGGCCGCCTGGCTGCGGGCCTGGATCGAACCCGAAGACCGGGCCGCGCCAGCGCTCGCTGCCGAAACCGCCGATTCGATCCGGCGCCTGATCCGGATCTACGAGCGGCATCCGGGCACGCCTCCGCCCGGCGCGGGGATCGCCGGCCCGCGGACCTGACTTTCGCCGCCCGCGCCCAACACCCGACCCGAACGCCGCCATGCTGATCTCCATCCCCGACCTGCTGTCCCCCGACGAAGTGCGGCAATGCCGCGCCGCCCTGGAGGCCGCGCCGTGGACGGACGGCCGCCGGACGGCGGGCCATGTCGCGGCCCACATCAAGGCCAACCGCCAGCTGGCCCTGGACGACCCCACGGGCCGGCGGATCGGCGAGCACATCGTTCAGGCGCTGAGCCGGCACCCCGTCTTCCAGTCCGCCGCCCTGCCCGCGCGCATCCTGCCGCCGCGCTTCAACCGCTACGAAGGCGGCGAGCACTACGGCTTCCACATCGACAACGCCATCTTCCAGGTGCCCGGGACGCCGGAGCGCATCCGCACCGACGTGTCCACCACGGTGTTCTTCAGCGACCCCGACGAATACGAGGGCGGCGAGCTGGTCATCCAGGACACCTACGGCGAACAGCGCGTCAAGCTGCCCGCCGGCCACGCCGTGGTCTACCCCGGCACCAGCCTGCACCGCGTCACCCCCGTCACCCGGGGCGTGCGCTACGGTTCGTTCTTCTGGACCCAGAGCCTGGTGCGCGACGACGGCCGCCGCGCCCTGCTGCTGCAGCAGGACGTCGCCATCCAGCGCCTGATCCAGGCCGGCGCCGACCCCGAAACCGTCGCCCAGCTCACCGGCGTCTATCACAACCTGCTGCGCCTGTGGTCGGAGCCGTAAGGCGCCGACCCCGCCCCCGCCCTCCATGCCGCCGCGGCCGATGCGGCACGGCCGCGGGGATCCGCTTTCTAGGAATACTGTTTTTTAGTATCATCCAAAATGGAAATCCGGCATCGCAAGACCCTGGCGCTCATCTTCTCCAAACCCATCCCTGCAGGGGTGAAATGGGCCGACGCCAAGGCGCTGCTGACCGAACTGGGCGCGGAGATCACCGAGCGCGAAGGTTCCCGCGTCTCGATCTTCCTGCTCGGGCAGATGAGGGTCCTGCACCGGCCCCATCCCTCGCCGGACATGGACAAGGGCGCCATCGCCTCCCAGCGCCGGTGGCCCGCAGCACACGGAGTACGGCCATGAAAAACGTCATGACGATCGGCGGCCACCAGGCCGCCATCACCTACGATCCGGACCTGGAAATGTTCCGCGGCGAATTCGTCGGACTCAACGGCGGGGCCGATTTCTATGCGGCCGACATCGCCGGACTGCGCCAGCAGGGCGAACAGTCGCTCCAGGTCTTCCTGGACGAATGCGGGCGGCGCGGGATCGAGCCGCGCAAGCACTACTCCGGCCGGTTCGTGCTGCGCGTCGCCCCCGGCCTCCACGAGGCCGCCGCCCTGGCCGCCGCCGCCCGGGGAGAAAGCCTGAACCAATGGGTGTCCGGCATACTCCAGGAAGCGCTGGAGCACGCCCACGCCCCGGCCTAATGCCGCAGCCGGAACCAGTTCAGCACCGCGTCCAGCGGGCTGTGATCCAGGGCGAAGCGCGCCTGGGCGCGCACCACGGGCTTGGCCCGGTAGGCCACTGAATAGAACGCCTGCGCCATCATCGGCAGGTCGTTGGAGCCATCCCCCAGCACGATGATCTGCTCGGGCGCCGCGCCCGTGGACTGCGCCAGCGCGCGCACGTGGGCCGCCTTGGCGGCGCCGTCGACGATGTCGCCCAGCACCCGGCCCGTCAGCACGCCGTCCGCGACCTCCAGGGTGTTCGCATGGGCCTCGTCCAGCGCCAGCCCGCGGCGCAGGCGCTCGGTGAAGAAAGTGAATCCGCCGGACACCAGGAGGGTCTTCAGGCCATGGGCGCGGGCGACCTCGATCAGGCGCTCGGCCCCCGGGTTCAGCCGCAGGCGCTGGGTGAAGACCTGCTCCAGCGCGGTTTCCGGCACGCCGCGCAGCAGCGCCACGCGGCGGCGCAGGCTTTCGGCGAAATCCTTGATCTCGCCGCGCATGGCCGCCTCGGTGATGGCGGCGACCTCGGCCTTGCGGCCCACGGCGTCGGCGATCTCGTCGATGCACTCGATGTTGACCAGGGTGGAATCCATGTCCATGGCCAGTACCCGGCAGTCCGCCAGGCGATGCACCGTGTCCAGCCAGGCCGCGTCCATGCGCGCGGCCGCGGCCTGCGCCAGGGCCTCGTCCCGGCAGTCCGGATCCACGTCCAGCAGGCGCACGGCGGTGGGTCCCAGCTCCTGGACCCCGCTCGCGCAGGCCACGGCCGCGAGCCGTTCGATATCCGCCGCCGACAGGCGCGGCGCCTGCAGGATGATGTGTGCCATATGGAGGTCCTTGGAAATCAGCGCGGCCATTTTACCGTCTGCACACGACCTGCCTCGCGCCGTAGCCCGCCTCGGATTCAGAGCACGGCTTCCAGTCCCTTGCGCTCGATGAGATCGAGCAATTTTCGCGATGGGCCGCTGGGGCGCTTGTCACCCACCTCCCATTTTCGGACGGTAGATGCGCTGGTATTGAGAACCGAGGCCAGAACGGCCTGACTCAGTTGCAAACGCTCGCGCAGCGCCTTGATTCTGGCGGCATCGTAGTTCCGCACCGGTTCCAGGCACAGCACGTCGTATTTCCGCATCTTGCGCTTGTCGATGAACCCCAGGCGATGCAGATCACTGGCGCCTTCATGCACCGCATCCATCATGCGGCTCCTGGATCGGGCTTTTTCAGTCATCGGTGATCTCCAGCAAGGCGCCGTCGGCTACGGCTGCATCCAGATGCGCGGCGGAGAGCAGCAACAAGTCAGCAGCGTAGGCCTGCAGGGCCTGCAATTCATCGCCACCGATGTTGTCCCGCTCGCTCTTCTCGAAGCCGAACAGGAAGAACCAGCGGTTGCCCTTGTTGGTGGCGACCAGCGTTCTCGCCCCACCTCGCTTGCCGCGCCCGGCCAGTCCGATGCGTTTCTTCACCACGCCACCGCCAAGATCGGTGTCGATCAATCCGGCTGTCATTTCCTGGACAGCCTTGCGCAAAGCGGCATCGCTCAATGCCGTCTTGCGCACCCAGCGCTGGAAGTGGCGGGTTTTGAAGATGCGCATCGCTTCCCCATAGCATACCACTCAGTGGCATTATTCATTCACGATGTCCATGACTGCAACAGTCCGGAAACCATGATGCGGACTCCGACGCCGAGTCGAAAGGCAATCGGACCGGTTTTGATCGTGTTTGCCACTGCGGGGAAATACGGGCTGCGGGTCAGGACATGCCCTCCCACCCCGCCCCCGGCGACTCTGTGGCATTCTTCAGGCTTCACGTCACGACACCGGTGCCTCGCCCATGACCGCTCCCCTCTGCGCCCAGGACTATGCCGAACTCGCCCGCGCGCGCCTGGACCCGGCGACCTGGGCCTGGCTGGAATCCGGCGGCGCGGACGAATGCACGACCCGGGCCAATCTCGACGCCTGGCCGGCCCTGCGGCTGCGCGGCCGCGTGCTGCGGCCGCTGGCCGGCGCCCATACCCGCCTGGAACTGGGCGGCCAGGCCCTGGCGCATCCGATCCTGATCGCCCCCACCGCCTGGCACGGCCTGGTCCATGCGGACGGCGAGACCGCCACCGCCCTGGCCGCCGCGGCCACCGGCACGCCCTACGTCCTGAGCGCGCAGTCCGGCACCGCCATCGAAGCCCTGGCCGCGCTGCCCGAGCCGCCCCTGCTGTGGTTCCAGTTCTATGCCCAGGTCCGCCGCGAGGACACCCTGGCCCTGGCGGCGCGCGCCCTGCGGGCCGGCGCCCGCGCCCTGGTGCTGACCGTGGACGCGCCCGTCAACGGCGTGCGCAACGCCGAGCAGCGCAGCGGCTTCCGGCCGCCGGCGCACATCCGCAGCGTGCACCTGGAAGGCCTTTCGCCGCCCGCCGCCCGGCCGGCGCCCGCCGGCGGCAGCCCGCTGTTCGGCAGCGGCCTGCTGGAATCCGTTCCCACCTGGGACGACGTGGCCCGGCTGCGCGAACACCTGCCCGCCGGCACGCCGCTGTGGCTCAAGGGCGTGCTGGACCCCGAGGACGCGCGCCTGGCCCTGGCGCACGGCATCGACGGCCTGATCGTGTCCAACCACGGAGGCCGCTGCCTGGACACCCTGCCGTCCACCTGCGAGGCCCTGCCGGCCGTGGCGCGGGCCGTGGCGGGCCGCATCCCCCTCCTGGCCGACGGTGGCATCCGGCGCGGCACGGACATCCTCAAGGCGCTGGCGCTGGGTGCCCGGGGCGTGCTGATCGGCCGGCCCGCGCTGCATGCCCTGGCGGCGGGCGGCGCGCCCGCCCTGGCGCACCTGATCCAGGTGCTGCGCGGGGAACTGGAAGTGGCGATGGCCCTGACGGGCTGCCGCACGCTGGCCGACATCGGGCCTTCGGTGCTCGCCGCGCCGCCACCCCGATGAAAGCAAGACCCGGTACGCGGAAAGGCCTCCATGGAAGGTCTCTGTACAAATCATCACATCCGTAGTAACTTTTCACGCTTTGCTGGCCAGGATCCTCGTTACCCATCTGTTGTTACTAATTTATTAGTAAATTGCTCAAAGGGGTTGTCCATGCCTCCCGGTCTGTGCACTTGCCGGCCCGCGCTGCAGCTGGCCGCGTGTTTCTGCCTCCTCCTGCTCATCGTCACCCTGGGCGGCGTCAGCCTCTGGCACATGCGCGCCAGCCGGCCCCTGGAGGCGCAGGCCCGGCAGCACGCCCTGGCCGCCTCGCTGGCCGACACCCTGGCGCAGCAGATCGAGTTCGGCCACAGCCAGGCCAGGGCCTACGTCCAGGTCGCCGAGCCCGCCGCCCGCACCTTCTACCAGTCCAATCTGTAGGGCATCGCGCAGAGCAATGCCGCCCTGCAGACGCAGCTGGCTTCGCTGCTGCCGCAAGGCGAAGCGCACCCCCTGTTCCAGGCCCTGCTGCAGGCCCGCCAGCCCTACGTCGCCGATGTGGAAGCCGCCCTCGAACTCCTGCCCCGCCACCCCGCGCAGGCCAGCCGGCTGATCGCCAGCGAACACACGAGCGAAAGGGAAAAAACCTACCAGGACAGCGCCGCGGCGCTCGCCGCCTACCATCAACGCCTGGCGTCCGAACTGGGCATCCAGGCGGCGGACATCGGCCAGATCAGCCTGTGCAGCCTCATCGCCAACAGCCTGATCGCGCTCGCCCTGACCGCCGGCATCACCTGGCGCGGCATCCGCGCCCTCGAACGGGGCCAGGGTGCCAACCCGCCGGAAGGGCCATCCGATCACCTGCCGCGGCCGAAGCAGGCCGGGCGCATCCAGCAGCAGCTGGCCGCGTACCTGGCCCGCCTCGGCACCAGCCCGGCCGCCGAAGCGGAAGTCTGCGAGCAGCGGCGGGCGTCCTTCCGGGTGCGGGTTCCCCGGCAGCATCCGGCCACGTTCACGATTCTCGACCCCACCATCCCGGTGTTCAACGTCTGCCTGCCGCTGTACGACCTCGGCACCGGCGGGCTGCGCCTGGTGGATAAGGACGACCGCCTGGGCGAGCTACTCGGCCACACCGTGCACGGGCGGCTCGACTTCCCCGACGGCCCCTCCGTCCAGGTGGACTGCCTGCTCCTGCGGGCCCGGGAAGCGCTGCGCGACGGCCGCCACACGGTCAACACGGCGGCGGCGCAGTTGCAGGATCTCGCCCCGCCCCAGCTGGTCGCCATCCAGCAGTACATCGACCGGATCGAGCGCCAGCTGCTGCAGCGCGCCCAGGCATTGAGCCGGCAATGAGCCAGAAATGAGTCAGTGGACCCAGCGGCCGTCCCGCCCAGTTCTCCCGCTCCGCGAGGACCGGAGCGCCAGGGCGGCGCAAGGCGCTGCGCCCCGCGAAGTCCAAGCTCTCGGGCGGATTCAGGCGTGCCGGCGGCGCAGCATGTAGCGCCAGACGAAACCGGGGTAGCCCAGCACCAGGAACAGGGCCAGGGTCACGGCATAGAACTCCCAGCGCTGGGGAAAGGCGTTGCCCAGGTTCAATTCCAGGGCGAAGCCCAGCGTGCCGACCAGCACGTAGCCCACCAGGACTTCCAGCAGGCGGTCGAAGAAGGACTTGGCGCCCGCGCCGTGCGGCCGGACGCCCGAATGGCGCGCCGCGGCGGCGCCAGCCGCAGTATCCGCGGA
This sequence comes from Castellaniella defragrans, assembly GCF_014203015.1. Classification (GTDB taxonomy): domain Bacteria; phylum Pseudomonadota; class Gammaproteobacteria; order Burkholderiales; family Burkholderiaceae_B; genus Castellaniella; species Castellaniella defragrans. The sequence continues at coordinate 93,622 of NZ_JACHIB010000014.1, forward strand.
CGCGCCCGCCGCCGGCCGGCGCCAGCCCGGCAGGGCCAGCAGCAGGCCGGCCGCCAGCAGGCTCGCCAGCAGTTTCAGGAAGAACAGCCCCGCCGTCGCGCCGCCGCCGGCGAAGGTCCCGCCCACCAGCTTGAGCGTGCCCCAGCACCACAGCGCCATCCCCGCCAGGAAGGCCAGGCCCAGGCCCCAGCGCGCCAGGCCGGACAGCGCGCCGTCCGGCGCCCAGGGCCAGGGCGCCAGCCGCCGCTCCAGCAGGAACGGCAGGTTGGCCATGACCAGGGCGCAGAGAATGACGATCCAGACCGCCGCCGTCAGGGACATGAAGACGGGCGCCCGGTCAGAAGGCCAGAGACTGGCGGATGACGTCCACGCACAGCGACATCAGGCCGCCCGGCAGGATCCCCAGGCCGATCACCAGCAGGCCGTTGACGGACATCACGCCGCGCGTGGCCAGCGTGCCCGAACCCAGCGTGACGCTGTCCTCGGGCTCGTCGAAATAGGCCATCTTCACCACGCGCAGGTAGTAGAAGGCGCCAATCAGCGAGCACATCACCGCGAACACCGCCAGCCAGACGTGGCCGGCGCCGACCACGGCCTGCAGCACCACCAGCTTGGCGTAGAAGCCCGACAGCGGCGGGATGCCCGCCAGCGAGAACATAGACAGCAGCAGCACGCCGGCCAGCAGCGGATTGCGGCGGTTCAGGCCCTTGAGGTCCGAGATCTCCTCGCACTCGAAGCCCTGGCGCGACAGCAGCAGGATCAGGCCGAAGGTGGACAGCGTGGTCAGCACGTAGATGACCACGTAGAACAGCGAGGAGCCGTAGGCCGCGGCGCTGGCGCCGGCCTGGCCCTCGTACACGCCCGACAGCAGGCCCAGGAACACGAAGCCCATCTGGCCGATGGTCGAGTAGGCCAGCATGCGCTTGAAGTTGGTCTGGGCGATGGCGACGATGTTGCCGATGGCCAGCGACAGCACGGCCAGGATCAGCAGCATCGGCTGCCAGTCCACCGCGATGCCGTGCAAGGCCTCGATCAGCAGGCGCAGCGTGATGACGAAGGCGGCGAACTTGGGCGCCGTGCCCACCAGCAGCGTGACGGTGGTCGGCGCGCCCTGGTAGACGTCGGGCGTCCACATGTGGAAGGGCGCGGCCGTCAGCTTGAAGGCCAGGCCCGAGACGATGAACACCACGCCGAACACCAGCGGCATGCGGTCGGCGCCGCCGTCGCGGATCACCTGGGCGATCTCGACCAGGCCAAGCTGGCCGGTGGCGCCGTAGATCATGGACATGCCGTAGAGCAGGATGCCGGAAGCCAGGCAGCCCAGCACGTAGTACTTCATCGCGGCCTCGACCGAGGCCAGGTGATCGCGGCGCAGGGCCACCAGGCCGTACAGGGCGAAGGACATCAGCTCCACGCCCAGGTACACCGTCAGCATGCTGCCGGCCGAGATCATGACGAACTCGCCCAGCAGGGTGAGCAGCGCCAGGGAATACATCTCGCCGCCGCGCGCCACCATGTCGCGCTTCTCGGCATAGGCGCGGCCGTAGATCAGCGTCACGCCCACGGCGATGGCCGACAGGATCTTCAGGAAATGGCCCAGCGAATCGGCCACGTACAGGCTGCTGAAGGTGCGGCCCTGCGTGGCTTCGCCCCACTGCCCCCAGGACACCAGGATGACGACCAGCAGCGTGCCCATGGTCAGCATGAAGGTCATGCGCCGGCTGGGCTCGTTGCCGAAGGCGTCGATCAGCAGCACGGCTCCGGTCAGCACCAGCAGCACGATCTCGGGAGTCGCCAGCGCGAAGTCGAAAAGATTTTGCATAGTGGTTCCGGCCTACAGTTTCGAGATGGACACGTGCTGCAGCAAGGCTTGCACCGAGGGATGCATCAGGTCCGTGAAGGGCTTGGGATAGATGCCCATGAACAGGGTCAGGATGGCCAGCAGGCCCAGGATCAGGAACTCGCGGCTGCACAGGTCGGACATGCCGTCCACCTGCTCGTTGGCCACGGGGCCGAAGGCCACGCGCTTGACCATCCACAGCGAATAGCCCGCGCCCCAGATCAGCGCCGAGGCGGCCAGCAGGCCGATCCAGAAGTTGTACTGCACCGCGCCCAGGATCACCGTGAATTCGCCGATGAAGCCGCTGGTGCCCGGCAGGCCCGCGTTGGCCATGGAGAACAGCACGAAGTACGTGACGAAGCGCGGCATGCGGTGCACCACCCCGCCGTAGGCGTCGATGCGGCGCGTGTGCAGGCGGTCGTACATGACGCCGATGCACATGAACATGGCGCCCGAGACGAAGCCGTGCGAGATCATCTGCACGATGGCGCCTTCCAGGCCGGTGACGTTGAACAGGAAGAAGCCCAGGGTGACGAAGCCCATGTGCGCCACGGACGAATACGCCACGAGCTTCTTCATGTCGTCCTGGACGATGGCGACCAGGCCGATGTAGATCACCGCGATCAGCGACAGCGCGATCATCAGGCCGGCCAGGCTGTGCGAGGCATCCGGCGCGATCGGCAGCGAGAAGCGCAGGAAACCGTAGGCGCCGAGCTTCAGCATGATCGCCGCCAGCACGATGGAGCCGCCCGTGGGGGCTTCCACGTGGGCGTCGGGCAGCCAGGTGTGCACCGGCCACATCGGCACCTTGACCGCGAAGGCCGCCAGCAGCGCCACGAAGATGAAGACCTGCTCGGTGTAGCTCAGGGGCAGCTTGTGCCAGGTCGCCACGTCGAAGGACCCACCCGAGGCGTGCCACAGGTAGATGAAGGCGATCAGGGTCAGCAGCGAACCCATCAGCGTGTAGAGGAAGAACTTGAAGGCCGCGTACACGCGGTTCGGACCGCCCCAGGCGCCGATGATGATGTACATCGGGATCAGGGTGGCCTCGAAGAACACGTAGAACAGCATGCCGTCCAGGGCGCAGAACACGCCGACCATCAGGCCCGACAGGATCAGGAACGCGGCCATGTACTGCGCCACGCGCGACTTGATGACTTCCCAGCCGGCCAGCACCACGATGATGGTGATGAAGGCCGTCAGCAGCACGAACCACACCGAGATGCCGTCGATCCCCAGGTGGTAGTTGAGGTTGAAGGCCTCGATCCACGGCGTCTTCTCGACGAACTGCATGTCGGCCGTGTCCGGGTTGAAGCCGGTGTACAGGGGGATGGTCACCAGCAGCCCGGCGATGGACCCGACCAGCGACAGCACCCGGGCCGGCCCCGGATTGTCGTCCCGGCCGACCAGCAGCACCAGCAGCCCGAAGAAGATCGGGACGAAGATCGAGAGGGTCAGCCAGGGGAGTGTAGAGGACGCCATTTCGCTAGCCATCAGTGAACCATCAAGACGAAGAAAGTGAGAAACACCATGATGCCGATGATCATGGCGAAGGCGTAGTGATAGATGTAGCCGGACTGCAGCAGGCGGGCCGTGGCGGCCGCGGCCCCCACCAGCCGCGCGCTGCCGTTGATGATCAGGCCGTCGATCAGGCCGCGGTCGCCGCCCTGCCACAGGCCGCGCCCCAGGGCGCGGGCGAAGCGGGCGATGACGTTCTCGTTGAACCAGTCGAAGTAGTACTTGTTGTCCAGCAGGCGGTAGACCGGCGCCAGGCTGCGCGCCAGCGCGGCGGGCACCGACGGGTTCACCAGCCAGCAGTACCAGGCGACCACGAAGCCGGCCAGCAGCAGCAGGAACGGCACCGAGGTGAAGCCGTGCAGCGCGAAGGCCACCCAGCCGTGCCATTCGTGGGCCAGCTCGGCCATGGCCGGATGGTGGGACGCTACCGTGATGGCCTTGCCGAAATAGCCGTCGAACAGCAGCGGGTCGATGAACCAGACGCCGGCCACCACCGACATCACTGCCAGCAGCGCCAGCGGCAGCGTCACCACCCAGGGCGATTCCTTGGGCAGGCCGCCGCCGTGGTGCGCGTCGTGGCCGTGATCGCCGTGCGCGTGGCCGCCGTGCCCGTGCGCATCGTGGCCATGGCCGTGGGCCGCCAGGGTGCGGCCTTCGTCATGATGGACGTGGGCCGGGCCGTGCACGGTGTCGAAGCGTTCCTTGCCGTGGAAGACCAGGAAGTACAGGCGGAAGGAATACAGCGAGGTCACGAACACGCCGCACAGCGTCGCGTAGTAGGCGAAGTTCGCCCCCCAGACGTTGGCCGCGCCGGCGGCCTCGATGATGTGTTCCTTGGAATAGAAGCCGGAGAAGAACGGCGTGCCCACCAGGGCGAGCGTGCCGATCAGCATGGTGATCCAGGTGATCGGCATGTACTTGCGCAGGCCGCCCATGTGGCGCATGTCCTGATCGTGGTGCATGCCCAGGATCACCGAGCCCGCGCCCAGGAACAGCAGCGCCTTGAAGAAGGCGTGCGTCATCAGGTGGAAGATCGCCACCGGGTAGGCCGAGGCGCCCAGCGCCACCGTCATGTAGCCCAGCTGCGACAGCGTGGAATAGGCCACCACGCGCTTGATGTCGTTCTGCACCACCCCGAGGATGCCCAGGAACAGCGCGCCGAAGGCGCCGATCACGATGATGACCGACAGCGCCGTGGGCGACATCTCGAACACGGGCGAGAAGCGCGCCACCATGAAGATCCCGGCCGTCACCATGGTGGCGGCGTGGATCAGGGCGGAGATCGGCGTCGGGCCTTCCATGGAGTCGGGCAGCCAGACGTGCAGCGGGGCCTGGGCCGACTTGCCCATGGCGCCCACGAACAGCGCCAGGCAGGCCACGGTCAGCAGGTGCCATTCGGTGCCCGGGAACAGCAGGCCCGAGAGCCGGTCGACCTGGGCGAAGACTTCCGCGTAGTTCAGGCTGCCGGTGTAGGCGTACAGCAGGCCGATCCCCAGCACGAAGCCGAAGTCGCCCACGCGGTTCACCATGAAGGCCTTGAGGTTGGCGAACACCGCCGACGGACGGCCGTAGTAGAAGCCGATCAGCAGGTAGGACACCAGGCCCACGGCTTCCCAGCCGAAGAACAGCTGCAGCATGTTGTTCGACATCACCAGCATCAGCATGGAGAAGGTGAACAGCGAGATGTAGGAGAAGAAGCGCTGGTAGCCCGGATCGTCGGACATGTAGCCGATGGTGTAGATGTGCACCATCAGCGACACCGAGGTCACCACCACCATCATCAGCGCCGTCAGCGGATCGATCAGGAAGCCGATCTCGAACTTGACCGAGCCGATCATGGACCAGGTGTAGACCGTGCCCTCGAAGGTCTGGCCGTCCAGCACCTGCTGCAGCACCAGCAGCGAGCCCGCGAAGGACACCGCCACCCCCAGGATGGTCAGCAGGTGCGAGCCGCGGCGCCCCAGCCACGAGCCGAGGAAGCCCGTGCCGAAGAAGCCGGCGATCACCGCGGTGGCCAGCGGCGCCAGCGCGATCAGGAGATACAGATTCTGTGCGGACATGGCGTGACTACCCCTTCAGCGAGTCGAGCTTGTCGACGTTGATGGTGCTGAGATTGCGGAACAGCAGCACCAGGATCGCCAGCCCGATGGCGGCCTCGGCGGCGGCCACGGTCAGCACGAAGAACACGAAGATCTGCCCGGCCGGGTCGCCCGACCCGATGGAGAAGGCGACGAAGTTCATGTTGGCCGCCAGCAGGATCAGCTCGATCGACATCAGCAGCACGATCAGGTTGCGGCGGTTCAGGAAGAAGCCGAACACGCCCATGGCGAACAGGATCGCCCCGACGATCAGGTAATGGCTCAGGCCTATGGTCATTTTTGGGCTCCTTCGGATTGCGCGTCGGCCGTCTCGACCTGCGCGGGCATGCTCACCAGGCGCACGCGGTCGGCGGCGCGCACGCGCACCTGCTTGCCGGGATGGGTGCGCTTGTAGTCGGCGCGCTTGCGCATGGTCAGGGCGATGGCGCAGATCATGCCGACCAGCAGCACCACCCCGCCGATCTCGACGGCGTAGGCGTACTGGGTGTACATCGCCGTGCCCAGGGCCAGGGTGTTGTCGAAGTCGTCGGCCGGGACCGGCAGCGCCGGGGCCTCGCCCCAGGAGCGCAGCAGCACGAAGGCCATCTCCAGCACCATGATCCCGCCGATGGTCAGGCCCAGCGGCAGGTAGACCCGCAGGCCCTGCTTGAGGCCCTCGGTGCGCATGTCGAGCATCATGACGACGAACAGGAACAGCACCATCACGGCGCCGACGTAGACGATCACCAGCACCAGCGCCAGGAATTCCGCCTGGATCAGCATCCACATCATGGACGCGGTGAAGAAGGTCAGGATCAGGTGCAGCACCCCGGTCACGGGGCTGGAGGCCGTGATGACGCGGAACGCCGCCACGACCAGCACGATGGCCAGCAGGTAGAACAGAACGGTATCGAAACTCATGGTCGGGTTCCCGGCATCAACGGTAGGGCGCGTCGGCGGCGCGGCGGGCCGCGATTTCCGACTCGTAGCGGTCGCCCACGGCCAGCAGCATGTCCTTGGTGTAGTACAGGTCGCCGCGTTTTTCGCCATGGTATTCGTGCAGGTGCGTCTCCACGATGGCGTCGGTGGGACAGGCTTCCTCGCAGAAGCCGCAGAAGATGCACTTGGCCAGGTCGATGTCGTAGCGCGTGGTGCGGCGCGTGCCGTCCTCGCGCTCGTACGATTCGATCGTGATGGCCAGGGCCGGGCAGACCGCCTCGCACAGCTTGCAGGCGATGCAGCGTTCCTCGCCGTTGGCGTAGCGGCGCTGCGCGTGCAGGCCGCGGAACCGCGGCGAGGCCGGCGTCTTTTCCATCGGGTAGCGCAGCGTGATCTTGCGCTTGAAGAAGTATTTGCCCGTCAGGCGCATGCCTTCGAGCATTTCCTTCAGCATCAGGCTGCCGAAGAAATCCTTGATCGCTTCCATCTCGTACCCCTTACTGCCAGATGTTCCAGGGCGTCTGCATCCAGATCGCCACCACCACCAGCCAGATCCCCGTCAGGGGAATGAAGACCTTCCAGCCCAGCCGCATGATCTGGTCGTAGCGGTAGCGCGGAAAGGTCGCGCGGAACCAGATGAACATGGACACCACCACGAAGGTCTTCAGGCCCAGCCACAGCCAGCCCGGCACCCAGGTGAAGGGCGCGAAGTCCAGCGGCGCGGCCCAGCCGCCCAGGAACATGATCGAGGCCATCGCCGACAGCAGGATCATGTTGGCGTATTCGCCCAGGAAGAACAGCGCGAAGCCCATGCCGGAATATTCCACCATGTGGCCCGCCACGATTTCCGATTCGCCTTCCACCACGTCGAAGGGGTGGCGGTTGGTCTCGGCCACCGAGGACACGACGTAGATCACGAACAGCGGCAGCAGCGGCAGCCAGTTCCAGGACAGGAAGTTCAGGCCCATGCCGGCGAAGTGGCCGACGGTCTGGCCCTCGACGATGCCCGACAGGTTCAGCGTGCCCGACACCAGCAGCACCGTCACCATGACGAAGCCGATGCCCAGTTCGTAGGACACCATCTGCGCCGAGGCGCGCAGCGCGCCCAGCAGGGCGTACTTGGAGTTCGACGCCCAGCCGGCCATGATGACGCCGTAGACTTCGATCGAGGTGATGGCCAGGATGAACAGCAGGCCCGCGTTGACGTCGGCCAGGACCACTTCCGGCTGGAAGGGGATCACGGCCCAGGCCGCCAGCGCCGGCATCAGCGTGACCACCGGGGCCAGGATGTACAGCACGCGGTTGGCCTTGGACGGAACGATCAGTTCCTTGGTCAGCAGCTTGAACACGTCGGCGAAGGGCTGCAGCAGGCCGCGGTAGCCCACCCGGGTGGGCCCCAGGCGCACGTGCATGGCGCCGATCATCTTGCGTTCCCAGTACGTCAGGTAGGCCACGCACAGGATGATGGGCACGGCGATGACGACGATCTTCACCAGCGTCCAGACCACCAGCCAGGGGGTCTCGCCGATCAGGCCCGTGCCGAAGGCGTTGAGGGTGTTCAACCAGTCCATTAGCGACGCTCCACCTGGATTGCGCCCGAGCCCATGCCCAAGGCGGCGGTCTGTTCAAAGGCCCCGGCGATGCGCACGGCCCCGTCGGCCACGGTGTCGTCCAGGGCGGCTTCGAGTTCGGCCGAGCCGTGGGCCGTGGACACGCGCAGCGCGTCCCCGGCCGCCAGGCCCTGCGCCCGCAGCGTGGCGGCGTTCATCGCCGCGCGCGGCGGCGCGGAATTGACGTGCTCCTGCAGCGGCTGCGAACGGCGCACCAGCGCGTCGGTGCGGTAGATGGGCAGCTCGGCCACGCGCTCCAGGCCGGCGGCCGGGGCCGCGGCGGCCGGCGCCAGGCGGATCTCGTTGGACAGGCGGCCGTCCAGGCCGCCCACCATCACGGTGTCGCGCACCGATTCGGAGGTCTCGTCGTCGAAGCCCTGCAGGTCCATCAGGTTGCCCAGCACGCGCAGGACCTTCCAGGCCGGGCGGGTGTCACCCACCGGGGCGGCCACGCCCTTGAAGCTCTGCACGCGGCCCTCGGCGTTGACGAAGGTGCCGGACGTCTCGGTGAAGGGCGCGATCGGCAGCATCACGTCGGCCCAGTCCTCGGCCGCCGAGCGGAAGGCCGTGAAGGCCACCGCCATGGCCGAGCCCTGCAGCGTGCGCACGGCGCGCTCGCCCAGGTCGCTGTCCAGGCGCGGCTCGGCGTGCAGCACCAGGTAGGCCTTGAGGGGCTCGCCGCCCAGCATGCGGCGCGCGTCCAGGCCGCCGTCGGCCGGCACGGCGCCCGCCAGGTAGCCGCCCACGGTGTTGCCGCCCGGGGTCAGGAAGCCGAAGCGCCCGCCCGCCAGCTGCGCGATGGCCTGGGCGTTGGCCGCCAGCTGCGCGGCCTGGTCGTCGGCCAGGGCCAGGTTGCCCATCAGCACCGCCACCCGCTCGCCGGAGGCGAGGCTGGCGGCGATGGCGCGCGCGGACTCGCCCGGCTGCACGCCGGACAGGCCCTCGGGCACGGGCTGGGATTTGATGGCGGCCAGGGCGACGGCGATCTCGGCCAGGGCCGATACCAGGGCCGAGGGCTTGACCGTCAGGCGGCCGGCCACCGGCACCAGCGGATCGGCGGCGACGCTGTCCACCAGGGAGAGCTGCATGCCGCGCTTGGCCGCCTGGCGCAGGCGCTGCGCCAGCAGCGGATGATCCTTGCGCAGGAAGGAGCCCACCACCAGGGCGCGGTCCAGGGTGTTCAGGTCGGCGATCGGCATGCCCAGCCAGGGCGCGCCGGTGCGCACGGCGTCGAAGGCCGCGCCGTCGCCGCGCAGGCGGAAGTCGATGTTGTCCGAGCCCAGGGCGCGCGTCAGGCGCGCCAGCAGGGCGAGCTCTTCGAGCGTGGCGGTCTCGGTGGCCAGCGCGCCGATCTGGGCGCCGCCGCCGTCCTCGCGCACCTGCTTCAGGCCGGTGACCACGGACTGCAGGGCGTCGGACCAGGAGGCCTCGTGCCACTGGCCGTCACAGCCGCGCACCATCGGGTGCTGCAGGCGGTCCTCGACGTACAGGCCGGCATAGGAGAAGCGGTCGCGGTCGCTGATCCAGCATTCGTTGACCGGCTCGTTCTCGAAGGGCACCACGCGCAGCACGCGGTCCATCTTGGTCTGCACGACCAGGTTGGCGCCCACGCTGTCGTGCGGGCTGATCGAGCGGCGCCGGGCCAGTTCCCAGGTGCGCGCGCCCATCATGAAGGGCTTGGACAGCAGCGCGCCCACCGGGCAGACGTCGATCATGTTGCCCGAGAGCTCGGATTCGACGGCCTCGCCCACGAAGGTGGTGATCTCGGAGAACTCGCCCCGGTTGAGCATGCCGATTTCCATGTAGCCGCCGATTTCCTGGCCCACGCGGATGCAGCGGGTGCAGTGGATGCAGCGCTGCATCTGTTCGGCCGAGATCAGCGGGCCCATGGGCTTGTGGAAGACCACGCGCTTGGGTTCCTTGTAGCGCGAGGCCGATTCGCCGTAGCCCACGGCCAGGTCCTGCAGCTGGCATTCGCCGCCCTGGTCGCAGACCGGGCAGTCCAGCGGGTGGTTGATCAGCAGGAATTCCATGACCGCGCGCTGGGCGTCGATGGCCTTGGGCGAGCGGGTGTGCACCACCATGCCGTTGGTGACCGGCGTGGCACAGGCCGGCAGGGCCTTGGGCGCCTTTTCGACCTCGACCAGGCACATCCGGCAGTTGGCGGCGATGCTGAGCTTCTTGTGATAGCAGAAATGGGGGATGTACAGGCCTACCGCATGGGCAGCCTGGATGACCATGCTGCCTTCTGCGGCTTCGACCTTAAGCCCGTCGATGGTGAGTTCTACCATGGCGTGTCCTGACCCTACAGATACTTGGCGACCACGCAGTCCTTGTGGTCCACGTGGTGCACGAATTCGTCGCGGAAGTGCTTGATGAAGCTGCGCACGGGCATGGCGGCCGCATCGGCCAGGGCGCAGATCGTGCGCCCCATCATGTTGTGCGCCACGGAATCCAGGGTCTCGATGTCCTCCATCGTGCCCTGGCCGTGTTCCATGCGGTTCATCATGCGGTACAGCCAGCCGGTGCCCTCGCGGCAGGGCGTGCACTGGCCGCAGGACTCCTCGAAGTAGAAATACGACAGGCGCATGAGCGACTTCACCATGCAGCGGGTCTCGTCCATGACGATGACCGCGCCCGAGCCCAGCATCGAGCCGGCCTTGGCGATGGAGTCGTAGTCCATGTTGGTCTGCATCATGATGTCGGCCGGCAGCACCGGAGCCGAGGAGCCCCCGGGGATCACGGCCTTGAGCCGGCGCCCGCCGCGCATCCCGCCGGCCAGCTCCAGCAGCTTGGGAAACGGCGTGCCCAGCGGGATTTCGTAGTTGCCGGGGCGTTCGACGTCGCCCGAGACCGAGAAGATCTTGGTGCCGCCCGCCTTCTCGACGCCGAGTTCGGCGTAGGCCTGCGCGCCCAGGCGGATCACCCAGGGCACGGCGGCGAAGGTTTCGGTGTTGTTGATCGTGGTGGGCTTGCCGTACAGGCCGAAGCTGGCCGGGAACGGCGGCTTGAAGCGCGGCTGGCCCTTCTTGCCTTCGATGGATTCCAGCAGCGCGGTTTCCTCGCCGCAGATGTAGGCGCCGAAGCCGTGGTGCGAGTGCAGCTGGAAGCTGAAGCCCGAGCCGAGGATGTCATCGCCCAGGAAGCCGGCCTCGCGGGCTTCTTCCAGGGCCTGCTCGAAGCGCCGGTGGATCTGGAAGATCTCGCCGTGGATGTAGTTGTAGCCCACCGAGGCGCCCATCGCGTAGCCGCCGATGATCATGCCTTCGATCACGGCGTGCGGGTTGTAGCGCAGGATGTCGCGGTCCTTGAAGGTGCCGGGCTCGCCTTCGTCCGAGTTGCAGACGACGTATTTCTGGCCGGGGATGTTGCGCGGCATGAAGGACCATTTCAGGCCCGTCGGGAAGCCCGCGCCGCCGCGGCCGCGCAGGTTGGAGGCCTTCAGTTCGGCGATCACGTCGTCGGCCGTCATGCCCGACAGGACCTTTTTCAGGGCCTCGTAGCCGCCGCGCGCCATGTAGTCGCGGATGCCCCAGTTGTGCCCGTCCAGGCCGGCGAGGATCTGCGGCTGGATGTGGCGGTCGTGGAAGATCATGCTGCGGGCGGGGTCTCCGCCCAGGTCGGGCGACAGCGCGTCCGTGGAGAATTTCTGCAGTACGTCCAGAGCGCTCATGCGGATTCCTTCAGTTCACCGATCAAGGCGTCGATTTTTTCCGGCTGCATGCGGCAGCACATGTGCGTGCCGTTGGCCAGCATCACCGGCGCGTCGCCGCAGGCCCCCATGCATTCGCCCTCGATCAGGGTGAACAGGCCGTCGGGCGTGGTTTCGTGGAAATCGATGCCCAGCGTGCGCTTGAGGTGTTCGGCCGCCTGCGTGCCGCCCTGGAGCGCACAGGGCAGATTGGTGCAGATGGTCAGCGTGTAGCGGCCCACCGGCTTGGTGTTGTACATGTTGTAGAAGGTCGCGACCTCCTGGACGGCGACCGGCGGCATGCCCAGGTAGGCGGCCACCTCGCGGATCATGTCCGGCGACACCCAGCCTTTTTCCCCCTGGGCGATCGTCAGCGCCGCCATCACGGCGGACTGCTTCTGGTCCGCCGGGTACTTGGTGATTTCCCGGTCGATGTCCCGGTAGGCTTGTTCGGAAAGCAGCATAATCAGATTCCCTGTGATGTCCGCGCGGCTAGCGATCGATCTCGCCGAACACGATGTCCTGGGTCCCGATGATGGTGACCACGTCGGCGATCATGTGGCCCTTGGACATTTCTTCCAGCGAGTGCAGATGGGCGAAGCCCGGCGCGCGGATCTTCATGCGATAGGGCTTGTTGGCCCCGTCGGACACCAGGTAGATGCCGAACTCGCCCTTGGGGTGCTCCACGGCGGCGTAGGTCTCGCCTTCGGGGACGTGCATGCCCTCGGTGAAGAGCTTGAAATGGTGGATCATGTCTTCCATGCCCGACTTCATGCGCGCGCGCTTGGGCGGGGCGACCTTGTGGTTGCCGGTGATGACGGGGCCGGGATTGTTGCGCAGCCATTCGACGCACTGGCGGATGATGCGGTTGGATTCGCGCATTTCCGCGATGCGGCACAGGTAGCGGTCGTAGCAGTCGCCGTTCTTGCCCACGGGGATGTCGAATTCCAGGCGGTCGTAGACGTCGTAGGGCTGGTGCTTGCGCAGGTCCCATTCGACGCCGGAGCCGCGCAGCATGGGGCCGGTGAAGCCCAGCGCCAGCGCGCGTTCGGGCGAGACCACGCCGACGTCCACCAGGCGCTGCTTCCAGATGCGGTTGTCCGTCAGCAGGACCTCGTATTCGTCCACACAGGACGGGAAGCGGTTGGTGAAGTCCTCGATGAAGTCCAGCAGCGAGCCCGAACGCGATTCGTTCATGGCGCGCAGTTCCTTGTCGGAGCGGTACTTGGAACCCTTGTACTGCGGCATGGTGTCGGGCAGGTCGCGGTACACCCCGCCCGGGCGGTAGTAGGCCGCGTGCATGCGCGCGCCCGAGACCGCCTCGTAGCAGTCCATCAGGTCCTCGCGCTCGCGGAAGGCGTACAGGAACACCGCCATGGCGCCCACGTCCAGCGCGTGCGAGCCCAGCGACATCAGGTGGTTCAGGATGCGCGTGATCTCGTCGAACATGACGCGGATGTACTGCGCGCGCAGCGGGACTTCGATGCCCAGCAGGCGTTCGACGGCCATGCAGTAGGCGTGCTCGTTGCACATCATGGACACGTAGTCCAGCCGGTCCATGTAGGGCAGCGTCTGCAGGTAGGTGCGGGTTTCCGCCAGCTTTTCGGTGGCGCGGTGCAGCAGGCCGATGTGCGGGTCGGCGCGCTGGACGACTTCGCCGTCCAGTTCGAGCACCAGGCGCAACACCCCGTGCGCGGCCGGGTGCTGCGGGCCGAAGTTCAGGTTGTAATTCTGGATCTCTGCCATGTCAGTACCGTTCAATGCCGTAGTGGTCTTCGCGCACGACGCGCGGGGTGATCTCGCGCGGCTCGATCGTGACGGGCTGGTAGACGACGCGCTTCTGCTCGGCGTCGTAGCGCATTTCGACGTGGCCGGAAATCGGGAAGTCCTTGCGGAACGGGTGGCCGATGAAGCCGTAGTCCGTCAGGATGCGGCGCAGGTCGGGGTGGCCCTCGAAGACGATGCCGTACAGGTCGAAGGCCTCGCGCTCGTACCAGTTGACCGAGGGCCAGATGTCCACCAGCGAGGCGATCACCGGGAAGGCGTCGTCCGGCGTGTACGCGCGCACCCGCAGACGCCAGTTGTGCGTCACCGACAGCAGGTGGATCACCACGGCGAAGCGCTGCGGATGCGGGGCGTGGGAGGCGTCGTAGGTGGGCGCCTTCCAGGCGGAATAATCGACCCCGCAGAGGTCGATGCAGGTCTCGAAGCGCAGGCTGGCGTGGTCGCGCAGCACGCGACAGGTGTCCACCCAGGCGTCTGCGGCCACCTGCAGCGTGAGTTCGCCGCGGTCCTCGGTCAGATCGGCCGAGGCCCCCAGGACCGCGCGCAGATTCGTGTCTAAAGTCTGTAGCCGTGTCATAGCGGTTGTGTCAGCGGTGTTGGATGGCGCCGGGCGGTGCCTAGCGGGCGATGGTGTTGGTCAGGCGGATCTTGTTCTGCATCTGCAGCAGGCCGTAGACCAGGGCCTCGGCCGTGGGCGGACAGCCCGGCACGTAGACGTCCACGGGCACGATGCGGTCGCAGCCGCGCACCACGGAATACGAGTAGTGGTAGTAGCCGCCGCCATTGGCGCAGGAACCCATGGACACCACCCAGCGCGGCTCGGGCATCTGGTCGTAGACCTTGCGCAGGGCCGGCGCCATCTTGTTGCACAGCGTGCCGGCCACGATCATCAGGTCGGACTGGCGCGGGCTGGGGCGGAAAATGATGCCGAACTGGTCCAGGTCGTAGCGCGCCGCGCCGGCGTGCATCATCTCGACCGCGCAACAGGCCAGGCCGAACGTCATGGGCCACAGCGAGCCCGTCTTTGCCCAGTTGAGGAACTTGTCCGCGCTGGTGGTGATGAAGCCTTTGTCCATGACACCTTCGATAGCCATGATGTACCCCCGTTTATTCCCAGTCGAGCGCGCCGCGCCGCCATTCGTAGATGAAGCCGACCGTCAGCACGCCCAGGAAGATGGCGACCGTCCAGAAGCCCACCATGCCCACCGTGCCATTGGCCATGGCCCAGGGAAACAGGAAGGCGATTTCCAGATCGAACATGATGAACAGGATGGCCACCAAGTAGTAGCGCACGTCGAACTTCATGCGCGAATCGCCGAAGGTCTCGAAGCCGCATTCGTAGGCCGAGAGCTTTTCGGCGTCCGGCACGTTCCTGCCCAGCAGGCGGCCGGCGCCCAGCAGGGCCGCACCGATCAGCGTGGCGACGATGATGAAAAGCAGCACGGGAAAGTACTGTGCCAGATTCATGAGCAGCCCCTGTTCCAGATGATCAAACCACGGGATTGTAGCATTTCGACAAGCCCGACCGCCGGGAAAACCCGGAGTGGAAACATATTCGAGATCAAGAATTTCAGAAGATCACGGGGCGCCTTTCAAGCGCCTGAAAGCGCGTCTCCCGCCGGCGGCGCAAGGACCGTGCCAAGGAGCGCGGAGGGACGGCCGGGCCCGGGCCGCGGGCGCGGGCGGCGCATCGCCGGGGCGCGGCGCGGCCGGAGGCGGGCCAGGGTTGCAAGACATGCGTCGGGCGGACGACACGCCCGAGGCGGCCTACGAACGCCGGTGGCGCGCGACGTCCGATTCCAGCAGCATGCGCACGTAGCGGGTGTAGGGGATGCCCCGAGCCTTCGCGCGGGCCTTGACCGCGTCGAGCAGCGCGGCAGGCAGACGCATGTTCAGCGACGCAGATTTGGGTTCGAGTTCGAAGCGCATGGGCTTGAACTGCGACAGGTCGTACTCCGACAGATCGGCATTGGCGACGAAGTCTTCCGCCGCCTCATCGCTGGGGAAAGAGGGGATCGATTTCAATCTGGCGCTCATAGTGCTTGATCTCTTTTTCGTGCATGTACCGAGCACTGATCGGACGTATTTTCAGCTGCCCGCCCACTGTCCGCAGCACGAACCCGTTTCAGCTTACGCCCTTGTGTAGACAAAAGCAAAACAAGCCCGGACGGGGCAACTCGCATCATGATGGCCGGATCGCAGGCCGGCGGCCAGATCGCAAAACTACGATGAGATGAAAACGCCCCGCCTCCGCTGCCCGTATTTCCCCGCAATGGCAAACACGATCAAGACCGGCCGGATCGCCTTTCGGTGCGGCGCGTGGAGCCGCATCATGCTCCTTCCGATTTCATTCGCTATAATGTGTATAGCACACACGATGAACAGCAAAGACCTCATCAAACAACTTGAACAGGCCGGATGGCGATTGCAGAACGTCAAAGGCTCACATCACGTGTACAGACATCCAGAACTGCCTGGCCATATCAGCGTGCCACATCCCAAAAAGGCTTTAGGCATCGGACTCGTCACCAAGCTGCTTCGTCACGCTGGCATGAAATAAGGAGGCCTTCATGAAATACCCCATTGCCATCGAGCCCGGCAACGACACCTCCGCCTGGGGGGTCGTGGTGCCTGACTTGCCCGGCTGCTTCTCCGCCGCCGACAACGGTATCGACGAAGCCATCGAGAACGCCAAAGAGGCGATCAGCTTGTGGATAGAAGACGCCATCGCCCACAAAGAGGCCATCCCCAGGCCCTCCAGCATCACCGATCTGCAGCAGTCTGGTGAATACGACGGATGGATATGGGCAATCGCCGAGGTCGACCCGGCCCTGATCGACGACACGATCGAACGCGTGAACATCACCCTGCCCCGTCGCATTCTTGCCCTGCTGGACCAGCGGGCCAAGTCTGCGGGCGAAACCCGATCCGGCTACATCGCACAGATGACCTTGACGCGCTGACGCACACGCAAAAAACCACCCCGGAGGGTGGTTCTTGCATCGGGAGCCGAAGCCCCCGGCCCTTCGCGGCGGCCCGGCAAGCCGGGCCGCATCGGGCGCATGACGCGCCCCACGGGACGATCAGAAGCTGTGGCTCAGGCCGACGCCTGCTTCGGTGCCCTTCAGGTCCCTCACGTAGGCCAGGTTCCTGCCGTACGTGCCGTAGGCATAGACGCTGGTGCGCTTGGACAGCGGGTACATGTAGTTCAGGTGATACGTGCTGATGCTGCCGGAGAGATCGCCGGCCGCTCCGCCCGGCGCCAGGTCGTCGGCGTTCGAGGTCGAATATCCCCAGCCCGCGTACAGCGTGCCTCCCGCCACGGGCGCGCTCAGGCCGACGTGGTAGTTGTTCGACTTGAAGTCCGTGCCGAAGAAGTTCCCCAGGCCCAGGCCCTCGAAATCGGCGAAGTCCTCGACGCTGCCGCCCCAGCCGATCTTGCCGTGGCGGTCCTGGCCGTAGGCCAGGGACAGCTTCACGACCTCGAAGTCGTAGGAGCCGTTGATCTGCCAGTTCGTGGCCGCGGAGGCGTCGCCCCCGCCGATGTCGTCGCCGTACACGCTCTGGCGGTCATAGCTGGCGCCCGCGCTGATCGAGCCGCCGGCATAGAGCAGGCCCAGCGAGACGCGGGAGCCGCGGTCGTCGAACGAGACGCCGTTGGCGCGGCCCACCGTGGCCGAAGCCGCGTAGCCGTCGGCCGTCAGCCGGCCGCTGTCGCCCGTCCCGTACATCACGATGGCCTGGAAGCCCGACAGGCTGGGCGTCGTGTACTTGAAGGAATTGTCGACGCGGTTGCCTTCGTTCATGCCCATGGAGCCGAAGACCTTGTCGGCATCGCCCATGTTGAAGCCGTTGTCCACCAGGAAGGTGTCCACGCCGGCGGAATACTGGCGGCCCATGGTGAGGGAGCCCCAGGCGTCGCTGGACAGGCCGGCGAACGCCTGGCGGTGGAACTGGCGATCGCTGGAGCTCTGGCCGGTGCCGATGTCGAAGCCCTGCTCCAGCTGGAAGATGGCGCGCAGGCCGTCGCCCAGGTCTTCGGAGCCCTTCAGGCCGAAGCGGCTGCCGTTGAGGGTCCCGTCGCGCAGGCCCGAGGATTTCGCGGTGGCGTCGGCGCCGCCGCGATCGTACTTGTAGTTCTGGTAGCCGTAGCCGGCATCCACGATGCCGTACAGCGTGATGGACGTTTCCGCCCGGGCCGCGCCGGCGGCTGCGAAACCGGCCAGCAACGCCGCCGCCAATAAGGTTTTCTTCAGCATTCGATACTCCATCCAGGCCTGGCGACATGCATGAGCGGCGCGCGGGTGCTTGTCGACAGGGCGCAACGACCATCGGCACGGCGTTCTCCCGCTCGCCGGCCGAAAATACATGACATCTCAAACATTAATGAGAATCATTCTCGTATTATACAGGCTCCACCGGAAAAAAATCGAGAATAGACGCAAAAAACCACCCCGGAGGGTGGTTTTTTGCATCGGGAGCCGAAGCTCCCGTCGTTCGTGACGGCCCGGCGAGCCGGGCCGCATCGCAGCGTGGACACGCCACGCGAAACGATTAGAACTTGTGGTTGATCCCCACGCCGGCTTCGGTACCCGTCAGGTCCTTGACGTAACCAACATTCTTCATGTACGAAGCGTAGGTGTACAGGCTGGTGCGCTTGGACAGGGGGTACACGTAGTTCAGCTGGTAGGCGCTGATGTTGTCGGCAGCGTCGCCCCAACCGCCGTCAGCGACCGAGTCATCCAGGTTGGACGTGGAGTAGTTCCAGCCGGCGTACAGAGTACCGCCACCGATCGGGGCGCTCAGACCAACGTGGTAGTTGTTGGACTTGAAGTCGTTATAGGAAGCAGGATCCGTGCCGGTTTGCAGAGCCTTCGAATTCGCTTCCGACAGGCCACCGATATAGCTACCAGCATTACCGTTCCAACCCAGCTTACCATGACGATCCTGACCATAGGCCAGCGCCAGTTTCACGACTTCAAAGTCGTAGCTGGCGCTCAACTGCCATGAGGTCATGGCGTCTTGACCCGTCACGCTTTGACGGTCATAGCTGGCGCCGACACCGATCGGGCCATTGGCATAGAGGGCGCCGACGGACACGCGGGAACCACGATCACCGTAAGAGGTGGAAGTATTACCATCGCGGTTGACCCAGGTACCGCCATCATCGCCCGTGCCGTACAGCACGATGGCCTTGAAGCCGGACAGATCAGGCGTCACGTACTTGAAGGAATTTTCGACGCGGGTGCCTTCGCCCAGGCCGACCGAGCCGAAGACCTTATCAGCATCACCCAGGTTCACGCCGTTGGGACCCTGGAAGGTTTCCGTGCCGGCGGAGTACTGACGACCCATCGTGAAGGTACCCCAGCTGTCGCTGGACAGACCGACGAAGGATTGGCGGGCAAAGCCACGCTGGCCGTTACCGGCTTGGCTACCCAGATTAACACTGGCTTCCAGTTGGAAGATGGCGCGCAGGCCGTCGCCCAGGTCTTCAGCACCCTTCAGACCCCAACGGCTGCCGTTGAAGGTACCGTCGCGCAGGCCCGAGGACTTGGCGGTAAGGTCGGCGCCGTTACGATCGTACTTGAAGTTCTGGTAGCCGTAGCCGGTATCCAGGATGCCGTACAGCGTCACGGACGTTTCCGCTTGGGCAACACCGGCGGTGGCGAAACCAGCCAGCAGAGCGGCGGCGAGCAGAGTCTTTTTCATGTAAGAAATCTCCGTAGATTTGTGTGAATCAGAGCAGGCCAACAACAACCTGTGCCGCTGCTCTTCCAACTCCGCGATGGGAAGTTGTAGGTATTGCATCAAAAATCCGGAGCGAACGCCACGTTGACCGGGCCAAAACCGCCAGTTTCCCGGGAAGGCGTTGCTTGTTCACAACATCGGTCCGGACGCCTCCCGGGAGGATCGGGGATTACCCTGAACCGGTATCCAATCGTGAAAGTCTGGATCAAACCCTGCGGGCGGCGATCCGGCCCACCCTCACGCCAGCACATCGAGCCCATGCTTCTTGACGACCTGCAGCAGGCGCGCAGCCATGCCGCTGGGTTGTTTGGCACCGCTTTCCCACTTTTGTACGGTCGACGTGCTCGTGTTCAGGTACTTGGCAAATACGGACTGGCTGACCTGTGCGTCTTTGCGAATCTGGACGACGGCCTTGGCATCGAGCCGGGGCGCCGCCGCAAGACACATCGCATCGAAATCCCGCAGGGTCCGTTTGGTCACCACGCCGGCCCGGTGAAGGCCCGTGGCTGCGCTATGAATCGCTTCGAACGCATCGCTCTTGAAGTGGGGCTTAGTCGTCATGGCTGAAAACCTCCAGGATTTCCTTCAGAACCAGTAGATCATCAAGCTGCTCGTCACGCATGGCAGCATACTGGGCGGCCAGCAGCTTGAAAGCGGCCTCTTCCGCCTGGTCAATATTTTCACGATCGCTCTTTGCGTACAGGTAGACGAAAAACCACCAATCCGCCACTTGCTCAACCACGATGCTGCGGTGCATGTTCTTGTTGAGCCGCTTCTTCCAGACGCCACCGCCCAGATTGGCGCCTTTCCCCTGTGTCAGATCGAAGCCCGCCTGAAACAGTTCCAAGTCGGAAATCCGCGCCTTGGCCGCCAGTTTGGCGAATGCCTTGGTCTTGAAAAAACGGGGGTTGCCTTTGCTCATCAACGCCACCTGTCGTGTTAAATTGTAGCACTGAGTGCTATAAACATGAAGAACGATCAGAACTCCACGCAGTATCCATGACAAGCGGTTTATCCTTCTGCCGACACAGACCGTTCTGACCGAATTTGCCATTGGGGGAAATCCCATCACCCCCGCCTTCCGGAGCCTTCCCTTGCCCGCCCTGAACCAGATCACCTGCGTCGAGGACTTTCGCCGCCTCGCGCGGCGCCGCGTGCCGCGCATGTTCTACGACTACATGGATTCCGGATCCTGGACCGAATCCACCTACCGGGCCAACGAAGCCGACCTGCAGGCGCTGAAGTTCCGCCAGCGGGTGGCGGTGGACATCGCCCGGCGCAGCCTGCGGGCGCGCCTGCTGGGCGAGGACGTGGCGATGCCGCTGGCGCTGGCGCCCACGGGGCTGACGGGCATGCAGCGCGCCGACGGCGAGATCCTGGCCGCGCGGGCGGCGGAGCGCTTCGGCGTGCCGTTCACGCTGTCGACGATGAGCATCTGCTCGATCGAGGACGTGGCGGCCCGCACCAGCCGGCCGTTCTGGTTCCAGCTGTACGTGATGCGCGACCGCGAGTTCATCGGCCGGCTGATCGACCGTGCCCGCGCGGCGCGCTGCTCGGCCCTGATGGTGACGCTGGACCTGCAGGTGATGGGGCAGCGGCACAAGGACATCCGGAACGGCCTGTCCACGCCGCCGCGCCCGACGCTGGCCAACCTGGCGAACCTGGCGCTCAAGCCGCAGTGGTGCCTGGAGATGCTGCGCACGCCCCGGCGCGCGTTCGGCAACATCGTGGGCCACGCCAAAGGCGTGGCGGACATGCGTTCCCTGGCGTCCTGGACGGCGGAGCAGTTCGACGCCACGCTGAACTGGAGCGACCTGGCCTGGATCAAGGAGCGCTGGGGCGGCAAGCTGATCGTCAAGGGCATCATGGACGCGCAGGACGCGCGCTGCGCGGTGGACGCGGGGGCGGACGCGCTGGTGGTGTCGAACCACGGCGGACGCCAGCTGGATGGCGCGCCCTCGTCGATCGCCGCCCTGCCCGCCATCGCGCAGGCCGTGGGCGGGCGCATCGAGGTCTGGATGGACGGCGGCGTGCGCAGCGGCCAGGACACGCTGCGCGCCCTGGCGCTGGGCGCGCGCGGAGTGCTGATCGGCCGGGCGTTCCTGTACGCACTGGCCGCGCGCGGCGAGGCCGGCGTGCTGCGCTGCCTGGAAATCCTGGCCAACGAACTGGACGTGACCATGGCCTTCTGCGGCCGCACGCGCATCCAGGACGTGGACCGCCGCGTACTGACGAATCCGGAGGCCGCATGCTGAATCTCCTCTGGCTCGGATTCTTTCTCGTCGCGGCGGCCGCCGCGCTGTTCCAATGGCTGGTCCTGGGCGATCCGACCGTGTTCGCCCGCCTGATCACCAGCCTGTTCGACATGGCGGACCTGTCGGTCAAGCTGATGCTGATGTTGTTCGGCACGCTGACGCTGTGGATGGGCTTCCTGAAGATCGCCGAGTCGGCCGGGCTGGTGGCCGGCCTGGCGCGGCTGCTGGGGCCGCTGTTCCGCCGCCTGATGCCGGACGTGCCGGCCGGGCACCCCGCCCTGGGCCTGATCACGCTGAACTTCGCCGCCAACGCGCTGGGGCTGGACAATGCCGCCACTCCGATCGGCCTGCGGGCCATGCACGCGCTGCAGACGCTGAACCCCGAACCCAAGTCCGCCAGCAACGCGCAGATCCTGTTCCTGGTGCTGAACGCCTCGTCGCTGACGCTGCTGCCGGTGACGATCTTCATGTACCGGGCGCAGCAGGGCGCGGCCGATCCGACGCTGGTGTTCCTGCCGATCCTGCTGGCGACCTCGGCCTCGACGCTGACGGGCCTGCTGGCGGTGGCCTTCATGCAGCGGCTGCGGCTGCACGACCCCGTGGTGCTGGCCTGGCTGGGCAGCGGCGCGCTGCTGCTGGGCGGCTTCATGGCGCTGCTGGCGTCCATGAGCGCCGCGGCCGTGGCCGCCCTGTCCTCGCTGCTGGGCAACCTGGTGGTCTTCGGCATTCTCGTCGCCTTCCTGATCGCCGGCGCCTGGAAGCGCATCCCCGTCTACGAAAGTTTCATCGAGGGCGCGAAGGACGGCTTCGACGTCTGCAAGGGACTGCTGCCCTACCTGGTGGCCATGCTGTGCGCGGTGGGCGTGCTGCGCGCCTCCGGGGCGCTGGACGTGCTGCTGGACGGCATCCGCTGGCTGGCGCACGCGGCCGGCCTGGACGGGCGTTTCGTCGACGCCCTGCCGACCGCCCTGGTCAAGCCGTTTTCCGGCAGCGCGGCGCGCGCCATGATGATCGAGACCATGCAGCACTTCGGGCCGGACAGCTTCCCCGCCCTGCTGGCCGCGACCGTCCAGGGCAGCACCGAGACGACCTTCTACATCCTGGCGGTGTATTTCGGCGCGGTCGGCGTCCAGCGCGCGCGCCACGCCGTGGGCTGCGCGCTGCTGGCCGACCTGGCGGGCGTGCTGGCCTCGATCGGCGTGTGCTACTGGTTCTTCGGGTAGGGGCGCCCCGCCCTAGCCCGGCACTCCGACGCTGGCCAGCGCCCGCAGGGGGCCGGCTTCGCGGATGGCGTCGATCTGGGCGGGGTCGCGCACGTAGAAGGTGCCGCCGAAGGACAAGGCGTTCAGGGACACGCCCTGGAAATGCTCCTGGCTGCGGGGCAGCACCAGCATCCAGCCGTCGCCGACCAGCATGTTGCAGGGCGGCAGCAGGCCGTCGGCGCCCGGGCGCAGGTCGAGCGCGGCGCAGGCCTGGCCGAAGGCGATCAGCATGGCACGGGCGCTGGACCCGGCATCGGCGCCCAGGCCGGCGTCCACGCGCACGAAGCAGTGCGCCAGATCCAGCGCGGGATGGCGCACGATGGCGCCCTGCGCCTGGTCGGCCGGCAGGCCGGCCGCCAGGGCGCGCAGCGAGACGTTGCCCGGCGCATCGGGGATCCACTGGACGTGCTTGTGCCGCTGGCTCGCGCCCGCGGCGGCGCCGCCGTTGTAGAAGCCCAGGCCGCCCTCCGCCGACAGGATGGAGGCCAGGGCCCGGAAGTCGATCTCCTCCAGCGGCGAGAGCTGCTCGGCGAACGCGCGCCGGGCCAGCACCAGGTGGTGCAGGCACACCGGGAACTTGTTGAGGATGGCCGCGTGATGCTCCCCCACCGGGCCGACGAGCAGGGCGGGATCGGGTTTCAGGAAGGGATTGAAGTCCGGATCGCGCGGCCCGCCGGGCAGCACGACGGCCTGCCGGGCCGAGGGCGCGGGGGCGCCCGCCGCCGCGCTCCGCGCGGCAGGATCTCCGGCCGCATCCGGGACGGCAGGCCCCCCGGCGGCCTCGCCCCGGGCGGCGGCGTCCCTGGCGGCCGCATCCTTGGCAATCTCCCTGGCGGCCGCATCCTTGGCGGCCAGGGCGGCCACCCAGCGGATGGTGAAGGGCAGGCCCTGGTCCTGGATCAGGACTTCCTCGGCCACGATGGGCTGCAGCTCGCCCGAGGCGATGGCCTGGCTGCTGCGCGCGCGTACGGCATCCATGAAGTTAGAATGCATGTTCCTCCCCCTGCATGGGCGCTTGTCGTCCCGCCGGCCGCATCGGCGGATTCCGCAGGGCGCCGGCGATTTTTCCCGATTGTAGGAGATCGCCGCCAAAGATGCCCGTTCAGGGGATGAAAACCGCACATGGAGACGTTTCATGTTTTCCTGCCCACGCATGCGGACCCTGATCCGAAGCGCCCTCGCCACGGGGGCGGGCCTCTGGCTGGCGGGCTGCGCCAGCATCGCCGCCACCCCGCCGGGCACGCCGCTGGCCCAGGTGAGCGCGCAGTTCGGCGCGCCCACCCTGCAATGCACCGACCGCCAGGGCAGAAACCGCGTCGTCTGGTCGCAGCAACCGCTGGGGCAGTATGCCTGGGGCGCCACGGTGGACGCCGGCGGCCTCGTCCAGGGCATCGAGCCCATCCTGACCGACGAGCATTTCCAGGTGCTGAAGCAGGGCGAATGGACGGCCGACCAGGTGCGCTGCGAGTTCGGCCCGCCCGCCATCGTCGACACGGCCGGCCTGCCCAGCGTGCGCCAGATCGTCTGGAGCTACCGCTACAAGCAGGACCACGTCTGGAATTCGCTGATGTACGTGTTCATGGGGCCCGACGGGACGCGGGTCACGCGCTTTCATCCGGGGCCCGATCCCATGTACGACCGCGAGGACGCGTACCCGAGGCTCTGAGCCCGCGCGAGACTCTGAGCCCGCGCCGGCTCAGGCCAGCGGCCTCTGGCGCAGCGCCAGCGCGCCGGACAGCAGCAGCATCAGGGCCGACACGGCCAGCCCGAAGGACAGGGAGCCGGCCCGGTCGCTGATCCAGCCGCAGGCGGCCGGGCCGATCGTCTGGCCGATGGCGAACAGGCTGGTGGCCACCGCCATGGCGTTGCCCCAGGCCGGCCGGGCCAGATTGCCCTTGACGAAGCCGGTCACCGCGGACGGCACCATGAAGACGCTGCCGCCCACCAGCATCGCGGAGAGCCAGACGCCCGCCAGGTTGGGCAGGACCAGGGGCAGGGCCGCGCCCGCCGCCAATACGAACAGCGCGGCGCCCATGGGCCAACCGTCCCGGCGGCCGTCGAACAGCCGCGCCCAGAGCAGCGGAGCGAGCAGGGTCATCACGCCCAGCAGCGCCCACATGACGGACGTGGTGACGGCCAGGCGCGCCGGGTCGGCGGCGTGCTGCCGGACCCAGGCCACGATGAAGGTCATGTAGGCGATGTAGCCCAGGCCGAAAATGAAATACGCCGCCAGCACCGGCAGGCAGGGCCGCCACGGCCAGCGGGCGTCGGACCGCATGGACGAGGGCTCCGCGATGGCGGCCGCGGCGCGGATCGCGGCGATGGAACACGGGAGGCAGACGGCCCCCATCGCAATCCACGCCGCCGGCCACGCGGCCGGCCCCCGCAGCTCGAACAGCCACGGCAAGGCCGCGCCCGTCAGCAGCGTGCCCAGGCCGCCCCCGCTGAAGAAGATCACGATGGCGCGCGTGCCGAGCACCCCCGCCAGCACGCCGCCGCAGACGAACGCCCCCGCGCCGCCGAATCCGGCCACGAAGCGGAACACGCTCAGCCAGAAGAAGTCGCGCGTCAGCCCGCTGGCCAGCACCGACAGCGTCGTCAGCGCCATGCCCCACATGAACAGGCGCCGGTTGCCCAGCCGGGCGACGAAGTAGATGGCGAGCACGGCGCCCAGCAGGTATCCGAGCGCGTTCACGGTATTGAGCCAGCCGGCCTGCGCATAGTTCAGCGCCAGGTCGGTGCGCATCGCCGGCAGGATCAGCGCGTAGCCGAAGCGCGCGAAGCCCACCGCGACCGCCGAGCCGCCGGACAGCGCCCACGCCGAGGCGGCCGGCCTCATGCGCGGCTCCGCGGGGACGCGTCGGGGCGGGGACTCCGGAATCGGGGAGGTGGAGGGTTCATCACGCACATCATACGGATACCGGACACGACGATACCAGACACGCGCATCATGCGGAGCGGGGAGCCGGGCAACACGGGCACAGCCCGGCCGTGATGAGGGGGGCCTGCGCACGTCGGGTTCCCGGGACGGACGTCGGCCGGACGCCAGGTGCCCGCCGGAGCCCGGATGCCCGCCGGAACCGACGCCATCGGCCGTGTGGTTTCCGCGGCCCATCCGCAGTGCCCGGCCGTATCGACCCGGCAGCATCTCCTCAGCTCACGCGGCCGCCAGAAAAGGAAAAGCCCTGAGTCAACAGGGCTTCAGGCCAGCCAAACTGGCGGAGACGGAGGGATTCGAACCCTCGATGCGGGTATAAGCCGCATGCTCCCTTAGCAGGGGAGTACCTTCAACCACTCGGCCACGTCTCCAGCAAAGCGGGCATTCTAGCACAGGACGCGGCGCACGCCGGCAAGACCGGCGCCGCGCCCGGCGCGGCCGATCAGGCTTCGGCCTGGACGGATTCCTGGTCCAGTTCGAAGGCTTTGTGCAGGGCGCGCACGGCCAGTTCCATGTACTTGTCGTTGATCAGCACGGAAGTCTTGATTTCCGAGGTGCTGATCATCTGGATGTTGATGCCTTCTTCGGCCAGGGTGCGGAACATGAGGCTGGCGACGCCGACGTGGCTGCGCATGCCGATGCCGACGATGGAGACCTTGGCGACCTTGTCGTCGGAGACGACCTCGCCGGCACCCACGGCCGGGCCGATCTGGTTTTTCAGCAGGTCCAGGGTGCGCGCGAAGTCGTTGCGGTTGACCGTGAAGGAGAAATCGGTCATGCCCTGCTGGGAGATGTTCTGCAGGATCATGTCCACGTCGATGTTGGCCGCGGCCACGGGGCCCAGGATCGAATAGGCCACGCCCGGGGTGTCGGGGACGTTGCGCAGGGTGACTTTGGCTTCGTCGCGGCTGAAGGCGATGCCGGAGACAACGGCGGTTTCCATTTTCTGGTCTTCCTCGAAAGTGATGAGCGTGCCCGAGTGCATTTCCTCGTCGACCGGGATCATGGGATCGGTCAGCGAGGACAGGACCCGCAGCGGCACCTGGTATTTGCCGGCGAATTCCACGGAGCGGATCTGCAGGACCTTGGAGCCGAGCGAAGCCATTTCCAGCATTTCCTCGAAGGAAATGACGTTCATGCGGCGGGCTTCGGGCACCACGCGCGGGTCGGTGGTGTAGACGCCGTCCACGTCGGTGAAGATGAGGCATTCGTCGGCGCCCATGGCCGCGGCGACCGCCACGGCCGAGGTGTCCGAGCCGCCCCGCCCCAGGGTGGTGATGTGGCCTTCGTCGTCGACGCCCTGGAAGCCGGTGACGATCACCACGCGGCCCGCGTCCAGGTCGGCGCGGATGCGGGTGTCGTCGATGGAGCGGATGCGCGCCTTGGTGTAGGCGCTGTCGGTGCGCACCGGAACCTGCCAGCCGGCGTAGCTGCGGGCGGCCACGCCCTGGCGCATCAGGGCGATGGCCAGCAGCGCGCTGCTGGCCTGCTCGCCGGTGGCGGCCAGCATGTCGAGCTCGCGCAGGTCGGGCTGGGGAGAGATTTCCTTGGCCAAGCCCAGCAGGCGGTTGGTTTCGCCCGACATGGCCGAGGGCACGACGACGACCTGGTGGCCGGCGGCGTGCCATTTGGCGACCCGCCGCGCGACGTTCTGAATGCGTTCGACGGAGCCCATCGAGGTGCCGCCGTATTTCTGGACGATTAGCATGATGCCTTGACGAAGGTTGAAGCCCGGTGAACCAGCAAAACGGATTATTCTACCTGGGTTTTCGGCAGGCAGAGGACGCGGCCGCGCCGCACCGCGATCCAGACGCCCTCGTGCAACAGCCGCACGTCGCGGTCGTGCCCCAGGGCATGGACGCCGCGCAGCGTGCGCAGCCAGGCGCGCAGGCGGGCTTCGGTGGGCATGCGCAGGCCCAGGGCGCGCAGCCAATGGCGCAGCGCCTGGGCCTGGCGGTGGGCCGGCAGCGCGCGCCAGGCGGCAAGCGAGAATTCCCGCCCGTCGGGCGAGGGATCCAGCCCCTGCCAGTCGGCCTGGGCGGCCTCCTCCACCCAGTCCGACAGCGCCTGCGCCTGGCCGGCGTGGCGGGCCAGGGTCCGGCGCCAGGCGGGCCAATGCGCGTCCAGCACCGGCGCCAGCCCGGTGCGCAGGGCGGCGCGGGCGTAGCGGGCGTCGGCATTGCTGGGATCGCGCGCCGGCTGCCAGCCGCTCAGGTCCCCGAAGCGCCGGGCGCAGGCCAGGATCACCGACCGGGGCTGATCCAGCCAGGGCCGGCTCCAGACCAGGCCGTCGCGCTCCATCACGGGGCGCATGGCCGCCAGGCCCAGCGGACCGGTCCCGCGCAGCAGGCGCAGCAGCACGGTCTCGGCCTGATCGTCCTGGTGATGGGCCAGCAGCAGGTGGCCGACGCCGGCATGGGCGGCCAGCCCGGCCAGGGCGGCGTAGCGGGCGTCGCGCGCGGCGGCCTCCAGGCCCCGCCCGTCGATCTCGACGGTCACCCGGCGGCTGTGGCAGTCCGCCTCCAGCAGCCCCGCCAGCCGGTGCGCGCGGATCAGCCAGTCGTCGGCCTCGGGCTGCAGGCCATGGTGGACGTGGAAGCAATGCAGGCGCAGCCCGCGCCGCCGGGCCGCATGGGCGGCGTGCAGCGCCAGCATGGCGGAATCGGCACCGGCGCTCAGCGCCACGCCGACGGCGGAGCCGGCCGGCCCCGCCATCAGGGCGGTATCGACCGCCCGCAGCAGCGCCGGATCGAGCGCCGCCCGCCAGGGGCCGGCATCGTCGCCGGACGCGGTGGCGGGCCGCTTCAGGGAAGGCGGAACGGACTCGCCGGCGGGCCGCTGCGAAGAACGTGAGAAGGACGCGGCGGCGGGCCGCCGCGGAGCACGCGAGACGGGCTCGCCGGACGGCCGCGTCCCGCCGGGGGGCGTCGTGCGGGGAGCGGGCTTCCTAGCGGGCTTCCTGGAAGCGCCCATAGGCGGAGATGCGTTCGAGGCGGCGGCGCAGCAGTTCGTCCACGTCCATGCCGGAGAGCTCGCGCAGGGCGTCGGCCAGGGCGCGCTGGAGCTGGCGGGCCATGGTGGCCGGATCGCGGTGGGCGCCGCCCACGGGCTCGTTGACCACGCGGTCGATCAGGCCCAGGTCCTTCAGGCGCGGCGCGGTGATGGCCAGGGCCTCGGCGGCGACGGAAGCCTTGTCGGCGCTGCGCCACAGGATGGAGGCGCAGCCTTCCGGCGAGATGACGGCATAGGTGGCGTATTGCAGCATCATGACCGTGTCGCCCACGGCGATCGCCAGCGCGCCGCCCGAGCCGCCTTCGCCGATGATGGTGACGATGATGGGGACTTTCAGGCCGGCCATGGCGTACAGGTTGTGGCCGATGGCTTCGGACTGGCCGCGTTCTTCCGCGCCGACGCCGGGATAGGCGCCTGGGGTGTCGACGAAGGTGAACACCGGCAGGCGGAATTTCTCGGCCAGCTTCATCAGGCGCAGGGCCTTGCGGTAGCCCTCGGGCAGCGGCATGCCGAAGTTGCGCAGGGCGCGTTCCTTGGTGTCGCGGCCCTTCTGGTGGCCGATCACCATGCAGGGCGTGCCGTTGAAGCGCGCCAGCCCGCCCACGATGGACTGGTCGTCGGCGTACATGCGGTCGCCGTGCAGTTCGTGGAAATCCGTGAACAGCGCCTGGACGTAGTCCATGGTGTAGGGCCGCTGGGGATGGCGGGCCACCAGCGCGGTCTGCCAGGGGGTGAGCTTGGCGTAGATGCTCTTGGCCAGGGACTGGCTCTTCTGCTGCAGGCGGTTGACTTCCTCGGAGATGTCCACGGCCGAATCGGTCTGCACGTAGCGCAGTTCTTCGATCTTTTGGTCGAGCTCGGCCAGAGGCTGTTCAAATTCAAGAAATGTATTTCGCATGGGAGCAGGGGTCCTAGGACGGAATTTCGGGACTCGGTCGGGGCTTCAGTACTCGACGGCGGCGGCATCCATGCTGCGCCACAGGTACCAGCTGGCGACCGTGCGCCACGGCGCCCAGGCCTGGGAGACCTCGCGCGCCTCGAAGCGCGAGACCGGCTCGCCGCTGAAGTAGTGGTGGGAGATGGCCTTGAGCAGCGCCGTGTCGTCCAGCGGCAGGACGTCGGGACGCCCGAGGAAGAAGATCAGGAACATTTCCGCCGTCCAGCGGCCCACGCCGCGGATGTCGCACAGCAGCGCCATCACGGCCGCGTCGTCGCGCGATTCCCACCAGGCCGGGTCCAGCCGGTCGGGCAGCGCGAAGAATTCGGCCGCGGCGCGCAGGTACTGGGCCTTGCGCAGGGACAGCCCGAGCGCGCGCAGTTCGGCTTCGGTGCAGCCGGCGATGCAGGCGGGCTGCACGTCGCTGCCGCAGGCCTGCACCAGCCGTGCCCAGAGCTTGCGCCCCAGCGCGAGGGAAATCTGCTGGCCGACGATGATGCGGATCAGGGTCTGGAACGGGCTGTGGCGCGCCTGGATGGATTCGTGGCCGTAGACCGGGATCAGCTTGCGCAGGATGCGGTCGCGCTGCATGAGGTGTTCGCAGGCCTGCGTCCAGTAGACGGGCCGCAGCGCGGCGGAACTGTGATGCTGCATGTCCATGGTCACACCCGCCGCCACTGGGTGGCGCCGCCGGCCGCGTCGGCCAGCTCCACGCCCTGCTCGCGCAGCCGGGCGCGGATGGCATCGGCCCGGGCGAAATCGCGCGCGGCCTTGGCCTGGGCGCGTTCGGCGACCAGGGCCTCGATGGCGTCGGCCGACAGCGTGTCCGCGCGGGCGCCGCCCGCGAGGAAGCGGGTGGGGGATTTCAGGTAGGCGGCCGGATCGGTCTGCAGCAGGCCGAGGATGCCCCCCAGCGCGCGCAGCAGGCCGCTGGCCCGGGCGCTGGATTCGCGGTTGGCCTGGCCGGCCAGGTCGAACAGCACGGCCACGGCGCCGGCCGTGTTGAAATCGTCGTCCATGGCGGCGCGGAAGGCCTGCGCGGCCGGATCGTCCCAATCGACGGCCACGTCGGCCGGCGGCACGCTGGCCAGGGTCTGGTAGAGCCGGTCCAGGGCGTTCTGGGCGTCCATCAGGTTGTCCGGCGCGTAGTTCTGCGCGCTGCGGTAGTGGCTGCGCACCAGGAAGAAGCGCAGCATCTCGGCTTCGCGCGGGTTGACGGCGTAGTCCGCGCGGTCGTCGGCCGCGTCCAGCGCCACCGTGTCGCGGATGCGCCGGAAATTGCCCAGGGACTTGGACATCTTTTCGGCGTCCACCATCATCGGGCCGCAGTGCATCCAGGTCGTGGCCAGGGTGCCGCCGAAGGCGCCCTCGCTCTGGGCGATCTCGTTTTCGTGGTGGGGGAATTTCAGGTCCGGGCCGCCGCCATGGATGTCCAGCGGCATGCCCAGCAGGGCGTGGCTCATGGCCGAGCATTCGATGTGCCAGCCGGGGCGCCCCGGCCCGTAGGGGGAATCCCAGCGGGTGTCGGCGGGCTCGTCGGGCTTGGCGGATTTCCACAGCACGAAATCGAGCGGGTCCTGCTTGCCGGCCGACACGGCGACGCGCTCGCCCGCGCGCAGGTCGTCGAGCGACTTGCCCGAGAGCTTGCCGTAGCCGGGAAACTTGCGCACCGGAAAGTTGACGTCGCCGTCCGCGCCCTGGTAGGCCAGGCCCTTGGATTCGAGCGTGCGGATGATGTCGAGCATGCCGGCCACGTGCTCGGTGGCGCGCGGCTCGTCGTCGGGAGGCTGGACGCCCAGGGCGCGCTCGTCGGCGCGCATGGCGTCGATGAAGAATTCCGTGAGCGCGCGGATCGTCACGCCGCGCTCGACGGCGCGGCGGATGATCTTGTCGTCGATGTCGGTGATGTTGCGCACGTAGCGCACCCGGTAGCCCGAGGCCCGCAGCCAGCGCTGCACCACGTCGAAGCTCACCAGCATCCGCGCGTGGCCCAGGTGGCAGAAGTCGTAGACCGTCATGCCGCAGACGTACATGCGCACCACCCCCGGCTCCGCCGTGCGCAGCGGAATTTTCTGGCGTGTCAGGGTGTCGTGGATATGGAGCATGTCGGGCCGGATGAGACGAGCAGACCCGCCGCACCGGACCATGCGGGCAGCGCGCGGGGATGTAAAATGGACTGACAAGTATACCGTCCCTAGGGAACCTCTGAACACGTCGGTTCCTTAGTCCAATCCCAGAACCCCATCCATAGGCGCCCCGAGACGTGACCCGCCCCTTCCTCCCTGTTTTGGCCCTGTGCGCCTGCCTGGCGGCGGGTCCGTCCATCGCGGCATCTTCGGGCGCCGGCGCGGGCCCTTCGAGCCTGAACTACAACCCCGAAACCGGGGCGTTCACCGAGCCCCTCCCGCCCGAGCGCGGCTGGCAGGCCTTCGCCGAGCTGCTGAAAAAAGCCGCGCCCTCGGTGGACACGGCCATCCCGCTGACGCCCGCCCAGGTCGCCGGCCACGTGGCGGCGCTGATCGACGCGGGCCGCGCCGCGGAAGCGCTGGACATCATCGGCAAGCAGCAGGCCGCGCGCGACGCGGCCGCCGTGCCGGGCGCCGACGTGCAGCTGCGCTACCAGCAGGGCCGCGCCCTGGCGGCGCTGGGCCGGCACGACGAGGCCATGGCCGTCTGGCGCCAGATGACCACCGACTATCCCGAACTGCCCGAGCCCTGGAACGCGCTGGCGATCGAATACGCCCGCCGGGGCCAGCTGCAGCTCGCCCGCGACGCGCTCGACATGGCCCTGGTGTCCGACCCGTCCTTCGCGCCGGCGCTGGAAAACCTGGGGCACGTGCAGATGCGCATGGCCCAGGAATCCTTCGACCGCGCCCGGGCGGCGGGCGCTTCTCCCGCTCCGGCCGCAGCGCCCGCCGGCCAGGCCGCTCCGGCCGCGGCGCCCGCCACACCGACGCACGACAAAACCTCCGCCCGTCAGGCACAATAGGGCTTTTGCCCTGGACGCTTCCATGTCCCATTCCTCGTTCCTTTCCCGCGTCCTGCCCTGGACGCGGGCCTGCAGCCTGGGCTGCGCCCTGGTCCTGGCGGGCGGCGCCGCCGCCGCGCAGGCCGATTCCAACCCTTCCACCCAAAGCACAGCCATGAGCACTCATCCGCACGTCAGAATGCACACCAGCAAGGGCGACCTGCTGATCGAACTGGACGCCGAGAAAGCCCCCAAGACCGTCGAAAACTTCCTCCGCTACGTGAAGGAAGGCTTCTACGACGGCACCGTCTTTCACCGCGTCATCAACAACTTCATGATCCAGGGCGGCGGCTTCGAGCCCGGCATGAAGCAGAAGCAGACCCACGCCCCCGTCGAGAACGAGGCCAACAACGGCCTGAAGAACGACCGCTACACGCTCGCCATGGCGCGCACCGCCGATCCGCATTCGGCGACGGCCCAGTTCTTCATCAACGTGGCCGACAACGATTTCCTGAACTTCACCGCACCCACCTCCAACGGCTGGGGCTACGCCGTGTTCGGCCGCGTCATCGAGGGCACCGAGGTCGTCGACGAGATCAAGAAGGTCAAGACCGGCAGCAAGGGCTTCCACCAGGACGTGCCCGCCGAGGACGTCGTCATCGAAAGCGCCACGCTGGTTGAATAGACTGGCATTGCGGGGCACCGTCTGGGTCGCCTCCGACATCCACCTGGGCGAGGCCGTCCCGCAGACGGCCCGCGCCTTCTACGATTTCCTGGGCCGGGCCCGGCGCGAGGCCGGCACCCTGATCCTGTGCGGCGACCTCTTCGACGCCTGGATCGGCGACGACCACGCCCTGCGCCGGCCGCCCCGCTGGCTGGCGACGGCCCTGGACGAGCTGCGCGCCACCGCCGGCGCCCTCCCCCTGTGGCTGGCGCGCGGCAACCGCGATTTCCTGATGGGCCGCGCCCTGGCCGATGCGCTGGGCGCCCGGCTGCTGGAGGCCCCCGCCGTCCTGGACACCGACGCCGGCCCCATCCTGCTGGCCCACGGCGACGAATTCTGCACCGACGACCTCGCCTATCAGCGCTTCCGCCGCATCGTCCATACGCCCTGGATCCAGCGGATCTTCCTCGCCCTGCCGCTGGGCGCGCGGCGCGCGATCGCGGCGCGCGCGCGCGCCCGCAGCCGGCAGGCCCGGCGCAGCAAGCCGATGGCGATCATGGACGTGAATCCGGCGGCCGTGGCCCAGGCCCTGCGCGCCGCCGGCTGCGACACCCTGATCCACGGCCACACGCACCGGCCCGCCGTCCACGCGCTGGAGCTGGACGGCCGCGCGGCGCGGCGCTACGTGCTGCCCGACTGGGAATTCGACCACGATGCGCCCCCCCGGGGCGGCTGGATCGAGATCGACGCGGCTGGAATCCGGCTGGAACAGCTGTAGGAGAACGCCGGCCGCGGGCGTTCCGACCCGGTGGCGGACGCGGCGCCGGCCCCGGGGGGCGGGCCGCGCCCCGTCAGTCTTCCCGCGTCTCGGCCTCGGGGTCGAACGGGTCGAGGCTGTCGATCTGCACGGCGGCGATGCGCCGGCCTTCCAGGGCGGCGACGGTGAAACGGAAGCCGCCATAGCCGCGCACCAGTTCGCAGTGGTCGCCGACCTGCGGCAGGCGCCCGAAACGGCTCAGCAGATAGCCCGCGAGCGTGGAGTATTCCTCGTGCTCGTCCACCAGGCCGTCGGTGTGCAGGATCTGCTCCAGGTGGTGCAGGTCGGCGGCGCCGTCCACGCGCCAGCGGCCGTTGCCCTGGTCGATGATGTCGGGGGCCTCGTCCTCGTCGGGGAATTCGCCGGCGATGGCCTCGAAGATGTCGATCGGCGTCACCACCCCGACGATGGAGCCGAACTCGTCGGCCACCAGGACCAGCAGTCCGTGCGAACGCTTGAGCGTTTCCATGAGCTGCAGGATGGGGATGGTCTCGTGCACGATGATGGGCTCGCGCAGCCGGGTCTCGCGGATGCCGCCGTGCTCCAGCAGATCCAGCAGCAGGTCCTTGGCGCGGCCCACCCCCACGACCTCGTCCAGCGTGCCGCGGCACACCGGGAAGAAGCTGTGCGGCTCCCGGATGAGCTGGGCGCGCAGGTCTTCCACGGGCGCGTCCAGGTTGATCCAGGACACGTCGGTGCGCGGCGTCATCACGGAGTGCACGTTGCGGTCGCTGAGCGTCAGCACGCCGCTGACCATGTTGCGTTCCTCGTCGCCGAAGGCCTCCACGGGCGCCGGCACGTCCTGTCCGTCCTCGGGCTCGGGGCCGTCCAGGGGCTTGCGGCCCAGCATCAGCAGCACGGCCTCGGCGGTGCGCTCGCGCAGCGGCCGGCGCATCTCGGCCCGGCGCACGTTGCGCCGCGCCCACTGGTTCAGGGTCTCGATCAGCACCGAGAACACGATGGCGGCGTACAGATAGCCCTTGGGCACGTGGAAGCTGAAGCCGTCGGCCACCAGCGAGAAGCCGATCGTCAGCAGGAAGCCCAGGCACAGGATCACCACCGTCTGGTGGGCGTTGACGAAGGCGGTCAGCGGCTTGGACGCCACCAGCATGATCGCCATGGCGATCACCACCGCCGCCATCATGATCGCCAGGTGATCGACCATGCCCACGGCCGTGATCACCGAGTCGACGGAAAACACCGCGTCCAGAATGACGATCTGCGTGACGATCACCCAGAAGCCGGCGTGCAGGCGCGAGCCGGAGGCGTGCTGGGTGCGGCCCTCGATGCGGTCGTGCAGCTCGAACGTGCCCTTGAACAGCAGGAAGAAGCCGCCCGTGATGAGGATCAGGTCACGGCCCGAGAAGGACAGGTCGCCCAGGTGCACCAGCGGCTCGGTGAGCTTCACCAGCCAGGACATCAGCGTCAGCAGGAACAGGCGCATGATGAGCGCCAGGCTCAGGCCCAGGACGCGGGCGCGGTCGCGCTGCTTGGGCGGCAGCTTGTCGACCAGGATGGCGATGAACACCAGGTTGTCGATGCCCAGGACGATTTCCAGGACGATCAGGGTGAACAGGCCCACCCAGGCTGCCGGATCCAGCAACCATTCCATAGTCGTATCCCGTCAGGCGCGCAGATGGGCCATCATCTGCGCGAATATCTTGGGCGGCGCGGCCAGCACGTTGCCCGATTCCATCCAGCCCTGCTCGCCCTGGAAATCGGCCAGCAGGCCGCCGGCTTCCAGCACCAGCAGGCCGCCGGCGGCCATGTCCCAGGGCTTGAGGCCGACGCCGCAGAAGCCGTCCAGGCGGCCGCTGGCCACCCAGGCCAGGTCCAGGACCGTGGAGCCCGTGCGCCGCGCCGCCGCGCATTCGGCCAGCAGGGGCACGAAGGGCGAAGTCGCCGGCAGCGCCGTGGACTGGGGAATGTGCGAGGCGAGCAGCGTGTCGTGATAACGCACGCAGCTGGACACCCGCACCCGGCGGTCGTTCAGGAAGGCGCCGCTGCCCCGGCTGGCGGTGAACATTTCATTGCGCGTGGGGTCGTAGACCACGGCGTGCGCGGCCTGGCCGCGATGCATCAGCGCGATGGACACGGCATAGTGGGCGAAGCCGTGGATGAAGTTGGTGGTGCCGTCCAGCGGATCGATCACCCACTGGAATTCCGCGCCGGCCTGGCCGCCCGCCGCCTGGTGGCGGCCCGATTCCTCGGCCAGGATGCCGTGGTCGGGATAGGCTGTGCGTAAAATGTCGATGATGGATTCCTCGGCGGCCCGGTCGATTTCCGTGACGTAGTCCTTCGGCCCCTTGCGCGCCACGTTCAGGCGTTCCAGGTCGAGGCTGGCGCGGTTGATGATGGCGCCGGCACGGCGTGCCGCCTTGATGGCGGTGTTGAGCATCGGGTGCATAGGTTTCCAAAGATCACGGGTAGCAGACCCCCCATTTTAAATGACTCCGCCAATTTCCTCCGACACGCCTTCCGACCCCGCGGATCTCTTCGCCCGGGTGCGCTTCGTCATGGTCAGTCCCACCCACCCCGGCAACGTCGGCTCGGCGGCCCGGGCGATCAAGACGATGGGCTTCCACGACCTGCGCCTGGTGGCCCCCGCCGACCCGGACATCCTGCGCCATCCCGACGCCCTCGCCCTGGCGAGCGGGGCCGGCGACATTCTGGAGCGGGCCCGCATGCACGCCGGCCTGGCCGACGCGCTGGGGTCCGCGACCCTGGCCTTCGCCCTGACGGCGCGGGCGCGGGCCCTCGGCCCCCCGCCCTGCGACATCCGCGAGGCCGCCCTGCAGTCGGCCGCCGAGCTGGCCCGGCCGCAGGCGCGCATCGCCCTCGTCCTGGGCACGGAGCGCACCGGCCTGTCCAACGAGGACATCACCCTGTGCCAGCGCGTCTGCCACATCCCGGCCAATCCGGCGTACAGTTCGCTGAACGTGTCCCAGGCGCTGCAGCTGGCCGCCTGGGAAATGCGCTACGCCCTGCTGCCGCTGGCCGGCGCGGCGCGCCTGCCCGACACCCACGCCCGGCACGATCCGGGAACGGATCCGGCCAGCAGCGCGCGCGTCCAGGCCATGCTGGACCATTTCGAGCGCGCCATGCTGGCCGTGGGCTTCCTCGATCCCCGGCATCCGAAGAAGCTCGTGCCGCGCATGCGGCAGATGTGGACGCGCAGCCGGCTGAGCGCCGACGAAGTGGACATGGTGCGCGGCCTGTGCACCGCCATGATCCGCAGCGCCGGCGGCGCGGCGTCCGAAAGCGCGCCAGCCGGGCACGATTTCCCCCGATGAATACGAACAGGCCCTCAGCCCCGACCGACATGTTTGACCAGCTTCGCGAAGACATCGCCTGCATCCACGAACGCGATCCGGCGGCCCGCAGCCGCATCGAGATCCTGACCTGCTATCCCGGGCTGCACGCCATCCTGGTCCACCGCCTGGCGCACGGCCTGTGGCGGCGCGGCTGGTACTGGGCGGGCCGCTTCGTGTCGCACCTGGGGCGCCTGCTCACCGGCATCGAGATCCACCCCGGCGCGCGCATCGGCCGGCGGGTCTTCATCGACCACGGCTTCGGCGTGGTGATCGGCGAGACCGCCGAGATCGGCGACGACTGCACCATCTACCAGGGCGTCACCCTGGGCGGCACCCGGCTGTACAAGGGCGAGAAGCGCCACCCCACGCTGGAGGAAGGCGTGGTCGTGGGCGCGGGCGCCCAGATCCTGGGCGGCTTCACCGTGGGCGCCCATGCCCGGATCGGCTCCAACGCCGTGGTGATCAAGCCCGTGCCCGCCGGCGCGACCGCCGTGGGCAACCCGGCACGGGTGATCCTGCCCGAGGACCATGCGGCGCCCACGGCGGCCGGCGAGGCGGCGGCTTCGTCTGCGGCTTCGGTTTCAGGTCCGGCTTCAGGTTCGGCTTCAGGTCCGGCCGCGCCGGCCGCCGCCGGGTCTCAGGCCGGGACGGGCGCCGCGGGTTCCGCCCCGGGTTCCGCCGTCGGACGCGCCGCCGGGTCGCCCTGCCAGGAGGAAACCCCGCCCGCGCAAGCCGAATGGGCCGCCCGGCCCCTGCAGGAGCTGCTGCAGCGCGGCCGCGCCGACTCCGCGCCCGCCGACGGCGCGGTTCCGCAAGAGGACTTCGCGCCCTACGGCGTGGGCCGCACGGACGACGACCCGCTGGTCAAGGTGCTGCACGAACTGATCAACCACACGGCCCAGCAGGACGCGCGCATCCAGCGCCTGTGCTCGGCCCTGGAAGACCTGGGCCAGCGCATCGAGAACGGCCAGCATCCGCTGGATGCGGAGCGGCTGAACCGGATGGTGGAATGACGGCGGTCTGAAGGGGGGTCTGATGGCGGTCTGATGGGGGACTGATCCGGCCGGCCCGGCAGGAGCCGGCCCGCGACCAGGCTCAGGCGCCGGCCGCCTTGGCCCCCGCCGCCGCGGCCGGGATCGACTGGACCTCGCGCAGGGGGATGGGCGAGCGCAGGCCCGCCTGGCGCAGGGCCTGGGGCGCCCGGCGGTGCAGGTCGAAATACACGTCCCAGTACTTGGCGGCCAGCGCCCACACGCGGATGTTCACCATGATGGTGCTGTCCCGGTATTCCATCACCATGACCTGCGGCGCAGGATCGGCCAGGATGTCCTCGTGGCGGTCCACCAGCGCCTGCAGGGTGGCCAGCGCCGCATCCAGGTCGTCGTCGTAGCGCACCCCCAGCATCATGTCCAGGCGGCGGGTCTTGTTGCGGCTGTAATTGGTGATCGGGCTGCCCCAGACCAGCGTGTTGGGCAGCAGGATCTGGATGCCGTCGGCCTGCACGAAGCGCGTCATGAACAGGCCGATCTCATCCACCGTGCCCGAGCCCTGGCTGCCGATCGAGACGAATTCCCCCGCGCGCACCGGCCGCAGCACCAGCAGCATGATGCCGGCGGCGAAATTCTGCAGCGTGCCCTGCAGGGCCAGGCCGATGGCCAGGGCGGAGGCGCCCAGCATCGCGACCAAGCTGGCGGTCTGCACGCCCAGGCGGGCCAGCACGGCCAGCAGCACCACGATGCGCACCGACCAGACGGTGACGCTGCGCACCATGGGCACGATGGTCGGGTCGATCCGAGGCGAACGGTCCGCGATGTGGCGCATCCAGCGGCCCAGCAGATTGGACACGGTCCAGCCGACCACCAGGATCGCCAGCGTGACGCCGAGATGGATCACGATGCCGCTCGGATCGGGCATGCTGGACCAGAAAGCCTGAAGCTGTTCCATGGCGGAAATCTCCCAGAATGAAGCGAATGGAACGGCGATTTTACGTCGGCCCGCATTCTCCGCCGACGGCGGACCCGGCCGCGGGCCGGATCGGCCTCCGGCATGAATGTTTTATCCACGCCGATTGTGGACAATCCCATGGACAAGTCCCGGGAGATCCGATTTATTCATTTCAAATCAAATGGATGGATGCCATGGCGGGAAAATGACCGTTTCGTGACCGCCGCTGAACGCGCGGATTTATCCACCCGGCCTGTGGACAATTCATCGGCCCTGAATTATAAATAACTCATTGATTTTATTGTAAAATAAAGCCACTCCAGACTATCAAATCCCCCAAAAACAGCCCGCTGGGGCTCAT
>NZ_JACHIB010000015.1 GCF_014203015.1 Castellaniella defragrans
ATCCCGGCGGGCACGCTGATCCTGACGGGCGGGCTGACCGAGGCGGTGGCCGTGCAGCCGGGCGACCACGTGGCCCTGCATGCGCAAGGCATGGGCTCGGTCTCCCTCAATTTTTCATAGGAAGCGAAAATGCCGTTCGTTCAGGTGTACATGCTGGAAGGCCGGACCGAGGAACAGAAGAAGGCCATGTTCGAGAAAATGACCCAGGTGCTCGTCGAGACCCTCGGGGTGCCGCAGCAGAACGTGCGCATCTGGGTGCACGACATGCCCAAGGAAAACTGGTGCATCGCGGGCACCACGGCCAAGGACCTGGGGCGCTAGCAGCGCCGGATCCTGTCCGGCCCATGCCCGCCGTTCCTTTCGCGGGCTTGCGCGGCATCCCGCCCACGCGCCACGGGACGCAGCGCGTGGGGCCGGACCGGCCAAGCCAGCCAAGCCGGGCAGTCCGGCGCGGGCCAGACCGGCGCGGGCGCCCGGGGCCGCAGCCCCCCCGGCCGCCGGCGATTACAGCGGATAGTGTTCGCTTTCGCCGACGATCACCGAGCCGTCGGCGCGCGCGGCGGCCAGTTCGGCCAGCACTTCGGCGCGGGTCTTGGACGCGCCAGCGGACTGGGCCTGCGGGTAGGCGGCCTGCTCGCCGGGCTCGACCTGGCCTTGCGCCTGGGCCAGGCGCAGCGCATTGACCACTTCGGCGCGGCTCAGGGTGCTGGGCGTGCTTTCGACCGGGTAGCCGGGATGCTCGCCGAAGGTGACGAGGCCCTGGGCCTGGGCGGTGTGCAGCTGCTCCACGACTTGAGTGCGGCTCAGGTCGGCGGCCTGGGCCAGGCCGGCGGTGGCGAGGCCGAGGGTGAGGGCGGCGAGGGTGGCGGTGGCTTTCATGATGGTTTCCTTCAATCAAAGTGGGTAAATGGGGCAGGGCGCTGCGGGCTTTCCGTTTTGCGCGACATGTCCTGCCTCGGTGAAACGTATTCTGCGCCGCGGCTGCCTCTCGATAAATGGCCTGGATGCGAATTCAGTTTTCCATTGATGAAAGCAATGAGGCCGGGAATGCGGGACAATGCCGCCATGCCGGGGCCGCCGGGTCCCGCCCTGGAAAGAAGCCATGTCTCCTTCGTTGAACGATATCGAGCTGTTCGTCGAGGTGGCGCGCGGCAGCAGCTTCACCCGCGCGGGCGAGGCGCTGGACATGCCGGCCTCCACAATCTCGCGGCGGATCGCCGCGCTGGAAAAATCCATCGGCGTGCGGCTGCTGAACCGCTCCACCCGCAAGGTGAGCCTGACCGAGGCGGGTGCGGCGTATTTCGCCCGCTGCCAGCACATCGTGGAGGAAGCGCGCATCGCCCACGAAATGCTGGTGGACGGAGCCTGCAACCCGCGCGGGCGCCTGAAGGTCTCGATGCCGTCCACGCTGGCCATGTCCCTGCTGTCGGACGCCCTGCGCGAATTCTCGCTGCGCTACCCCGAGATCGAATGCGAATACGACCTCAGCGTCCGCCCGATCGACCTGCGCTCGGACCCCTACGACGTGGTGATCCGGGTGGGGCAGCCGCCCGATTCCGGGGTCGTGTCGCGGCGGCTGGGGACCCTCGTCCTGGGGCTGTACGCATCCCGCGAGTACCTGGACGCGCGGGGCATCCCCGCCGATCCGGCGGACCTTGCGCGCCACGAATGCCTGCGGTCCAGCACCGAGCGCGGGGATTCCGTCTGGACGCTGTTCGCCGAGGACGGGCGCGAGCAGCAGGTCCGGGTGCGGGGGCGGATCGCGCTGAACCAGGTGCTGATGCTGCGCCGCATGGGGGAATCGGGCATGGGCATCGTGCCCCTGTCCATCCAGGACATGAAGGGCGGCGGCCTGGTCCGGGTGCTGCCCGACTGGTCCTTCGCGCCCATGCCCATGGCGGCCCTGTTTCCGTCCCGCATGATGCCGGCCCGGGCGCGGGTGTTCATCGATTTCGTCAAGGAACGGCTCGCCGGGGTGGACATCCTGGCGGGCGGCGCGCGGCCGGCGCATCCCTAGCCGGCGCGGGCGCGGACCCGTCCGCGCGGCGTCCCGCGCGTCCCTTCCCGCGCCCTCGTCCGGCTTCCCGCGCGTGCCCCCGCGCCGGGCGGTGCGTGCACGGCGGGACATCTTTCGGT
Source organism: Castellaniella defragrans (assembly GCF_014203015.1). Lineage (GTDB taxonomy): Bacteria > Pseudomonadota > Gammaproteobacteria > Burkholderiales > Burkholderiaceae_B > Castellaniella > Castellaniella defragrans. The sequence continues at coordinate 2,137 of NZ_JACHIB010000015.1, forward strand.
GCACGGCGGGACAATCGCCGGCCGGCGGGCGCGGGTATGCTTTGGTTGTAAATCAATTCCAGGAAGAGGTAGACATGACCGTGACGGATACGCGCCCCGAGCAGGCCGCCATTCGTGAGCACATGATCATCGACGGCAAGCCGTGCGCCCAGGGGGAAGGCCGGCTGCCCGTTCATGATCCGGCCACGGGCGACGTCATTGCCCATCAGGTCGAGGCCGGCCCGGCCCAGGTGGATCAGGCGGTGCAGGCCGCGCGCCGCGCCTTCGAGTCCTCCGCCTGGCGCACCATGCCGCCGGCGGGCCGCGAGCGCCTGCTGCTCGCCCTGGCCGACCGCCTCGAAGCCGAAGGCGAGGCCCTGGCCCGTCTCGAGACGCTCAACAACGGCAAGCTGCTGGGCCTGTCCCAGATGCTCGAAGTCGGCGCCAGCGCCCAGTGGCTGCGCTACATGGCGGGCTGGGCCACCAAGATCACCGGCGAAAGCCTGAACCTGTCGATCCCCTTTCCGCCCGGCATCCATTATCACGCGCATACCCGGGCGGAGCCCGTGGGCGTGGTCGCCGCCGTCGTGCCCTGGAATTTTCCGCTGCTGATGGCCGTCTGGAAGATCGCGCCGGCCGTGGCGGCGGGCTGCACGGTCGTGCTCAAGCCGGCGGAGGAAACCCCGCTGACGGCCATCCGCCTGGCGGAGCTCGCATTGGAAGTCGGGTTCCCGCCCGGCGTGGTCAACGTGATCACCGGCCGGGGCGAAACCACCGGCGCGGCGCTGGTCGCCCATCCGGGCATCGACAAGATCACCTTCACCGGCTCCACCGAGGTCGGCAAGCTCATCGGCCGCGTCGCGATGGACGGCATGAAACGCGTCTCGCTCGAACTGGGCGGCAAGTCGCCGGTCCTCATCATGGACGACTGCCCCATCGACCAGGCCATCCAGGGCGCGGCCGGCGCCATCTTCTTCAATCAGGGCCAGGTCTGCACGGCCGGCTCGCGGCTGTTCATCCAGGACGGCCTCTACGACCGGGTGCTGGAAGGCCTGGCGGCGGTGGCCGACGGCCTCAGGATCGGCTCCGGCTTTGATCCGGACACGCAGATCGGCCCCATGGTGTCCGCGCGCCATCGCCAGCGGGTGTCCGACTTCATCGCGGCCGGCCGGGCCTCGGGCGCGCGCCTGGTGGCGGGCGGACGGGATTGGGACGGCCCGGGCTATTTCGTGCGTCCGGCGGTGTTCGACGGCGCGGCGCCCGACGCCTCCATCGTGCGCGAGGAAATCTTCGGCCCGGTCGTCGTGGCCGCGCGGTTCCGCGACGAGGACCAGGCCGTGGCCCTGGCCAACGACACGCGCTTCGGCCTGGGCGCCAGCATCTGGAGCAACGACCTCGGACGCGTGCACCGCCTGGTGCCGCGCATCCAGGCCGGCACGGTCTGGGTCAACACCCACAACATGCTCGATCCGAGCATGCCGTTCGGCGGCTACAAGCAGTCCGGGATCGGACGCGAGCATGGCCGCGCCGTGATCGACAACTACATCGAGACCAAGTCGGTCTGCATCGCCTACCCGGGGGCGGCCTGAGGCCCGGTTTCGGGCCGGCTCCGGATTTCATTCCAGAAATTCCAGAAACTCCAGAAATTCGAGCGGTAATCGAGCAATATTCGAGCCATTCAAGCAGTTCCATGATCTAGCGTTTTTTTCATTCCAGCAGAGCCGGCTCCGAAGCCGGCCATGAGGAGACTTAGCATGACGATGATGCGCACCATGCGCCGGTTCGCGCTGGCCGCGGCCCTGGCGGCGGCGGGCACGGCCCACGCCGGAGACCCCAGCGCGCGGGACTGGATTCCGGCGCCCCCGGGCACCAGCGTGTTCGCCACCTACCTGCTCGGCCTGAGTTCCCACGGCTTCTACGACCGCGGCGAACGGGTTCCCGACGGGCCCACCGTGGACGTGCAGGGCCTGGTCCTGCGGCCCATGTATTTCAGCGAGATCCTGGGCAAGACCGTCCAGTACGAGCTGATCCTGCCCGCCCTGCGCACCACCATCGGCGTCAGCGGCATGCCCGACGACCGCGTCACGGGCGTGGGCGACGCCCAGCTGGGCGCGGCGGTCTGGTTCGTCAACAACGAGCAGACCAAGACCTGGTTCGCCTGGGAGCCGTTCATCACGGTGCCCACGGGCCTGTACCGCGGCGGCCAGGCCGACGTCTCGCCGGGCAAGCACCGCTGGACCACCCTCCAGGACTTCGCCTTCGTCCAGGGGATCGGGGAATCGACCTTCCTCGAAGCCGTGGCCGAATTCGAGTTCTTCGGCGACAACGACAACTACTACGGCAGCACCCTGAAGAAGTCGCCGGCCATCCGCCTCATGGCGCTGGCATCGACCAACATCACCGAAAGCACCTACGTCGGCATGCGCTACCGCTACGAGACCGGCGGCCGCGAAAAGGTCGATGGCGTCGAGATGGTCTCGCGCGCCAACAACCACCAGCTCGCCTTCGAGGTGACCCACCAGATCAACGACGCCAACCAGGTGCAGCTGCAGTACATCCACGACCTGAAGGTCGAGAACGGTCCGCGCATGCGCGGCGTGCAGCTGCGCTACGTCTACGCCTTCTAGGCCGAACCCAGGAGACTCATGCCATGAAAAAAACACCCTTCAGGATCCCGACCGGGGCCGGCCTGCTGTCGGCGGCCCTGCTGCTGGGGTCCGCCGTGGGCGTCCAGGCCGCCCCGCCCCTGCCGGTCGAGCAGCTGACCGGCGGTCATTCCGTCAAGGTGGACCCGGCCGAGCGCATCTACGTGATGGACGCCGTGTTCTTCCACCTGACCGACAGCCGTCTCAACATGTACGACCGCGGCACCGGGAAATTCCTGGGCATGATCCCGACCTCGTTCAACGGCCATGCCCAGCTGTCCAAGGACGGCAAGCAGGTCTACGTCACCACCACCTACTTCGAGCGCGTCACCCGCGGCGAACGCACCGACGTGGTCGAGGTCTGGGACAACGACAAGCTCAGCTTCGTGCGCGAGATCAAGATCCCGCCCAAGCGGGCCGGTTCGCTGAACTACGACGGCATGTTCCGCCAGACCGGCGACGGCCGCTTCGTCCTGGTGCAGAACGCCACGCCGGCGGCCTCGGTGAGCGTGGTGGACATGAAGAAGGGCGCCTTCGTCGACGAGATCACCGCCACGGCCGGCTGCTGGAGCATCATTCCCGTGCCCGGCACGCCGCGCAGCTTCTCCACGATCTGCGGCGACGGCGCCCTGCTGACCATCACGCTCGGAGACGACGGCAAGGTGGCGTCGCAGAAGCGCAGCGAGCCCATGTTCCCCGTCAAGGACGATCCCATCTTCATCACGCCGGGCCGCCTGTCGGACGGGCTGGTGTTCGTGTCCTTCTACGGCAACGTCTACACGGCCCGGCCGCAGAAGGATGGTTCCATGAAGTTCGAGCCGCTCTGGTCGCTGCTCGACGAAGCGGACCGGGCCAAGCACTGGGTGCCGGGCGGCTACAACCTGCTGGCGGTCGAGCCGCGCAGCGAGCGCCTGTACGTCTTCATGCATCCCGACGGCGTCGAGGGCTCGCACAAGAATCCCGCCGCCGAGATCTGGGTCTACGACCTGAAGACCCGCAAGCGCGTGGCCCGCGTGCCGGGCAAGGACGCGCTGTCCATGTCCGTCATCCCGGGCAAGAAGCCCCAGCTGCTGACCCTGGACGGCGGGAACGTCAACATCTACGACATCTCCGCGCCCGAGCCCAAGCTCCTGCGCACCATCACGGCCGCGGGCGAGACCGCCCTGCAGGTGATGGGCTATGCGGGAGGCGGCAATGGGTGATCCCGTCATCGCGTATGCCGCACTGGCCGTGCTGGCCGCGCTCTTCTGGCTGGGCGCCCTGCACAAGCTGCGCAACTTCGCCGCCTTCGAGGCCGCCGTGGCCGGCTACCGCCTGATGCCCGCCGTGCTGCAGCGGCCCTTCGCCCTGGCGTTCATCGCCGCCGAAGTGCTCGCCGGGGGGCTCCTGCTGCTGCCCGCCGCGCGCACCGCGGGGATCCTGACGGCCCTGGCCGTGCTCGCCGCGGCCTCGCTGGGCGTGGCCGTGAACCTGCTGCGCGGGCGCACCGACATCGACTGCGGCTGCGGCGGCCTGTCGCAGGCGCCGACCAGCCTGTCCTGGTGGGTCGTGCTGCGCAACGGCCTGCTGGCGGTCCTGGCCCTGCTTGCGTGGCCCCAGGCCGGCGGTCCTTCGCCGCGCGACCTGGTGTGGCTGGACGGCATCACCTTCTTCGGCATGTCGCTGGCCCTGATCGGCCTCTATCTCGCTTTCAATCAGTTGCTCGCATCCCATCTCGAGATGCGCAAAAGGAGTCAATCATGACGGCATTGATCGTATCCAATATCGTGTTGTGGGCCGTGGTGCTGGCCCTGCTGCTGGTGGTGCTGGCGCTGTCCCGCCAGATCGGCGTGCTGTACGAGCGGGTTGCGCCGATGGGCGCCCTGACCATCGACAAGGGTCCGGCGGTGGGCGCCGCCTCGCCGCAATTCGAGCTCGACGACCTGCTGGGCCGCGCCCAGCGCATCGGCTACGGCGGCGGACGCGGCCAGCTGCTGTTCTTCGTGTCCCCCACCTGCCCGGTGTGCAAGAAGCTGCTGCCCATCCTGAAGTCGGTGGCGCGCACCGAGGCCGCCTGGCTGGATATCGTCCTGGCGAGCGACGGCGAGATGCCCGAGCACCTGGCCTTCTACCGCAAGGCCGGCCTGGAACCCTTTCCCTACGTCCTGTCCACCGAGATCGGCATGCGCTTCCAGGTCAGCAAGCTGCCCTACGCCATCCTGATCGACGAGCAGGGCATCGTCCGGGCCAAGGGCCTGATCAATTCCCGCGAACAGCTCGAAAGCCTGTTCACGGCCAAGGAGATCGGCGTGGCCTCGGCTCAGGAATGGCTGGAGCGCGGCACGCAGGTCCAGGAAATCGTACGCAAGGAGAATGGCAATGCGCTGGCTTGATCGTTTCGGTGAATCCCTGACCCGCAAGGTGGCCCATGCCTCGTCGCGGCGCAGCGTGCTGTGCTCGATCGGCAAGGTGTTCGTGGGCACGGCCTTCGTGATGCCGGTGCTGCCGGTCGCCCGGATCGCCCGCGCCGCCGAAGCGGCGCCCAAGACGGACCTGGAGACCGCAACCGAGGAAGAACTCGCCTCCTGCGACTACTGGCGCTATTGCGCGGTGGACGGCTTCCTGTGCACCTGCTGCGGCGGCTCGGCCACCACGTGCCCGCCGGGCAGCGAGCCCTCGCCCATCTCGTGGGTCGGCACCTGCCACAATCCCAAGGACGGCAAGGACTATCTGGTCAGCTACCACGACTGCTGCGGCAAGACGGCCTGCGGCCGCTGCTACTGCGGCGGCCAGGTGCGCGAACGGCCGGGCTACGAGTTCTTCCTGCACAACGACGTGAACTGGTGCATGGCCAACAGCAACACGACGTACCATTGCACGGTCTCCACCATCGTGGGGCTGGGCAAGAACTGACCCCGGGGGGAGCGGATCATGTCCAAGTTCACGAGCGCGCTGCGGACCGGTCTGCTCCCCTGCCTGGCGCTGGCCCTGTCGGCCGCGGCCATGGCCGGGGAAGCCGGGCCCGCCCGGCATGCGGCGATCGAGTCCATGGGGGCCAGCGTATCGGCCTACAAGGACTACATGCTCAACTGTGGCGGCTGTCACCGCTACGACGGCGAAGGCGTGGCCCGCAACGCGGTGCCCAGCTTCCGCAATTCGATCGGCCTGTTCACCCGCCTGCCCGAGGGCCGGGAATACATGATCCGCGTCCCCGGCGCCGCCCAGTCGCAGCTGGGCAACGCCGAGCTCGCGGACGTCCTGAACTGGATGGTCGCCAACTACAGCCCGGACGCATTGGCGCCCGATTTCAGGCCGTTCACGGCCGGCGAGGTGGGAGCGGCGCGGCCGTACCGCTTCGACGACGTGGTGGCCGAGCGGCGGCGGCTGGAAGCCCGGCTGCAGCAGATGGGCCTGACGCCCGCGCCGTATCTCTATGGATCGAACTGACCCCCGGCTCCGGCGCCGGCCGGGGCTTTCCTGGTGAGCGCCGCTTCGATCCGCGCCGGAGTGTCCGGTTCCGGACGTCCGGCTAGGGGTTTGCCCTGCTGGCCGTGATCCTTTCCGGAGGGTAGATTGCTTAGATATTAGCAGGAGAGATCGACATCATGTCCGCTCCCATGCCTCAATCTGCGGTCTCCGCCTTCGAGCCGACGTGGCTGCGCACGCCGCTGCGGCGGTTCGACACGCGCTGCGCCTGGGCCGACGCGATTTCCGAGCATTTCGTGCCCCTCGAAGTCGAGCCCGGCGGCAACGGCCCGTTCCGCAATCTGGCGGCCAACGAGACGCTCGGCTGCCTCCAGGTCTCCGAGCTGGTGACGTCGGCGCAGCGGGTGCGGCGCACCCGCGTGCTGGCCAGCCGCTCCGAAAGCGCCCAATACAAATTCAGCGTGCAGATCTCCGGCCGCACGCTGATCGCGCAGGACGGGCGCTCGGCCCTGCTCGATCCGGGCGACTGGGGCATCTACGACACCTCGCGGCCCTACGAGATCAGCGAAGAGCCGAATGCGCATTTCCTCGTGCTGCAGGTGCCGGCGCACGTGCTCTCCGTGTGGGAGCCCTGGATCCAGTCGCAGCTCGCCCGGCGCTTCGGCTCGGGCAGCGGCAGCGCGCGGGTCGCCATGGACGCCCTGCGGGCGCTGGTGTCCCAGGGCCCGGCGCTGGGGCCGGAGCTGGCGTTCGAGGTGTCCTCGACGGTGATGCGGCTGTTCGCCCTCAGCCTGGGCGAGCATGCCGACGGGGGCGGCGCATCGAGCCTGGAGGACGTCCGCCAGGGCCAGCTGCGCGTCATCCTGCATCACGTGCACGAGCACCTGCACGACGGCGCGATGAACGCCGATACCCTGGCGCGGCGCTTCCGGATGTCCCGCCGCTATCTGTACAAGCTGTTCGCCGCCCGGGGGCTCACCCCGGCGGACTACATCCTCGGCGCCCGCCTGGAGCGATGCCGGGAACTCCTGGCCGATCCCGCCTGTACGCGCCAGATCGGCGAGCTGGCCTATGCGCACGGGTTCATCGACACCTCGGCGTTCAGCCACGCCTTCCGCCGCCGCTTCGGGCTGTCGCCCAGCGAATGGCGGGCCCGGCATGCGCGCCCGGCCCGCGAGCGGGCCCTCAGCGGGACGGCGCAAGCGTCCGCAGGTGCTCGTCCAGGATCCGCCTGATTTCCAGGATCGCCGGCGGGGTTTCCTGGACGCTGTGCGAGCCCGGGATGATCTTTTCCGATTCCGCGCCGTCCAGGTGGGCGCTGCGCCAGGGCACCAGGCCGTCGTCCGAATCCTCCAGCGGGCCGGCCTCCGAGCGGCGGGCGATGATGCTGTGATAGCGCACGGCCGGCGAGATCGCCATGGCGTTGCTCAACTGCAGGTAGTCGTCCTTCTCGCTCAGGTTGTCGATGCCGTTGGCCACCAGGGCGCGGTCCGCCTTGCCCGGCTGCGCCATCCGCGTCAGGCCGCCGAACTGCTCCAGAAGGGTCACGGGCAGGCGGATCAGCGACGAGGCCAGCCGCGCCAGGTTGTTGTCGGCGTAGGGCGTGCCGCGGTGCGGCGCGGAGATGAACACCGCGCGGCTGATGCCCGCGACCGGGGTGAAGTGCAGCAGGCCGCCGAAGTCGCGCACGATCCGGGCCTGCAGGTCCGGCCCCGGCCGATAGTGCGCCTGGATGGCGTCGTACAGCACGTTGCCCGACGAGGACACCAGCAGGCGGCCCAGCACGCCGCCCATGCTGTGGCCGATGAGCACGATATCGCGGCTGGCGGGCGCGGCGCGGTCGGGATCGAAGTGCGCCAGGGTGTCCCGGAACGCCTGGCGGATGGCCTGGTTGTTGTAGGCGAGCGGCTGGCCGGTGGGGTAGTAGACCTGCCAGATCTGGTAGTTGCGGCGCAGTTCCTCGTCGCCCAGGACTTCGTTGGCCACGTTGACCCAGGCTTCGGGGCTGCTGGCCAGGCCGTGCAGCATCAGCACGATGCGCCGTTCGGGATCGTAGGGCTGCAGCAGGTAGATGCGCGGTGCGCGCAGGCCGTCGGCGCTGCCCAGGACGTTGCGGATGGCCTGGGCGGCGAAGCCCGAGCGGGCGAGCCACAGGCCGTAGCCGGAAGTGAAATTGGCCGCCAGCGGCACCGTGTCGCCGGCCAGCCGGATGGCGTCGTGCCGGTAGGGGTCGTAGACCGTGAGCGCGGCCTCGCGGGTGCGCAGCACGGCCTCCAGGTCGTTTCCCGGGAACGACAGGACGGCGGTCACGGCCGGAAAGGCGGGCTCGCTCCAGGGCTGCTGGAAGTCTTCCGCTTCCTCGCGGCCGGTGCGGGTGACCGCGACCAGTTCGGCGCCCAGGCCGTCGCGCCGGTAGATGCTGCGCAGGCCCCGGAAGGTCAGCGTGCTGGCGGGGATCAGTTCGTCGGGCAGGCGCTCGCCCTCGGGCAGGCGCACGTCGGCGTTGCGGATGCGCAGCCGCCAGTTCGCCGTCCGCAGCCCGGGTCCGCCGCGCCGCAGCTCGGCCGGGTGCTCCCGGTAATGGCGGTAGGCTTTCAGGGAGGCCTGCTGGGTGGCGTAGTTGTAGTAGTCGCGCACCTGGGTCTGGCGGTCCTCGAAGGTGCGCAGGGCGGGCGGCCGCTCGGTGTAGAAGAGGTAGGCGTAGGCGTACCGGGCCGCCTGCAGGTAGGTGTCCAGGCCGGCCGGACTGTCGGGGACGTCCTCGTTCAAGGCCCGGGCCAGCCACAGTTCCGCCAGCGCCGAGAGCCGTTTTTCCGTGCCCAGGCCCGAGGGGCTGGACAGCGCCTCGATGCAGGGCGCGGGGTCCCGGCGGCAGGGAGCCGGGTCCTGGCCGATGACCGACAGGGTGTCGCGCGCGGCGATGCTGAGCGCGCCGGAGCTGAGGATGTCGCCGCGGCGCTGGGTGATGAATTCCTGGGTGCTCATGGGGCGGATGCGGACGCCGGCGCAGCCGGCCAGCAAGCAGGCCGCCAGCAGCAGGCCGGTCCAGCGCGCGAGGCGGGCCAGGAATGTCCGGCCCGCGGATGTCCGGTCCGCGAATGTCCGGCCCGCGGATGTCCGGTCCGCGAATGTCCGGCCCGCGAATGTCCGGCCTGCGAATGTCCGGTCCGCGCTTCCGGAGCGCCCCGTGATGGGGGTGCGCGCGGCGCGGGCGTCCGCAACGGCGGCGCCGATGGCCGGGGCGTCCATGGCCGGAGCGCTCATGACGGAGGCGGCGGCGGAGGCGCGGGCCCGTCCGCCGGCTCCGGCGCGCGGATGCGCCGCGAGAACTCCGCCGCGGTCCCCGGCCGGGCGGCGCGCCGCGTGATGTCGGCCTGTGCGCGCAGGACCTCCAGCGGCTGGCTGGTGTCCAGGCCACCGTGGCGGTACAGGTATTCGGGCAGGTAGCCCGACAGGATCAGCCGGATGTCCAGCGGCAGGCCGGGCACCAGCGGGCGCACCATGTCGTAGACCAGGGTCGTGCAGTTGGCCGTCAGCGTGTGGTAGAAGCGCGGCTCGTCCGCGAGCCGGTTGGCCCGCGCCACGTAGGAGCGGAACAGGGCGCGCATGGCCGGCACGGGCATGCGGATCGGATACAGGAAGACCTGCTCGCCGCGCGGGCCGGCGCGCACGTGCAGGATGTCGCGCTCCTCGGCGGCCACGATGGCCAGCTCGAACTGCTTGAGAAAGCCCCCCACGGTGGAAAAGGCCTCGCCGCGTTCCCGGCGGATCTCGACGGAGAACACCACGTGGCGCCCGTCCGTGAAGCCGAAGGACACCAGCGTGTGGGCGATGGCCGGTCCCATCCAGTAGGACAGCGCCATGTCCACGGACGCGAGCTCGTCCAGGTCGTAGACGCCGTCGTGCCAGCGCGCGGTGTAGTCCGTGTCGCTGCGCCAGTCGAAATCGCGGATGTCGTGCAGCGTGACGACGGAGCCCTGGATGCTGCCGCGCAGGGGGCGGGAAACCTCGTCGGCCCAGTCGCGGTCGTTCGACGGCCGCAGGCTCAGCCACCAGAACGCCCCCGCGATGAAGGCCAGCGCGAAGGCGGCGAGGGTCCAGCGGACCATGGCGGTCCTAGGGCGCATCCGGCCTGCGCACGCGCGGCCGGGCGATCACCTGCTCGACGGGGCCGTCGGCGTCCTGGATGTCGTCGTCCTCGTCCTCGGAGAAGGCCGGCGCGGGGAAGTCCTCTTCGTCGAAGGCGCGGTCGCCGTCGGCGTCGGCCCGGCCCGTGGGCCGCAGGCCGGCGAAGTCCATCAGCGCCGGATCCATCAGGTGCGAGGGCACCACGTGCGACAGGGCGCGGAAGACGTTCCAGGTGCGGTTGGCGAAATGGCGGTCCCATTCCTCCAGCATGCGGCCCACTTCCTTGCGCTTGAGGTTTTCCTGCGAGCCGCACAGATTGCAGGGGATGATGGGGAATTCGCGCAGCCGGGCGTAGGCGGCCAGGTCTTTTTCCCGCACGTAGGCCAGCGGCCGGATGATGACGTGCTCGCCGTTGTCGGACACCAGCTTGGGCGGCATGGCCTTCATGCGCCCGCCGTAGAACAGGTTCAGGAAGAAGGTCGCCAGGATGTCGTTGCGGTGGTGGCCCAGGGCGATCTTGGTGGCCCCCAGCTCGCGGGCGACGCGGTAGAGGATGCCGCGCCGCAGGCGCGAGCACAGCGAACAGGTGGTCTTGCCTTCCGGGATCAGGCGCTTGACGACGGAGTAGGTGTCCTGGTTCTCGATGTGGAAGGGGATGCCGCGCGCGCTCAGGTAGTCGGGCAGCACGTGCTCGGGGAAGCCGGGCTGCTTCTGGTCCAGGTTGACGGCGACGATCTCGAAGTCGATGGGCGCGCGCTGGCGCAGCGTCAGCAGGATGTCGAGCAGGCCGTAGGAGTCCTTGCCGCCCGACAGGCAGACCATGACGCGGTCGCCGTTCTCGATCATGCCGTAGTCGGCGATGGCCTTGCCGGTTTCGCGCAGCAGGCGCTTGACGAGCTTGTTCTCGCTGACGCTGCGGCGCTGCGGCGCGCGCGGCTGCGCGTCGGCAGCCTGGCTGGCGGCGGGGATCTGCGCGGCGCCGGCGCCCGGGACCGGCGCGGGATCGGCGGCCTGGATCGGGGCGGAGTCGGGGGCCGCCGCGGACGGCGCCGGAGAGGAAGTGTTCATGGGGCGGGCGGAGACGGGTTCAGCGGCGGCGGGACTGTTCGATGCAGACGGTGCAGTCGTCGAAGGCCCGCGGCTTGCAGATGCGGATTTTAACCTCCAGGACGGCGGGGAAATCGCGCAGGACGCGGTCGAGCGTGCGGTCCACCAGGGTTTCCAGCAGGTCGGTGTGGGCGCGCGTGGCCTCCTCGACCAGGGCGGCGCGCAGCAGGCGGTAGTCGAGCACCGTGCCGATGTCGGCGTCGTCCACGGGCCGCGCGGCGTCGGTGTCGAATTCCGCCCGGATCGTCAGCGGCTGCGCGGCGCGGCGCTCGTGCTCCAGCATGCCGATGGGGGCCTGGACGCGCAGCGCGTCGAGGATCACGCGCCGGGTGGCCCCGCCGCCTTCCGGGCGCCCGGGGCGGCCCGGCGCGCTCACGCGGCCTCCGGGGCGCCGGAGGCCGCTTCTGCCGGGGCGGCCCGCCGCAACTGGTGGCGCAGGACGGCCGGCTTGCCCAGCCGCACCGTGTACTGGCGCAGTTCGTCGCGCCGGAACACGTGCAGGGCGAGGCGTTCGCCCGGTCGGCGCGCGTCCAGCAGGCGGTCCAGCCCGGCGGCGTCGGCGATGCGCAGGCCGTCGGCGGCGATCAGCAGGTCGCCGGCCGACAGGCCGGCGCGGTGCGCCGGGCCGTGTTCGTACACGGTGGCCAGGCGCACGCCCGCCGGATCGGCCTGGGTGCGCACGCCCAGCTCGGGGCGGGTGCCCTCCGGCTGCGCGGACAGCTCGATGCCGGCGCGCGCCAGGGCGGCTTTCAGGGGCACGTCCTCGTGGCCGCGCGCGTGGCGGGCGATGAAGTCGGCCACGTCGGCGCCGGTGGCGGCGCGGATCAGGTCCGGCATGGCGCCCTCGGCCACGCCGCGCGGGCGGCCCTGGTAGAAGTCGCGGCCGTAGCGCCGCCACATCAGGCGCATCACGTCGTCCAGGCTGCGAGCGCCGCCGCTCTGGCGGCGGATTTCCAGGTCCAGGCCCAGGGCGACCAGCGCGCCCTTGGTGTAGTAGCTGACCAAGGCGTTGGGCGAGTTCTCGTCCTGCTTGTAGTAGCGCGTCCAGGCGTCGAAGGAGCTGGCCGCCACGGACTGCTTCAGGCGGCCCCCGGCGCGCAGCACCTGGTCCAGCGTGCGGCCGACCAGCTTCAGGTAGGCGGGCTCGTCGATCACGCCCGCGCGCAGCAGCATCAGGTCGTCGTAGTAGGACGTGAAGCCCTCGAACACCCACAGTAGTTCCGTGTGGTTGGGGCGGCTCAGGTCGTAGGGCACGAAGGCGGCGGGCTTGATGCGCTTGACGTTCCAGGTGTGGAAGTATTCGTGGCTGAGCAGGCCGAGGAAGGTGACGTAGCCTTCGGGCGCCTCGCAGCCGCGCGCGGGCAGATCGGCGCGGCGGGTGATCAGGGCCGTGGAGGCGCGGTGTTCCAGGCCGCCGTAGCCGTCGCCCGTGACCGTCACCAGGAACACGTAGCGCCCGGCGCTGTCCAGGAACGGCGCGCGGCGGGTGTCGGGCTCGAAGAACTCGATCTGCGCGGCGCAGATCTTCTGCGCGTCGGCGGCGATGCGCTCCAGGTCCAGGCCGGGAGCCAGGCCGGTGAACACCAGGTCGTGGACTGCCCCGTGAGCCTCGAAGCTGACGCACTGGGGCGTGCCGATCTCGACGGGATGGTCGATCAGCGCGTCGTAGTCGCCCGCCTGGTAGAGGCCGAAGCCGCGCGGGGGCGCCGCGTCCGGATGGCCGGCGGCGGACGGCAGGCTGGTGTGGACCTGCCAGCCGCGCGCATGGGCGGGCGGGCACAGTTCCAGCAGGCAGGGCTGCGATTCCTGGCCGACGGCGGCCAGGAACAGGCTGCAGCCGTTGAAGAAGGCGTGGCTTTCGTCGAAATGCGCGCCGCGCACGGACAGGTCCCAGGCGTAGACCTGGTAGTCCACGGTGAGCGGCCCGGCGCAGGGGGTGCAGCGCCAGGTGCTGCCGTCGGTCTTGCGCGCCTCGATCGGGTGCCCGCCGCAGCGGGCCTGCAAAGTTTCGATCTGTCGGGCAAAATCACGGATCAGGTAGCTGCCTGGAATCCAGGCGGGCAGGCGCAGTTTCTGGCCGGCCGGATCGGGGCGCGGGATCGTCAGGCGGACGGCGTAGCGGTGCCCGGCCGGGTCGGCGAGCCGCACCTGATAGCGGATCATCTGTTCGTCTTTCACATTTTTCATAGCGGTAGTTTACTTTGGAGGCACCATGAGCGAATCGTTCGTCAAGGTCGAGGTCCGGGGCCGTGTCGGCCTGCTGACCTTGAACCGCCCGCAGGTCCTGAACGCCCTGAGCAACGAGGTCATCGATGAGTTGTCAGCCGCCGTGCGCGCCTTCGAGGCCGACGACGGCATCGGCGCCATGGTGCTCACCGGCAGCCAGAAGGCCTTCGCCGCCGGGGCCGACATCGGCGCCATGTCCGGCTGGACCTACATGGACGTCTACAAGGCCGACTACCTGGGCGGCAACTGGGACGCGCTGCGCCGCACCCGCAAGCCCCTCATCGCGGCCGTCTCCGGCTACGCGCTGGGCGGGGGCTGCGAGCTGGCCATGTTGTGCGACTTCATCATCGCCGCCGAGAACGCCAAGTTCGGCCAGCCGGAAATCAAGCTGGGGGTGATCCCGGGCTATGGCGGCACCCAGCGCCTGCCGCGCGCGGTGGGCAAGGCCAAGGCCATGGACCTGGTGCTGACGGCCCGCATGATGGACGCCGCCGAGGCCGAGCGCGCCGGGCTGGTGTCGCGCATCGTCCCGGTCGAACGCCTGCTGGACGAGGCCCTCGAAGCCGCCGCGACCATCGCCTCGATGCCGCTGCAGGCCGTGATGATGGCCAAGGAATGCGTCAACCGCGCCTTCGAGGCCTCGCTGGACGACTCGCTGCTGTTCGAGCGGCGCAATTTCCACGCCCTGTTCGCCACCGAGGACCAGAAGGAAGGCATGCGCGCCTTCGTGGAAAAGCGCAAGCCGGATTTCAAGCACCGCTAGGCGCGGCTCCTTCCGGGGCGCGGCCCGTCCTCCCGCGGATGGACGGGCCTAGCCCGAACGGCCGATCGGCCGTTCGTCCCTTACGGGTGCGCCGGAAAACCCTTATCGTCACCGGATACAGAATGTCTTGAACGACCTGGTCCTGGTCACGGGGGTGCGATGGCTGAGACGCAACTGCTGCATGGCCGCGGCCCTGTTCCGGCCGCCGTGCGGGCGCATCCGGGCGCGCGGGCGCGGCGCGAGACCGATCCGGCCGCTCCCGCCGACGGCCCGGCGTTCCGCCAGGCCCTGGCCCATTGGCCGCTGCTGGCGGAAATGGACCGCTACCTGGCCCGGAGCCGGCGCGCGCCGTCCGCGCGGGACGACGATCCGGACGCGGCGCGATGAACATCCTCACCTTGACGGGGGTGCGCGGCGGCGAGGGCACCACGACGGTCGCGGGGATGCTGGGGGATGCCCTGCACGCGCTGGGCCAGCGCGTGCTGCTGGTGGACCTGAATGCCTCGGATCTGCTGCGCCTGCATTTCGGCGTGCCGCACCGGGACGGGCATGGCTGGGCCGCCGCCGGCTTCCCGTTCGACTGGCGCCAGCAGGCATTCGAGCCGGCGCCCGGCCTGGCGCTGGTGCCGTTCGGCCGCGCGGCCGTCGAGGACGCGGGGATGCCGCCCCTGCTGCATGGCGACGATTTCTGGCTGCGCGCCCTCGCCGGCCTGGCCGGGGATTTCGACTGGGTGCTGTTCGACTGTCCCGCCTATCCGGGCCGGCAGGCGCGCGCGCTGCGCTTCCGCAGCACGCTGGACGTGCTGGTCGCCCAGCCGGACGCCGCCGCCCACGTGCTGCTGGCGCAGATCGGCCTGGGCGCGGCCAGCCACCTGCTGATCAACGATTTCGAGCCGTCCTGGCCGCTGGCGTGCGACGTCGTGCTGGACTGGCGCCACCACTACGGGCCGCGCGTGCTGCCGCAGGCCATCCGCCGCGATGCGTGCCTGTCCGAGGCCCTGGCGTGCAAGCAGCCGGTCACGCGCTATCGGCCCGATGCCGCCGCCAGCCGGGCCGCGCGAGTCCTCGCGCAGTGGTGCCTGTTGTCCTAGGCGGCGGTATCGCGCCGCATCGTGGCGGGGTCGTGCCAGCCCAGCGTGGCGCCGCGCGACACGGCCGCGTAGACCGCGGCGTTGCGGCTGTTGACGGCCAGGCGCTGGTAGAGCGCCTCGGCGTGGGTCTTGGCGGTGGCCACCGAGATGTTCAGTTCCCGGCTGATCTTCTTGAGCGGATAGCCCTGGGCCAGCAGCACCAGCACTTCGTACTGGCGGTGCGTCAGGTGCAGCATGGGGGCTTCGCGGGCGACGAGTTCGGGCGTGAGGGTCTGGATCCCGGCCCGCGGCGCGGGCGGCGCGTGGCCGCCGCCCGGAAGATGCAGCAGATTGTCGGGCTGGGGCTCGTCGCTGCGGGGCAGGGAAGGCAGCTCCAGGCGGTCGTACCAGCGCCGCCTCGGCTGCTCGCGGCCGTCGGGCTGCAGGATGTCGGCCTGGCGCGCGTCGGGGTGCGGAAAGCATTTGCCGCCGGCCAGGACCAGCATGACGGAGGTCTTCAGCACGTCCTGCGAGGCGTGCTTGGAAATGTACCCCGCCAGCACGGGAGGCAGGTTGAGCAGCGAGTAGGGCAGGGTCCAGGTTTCCGACAGCAGCAGGAGGCGGCGCGGCGTATAGTGTTCCTGCGCCGCGGTGACGAGCTCGATCATCCGGTCGTAGACGCCCGGCACCGACAGCAGCATCAGGTCCGTCTCCCTGCGCCGCGGAGTGTCGTGGAACAGCTGCGCGTAGTCGATGCCCGTGCTGGTGAAGGCGCAGTCCAGCGTACGCAGCAGCGTCAGGAGTCCCATGCGCAGGAGCGCGTTGGGCTCCACTACCGTGATGGTCACCATCGTGATGCTCCTTTGAGAAGGACTTTGGTTACACGCAGTGAAACGGGTGTTCAATTCTTGATGGGTAAGGCGGATTTGACAATCCTTAATTTTCCATGTGTGACTAATCTTTCCACTCGTAACCAATCTGTAGGGATCATTGTTGCATTTGTAGTGCCATGTGCCCGGGCTCGGCGTCCTCGGCCGGGCGCTGCGCGAAGTCGATCATGCTGATCCGGCCTTCGTCGGTATGGTGGATGAGGAGGCTCCGGCTGGTGCGCAGGATCCGCAGCTGCGCCAGGCTGACGCCGAAGTGCCGCGCCAGCGTCTCCGGCCCCGGGGCGCCCGGCGGCCTGCGCCGGTGCAGGCCGCTGAAGCGCACGGCGTTGTAGCAGGCCCAGGCGGACAGCAGCAGTCCGATGCAGGCCGCCACCAGCGCGTAGGCCAGCAGCGCCTGCGCGTCCGGCAGCAGGCGGGACACGGCGGGGCTGGCGGCCGCATGCGCCGTGCCCGCCATGATCGAGTGGACGCCCGAGGCGAACAGGAAGCCGAACGTGGCCCATGCCAGCGTCGTGAGCAGGCCGTCGAGCGCGGCGGCGAGGGCGGAGCGGGGGGTCTGGATGATCATCATGATGTCGGCGCCTTGATGCCGCGGTCGGGGCTCTTCCAGCGGGCCCGGTCGCGGCGGCGCCGGAGCATGACGCGGGGAAAGCCCCACAGCGTGGTGAGCAGGCTGATCATCCAGTAGGCCAGGGGATACCAGATGACCCAGTAGAGCGAACGGAACAGGCCGCGTTCGTAGCGGTGGTCGATGAAGACGCTGACGCAGAACTGCAACAGGCAGGCCGCGGCCAGCGCCATGCCGGTGAAGGCGGGCGGCACCAGCGTCTCGACGTGGATGCGCGCGGGCAGGGCCACGAACAGGCCCGCCGCCCACAGCGCCAGGGACAGGGCCAGGGCGAAGGCCCAGATCGTCGATACGCAGTATTCCAGCGCCATGGGCCAGAGGCGGCGGTGGCGCCAGGCCCGGATGCCGGGGAGATTCTTCAGGAAGACCTCGGCGCCCCCCCGCGCCCAGCGCAGCCGCTGCTTCCACAGGCCGCGCAGCGTTTCCGGCATCAGGATCCAGCACAGCGCGCGCGGCTCGTAGAAGATCGACCAGTGGTCGCGCTGCAGCTTCCAGCTGATGTCGATGTCCTCGGTCACCATGTCCAGGCTCCAGTAGCCGACCCGGTCCAGCGCGCCGCGGCGGAAGGCGGCCACCACGCCGGACACGGTGAAGATCTGGCCGTAGACGCGCTGGGTGCGCTTGATCAGGCCCACGATGGACGAGAATTCGCCCACCTGGACCCGGCCGATCAGCGTGGACCGGGTGCGGATGCGCGGGTTGCCGGTGACCGCGCCGACCCGCGGGTGGTCGATCAGGGGGGCCACCAGGTAGGCCGCGGCGTCGCGGTCCAGGATGGCGTCGCCGTCGATGCAGACCAGGTATTCGCCGCGGGCCGCCAGCGCGCCCATGCGCAGGGCCATGGCCTTGCCCTGGTTGCGGGCGAGATGGATCACCCGCAGGCGCGTGTGCGCCTCGGACAGCCGGTCCAGCAAGGCGCCCGTGGCGTCCGTGGAGCCGTCGTCGATGGCGATCACCTCCACCCGCGGATAGCGCTGGCCCAGCGCCGACAGGATCGTGTCGGCGCCGTGCTCGGCCTCGTCGTGGCAGGGGATCAGGATGGAAACCCAGGGCTGTCCGCGCAGTGCCGGCGGGGCGGCGTCCGGGCCCCAGGGCCAGTAGCGCTCCCAGTGCAGCCAGTAGTACAGCCCGCCGAACATCCACAGGCTCGACATGAACAGCGGATAGAAGAAGACGAAGTCCAGGATCAGGTTGCCCGTCCACAGCAGCGCCACCCCGAAGGGCGCGCCCGCGACCAGGCACAGGATCAGGAAGGCGAACAATCGGTCCGTCATCACGGATTCTCCTCAGCGGTGGGGATACCAGGCGGTCGAGAGTGCGGGCCGGATGGTCTCCAGCGCCGGCCGGTCGTGCGCGAAATCGTCGGGGTAGTAGCCGAAATGCCGCACGCCGGCGCGCTGCAGGCGCTGCATCCAGCCGGCCAGGATCCGGCTGTCCACGGGCGGGCGGCCCGGCAGGCTCCAGTCGCGGGCCTGGAGCTCGAACAGCGTGCGCTCCAGCGCGCCCGGGCGCTGCCGCATCGCCGCGACCAGGCGGTCGATCCAGGCGCCGGAACGCGCCAGGGGGACCCGCTCCATCAGCGGCATGGCCATGGGCACGGTCCAGTCGTAGGCCTGCAGGAAGTCGTCCGGGTTCTGCGCGTACCAGGCTTCGCTGGCCGGGTTCAGGACCGGCTCGGCGTACAGGTTGCGGGCGGTCTCCACCTGCGGCCCGCGGATGGCGCGCACGCGCCGCGCCAGCGCGAGCGTGAAATCGGTCAGCGCGCGGCTCTTGTAGCGCGTCCAGCGCCGCAGGGTGTCCGGGTCGGCGCGCAGCGCCGGGATCGAATCGGGCAGGCCCGCCCGCCGGTAGGCGGCGAGCGCCGCCGGGCCGGCGTCCTCGAAGTCGCCCAGCAGGGCGTCGTCGTGGAACAGGACGCCGTCGATCGGCGCGGCGCGCGCCATGTCCTCGTACAGGTCCGCGATGGCCGCCCGGGCGCGCGGGTCGAAGGGCGACAGCCTGCGGTATTGCGCGGGATCCGGCGCCGGAGGCGCGTCCGGATGCGCGGGGTCCAGGCGCAGGACGCGGCCGATGCCGGGCAGGTCGAAGCTCAGCACCGGCATCCAGGCGTAGACCTTCACGCGGGCGCGGTTGCGCAGCTGCCAGACGGCGCGGTTGAACAGGTCGGCGCGCATGGGCAGCCGGCGGTTGGGGAAATAGACCGCGCGCGCCAGGCCGTCGCCCGTGGGATCGGCATAGGCCTGCAGGAAGACCGTGTCGATCTTCAGGTCGGCGATCCGCTGCACCAGGGCGCCCAGGTTCCTGTCCGTCTGGGCCGGGTCGGGATCGTAGACGTAGTCCAGATCCACCTGCGCCACGCGGAAGTCGCCGCGGGACTCGGCGCCCAGCACGGAGCGCGCGAACGCCGGCATGTCGGGCGAGTCCGTCACCAGCATGCGGGGCATGGACAGCGGCGCATCCACGCTGCCCAGGCCGCCGTCGAGGGTCAGGGCCATGCGGTATCCCTGGCTGCGGACGATGTCCAGCGCCTCGCCGCTCGCGGCGCCGTAGGGCCAGACCCAGACGCGGGGCGCCTTGCCGGTGGCCTGGCGGATCTTGCGCGTGATGCGCCGGACGTCGTCCGCGATGCGCCGCCGGTAGGCCGCGGGGGTCTCGTAGGCGCGCGCGCCGGCGTCGTAGCGGTACGTGGCGGCGGCCGGCTCCGCGTTGCCCTGGGGATTGGCGGGGATGCCCTGGTGCAGGTCGTCGGTGTGCGAGGCGATCTCGACCAGGCCGGAGCGGGCCATCTGCCGCACGTCCTCCCAGGTGGCGAAGCGGTCGCGCGGCACCCGCAGATCGCCGAAGCGCACGGGCTGGTCCGGCGGGGTGTCGATCCAGCGCCCCACGGGCGCCCAGACGGCGGGCCAGCCCATGGCCTTCAGGATGGGGTAGACGCGGCTGCGGAAGCTGCGGTAGCCGTCGTCGAAGCTGAGCAGCACGGCCTTGGGCGGCAGGGGCGCGCCGCCCTGGCCGGCGGCCAGGATCTGGTCGACGGACACGGCCTGGTAGCCGTTGTTCCGCAGCCATTCGAGCTGGGCGACGAGCTGGTCCGTGCGCACCGCCAGGAACCGCTGGTCGGGATCGCTGTCCTCCACGTCGTGGTAGGCCAGCGCCAGCACGCGATTGGCGGGCCAGGGCCGGTCGATGGCGACCACGGGCCTCTGGGCCGGCGGCACGAACGCCGGGATGTCGCGCGCGCAGCCGGCGAGCAGCGCGAGGCAGCACGCCAGCAGGAACAGGCGCGGACCGCAGGTGAAGGATCGTGGCATGGCGCGCTCCCGAGTCAGAACCGGATCGTCGCGTCGACGAGGAAGTTGAAGCTGCGCTCGCGCTGGCCGTCGTAGGGCCGCGAAGCGACCGAGGCGAGAAAGCCGATCTCGAACGCGGGACCGTGGCGGTAGCGCAGGCCGTAGCCGAGGGTGTAGAGGCCGCCCGTGCCATAGCCCTGCTGCGCGTAGGCGCCGGCCGCCAGCTGCACCCGTTGCTCCCACCGGACATCGCCCCGCTGGTACAGGGTGTGCGCCAGCTGCAGCGCCGGCAGGATCGTCAGGTCCGAGCGGGGATTGAAGTAGGGGGCGTCGTCGGCCGTGTTGTGCGAGGCGGACAGGTCCAGCAGCGCGTCGATCCGCACGCTGGGCGCGGTGTACAGGCGCTGGCGCCCGGACAGGCCGGCCTCCAGGCGGCGGTTGCCGTCGGAGAAGAAGGCGGGCGCCACGGTCAGGGTCCATTCCCGGCGCTCGTCGCCGCGCCAGCGCAGGGAGGCGCTCAGGCCGTTGGCCCTGATGTCGTGCTTCAAGGCCCGCAGCGGCGTGTCGCGCGACAGCAGGGAGGCGCCCACGCCCGCCTGCCAGTGGTCGTCCAGGTCCACGAAGGCCGAGAACGCGGCCCCGGCCCGGGTGCCGTGGCCGTAGCGGTTGCCCGAGGCTTCCACCTGGGCCGTCAGGTCCCGGCCGCGCCATTCGAGGCCGGCGCGCGCCCAGGCGTAATGGCCGGTGCCTTCCTCGAACCGGGCCTCGGCGTAGCCGGTGCCGGCGAACGCGCGCCAGTTCTCGTCCAGCGGCGGCGAGTACAGCACGGTGTCGATGCTCGCCTCGCGGCTGCCCAGCACCGCGCCGCCGCTGGCGCCGCCCCGGCTGGCGCTGGTCCGCCATTCGGCCTGCCGGTGCGCGGTCCATGCCCGGTCCAGCCGCTGCACCGCGGCGGATTCCGGGAAGCGGGCCGTCAGGTCGTCGCGCAGCAGCCCGGCCTGGCGCCATTCCTGTAGGGCGAGGGCGGTCTCGGCCTGGCCGAGCTCGACCTCGATGGATCGGGGCGCCTGGGTTTCGGCGATCTTCAGTTCGCTTTCCGCCCGGCGCGGCAGATCCCGCGCGCGCCAGACTTCCGCCCGCGCCACGCGCAGGCCGGTGTTGCCGGGCGCTTCCCCGGCCATGCGGTCCAGGCGGGCCTGGGCGTCCAGCGTATCGCCCTGGTACAGCGCGCCCAGGGCGCGCACCAGTTCGGCGTCCAGCTTCGCGGGATTGGGACGGCGCATCGGATCGCCCTTGATCCAGACCCAGGTGGGCAGCGCGGCCAGCGCCCGGTCCAGCTCGGCGTTGGCCGCGCCGGTCCGGTCCGACTCGGACAGCGCGTAGAACAGGCCGATCTGGCCGGCCGCCCGGGCCGTCGCGTCCTGGCCCGCGGTGGAGGCCAGGGAGCGCTCGAACAGGGGCGCGGCCTCTTCCGGCCGGCGCAGGGCCAGGTACGCGCTCGCCGCGTCGTCGAGCGCGTAATCCGGGACGGGCGTGCCCTCCGCCCGCATGGCTTCGTAGCCCGCCGCGAGGTCCCGCATGCGGCCGCGTGCGCGCAGGGCCTGCAGGCGGTCCGTCTCGGCGCGCCGCACGTCGCCGCGGGCCTGCGGGCCCAGGGCGCGCCATTGCGGAATCAGCCGGTCGTATTCGGCCAGGGCGCGGTCCGCCAGGACGTACCGCTCGGCCTCGCCCCGGGCGTCGGCCGACGCGGTCCGGGTCAGCTGGGCCGCGGCGTCGGCCTGCAGCGCGCGGACCAGGGCGGGGTCGGCCAGGCCGGGATGCGCCTGCGCGATGCGCAGGGCCGCGCGGGGCAGCCGCGCCTGCCGCAGGGCCAGGACGTAGGCGTGCGCCACCCCGGGCGCGTCCGGCGCCCGCTCGTAGGCCGCGGTGGCGAGTTCCAGCGCCGCATGGGGCTGGCCCGCCCAGCCGGCGATCGTGACGTAGTCCTCCAGCGCGCGGCGGTCTTCCGGAGTCTGCTGCAGACGCCGCTTCAGCATGTCCAGCGCCGGCTGGTGGTCGCCCGCGCGGGCCTGCCGGATCAATGCGTCGTAATCCTGCGCCTCCTGCGTCTTTTGCGTCCCTTGTGTCCCTCGTGTCCCTTGCGTCCCTTGCGTCGCCTGGGTCGCCTGCGTCGGGGCGCACGCGGCCGTGCCGGGCAGTGCCAGGATGGCGCACGTTGCAAGCGCGATGAGCGCGATGAGCGCGGCGGCCGGCGGCCGGGCGGGTCGGGCGGGCTTCATGGCGGACGCGGCTCAGGGGGTGCGGGGGCACGCGAAGGTGTACGTGCCCGCCGGATGTCCGTTGGCGTACAGGACCAGCTCGATCCGGCATTGGTCCCGTTCGCCCACGGAAAGGGAAAATCGCGTCAGGGCGGTCGGCGTGTCCGCGCGCAGCGGCACGCTGCCGCTTTGCTGGAGGGAGGACGTTCCGCTGCGCCCCTGCCGGACGGCGCTCAACTGGTAGCGCAGGGTGCCGTCCTCGGGGCTGCGCACGTAGGGGATGATGATGCCGGGCCGCGTGCCGGGCACGGTGTCCAGCCAGACCTGCAGGCCTGCATCCATTGCCATCATGGTCGTCTCCTGATGCTGCGGCGCCGGGGGAGGGAGGCGCCCGGGCCGGCCGGGGGCGGCCGTCCCGGGCGCGGGGCCGCCGGCCCGGCGGCTTACCAGCCGGTCTGGGTGATGGTGCTGACGTTCATGTTGCCCTTCTGTACCGCCGAGGCGTACAGCGAGGCGCCGGTCTGGCTGACGTTGGCCGTGTTGTTGAAGCCGGCCTGGTAGATCCTGGCTTCCTGACCCCAGCCGTTCTTCTGCGTGATGTTGCCGACGTTCTGGTCGCCTTCCTGGATGATGCTCGCCTCGGCGAAGGAGTCGTACTTCTGCGAGGTGCTGGCGGTGTTGTTGAAGCCGGACTGGCGGATCGAGGATTCCTGGCCGGAGCCGTCCGACTGGATCGCGTTGGCCACGTTCTGGCTGCCCTTCTGCACCACCTCGGCGCGGGCGTGCGTGTGCGTCTGCTGCACGTCGGCCGTGTTGTTGACGCCCGCCTGCCAGATCTTGGCCTGGCCGATCACGCCGGTCTGGCTGATCTTGCCGACGTTGCGGTCGCCTTCCTGGTCGATGTAGGCCGACGCGTTGGTGTTGTACGACTGGGTGATCGCCGCGTCGTTGTTGAAGCCGCGCTGGTCGGTGCTGCCCGTGCTGCCCGCGAATGCCGCCGAACCGGCGAAAGCCAGGGCGAGACCGGATGCCAGGACGCGAAGTTGCGTTTTCATGATGATGCTCCTCAGGAGTCGATAAGACCGGTTTGGGAAATACGCCGCCCGGCGGTCTTGGACCGGGCTTCGTCGGAAAACGGAAAACCGGAAAACAGGAAGCGGAAAGCGGGAAGGCCGGGCGGATGGGCGCCGGGGCGGGCCTACCGGACCACGGTGATCTTCAGGCGGTCGCCGAACTGCAGGACGGGGGCGGAAGACCCCGGCTTCTTCTGCAGCACCCGGGCCTCGTTCATGCTGCCGAACTGGTCCACCGTGGCCCTGGCGTTGCTGGTGTACTGCTCGATCACGGCCAGGTTTCCGCTCCCCACCTGCTGGGCGATGGCCGTGTCGCTGTTGCCCACCTGGGTGATCTCCACCTGGTTGCCGGAGCCGGCCTGGCTGGCGGACGCCCGGTTGCCGGCGCCGGCCTGCGTGATCGCGGCGCCGTTGCCGTCGCCCCGCTGCGTGACGGCAGCCGACGAGCGCGCGCCCTGCTGGCGGATCCGGCTGGCGTTCATCGCGCCCTGCTGGACCGAGTCTGCCCGCAGCGACGCCGATCCGAGTTCGGCCGGCGGCAGTTCGGACGGGCGGGCCGGCTCGGCGCCGGCGCCGTATCCGGCCAGGGGGGCCGCGGCCAGCAGGGCGGCGGCGCACAGGGCCAGTCCCCGCCGGGCGGGCCGGCGCGGGGAGGTCGGAAGGAATTCGTGCATGATGGAGGTCTCCTGATTCGCGGGATGGCGGATGCCGCTACAGCGTGGCCGCCTGGCCGTCGCCCTGTGCCGGGGCGGCGCCCGCCGGCCCCGCGGCCTGCCGCGGCGTCACGGTGAGGGTGTAGTCCTTCTCGGCATCCAGATAGCGCTGGATCAGGGGATCGTTCCAGTCGCCTGGATTCTTCAGGCGCCACTGGTTGTCCTTGATGCCCTGCACGGTCAGGTGCATGACCGCGGCGTCGATGGCTTCCTTGACGGCCAGCTGCGCCGGCTCGTTGTGGGTGTAGCCCCCCTCGACTTCCAGCAGGTCGTAGTAGTTGACGAAGCGGAAGTAGCTGGGGTGGATTTCGTACGAATAGATGGTCTTGGTCGTCGAGACGCTGTTCAGGATGGCGCCGCTCAGGACGTCCACCGCCCGCAGGTTGACGGTGACCTGGTCCACGCTGTACTGGGTGGACAGGCCGATCCCGAGGAACTGCGCGCCCAGCCCGCCGGTGCGGGTGTTGCTGTCGTAGGCGATGACGCCGCCTTCCAGGATGATGGTGGCCGGCAGCAGGTTGGGCACCTGGCCCTGCTGCCCGCCGCCTTGCTGCCCGCCGCCCTGCGGATGCTCGCCCACCGCGCGCAGCACGCGGCGCTCGGTCAGCAGGGACTGCAGGCCCTCGCGCTCCACCGGCACGTACCAGCCCGAATCCTTCAGGGCCTTCATCAGCATCGAGGCCGCGCCCTGCGTCACCGCGGTGGAAAAAGAACTGTCCGGGGACGGCTTGTACTGGCCGGTCTCGTCGCGGAAGCCATAGACGGCCGCCACGATCTTGCGCTGGGGCGGCGGCAGCCGCATGAGGTCGACCGTCGAGGGCGTGGCCGGCGTCAGCCGCGCCTCGTTCGAGACGTTCGCCGGCTTCTGCAGCGCGCAGGCCGACAGCGTGAGCGCGGCCAGCGCGGCCAGGCAGAGGCGGGCGCGCCGGGCGCGCGCGGGGATCGGCAGCGTGCTCATTGCAGGACTCCGCTGTCGATGCTCGCCGGGCTTTGGGCCGGCGCGAGCAGGCTGGCGGCGCTGGACGCCGCGGCCGAGCCGCCGGCCGGCAGGCTGTCCAGATCGAAGGGGATCCACTGGCCCTTGGTCGAGTCGTAGATGTAGACGCCGTTGCCGACCTGGATGATGGGGGCGGTGCCGGCGTTCAGGATCTTGATCTCGCCGTTGCCGTCCAGGCCCAGGTCGTCCAGGGGGTACGGGTAGCGCTTCTGCGCCTGGGCGCTCTGCAGCAGGTAGGAGCCGTTCAGCGGATTGCCGCCGAAGGACGGGTTCACCGGCACGTAGACCAGCTGGCCCGCCGGGGCGGTGCCCGACAGCAGCAGCCCGGCGGCGGCCAGCGCGGCCTGCAGGCGGCCCCGGGCCCTGTGCGGATTGCCTGTGCTGCCTGTGTGCGTACCTGCTTTGTGCGCTTCGTGCGTGCTCATTTACATCTCCTCCGGGCCCAGGTCGGCGTCCTGGACGAACCTGCGCTGAATGTGGATGGATTCGATGCCGTCGTGGACGATGCCGACGGCCTCCTTGCTTTCCTGGCGCGCCCGCGAGCGGGCGGGCGACAGGAAGGTGTGGAACAGGGTCTGGTTGTCGTAGCTGATCCAGATCTCGCTGCCGAACTGGGCGGTCGGCCGTTCGATGACGGTGATCGTGTCCTGCGAATCGGGATACAGCGCCTGCCAGATTTCCGAGAAACTCTTGTAGAATTCCCAGCCCAGCACGGTGACGGTCCGGCCGATCACCAGGCCGCGCAGGGGATCGCTGTCGATCCGGCCCTGGTCCAGGTCGCGCGGCTCCTGGCCGGGCTCCTGCGCGGCGGCCGCCGCGCCCAGCAGCGCCGCGATGATGATGCCGAGCCGCAAACCCATGGACCGCATGCGCTTCTCCTGTCCGCTGCGACGATCTTTGCCGAACGTGTCGAACTGTGATGCCGTGTGGAGAATGTTATGGGCCGGCCCCGCGGCCATCCATAGGCCGGAATCGCTACGCCGTTTGCCGGGTGGGCGGTCGGCCGGCCGTCGGAGAAACGGCCTAGTCTGTCGGGCGGGTTCGGCCTGAGACACGGGAGGCCGATCTAGGCTAAAATGGTGCGCCTTTTGGACTGGGGCGCTGAACGCCCCGCCAAAAAAAGCTATAATTCAATAGTTTGACTGTATCGCCTGGTATTCCTTGGGACCGCGTTTTGGGGGCTTTGGGGTGCCTGGTTGTGAACGGGCTTTTATGGATGATCGGTCCGCGCCGGATCCGCGCGATGGCTTGGATGGCGGGGCGTCTTCGGTCGCGGCGCTGGCGCTGTCCGACCGGGATCGCGCGATCATCGCCCGCCGTTCACGGATCGGTCTGTTTCAGGCGCTGGCTGCCCAGGCATTCACGGGGATGCTGGTGGTGCTGGGCGCCTGGGGAATTGCTGGGAAGGACGCCGGGCTCTCCGCCCTCATCGGGGCGGCGGCCTATTTCGTGCCCAATGCGCTGTTCGCCTTGCGGCTGCTGCTGGGGTACTTCGGGCCGAAACGCCCGGGATCGCTCGCCTTTTTCTGGGGCGAATTCCTCAAGCTGCTGGTCGTGGCGGGGGTGGTGGTCCTGGTGGCGTGGCGGTGGGGCGGCTGGCTGAACTGGCTGGCCTTCCTGCTGGGCCTGCTGGGCGTCATGAAGGGGTACGTGGTGCTGCTGGCCTTGCGCCGGCTGCCATGATTTGAATACGAAAAAGGGTTTCCGATGACCGACGCTGCAAGCACGCCTCAGTCCGAATACATTCAGCACCACCTGGTTCACCTGAACAATCTCGGGCACAAGCAGGACATCATCGCCAACTTCGACGTCGTCAACTACGACTCGCTGTTCTGGTCGATCCTGATGGGCGCCATCGTCATCTTCTTCCTCTGGCGCGCCGCGCGCCGGGCCACCACCGACGTGCCGGGCCGCTTCCAGATGGCCATCGAAATGCTCGTGGGCATGGTCCACGAGGAAGCCAAGGGCATCATCCCCAACGAAACCACGCGCAAGTTCGCCGCGCCGCTGGCGCTCACCGTGTTCCTCTGGATCACGCTGATGAACACGCTCGACCTGATCCCCGTCGATCTGGCCGGCTGGATCTTCCGCATCACCGGCCTGGGCGCCGAGCACTCCGATCCGCTGTACTACCACCGCATCCTGCCCACCGCCGACCTCAACATCCCCATCGGCATGTCCCTGGGCGTGCTGGTCCTGATGCTGTACTACGGCGTGAAGATCAAGCACCCGGTCGGCTTCGTCAAGGAACTCTTCACCGCGCCCTTCCATGCGCACGGCGTCGCGGCGCTCGTCCTGGCGCCCTTCAATTTCCTGCTGAACCTCATCGAATATGCGGCCAAGTGCGTGTCGCTGGGCATGCGGCTGTTCGGCAATATGTATGCGGGCGAACTGCTGTTCATGCTGATCGCCTTGCTGGGTGGTGCCTGGACGGGGGCGAATGCTTCCAGTATCAGCCTTGCGTTCGGACACGTGCTCGCCGGTTCGGCATGGGCGATCTTCCACATCCTGATCGTGCTGCTGCAGGCGTTCATCTTCATGATGCTGACCCTGGTGTATATCGGGCAGGCGCACGAAGGCCACTAAAATTCGCCCGGGCTTCCCGGGCGGGCTCGCGGGGCTTGCCCTGATTTCTGGTTCTTGATTTTTTGACTAAACAACGTTTACTTACCAAGGAGTTGTTATGACCAACGTTGCGTTCGTTGCTCTCGCTTGCGGTCTGATCATCGGTCTGGGCGCCATCGGCGCTTGCATCGGCATCGGCATGATGGGTGGCAAGTACCTGGAAGCCTCCGCGCGCCAGCCCGAACTGATGAACACCCTGCAGACCAAGATGTTCCTGCTGGTCGGCCTGATCGACGCGGCCTTCCTGATCGGCGTGGGTCTGGCCATGCTGTTCGCGTTCGCCAACCCCTTCGTGGGCTGATGTCGGCGCAGGCCTGGGCGCTTGCCGCAGGCCAGGGGTTCGTCGGCGGCCCGCGCGGGTCGCGGGCGGCCGGATTAGGTGCCTTGCGGAATCGCCGCGAGGCACGAACGGGTAAATTAGGAAAACGACCGTGAATTTAAACGCGACTCTCTTTTTCCAGATGATCGTGTTTTTCGTTCTGGGTTGGTTTACGATGAAATTCATCTGGCCGCCCCTGACGAAGGCAATGGATGATCGTCGCCAGAAAATCGCCGACGGTCTGGCCGCCGCCGAGAAGGGCAAGGCCGATCTGGCCCAGGCCCAGGCTCGCGTCAGTCTGATGGAAGCGGCTGCCAAAACGGAAAACCACGCGCGCCTGGCCGAAGCCGAAAAGCAGGCCACCTCGCTGATCGATCAGGCCCGCCGCGAAGCCGAAGCCGAAAAGGCCCGCATCCTCGCCCAGGCCCGTCAGGACGCCGCCCAGGAAGTCCAGCGTGCGCGCGAGACCCTGCGCGCCGAAGTGGCCGTGCTGGCCGTCAAGGGCGCCGAGCAGATCCTGCGCCGCGAGGTCGATGCCAAGGCGCACGCCGAGCTGCTCGACCAGCTCCAGGCCCAACTCTGAATCAGGGCGAGTCATGGCTGAACTATCCACTATCGCGCGGCCCTACGCCGAGGCCCTGTTTGAATCCGTGCGCGACGACGCGCGCGGGCTCGAATACTGGTCCGGCGTGATGTCGCTGCTGGCCCAGGTGTCCGGCATGCCCGACGTCCTCGAGGCCATGGCCGATCCGCGCCTGTCCGACGCGCAGCGCACCGGACTGCTGACGGGCCTGGTCCCCCAGGAGCTTCCCGCGCAGGCGGCCAATCTCGTCGCCCTCGTGGTCGAGAACGGCCGCGTCCAGGCGCTGCCCCAGGTGGCCGAGCAATTTGAACTGCTGCGCAACCAGCTCGAAGGCACCGCCCTGGCGCGCATCACCAGCGCCTATCCGCTCGACGATGCCCAGGTGGCCGCCCTGCTGCAGGGGCTGGAGCGCAAGTTCGGCCTCAAGCTCAAGTCCCAGGTGACGGTCGACCCGGAACTGATCGGCGGGGTGCGCGTCGCCGTCGGCGATCACGTGCTCGACACTTCCGTGCAGGCCCGGCTGGCCGCCCTGCGCGATACGCTGGCCGCGTGATGGCGGGCCATACAACAGGATTCCAGGAGTCTTACCATGCAACTTAACCCGTCCGAGATCAGCGAACTGCTGAAGAGCCGCATCGAAGGCCTGGGCGCATCCACCGATGTCCGCACCCAGGGCACGGTCGTGTCCGTCACCGACGGCATCACCCGCATCCACGGCCTGTCCGACGTGATGCAGGGCGAAATGCTCGAATTCCCCAACAACCGGTTCGGCCTGGCCCTGAACCTGGAACGCGATTCCGTGGGCGCCGTGATTCTGGGCGACTACGTCGGCGTCTCCGAAGGCGACGCCGTCAAGACCACCGGCAAGATCCTGTCCGTGCCGGTCGGCCCGGAACTGCGCGGCCGCGTGGTCGACGCCCTGGGCAACCCGATCGACGGCAAGGGCCCGATCAACGCCAAGGAAACCGACGTGATCGAAAAGGTCGCGCCCGGCGTGATCGCCCGCCAGTCCGTGTCGCAGCCGCTGCAGACCGGCCAGAAGGCCATCGATTCCATGGTGCCCGTCGGCCGCGGCCAGCGCGAGCTGATCATCGGCGACCGCCAGACCGGCAAGACCGCCGTGGCCGTCGACACCATCATCAACCAGAAGGGCAAGGGCGTCACCTGCGTGTACGTCGCCATCGGCCAGAAGGCGTCCACCATCAACAACGTGGTGCGCAAGCTCGAAGAACACGGCGCCATGGAATACACCATCGTCGTGGCCGCCGCCGCGTCCGACTCCGCCGCCATGCAGTACCTGGCCGCCTACTCGGGCTGCACCATGGGCGAATACTTCCGCGACCGCGGCGAAGACGCCCTGATCGTGTACGACGACCTGACCAAGCAGGCCTGGGCCTATCGCCAGGTGTCCCTGCTGCTGCGCCGTCCGCCCGGACGCGAAGCCTATCCCGGCGACGTGTTCTACCTGCACTCCCGCCTGCTGGAGCGCGCCGCCCGCGTGAACCCCGAATACGTGGAAAAGTTCACCAACGGCGCCGTCAAGGGCAAGACCGGCTCGCTCACCGCGCTGCCGATCATCGAAACTCAGGCCGGCGACGTGTCCGCCTTCGTGCCGACCAACGTGATTTCCATCACCGACGGCCAGATCTTCCTGGAAACCGACCTGTTCAACGCCGGCATCCGGCCCGCCATCAACGCCGGCATCTCGGTGTCGCGCGTGGGCGGCTCCGCCCAGACCAAGGTCGTCAAGAAGCTCTCGGGCGGCATCCGGACCGACCTGGCGCAGTACCGCGAACTGGCCGCCTTCGCGCAGTTCGCCTCCGACCTGGACGACGCCACCCGCCGCCAGCTGGAACGCGGCAAGCGCGTGGTGGAACTGCTCAAGCAGCCCCAGTACCAGCCGCAGCAGGTCTGGGAACTGGCGGTCGCCCTGTACGCCGTCAACAACGGCTACCTGGACGACCTCGAAGTCGGCCAGGTGCTGGCTTTTGAAAAGGCCCTGAAGGACTACCTGAAGGCCAAGCACGAAGCCCTGATCCAGCGCATCGAAGACGTGAAGGAACTCTCCAAGGAAGACGACGCCGCTCTGGGCGCCGCCATCCAGGAATTCAAGAAGCACGGCACGTTTTAAGTAGCGCACGGGGCGCGCGGCGCGCGTCCCGGACCGCCCTGACAGGATAGTGGAATGGCCGGAATCAAGGAAATACGAACCAAGATCAAGAGCGTGCAAAACACGCGCAAGATCACCAAGGCGATGGAAATGGTCGCCGCGTCCAAGATGCGCAAGGCGCAGGACCGGATGCGCATGGGCCGTCCCTACGCCACCAAGGTGCGCGCCATCGCGGCCCACCTGATGCAGGCGAACCCGGATTACACCCACCCCTACATGGTGGAACGCCCGAAGCTGTCGTCCGTGGGCGTCGTGCTGGTCACCACCGACAAGGGGCTGTGCGGCGGCCTGAATACCAACATCTCGCGCCTGGTGCTGGCGCGGATCAAGGAATTCGAGCAGCAGGGCGTGCGCGTCCAGGCCACGGCGCTGGGCTCCAAGGGCCTGGGGCTGCTCAACCGCGTCGGCGTCAACGTGGTGTCCTCGGAAGTCCAGCTGGGCGACGCGCCCAACCTGGAACGCCTGATCGGCGCCATCAAGGTCCAGCTCGACGACTTCATCGACGGCAAGGTGGATGCGGTCTACGTGGCGACCAGCCGCTTCGTCAACACCATGAAGCAGGATCCCAGCTTCATCCGCCTGCTGCCGCTGCCCTCGGGCCTGGAAGACCCCTTCCAGACCGGGTCCCAGGACGAGGACGCCCTGCAGAGCCAGTACGGCTGGGACTACCTGTACGAGCCGGATTCCCAGACCGTGATCGACGAGCTGCTGCTGCGCTACGTCGAAGGCCTGGTCTACCAGGCCGTGGCGGAAAACATGGCCAGCGAGCAGTCCGCCCGGATGGTCGCCATGAAGGCCGCGTCCGACAACGCCAAGAAAGTCATCGGCGACCTCCAGCTGGTCTACAACAAGACCCGCCAGGCGGCCATCACCAAGGAAATTTCGGAAATCGTGGGCGGCGCCGCCGCGGTCTGATCGACGCAGGCACCGGCAACCCAGAGATACTTATAGGACTAAACATGAGCAACGGTACCATCGTTCAGTGCATCGGCGCCGTGGTGGACATTCAGTTCCCCCGCGACAGCATCCCCAACATCTACGACGCGCTCACCCTGACCGACGAGTCCTCCGCCTTCGCGGAAAAGGGCCTGACGTTCGAGGTCCAGCAGCAACTGGGCGACGGTGTCGTGCGGACCATCGCCATGGGTTCGTCCGACGGCCTGCGCCGCGGCATGTCCGTGGCCGGCACCGGCGCGCCGATCTCGGTGCCCGTGGGCGCCGGCACCCTGGGCCGCATCATGGACGTGCTGGGCCGTCCCATCGACGAGCGCGGCGACATCCAGTCCGATGAAAAGCGCGCCATCCACCAGGCCGCCCCGAAATTCGACGAGCTTTCCCCCTCGGTCGAACTGCTCGAAACCGGCATCAAGGTGATCGACCTGGTGTGCCCCTTCGCCAAGGGCGGCAAGGTCGGCCTGTTCGGCGGCGCCGGCGTGGGCAAGACCGTCAACATGCTGGAACTGATCAACAACATCGCCAAGGCCCACAGCGGCCTGTCGGTGTTCGCCGGCGTGGGCGAGCGCACCCGCGAAGGCAACGACTTCTACCACGAAATGTCCGACGCGGGCGTCATCAAGCTCGACAACCTGGCGGAATCCAAGGTCGCCATGGTCTTCGGCCAGATGAACGAACCCCCGGGCAACCGCCTGCGCGTGGCCCTGTCGGGCCTGACGATGGCGGAAAAGTTCCGCGACGAAGGCCGCGACGTGCTGTTCTTCGTGGACAACATCTACCGCTACACCCTGGCCGGCACCGAAGTGTCCGCCCTGCTGGGCCGGATGCCGTCGGCCGTGGGCTACCAGCCGACGCTGGCCGAGGAAATGGGCAAGCTGCAGGAACGCATCACGTCCACCAAGACCGGCTCCATCACGTCCATCCAGGCCGTGTACGTGCCGGCCGACGACCTGACCGACCCGTCGCCCGCCACCACCTTCCTGCACCTGGACTCCACCGTGGTGCTGTCGCGCGACATCGCCGCCCTGGGGATCTACCCGGCCGTGGATCCGCTGGATTCCACCAGCCGCCAGCTCGACCCGCAGGTCGTCGGCGAAGAGCACTACAACGTGGCCCGCGCCGTGCAGCAGACGCTGCAGCGCTACAAGGAACTGCGCGACATCATCGCCATTCTGGGCATGGACGAACTGTCGCCGGAAGACAAGCAGGCCGTGGCCCGCGCCCGCAAGATCCAGCGCTTCCTGTCGCAGCCCTTCCACGTGGCCGAAGTCTTCACCGGCTCGCCCGGCAAGTACGTGCCGCTGGCCGAGACCCTGCGCGGCTTCAAGATGATCGTCGAGGGCGAGTGCGACGCGCTGCCCGAGCAGGCTTTCTACATGGTGGGCGGCATCGACGAAGCCTTCGAGAAGGCCAAAACCCTCCAATAAGGATTGCACATGGCGACTCTTCACATCGAAGTGGTCAGCGCGGAGGCCTCGATCTTCTCCGGCGAGGCGGCCTTCATCGCCCTGCCGGGCGAGTCGGGCGACCTCGGCATCCTGCCGGGGCATACGCCGCTGATCTCGCGCGTGCGTCCCGGCACGCTGAAAATCCGGCGTCCCGACGGCACCGAAGAGCACATCTTCGTGGCCGGCGGCATCCTGGAAGTCCAGCCGCACGCCGTGACGGTGCTGTCCGACACGGCCATCCGGGCGGCCGACCTGGACGAGGCCAAGGCCGTCGCCGCGCGCGAGCGCGCCGAGGAAGCCCTGCGCAACACCAAGGAAAAGGCCGACATCGCCGTGGTCGAAGCCGAGCTCGCCATGCTGGCGGCCCAGGCCGCCGCCGCGCGCAAGTTCAGCCAGAAACGCAGCTCCCACTGAGCGGCTTCGGCCGGATCGATCGATCCGGCCCGTCCCGCGGGCCGGCCGGGTGGGTCCGGCGGGCGGCTCCGATGGATCGGTCCGTTCGGGCCCCGTCTCCAGGCCCGGTTCGCAAAGACGCAAAAAAAAGCGCGAGCGCCCTTCGGGGCGCTTTTTTTCATCCCCGCGTCCAATCCCAACCGGTTCGGCCGGTCCATCCCGGTGCAGGGCGCCGGCCGGATCTTCGGTATGGCCGGGCCGTCAAGGAAGGCTGGGCGGAAGACCGGGCGCCTCAGGCATCGGGCTCGGGGATGTCGGCCGCCGGGCCCCGGGCCGACAGGAAGCGGTGCAGCCGCTCGGCGCGCGGGGCCAGCGCGGCGGCAAAATCGGCCCAGGCGGCCGCGCGGGCGGCATCGTGCCGCGGCGGCGCCCAGATGGCGTCCGGGAAGCAGGGATCCGCGCGCCAGCGGGGGATCGCGTGCCAGTGCAGGTGGGGCACCTGGTTGCCGAGGCTGGCCAGGTTGACCTTGTCGGGCGCGAGGAAGGCGCGCTGCAGGCGCTCGACCTGGAACACGGTGCGCATCAGGTGCAGGCGGCCCAGGGGATCGATGTCCGTGTTTTCCGCCACGTGGCGGTGCCAGACGATGCGCAGGTAGCCGGGGTGCCGGGGATCGTCCACGCGGACGATCCGCAGGCGGTCGTCCTGCCAGAGCAGGGCGGCGTGGTCCGGAGTGCAGAGCGGGCAGTCGGGGAAAAAGGCCATGGCGGCAGCGGAAGCGGTGCAGGGGCCCGCCGCCCGCGGGCGCGGGCGCGGGGCGGATTCGGCATCAGCGGGCGAAGAACAGCTCCTGCAGCGCGATGCCGGGATCGGGCGCGCGCATGAAGGCCTCGCCCACCAGGAAGGCCTGCACGCCGTGGTCGCGCATGCGGTCGACGTCCTCGGGCAGCAGGATGCCGCTTTCGGTGACGACGCGCTTGCCTTCCGGCAGGTCCTGCAGCATCGACAGGGTGGTTTCCAGGCGGGTCTCGAAGGTGCGCAGGTTGCGGTTGTTGATACCGATCAGCGGCGTGTCCAGGGACA
This sequence comes from Castellaniella defragrans, assembly GCF_014203015.1. GTDB lineage: Bacteria > Pseudomonadota > Gammaproteobacteria > Burkholderiales > Burkholderiaceae_B > Castellaniella > Castellaniella defragrans. The sequence continues at coordinate 36,879 of NZ_JACHIB010000015.1, forward strand.
GGGCCGCGTCCAGCTCGTCGCGGTCGTGGACTTCGACCAGCACGTCCATGCCCAGGCTCGCGGCCACGGATTCCAGCTCGCGCAGCTGGGCGGGCGACAGGGCGGCGGCGATCAGCAGCACGCAGTCGGCGCCCAGCGCCCGGGCGTGGATGACCTGGTAGGGGTCGATCAGGAAATCCTTGCGCAGCACGGGCAGGCTGCAGGCCGCGCGCGCCTGGCGCAGGTGGTCGTAGCCGCCCTGGAAATACTGCACGTCGGTCAGCACCGACAGGCAGGCGGCGCCGTGGCCGGCGTAGCTGGTGGCGATGTCCGCCGGGCGGAAGTCCTCGCGGATCACGCCCTTGGAGGGCGAGGCCTTCTTGATTTCCGCGATCACGGCGGGCTTGCCCTGCGCGATCTTGTCTTCGATGGCGCGCGCGAAGCCGCGGATGTCCTGGCGGCTCTGGGCTTCGCGCAGCACTTCGGATTCGCTGCGCATCTGCCGCGCGGTGGCGACTTCGGTGCGCTTGGTGTCCAGGATCCGGGCCAGAATGTCGTTCATGCGGAGAACCTTTGCGTGTATTGGCGGAATTGTTCCAGCTTGTCGCGCGCGGCGCCCGAGGCGATCAGCTCGAAGGCCTGGCGGATGCCGGCGCCGATCGAGTCGGCGCGGTTGCCGGCGTACAGGGCCAGGCCCGCGTTCAGCGCGACGATGTCGCGCGCCGTGCCGGCCGTGTTGTTCAGCGCGGCGCGCACCAGCTGGGCGGATTCGTCGCGGTTGGCGACCTTGATGCTGCGGTTGGACACCATGGTCATGCCGAAATCCTCGGGGTGGATCTCGTATTCGCGCACCTCGCCGTCCTTCAGCTCGCCCACCAGGGTGGCCGCGCCCAGCGAAGCCTCGTCCATGCCGTCCTTGCCGTGCACGATCAGCACGTGGCGCGAGCCCAGGCGCTGCAGCACCCGCACCAGGATGCCGACCAGGTCGGGGTGGAACACGCCCATGAGCTGGTTGGCCGCGCCGGCCGGATTGGTGAGCGGGCCGAGGATGTTGAAGATCGTGCGCACGCCCAGTTCGCGGCGCACGGCGGCGACGTTCTTCATCGCGCCGTGGTGGGCCGGGGCGAACATGAAGCCGATGCCGGTGGCCTCGATGGATTCGGCGACCTGGGCGGGCGTGGCGGCGATGCGCACTCCCAGGGCTTCCAGCACGTCGGCGCTGCCCGAGGAGGACGAGGCGCTGCGGTTGCCGTGCTTGGCGATCTTGACCCCGCCGGCGGCGGCCACGAACATCGCGGCGGTGGAGATGTTGAAGGTGTGCGAGCCATCGCCGCCCGTGCCGCACATGTCCAGCAGGTCCTCGGGGTAGGGGGTGTCCACCGCCAGGGCGAATTCGCGCATGACCTGGGCCGCCGCCGTGATCTCGCCCACGGTCTCCTTCTTGACGCGCAGGCCCATCAGCAGGGCGCTGGCCAGCTGGGGAGACATTTCCCCGCGCATCAGCATGCGCATCAGTTCCAGCATCTCGTCGTGGAAGATTTCCCGGTGCTCGATGCAGCGGGCCAGGGCCTCGTTGGGGGTGATCGGCGGCATGAATGATTCCTTCTGTCTTCGTGTATTCGTGTGTCTGCGTTTTCGCGTTTTCGCGTTTTTGCGTTTCTGTGTCTCGGCGTGTCCGGATGTCGGCGTGCCTGCTGCGTCTGCGTGCCAGTGTCTGCGTGCCTGCGGAACCCGTCTTCGGAATGGACCGTCGCCGACGCCCTACAGTTCCAGGAAATTGCGCAGCAGCGCGTGGCCGTGTTCGCTGAGCACGGATTCCGGGTGGAACTGCACGCCGTAGACGGGCAGGGTCTTGTGCGCGACGCCCATGATTTCTCCGTCGGCGGTCTCGGCGGTGATCTCCAGGCAGTCGGGCAGCGAGGCACGCTCGATCGCCAGGGAATGGTAGCGGGTCACGGTGTAGGGCGACGGCAGCCCGGCGAAGACGTCGGTGCCCCGGTGCGTGATGGGCGAGACCTTGCCGTGCATGATTTCCCGGGCGCGCACGATGCGCCCGCCGTAGGCCGCGCCGATGGCCTGATGGCCCAGGCAGACGCCCAGGATGGGCTTCCTGCCGGCGAAATGGCGGATCAGCTCGATGGAGATGCCGGCCTCGGCCGGCGAGCACGGCCCCGGCGACACGCAGATGCGGTCGGGATCAATGGCCTCGACGCCGGCGAGGTCGATCTGGTCGTTGCGCACGACCTGGACCTGGGCGCCGAGTTCGCCGAAATACTGCACCAGGTTGTAGGTGAAGGAATCGTAGTTGTCCAGCATCAGCAGCTTCATGATCGGGTCGTCCTGGTCAGTGTCGGGAAGCGGACGCGCGCAGCGAGGCGGGCCGCGGAAGCCGGGTGATGCGGAGAGGGGAATGCGATACGGACATGGTCTTCCTTGGAGTCAGGAGCCGCCGCACCGGAGATAGATTCACGAAGACCTATGCCTGCCAGAACGGCGGCAAGGTGCGATGAATCACGCATGAGGATGCCGCCCCTAGGAGGAGCGCCACCAGAACGAAGCGTGCACGGTCGCGTGTGAAATCATGGCAAGCATTCTACTGTGCGGCGCGGGCGCTGTCGAGCGGGGTAAATACCGGTGGACGCGGGCGTTCCCTACGCCTTCCCCGCATCCGCCCGGCTCATCGGGCTCGGCCGGGATTTCCTCTAAGTGGTCATACCATTATGGGTGGACGGAGCATATACAGGTGGGCGGCCGTTGCTGGAACGCGCGGACGGCATACGCTGCTTTCCTACCGGAAAGGCGCTTGAATCCTGGGTTTTTGCGAGGTTACAGGGTAAACGCAGATCCAGATAAAGATTGACCTGGGCCGTGCCGCATTTTTATAATGCGGTGGCCAGTTCACGATCCGGGAAAATGGTAAGACCAATAAGCCGTCCATCAGAAACCGGCAAGCAATGAATCGGACATCGATGAACCGGCCGTCGATCGAATCCCCCCCGAATCTCCTCGCATCCCTTCGGCTTCTTCTCGCCATGCGCCTTTCCGACCGACTCGCGGAACAGCTCCGGTCCCTGATCGACGAACAGGGACTGCGGCCCGGCGACCGCCTGCCGGCCGAGCGCCGGCTGGCCGAGGCGCTGGGGGCTTCGCGGCCCTCGGTGCGCGAGGCCATCCGCCAGCTGGCCAGCCAGGGGCTGCTGCGCAGCCGGCAGGGCGGCGGCACCTACGTCCAGGCGCGCGAGCCCGCCGCCGACGACTGGCCCGACAGGCACCTGGTGCGGCCGCTCGATGAGCTGGTGTCCGACGACCCCGAATACCGCTACGACGTGCTGGAGGCCCGCCATGCGCTGGAAGGCGGCACCGCCTGGCATGCCGCGCTGCGCGCCACGGCGGAGGACCGACGGGCGATCCAGCGCTGCTTCGAGGACATCGTGCGTTTCCAGAGCAGCGGCGATCCCGCCCTGTCGGCGCGCGCCGACGCCCGCTTCCACCTGGCCATCGCCGAGGCCTCCCACAACGCGGTGCTGCTGCAGATGATGCGCGGCGTATTCGAGCTGCTGCGGTCCACCGTCACGGAAAACCGCCAGCGCATGTACCTGATCCAGCATACCCAGGATCAGCTGACGGCCCAGCACCAGGCGCTGATGGAAGCCATCCTGCGCGGTGACGCCGAAGCCGCCCGGACGACCGTCTGGCGGCATCTGGAGTTCGTGCACGGCAGCGTGCGCAAGCTCGACGAAGACGAGGCGCGGCGCGCCCGTTCATCCCGTTTGCCCCCTTTCTCTCTCACATCATGATCATTTCCGCCTCCACCGATTACCGCGAAGCCGCCCGGCGCCGCCTGCCCCCCTTCCTGTTCCATTACGGCGACGGCGGGGCGTATGCCGAATACACGCTGCGGCACAACGTCAGCGACCTGTCGGGCGTGGCGCTGCGCCAGCGGGTGCTCAACGACATGTCGCAGCTGGACCTGTCCACGCGGCTGTTCGACGAGACCCTGTCCATGCCGGTGGCCCTGGCGCCGGTGGGCCTGACCGGCATGTACGCCCGCCGCGGCGAGGTCCAGGCGGCGCGGGCGGCGGACCGCAAGGGCATCCCCTGCACCCTGTCCACCGTGTCGGTCTGCCCCATCGAGGAGGTCGCGCCCGCCATCAGCCGGCCCCTGTGGTTCCAGCTCTACGTCCTGAAGGACCGCGGCTTCATGAAGAGCGTGCTGGAGCGCGCCCGGGCGGCCGGGGTGTCGACGCTGGTGTTCACCGTGGACATGCCGGTGCCGGGCGCGCGCTACCGCGACGCCCATGCCGGGATGAGCGGCCCGTGCGCCGCCCTGCGCCGCTACTTCCAGGCCGTCCTGCACCCGCGCTGGGCCTGGGACGTGGGCCTGCGGGGCCGGCCGCACGACCTGGGCAATGTGTCCAGGTACCTGGGCAAGCCCACCGGCCTGGAGGACTACATCGGCTGGCTGGGGGCCAATTTCGATCCTTCGATCTCCTGGAAGGACCTGCAGTGGATCCGCGACTTCTGGCAGGGGCCGATGGTCATCAAGGGCATCCTGGATCCGGACGACGCGCGCGACGCCGTGCGTTTCGGCGCCGACGGCATCGTGGTGTCCAACCACGGCGGGCGGCAGCTCGACGGGGTGCTGTCCACCGCCCGCGCGCTGCCCGCGATCGCCGACGCGGTCAAGGGCCGGATCACCCTGCTGGCGGATTCGGGCGTGCGCACCGGTCTGGACGTGGTGCGCATGCTGGCGCTGGGCGCCGATGGCGTGCTGCTGGGCCGCGCCTGGCTGTACGCCCTGGCCGTGGGCGGCGAGGCGGGCGTCGCCAATCTGCTGGACCTGATCGAAAAGGAAATGCGCGTGGCCATGACCCTGACCGGCGCGCGCACCATCGCCGACATCACGCCGGATCTGCTGGTGCGCGCCTGAAACCGTACCGCGTGGGCCCGACCGCTTGCCGCCTGCGCGGCGTGGGGGCCTTCTTTTTGCCGCCGGGCCGTCCCAAGGCAAGAAGCGCCCCCTTTTGGGGTCCTAGATAGGCTCGTCCAGCCCGAACTGCACCTGCTCGGCGGCGCGCAGCAGGGCGCGGGCCTTGGCCTCGGTTTCCTGCCATTCCTTTTCGGGGTCCGAATCGGCGACGATGCCGGCGGCGGCCTGCACGTACAGCATGCCGTCGCGGATGATGCCGGTGCGGATGGCGATGGCCAGGTCCATCTCGCCGCCGTAGCTCATGTAGCCGGCGGCGCCGCCGTAGATGCCGCGGCGCACGGGCTCCAGCTCGTCGATGATTTCCATGGCGCGGACCTTGGGCGCGCCGGTGAGCGTGCCGGCGGGGAAGGTCGCGCGCAGCACGTCGATGTTGCTCATGCCGTCGTTCAGCTCGCCGCGCACGTTGGACACCAGGTGCATGACGTGGGAATAGCGCTCGATGGCCATGGTGTCGGTGACTTCGACCGTGCCGGGCTTGGACACGCGGCCGATGTCGTTGCGCGCCAGATCGATGAGCATGACGTGCTCGGCGCGCTCCTTCGGGTCGGCCAGCAGTTCCTGCTCCAGGCGCAGGTCCTCGTCCTGCGTGGCGCCGCGCTTGCGCGTGCCGGCCAGGGGGCGGATGGTGACCATCTCGCGGGCGCGGCCGTTCTCGAACTCGCGGTCCTGGCGCACCAGGATCTCCGGCGAGGCGCCCACGACGTGGAAGGTGTCGAAGTTCCAGTAGTACATGTAGGGCGAGGGATTCAGCGACCGCAGCGCCCGGTACAGCGACAGCGGCGAGTCGCGGAAGGGCTTGGCGATCACCTGGCCGATCTGCACCTGCATCAGGTCGCCGGCGGCGATGTAGTCCTTGGCCTTGCGCACGGCGGCCAGGTAGTCGTCCTTCTTGAAGTCGCGCTCCGTGGGCGTCTGCATGCTGGCGTAGGCATAGGGGATGACCACGGGCGTGCGCAGCTTCTCGCGCAGGGCCTTCAGGCGGCGGCGCGCCAGGGCGTAGGCTTCCGGCTGCTGGGGGTCGGCGTAGACGATCAGGTAGGTGCGGCCGGCCAGGTTGTCCACGATGACCAGTTCGTCGATCTGCAGCAGCATGATGTCGGGCGTGCCCGGCTGCTGGCCGGTCGGGCGCGGCTTGACGCAGGGGCCCAGGCGCGGCTCGATGTGGCGCACGGTGTCGTAGCCGAAATAGCCCGCCAGGCCGCCGGCGAAGCGCGGCATGCCCGGGCGCAGGGCCACGCGGAAGCGTTTCTGGAAGGCTTCGATGAAGGCCAGGGGATCGCCTTCGTGGGTTTCCACGACCTGGCCGCGGGTGACGACCTCGGTGGTGGTGCCGGTGGCGCGGATCAGGGTCCTGGCCGGCAGGCCGATGAAGGAATAGCGGCCGAAGCGTTCGCCCCCCACCACCGATTCCAGCAGGCAGCTGTTGCGCCCGGCTTCCGGTCCCGCATGGGCCAGCTTCAGGTAGATCGCCAGGGGCGTGTCCAGGTCGGCGTAGGTTTCCGCGATCAGCGGAATCCGGTTGTAGCCTTGGGCGGCCAGTGCGTTGAATTCGATTTCCGTCATGGGGGTCTCTGGGTGGGGGTATGGACCGGGACAGAATTGAAACAGCCCGGCCGATCAAGGGTCCGGGCTGCAGGTGGGCGCCACGGGTAGCCCCGCGCGCCGGGTGACCATCATTACCCGGAACGAGAACACCACCAGCGCCAATAGGCGCCGGCGGTGATCGGGTAATAACGGATGATGTTCATGCGTGTTCGGTGTGCGAAGTCGCATCGGCGGCCCACTGGGCGGCCGCGACGATGGAATCAACTATAGCATCCACCGGCAGGCTCTGCACGGGACGGCCTTCGTTGTAGCCGTAGGGCAGGGCCAGCACGCGCATGCCGGCGGCGTTGGCGGCCAGGGCGTCGTTGATCGAGTCGCCGATGAACAGGGCCTGGGCGGGCACGATGCCGAGCAGGTCGCAGGCGTGGAACAGCGGCATGGGATCGGGCTTCTTGCGCTCGCAGGTATCGCCGCAGACCACCGCGTCGAAATAGCCGTCCAGGCCCATCTGGCGCAGCAGGGGAGCGGTGAATTCGGTGCCTTTGTTGGTGACCACGGCCAGGCGGGAGCCCTGGGCGCGGAAGGCCTGCAGGCCCGCCACCACGCCGGGATACACGCGGCTGCGCTGGCCGTTCAGGGCGCGGTAGTGGTCCTGGTAGCGCGCCAGGCCGCGCATGACCATGTCCACGCTGGCGGGACGGCCGTCGTGGCCCAGGGTGCGGATGACCAGCTGCTCCACGCCCTTGCCGACGTAGGTGGCGATGACGTCCTCGGCGATCGGCGCCAGGCCCATGTCCTGGCGCATGGCGTTGGCGGCGTCCGCCAGATCGGGGATGGTGTCCAGCAGGGTCCCATCCAGGTCGAACAGAATTCCGGGAAATTGCATGGTGTCGCGCGCTGGGGAAAGCGGCCGTGCCGGATCGGCGGCCAGGTGAATCATGAGAGCGTCGGGGCGCGTGTGGACGCCCGGGCATCGGCGGGCGTCATCGTATCATCACCAGGAAGAATATGCCGCCCCTGTTTGGTTACGAACCCTGTGCGCCGGCCGCGCGGCGCCGGGCGTCTCCCTGGGCGATGCCCTCGCGCAGGGCGGCGATCACGCGCGGGTAGTCGGGCTGGCCGAACACGGCCGAGCCGGCCACGAAGGCATCGGCCCCGGCGGCGCGGATGTCGGCGATGTTGTCGGCCTTGACGCCGCCGTCGACTTCCAGGTCGATGGCCTGGCCGCCCCGGTCCCGCCAGCGGTCGATGCGGGCGCGCGCCTGGGCGAGCTTGTCCAGCGTGTGCGGGATGAAGGACTGGCCGCCGAATCCCGGGTTCACCGACATCAGCAGCACCAGGTCGAGGCGCTCCATGACGTGGTCCAGCCATTCCAGCGGCGTGGCCGGGTTGAACACCAGCCCGGCGCGGCAGCCGTGGTCGCGGATCAGGGCCAGGGTGCGGTCCACGTGGCGCGAGGCTTCGGGGTGGAAGCTGATGATGTCCGCGCCGGCCTTGGCGAAGGCAGGCACGAGCGCGTCCACGGGCTCGACCATCAGGTGCACGTCGATGGGAGCGGTGGTGTGCGGGCGCAGGGCGGCGCACACCATGGGGCCCATGGTCAGGTTCGGGACGTAGTGGTTGTCCATGACGTCGAAATGGATCCAGTCGGCGCCGGCGGCCACCACCGCGGCGACTTCCTCGCCCAGGCGGGCGAAGTCGGCGGACAGCAGGCTGGGGGCGATGCGGGCGGCGGGCAGTTCGGTCATGGCGGGGGAGGGTCCGGATATGTCATGATGACGGTTTTGCAGCCTTCATTTTAGTGCACCCCCGGGTGCCGCAATCCGGAATGAAAATCCACTGGTTGTCCGCTGCCGCGCTGGTCGTCCTGAGCGCCTGTTCCACGGTGCCGCCCGAAGAACCGGCGCCGGGCGGCGAGGCCGGCGCCCCGGTTTCGGTCGAGCAGCCCCTGGTCGTCCCGCCGCTCTCGGCCCTGCCGGAAACGCCCGTGCGGCCCCTGCAGGGACGCTACACGGCGGTTTCCTGGGACGGCGTGCCGGGCTGGGGGGGCGACGACCTGAACCACGCCTGGAAGGCGCTGCTGAACGATTGCCGCGGCCTGATGCGGCCCGTGGCGGGCTCGCTCGCGCTGCCGGCGCGCGCGGCGCCCCGGGCCTGGCAGCCGGTCTGCCAGGCGGCGGTGCAATCCGGCCTGGGGACCGAGGCCGGCGGCCCGGCGGTGCGCCGGTTCCTGCAGGACCACCTGCGGCCCTGGCGGCTGGACGACGCTTCCGGGCAGGCTGCCAGCGGCACGGTGACGGGCTATTACGAGCCCCTCATCCGGGCCTCGCGCACGCGCGGGGGCGCCTACCAGTGGCCGCTCTACGCTACGCCCGACGACCTCCTGACCATCGACCTCGGCTCGGTCTATCCGGAACTGGCCGGCAAGCGGGTGCGCGGCAAGCTCGACGGGCGCCGCGTGGTGCCCTACGACACGCGCGCCCAGATCGCCTCCGACCCGGCCCGGCAGCCGGCCGTGATCGTCTGGGCGGACGACCCGGTCGAGGCCTTCTTCCTGCAGATCCAGGGCTCGGGGCGCGCCATTTTGCCCGATGGCGGGGTGCTGCGGCTGGCCTACGCCGACCACAACGGCCGGCCCTACGTCTCCATCGGCCAATGGCTGGCCCGGCAGGGCGAGATGCCGCTGGCCCAGACGTCGATGCAGAACATCAAGGCCTGGGCGCGCGCACATCCCGAGCGCGTGCCGGAGCTGCTGAACGTGAACCCGGCCATGGTGTTCTTCCGCGAGGAGCCCATCGTCGATCCGGAGCTCGGTCCCCGGGGCGCCTACGGGGTGCCGCTGCTGCCGCGGCGCGCGATCGCGGTCGATCCGGCCTACGTGCCGCTGGGCACGCCGGTCTTCCTCGACGCCGGCCCCCAGGGCGGGGCCGAGCCGCTGCGCCGGCTGGTGTTCGCCCAGGACACGGGCGCGGCGATCAAGGGCGCGGCCCGGGCCGACTTCTATTGGGGCACGGGCGACGAGGCCGGCGCGCGCGCCGGCCGCATGAAGCAGTCCGGCCGGATGTGGCTGCTGTGGCCGGCGCGCGCCGGGGCGCCGTCGGCGCGCTGAGCCGGCCTGGCGGCCGGCCTGTGAAACCCGTTTTCCTTGGCGTGCCGCAACGCGCGCCGCGCCGCCGCGCGGTAAGATGACCGGATGAAGACTCAGGAACCCATACTCGTCTGCGGCAGCGGCATCGCCGGCCTGGCCTGCGCGCTGGGGCTGGCCCGGGCGGGCCTGTCCGCCGCCCTGCTGGGGCCGCGCCAGGTCCCGGCCGTGCGCGCGGCCGACGACTACCATCCGCGCGTCTACGCGATTTCCCCGGCCAGCCGCGAGCTGCTCGACCGGCTCGGCGCCTGGTCGCTGATGGATGCGCGCCGCATCACCGCCGTCGAGGCCATGGAAGTCCATGGCGACGCCGACGGCCGCCTGGACCTGTCCGCCTGGCAGGACGCGCGCGACACCCTGGCCTGGATCGTCGAGGCCGGCGAGATGGAGCGTGCGCTCCACCAGGCCGTGCGGGTCATGGGGATCGCCTGGCACGAGGACCGCTTCGAGCGCCTGGAGACCCGCGGCCTGGGCGTGCGCGTCACGACCGCGCAGGGCCGTGTGCTGGACGCGGCCCTGCTGGTGGGCGCGGACGGCGCGCGGTCGCCGGTGCGGCTGGCGGCCGGCATCGAGCATCACTACACGCCGTACGGCGACATGGGCGTGGTCGCGCACCTGGACATCGGCCTGCCGCACCAGAACCGCGCCTGCCAGTGGTTCACCGGCGACAGCGTGTTCGCCCTGCTGCCCATGCCGGACACGGCCGACGGTCCGCAGGCGTCCCTGGTGTGGTCGATGCACGAAGGCCGGGCGCGCGAATGGCTGGCGCTGGACGCCGACGCCCAGCAGGCGTTCTTCGCCGCGCATGCGCGGGCCATCACGGGCGATCGCCTGGGGCCGCTGCGCCTGCGCACGCGCCCCCAGGGCTTTCCGCTGACGCTCGAACGCAGCGCCATGATCGCGCCGGGCGTCGCCCTGGTGGGCGATGCCGCGCACCGCGTCCACCCGCTTGCCGGGCAGGGCTTGAACCTGGGCCTGGGCGACGTGCGGGACCTGCTGGACGTCCTGCGCACGCGCGAACCCCAGCGCGCGCCGGGCGACCCGCGGATCCTGGCGCGCTACCGCCGCCGCCGGGCCGAGCCCGTCTGCGCCATGGGCCTGGTCACCGACGGCCTGCACCGGCTGTTCGGCACGTCCAACGCCCCGGTGGCCTGGGCCCGCAACCAGGGCATGCGCCTCGTCGATGGCCTGCCTTTCCTGAAACGCCGCCTGATCCGGGCGGCCGCCGGCGACTAGGGTCTGTCCGGTACGCACAGTCCCCTGGACGCCGGCCCGTTTTTCCATTGAGGTCCTATTCCATGAAATACTCCCTGAGCCTGGCCGCGCTGCTGCTGTGCGGCAGCCTGTCCGCCCTGGCGCAGCCCTCCGGCGACCAGGTCCTGAGCACCCGGCCGCCCTCCGATCAGGCCGCGCCGGCCACACCGGTCACGCCGGCCGAACCGGCCGAACCGGCCGCGCGCGGCGGCGCGGCGGACAAGGTCCTGTCCACCGCGCCCGCCCAGGCCGTCAGCCGCGCCTTCGAGCAGCGCTTTCCCGGCATCCACGTGGATGCCGTGCGGGTGACGCCCATGAACGGGATCTTCGAGGTCCAGGTGGGCCTGGACCTGCTGTACACCGACGCCCAGGTGGACTACGTGCTGCAGGGCTCGATGATCGATGCCCATGCGCGCCGCGACCTGACGGCCGAGCGGCTCGAAGCCCTGCAGCAGGTGGCCTTCGACAGCCTGCCGCTGGACCACGCGATCAAGCAGGTCAAGGGCACCGGCGCGCGCCAGGTCGCCGTGTTCGAGGACCCCAACTGCGGCTATTGCAAGCAGCTGCACCGGACGCTGGAAGACGTGGACGACGTCACGGTCTACACCTTCCTGTTCCCGATCCTGTCGCCGGACTCCACCACCCGCTCGCGCGACATCTGGTGCGCGGCCGACCCGGCCAAGGCCTGGAAGGCCTGGATGCTGGACGGTACGAACCCCGCCAAGGCCGAATGCGACACGCCGATCCAGGCCAACCTGGCCCTGGGGCGCAAGCTGAACGTGCAGGGCACGCCGGCCCTGTTCTTCGCCGACGGCAGCCGGGTCAACGGCGCGCTGCCGCTGGAAGCGCTGAAGAAGAAGCTGGACGCTCAGGGTGCTTCCTGATCAGCGCATCGGCGAGCTCGGGTGGTGTCTGTAACCGCTTATGGTTTGGAAATCATCGTCGGAAATAAGATCCAGATTACGCAAGTGTTCAAGTAGCGCGGCCGTTCCTATTTCGAACTTGTTGGCAAGATGCTTGATCGTGGATGCCTCTCGGGGGTCTTTCGTGCTCAACGCTTTTTCCAAAGCATGTGGAGTGGCAAGAAACATGGCGGCGAAGGCATTGGCTCGTTTCTCGACCCGTGCCGATGACCAGGGGCCGCTGATGTGCGAGAGGCGCCTTGCACGTGAACGATCGAACAGGATGTGGCAGAACTCGTGCGCCAGGGTGAATCTCCGCCCTCGGGAATTACTGTTGAACTTATGGCTCGCATTGATGACGATGGCTGGGGAGAAATCTTGACCAGCAATCGCGACGCCGCGAATGCCGCTGGTTTCCAGGTGCGTTTCCAGAATGGTGATACCCAAGTCCGTCAGAAGTTGTTCGATATCGATAAACGCTGTGCAAGGATCTATACGAAGCGATTCCCGGATCTGGTAGGCGAGTTCATAGCCGTGCGCATAGGGCTGCAAGTATTCGTAGATCGATGGTGATGAAACGAGTGCATTGAGTTGTTCGTGTTCGTGGCCTTGATGCTGTCGTATCAGTACATCGAATAACGCACGTGCGTCGTGTGCGCCAATGTCCACGTTCAGGCCGCCGAACATCAGCACGGGCGCATCAAATCCAGTAATGACGGGGGGGGTTGCCAATGCTCTTCTGTTCGGAGTCCATCGGCCCGCTTGCACCCCTTCCCTGATGATGTTCAAGATTTCGTTTGTCACGTGCACGGCTTCGAGCTCGGCGGGCTGGCTCCGTAGAACGGAGTCGAGTCGGGTGCGCAATGCGTCTACTTGTGTCCGATCGCATTCCGTAGCCGGCCGTGCCGACGAAGTGGCCCATCGCAGAAAATCCCAGAGTGGAGCAGCGACTTCATCGACGGCAAGGAGGGCCGTGCCGGGGTTCAGGCTCAGTTCAAATCCTGTGGGCGCAAACTCGGGCTGCTTGTCGAGCCAGGATACTTCGATATTGTCTTCGACCCTGCGAATAAAAATATGGGGATACAGGGCGCTTGGATCGGCGGAGCGCAGTGCGTGCCGTATCCACCAGGATTTGACTCGTTTGTAGATCTCTTTGTCCCTGGGGAAATCCGACCCCATGTACCGCTCGAGATCGGCGGTAACGGTGAACGCGGCCGAGTCTCCCGCACGAGTTGGCCAGACATAGGCTTCCTCGTGCATCAGCCATTTCCATTGCTTGAGCATCCAGGACACCACGGGCCCGAGATACCATTGGATTGCATCCTGCGATCTGCCGTGGATGCGGTGCTCCGTCAGAATAACCCCCCCGACTTTTATGCACAATTCTCCCATCGACCATCCGTATTCTTTGGGCAGCCGCTCCCTGGGCTCTCGATCTTCCAGCCATCGAGCCGAAATTTCAAAGCGATTGGGATCGCCGAATCTCTGCATGTCCATCATTGGGTATCACTGTTCAAAGCCCAGTCGATGTTGCTCCTGGAAAAGCTTCTGTACTTTTTGATCTGCCGGTTCGTCACCAGGTTTTCTGTGAGCCATTTGTCAACGAGATCGCCGGGAACGCTTTCCCAGGGGATGGGATAGCCATGCCAATGGCCATCGTTGGTGGGTTTCGCCTCGAAGGCGATTCCTTTTCTGGTTGCGTAGCGGCGCTCTTCTCCTTGAGGATGGGGAAGCGCATTTTCAAAAAGGTCGTGAGCTTCAGTCTGTGGCCATTCGTGGTCGAATGGGTCGTTCCCTAGATTGCGGGTGGATGTGGCGTGCGTCCATTCCGGGCACAAAGTCCCCTTGGCGCCTTGTGCCGGCCGGTCTTTGTGCTTCTCCGATCCACGATAGGAGCTGGTGGCTGCGCTCATGAGAAGTTCGGCGAGTAATAGCCCGGCATGCCGCATCGCTGGACTGATGCGGTTCCATTGCTGGAGTTTATCAATGGAACCGAACTTCCGGCCATCTGAAGAGGTGCTTGCCGGCCTCGCCCTGAAATCATGGCATTGCACGGCCGATGCATGCGCCGGGCGCCGGCTGCGCGCCCGACGGCGGTCACTTCAGCAGCGTCCAGGCGCCGTTCTTGACGGTGATGAGTTCGCGGCCGCGCTGGTCGAAGCCGCTGTGGTCCTCGGGGCTCATGGTGTAGACGCCCTGGGTGGCCACCAGTTCGTGCGTCTGCTCCAGGGCGTCGCGCAGGGCGCGGCGGAATTCCGGCGTGCCCGGCCTGGCGGACTTCAGGGCGACGGGGATGGCGTGCTGCAGCAGCAGGCCGGCGTCGTAGACGTTGGCCCCGAAGGTGGCGGGCTTCTCGCCGTATTTCGCCTCGTAGCGCTGGATGTAGTCCTGGGCGATGGGCTTGGACGGATTGCTGTCGGGGATCTCGGGCAGCACGAGCATCAGGCTGGCGGCCAGGATGGTGCCTTCGGCCGACTTGCCGGCGAACTTCAGGAAGGCGGGCAGGGCGGCGCCGTGGGTCTGGTAGAAGCGGCCCTTGTAGCCTTGCTGCGCCAGCGTGGCCTGCGGCAGGGCGGCGGCGCCGCCCGTGCCGGCGACCAGGATGGCGTCGGGCTTGGCCGCCAGCAGCTTCAGGGCCTGCCCGGTGACGGAGCTGTCGGTGCGCTGGTAGCGTTCGACCACGGTCAGATTCAGGCCCTTGTCCTTGGCCATGCGGCTGAAGACCTGGTACCAGTCGTCGCCGTAGGCGTCGGCGAAGCCGATGAAGCCCACGGTCTTGATGCCGCGTGCGACCATGTCCTGCACCAGCGCCTGGGCGATGATCTCGGTGTTCTGGGTGGTCTTGAAGGCCCACTTCTTCTGTTCGGTCATGGGCAGCACCACCGAGGCCGCGCCCACCGGCGCCAGCATCGGCGTGCCGGATTCGGCGGCGAACTGCAGCACGCTCATGGAATTGGGCGATCCGGTGGGGCCGATCAGGGCGTCCACGCGAGCCTCGGTGATCAGCTTCTTGAAGGCCGTGACGGTCTGCGTCGGATCGCTGGCGTCGTCCAGCGTGATGTATTCGATGTTCTGCCCGCCCGCCTGGGTCGGCAGCAGCGGCACCGTGTTCTTCTGGGGGATGCCGACCAGGGCGGTCGGGCCGGTGGCGGACACCACCACGCCGACTTTCACCTGGGCATGGGCGTGGAGCGGAAAGGCCAGGGCCAGGGCGGCAGCCAGGGCGGCACCGGGGATGCGGATGTTCACGGCGGATGTCTCCTGAATGAAGCACGGCCCGCGATTGCGGGCCGTGCACGAATCATGCGTGATTGTAATACTCAGAACTCGGTCCACTCCTCGGTGTCGGCCGAGGCCGGAGCGGGCTTGCCGGGCGCGCGCAGGGCCGGCTTCGCGGCCGCGCGCGGCGCGGGCGCATCGGCCGGGGCGTCGTGGCGGGGCCGGTGCGGCGCGGGGCTGACGACCTTTTCCGGCGCCGAGGGAATGCGCGCCGGCTGGGCCGCGCGTGCGGCGCCGGCGCCCGCGGCGGCGGCCTCCGCCTGGGCCGCGCGCGCGCCCGCCTGGGCACCGGCCTGCGCACCGGTCCGGGCGCGCGCATGGGCGCCGCCCTGGGCGCCGGCCGCATCGCTCTGGCTCAGCGTGAAGGTGGCGACCAGGTGCGCCAGGGTGTCGGCCTGCTCCTGCAGGCTGGAAGCCGCGGCGGCCGATTCTTCCACCAGGCTGGCGTTCTGGCGCGTGACGTCGTCCATCTGCGTGACGGCGGCATTGATCTCCTCGATGCCGGTGGTCTGCTCGCGGCTGGCCGCGCTGATCTCGCCCATGATGTCGGTGACGCGGTTGATGCTGTCGACGATGTCCTGCATCGTGGCGCCCGCGCGCGAGGCCTGCTCGTTGCCCTTGGCGGTCGATTCCACCGAGGTGTCGATCAGGCCCTTGATCTCCTTGGCCGCGCCGGCCGAGCGCTGGGCGAGCGCGCGCACCTCGGAGGCCACCACGGCGAAGCCGCGGCCCTGTTCGCCGGCGCGCGCGGCCTCGACCGCGGCGTTGAGCGCCAGGATGTTGGTCTGGAAGGCGATGGAGTCGATCACGCCGATGATGTCGGCGACCTGCTGGGACTTGGTGTTGATCTCGCTCATGGTGGAGACCAGCTCGGCGACGATGGCCCCGCCGTCGGTGGCGGTCTTGGCGGCCGAGGCGGCCAGGGTGTTGGCCTGCTGGGCGTTGTCGGCGTTCTGGCGTACGGTGGCGGTGATTTCCTCCATCGTGGCGGCGGTCTCGGCCAGGGAACTGGCCTGCTGCTCGGTGCGCGAGGACAGGTCCAGGTTGCCGGCGCTGATCTGGCTTGAGGCCGAGGCGATGGCGTCCGAGCCGGTGCGCACCTCGGTCATGGCGCCGCGCAGGTTGCGCGTCATGGTGGCCAGCGCGCTCAGCAGCTGGCCGATTTCGTTGGCCGAATCCACGTGGATTTCATGGCTGAGGTCGCGCTGCGCGATGGCCTCGGCGGCCGCGACCGCGCGGCGCAGCGGCCCGGTGATGGCGCGCATGACGCGCCAGGCGAACAGGGGGCCGAGGATCAGGGCCAGGATCGTGGCCAGCGCGAGGATGCGTTCGCTCAGCACGGCCTGGTCCGCCGCCCGCCGCTGGGCGTGGTCCACCTGCTCCTGCTGGTAGCTGCGCAGGGCCTCGATGCTGGCGAGATAGGTCCGGTTGATCTCCGGCAGCCGTTCACGGACGACGTCGAGGGCGGCCGTGGCCTGGCGGGCGTCCAGCGCCTTGTAGATGGTGTCCAGGGTGTTCAGGTAGCTGGCGCGCTGGTCCATGATGTGCTGGAAGAGGCGGCGCGATTCAGGCACGGTGAACAGGGCGTCCGCCTGCCGCGTGTAGTCCGCGATCCGCGCCGTCGCGCCGTCGATGCCCTGCTTGAAGTACCCGATCATCTTCGGATCCGAGGCCAGGGCGTAGGCCATGACCTGGTTGGCCCGGACGTCCACGTCCCGGGTCCATTGGTCCATCAGCTGGCTGGCCTGCTGGCGCTGGCCGACTTCAGCGGCGATCGATTGGGCGTTGAATGCGTTCCAGATGCCGATCAGCGCCAGGATCAGCGCCAGGAACAGGATGAAGCCGAAAGCCGCGGCGAGCCGCGTGCTGATCTTGAGGTTTTTCATGAGGGTTCGGCGGCGTACGCCGTGTGGGGAAGGATACCCTCAATGTTAGGGAAAACCCTGGGCTCATGATCGATCCAGCAGCGGGCAATAGCCGCCCCAGTATTTCGTTTATCGCCGCTTAACCCCTTTGTTCATGCGGGAATCGCATGGGAATCGCTCCAGGCTTCAGGTGGCCGTCAGGCGGTAGGCGTCGGTGCCCAGGCGCGATATGCCGCGGGCGGCGAAGTGCGGCTCCTGGTCGAGGATGTCGCGGTGCTCCAGCCGTTCGATGCGCCAGCGCTCGCCGTAGAGCGCGCGGACCTCGGATTCCGGCACGGAAAACGGCGGGCCGTCCATTTCCGCCTGCGGGTAGTCCAGGGTCAGCAGCAGCGTGCGGCAGCCGGCGGGCAGCTGGTCGTAGACGTGGCGCACGTAGCGCGTGCGCAATGCCGGCGGCAGGGCGATCAGGGCGGCACGGTCGTAGCAGGCCGCGCAGCCGGCCAGGGTGGCCGCATCCAGGCCGAAGATGTCGCCGCACAGGAACTCGATCGATCCGGCGCGGTACAGCGTGCCCCGCGGCGTGGTGCGGATGTCGGGCCGCAGCGCGTGTTCCTCGAAGAACTGCCCGACGGCGATCGGCGACAGTTCCACGGCGAGCACGGCGTGGCCTTGTTCCGCCAGCCAGGCGACGTCCAGGGACTTGCCCGCCAGGGGCACCAGCACCCGGCTGCCGGCCGGCAGGCCGAGCCCGGGCCAGTGCTTCTGCAGCAGCGGCATGACGCGCGATTGATGGAAGCCGGTCTGCCCGTGCTCCCAGCGTTGCAGCCAGAAATCCGTATCCATGTCTCGTGTTCCATCCGGAAACCGCAAGTCCCCAGTGTAGCGGTTCCTGGATGGTTCCCTGGGTGGCGGTCAGAAGTGGTATTCGACCTGCAGCGCGGGCGCGGTCGTCAGGATGCCGTCCTTCTTCGCGCCGTTGCCGAAGTAGCGGTTGCCGAACTTGTTGTGCCAGTATTCATAGCCGACCCCGACCCATAGCGTGTTCTTCTTGTCGAACATCATCTGTCCGACGTCGGCCATGAGCGAAGCCCGCACCAGGATTTCCGGCTCGGTTGCCACATCGGCGTAGTCGCGGCCCTTCTTGCTGTTGTAATTCGCAAAGCCCTGGAATTTCAGGGGGACCCGTCCGGCCTGGAACGGCAGACCCCAGGCCAGGCTCACGATCCATTGCGGATCGAATGCGACGTTGGCCTCGGGGCAGGCCGGGGCGCCCAGGCCGCAATGGTTCCATTCCTTGCCCCAGAGAAGGCTCAGGTCGACAAAGCCTTTGGGCACGTCGAATTTGAGCGTCGGGCCGAGCACCAGCAGGCGCTTGCGGGGAGCGAACGCTGTGTTTTTCGTGCTCAGGTCAAAGCCCGCCGTCAAGGCGACGTCCTTGACGGGGCCGAAGGCCAGGTCCCGATCGAAGACCTTGTCCAGGAGCAACTGGTGCCGGTAGGTCAGGTAGGCCTCGGTCGCGCCTCCCGTGCTGCTTTCGTTGCGCGAGCCGCCGTTCGTCGGGTCGTTGCTGCTGGATTGCAGGATGTCGATGTTCAGGAAGTTCTGTCCGTAGTCGTAGCCGCTGGCGTGGGTGAAGGACAGGATGTTCTTCGTGATGGTTTCCGGATTCGTGGGTTCCGTGTACGACGGGCTGTAGCGGTAGCCGACGAAGTTGTCGCTCCAGTTGGCGGCGTGGGCGGTGCCCGCGGATACGCTCAGTCCGAGGCAGGTGGCGGCCAGCAGGCGCAGCGACTGTTTTTGCATAGTGTCTCCAGTGCTATTGTTTTCGAGAGGGACGGCGGCGGATGTTCCGCGATGCCGCGCGCCTGATGCGGCGCCCCGCTAACGTAACGAAGTGTTGGCCTCACGGGCATGCCGGGATCCTGATAGTGCGAATATGGGTTTTGCGATACATACCGGCGGGCGGGGGCCGGCGGCGGGAGGGGACGGGAAATCCCTGTGTCATGGCGACACAGGCCCATACATCGGGAAACTTGAAATGCCCCGCCTCCGCCGCGATCATGAAACGGTCGATCACGTCATGCGGGAGTACAGGATGAGCCAGCTGATGAAAGGCTTTCTAGCCGCGTCCGTTATCGCGTTGGGCCTGGCGGGTCCTTTGGCGGTGCCCCGGACGGCGGGCGCGCAGACGGCCTACGAGGCCGTGGACCAGCCGACCGACGAGCAGCTGCAGCGTTATGCGGCCGCCGTGCGCAAGGTCAGCGCCGTGGCGGCGGAATATCAGCCCAAGCTCGAGGCCGCCCAGGACGAGCCGGCCAAGCAGGCGGTCCGCGTCGAGGCCGACCAGAAGATGGTGGACCAGGTCGAAGCGGGCGGCATGAGCGTCGCCGAATACAACGGCATCAGCCGCGCCGTGCGCGAGAACCCCGAACTGCGCCAGAAGGTCGAGCGCATGGTCGGCCAGTGACGACGATGCGCCGGGTCCGTCCGGCCCCGGGGCCGATCCGCCCGGCGGCCGGAGGCGCGGGGTCGGCGGGGATGCCGTCCGCCGGCTCCAGGATCGCGCGGGCGTTCCGCCCGGGCGGAATCAGTTTTTTTCGGACCAGAACACGCCGCCGGTGGCCCAACGGTCCTTGCTGATCTCCGTCAGGATGATGTCCACCGATTCCGGCGCGCAGCCCAGGACTTCGCAGGTGCGTTCGGTCAGGGCACGGACGAGTTCGCGTTTCTTTTCGGGGGTGCGGCCCTCGAACAATTCGATGTGCATGGTCGGCATGGCGTGGCTCCGGTGAAGTGAGGAGAGGGAGGCTAGCATAACCCGCCTCCCGCCTCCCGCCTCCCGCCTCCCGCCTCCCGCCAGCCACAGCCCGGCCATTTTCCCTCCCCTTCCTCTTCCCCCGGACGACCGCTTTCCCCCGCCGGCGGCATCGGTATTTACCCTTGATATGTTGTAAATATATTTATTGGATATTAGACTGGTGCCAACGCGCATGCCTGGAGGGCCGTCGCGTATTCCATATCCAAGGGGGAGACCATGAAGAAAATGTTTCGCAGCCTGGCCGTGGCGGCCTTCACGATGTGCGCGATGGGCGCCGCCTCGGCGGCCGACGTGACCTGGCGCGTACCGACCTCGGTGCCCGAGGGTTCGCCCTTCTACCAGAATTTCCTGGAGCGCTTCGCCGCCAACGTCAAGACCCTGACGGCGGGCCGGGTCGAGATCCAGCCCTTCGGCGCCGGGGTCATCGTGCCGGCCCTGAAGGTGTTCGACGCGGTGCGCGACGGCGTGGTCGAGGCGGGCCATTCCACCTCCAGCTACCTGGTCAACCAGGACCCGCAGAACGCCATTTTCTCGGGCTTCCCCGGCGGCATGGGGCCGGACGCCTACAAGGCCTGGCTGTACCAGGGCGGCGGCAAGGAAAGGCTGGAAAAGCTGCGCGCCGGCCAGGGCCTGAAGACCATGATCGTCGGCATCGGATCTTCCGAGATCCTGGCGCATGCCAACAAGCCCATCCGCGGCGCGGAAGACCTCAAGGGCCTGAAATACCGCACCTCCGGCCCCTGGGCGGAAGTGATGCGCGACTATTTCGGCGCCGTGCCGACCGTGGTGCCGCCGGGCGAGACCTACACGCTGCTGCAGCGCAAGGGCGTGGACGCCGTGGAATGGGCGCCGCCGTCGGCCAACATGCCGGAAGGCTTCCACCAGGCCGCCAAGTACATTGTCGTGCCGGGCGTGCACCAGCCGACCTTCATGTGGGAAGTGGTCGTGAAGCAGGACACCTGGGACAAGGTGCCCGCGGAACTGAAGCCGCTGATCGAGGCCGCCGCCCACCTGACCACCGAGCAGAGCCTGGACTATTTCTATGACGCGGACATGAAGGCCATGGAAAAGTACCGCAGCGGCCGCAACGAGATCATCACGCTCAGTCCCGAGTTCGTGAAGCAGCTGTCCGACGCGGGCTACGACTGGATGCACAAGACGGCCGAGGCGCAGAAGGCCGCCGGCAAGCCGGACATGGCCGAGGTGCTGGCCGAATACGAGGCCTATCACAAGCGCTGGAAGGCCGAGAGCGGCTACCTGATCCGCGATTGATCCGCGGCCGATCCGCGACTGCACCCAGCGAGGCCGAGATGCTCGATGTCCTGACCCGATTTGCGAACGGCGTGTCCTGGTGCGCCTCCCAGCTGGCCAGCGTGGCGGCGGCCGTCCTGACCGTGGCCATGGTCTACGAGGTGGCCGCCCGCTACGTGTTCGACGCGCCCACGGCCTGGGCCTTCGACATCGCCTACATGGCCAATGGCGCCGTCTTCCTGCTGGGCGTGGCCTACGTCCTGCGGGAAGACGCCCACATCCGCATCGACGTGCTGCGCAACCGCCTGCCCGTCCGCTTCAACCGCGGAGTCCAGGGCATCGCCTACCTGCTGATCCTGGCGCCGTTCTTCGGGATGCTGTCCTGGATCGCCGTATCGCACACCTGGCGGGCCTGGGTGCTGCACGAGGTGGAGACGGTCAGCCCCTGGGCGCCGCTGATGTGGCCGTTCTATCTGTGCATCGCGCTCGGGCTGATCGCCCTGACCCTGCAATTGGCGGTGGGGGGCCTGCGGGCCTTCCGCGGCCTGGATTCCGCCGCCCGGAAGGACCACTGATGAATCCGACCATCGCCGCCCTGATGTTTCCGGGGATGTTCCTGCTCATCTTCCTGGGCATCCCGGTTTCCTTTTCCCTCATCATCCCCGCCGTGATCGCGGGCTGGTTCGCCTTCGGCGACCAGGTGTTCAACCAGCTCTACGGCGGCCTGTATTCGGCCGCCACCAACTACATCCTGTCGGCCATCCCCATGTTCGTGCTCATGGGCGCGATCCTGGAGCGCTCCGGCATCGCCGCGCGGCTGTTCCGCACCATGCAGCTGTGGCTGGGGCGGCTGCCCGGAGGCCTGGCCGTGGCGACCATCGCCATGGGGGCCACGTTCGCCGCCGCCGCCGGCGTGGTGGGCGCGGTCGAGGTCATGGTGGGCCTGATGGCCATTCCGGCCATGCAGCGCTTCCGCTACGACAACTCGCTGATCGCCGGCACCATCTGCGCGGGCGGCTCGCTGGGCACCATGATCCCACCCTCGGTGGTGGCCGTGGTGTACGCCTCGCTGGCGCAGATCTCGGTGGGCGAGCTGTTCGCCGCCATGCTGTTCCCGGGGCTGGTGATGGTGGGGCTGTTCATCCTGTACATCATCGCCGTCTGCATCCTGGACCCGAAAAAAGGCCCCCGGGCCGACGACCCGGACATGCGCCTGCCGGTGATGGAAAAACTGAAGATCACGTTCAGCGGCCTGCTGCCGACCATGCTGCTGATCGTGGCCGTGCTGGGCTCGCTGATGGCCGGCATCGCCTCGCCCACCGAGGCCGCGGCGGTCGGCGCGATCGGCGCGCTGATCCTGTGCATCTGCTATGGCAGGTTCAGCCTGGGCGTGATGCGGGAATCGCTGGCGATCACGGTGCGGATCTCCGCCATGATCCTGCTGATCGTGGCCGGCGGTATCATGTTCACGGGGATTTTCGCGGCCAATGGCGGCTCGCGCCTGATCCAGGGGCTGATCTCCGACATGGGCCTGGGCCTGCCGGGCACCCTGGTGCTGTTCCTGTTCATCGTGTTCCTGCTGGGCTTCGTGCTGGACTGGACCGCCAACGTGCTGATCTGCGTGCCGCTGTTCCTGCCCGTGCTGACGGCGGCCGGGGTGGATCCGATCTGGTTCGGCACGCTGGTGATCATCGTCATCCAGACCAGCTATCTGACCCCGCCCATGGCGTCCTCGATCTTCTACCTGCTGTCGATCGCGCCGCCGGACATGAAATACGGCCAGGTCTGCAAGGGCGTGGTGCCCTTCATCCTGGTCCAGATCGCCACCCTGGCGCTGGTGGTGCTGTTCCCGGCCCTGGCCACCTGGCTGCCGCAGCGCGTCGTGGGGTTCTGAATCCGACCGCGGGGCCTCGCGCCCCGTTCCCGCCCGGTCCGCGGGCAGCCTTTTTGTTTTAGGAAAAGCACATGAACACCGAAGGAGTCCTGGTTCCCATCGTCACCCCCTTCGCGGCGGACGGCCGCGTCGACGCCGACGCGCTGCGCCGGCTGGTGGAGCGCTTCATCGAGGCCGGCGTCGCCGGCATCGTGGCCTGCGGCACCACGGGCGAATACTATGCGCTGGAGGACGAGGAACGCGAGCTCGTGCTGAGCACGGTGGCCGAGGCCGCGCGCGGCCGCGTGACGGCGATCGCCGGCATCAACGCCCTGTCCACGACCCAGGCCATCCGCAACGCGCACCAGGCCGAGGCGCTGGGCTACGACGGCCTGATGCTGTCCACGCCGCCCTACAGCCTGCCCGAGCAGGCCGGCATCGCGCAGCACTTCCGCACGGTCGCGCAGGCCACGCAGCTGCCCATCATCATGTACGACTTCCCGGCGCGGGTGGGCGTGCAGATCGCCGTGGACACGGTGATCGAACTCGCGCGCATCCCCAACATCGTCGGCATCAAGGAAAGCAGCGGCAGCTTCAACCGCGCCCTGGCCCTGATCCAGGCCGGCATCCCGGATTTCCAGATCATCAGCGGCTCCGACGACATGGCGGCCGACTTCCTGTTCTGGGGCGTGCGCAGCTGGATCAGCGGCGGCGCCAACGTCTTCCCGGCCGAGCAGGCCGCGATGGTCAAGGCCGCGGGCGAAGGCCGCTGGGATGAGGTGCGCCGCCTGATGAGCGCCATGTATCCCGTGATCCAGTCCATGGAATCCGGCGACTACAACCAGAAGGCCAAGCTCGGCTGCCGCCGCCACGGCATCGAGGCCGGCCCGGTGCGCCTGCCGCTGGCGCCGCTGCCGGAACAGGACGAACGCGCCTTCCTGGCGCTGCTGGACGCCTACCAGGGCTGAGGAGACCGCCATGCCGCAAACCAAGGAACAGATTTTCGCCCAGGCCCGCGCGGGCAGCCTGTGGGCCGGACACCTGATCCCCGGCCACGACGTGCCGGGCGTCCGGATGGACAACACCACGCCGATCGACAACAGCGTGATCGGCGCCCTGGAATCGGGCACCGCCGCCGACGTGGACCTGGCGGTGCGCGTGGCGCGCGCCAGCTTCAAGTCCGGCGAATGGTCGCAGCGCGCCCCCGCGGAACGCAAGCGCGTGCTGCTGGCCTGGGCCGAGCTGATGGAGGCCCACGCCGAGGAACTGGCGGCGCTGGACTGCATCGACGCCGGCAAGCCGATCACCGAATGCCTGAACACGGACCTGCCGGCCACGCTGGACACCTTCCGCTGGTACGCCGAGGCCATCGACAAGTGCTTCGGCCGCATCGCCCCGACCGGGCCGGCCGCCACGGGCCTGATCGTCAAGGAGCCCATCGGCGTGGTGGGGGCCGTGCTGCCCTGGAACTTCCCCGCCCAGATGTACGCCTGGAAGGTCGCGCCCGCGCTGGCGGCCGGCAATTCGGTCATCGTCAAGCCGGCCGAGCTCACTTCCCTGAGCGCCTACCGCATGACCCAGCTGGCCCACGAGGCCGGCGTCCCGGCCGCCGCGCTGCAGCTGGTGACCGGCCTGGGCGAGGAAGTCGGCCAGGCGCTCGGCCGCCACATGGACGTGGACGTGGTGTCCTTCACCGGCTCCACCGAGGTCGGCCGCTATTTCCTGAAATACTCGGCCGAGAGCAACCTGAAGGAGATCGTCCTGGAATGCGGCGGCAAGAGCCCGCAGGTGATCTTCGAGGACGCGGACCTGGACGGGCTGGTGGACCACGTGCTGGCCGCCGCCTTCTGGAACATGGGCGAGAACTGCAGCTGCGGCTCGCGCCTGATCGTCCAGGCGGGCGTCAAGGACGCCGTACTGGACCGCCTGCGCGCCCGCCTGTCGGACTGGAAGGTCGGCCTGCCCACGGACGAGTCCGTGCAGATCGGCCCCATGGTCGAGCGCGCGCACTTCGACAAGGTGCGCGGTTTCCTGGAAGGCGCGGCGGCCGAGGGCGCGCGCCTGGCGCACGGCGGCCGCATCCATGCGGAGCTGGGCAGCGGCTGGTACGTCGAACCGACCATCTTCGACGGCGTCACGCGCGAATCGCGCCTGTTCCGCGAAGAGGTCTTCGGCCCCATCCTGGCCGTGTCCACCTTCGAGACCGAGGCCGAGGCCATCGAACTGGCCAACGACAGCAACTACGGCCTGGCCGCGTCCCTGTACACCCGCGACGTGGGCCGCGCCCAGCGCGTGGCGCGCGCCATCCAGGCGGGCACGGTGTCGGTCAACGGCTTCTCGGAAGGCGACATCACCACCCCGTTCGGCGGCTACAAGCAGTCCGGCTTCGGCGGCCGCGACAACGGCCTGGAGGCCCTGGACCAGTACCAGCAGGTCAAGACGATCTGGTATGTGAACTGAGGATGAAAAAGGCGCCGTAAGGCGCCTTTTTCATCCTTCGATGACGGTGTGGGTGAATTCCGTCAGATAGTCCATCAGCGCGTCCGCGCCGGCGATGGCGCGGTCCGGGTCGTTGGCGTGGATGCCCTCGGCCAGCATCAGGTGGCAGCGGGCGCCGCGTTCCAGGTCGCCTTCGTGCTGGTAGGCGTACCAGAAGCGCCGGCACTGGATGATCATCGGGATGATGGCCTGCACCGCGTAGGGATTGCGGCTGGCCTCGTGGGTCACGCGGTCCAGCGCCTGGTCGGCCCGCATGTAGCCTTCCAGGTCGCCGCGGCGCGCGGCCTCCGTCATGTCGTGCGCGCATTGCAGCAGCGCGGCGCGCTGCCCCGCCGTGGCGCGGCGCGCCGCCGATCCGGCGATCAGGCGTTCCAGCACCCGCCGCGTCTCGATCAGGATCAGGTGCTCCGCGATGCGGATCTCGCTCACGCGCAGCCCGCGCCGCGGCTGCTGCTCGATCAGGCCGCTGGCGATCAGCCGCATCAGGGCTTCGCGGATGGGCGTGCGGCCCAGGCCGGTCATCTGGATCAGGTCGCTTTCCACGATGGGCTGGTTGGGTTCCAGCTGCAGCGTGGCGATCATCTGCTCGATGCGGTCGTAGGCCGCCTCGGTGGCGCGGATCTTGACGGTGGGGGATGCGGATGTCATGGAATCAGGACTGCGGTTCGATGCCCCAGCGGAAGGGGTCGTCGTCCTGCAGGATCAGGGTGGTTTCGCCGCTGATGTGGGCGCGCCCGCGCAGAGTCGGGACGACCTCGCCGTCCTCGCCCGGCTCGTAGCTGGCCTCGAACTGACTGCCAATGATACTGGACTGGCGCCAGACCTGCCCCGGCGCGAGCTTGCCGTCGGCGGCCAGGCAGGCGAGCTTGGCGCTGGTGCCGGTGCCGCAGGGCGAGCGGTCGTAGGCCTTGCCGGGACACAGCACGAAGTTGCGGCTGTCGGCGTCCTCGTCGGCGCCGAAGAGCTCGATGTGGTCGATGCGCGCGTCGCCGCGCCCGCGGATGCCCTGGGCGTCCAGGGCCTGGCAGATGGCCCAGGCGTATTCCGTCAGCGCGGCCCGGTCCGCGCCGGGCACCACGCGGTCGGGGGCGTCCACCAGGAAGAACCAGTTGCCGCCCCAGGCGATGTCGCCGCGCACGGTGCCGTGGCCGGGGACGTCCACGGCGACCGCCTTGCGGTGGCGGTAGGCGGGGACGTTGCGCACGCCGACCGAGCCGTCCTCGTGCAGCGTGGCGGTGACGGTGCCCACCGGGGTCTCGATGCGGTGCTCGCCCGGCTCGATGCGGTCCAGCCAGGCGAGCGAGGCCAGCAGGCCGATGGTGCCGTGGCCGCACATGCCCAGGTAGCCGGTGTTGTTGAAGAAGATCACGCCGGCCGTGGCGGCGGGATCCACGGGCGCGCACAGCAGGGCGCCGACCAGCACGTCGCTGCCGCGCGGCTCCAGGATCACGGTCTTGCGCCAGGCGTCGTGCCGCTCGGCCAGCAGCCGGCGGCGTTCGGCCATGGAGCCGCCGCCCAGGTCGGGAAAGCCGTCGAGCACCAGCCGGGTGGGCTCTCCGCCGGTGTGGGAATCCAGGATGGCGATGCGATGCATGATGTGTCCTCAGAAGAAGCGTTCCGGCCGGTAGGGGGCGGGATCGATGGCCGGGGGCTGGCCGCCGATCAGGTCGCGGATCAGGCGGGCGGTGGCCGCCGACTGCGTCAGGCCCAGGTGGCCGTGGCCGAAGGCGTAGAAGATGTCCGGATGGCGCCGCGCGCGGCCGATCACCGGCAGCGAGTCGGGCAGGCTGGGCCGGAAGCCCATCCACTGCTCGCCGCCCTCGGTGCGCAGCGCCGGCAGGAAGGCCTTGGCCTTGTCCAGCATGGCCTGGGCGCGGCGATAGTCGGGCGGGCGTTCCAGGCCGCCCAGCTCGACGGCGCCGCCCACGCGGATGCCGCAGGCGAGGGGCGAGACCACGAAGCCGTGGTCGGAAAACGTGATCTGGCGGCGCAGGTCGAGCGCGTCCGGCGGCAGGGTCGTGTTGTAGCCGCGCTCGGTCTCCAGGGGGATGGGGTCGCCCAGCGGGCGGCTCAGCCGGTGCGACCAGGCGCCGGCGGCGATGACGACGCGGCTCGCCTGCAGGGCGGTACCGTCGTCCAGCAGCAGGCGCGCGCCCGCGGCGGCGGGCTCGACGGCGCGCACCTCGCGGCGCAGCAGCCGGGCGCCGAGCGCCTGCGCCCGCAGGCCGATGTCCACGGCCAGCGCCTGGGGGTCGTCCACGTTGCGCCAGCGGGGCACCAGCATGCCGTGGGTGAAGCGGGGCGCCAGGCCGGGCTGCAGTTCGGCCAGTTCGGCGCCCTGGACGGGGTGGCTTTCGATGCCGTGGGCCCGCCGCTGGCGGGCGGTTTCCCGGGCGGCGGCGAAGCGCTCGGCGCCCTCGTAGACTTCCAGCACGCCTTCGGTGCCCAGGTGGCGCTCCAGCCCCGTGCGGGCCAGCATGGCCAGCATTTCCCGTTCGGCCAGGCCGATCAGGGCGACCTGGGCCTGGATGTTGGCCCGGTAATGCGACGGCCAGCTGGCGCGCCACAGGCGCAGCAGCCAGGGCGCGATGCGCGGCAGGTAGGCGGGCGGCAGGCTGAGCGGCCCCAGCGGGTCGAACAGCCAGCGCACCGCCTTGCGGATGATGCGCGGCGAGGCCAGCGGCAGGATTTCGGCGAAGGCCAGGGCGCCCGCGTTGCCCCGGCTGGCGCCGCTGGCCGGGTCGTTGCGTTCGACCACGACGACGTCGTGCCCGGCTTCGCGCAGGTACAGGGCGCAGCTCAGGCCGATGATGCCGCCGCCCACGATGGCGACGTCACAGGAGGAAGCGTTCATGATGGTTGCCGGTCAGGACCCCGCATGGGTCCGATACCGGGGATGATTTCACAGACGCGGTAAATATTCAACCAATATATTTACACGGGCCGGGTGTTCATTCCATGCCCCAGCGGCGGGCGAGGACGGCGCGTTCCAGGGAGACGATGTACTGCTGGATGGCGACCTGGCGGTTGTCGGGCAGGTTGAAGTAGCGGCAGGCGACCTGGTGCTGCGGCTTGCCGTTGTCCTGCATCAGGTGGGTGGACCGCAGCACGCGCAGGGCGACGTCCAGTTCGCCGGCGGCGGGCAGTTCCAGCGTGCATTCGTCGAAGATCGTGCCCACGGGCGTCTGGGTGAGGAGATTGTCCCGGTCCACCAGCTGCAGGCCGCCGGCGCTGATGTCGGCGATGCGGAAGCGGGCCTTGCCCGAGGGCAGCGAGGCGTCCTCGATCAGGCAGTGGGCGGGACTGCTGGCCGGCACGTCCACCCGGAAGAACTCGCGCCGCTGGACCCGCCGCAGCTGGGTGGGCCAGGCCATCGAGAGGGCGGGCTTGCCGTCGTGCATGGCGGGGCTGACCGGCCCCGAGAATTCGATCATCACGCGCGCCAGCGAACCTTGCAGGCGCACGGCCTCGGCGCGCAGCAGCTGGGTGTTGATCTGCTCCTCGGAGGCGGTGTCCAGCAGCAGCGTGCCGCTCTTCGGATCGACGTCGAGCAGCGTGGAGATGATCGAGACCGCCTTGCCGGGAATGTCCAGACGCACCAGCACGCGCTGGCTGAGCAGGCCCTGCAGGATGGAATTGATTTCGAGTGATTGCGATACCAGGCAGGGATCGTCTTCCTGAAAGGGCATGGTCGTGGGCTGCGCCTAGAGTGCGACAAGGATGAATTCTAAACGATAGGGTCCCGGAAGACGGCGTTCCGGGAATGCGGGAAAGCCCGCATGCGCGGGCCTTCCCGGGAGCACGAGGACCCCTATTCGAGGGCCTTGACCATGTCCTCCAGGACCTTCTTGGCGTCG
This sequence comes from Castellaniella defragrans, assembly GCF_014203015.1. Lineage (GTDB taxonomy): Bacteria > Pseudomonadota > Gammaproteobacteria > Burkholderiales > Burkholderiaceae_B > Castellaniella > Castellaniella defragrans. The sequence goes on from NZ_JACHIB010000015.1 coordinate 66,136, forward strand.
CCGAACACCATCATGGTCTTGTCCATGTAGAACAGCTCGTTGTCCAGGCCGGCGTAGCCCGCCGCCATCGAACGCTTGTTGACGATCACGGTGCGCGCCTTGTAGGCCTCCAGGATCGGCATCCCCGCGATGGGCGAGTTCGGGTCGGTCTTGGCCGCCGGGTTGACCACGTCGTTGGCGCCCAGCACCAGCACCACGTCGGTCTGGCCGAATTCGCCGTTGATGTCGTCCATCTCGAACACCTGGTCGTAGGGGACCTCGGCCTCGGCCAGCAGCACGTTCATGTGCCCCGGCATGCGCCCGGCCACCGGGTGGATGGCGTATTTCACCGTCACGCCCTGGGCCGAGAGCTTGGCGGCCAGTTCCTTGAGCGCGTGCTGGGCGCGCGCCACGGCCAGGCCGTAGCCCGGCACGATGGTGACGGTCTCGGCGTTGCTCATGAGGAAGGCGGCGTCGTCCGGGCTGCCGGACTTGACGCTGCGCTGGACCTGGTCCGCGGTGCCCGCGGCGGACGGCTCGGCGCCGAAGCCGCCCAGGATCACGTTGAAGAACGACCGGTTCATCGCCTTGCACATGATGTAGGACAGGATCGCGCCGGAGGAGCCCACCAGCGAGCCGGCGATGATCAGCATCGGGTTGTTCAGCGAGAAGCCGATGCCCGCCGCCGCCCAGCCCGAGTAGCTGTTCAGCATGGAGATCACCACCGGCATGTCGGCTCCGCCGATCGGGATGATGATCAGCACGCCCAGCAGGAAGGCGATGGCCGTCATGAGGATGAAGGGCAGCCAGGCTTGCGTCGCCATGAACCAGAAGCCGCAGGCGAGCATCAGGACCGCCAGCAGCAGGTTCAGCATGTGCTGGCCGGGGAAGACCACCGGCGCGCCCTGGAACAGGCGGAACTTGTACTTGCCCGACAGCTTGCCGAAGGCGATCACCGAACCGGAGAAGGTGATGGCGCCGACGAAAGTGCCGATGAACAGTTCCAGCCGGTTGCCGACCGGGATCGGCGCGCCGTCGGCCGCGATGCCGAAGGCGTGCGGCTCGGCCACGACCGCCGTGGCGATGGCCACGGCCGCCAGGCCGATCATGCTGTGCATGAAGGCGATCAGCTCCGGCATCTTGGTCATCTGGACCTTGCGCGCCAGCACGGTGCCGATGGCGCCGCCGACCAGCAGGCCGAGGACCACGCGCCCCAGGCCGGCGGCGGTGGCGCCGTCGCGCGCCAGGCCGACGATGAGCGCCGCCGTGGTCACGATGGCGATCGCCATGCCGATCATGCCGAAGGCGTTGCCCCGCCGCGAGGTGGTGGGGTGGGACAGGCCCTTGAGCGCCTGGATGAAGCAGACCGAGGCGACGAGGTAGAGCAGGGTGACGAGGTTGGCCGAGATCATGCCTGGCCTCCCTTGCGTTCCTTCTTCTTGAACATCTCCAGCATGCGCTGGGTGACCAGGAAGCCGCCGAAGACGTTGACCGCGGCCAGGGCCACGGCGAACACGCCCATCGACTGGGCCAGGCCGCCGTCGGTCAGGCCGGTCGCCAGCATGGCGCCGACGATGACGATGGCCGAGATGGCGTTGGTGACGGCCATCAGCGGGGTGTGCAGGGCCGGGGTCACGTTCCAGACCACGTGAAAGCCCACGTAGACGGCGAGCACGAAGATGATGATGTTGATCAGGGTGGGGTTGACGGCTTCCATCAGGCGCTCCTCAGGACCTGGCCGTCCTTGCAGACCAGGCAGGCTTTGACGATGTCGTCGTCCGCGGGGAGGACGAAGCGGCCCTCGGCGTCGATGACGAGTTTCAGGAAATCGAGCACGTTGCGCGCGTACAGCGCGGAGGCGTCGGTCGCCAGCAGGGCGGGCAGGTTGGCCAGCCCGACCAGGGTGACGCCGTCGCGCTCGACGACCTCGCCCGGCACCGACAGCGGGCAGTTGCCGCCGCGCTCCACGGCCAGGTCGACGATGACCGAGCCCGGCTTCATGGCGGCGACCGTGTCCGGCTGGATCAGGGTCGGCGCCGGGCGCCCGGGGATCAGGGCCGTGGTGATGACGATGTCGGCCTGCTTGCAGCGCTCGGCCACCAGGGCGGCCTGGCGCGCCATCCACGCGGCCGGCATGGGCCGGGCGTAGCCGCCGACGCCTTCGGCGATCTCGCGTTCCTCGTCGGTCTCGTAGGGCACGTCGATGAACTTGCCACCGAGCGACTCGACCTGCTCGCGCGCGGCGGGGCGCACGTCCGAGGCTTCCACCACGGCGCCCAGGCGGCGCGCGGTGGCGATGGCCTGCAGGCCGGCCACGCCCGCGCCCAGCACGACCACGCGGGCCGCCTTCAGGGTGCCGGCGGCGGTCATCATCATGGGGAAGATGCGGCCGTAGTACTGGGTGGCCAGCAGCACGGCCTTGTAGCCGGCCAGGTTGGCCTGGGACGAGAGCACGTCCAGGCTTTGCGCGCGGGTGGTGCGCGGCGCGGCCTCCAGGGCGAAGGCCGTCAGGCCCGCGCCCGCCAGGGCCTGCAGGCCGTCCCGGTCGAAGGGATCGAGCATGCCGAGCAGCACGGCGCCGGATTTCATGCGCGCCAGTTCGGCCGCGTCGGGGCGGCGCACCTTCAGGACCAGCTCGGCGCCCAGGGCGGCGCCGGCGTCGGCCAGTTCGGCGCCCGCTTTTTCGTAGTCGGCGTCGGGATGGCGGGCGGCCGTGCCGGCGCCGCGCTCGACCAGCACCCGATGGCCGGCCTGGGCCAGCTTCTTGACGGTTTCGGGCGTGGCGGCGACCCGGGTCTCGCCGGGCAGGGTTTCACGGGGGATGCCTACCTGCATGGCGGCCTCCCGGCGGGGATGTGGCAGTCTTGCTGCATGGGGTTTCCTTGATGTCTTGAGGGTTTCGGGCGGAACGCGGGGCCGGGGTCAGCGGCTGGCGTCCAGCGCCTGGCGCAGATCGTCGAGGATGTCGTCGATGTGCTCGATGCCGATGGACAGGCGGATCATGTCTTCGCCGACTCCGGCTCGGGCGAGTTCTTCGGGGCTGAGCTGGCGGTGCGTGGTCGAGGCCGGATGGCAGGCCAGGGATTTCGCGTCGCCGATGTTGACCAGCCGCAGGATCAGTTGCAGGGCATCGATGAAGCGGGCGCCGGCGGCGCGGCCCCCCTGGATGCCGAAGGACAGGATGCTGGCGGGCAGCCCGCCCATGTATTTTTGCGCCAGCGCGTGCTCGGGATGGTCCGGCAGGCCGGCGTAGTTCACCCAGGCGACCTGGGGGTGGTCCCGCAGGAAGCGCGCCACGGCCAGGGCGTTGGCGCAGTGGCGTTCCATGCGCAGGGCCAGGGTCTCGATGCCCTGCAGCACCAGGAAGGAATTGAAGGGCGAGATCGCGCCGCCGGTGTTGCGCAGCGGCACGACGCGGCAGCGGCCGATGAAGGCGGCCGGCCCGAAGGCTTCCGTGTAGACCACGCCGTGGTAGGACGGGTCCGGCTCGTTCAGCATGGGGAAGCGGTCGCGGTGCTCGGCCCAGGGAAATCTGCCGCTGTCCACGACGGCCCCGGCGATGCTGGTGCCGTGTCCCCCCATGTACTTGGTCAGGGCGTGCACGACGATGTCGGCGCCCCATTCGATGGGGCGGCACAGGGCGGGCGAGGCGACCGTGTTGTCCACGATCAGCGGCACGCCGTGGCGGTGCGCGGCCTCGGCCAGCGCCTGGATGTCGATGATGTTGCCCGCCGGGTTGCCGACCGATTCGCAGAACACCGCGCGGGTGCGCTCGTCGATCAGGGCCTCCAGGGCGGCGACGTCGTCGTGGGGCGCGAAGCGGACTTCCAGGCCCTGGCGCGGGAAGGTGTGGGCGAACAGGTTGTAGGTGCCGCCGTAGAGCTTGCTGGTGGAGACGATGTTGTCGCCCGCCTGCGCCAGGGTCTGGATGGCGTAGGTGATGGCCGTCATGCCCGAGGCCACGGCCAGCGCGGCCACCCCGCCTTCCAGGGCGGCGACGCGCTCTTCCAGGACGGCGGTGGTGGGGTTCATGATGCGGGTGTAGATGTTGCCCGCCACCTTCAGGTCGAACAGGTCCGCGCCGTGCTGGGTGTCGTCGAACGCGTACGAGGTGGTCTGGTAGATCGGCACGGCGACGGCCTTGGTCGTGGGGTCCGGGGAGTAGCCGGCGTGGATGGCCAGGGTCTCGAAACGGCGGGTCATGCGAAGTCTCCTCTGAACTGCGTGTTTATGGGGCGATCGACCATCGTACCGGCGAATGCCGTTGCAGCATAAGGTCTATGGCCCTATTTTCATATAGCGTCGTGTCATATAAAGTCCTGTGCATTCTTCTACGAAATGCAATGTGGTGCAATAGAATGCGCCCGGGCGCCGCAAACGGCCGTGCCGCGCGCGGGCATGGGTTAGCATTTCGTTTGCCGTGCGGCATGTGCGGGCGGCGAGGATCGATGAGGCGGGTCAGAATGCGGGTTGCGATATGAATGTCTGGTTGAAGCGGGTGCTGTTCAGCCTGGTCGTGGCGCTGCTGCTGGCGGTGGTCGGGCTGGCGATCTTCCTGCTGACCTTCAATCCGAACGCCTACAAGTCCAGGCTGGAATCCTTCGTGTTCGAGCGCACCGCGCGCACGCTGACCATCGGCGGCGACATCGGCCTGTCGCTGTTCCCCCGCATCGGCCTGTCCGTCAGCGACGTGTCCCTGTCCGAACGCGACGCCCCGGACACCTTCGTCTCCGTCGACAGCGCCCGCTTCGCGGTGGCGATCTGGCCGCTGCTGTCCAACCGCCTGGTGGTGGACCACGTGGCCGTCACCGGCCTGAAGGCCTATGTCGTGCGGGACGCCCAGGGCCGCTTCAATTTCAGCGACCTGCTGGATGCCCGGACGGCGTCGGCGGCCGCCTCGATGCCCGCGCCCATGGCCGCCGCGGCGGCGGTATCCGGCGCCGGATCGGACTTCAACATCGACATCGCCGGCCTGGAGCTGAAGTCCGGCCGGGTCCAGTACGTCGACCAGCGCGACGGCCTGTCCACGGTCTTCGACCAGATCGAGGCGAACACCGGCCGGGTCACCTACGACCAGCCGTTCGACGTGTCCCTGAAGGCCGCGATCACGGGCAACGATCCGGTGCAGAACGCCCAGCTCCAGGCCCAGGCGCTGCTGCGCCTGAACCCGGCCGTGCGCGGCTATTCGGCGCAGAAGATCAACGTGCAGCTGAGCGGACGCCTGGGCAATCTGGACCAGTCGCAGGCCACGCTGCGCGGCAACCTGGCCTACGACGGCGAGGCCCGCCATTTTTCCGCCGACAACCTGGAGCTGGCCCTGAACGGCAACATCGTCGGCGCCCATCCGATCCAGGGGCTGAAGGCCAGCCTGACGGCCGCGCAGCTGCGCCTGGACCAGCGTAACACCGCGCTCAAGATCGACAAGCTCGCCCTGCGCGCCGTGGGCCAGGACCGCAAGCGCGCGCTGGACCTGGCCCTGGACGCGCCGGCCCTGGCGATTTCGCCCGATTCCGCCCAGGCCGATCCCGTGACCGGCACCCTGAAATGGACCGGCGACGACACGCTGGCCGTCTCGCTCGGCCTGGAAGGGCTGTCGGGCAACGCCAACGAATGGCAGTTCCGCGCCGCCAGCCTGGACGGCGCGCTGACCCAGGGCGAACGCCTGCTGCACCTGAAGCTGACCTCGCCGCTGGCCTGGAACATGTCCCTGCGCAAGGGCGCCCTGAACGCCATCAAGGGCGACATGGGCGTGCGCGACCGGGCGCTGCCCTCCGGCAGCTATGAATTCCCCATGATCGGCAGCGTGCACCTGGACCTGGTGCAGGACCTGCTGTCGGCGGACCTGAGCGCCGTGATCGACGGCGGGCAGGCCGTCTTCAAGTCCCAGACCACGGGGCTGACCGCGCCCCAGCCCCAGACCCGCTTCACCCTCAATACGGAAAAGCTCGACCTGAACCGCTGGCTGCCCGTGCCGCCGTCCGCCGGCGCCGCAGCCAAGCCGGCCGGCGGCGGCAAGGAGGCCCCGAAGGACAAGGCGGCGGACAAGGCGCCGGAGCAGGCCGCCGCCGCGCCGCCGCCCGCGCCTGCGCCCACGCCCGTCGACCTGTCCTTCCTGCGGGGGCTGGACATCGAAGGCGACGTGAAGATCGGCGACCTGCGGGTGCGCAACGTGCAGTTGACGGGCGTGGGCCTGCAGGCGCGCGTCCAGAAGGGCGCGCTGGCCGTCTCCAGGCTCGCGGCCGGCCTGTACGAAGGCACGCTCACGGGCCAGTTCAACGCCGCGGCCGACCAGACCTTCGGCCTGAAGCTGAACCTGGACAAGATCGCCGTGGCGCCCCTGATCCAGGCCGCGGCGGGCATGAGCCTGCTGTCGGGGCGCGGCGCGGCGCAGATCGATCTGCGCGCCCAGGGCGCCACGGTGGACGAACTGCAGCGCTCGCTGGCGGGCCGGGCGGCCCTGCAGGTGCGCGACGGCGCGGTGCAGGGCGTGGACGCCGCGCGTACCCTGGCGGAGGTGGCGGCGGCGCTGGGCAACGTCCTGAAGGGGCGCCTGGACGCCGTGGCCTCGCCGTTCGACAGCCGCCGCAGCACCGCCTTCAGCAGCCTGGATGCCCGCCTCGATCTCAAGGACGGCCAGGGCACCCTGTCGAAGCTGTCCCTGGTGTCCGACCTGGTGAAGCTGTCCGAGGGCAAGCCGGCGCGCATCGACGTGCCCGGCCGCACCCTGGACCTGGTCCTGCAGGCCCAGGTGGCGGCGCGGCTGCCCAAGGGCCTGGATGCCGCGCTGACGCCGCTGCTGGGCTCGACCATCCCCATCCGCATCCGCGGCGCCTGGGATCGTCCCGAGTACGACGTGGACTGGTCCAACATCCGCAATCCGTCCATCCAGCGCGCCCTGAAATCGGGGCTGATGGACCTGCTCCAGGGCCGGGACCTGATCGATCAGGCCCTGCCGGCGCCCGAGCCGGAGGCGGCCGGCGCCGCCCCCCGGAATTCCGCCGCGCCGGCCGCCGGCGCCGATCCGGTGGAGCGCATCGGCAAGGCCCTCAAGGGCCTGCTGGGACAATGAGAGACACGAGGAAAGCACACGCGATGACGACCGAGACCGTTTTTCAGCCGATCGCCGGGGCGGCCGCCCTGGCGGACGAGGCCGCCAGGCCCTACGACCGCCGCTGGCTGGTGGTCGACGACCGGAACGGCTGGCTGGATGCCGTCCGCGCACCGGGCCTGGCGGGCCTGGAAATCAGCCTGCGCTTCGGCTACCTGGTGCTGCGCGCGGCCGGCATGCTGCGCCTGGACGTGCCGCTGGACGTGATCGAGGACGACGACAGCGTCGAGCGCACCGCGCGGATCGGCGGCCGCGCCGTCCGGGTGGTGGACGAGGGCGAGCTGGCCGCGGCCTGGTTTTCCCAGTGGCTGGGCCAGCCCTGCCGGCTGGTGAAGGTGCATCCGGACGCCGGGCCGGTGAGCTGGCCCGGCTAGGCTTCATTTCCCGTTGGCCGCGTCCTGCGCTTCCCGCAGGACCTTGGCCTTGGCGTGCAGCCAGCGCTCCACCGACGGGAACACGAACTTGCTGACGTCCCCGCCCAGGATGGCGATTTCACGCACGATGGTGCCGGAGATGAACTGGTACTGGTCCGACGGGGTCATGAACAGGGTCTCGACCTCGGGCAGCAGGTGGCGGTTCATGCCGGCCATCTGGAATTCGTACTCGAAGTCCGACACGGCGCGCAGGCCGCGCACGATGACGCGGGCGTCCTGCTCGCGCACGAAATCCTTGAGCAGGCCGCCGAAGCTGCGCACCCGCACGTTGGGGTAATGCCCCAGGACCTCCTCGGCGATCTCCAGGCGTTCCTGGAGGGTGAAGAACGGCCGTTTGTTCTGGCTGTGGGCCACGCCCACGACGACCTGGTCGAAGAGGCTGGCCGCCCGTCGCACGAGGTCCTCGTGTCCACGGGTGAGCGGGTCGAAAGTGCCCGGGTAGACGGCGGTGATCATGCGGTCTCCGTATAGGTTGACGGAATCGGTATGCGGATCCAGGGGTTCCCGGGTGCCGGACGCGCGGGCGGCCGTTCAGAGTGTCCCCAAACGTTCATTATTCATATTTTTTTGCGTTGCAGCAAATCGTATCAATCCGTAGTGGACCTGGCCCGCCCGCCTCTGGCGCAGCAGTTCCCATTCCGGCGGCGGCGCGCAGGCGGCCTCCGATTCCAGGTACACCAGCCCGCCCGGCAGCACGGCCCGGTCCAGCAGGGGCCACAGCCGCGCCAGCCAGCCCGCGCCGAAGGGCGGATCGAGCATCACCAGGTCGTAGGAAGGGGCCTGCTGGCCGCGCAGGAAGGCGCAGGCGTCGCCCGCGTGGATGCGGATGGCGGGCGCCTTCAGGCGCGCCTGGACGGCCCGCAGGCCGGCCAGCGCGGCCGGCGCCTGCTCGACCAGCTGGGCGGTCTCCACGCCCCGCGACGCGGCCTCGAAGCCCAGCGCCCCGCTGCCGGCGAACAGGTCCAGCACCCGGCGCCCGGCGAACGTGCCGCCCCAGAAATGCGCCAGCCAGTTGAACAGGGTCTCGCGCACGCGGTCGGGCGTCGGGCGCAGGTGATCGCCGTCGGGGACGGAAATGGGCGTGCGGCGGTAGGCACCGCCTACAATACGGATCTGGTGTTTCTTCATGCGCGGTCCGCTGGGTCCGTGCCGGGCCTTGGCCGGATCGTTTTCAGTGTAAAGCCTATGTTCAGTTTCTTTAAACGCAAGAAGGCGCCCGCGCCGCAGGAAGCGGCGCCCGGGCGGGACGAAGCCCTCGGCGCCGCCGCATCCCCGGACGCGCCGGAAGTGGCGCCGGTCGCGCCGACCGAACTGCCCGAGACCTGGCCGGCGGATGCCGGCGGGCCGCCCGAAGCCGGCGCCGATGCGTCCGCGCACGAGGCGCCGGCCGCGGCGGCCGAGCCCGTGTCCGAGTTCGTTTCGGGCGCCGGGCCGGCGCCCGCCGCGGCGCCCGTCCAGCCCCCCGACGCCTGGTCGGACCGGCCGGACGAGACGGCCGATCCCCTGGTCCGGCTGGACCGCGCGGCCAGCGCCGAGGCGGCCGCGCCCGCGTCCTCGGGCTCCTGGCTGGGCCGGCTGCGGCGCGGCCTGTCGCGCACCGGCCAGAGCCTGGGCGGCCTGTTCACCGGGGTCAAGGTCGATGAGGCCCTGTTCGAGGAACTGGAAACCGCGCTCATCATGGCCGACGCCGGCGTCGAGGCCACGGAAAAGCTGCTGGAGCAGCTGCGCGCGCGCGTGCGGCGCCAGCGCATCGAGCGGCCCGAGGCCGTGCGCGCCGCGCTGCGCGACATCCTGGCCGAGCACCTGAAGGTCCTGGAAAAGCCCTTCGTCGTGGGCGAGGCCGCGCCCATGGTGGTCATGATCGCGGGGGTCAATGGAGCGGGCAAGACCACCTCCATCGGCAAGCTCGCCCATGCCCTGCGGGAACGCCAGGCCTCGGTGCTGCTGGCGGCCGGCGACACCTTCCGCGCGGCGGCGCGCGAGCAGCTCGTGGCCTGGGGCGCGCGCAACGGCGTCACCGTCATCGCCCAGGAAGGCGGCGATCCGGCGGCCGTGGCCTTCGACGCGGTCAACGCCGGGCGCGCGCGGTCGGCGGACGTGGTGCTGGTCGATACCGCCGGCCGGCTGCCGACCCAGCTGCACCTGATGGAAGAACTGAAGAAGATCAAGCGCGTCATCGGCAAGGCCGATCCGGCGGCGCCCCACGAGATCCTGCTGGTGGTGGACGGCAACACCGGCCAGAACGCGCTCGCGCAGATCCGCGCCTTCGACGCCGCGCTGGGCCTGACCGGCCTGGTCGTCACCAAGCTCGACGGCACGGCCAAGGGCGGGACGCTGGCGGCGGTGGCGGCGGGCAGCCAGGGCGTGCGGCCGGTGCCCGTGTACTGGATCGGCGTGGGCGAGGGCATGCAGGACCTGCAGCCCTTCGTCGCGGCGGAGTTCGCCGACGCGCTGCTGGGCGGACCCGAGACCGACAGGGCCTGAGGCACGGGCTAAAATGCCCGCATTCCGTTTCCATTCGACAGGTATGGCATGAACATGGCATCCGGCGCGGCATCGAACGAGCCGCCCTTCGACATTTCCCCGGTCCAGGAGATCGTGAACGAGCTGCGGGCCGGCCACATGGTCATCCTGGTGGACGAGGAAGACCGCGAGAACGAGGGCGACCTGGTCCTGGCGGCGGATTTCGTCACGCCCGACGCGATCAATTTCATGGTCACCCACGCGCGCGGCCTGGTCTGCCTGACGCTGACCCACGAACGCTGCGCCCAGCTGCAGCTGCCGCTGATGGCCAACCAGAACGGCACGCGCTACGGCACCAATTTCACCGTCTCCATCGAAGCCGCCGAGGGCGTGGGCACCGGCATTTCCGCCGCCGACCGCGCCCGCACCATCCAGGCGGCCGTGGCGCGCGACGCCCGGCCGGCCGACCTGGTCCAGCCCGGCCACATCTTCCCGGTGCGCGCCGTCCAGGGCGGCGTGCTGGTGCGCGCGGGCCACACCGAAGCCGGCTGCGACCTCACCGCCATGGCGGGCCTGACGCCGGCCGCCGTGATCTGCGAGATCCTCAAGCCCGACGGCAGCATGGCGCGCCTGCCCGACCTGATGGTCTTCGCCCGCGAGCACGGACTGAAGATCGGCACCATCGCCGACCTGATCCAGTACCGCAGCGAGCACGAATCCATGATCGAGCGCCTGGTCGAGCGGCCGGTGAAGACGCCCTGGGGTTCGTTCCAGGCGGTGGCCTACCGGGACCGCGCCTCGAACGCGCCCCACCTGGCGCTGGTGCACGGCGACATCCGCCCCGACCAGGAAGCCCTGGTGCGCGTGCACGAGCCCGCCAGCGTGCTGGACCTGCTGTGCGAAGGCGCCACCCGCCACAGCTGGACCATTCCCCAGGCCCTGGGCGCCATCGCGGCCTCGCCCAGCGGCGTGCTGGTGCTGCTGAACTGCCATGGCGACGCCGATCTGCTGTTCGCCCAGTTCGATGCCTGGGCGCGCAGCGGCGACGCCCAGGCCGGGCGGCCGGCCACCGACGGCGAACGCCACGGCCTGCGCACCTTCGGCATCGGCGCGCAGATCCTGCGCGACCTCGGCGTGGGCCAGGCCCGGCTGCTGGCGCGGCCGCGCAAAATGCCCAGCATGGCAGGGTTCTCCCTGACCATTACGGGTTACCATAACGAACCCGGCGTATCCGACGCCGCGACCTGATCAAGGAATCGCGACCATGAACCCTTACGTGATGACCCCCGACATGAACGGGGAGGGCCTGCATATCGGCATCGTGCGCGCCCGGTTCAACGAGGAAATCGGCCAGGCCGAACTGCAGACCTGCCTGGACGAGCTGGCCGCCCTGGGCGTGGACGAGCGCGACGTCATGGTGGTGTCCGTGCCCGGCGCGCTGGAATTGGGCGTGACCCTGGCCCAGATGGCCGAAACCTTTGAATTCGACGCCCTGATCGCCCTGGGCGCGGTGATCCGCGGCGAAACCTACCACTTCGAGATCGTCAGCAACGAATCGGCGTCGGCCATCAGCCGCATCGCGCTGGAAACCGGGATCCCGGTCGCCAACGGCGTGCTCACCACCGACACCGACGAGCAGGCCCAGGCCCGCGCGGCCGACAAGGGCCGCGACTGCGCCCGCGCCGCCGTCGAGATGGCCAATCTGGTGGCCGCCCTGGAGCCCGAATCGGACGACGACGAAGACGAGGACGACGACTTCGACGACGAGGACGAGGACGAAGAGGACGTGGATGACTGAGTCCAAGCCCGCGCGCGCCGGCGGCCGCGCCAATGCCCGCAGCGCGCGCCGTCTGGCGCGCGAATTCGCGCTGCAGGGCGTGTACGCCTGGCTGCTGCGCGGCGGCGCCGATCTGGCCGAGCTGGGCGAGATCGACGCCCACGTGCGCGATGGCGAAGACTTCGACCAGGCCGACGCCCAGTGGTACCAGACCCTGCTGCAGGGGGCGGCCGGCCAGGCCGCCGCGCTGCGCGAGCGCTTCGTGCCCTACATCGACCGGCCCCTGGCGGAGCTGTCCCCCATCGAGCACGCCGTGCTGCTGATCGGCAGCTTCGAGCTCGTCCAGCACGTCGAAGTCCCCTACCGCGTCGCCATCAACGAGGCCGTCGAGCTGGCCAAGTCCTTCGGCGGCACGGACGGCTACCGCTTCGTCAACGGCGTGCTCGACAAGCTCGCGGCCGAAGTCCGCGCTCCCGAGGTCCAGGCGACGGCGCGCCGCTGATGCGGCACGGGGCGGGCTTATGCAGGCGGATGGCGAATTCGACCTGATCGCACGCTATTTCAAGCGGCCCGCGCCGGACCGGATGCTGGGCGTGGGCGACGACTGCGCCCTCATGTCGCTCTCGTCGGGCTGCGAACTGGCCGTCAGCACCGACATGCTGGTCGAGGGCCGGCATTTCCTGCCCGACGCGGACCCGGCCTCCCTGGGCCACAAGGCCCTGGCGGTCAACCTGTCCGACCTGGCCGCCATGGGCGCCCGGCCGCTGGCCTGCACGCTGGCGCTGTCGCTGCCCGCCGTCGACCACGCCTGGCTGGCGGCCTTCTCCGAAGGCTTCCACGCCCTGGCCCGCGAATCCCATTGTCCGCTGGTGGGCGGGGACACCACCCGCGGCGACGCGGTGGTGCTCAGCATCACGGTGCTGGGCGAAGTCCGCCGCTCGCACGCCCTGCGCCGCGACGCGGCCCGCGTCGGCGACGACGTCTGGGTGTCCGGCACGCTGGGCGCGGCCGACCTGGCCCTGCGCCTGCTGCTGGGCCGCTTGCCCCCCGATCCCGAGCGCCTGCGGGCCGTCCGGCCCGCCCTGGACCGCCCCATGCCGCGCCTGAAACTGGGCCGCTACCTGGCCGGCGTGGCCCATGCCGCCATCGACGTGTCCGACGGCCTGCTGCAGGATTTCGGCCATATCCTGCAGGCCAGCCATTGCGGCGGCGAACTGTGGCTCGACGCCTTGCCGGCGCATCCGGCGCTGGCCGGCCTGGACGAGGCCCTGCGCCGCGAGGCCCTGCTGGCCGGCGGCGACGCCTACGAACTGTGCTTCACCGCCCGGCCCCTGTGGCGCGAGCAGATCGAGGTCCTGGGGCGCCAGCTGAACGTGCCGGTGACCCGGGTGGGCAGGCTGGTGCGCGGCGAGGGCGTGCGCGTGCTGGACGGCGCCGGCCAGGCCGTGCCGGTGGCGCGCCGGGGCTTCGACCATTTTGCCGAGCCGTGCGGAGACCTCGCATGACAGACCCCAACGATCCGAAGCACGCGGGCCGGGATGCGGGCCGGCATGCGGGCCCCGAGCGGCCCATCCTGCGCCCCTCCGCCGCCTGGGTCTTCGCCCGGCCCGAGCGGATCCTGGGCTTTGGCCTGGGCTCGGGCCTGATCCATCCGGCGCCGGGCACCTGGGGCACGCTGATGGGCTGGCTGCTGTGGGCGCTCCTGCTGCGCGGCCTGTCCGACGGCTGGATGATCCTGATCCTGCTGCTGTCCTTCGGGATCGGCTGCTGGGCGGCCCAGCGCTGCGGCGATGCCCTGGGCGTGCCGGACCATGGCGGCATCAACTGGGACGAGATCGTCGCCATCTGGCTGGTGCTGTGGCTGATGCCGCACGGCTTCTGGGCCCAGGCCGCCTCGGTGGCGCTGTTCCGCTTCTTCGACATCGTCAAACCGCCGCCGGTCGGCCTGCTCGACCGGCGCTTCAAGAACGGCTTCGGGGTCATGATCGACGACATCGTCGCGGCCCTGTATGCCTTGCTGGCGGGGGCGCTGCTCGTCCGCCTGGGAGTGTTGTCATGAACGAACGCGAGACGCGAGTCCTGGCGGGCGAAGTGGGCGCCGCCCTGCGCGCCGCCGGCTGGCTGTGCGCCACGGCGGAATCCTGCACCGGCGGGCTGCTGGCGGGCGCCATCACGTCCTGCCCCGGCTCCAGCCTGTGGTTCGAGCGCGGCTTCGTCACCTACAGCAATGCCGCCAAGATCGAGCAGCTGCGGGTGTCGTCCGACACCCTGGAACGCTTCGGCGCCGTCAGCGAGGAAACCGCCATGGAAATGGCCGGCGGCGTGCTGGCGGCGGTGCCCCAGGCCCACCTGGCCCTGTCCACCACCGGCATCGCCGGGCCGGGCGGCGCCACCCCCGGCAAGCCGGTCGGCATGGTGTGCTTCGGCATCGCGCGCCGCACCGGCGCCGGGATCGTCACCCGCGCCCTCACCCAGGTCTTCGAGGGCGACCGCGAGGCCGTGCGCGCCGCGGCGGTGCGCCGCGCCCTGCAGGCGGCGCTGGTGGAACTGGGGAAGACCTGAGCCTGGGTCAGGCTGCGGCCTGCATGACCATGTCGATATGGATGCGGTCGTAGGGGCAGCGCAGCGCACCCTTGGCGTCCTTTTCCAGCAGGCCGATATCGACCAGGATCTGGGTGTCGGTATGGACGCCTTTTACGTCGCGGCCTACTTTGCGCGCCAGTTCCCGAACCCCGACGGTTCCCTGGCCCAGCAGATCGCGCAGCAGCAGCCAGCGCCGCCCGTTCAGGTACGCAAAAAAGACGGCAGGGGTCTCGAAGTTCAAGGTTTCGCCTTGCGGTTGGCCCGTCGCAAGGCCGATGGCCGCTTTGTGCCCAGCGGTCCGCAGCACGGTCTTCCAGTCCGGGTCGATGGTAATCGTCAGTGTTCTGGGTGTCGTCATGGGGGACCTCTGATGATTTCTACTTCCGTGATGAAGTCCTTGATGAGCTGGTCGATTGTCGTGAATGGATAGTGCAGTTCCGCTTGCCCCAGACGCATGGGGTCACCCTTGCCGCGTCCGTTGTCGAATCCAACCAGGCGGCGGCCGTTCCGTGCATAGACCAGCCGGTACTTGAATCCGTGCGTCGAAGGCGGGACAGGTTCTGGGACGGACCAGACGGTCATTTGGATGATGCCGCCGGTTTCATCAAAGGATTTCTGGTTGACGATGAGTTTGGCTGTCATGTCGTTCCATGGCGTCCATCGTATCAAGTGCTGTTTGTTTTTACAGCAGTGATCACCCTTCCAGTCTCATCGCGTGACATGTATTTTTGATGAGCGGCTGACACGGGCTCCCGATGGACAGGATAGTCAGGGCAGGCCCATGCCGGTGCGTCGCGGCATGGAAATGTCCATGAGGGAAAATGTGGTTGGACACCACAAGAATCCCCGTCAGCGAATCGTGATCGGGATTCTTCAAGCCAGCCGGGCGGGAAGAATAGGGGGCTGGTTGACCCGTTTCGCAGTAAGCTCGGGGGCTTCGTTGGATTGTGATTGTTTCTGGCGCGGGTGCGGGCCGCGCAGTGTACAGGTCGTCATAAGAAGGCTCATGCCATGGATTGTCTGGACCGGCCCATCCGGTATTTTCTGAAGATCGCGGAATTATCTTCGCTGTCGCGTGCAGCCGAAGACCTGGGCTTGAGCCAATCGGGCCTGAGCCGCAAGCTGGCGTCCCTGGAGGCCCATCTGGGAAAACCGCTGTTTCTGCGCACTGGCAGGGGCATGGAGCTGACCGAGGCCGGCCGTAAGCTGGCCGAGGCCGCCTTGCCGGCCTATACGGCGATCGATGACATGCTGGTGCAACTGCGCGACAGGGAAGGCCTGACGCAAGGCAACTTGAGCATCGCCATTATCCATACCGTCGGCTATTACTTTGTGTCTGACCTGCTGTCGCGCTTTGTCGGCAAGCATTCCCAGGTCAACCTGACGGTTCTGGCGCGCAGTTCCCCCGAAGTCGTTGAACTGGTGGAAAAGGGCAAGGCTGACATCGGCCTGGTCTATGACTCGGCCGTGGCCAGCGACAGGCTGGAATCGACCCCGCTGCTTATGGACGAGATGTGTCTCATTGCGCGCGCGCAGGATCTGCCTGATCAGGTGTCTGTGGACCTCGCTCGTTCGTCGTTGATGCTGGTGGGCTTTCCAGAGAACTATGCCTTGCGGCGCATGTTGAAAAGCGCTGGACTGGATGAGCGCGTGACCGTGGTGGCGGAAACGGTGGATGCCATGCTGCAGCTCAGCGCCACGGGTATCGGCGCTTGTGTGCTGCCGGCCAATATTCCGGCGCCACTGTTGCGAGACTATGGCCTGGTCAAGGTTCCTTTGCAGGCGCCTGGACTGCAACGCCTGGTGGTCGCCATCGTGCGCCACGATATCGCCGCCGGCAGCTTGGCGCGTCAGTTGCTGAACATGGCCAAGGCTATTTCCACAATGGCATAGCAAGTATTGGCATAGCTGGTATGACTTGAGGTTCATGGTCTTGGAACGGCCCCGTCCCTAGAATGATTCATGTCAATTAATCACACCACGGGGACGAATCATGACGGCAGTGCTTAGGGAAAAATCGTATTTTGATCAACGCGCTACACAAGAAATGCGCGAACATCTTCACCCCGTTCAGCGAACCCTCCAGGAAGACTTGGCCTATGCCTGTCGGATCCTGGCCGCAACCGGCCAGGAGGCCGGGCTGGCTGGGCAGATCAGTGCGCGCTCCGACACCCCGGGGGCCTACTGGACTTTGCGCTTCGGGTTAGGGTTTGACGAGGCCACGCCCAATGACTTTATCGAGGTCGGCGCTGACCTGGAAACCCTGTCGGGGCAGGGCATGGCCAATCCGGCGACCCGCTTTCACCTATGGATCTACAAGAGCCGGCCGGATGTCAATGCCATCATCCATACGCATTCTCCGTGGGTCAGCGCGCTGGTGGCCGCACGCCAGCCCCTGGTGGTGGCGCAAATGGACATGACGCCTTTTCACAATGACTGCGCGTTTTTGGCTGACTGGCCCGGGGTGCCCATCGCCGACCAGGAGGGCGTGCTGATTTCCGAGGCGCTCGGCGGCAAGCGTTCCATCATCCTGGCGCATCATGGCTATCTGACGACGGGCGGCACCATGGCCGAAGCCACCTACCTGTCGGTCTACCTGGAGCGCGCGGCCCGCATGCAGACCCGTGCCCGCGTCTACGGTGAGCTGACCCCCGTGCCGGACCATCTGGCGCAGGAGGCTCACGACTATCTGCTCAAGCCTTCGATCGTCAAGGGCACGTTCGACTACTGGTGCCGCCAGATCGACCGGTCCGCCGCCTGACTGGAAGTACCCATCTGAACGGGGCCTGACGCCCCGGCATAAAAAATGATCAAAACACATGCTGGCCAATGCCGGCAGGGAGACATGCGCATGAAAAACCAACAATCCCCGGGTAGGCCGCACAAGTCTGGGTCATCGAAGCACTATGTGACTGCTGGTGTAGCCAGCATGCTCGGGACCACCATCGAGTGGTATGACTTTTTTCTGTATGGGACAGCCGCCGCCCTGATCTTCAATAAGATATTTTTTCCGGCGTTTGACCCCCTGATGGGCACACTGGCGGCGTTTGCCACCTATTCGGTGGGCTTTTTCGCCCGCCCGCTGGGCGGGATCGTGTTCGGACATTTCGGAGATCGTGTCGGACGCAAGTCCATGTTGCTCATCACCCTGGTGATGATGGGGGTGCCCACCATTCTGATCGGGCTGATTCCGTCCTACGACAGCATTGGTTATTGGGCTGCCATTCTGTTGGTCATCCTGCGTTTCCTGCAGGGTGTGGCGGTCGGTGGCGAGTGGGGGGGCGCCGTACTGATGGCGGTTGAACACGCTCCCGAGGGCAAGA
Organism: Castellaniella defragrans; assembly: GCF_014203015.1. Taxonomy (GTDB): domain Bacteria; phylum Pseudomonadota; class Gammaproteobacteria; order Burkholderiales; family Burkholderiaceae_B; genus Castellaniella; species Castellaniella defragrans. The sequence goes on from NZ_JACHIB010000015.1 coordinate 83,803, forward strand.
AAGGCTTTTTCGGCAGTCTGCCCCAGGCCGGGGTGGCGCCGGGTCTGCTGCTATCGTCTTTTGCCATGGCCGCCGTTGCGGCATTGCCCGAAGAACAGATGCTCAGTTGGGGTTGGCGGCTGCCGTTTCTGGCCAGTGTGGTGCTGCTGCTGGTGGGCTGGTTCATTCGCATTCGCGTGGCTGAATCGCCCGATTTTGAAGCCATGCAATCCGCCGGCAAGAAAATCGAAGTGCCCTTGCGCACGGTGCTCACCAAGCATCCTCGCAGCGTTTTGCTGGTGATCGGTGCCCGTCTGGGTGAAGTCACCTGGTTTTATACCGTCGTGACATTTGCCCTGGCCTATGCCACCGGGACATTGGGGATTCCGAAAATCACAGTGCTCGATGGCATCATGTGGGGGGCCGCAGTCTCGTTCTTTACCATGCCTTTGTGCGGCATGCTGGGTGATCGCATCGGACACAAATACGTTTTTATGCTCGGCGCCATCGGCGTGCTGATCGTCGGCAATGTGTTTTTCGATCTGCTGGCGACGCGTGAATTCGGCATGATCACCCTGGGCATGGTGCTGGCCATTGGCTGCGTTTATGCCATGCTCTACGGCCCCGAAGGCAGCCTGTTTTCAAGTCAGTTCCCGCCCGAGGTCCGCTATAGCGGCATTTCCCTTGCTGTACAGATCTCCGGGGCGATTGGCGGCGGGCTGGCTCCCCTGGTGGCCACCTGGTTGTTGGCCTTGGGCGACGGCAGTCCGCGCTATGTGGTGTGGTACCTGCTCAGCCTGGGTGCGATTGCTGGCGTGTGTGCCTGGCGGATGCGTTCGCAGGCCCCCGTCCTCGAAGGGCGTCAGTATGAAGCAGCTTGATTATTACTTCTGGTTGAATTCCGACTGGGCCTTGCTGGGAGCGGATCGACTGGCGCTGCTGGCCCAGCGCCAGGATGTCCAGGTGAACTACAAGCCTGTGGATTTGCTGGATGTCTATGCGCGCACCGGAGGCATCCCCTTGTCCCAGCGTTCAGTGCAGCGTCAGGATTACCGCGAGCAGGAATTGCGGCGCTGGATGCCGTTACTGGGCATGCAGATTAACGTGACGCCTCGGTATATGTGTCCGGATGCCTCGCTGGCCTCAAGGTTCCTGATCGCAGCTGAGCTGCTGGGGTATCCCGTGGCCCAGCTGCACAAGGAAATCTTGGCTGCGCAATGGTGTCACGAACAGGATATTGCTCAGGCCGATGTGCTGTTGGGCGTGGCCGCCCGGCTGGGGCTGCCTGGGCCTGCCATGATGCAGCGTGCGGCACAGCCTGAGGCGGAGCGACAGTATCGGCGTTACACGGATGAAGCGGTATCGGCTGGCGTGTTTGGCTCGCCCAGCTATGTGCTGGCAGGGGAGGTCTTCTGGGGCCAGGACCGATTGGACTTTCTGGATCGAGCCTTGGCGGGGTGAAACCAAGCACCCGCCTTGTGGCAAGCGTCTCAACATCAAGGATATTCACATGAGTACCGTTGTCAGTCAGCCCGCGCAGGAGCATAGGGTCGTTCCTGCCTGGACGGGGGTCATCCGGCATCTGCACATCACGCCGCGTGCCTTTTTGCCCATGGAATCGTTCCAGGAGCTCACCCTGGTGGCCGGCAAGGGTATTGTCGGCGACCGCTACCTCCTCGGCCACGAGCAGGGGTTTTATTCGCATAAACCAGAGGAGGGACGCCAGATCACGTTGTTCGAGATTGAAACGCTTGAGGCGTTGCAGCGGGATGCCGGCATTGAAATGCTGCCGCAAGAACATCGCCGTAATGTCACCGTTCAGGGTGTCCCTCTGAATCATCTGGTCGGACGGCGATTCTGGCTGGGTGGGGCGTTGCTGGAGGCTACGCGCCTGTCCACGCCGTGCCGGCATATCGAGGAAATCCTGGACAAGGCCGTGTTTGATCCCATGATCAATCGGGCTGGGCTCAATTGCAGAATCCTGCAAGGCGGCACGATCCGCGTGGGCGACATTGTGCGGGAGGCGTGAAATGGCGTCTCCCATCAAACATCTCCAGTTGCTCGTTCAGGCGCTTGACGAGCCGGTTCCCGGTGTGAAACGGCTGCTGTTGGCTGATCAGGATGGTTGGCGATTGCCCGCTTTCCGACCTGGAGCGCATATCGATCTGCACTTGGACGGGGGCCTGGTGCGCACCTATTCGCTGTGCAATGAACCCGAAGACAATCGGCGGTATATCGTTGCCGTGAAAAAAGAAGCGAATGGCCGGGGTGGGTCCCGCTATATTCATGAAACCCTGCGGCCGGGCCAGACCATTGGTGTCTCGGTACCCAGGGGCGGGCTGGAATTCGCCGATTCAGCGATGAATGTCTTTATTGCCGGCGGCATTGGCATTACGCCTTTTGTCTCGGCCATCCGCACGCTGGAACGCCAGGGCAGGAATGACTACGTGCTGCATTGGGCCAGCATGGGGCCGCCCAGCCTGGGCGACATGCTCCAGCCGGCGCTCTCTGCGGGGCGTGTGCATCTGTACGATACGCGACGGGTGGCTCCTCCTGACCTGGGAACCCTTATCAGACAATATGGCGATACTGCCAAAGTCTTCTGCTGCGGGCCCGGCGGCATGCTGGATGCCGTCGAGGCGCTGGTCGCTGATTGGCCCGAAGATCGCAAGCACATCGAGCGCTTTGTTGCGCCTGCCCATACGCCGGATCCGAGCGTCAAGCCGTATCGTGTCGTCTTGGCCAAAAGTGGCCGTGAAAAGGACGTATTGCCCGAAATCGGCCTGCTGGCCACCCTGGAATCCATGGATGCCGACATCATTGTGTCGTGCGGGGGCGGCATTTGTGGCGCATGCCGCACTCCCTGGAGCGAAGGGCCGCCCATCCACCACGATCGGGTGCTGACGCCACGGGAGCGCGAACGCGAGGTCTGCGTCTGTGTTGCGGATTGCGCGGGCCCCACGCTGGTGCTTGATATCTAGGGAAGGCCGGGCGGATGACCGCGCCGGCCCTAGAACGCCGGATTGATGCTCAGGGCCATCAGGGCCGAGAGCTGGCACAGCGGCCGGCCCGAATCCCGCCGCAAAGCGTTGAAAGCCTCCTGCACGGCCTGCAGGTCGCGCTGGGCGGTGGGCTCGCGCTCGATGACGCCCGCGGCCGCCAGGCGCGCGACCACGTCGCTGGTCAGCAGGAACGTGTCCTTGCCGGCCAGGCGCAGGAATCCGGCGGCCGAGCGTCCGCCCAGGCGCGCGCCCCGCTTGGCCAGCAGACGCCACAGGCCGATCGTGTCGGTGTCCGGCCAGTCGGCCAGGAACGCGCCGAAGCCGGTGCCCCGTTCCCGGCGGATGTCCAGGATGAAGCGGGCGTTTGCCGGAATGCTCTTGATCTTGGCGCGGTCGCGGATGATCCGGTCGTTCTGCATGTGCGCTTCGATCAGCGAAGGGCCGAGCTGCGCCATGGCCTCGGGGGCGAAGCCCTGGAAGGCCTGCTCGAATTCGGGCCACTTGGCGTCGACCATCGTGTGCTGCACGCCCGCGTGGAAGACCCGCCGGGTCATGGCGGAAAGATAGCGGTCGTCGCCCTGGTCCTTCAAGGCCCGGGGCGTCAGCGCCCGGGGCAGAAAGGCTTCCAGGGCCTCGTCGGATTCAAAGCGCGCGCGGACCGTGTCGTAGAGCTGGCGATAGTCGAGGGTCATGAGTGTCTTCCTGTGAGCCGTCTGCCCGGAGGCCGTCCTCCTGGGAGGCATCTTCCCGGCGCCCGTCTTCCTGCGAGCCGGCCCGCCTGACGTCGCGGGCGGGCGGCCGCCGGGCGGGGGTCAGCCTTGCAGCGCCGCGCGGATGGCGCTGCGCGTGGCGCGCGCGGTCTTGGCGGCGGCCTGTTCCCAGCCTTCCTGGGCGCTGGCGTACAGGATGGCGCGCGACGAATTGATCATCATGCCGCGGCCGGCGGGCGTGCGGCCCGCCTGCACCGTGGCCCGGATGTCGCCGCCCTGGACGCCGATGCCGGGAACCAGCAGGGGCATGTCCCCCACCCGGCGGCGCACCTGGGCGATTTCTTCCGGGAAGGTGGCGCCCACCACCAGGGCGCATTGCCCGCTGGTGTTCCAGACGCGGGCCACCTGGTCGGCGACGTGCAGGTACAGCGGCGTGCCGTTGGCCAGGCGCATGTCCTGGAAATCGGCGCCGCCGACGTTGGAGGTGCGGCACAGGATGATGACGCCGCGCTCGCCGTAGTCGATGTAGGGCTGCACGGAATCGCGCCCCATGTAGGGATTGACCGTGACCGCGTCGGCGCCGTAGCGCTCGAACGCCTCGCGGGCGTACTGCTCGGCGGTGCTGCCGATGTCGCCGCGCTTGGCGTCCAGCACGATGGGCAGGTCCGGATGCCGCTCGCGGATCGTCCGGCAGATGTCCTGCAGCTGGTCCTCGGCGCCCAGCGCCGAGAAATACGCGATCTGCGGCTTGAAGCCACAGACGTAGGGCGCGGTGGCCTCGACGATGCGCAGGCAGAATTCGGTGATCGCGTCCGGCCGGCCTTCCAGTTCCTTGGGAAAGCGCCGCGGGTCCGGATCCAGGCCCACCATCAGCAGGGAATCCTGGGCGGCCCAGGCGCGGTTCAGCTTGTCGATGAAGGTCATGGGGTCGGCCTCTGTCTCGTATGGGTATGGGTTCGGGGGAGTGCGGTGCGCTCGCGGTCGCGCGCCGCGTGCGTCTTCATGGGCTCGGGAGCTCAGGACGGCCACCAGCGCGGCGCCAGCACCGCCGCCCAGGCGGCGGCCGCCAGCAGCAGCGTCAGCAGCACCGCCGCGCTGCCGATGTCCTTGGCGCGTCCCAGCAGGGGATGATAGTCGGTGCCGATCGCGTCGGCCAGCGTCTCGATCGCGGAATTGAGCAGCTCCACCGCCAGCACCAGCACCGGCGCGCCCGCCAGCAGCAGCCGTTCGACGGCGCTGTCGCCCAGCCACAGTCCCAGCGGGATCAGGATCGCGGCCAGCACCGTTTCCTGGCGGAAGGCGGCCTCGTGGCGCCACGCCGCGCCCAGCCCCTGCAGCGAATAGCCGAAGGCGCGCGCGATGCGCAGCAGTCCGCCGGTGCTCTTGTAAGGGGAGGGCTGGGTCATGGGGCGACGGGTCCGGATGGTGCGGGCATTGTAATGGATGGGGTGTCGGGAAGCGGCCGCTTCCATCCGCCTGTCGATGTGGATGCTGCCGTAGGGGCAGCGCAGCCCGGCCGATAAAAAATCCCCGCCGCGGCGAACCGTGACGGGGATGATGCAGAACACGAGATAGCCCCTGCGGACTATCTCGTGCCTGCCGAATCCGGGCAGCGTGCAAGCTGCAAGGCGGGGCCGGCGCCGGAGCGCCGGCTGGAGACGGACGGGAGCTTAGAAGCCGCCCATGCCGCCCATGCCACCCATGCCGCCCATGTCGGGCATGGCCGGCGCGGCCTTGTCTTCCACGATCTCGGCCACGGCGGCTTCGGTGGTCAGCAGCAGGCTGGCGACCGAGGCGGCGTTCTGCAGCGCGGTGCGGGTGACCTTGGTCGGGTCGATCACGCCCTGCTCGACCAGGTCGCCGTATTCGCCGGTGGCGGCGTTGTAGCCGTAGTTGCCTTCGCCCTTCTCGACCGCGTTGACGATCACGCTGGCTTCGTCGCCGGCGTTGCTGACGATGGTGCGCAGCGGGGATTCGATGGCGCGCAGGACCAGCTTGATGCCGGCGTCCTGGTCGGCGTTGTCGCCCTTGACCTTGGCCACGGCGGCCTTGGCACGGATCAGCGCGACGCCGCCGCCCGGGACGATGCCTTCCTCGACGGCGGCACGCGTGGCGTGCAGCGCGTCTTCGACACGGGCCTTCTTTTCCTTCATTTCGACTTCGGTGGCCGCGCCCACGCGGATCACCGCGACGCCGCCGGCCAGCTTGGCGACGCGTTCCTGCAGCTTTTCACGGTCGTAGTCGGACGTGGCTTCCTCGATCTGGGCGCGGATCTGCTTGACGCGCGCTTCGATGTTGGCGGCCTGGCCGGCGCCGTCGATGATGGTGGTGTTTTCCTTGGCCACTTCGATGCGCTTGGCCTGGCCCAGCAGCTCCAGGGTCGCCTTTTCCAGCGACAGGCCGGTTTCCTCGGAGATCACCGTGCCGCCCGTCAGGATGGCGATGTCTTCCAGCATGGCCTTGCGGCGGTCGCCGAAGCCCGGGGCCTTGACGGCGGTGGTCTTCAGGATGCCGCGGATGTTGTTCACCACCAGGGTGGCCAGGGCTTCGCCCTCGACGTCCTCGGCCACGATCAGCAGCGGACGGCTGGACTTGGCGACTTGTTCCAGCACCGGCAGCAGGTCGCGGATGTTGCTGATCTTCTTGTCGAAGATCAGGACGAACGGATCGTCCAGCACGGCGACTTGCTTGTCGGGGTTGTTGATGAAGTAGGGCGACAGGTAGCCGCGGTCGAACTGCATGCCTTCGACGACGTCGAGTTCGTTTTCCAGGGACTTGCCGTCCTCGACGGTGATGACGCCTTCCTTGCCGACCTTGTCCATCGCGTTGGCGATGATTTCACCGACGGAGGTGTCGCTGTTGGCCGAGATCGAGCCGACCTGGGCGATGGCCTTGCTGGTGGTGCAGGGCTTGGACAGGGCGTGCAGCTCGTTGACGGCGGCGATCACGGCCTTGTCGATGCCGCGCTTCAGGTCCATGGGGCTGATGCCGGCGGCCACGTACTTCAGGCCTTCCTCGACGATGGCCTGGGCCAGCACGGTGGCGGTGGTGGTGCCGTCGCCGGCGTTGTCGGAGGTCTTGGAAGCGACTTCCTTGACCAGTTGCGCGCCGATGTTCTCGAACTTGTCCTTCAGTTCGATTTCCTTGGCGACGGAGACGCCGTCCTTGGTGACGGTGGGGGCGCCGAAGGAGCGGTCCAGCACCACGTTGCGGCCCTTGGGGCCCATGGTGGTCTTGACGGCGTTGGCGAGGATGTTGACGCCGCGGACGATGCGGGTGCGGGCATCGTCACCGAAATAAACTTGCTTTGCAGCCATGTCGAAATTCCTTGGTATGAGGGGGGCTTACAGGATCACGGCGAGGACTTCTTCCTCGCGGATGACGAGCACTTCCTCGCCATCGACCTTGACGGACTGGCCGGCGTACTTGCCGAACAGGACCTTGTCGCCGACCTTCAGGTCGACCGGGATCACTTTGCCGTCGTCGGTCTTCTTGCCGGGACCGACGGCCAGGACTTCGCCCTGGTCGGGCTTTTCAGCCGCGCTGTCAGGGATGACGATACCCGAGGCGGTGGTGCGCTCGTTGTCCAGACGCTTGACGATCACGCGATCGTGCAAAGGACGCAGTGCCATGGAGGAACTCCTGTACGTAGAAAGTGTGAATGGGTGCTGGGGCAGAGGATTGTTAGCACTCAACCCCGTCGAGTGCTAATTATAAGGACGATTCCCCGCGTTTCAAGAGGGGAGCCGGGCTTGTTACAAGTAAGGGGGCGCCGATGAGACCTTCGAGGGGTCCGGCGGCCTGCCGGCCACGGGACTGAAGGCGCTGAGGCGTGGGCGAGGCCGATGCTGGACTGCAGGCGGGCGCCCGAGGCGGCCGCCCGGCGCCGGGGCCATGGATCGCGCGGGCGGCGCTTCAGGAGGGAAGGCTGCCCGCCCCCGATGGCGCCCACCGGCTGAAATTCGATCCCATCCGGATGAAATGCCGCTCGATGAAATGCCAGGAAACATAGCCGAGCAATGCCGCAATCGCCACCGATGCGAGCTGGTTGAAGCTGATCCCCTGTTCGGGAAAATATTGCGCCATCACCTGCTGGACCGGCCAGCCCCATAAATACATCCCGTAAGAGATGTCGATGGCCGGCTTGAATTTCAGCAGGGCCTTCCGGCTGGAAAAAAACAGGATGGAGTAAAAAACGGCGAGATAGAAGAAATAAAAATTGTACGACGACTTCATGAACAAAAAGTACAGGGCCCATGCGCCAATGGTCCCCTGGAAATGCACCTGGATCCTGTCCTTGAACAGGGTGAAAAGCGACCCCGCGGCGAAACAGGGTGCGAGCATGGTGATCTCGGTGTTCTGCGGCAGCCAGGTGAAGAGCAGCGTGTTTCCGGTGGCCGAATCCACCAGGATGACGAGAAACAGCCCGATCGACAGAGAGCGGGATCGGGTCGAGCCCAGCAGGAATGCCGCAAGCAGTGCGACATAGGCATAGATCTCGTACGGGATCGACCACAATGATCCATTGACGGAGCTGAGCGCATTGTCCTGGAACACCCCCGGAAGATCATATTGCATGTCCATGATCAGTCCGTGCAGGAAGTATTCGTAGATGGCGGGATTTGAAAAATACTCGTGGGGTGGATGGGCCGAAAGGAGCGGCCCGAACACGAAAGCCATGGCTGCCAGCACGACCGCCAGCGCGGGCCAGATCCTGAAAAACCGCGACATCAGGAATTGGCAGGTGTCCTTTTTCTCGACCAGGCTGTTGGTCACGACCAGGCCGCTCAGAAAGAAGAATGTCTTGATCGCAAGCGAGCCCGAGTAATCGAAAACCAGCAGCCTTTTCAAGAAATCCAGCTTCCCTTCGGTGGGAAGCACGGCGTAGGCGTGGCCATATATCACCATGGCCGCTGCAATCAGCCGGAAGATATCCAGATTGTTGTTTTCTTTGCGGAGAACGTTGGACAGGAGCATGGATCGAAAATCCGAGGTTCCGGTTGCGCCAAAAAATCAAGACAGATCTTCGACGGTGGTTTCGAGCGGGAAATTGAAGGGGCGATGCGGGGATCGAAGCGCGCGGCGGAGGGCGTGGACGGAAAGCCGTGCGCTGGTGCAGCACGCTCCCGGGCATTGGCACAGGTATCGCCGGGCCTGCAGGGAACACTGAGGCTCATCGACTTCAATCCTGTACATGCTCCATGGTGGACCCCGCCTTGCATGTTCAGTATGTATGGAACTGCACCAAGCGTTTTCTCGGAGGCGGACAGGAAAGATCCGGATCCACGGACATTGGCGCATCACTGGTGTTCAAGGCCGGCCCAATCGGCTGCTTCGCCATCCTTCCGCCGGCCCATTCGAGGGCAGGGTACGATGGTGTGCATGCATTGCTTGGGTTACAAATGGTGGCATATATTGCCTCTTGTACGTGTCAGCAAGCCACTGCATGCATTTTCTTGAAATCGCCGCACCGGGCGATCCTGAACTCCCGCGCCCGCCCGGGCGATCCAGGTCCGGCCTGATGCCGCCGCCTCACCGCTCCGCCAGGCAGGCGTGCACTCCCCGTGCGATGGCGCGGGCCAGGCGCGCGACCGTCTCCGGCTCGCCGAGGCGGGCTTCTTCCGCCGGATTGACGATCACCCCCGCCTCGACCAGAACGGCGGGCATGGGCGCGGTGCGCAGCACCGCCAGGCCGTCGTAGCGGTGGATGCCCAGGCGGCGGTCGACGAACGGATGGTTTTCGCCTTCGACCGGCTCGGCGTGATAGTTCGAGGGCCGTTCGCCCGCCGCCCGCAGCCGCTCGCCGATGCGCCGGGCGCAGCGCAGGCTGTGCGCGGGATGGGGGTTGCGCCGCGACACGAAAATCGAATAGCCCGCGAACTCGCCCTGGCGGCCGGCCTGGAGATACCGCGCCAGGATCGAGTCGTGGTGGATCGAGACGAGGACGTCGGCATCCGGCGCACCCGCCGCGCGCTGGTCCGGGGGGATGTCCGCGCCGATGCCTTCGACCCGCGTCGTCCGCTCGCCCAGCGCCGCCAGCGCGCGGGCGAGGGCGGCGGCCAGATCCCGGTTGTACAGGTACTCGGGGCGGCCGCTGGCGCCCGCCGCGCCCGGATGTTCCGGCCCGTGGCCCGCGTCCACCAGGACGTGCGCGGCGCGCGCGGGGGCGGCGCCGCCCGGGGCCAGCAGGCCGAGGGTCAGCAAAACGGAAGCCAGCAGGACCGGAGCCGGCAAAACGCGGGCCGGCAGACCGGGGGCCCGGAAGGGAAGCAGGGCGCGCGCCAGGCGCCTGCGGGCAGAGCATGTCGGTGACACGGCAACGGTCCTCCGGGAAACGGGGCGCGGCGCGGCCGCCGCGCTGGGGTCCGGCGCGGCCGCCTCCGCGGCCCGGCGCGCCGTCCGCCCCCAGCATACGACCCCGCAGCGGACAGGGCTATGGGGAAATCCGGCCCCCTTCTGGGCGATGATGCGGGTTTCGGCCGCGGGCCGGTGTCCCGGTGGGGGCGCCGCGCTCCCGGCCCGTGCAATCCAGAGAGGTTTCGAGATGAGCGATGACGATTTCCAGCCCGGCACGATCCAGCGGCTGGAGCAGGGGTTCGAGGGGCGGCTGGAGCGGTTCTATGGCCACGATCCGGCGGCCGTCTGGGCCATGCTGACGCAGCCCGCGCGCCTGGCCCAGTGGCTGGCGCCCGGCACCATCGAGTTGCGGCAGGGCGGGGCCGTGCGCATCGATTTCGCCGACAGCGGCATCGTGATCGACAGCGCCGTCACGGCGCTGGAGCCGCAGCGCGTGCTGGAATATTCCTGGAGCAGCGGTTCGCAGCCCGAACGGCCCATCCGCTGGGAACTGGCCGAGGAGGCGGACGGCACGCGGCTGACGCTGACCGTGCGCCTGCCCGGCGACGAGGACGCCGCCAAGGCCTGCGCGGGATTCGACGGCCACCTGGACATGCTGGCCGCGGCCCTGGAGAACGTGCCGGTGCGCTTTCCCCTGGACCTGTACCTGCGGGCGCGCAAGCATTACCAGACGCTGCTGGATGCCTGAGCGCGCGAACCGCACCGCATGAGTCGCGTCGTGCCTCCTCCTACGAGGCGATCGCCAGCCGCCGCCGCGGCGCGGGCCGGGCCGGCGCCGGCGCGCCATCTTCCGTGTCCCGCCGGAACACCCCGGCCGCGCTGGCCAGGTTCAGGGTCTGGCCGTCCAGGGTCTGCACGGCCGTGAACGACTCCTCGGCCATGGCGGCGTTGCCCCGGGTCAGGTCGCCGAGCTGGACGAAGGTTTCGCGGATGCGCGCCAGGCCGTCGGCCTGCTCCCGCCCCGCCTGATGGATGTGGTCGATCAGCGCGCCCACCTGGCGGTTCTGCTCCAGGATGTGGCCCATCGCTTCGGTGGCCTCGCGCGTGCGGGCCACGCCGCCCTGGGCGATCTGCACGGTTTCGTGGATCAGGCCGCCGATTTCCTTGGCGGCGCTGGCCGAGCGCTGGGCCAGCGCGCGCACTTCGCCGGCCACCACGGCAAAGCCGCGTCCCTGTTCGCCGGCGCGCGCGGCCTCGACCGCGGCATTGAGCGCCAGGATGTTGGTCTGGAAGGCGATGCTGTCGATCACCCCCACGATCTCGCCGATCTTCTGGCTGGCCGCGTCCATGTGTTCGATCTGGTGCGCGGCCTGTTCCACGGTGCTGGCCGCGTGGACGGCCGAATTGCCCGAATCCTTGGCCAGGGCGACGGCCTGCCGGGCGCGGTCGGCGTTGCTTTCGATCAGGTCGGCGAGCTGCTCCATGGCGTTGGCCGTCTCGGCCAGCCGGTTGGCCGCCTGTTCGGTTTCGGTGCTGAGGTGCTGGCTGCCCTGGGCGATCTCGCCGGAGGCGTGGCGCAGGCCGCCGAGCTGGGCGTGCACGTCGTCGATGAAGGAGCGCAGGTTCAGGCTGGATTGCGTGATGGCTTTCTGGATCGAGGCGATCTCGTCCAGGCGGGGCAGGCGCCAGTCGTCCACGGGCTGGCCCGTGGCGGCCTGCACGGCCTGGCGCTGGATGGCGCGCAGCGGCCGCACCAGCCAGTGGTCCAGGAGCAGGCCGGCCAGCAGCACCAGCGCGGCGCCGCCGCCCGCGGCGCCCAGCCACGCCGTGCCGCGCAGTCCGGCCAGCCAGGCGAGGCCGGCCCAGAGCGGAATCAGGCTGCCCAGGATCAGCACCAGCCGCTGGCGCAGCGACAGCGTGCGCAGCCCGTTGCGCCAGCGCCGCCAGCCCGTGTCCAGCAGCAGGCCGCGATGGAAGCGCGCGACGGGCCGGCCGGCCTGGAAGGAGGCGTAGACGTGCTCGGCCGCGGCGATTTCCGCGCGGCTGGGCTTGGTGCGCACCGACAGGTAGCCGCTGAGCGCGCCCTGGTGGTAGACGGGCGCGACGTTGGCGCGCACCCAGTAGTGGTCGCCGTTCTTGCGCCGGTTTTTCACCAGGGCCGTCCACGAGCGGCCCTCTTTCAGGGTATCCCACAAATCCTGGTAGGCCTCGGGGGGGACGTCGGGATGGCGCACGATGTTGTGGGCCTTGCCCAGCAGCTCGTTGTAGTCGAAGCCGCTCACACGCACGAATGCCGCGTTGGCATACGTGATGCGGCCCTTGAGGTCGGTGGCGGACAGCAGCGTCTCATCTTCTGGAAAATCGTATTCCTGTTGCGTGACGGGCAGGTTCTTGCGCATGGTGATCCCCAGGATCGTTAAGGTATAAAATATCTTTCGTATCAATGACTTACGACAAATATTCCAACGAACGAGCATCATACCCGGGGTACATATTTTTTTCGCATGTTTCATGATGCGAAATCGGCATAAAACAACACGCCTCCATTACGTTTCAGCACGCAGAACCCTTGATTGATAGTCATCGACAATCGGCTCTATTTAAACAATCAATTTTACTTATCATAAGGGCTCGCCTACACCGGTTTCCGTCGCCCTCGTGGCCCTTTCACTGAACCTCTGAACAAGGAGTTTCCATGTCCCTGATCAACACCACCATCAAGCCCTTCAAAGCCACCGCCTACCACAATGGCAAGTTCGTCGAAGTCAGCGACCAGACCGTCGCCGGCAAGTGGTCCGTGTTCGTGTTCTACCCGGCCGACTTCACCTTCGTGTGCCCGACCGAACTGGAAGACCTGGCCGACCACTACGCCGAATTCCAGAAGCTGGGCGTGGAAGTCTATTCCGTGTCCACCGACACCCATTTCGCCCACAAGGCCTGGCACGACACGTCCGACGCCATCAAGAAGGTCAACTACCCGATGATCGGCGACCCCACCCACCTGCTGGCGCGCAACTTCGACGTGCTGATCGAAGAAGAAGGCGTGGCCCTGCGCGGCACCTTCGTGGTGAACCCGGCCGGCGAAATCAAGGTCCTGGAAATCCATGACAACGGCATCGGCCGCGACGCGTCCGAACTGCTGCGCAAGGTCAAGGCCGCCCAGTACGTCGCCAGCCACCCGGGCGAAGTCTGCCCGGCCAAGTGGGAAGAAGGCGCCAAGACGCCGACCCCCTCGCTGGACCTGGTCGGCAAGATCTGATCCTTTCCCTCACCGGACCGGCGCGCGCCTTCGGGATGCGCGCCGCGTGATGTCTCGGCGGCCTGCCCGCGGGCCGCCGATTTTTCTCCCCCGCGCTTTCTGAGCGGGCGATACCATGTGGGTGTCGTCGGGGGGGACGCTTTTTTCCAAAAAGGTACGAATATGCTGGATGCAAACCTCAAAGGGCAATTGGGAACCTACCTCGAGCGGGTGACGCTGCCCGTCGAATTGCGCGCGTCGCTGGACGATGGCGCCCAGTCGCAGGAACTGCGGGCCTTTCTGGAAGACATCGCCAGCCTGTCCGACAAGATCACCGTGACGGACGACGCCCCCGGGGCGCGCGTGCCGTCGTTCGCAATCGCCCGCGCCGGCACCGACGTGGCCGTGCGCTTCGCCGGCATCCCGCTGGGCCATGAATTCACCTCGCTGGTGCTGGCCCTGCTGCAGGTCGGCGGCCATCCGCCCAAGCTGGACGAGGCCGTGGCCGAGCAGGTCCGCAAGCTGCCGGGCGACTATACGTTTGAAACCTATTTCTCGCTGTCGTGCCAGAACTGCCCGGACGTGGTGCAGGCGCTGAACGCGATGTCGGTCCTCAACCCGCGCATCCGCCACGTGGCGATCGACGGCGCCCTGTTCCAGGACGAAGTCCAGCAGCGCGAGATCCTGTCCGTGCCCGCGGTGTTCCTGAACGGCGAGCTGTTCCACCAGGGCCGCGCCGGCGTCGAGGAACTGCTGGCCAAGCTGGACGCCGGCGACACGAGCGCCAAGGTCGATGCCCTGAACGCCCGCGAGGAGTTCGACGTGCTGGTGGTCGGCGGCGGCCCCGCGGGCGCCGCGGCGGCCGTGTACGCGGCGCGCAAGGGCATCCGCACCGGCGTGGTGGCCGAACGCTTCGGCGGCCAGGTGCTCGACACCATGGCGATCGAGAACTACATCTCCGTGCTCGAGACCGAAGGGCCCAAGTTCGGCGTCGCGCTGGAGCAGCACGTCAAGGCCTACGAAGTGGACATCATGAACCTGCAGCGGGCCAGCCGCCTGGTGCCGGGCAAGTCGATCCAGGTCGAACTGGCCAGCGGCGCCGTCCTGAAGGCCAAGACCGTCATCCTGTCCACCGGCGCGCGCTGGCGCCAGATCAATGTGCCCGGGGAAAACGAATACCGCAATCGCGGCGTGGCCTACTGCCCGCACTGCGACGGTCCGCTGTTCAAGGGCAAGCGCGTGGCGGTGATCGGCGGCGGCAACTCCGGCGTCGAGGCAGCGATCGATCTGGCCGGCATCGTGGGCCACGTCACGCTGATCGAGTTCGGCGACGCCCTGCGGGCCGACGACGTGCTGCAGCGCAAACTGCGCAGCCTGTCCAACGTGACCGTCATCACCTCGGCCCAGACCACCGAGATCCACGGCGACGGCAAGCGCGTGACCGGGCTGAGCTACACCGACCGCGCCAGCGGCGCCGCGCATCGCGTCGAGCTGGAAGGCGTGTTCATCCAGATCGGCCTGGTGCCCAACACCGAATGGCTCAAGGGCACGGTCGAGCTCAGCAAGCACGGCGAGATCGTGGTCGATGCCCGCGGCCAGACCTCGGTGCCCGGCGTGTTCGCCGCGGGCGACGCGACGACGGTGCCGTACAAGCAGATCATCATCGCCGCCGGCGAAGGCGCCAAGGCCGCCCTGGCCGCCTTCGACCACCTGATCCGCAGCTCGGTCGCGGCCGAGGAAAAGGCCGTCGCCTGATCCCCGGGGCGCGCCTCCCGCACGGCGGGCCGGAGCGATCCGGCCCGCCGTTTTCCCGGGTGCGCGGCCCCGTCCGCGACGCGCTTCAGTCCGGCACGCCGTCCTCCATCCGCGGCCAGGGGCCGTCGATGTGCTTGCTGCACAGGTCCACCCAGGCCTGGGCGGCGTGGCCGAGCATCGGCCAGGCCGCCGCCAGCAGGGCGATGTCCCAGCTCAGCGTGTCGGGCCCCAGGGGGCGGGCATCGAGTCCCAGATCCTCCGGGGTGCGGATGAAGGGCTCGGGCAGCAGCGCGATGCCCATCCCCGCCTGCGCCATGGACAGGGTCCAGTCCCACTGGCCGCTGCGGGCGGCGATCAGCGGCTCGAAGCCGGCGGCCTGGAATTGCCGGTCCAGCAGGCGGGCCAGCGCGAAGTCGTCGTCCAGCAGGACCAGGGGCTGGCCGCGCAGGTCACGGACCTGGGGCGCGGGCGGCAGCGGCCGCATCAGGCCGGGCTGGCCGACGGCCAGGATCCGGTGCCGGGCGACGACCCGCGGGCGCAGGCCCAGCTCCGGCGCCACCGGCATCAGGCTGAAGCCCAGGTCCAGCCGGCCTTCGGCCACCTGGCGCTCGATGGCGCGCCCCGTGTCCTCGTGCAGCGCGACCTCGATCTTCGGATAGCGCTGGCGGTATTCCTTCAGGGGCGCGGTGAACAGGCGGTTGATCATCGGCGGCAGGCCGAGGTCCAGCCGGCCCAGTTCCAGGGCCTGGGTGCGGGCGATGTCGCGCAGCAGGGCCCGGTGTGCCGCGAGCACGTCCTGGCCGCGCGCCAGGACCACGCGGCCCATGTCGGTGAGCCGCGCCGGGCGCCGCTCCCGGTCCAGCAGCGGGGCGCCGATCTCGTCCTCGAGCTGGCGGATCATCTTGCTGATCGTCGATTGCGTGACGCCCAGGGCCGTGGCGGCGTGGGTGAAGTTCTGCCGCCGGGCGGTCTCGATGAAGTAGCTGAGCGCGCGCAGGTCCATCGTGGCTGGCTCCCCTGATCATGAATAAATAGAATTGTACCTATGGTTTCAATGAATATTGGCGATGATATTCTCGGCTCATCATCGCACCAATAGACGAGGAGACCATGATGATGGAACGCCTGCAATGCGCCGAGCTGAGATCCAGGATCATGACGGTGACGCAAGCCGCCGCCCTGTTCAGGGACGGCATGACGGTCGGGATGAGCGGCTTCACCCGCGCCGGGGACTGCAAGGCCCTGCCCGCCGCCCTCGCGGAGCGGGCGCGGCATGAGACGCTGCGGCTGAACCTGATCACGGGGGCCTCGCTGGGCAACGACAGCGACGGTCTCATGGCCGAGGCCGGGCTGCTGGCGCGCCGCCTGCCGTTCCAGTCCGACGCCCGGCTGCGCCGCAGGATCAACGAGGGGCAGGTCATGTTCATCGACCAGCACCTGTCCGAGACCGTGGAGCAGCTGCGCGCGGGCCACATTCCGAAGATCGACATCGCCGTGGTCGAGGCGGCCGCCATCCTGCCCGACGGCGGCATCGTGCCCACCATGTCCGTCGGCAATTCCGCCAGCTTCGTCGCCCAGGCCGAGCGCGTGATCGTCGAGCTGAACACCCGCATGCCCACGAGCCTGATGGGCATGCATGACATCTACGTGCCCGAGGCCTATCCCGGGCGCCAGCCCATTCCTCTGACCGAGCCGGACCAGCGCATCGGCACGCCGGCGATTCCCGTCGACCCGTCGCGCATCGCCGCCATCGTCGTCACCCACCACCCCGACAGTCCCTCCAGCGTCCAGCCGCCCGACGAGGACACCCGCGCGATCGCCCGCCACATCATCGGCTTCCTGGAAGGCGAGGTGGCCGCCGGCCGCCTGTCCGATACGCTGCTGCCGCTGCAGGTGGGCATCGGCACCATCGCCAACGCGGTCATGCACGGGCTGGTGGACGCGCCGTTCCGCGACCTGCGGATGTATTCCGAAGTCCTCCAGGACAGCGCCATCGCCCTGATCGACGCGGGCCGGGTGTCGTTCGCCTCGGCCTCGTCGATCACCCTGTCCGAACCGGTGTACCGGCGCTTCATGGAGCGCCTGGACGAATACGCCCGGCGCATCGTGCTGCGTCCCCAGGAAATCAGCAACCACTGCGAGATCGTGCGCCGCCTGGGCATCATCGCCATCAACACGGCGCTGGAATTCGACCTCTACGGCAACGTGAATTCCACGCACGTCGGCGGCACGCGCATGATGAACGGCATCGGCGGTTCGGGCGACTTCGCCCGCCATGCCCACCTGTCGATCTTCGTGAGCAAGTCGGTGGCCAAGGGCGGCGACATCTCCAGCGTGGTGCCGATGGTGGCCCACGTGGACCACACCGAGCACGACGTGGACATCCTGGTGACCGAATGGGGCCTGGCCGACCTGCGCAACCTGGCGCCGCGCGAGCGCGCGCCCCGCGTCATCGAATGCTGCGCGCATCCGGACTACCGGGAGGAACTGATGGACTACTTCCGGCGCGCCCGCGCGCAGGGAGGTCACACTCCGCACCTCGTCGGCGAGGCCCTGTCCTGGCACGAACGCCACGCCCGCACCGGGTCGATGCGCAGCGAGCAGATGGCCTGTGCCTGAACGCGGCCGGGACCGGCGCACCGGTCCCGGGCGGCCCCCTCCGGCATGGGGCGGGGGCGCGCCGCGTGCCTGTCGGGAGCGCCGCGTGCCTCGACAGTTCCGGTGGCACCCTCTAGAATTGATCTGCCTTAAAGCTCGAAGCCTGCTGCCGCAGGCCAGACCGTTTTTCCCTCCCGTTGTCGATCCATCGTGGATTCCCTGAACCTGAGGTGATATGAACAGCCAGCGCAGACGTTTCATGCAGGCATGCGGCGCCGCGAGCGCGATGATGCTCCCCGGACTCGCGGGCGCGTCGCGGCTCCCGGGCCCGGACGCCCATTCCTCCGCCGGGCCGAGCCCCGCGCAAATCGAAAAATCCATCAAGGCCGGCTTCGGCGGCGGCTTTTCCGTGCGCAGCCACCGCTGCGACGGCCGCCTCGTCCATGCCGACATCCAGCATGCCGGCACCTGTTACCGGGTCGTCTCGCAGGATCTGTTCGACTGGCACGTCGTGGCGACGACGCGCGCCTGAGCGGGCCGCGGTCTTGCCATTGCCCCTGATTTCATCCAACAAGATCGGAGACGCCGCGTGACAGCAGCCATCAAGAGCATCCGCATTCATCCAGGCATCGGCCTGGCCCGCATGGGCGACAGCGACGAATTCTTCATCGGTCCCGAGGCGCCCGGCATCGTGCCCGATCCGGGCGGGCAGGGCGGCCCCGGCCCGGAAGGCGGCGCGTACCGCGACGGCGCCCAGCGCCTGAAGCGCCAGGCGCAACGCTACCGCGTGTATGCCTACGACGAGGCGGGCGCCGTGATCGGCGAGCTCTCCGCCGGTTCGGGCGAGGTCCGGTCCATGCGCTGGCGGGTGCACGTGCGCAACATGAAGGCGGCCAACTACGCCTTCCAGGGCGCCTACCTGTTCGACCCCGACAAGCTGCGCAACCCGGGCATCCAGCCCGGCCTCAAGCCGCGCGAACGCACCCAGCTCATCATCGATCCGGGCGTGCAGACCCTCTCGACGGGCCAGGCGCAGCCGGTCGTCCTGAAGGGCAGCGTGTTCACGGGCGTCGAAAAGGGCACGCTGCCCGGCGAACTGCGCTACGAAGGCTTCGTGCCGAAAGACATCTCCAAGGAAGTCGAGGTCACCTACCAGGCGGCGCACGACATCGAGCTCGGCCAGCTGCGGCTGGACGAGGCGGGCCGCCTGCTGTTCGTGGCCTCGCCCGGCAAGGGCGGATGCGTCACCACGCCCCGCGTGGCCCTGTCCAACCCCAGCGAATTCCACGACGCGCCCAACGGTCCCCGGGGCGGCACGGACCCGCTGACGAACCAGTTCGCCTACTTCAACATTCCCGGCTGGTGGGACGACACCTGCGGGGGCGAAATCGACGTCACCGTCACCCTGAAGGACGGCACCGTCCTCAGCACGCGCGACGGCGTGAGCAAGGCCGAGGACGAGGGCCGGCGCAATCCGGCGCAGGGCGCCTGGATCATCACCGCGCCGCCCAAGTACGCACCGCACATGCTCCACGTGGTGTCCATCCTGGACCGCATCTACGAGGCGTTCCCCGAAGCCTATCCGCACCGGGGAAAAAAGACCGTCTTCTACCGCGACATCCATCCGCTCTTCGCCAAGGCCGTCAATTACGGCTGGGTCAGCGCGGAAGCGGCGGGAGTCGAGGCGCACACCAAGGACCTGGCGCACGGCCCCAGGCAGCCGGGCAATCTCCTGAGCCCGGGCTACGTCGCCGCGCTGGCCGATCCCGGCGAAACGATGAAGCCGCTGCGTCAGCGCATCTATGGCTTCATGCGCCACGCCTCCGGCCCCAACGGCCGCCTGGTGGATTCCCTGCTGCCGGCGCCGCCGCAGCGCCCCACCAGCTGGAAGGATCCGAAATTCGCCGTCGAGGTCGACGACCGCAAGATGCCGAAGCTCTGGGGCACCGGGGGCAAGCCGCTGCAGAACCAGCAGCTGGGCGACCACTTCCCCAACCAGTTCCTCAGCCTGACCGACTGGCAGCTGCGCCACCTGAAAGCGTGGGCGGACGGCGATTTCGAGACCGGCACGCCGCAGGAGCCCGTGCCCCTCGACCGCCTGCCGCTGCAGGAGCAGCCGCATGCCCTGGATGCCGCCGCGGTGGAGCCCACCATCGGCGGGGGCTTCCATCCCGGCATCGAATTCCCCTATCTGGTGATCTACCGGGAAAAATTCGCGGCGCCGTTCCGGGTGGCCAGCGATATCGAGCCCGGCGAGCTCAGCGCCTACATGTCCAGCCCCTGGCACGGGGACTTCTGGTCGTGCAACACGGCCTGGTGGCCGACGCAAAGGCCGGACGTCGTCTTCCAGTACGATCCCAAGGACCAGTCCCGCACCCACCGAGAATGGTTCCGCGGCTACGACGAGCAGGGCGAGCCCCTGTCCTCCGAGGACGGCTACGACCAGATGGTGTATGCCTGGCCCAAGCTCGGCATGGTGCTGCCGCTGAAGGGCCCCGACGGCGGCGTCGTGCACGACAACGGCGAGATCGTATTCGTCGAACAGCAGCGCGACCCCGCCCTGGATCGTCCGCCCGCCAAGCAGGGCGGCTGATGCCGGCCGGCCTGCCCGGGCCCGAAAGCGATGGCGGCGCCGGTCCCGAGGCCGCCTGGGACGTCATCATCGTCGGCGCGGGGCCGGCCGGCAGCGCCGCCGCCATGGTGCTGTCCGGCTTCGGCCGGCGCGTCCTGCTGCTGGATCGCAGCGTGGCGCACGGCTTCAAGCTGGGCGAGTCGATCGCGCCGGGGGCGCTGGGGCTGGTGCGGCATTTCCTCGGCGAGCCCGAGTCCTTTCCCGGCGACCTGGCGTTCTTCCGGACGGCCGGCAATCTCTCGGTCTGGGCCGATGCCGCGCCGCAGACGACGGATTTCTTCTTCACGCCGGCCGGCCACGGCCTGTGCGTGGATCGCGTCGCCTTCGACGAGGCCCTGCGGCGGCGCGCGGCGCGCATGGGCGCCACCCTGCTGACGGGCGCGCGCTTCGTCTCGTGCGCGCGCGCGGCGGACGGATCGGCGGACTGGCTGGCGACCGTGGCGGTGGCTGGCGGGCAGCGCCGCTGCCGGGCGCGCTTCCTGCTGGATTGCTCGGGCCGGCAGGCCGCCGTGGGCCGCGCCCTGGGCGTGGGCCATGCCAGGCTGGACCGGCTGTTCGCCTATGCCCGCTGGTACGACAGCCCGCTCGCCGACGAGGACCGCCTCACGCGCATCGAGGCCGGGCCGCAGGGCTGGTGGTACAGCAACCGCCTGCACGCCGCCGGCGCCGGATCCAGGCGCCTGGTGGTGTTCCATGGCGACCGCGACACCCCGGCGGCCAGGGATGCCGCCAGCGCCGCGGGCTTCGACCGCCTGCTGCGGGACTCCGTGCTGCTGGGGCCCCTGCTGCGCGACCGCGCCTACGCCGCCCGCGGCCCCGTGCGCGGGGCGCCCGCGCACAGCCAGCGCCTGGACGCGTTCTGCGGCGAGGGCTGGCTGGCCGCCGGCGATGCGGCGCAGGCGTACGATCCCCTGTCTTCGCAGGGCATCTGGAAGGCGCTGGACACCGGCAGCCAGGCCGGGCACGCGGCGCATGACCTGCTCCAGGAAGGCCGGGAGGACGGCGGCCGCGCGGCGGACGAGCGCGCCCGCCAGCTGCGCCAGTATGCGCAGCGGCAGGCGCGCGCCTGGGAAACCTATCGAACACAGCTCGGCTTCTACTATGCGAGCCAGCCGCGCTGGCGCGACGCGCCCTTCTGGCGGCGCCGGCGGGATGCGGCCGCCTGGGATCCCGTCCGTGCCGATACAATGACGCCTGTCTGAACCGAAAAGGCCGGGTGCCGCAGGCCCGGGCGAACCCCATCATGCTGTCTCAATACGGCGTCCTGAATGTCTGGACCTATCTGGCCGGCACCATTTTCATCGTGCTGCTGCCGGGGCCCAATTCCCTGTTCGTCCTGGCGACCGGCGCCGGGCGCGGCGTGCGGGCCGGCTACCAGGCCGCCCTGGGCGTGTTCGTCGGCGATTCCATCCTGATGACCCTGACGGCCGCCGGCGCGGCCTCGGTGCTGCGGCTGCTGCCCATGGTGTTCTTCGCCCTGAAGGCCGCCGGAGCGGTCTACCTGACGTACCTGGGGGTCCGGCTGCTGATGTCGGCCTGGCGCCCGGGCCCGGCCCAGGCGCACACGATTTCCGGCGGTCCGGGCAGCCCGTTCCGCAAGGCCCTGCTGCTCAGCCTGCTCAATCCCAAGGCGATCCTGTTCCTGCTGTCGTTCTTCGTGCAGTTCGTGGATCCGGCCTATCCGCATCCGGCCCTGTCCTTCCTCATCCTGGCCGCGATCCTGCAGACCTGCAGCCTGCTGTACCTGTCCGTCCTGATCTTCGGCGGCGCGCGCCTGGCGGCGGCGTTCCGGCGCCGCCAGGGCCTGGCGCGCGCGGGCAGCGGAATGGTCGGCCTGCTGTTCCTGTGGTTCGCCGGACGCATGGCCTTCGAGGCCTGAAACATCCCGGCGCCGCCTTCGGCACGGGGCCTCATCATCGTGCAATAATACCGATCATTCATATCGAGTGATGTACCGGTGTCATCCGCCCGTCGCCCCTCTGGCGTTGCGGTGGCGGATCGCGCTTGCCCTCTCAGGCTAGGGGTTTATCCCCTTTAGGTGGGCTTGCGCATCCTGAGTAGAATTTTTCGCATCCCGGGTGTTTCACGAACGATTCAAACAGGATGCCTGCATGCCACCGCGACTGGCCTTACGAAACATCAGCAAAGCCTACCCGGCCGTCCGGGCCAACGACGCGGTCGACCTGACCGTCGAGCCCGGCGAGATCCACGCCATCCTGGGCGAGAACGGCGCCGGCAAATCGACCCTGATGAAGATCATCTACGGCGTGGTCCGCCCGGACGAGGGCACGGTCCACTGGGACGGCCAGGAAGTGCGGATCGCCAATCCGGCGGCGGCGCGGGCCCTGGGCCTGGGCATGGTGTTCCAGCATTTCTCCCTGTTCGACACCCTGACGGTGGCCGAGAACATCGCCCTGGGCCTGCCGCCGGACACCGACATGCGGGCCCTCGAAACCCGCATCGCCGCCACGGCGGCGCAATACGGCCTGGACGTCGAGCCGCGCCGCCACGTCCACACCCTGTCGGTGGGCGAGCGCCAGCGCGTGGAGATCGTGCGCGCCCTGCTGGGCAAGCCGCGCCTGCTGATCCTGGACGAGCCGACCTCGGTGCTCACGCCGCAGGCCGTGCTGCGCCTGTTCGAGGTCCTGCGCCAGCTGGCGGCCGAAGGCTGCAGCATCCTGTACATCAGCCACAAGCTCGACGAGATCCGCGCCTTGTGCCATCGCTGCACGGTGATGCGCGCCGGCCGGGTGACCGGGGTCTGCGACCCGCGCCAGGAAACCGAGGCCAGCCTGTCGCGCCTGATGATCGGCGCCGACCTGCCGGTGCACGAGCACCGGGCGCGGGCGGCCGGGCCGGTGCTGCTGCGGCTGCGCGGCCTGGACCTGCCGCGCGCGCATCCCTTCGCCACGCCGCTGGCGGGCATCGACCTGGACCTGCACGCGGGCGAGATCCTGGGCGTGGCGGGCGTGTCCGGCAACGGCCAGCAGGAATTGATGGGCGCGCTCTCGGGCGAGGACAGGCGCGCGGCGCGCGACAGCATCCTGTTCGACGGCCAGCCCGTCGGCCACCGCTCGTCGGCCTGGCGGCGCATGCGCGGCATGGCCTTCGTGCCCGAGGAACGCCTGGGGCGCGGCGCCGTGCCGGAACTGTCCCTGGCGCGCAACCTGCTGCTCTCGCACCAGGGGCCGGACACCGTGCGGCGCGGCTGGATCCGCGACGGGGCCGTGCGCCGCATCACGGCCGGCATCATCGAGCGCTTCCACGTCAAGGCTGCCGGCCCGCAGGCGCTGGCCGGCAGCCTGTCGGGGGGCAACCTGCAGAAATACATCGTCGGCCGCGAGGTCGTGCGCCAGCCCCGCCTGCTGATCGTCGCCCAGCCCACCTGGGGGGTGGACGTGGGCGCGGCGGCGCAGATCCGGGGCGAACTCCTGGCGCTGCGCGACGCCGGCTGCGCCATCCTGCTGATTTCCGAGGAACTGGACGAATTGTTCGAGCTGTCCGACCGCCTGGTCGTCCTGGCCAAGGGGCGGCTGTCGCCCCCCATCGCCCGCGCCGAGGCCACGCGCGAACGGATCGGCCAGTGGATGAGCGGCCTGTGGCCCGGGGCCGATGCGGCCGCCGGGCCGGACGCCGGCCACGCCGCCGCGGAGGCCGTCCATGCTTGAGCTCGTCTCCCGCGCCGAGCCGTCGCGCCGGATGGTGTGGCTGTCGCCCCTGATGGCGGTCGCGCTGACGGCGCTGTGCGGCGTCTTCATGTTCCTGGCCGTGGGCAGGCCGCCCCTGGAGGGCCTGGCCGTCTTCTTCGTGGAGCCGCTCGCCAGCGGCCACGGCTGGGCCGAGATCGGCGTCAAGATGGCGCCGCTGCTGCTGTGCGCGGTCGGCCTGGCGCTGTGCTTCCGCGCCAACATCTTCAACATCGGGGCGGAAGGCCAGCTGGTCGTCGGCGCGATCGTGGCCGGCGCCTTCATCCTGCGCTTCGACGACGGGACGGGCGGCGGGGGCGGGCCGCTGATGATCGCGCTGGCGCTGCTGGCCGGCGCCCTGGGGGGCGCGGTCTGGGCGGCGCTGGTGGCCTGGCTGCGCGACCGCTATCACGCCAACGAGATCCTCGTGTCGCTGATGCTGGTGTACGTCGCGCAGCTCCTGCTCAGCTACCTGGTGCACGGCGTGATGCGCGATCCGGACGGCTTCGGCTTCCCGCAGTCGCGGCTGTTCGACGACGGCTTCCTGCTGCCGGTGTGGCCGGGCACGCGCCTGCACCTGGGGCTCGGGCTGGCGCTGGCGGCGGCGCTGGCGGCCTGGCTGCTGCTGGCCCGCCTGTTCGCCGGCTACCGCCTGACGGTGGGCGGCCTGGCGCCGCTGGCCGCGCGCTACGCCGGGTTTTCCTCGCGCCGCGCGCTGTGGGGCTGCATGCTGGGCTCCGGCGCGCTGGCCGGGGTGGCCGGCGCTTGTGAAATCATGGGGCCGATCGGCCAGCTCACGCCCTCGGTCTCGCCGGGCTACGGCTTCGCCGCCATCATCGTCGCTTTCGTGGGGCGGCTGCATCCCGTGGGCGTGATCTTCGCCAGCTTCGTCATGGCCCTGTTCTACATCGGCGGCGAGCTGTCCCAGACGCGGCTGGGCATGCCCAGCGCCATCACCGGCATCTTCCAGGGCATCCTGCTGTTCTCGCTGCTGGCCTGCGACGTGCTGATCCACCAACGCCTGCGCTGGAGGCGCTGACACCATGGACGTACTGGCTCCCCTGATCGCGGCCGCCATGAACGCCGGCACCCCCCTGATGCTGGCGGCCCTGGGCCTGCTCGTCAACGAGCGCTCCGGCGTCATCAATCTCGGTTCGGAAGGCATGATGCTGGTGGCGGCGGCCCTGGGCTTCGCCGTGACCGTGCAGTCGGGCAGCACGGGGCTGGGCTTCCTCGCCGGCGCCGGGGCCGGCGCCCTGCTGGCCGGCCTGTTCGCCTGGCTGGTGGTCTGGCTGGGGGCCAACCAGATCGCCTGCGGCCTGGCCCTGTCCCTGTTCGGCGTGGGCCTGTCCGCCTCCATCGGCCTGCCCTACGTCGGCGCCACGATCCAGGCCGCGTCCTGGGCGGTGCCGGGCCTGTCCGGCCTGCCCTTCGTCGGGCCGGCCCTGTTCCAGCATCATCCGCTGGTCTACGGCGCGCTCGCCCTGGCCGTCGGGCTGAGCTGGTTCCTCTACCGCACGCGCGCCGGCCTGGTCCTGCGCGCGGTGGGCGAGTCCCCCGAATCCGCCCACGCCCTGGGCTACCCGGTGCGCCGCATCCGCCTGGCGGCGCTGCTGTTCGGCGGCGCCTGCTGCGGTCTGGCCGGCGCCTTCATGTCGCTGGTCTACACGCCGATGTGGGTCGAGAACATGGTCGCCGGCCGCGGCTGGATCGCCCTGGCGCTGACGCCGTTCGCCACCTGGCGCCCGCTGCGGGTGCTGGCCGGGGCCTACCTGTTCGGCGGCATCACCATCCTGACCTTCCACATGCAGGCGCTGGGGGTGCCGATCGCCTCGCAGCTGCTGTCGATGCTGCCCTACCTGGCCACCATCCTGGTGCTGGTCCTGATCTCGCGCAACGTGAACTGGATCCGCATCAACATGCCCGCGTCGCTCGGGCGCGTGTTCAACCCGAATCATTGATCGTCGTCCACGGAGACCCTTCCCATGAAAACCCGCCTGTTTCGTCAAACCCTGGCCGCCGCCACTGCCGCGGCCTGCCTCTGGGCCGCCGGCCCCGCCGCCGCCGAGCCCCTGAAGATCGGTTTCGTCTACGTCAGCCCGGTGGGCGAGGCCGGCTGGTCCTGGCAACAGGACCTGGGCCGCAAGTACATGGAGCAGCAGCTGGGCGACAAGGTCAAGACCCAGTACGTCGAGGACGTGCCCGAGGGCGCCGACGCCGAGCGCGTCATCCGCGACCTGGCCCAGCAGGGCAACAAGCTGATCTTCACCACCTCATTCGGCTACATGAACCCGACCATCAAGGTCGCCAAGCAGTTCCCGGACGTGAAGTTCGTCCACTCCACCGGCTACAAGACCGCGCCCAACGTCGCCACCACCAACGCCCGCTTCTACCAGGCGCGCTACGTCGCCGGCATCCTGGCCGGGCACAAGACCCAGACCGGCGTGGTCGGCTACGTCGGCGCCTACCCGATCCCCGAGGTCCTGCAGGGCATCAACGCCTTCACGCGCGGCCTGCGCAGCGTCAAGCCCGACGCCACGGTGCGCGTCATCATGGTCAACAGCTGGTTCGATCCGGGCAAGGAGCGCGACGCCGCGCTGGCCCTGCTGGACCAGGGCGCCGACATCGTCACCCACCACACCGATTCCACCGCCGCCGTGCAGGCGGCCGAGGAACGCGGCAAGTGGGCCATCGCCTACCACTCCGACATGCTGAAGTTCGGCCCGAAGGCCCAGCTGGCCGCCGTCACCCACCATTGGGGGCCGTACTTCACCCGCGAAGCCCAGGCCATGCTGGACGGCACCTGGAAGTCCGACCAGGTCTGGGGCGGCTTCAAGGAAGACATGGTCGCCCTCGAAGGCTTCGGCCCGGCCGTGGACGACGCCCTGAAGGCCGATCTCAAGGCCAAGGAAGACGCCATCGCCGACGGCTCCCTGAACGTCTTCGCCGCGCCGATCAAGACCAACGAAGGCAAGGTGGTGCTGGCCGAAGGCGCGCTCGACGACAAGGGCCTGAACGCGATGGACTACTACGTCGAAGGCGTCGTCGGGAAATTGACGAAGAATTAGAGCCCCCACGCTGCGCAGCCTGCGGCCGCTTGCATCCACCTCGCGGCCTGCATGCCGCTCGGATTCGCCAGGCGCAGGCCAGTCCGCAGGGACTGCCCCGCGTCCGGGTTCATCCCCCCGAGGGGGCGCTTTTTGCCTTGGGGCGGCCCGGCGGCAAAAAGGGTTCTTAGCCCGACTTTCGAGGCACGGACCAGGTGCTGACGACCTGGGCCACCGGGTCGCCGCCGCCTTCGGGCAGCAGCAGGGCTTCGCCGGCCGTCATGCGGCCGGTTTTCAGGATCCGGGCCCGGGCGATGATCCCGCCGGCCGGCGCGCCCCGCAGGAAATTGATCGTCAGGCTGGCGGTGACCGACTCGGCGACCCCGGTGGCGCCGACCACGGCCGCGTACAGGGCCAGATCGGCCAGGCCCATCAGCATCGGCCCGGCCACGATGCCGCCCAGCCGCTGATTGGCCGGGCTGGGGGGCAGGCGCAGGGTGGCCCGGCCGTAGCCGATGTCCAGGATCTCGATGCCCAGCACGGCGGCGAAGGGGTGCAGCCGGTCCAGCAGTTCGCGGAATTCATCGAGGCCGATGCGGGCCTGCGCAACCCCGGCATCGGGAGTTCCGGTTTCGGCGACGATTTCGAGCGGCTTGGACATGGCGCAAAGAAGAGTCGAAAAGCCCATAGTACACTGGCCCGGCCGGGTCAGGCGGGTGCCGCCCGGCCGCTCCGGCCGGCGTTCCGGCCGACCCCGCCGCAGGACCGCCCAGGCGGGCTGCGAGCCACATCATTGGGTAGTGAAATGAAGAAAACTTTGACGCGCACACTGGGAATTTCGGCCGGCCTGCTGCTGGCGGCCTCGGCCTGGGGGCATGGCCAGCAGCCCGCGCACGGCGCCCCCGCCGCCACGCCGGCCAAGACCTCCGCCACGGTGACGGCGTCCGATTGCTGGATCCGCCTGATCCCGGCCCCGGCGCCTTCGGGCGGCTTCTTCGTGGCGCACAACACGGGCGCGGAAGACGCCGTGCTGACGGGCGCCCATTCGCCCGACTACGGCATGGTGATGCTGCACGAAACCACCGAATCCGGCGGCATGAGCAAGATGGCCATGGTCCACCAGGTCAACATCCCGGCGGGCAAGGGCCTGGTGTTCAAGCCCGGCAGCTACCACCTCATGCTGGAGCAGCCCCGCGAAGGGCTGAAGGTCGGCGATTCCGTGCGGGTGGATTTCACGCTGGCCAACGGCGAAGGCTTTTCCACGACCTGCGAGGTCAAGTCCCCCAAGGCCATGTCGGGCGCGGGCGGGCATGGCGCGGCCGGCCAGATGAAGCACTGATCCGCGGATCGGCCCCCGGCGGGCCCGGCCCGCGGCCGGCTCAGGCCTGCGCGATGAACTCCAGGACCGTGCGGTTGAAGGCCCGGGGGTTGGCCAGGTTCATGCCGTGGGCGGCCAGGGCGATGCGCGCGCGCCGGGCTTGCGGCAGCAACTGCTGCAGCCGGTCCTGGCGGGTGCCGTATTTGGCGGGACTCTGCGCGCCTCCGACCAGCAGCAC
This sequence comes from Castellaniella defragrans, assembly GCF_014203015.1. Classification (GTDB taxonomy): domain Bacteria; phylum Pseudomonadota; class Gammaproteobacteria; order Burkholderiales; family Burkholderiaceae_B; genus Castellaniella; species Castellaniella defragrans. The sequence continues at coordinate 112,303 of NZ_JACHIB010000015.1, forward strand.
GGGGCAGGACAGGGCGGCGGCGTCCCGCGGATCCACCGGCAGGTTGGCCTCGCGGACCTGCGACAGCAGCGTCGCGGCGTTGTCCCGCACCATGTCCTTGAACCAGCCGACCATCCTGCGCCAGGTGTCGGCGCCGTTCACCGTGTCGATGAACTGCTCGATCGCGCCTTCGGTGTCGCCGTCCCGCAGCCGCTGGACGGCGTCGGCGTAGAAGACCGGCGTCTCGGGCTCGTCCGCGTAGCGGAACCCGGGGTCGGCCAGCGTCAGCGAGCGGCACAGCTGCGGCGCCTGGAGCGCCAGGGCCAGCGCCACCTGGGCGCCCCGCGAATGGCCCACCACGTGCGCGCCGCCGTGCGCGCCCAGCGCCCGCAGCAGGTGCGCCAGGTCGCCGGCGTGACGCTCGACGGCGTATTGCGCCTGCGGGTGGGGCTGGGCCTCGGGCCAGCAGCCGCGCAGGCTGGGGGCGATGACGCGGCGCGTTTCGGCGAAGGCCGGGACCTGCCAGCGCCAGTAGCGGTAGTCGCACAGCGAGCCGTGGATCAGCAGGATCGGCGCACCCCCGCCCGCATCCACGCCCATGCCCGCGCCGGCCTGCGTGTAGTGCAGGCGGCCGTCGGGCAGGGGGAGGACGTGGTGCGGCAGGTCGGTGCGCGGGGCCGGCATCGCGGGATGGATTACAGCAGCTTCAGGCGGCTCTTGGCCGTCTCGGCCGACGCGCTGCCGGGGTAGTCCTTGATGATGCGCTGCAGGCTGGCCTTGGCGCCCTTCATGTCGTTGAGTTCGATCTGGTCGGCCGCCACCACCAGCAGGGCGTCGGGCGCCCGCGGATCGTCGGGGTGGTTCTTCACCAGCGTCTGCATGGTCTGGATGGAATTCTTGAAGTCCTTGGAGGCGTACTGGCTGCTGCCCAGGTAGAACAGCGCGTCGCCCGCCAGGGCGCTGTCGGGGTAGGACTGGATGAAGGTGGCGAAGCCGGACGCGGCTTCCTTGTAGCGGCCGTTGCGGTACAGGTCGGCGGCGGCCTCGTAGGCGGCCTGCTCCTGCGGGTCGCCGGCCTGCGGGGTCTGGGGCGCGTTGGGATTGGCGTCGGCCGAGGGCGCGCGCTGGCTCAGTTCTTCGATGCGGCCGCGCAGCGAGGCGATCTCCTGGTGCAGCAGATCCATCTGGTCGGCCAGTTGCAGCCGGGCCTGCTGGTTCTGCTCGTTCAACTGCTTGATCTGGGTGCGCAATTCCAGGATGGCGCGGCGCGCCTCGTCGTCGGAAAAGGCCTGGGCGGCGGGCGCCGCCAGCGTCAGGGCCAGCAGGATGGCGGCGGGAAGGGCGTGCAGGCGATGGGTCGTTGCGGTCATGGGTCTTCCGTCTCTTCAATGAAAAACGCCGTAGCGGGGGCCGCTACGGCGCTGTCGCTGCCTGGCTGGCGATCAACGCTGGTAGTTGATGTCGGCGCGGCGGTTCTCGGCGTAATCGGCTTCGGTGTTGCCCAGGGCCTTGGGACGTTCCTTGCCGAAGCTGATCGCTTCGATCTGGTTGGCGTTGACGCCCAGCAGGGTCATCATGCGCGCCACGGCGTCCGAACGGCGCTGGCCCAGGGCCAGATTATATTCGGTGCTGCCGCGGGCGTCGGTGTTGCCTTCCACGCGGACCTTCTGGCCCTGGTGGCCAGCCAGGTAGGTGGCATGCATTTCGACGACGCTGCGGTATTGTTCCGGCACCGTGTAGCTGTCGAAGTCGAAGTAGACCGAGCGTTGTTGCGCGAGCGGGCTTTGCGGATTGAAGGGATCCATGATCTGCCCAGCGGACGCCGAATCGGAGCCGTTGCCTGCGCCGTTCTGGTCCAGCGGCACGGAGCTGCAGGCGGCCAGCGAAGCTGCGATGGCGGCGATGGTCAGGGTCCTGGTGATGCGCGAGCTCATTTAATGTCCTTTATAAGAAAGAAGAGTCACACGAAAAAATCAGTCAGTGAAAGGGCCCCAGGCGGGCTCGCGGACCTTGCCGTTGAGCACCGACAGGGTCTGGCGCACACGCCCGTCGATCGAGGTCACCGCCAGCACGCTGCGACCGTTCTGGATGGCGCTGTAGAGCACCTGCATTCCATTGGGCGCGTAGCTGGGGGATTGGTCGTCCGGGCCGTCCGTCAGAATCTGTTCGGAACCCGAGTTCAAGGCGAGGCTTGCAATCCTGAAGGCACCGTTTCTGCGAGTAACGTACACCAGTTGTTGTCCATCCGGCGATACCCTAGGTGAAATATTGTAACTGCCGGAGAAGGTCAGTCGCTGGGCGTCGCCGCCCCCGGCCGGCACCTTGTAGATCTGCGGGCTGCCGCCCCGGTCGCTGGTGAATACCAGGGACTGGCCGTCGGGGGTGAAGTGCGGCTCGGTGTCGATGAGCGGCGAGCGCATCACCCGGCGCAGGTCCGATCCATCCGTGTTGATGGTGTAAATCTGCGAAATGCCGTCTCTTGAGAGCACGATCGCCATGCGCTGGCCGTTGGGCGCCCAGGCGGGCGCGCTGTTGTTGCCCTTGTAATTGGAGATGGGCTGGCGCTGGCCGGTCGCCAGCGTCTGCACGTAGATCACGGATTTGCCCGATTCAAAGCTGACGTAGGCCAGCCGCGAGCCGTCCGGCGACCACGCGGGGGAGATGATGGACTGCTTCGAGCGCAGCATCACCTGCGGATTCTGCCCGTCGGCGTCAGCAATTTGTAACTCATAACCGTTGCTTGTTTGCAACACGTAAGCGATCCGGGTGGAGAAAACGCCGCGCACCCCGGTGATCTTTTCGTAGATCCGGTCGGCGATGCGGTGGGAGATGCGGCGCATCTCGGCTTCGGTGCCGCTGTAGGACGCCTGGTCCAGCTCGGTCTTGCGCACGTTGTCCACCAGCCGGTAGCTGACCGTGTACTGGCCGCCATTCTGCGCGACAGTGCCGTAGGCCAGGTAGTCCGCGCCGCGCGCCTGCCAGGTGGCGTAGTCGATCTTGCTCTGGACGTCCAGCCCGGCGCCGGAGGCGCCGATCAGGCGGAACTGGCCGGAGCGGGTCAGGTCGGCGCGGATGACCTCGGGCGCCGAGGTGGCGCTGGCCGCGCCCGCGAAATCGGCGATGGCGATCGGGTACTGGGTGGCGCCGACGCCGGAAATGTCCACGCGCAACTGGGCGTGGGCCGCCGAGGCGCCCGCGGCGGCCAGCGCGAGGCCCAGGCCGGCCGATGCGGCGCGGCGCCAGAGGCGTCCGATGAAGCCGGAGGCTGTGAATACGGTCATGGTAACGATCTCCTTAGTCGTACATGCGGTAGTCCACGTCAATATACGACGGATACTTGCCGCCAGGCGGTTTCGGGAAGGGCGAGCAGGCCAGGATCCCCTTCTGGACGGCATCGTCGAAACGGGGATTGCCCGAGGATCGGGTCAGGTCGACGCCCTGGACTTGTCCATTGGACGCCAGCCGGGTGCGGAAGCTGGCCGTGGGGTTGGCGGAGCCGCTGCGCGGGGGGACGTTGTAGACCACGCCCGGCTGGACGCAGGCGCGCACCTTGGCCGCGTAGCCGTCGTTGCCGCCGCCGCCCCGCTGGTTGCGGTCGGCATTGCCGTTGGCGATGCCGGCGGCTTCCAGGGCGTCGCCGCGCATGGCCGCCCGCAGGGCCTGGCGCTTGGCCTCGGCTTCCTTGGCGGCCTTTTCCTTCGCGGCTTTTTCCTTGGCCGCCTTCTCGGCGGCGGCTTTTTCCGCGGCCGCCTTTTCGGCGGCGGCCTTCTCGGCAGCGGCCTTTTCAGCGGCGGCTTTCTCCGCCGCGGCCTTGGCGGCCTTTTCCTTTTCGGCCTTCTCGGTTTTTTCGCGCGCGGCCTTCTCGGCGGCTTCCTTCTCGGCCTTGTCCCGGGCGGCCTGTTCGCGGGCGGCCTTCTCAGCCGCCGCCTTCTCAGCCGCCGCCTTCTCGGCGGCCGCCTTTTCCGCCGCGGCCTTCTCGGCCTTTTCCTTTTCCGCCTTTTCGCGCACGGCCTTGTCGCGGGCCGCCTGTTCGGCGGCTTCCTTTTCGGCCTTTTCCTTGGCGGCCTGTTCGGCCAGGCGGCGCTCCAGGTCCTCGCGCGCCTGGCGTTCCTTGGCCAGGGCGATCTCGGCGTCGGCCTTCGCCTGGGCGGCCGCGGCGGCGCGCGCCTGGGCCTCGGCCGCCAGCTGCGCCTGCCGCGCGGCCTCGGCCTGAGCGGCCTGCTCGGCCGCCTGGCGCGCGCTGTCGTCGGGCTGGGGCTCGGGTTCGGGCTCCGGTTCGGGTTGCGGCTGGGGCTCGGGCGGCTGTTCCTCGGGTTGTGGCTCCTCGGGCTGCTCCTGCGGCGCGGCGGCGTCGGCCACCGTGCCCTGGGCCCAGAGTTCGACCTGGACGGGACCGGGATTGTCGGGCGCGGTGGAGAAGCCCACCACCATCAGCAGGATCAGCAGCCCATGGGCGACCAGCGAGACGATCAGGCCGCGCCGGTCGTCGCGCGCGCCGGTGGGCGCATCGCCGTCGCCGGAGCCGGTGTCGAAGAAACGGTCGAACAGATTCATGGGGCGGGCGTCAGCGCGCGGCCGGGGCGTTCTGGTTGACCAGCAGTCCCAGCTTGCCGATGCCGCCGTTGCGCAGCTGGTCCATGACCTGCATGACGGATTCGTAGGGCACCTTGCCGTCGGCGGAAATCACCACCGGCGTGTCGGCGGTGGCGACGGCGCGGATCTCGGCCAGCAGGTTGGCCTTGTCGATGGGCCGGAACGAGGCGCCGCCCTCGCGCACCCGCAGGGCGAGCGCGCCCTGGGCGTCGATCTGGACCTCGATGGGCTGGACGGGCACGTCGGAGGCCGTGCCGACCGAGGGCAGCTCGATCTGGCCCGGCGTGATCATGGGCGCGGTGACCATGAAGATCACCAGCAGGACCAGCATGACGTCGATGTAGGGCACGACGTTGATGTCGTTCTTCATGCGGCGCGAGCGGCGGCTGCCAAATGTGCTCATTTCAGTGCACCTGGCGCTGGAGGATGTTCAGGAATTCGTCGACGAAGCTCTCGAAGCGGATCGACAGCCGGTCGATCTGGCTGGTGTAGCGGTTGTACGCCAGCACGGCCGGGATGGCGGCGAACAGGCCGATGGCGGTCGCGATCAGGGCTTCGGCGATCCCCGGCGCCACGGCGGCCAGGGTGGCCTGCTGCATGGTGGACAGGCCCATGAAGGCGTGCATGATCCCCCAGACCGTGCCCAGCAGCCCGATGTACGGGCTGACCGAGCCGGTGGACGCGAGGAAGTTCAGGTGCGATTCCAGGCTGTCCATCTCGCGCTGGAAGGCGGCCTTCATGGCCCGGCGGGGGGCGTCCAGCAGGGTGTCGCCCCGGCTGGAGGACCGCCGCGCCTTGATGAATTCGGTCATGCCGGCGTCGAAGATGCGCGCCAGGGCGCCGTGCTCGTTGCGCCGGCTGGCGATGGCCTGCTGCAGCACCGTCAGGTCGCCGCCGGCCCAGAAGTCGTCCTCGAAGCGGCGCGTCTGCTCGTGGGCGCGCCGCAGGGCCGCGCGCTTGCTGAAGATGTAGGTCCAGGACAGGACCGAGGCGCCGAGCAGGATCAGCATCACGATCTGCACGGGCAGGCTGGCGTTGCCGATGAGGGACAGCAGCGACAAATCGCTAGAGGCTTGCATGGTTAATGAAGGGCCTTTTCCAGTAGATCCCTGATGGAGGGGGAGAGACGGATGGGTTTGAAGCTGAGGGCGTGCACCGTGCAGACCTGGATGTCCGCGCTGGCGAGCAGGGTGTCGTCGCGCAGGGCCTGCTGGCCGAACCGGATCGTCGAGGCGCCCAGCCCGGTCACGGCGGTCCGGACCAGGATGCGGTCATCCAGGCGGGCCGGTTGCCGGTAGGCAATGTCCGCATGCTTGACCACAAACATCATCCGTTCCTGTGTTGCGAGAGTGTGTTGATCCATTCCGAGCGCGCGCAGCCATTCCGTGCGACCGCGTTCGAAGAATTTGAGGTAGTTGGCGTAATACACGACGCCACCGGCGTCGGTGTCTTCGTAATATACGCGAATGGACAGCTCGCCGGGGGGATTGGTTCGATCCGGAGGCATTTTTTAGTGAGGCCTTGTGACACGGGCGCCGCGTGCATCTGCGGATTCGGGCGGTCTGCTGCGTTGCCTGTCCACCTCACCGCTTGCAAGCGGTGAGGTTCGCGCCTTGCATTCCATCCCGATCCACAGCGCCCGTTTTTCGCTCGACTCGGTTTAGAGGGATTTTAGCCGCTCCAGGACGTGCGCCAGGGCGTCGGCCGGGGCGATGCGCTGCGCCTGCGCGTCGCGGCGCGCCTGGATCTCGACGATGCCGTCCTTCAGGCCGCGCTCGCCCAGCGTCACGCGCAGCGGCACGCCGATCAGCTCCCAGTCGGCGAACATGATGCCCGGCCGGGCGTCGCGGTCGTCCAGGATCACGTCCACGCCCTGCGCCAGCAGCGCCTGGTACAGGGATTCGGCGGCCTCGCGCACGGCCACGCTCTTGCCGATGCCGATGGGGCACAGCACGACCTCGAACGGCGCGATGGCGCGCGGCCAGATCATGCCGCGCTCGTCGTGGTTCTGCTCGATGGCGGCGGCCGAGATGCGGCTGACGCCGATCCCGTAGCAGCCCATCTGCAGCACCGCCGGCTTGCCGTCCGTTTCCAGGAAGGTCGCGTTCAGGGCGCGCGAATACTTGTCTCCCAGGAAGAACACGTGGCCGACCTCGATGCCGCGCTGGATCGCCAGGGTGCCGCCGCGCGGGTCGGGATCGCCCGCCACCACGTTGCGCAGGTCGGCGACCAGATCCGGCTCGGGCAGGTCGCGGCCCCAGTTCACGCCGCTCAGGTGGTAGCCGGCCTCGTTGGCGCCGCAGACGAAATCGCCCATGTGGGCGACCGTGCGGTCGGCGATCACGGTGACGGCCTGCCGGTCCACCCCGACGGGGCCCAGGTAGCCGGGGGCGCAGTGGAACACCGAGTCGATCTCGGCCTCGGTCGCCAGGCGGTAGCCGTCGCCCAGGCCGGGGAGCTTGCCGACCTTGACCTCGTTGGTTTCGTGGTCGCCCCGGATCAGCAGCAGCCACAGGCGGACGGGGCCTTCGGCGGGATCGGTGGCCAGCACCACCGACTTGACCGTGCGCGACAGGGGCAGGCCCAGCTGTTCGGCCACGATCTCGCACTTGGGGGCCTCGGGCGTGGCGCGCTTTTCCAGGGCCTCGCGCGCCGGCTCGCGCTCGGCCAGCAGGCAGGGCGCCTCGGCCAGCTCGATGTTGGCGGCGTAGTCCGAATCCGGGTTGTAGACGATCAGGTCCTCGCCCGTGTCGGCGATCACCTGGAATTCGTGGCTGCGCGTGCCGCCGATCGAGCCGGTGTCGGCCGCCACGGCGCGGAACGTCAGGCCCAGGCGCGTGAAGATGCGCTGGTAGGCGGCGTACATGGCGTCGTAGCTGGCCTGGGCGGAGGCCTCGTCGCGGTCGAAGGAATAGGCGTCCTTCATGGTGAATTCGCGCCCGCGCATCAGGCCGAAGCGCGGCCGGCGCTCGTCGCGGAACTTCGTCTGGATGTGGTAGAAGTTCACCGGCAGCTGGCGCCAGCTGTGGATCTCGTTGCGGGCGATGTCGGTGATGACCTCCTCGGAGGTCGGCTGCAGCACGAAGTCGCGCTGGTGGCGGTCCTTGATGCGCAGCAGTTCGGCGCCATATTGTTCCCAACGGCCCGATTCCTGCCACAGTTCCGCCGGCTGCACCACCGGCATCAGCAGCTCGATGGCGCCGGCGCGGTTCATTTCCTCGCGCACGATGGCCTCGATCTTGCGCAGCACCTTCAGCCCCATCGGCATGTAGGTGTAGATGCCGCCGGCGATTTTCCGGATCATGCCCGCCCGGGTCATCAACTGGTGGCTGACGACCTCGGCCTCCGCGGGGGCTTCCTTCAGGGTGTTCAGGTGGTACTGGCTGGCGCGCATGGTAGGGATTCCGGTTGGTACGTATAATCGACGGTAATTGTATTGAATTCACAACCGAGGTGGCCCCATGTTGGATCGCGAAGGCTACCGTCCGAATGTCGGCATCATTCTCGTGAACCAGAAAAACGAGGTTTTCTGGGGCAAGCGCATCAGGGAACACGCGTGGCAGTTCCCCCAGGGAGGCATCAAGCACGGCGAGACCCCCGTGCAGGCGATGTACCGCGAACTCCACGAGGAGACCGGCCTGCGCGCCGAACATGTGCGCATTCTGGGACGGACCCGGGACTGGTTGCGATATACCGTGCCCGATCATTACGTGCGCCGCGAACTGCGCGGCCACTACAAGGGCCAGAAACAGATCTGGTTCCTGCTGCGCATGGTGGGACGCGACAGCGACGTCAGCCTGCGCGCCACCGACACGCCCGAATTCGATGCCTGGCGCTGGAACGCCTACTGGGTGCCGCTGGACGCCGTCATCGAATTCAAGCGCGAGGTCTATTCCCTGGCCCTCAACGAGCTGTCGGGCCTGCTGTTTCGCCGCGGCCGCGAAAACCGCTACCTGCGCCACCGGGGGCCCCGGGGCGCCGGCTCGCACGGCGATTCCGCCGACCGCCCGGCGGATGCGCCGGCCCCGAAAACTCCACGGCCTGAACAGGTATGATCCCATCCTTTTCGTGGCGCATCGCGCCGGCACTCCCGAAGGTTTGACCGCATGCTCCAAGACCTCGACGCATTGTCCCAGCGCATCCGCCAAGTCGTCCAGCTGACGCGGAACCTGCAATCCGAGCGCACCGCCCTGCAGGCCAGGGTGCGGCAGCTCGAACAGGAATGCCAGGCCCTGAAAGACCAGCAGCTGCGCGAAGGCGAGGAATTCGCCCGCATGTCCGAACGGCTCGCGCGCCACGACCGCGAGCTGCAGGCCGCGCGCGAGGAATCCGGCCAGCATCGCGCGGCTCTGGAAGCCGAGGTGCGCGACCACCAGATCCGGTCCGATTCCCTGCAGCGCCGCCTGGTCCAGGTCGAATCCGAGCGCGATCGCCTGCGCGAGGCCGCCACCGGCGCCCAGCAGCAGATCGAACTCATCCTCGAGCGCCTGCCCGGCGCGCAGGCCTAGGGCCTGTCCCCATCCCCCAAGGAGCCGCGAATCATGGAACGCGTCGACGTCGCCATCCTCGGCCGCGATTATTCGCTGGCCTGCCCCCCCGAAGAAAAGGACGCCCTGCTGGCCGCCGTGCGGCTGGTCGACCAGCGCATGCTGGCCATCAAGGGCGCCGGCCGGGTCGCCAGCAGCGAGCGCATCGCCGTGATGGCCGCCATCCAGATCGCCAACGAGCTGCTCAGCCTGCGCGCGCCCGACGGCCCGCTCGGAAATGTTGCCTTGGGGGATTTCAAGGGTAAAATCGAATCCATGAACGGCATGCTCGACGATGTACTGGGCACCGCCGTTTGATCAGTCACTTTCCGGATGCGCCAGGTCATCCGGTCGTTTAAGTCCCTGCCGTGTTCGTGACCTGGCCATACATTCCTTGAACCAATGCTATAGGCATAGGTTGCTGGATTGACAGATGGGAGCGCTGCCTTCACTGGACGGCCCGAAGTCTGACTGATGGCGACCACCGTGAACCCTCGGTTCCGGGATGCCGGCCTAGACGGCACAGGCGGGGCATTACCAGAAAGCTCGTCGTGGAACCGCGACGGGCTTTCGTCTTTTTTGGAGTGATAAATGTATCGAGGCGTGCTCAATCGCAAGCATCTTCTGGCGAGTCTTCTGCTGGCTGGGTCGGTGGCGGCCCTGCCCGTCCTGGCCCGCGAGGCCGAACCCGCCGAGCCCCGCGCCACCCTGTCGGCCGAGGCCTCCTCCGAAGTCGGCCAGGACACCGTGGAAATCACCCTGTCGGCGGAACTGGCCGGCGCGTCCCAGACCGAGGTCGCCGAAGCCCTCAATCAGCGCCTGGATTCGGTCATGAAGCAGGCCAAGGGACACCAGGGCATCGAGGCCCGCAGCGGGTCCTACCGGATCTGGCCCACGACCGGGCGCGACGGCAAGATCGCCGAATGGCGGGGCCAGGCCGAAATCCTGCTGGAATCGCGCGACTTTCCCGCCGTCTCGAAGCTGGCCGCCAGCCTGGGCGACCGCATGCCGATCGCCGGCCTGGCGTTCTCGGTCTCGCGCGAACGGCGCGCGGCCGAAGAACAGAAGCTCCTGGGCCAGGCCGTCGACGCATTCAAGGCCCGCGCCCAGGCGCTCACCCAGGCCCTGGGTTTCGCCGACTACCGCTTCCGCACCGTCGAGCTGGGCGGCGCGGGCGCCATGCCGCCCGTGCCCATGCCCCGCATGATGATGAGCGCCATGGCCGCCGACAAGGCCGCCGCGCCGGTCGAAGGCGGACGCGAACGGGTCAGCGTGTCGGTGCGGGGGACGATCGTCCTGCTGCCCAGATGAACAGGGCCAGCCCGATCAGGATCATGGGCAGCGACAGCAGCTGGCCCATGGATAATCCGCCCGCCAGCAGTCCCAGGAAATCGTCCGGCTCGCGGGTGAATTCCACCAGGAACCGGAACAGCCCGTAGCCCATCAGGAACACGGCGCTCACCTGGCCCGCCGGGCGGGGCTTGCGGGCGAACCACCACACCAGGGCGAACAGGGCGAAGCCCTCCAGTCCCATTTCGTACAGTTGCGAGGGATGGCGCGGCGCGCCGTCCCGCGCCCCCGGAAAGACCATGCCCCAGGGCAGATCCGTGGGGCGGCCCCACAGCTCGCCGTTGATGAAGTTGCCCAGCCGTCCGGCCGCCAGGCCCAGGGGGATCAGCGGAGCGATGAAATCCCCGATCGCCAGCAGCGGCTGGCCGCGCCGGCGGGCGAAGAACAGCATCGCCAGCGTCACGCCGATCAGGCCGCCGTGGAAGGACATGCCGCCCTGCCACACCTCGAAGACCGACAGCGGGTGCGCCAGGTAGTCGTCGAACTTGTAGAACAGCACGTAGCCCAGGCGCCCGCCCAACACCACGCCCAGCACCCCGTAGAAGATGATGTCCTCCAGGTCGCGCAGCGTCAGCCCGGCCGGGCTGGGGTGGTGCTGGATGCGCCAGCGCCCCAGCAGCCAGGCCAGGCCGAATCCGGCCAGGTACATGAGGCCGTACCAATGGATCGAGACGGGGCCGATCTGCAGGGCGATGGGGTCGATGTGGGGGTAGGGCATGGAAGCGGCCGGAAGGAAAACAATCATGGATAATACCGTGATCGAAGGCGGCGGGCGCCCCTGGAAACGGATGCGATCGGAGGATGATGGGAATGCGGCCGGTGGATGGCGGGACGAAGCAACGGGCCGGAAGGCGTGGCAAGGCGCTCGGGCTCGCACTGGCGGGCATGCTGGCGCTGTGCGCCCCGGGCGCCCGGGCGGCCGGCGGCACGGCGGCCGACGGCCTGGCGCTGGCCGGCCAGCGCCAGTGCCTGGGCTGCCATCAGGTGGACGCCCGCCGTGTGGGGCCGCCGTTCCGCGCCATCGCCGAGCGCTTCCAGGGCCGACCCGAGGCGTCCGGCCATCTGGCACGCGTCATGCGGGAAGGCAGCCGCGGCCAGTGGGGCGCGATCCCCATGCCGGCCCAGCCCCGCCTGTCCGACGTCGATGCGCAGCGCCTGGCGCTGTGGATCCTGTCGCTGCGGGAAGCCCCCGCGGCGGATTGACCGGCCTGCCGTTGGCCAGCCCGCCGCACGCACGAAACGAGGAGAATCGCATGGAAAACCCAGGGAACGCCGCGGTCGACACCGCGATCTTCGGCGGCGGCTGCTTCTGGTGCCTGGAGCCCGTGTTCCGCGCCCTGGACGGCGTGCTGGACGTGCAGCCGGGCTACTGCGGCGGCCACGTGGACCATCCCACCTACGAGCAGGTCTGCCAGCAGGACACCGGCCACGTCGAGGTCGTGCAGGTCGCCTTCGATCCGGCGCGGGTCGGCTACCGCACCCTGCTGGAAGTCTTCTTCGGCACACACGATCCCACCACCCTCGACCGCCAGGGCAACGACGTCGGGCCGCAGTACGCCTCGGTCGTCTTTTACCAGGACGAGGCCCAGCGGGCCCTGGCCGAGGCCGTGCGCGCCGAGGCGCAGGCGGCCTTCGACGAGCCGATCGTCACCCGGATCGAACCGGCGGGTCCCTTCTGGCCGGCCGAGGAACTGCACCGCGAATACTACCGGCGCAATCCCGGCCAGGGCTATTGCCGGTTCGTCATCGCGCCCAAGCTGGCGAAATTCCGCCAGCGCTACGCGCACCTGCTGCGCTGAGGTTCGCCGCGCCCGGCCGCGCGCAAGGCGTCGCCGTGCGTGAGCCTGGCCTGCCGGCCCGGGGCGGGATCCAGGGTCGGAGCCAGGGCCGGAGCCAGGGTCAGGGTCGGAGCCGGAGTCACGGTCGGAGCCGGGGTCAGGGCGCCGGGGCCTGCCGCGCCGAGGACTCCAGCCTGCGGCCCCAGGCGGTGCCCGGCCGCGTCAGCGCCGCCAGCGCCGCCAGCACGCCCAGGGTCGCCAGCCCGCGCAGCACCAGGATCACCCAGACATTGGCGCCCAGCGCCAGGATCAGCAGCGTGTCCTCGATCAGGGCGTGGCACAGCGACAGCCACGACAGCGCCAGCAGCCGCGTGCGCGGGCTGTAGTTCTCGCGCTCGGCGGCCTCGATGATCAGCGCGCCGCCGTAGGCCAGCCCCAGCAGCACGCCCACCGTGGTCAGGGGCGCGGCGCGCTCCTCCAGGCCGGACAGGCGCAGCACGGGCGTCAGCAGCCGGGTCACGAGCCGCGTGATCCCCAGGCGTTCGAGCACGTCCAGCAGCACGACCAGCCCGACGATGACGGCCAGCACCAGCCCCAGCGATTGCAGCGTGGACAGCACCCAGGGCCAGAAGTCCGGCGGCCCCTGGGTCAGGCCCGCGTCCTGGCGCATCCAGGCCAGGGACACCGGCTCCTGCAGCACGTCCAGCGCCCGGCAGATCCAGCTGACGGCGGCGCCGTAGACGAGCGCGACGGCGATGCGCAGCGCGCCCGTGACCAGCGCGCTGGCGCCGGCGCGGCGCACCACGGACTGCTCGGTCGGGATGTTGTGGGCGAACAGCATCATCGCCCCCAGCGCGCTGACCTGGGCCGTCGTCATGTGCATGCTTTCGGACAGCGCGGCCATCGAGGCCATGCCGCCGTAGATGTTGGTCAGCGCGGTGGTGGCCCAGATGATCCCGGCCTCGGGCGGCAGTCCCAGCAGCGCCATCGCCGGCGTCAGGGCCTCGCCGGCCAGGCGCACCAGGCCCAGGCGGTCGGCGATGTAGACGATCACCATCACCGGCAGCATGATGCGCGTGATCGTCAGGAACATGCGCGTGCTGCGCAGCCGGATGGTGTTCAGGTAGTGGAGCATGGGAGCGGTTCCGGGCAGGGTCGCGGCGCCGTCGGGCGGGCCGCATCCCGGCATTGTAGGGGGTGGCCGATGTCCGGGGCGCGCCTCCGCGGTTCGGCCCCGAGGCGCGCGGCGAGCCGGATCCGCGGCCCCGGCCGGACAGATCAGACCCGGTCGCTCAGGCCACGCGGTTCAGGCCCCGTATTCAACATTCGAGTCCGATCGCTCAGGCCCGCAATACGCCGCGGCGGATCTGGTCCAGCTCGATGGACTCGAACAGCGCCTTGAAATTGCCTTCCCCGAAGCCCTCGTTGCCCTTGCGCTGGATGATCTCGAAGAAGATCGGCCCGATCTGGTTGGCGGTGAAGATCTGCAGCAGCAGGCCGCCGCCCGGGGCGCCGTCCAGCAGGATGCGGTTGCGGCGCAGGCGCTCCACGTCCTCGCCGTGGCCCGGCAGGCGCCCGTCCAGCAGCTCGTAGTAGGTGTCCGGGGTGTCCAGGAACTTCACCTGGCCGCTCAGCCGTTCCACCGTGCGGTAGATGTCGCCGGTGGACAGGGCGATGTGCTGGATGCCTTCGCCCCGGTACTGGTCCAGGTATTCCTGGATCTGGCCGGGAGTCTCGCCGCCTTCCTCGTTGATGGGGATGCGGATCAGCCCGCAGGGCGAGGTCATGGCCTTGGACTTCACCCCGGTGAGCTGGCCCTCGATGTCGAAATAGCGGATCTCGCGGAAATTGAAGATGCGCTCGTAGAATTCGGCCCATTCCCCCATCCGGCCGCGGTGCACGTTGTGGGTCAGGTGGTCGATGGCGAGCAGGCCCGCGCCCTCGTGGCGCAGGTCGTCCCGCGCGGTGGCGTGGTCCAGCGGCTCGAAATCCACGTCGTAGATGCCGATGTCGCCGATCCCGCCGTGGCCGTACTTGCCGCGCCAGCGGTCCACCAGGTAGATGAGCGAATCGCCGATGCCCTTGATGGCGGGAATGTTCAGTTCCATCGGGCCGCTGTGCGAATCGAAGCCCCAGGCGCCGCGCTCCAGGGCCAGCTTGTAGGCGCGGGCCGCGTCCTGCACGCGCAGGCCGATGGCGCAGATCGACGGACCATGCTGGCGCGCGAAGCGCTGCGCGAAGGAATCGGGCTCCGCGTTGACCAGGAAATTGATCCCGCCCTGGCGGTACAGCGTGACGGCCTTCTTGCGGTGCCGGGCGATGGCCCGGAAGCCCAGGGCCTCGAACACGCGGCCCAGCGCGGCCGGGTCCTCCGCCGTGTATTCCACGAATTCAAAGCCCGCGGTGCCCAGCGGATTGTCCCAGGGGGCGAAGGATTCGGTCATGAGTGTCTCCTGTGAACATGCTCTTTTCTGAAATTCTAGGGAAAACAGCGTAGGGGAAGATTGCAAACATGCGGTACGATTCCCTACCATGACGCAATCATTCTTCCAATAATCCGTGGTTGAGACAATATGATGCCTATCGACGACCTGGACAGGACAGATCGCCTGATCCTGACCCATCTGCAGCGCGACGGCCGGATCAGCAATCAGGATCTGGCCCAGCGGGTGGCCCTGTCGCCCAGCCCCTGCCTGCGGCGCGTCAAGCGCCTGGAGGACCAGGGCTACATCCGCCGCTACGTCGCCCTGGCGGATCCGGAAAAACTCGGCCTGGGGCTGCTCGCCTACGTCTTCGTCCGGCTGGACAAGTCGCACCGCGCCGAGCATGGCGCCATGTCCGCCTTCGCCCGCGACGTCCAGAGCTGGTCGGAAGTCGTCCAGTGCTATGCCATGTCGGGCGACATGGACTACCTGCTGCGGGTCCAGGTCCACGACCTGGCGGCCTTTTCCCGGTTCGCCATGGACACCCTGATGCGGCATCCGGCCGTCGTCGATATCCGCAGCAGCTTCGCGCTGCAGTCCATCAAGGAAACGACCGAGCTGCCGACCTGAGCGGACTCCCTTCTCGGCGCCGGGCGGCCGCGGTTTCTGTTCAATAGATGACCCCTATCAAACCAAGAGCAATATTCAATTTTATTTATTCTGCCGGTCTCGGTAGACTGCCTTTCATGACGAGCCCGACGCTGCGGGCTCCCCCGGTTCCCCGACCCGGCGCGGCCCTTTCG
This sequence comes from Castellaniella defragrans, assembly GCF_014203015.1. GTDB lineage: Bacteria > Pseudomonadota > Gammaproteobacteria > Burkholderiales > Burkholderiaceae_B > Castellaniella > Castellaniella defragrans. Next base: position 127,755 of record NZ_JACHIB010000015.1, read on the forward strand.
GCGGCGCCCTTGCCCAGGAGATGTTCATGAAAAAGCTGACCACCGCCGCCGGTGCCCCCGTCGTCGACAACCAGAATATCCTCACCGCCGGCCCGCGCGGCCCGGCCCTGCTGCAGGACGTCTGGCTGCTCGAAAAGCTGGCCCACTTCGACCGCGAAGTGATCCCCGAGCGCCGTATGCACGCCAAGGGCGCGGGCGCCTACGGCACCTTCACCGTCACCCAAGACATCACCCGCTACACGCGCGCCGCCCTGTTCTCCGAGATCGGCAAGCAGACCCCGATGTTCGCCCGCTTCTCCACGGTGGCCGGCGAGCGCGGTGCCGCCGACGCCGAGCGCGACATCCGCGGCATCGCCATGAAGTTCTACACCGAACAGGGCAACTGGGACCTGGTGGGCAACAACACCCCCGTATTCTTCTTCCGCGATCCGCTGAAATTCCCCGACCTGAACCACGCCGTCAAGCGCGACCCGGGCACCGGCATGCGCAGCGCCCAGAACAACTGGGAATTCTGGACCGGCCTGCCCGAGGCCCTGCACCAGGTCACCATCGTCATGAGCGATCGCGGCATTCCGTCCGACTTCCGCCACATGCACCTGTTCGGCAGCCATACCTTCAGCTTCATCAACGCCGCCAACGAGCGCTTCTGGGTGAAATTCCACTTCAAGTCGCAGCAGGGCATCCGCAACCTGACCGACGCCCAGGCCGCCGAACTCATCGGCCGCGACCGCGAAAGCTCGCAGCGCGACCTGTACGACAGCATCGCCCGGCGCGACTTCCCGCGCTGGACGATGTACGTGCAGGTCATGCCCGAAAAGGAGGCCGGCAGCTACCACCTGAACCCCTTCGACCTGACCAAGGTCTGGCCGCACGGCGACTATCCCATGATCGAGGTCGGCGTCCTGGAACTGAACCGCAATCCGGAAAACTTCTTCGCCGAAGTCGAGCAGGCCGCCTTCACCCCGGCCAACGTCGTCCCCGGCATCGGCTTTTCGCCGGACCGCATGCTGCAGGCCCGCCTGTTCTCCTATGGCGACGCTCAGCGCTACCGCCTGGGGGTCAACCATCACCAGATCCCGGTCAACGCGCCGCGCTGTCCCTTCCACAGCTACCACCGCGACGGCGCCATGCGGGTGGACGGCAACCACGGCGGCCTGACGGGCAACGAACCCAACCGCGCCGGCGAATGGGCCGAGCAGCCCGACTACCGCGAGCCGCCGCTCAGCCTGGAAGGCGCGGCCGACCACTGGAACCACCGCGAGGACACGGACTACTTCTCGCAGCCGGGCGCGCTCTTCCGCCTGATGACGCCCGAACAGCAGCAGGCCCTGTTCGACAACACCGCCCGCGCCATCGCCGGCGTCACCCCCGATGTGCAGGCCCTGCACATCGAGCACTGCACCCAGGCCGATCCCGCCTACGGCGCAGGCGTCGCCGCCGCCATCCGGGCGCTGGAAGGTTGAAAAGCTGGAAAGTTGGAAAGTTGGAAAGTTGGAAAGCTGAAAGAGGCCCGGCAAGGAAGCAGGCCCCGCAAAGCAGCAGGCGCAAGGCTGTAAGACGGCGAGGCAGCAAAGCAGCAAGGTTGTAAGACAGCAAGGTTGTAAGGCAGCAAAGCTGAGAAGAGCAGCAAAGCAGTCAATGAGGAAAGGGGAGGGGCGCCGGCCCAGAAAACCGCCGCCCCTCTTTACAGCCGCCGCCCCTCCTTACAGCCGGTGCTTTTTTCAGCCGCCGCTTTTTTAACCAGCGCCCCTCCTCGCGTAGGGCCGGTGCGCGCCCCCTGCCGGGACTGTTCGCAGCCTGTTCCGGCAGGGGGCGCGCACCGGCCGAGCTGCCCAGGCGGTGCCCCGCACCGAAGCAGCGTCCCGCACCGAAGCAGCAACCCACACCGAAGCGGCAGCCCCGCACCGAAGCGGCAGCCCCGCACCGAAGCGGCAGCCCCGCACCGAAGCGGCAGCCCCGCACCGAAGCGCCGCCCCATACCGAACCTCCTGGGCCCTCCCAGAGAAAAGCGGATTTTTCGCCCGCTTGTCCGCTCCGATTTGCCCTTCTCCAAAAAAGCGTGCTATAGTCTCGTTTCTTCGCCGCCAGGCACTCGGGTTAACCCCTAGATGAATCGGTTTTACCGAAGCGTTGCAGGGACCGGGCGCAGGCAGAAGTGTTCGGATTTGCAGGCGTTTGGCCCGATCCGAATACGGCAGTCGGCAGCGAAGACCGGCGGGGTTTCGATCCGCAGCCGGGGCCAGTCAGGCTTGACATTGAAACGCTGATGTGTTTTAATTTCGGGCTCGA
>NZ_JACHIB010000016.1 GCF_014203015.1 Castellaniella defragrans
GACCAAGAGCGCCGAGGCCATCCTCGCGAAAGTCGCGCGTGCAAGAGCGGCCACAGCTGGGTATAAATAATCGTATTAATAAAACACCACACTAGCGCGGCCGGCAGCAGGGCGGGATCCAGGCACAGCAGGGCCATGTCCAGGCGCTGGCCCTCCTGCAGGAAATCCAGCCGCTGGGGCATCTGCCAGCGGCCGTCGTCGCCGATGCGCACGTCGGCGATCCGGCCCTTGAGCAGGGCGGGCGGCGTTCGCACGACGGGCAGTTCGCGTGAACTCAGGATCAGCAAGGAGCGCGGCTCGAACAGGGCCGCCAGGCGGTGGCGCAGCATGGACAGGACTCCGGACGCCCCCGAACGGGTCGTCCCTTAAAATAGCATATCGACCTTCCGATTCTACAGGGGTTCGCCGGCATTTTGTTGCAGTGCACCAACCCCACCCGAACCATCACCATGACCGACTCCTCCACGCGCCCCGTGCGCACCCGCTTTGCTCCGTCCCCCACCGGCTACCTGCACCTGGGCGGCGCCCGCACCGCCCTGTTCTCCTGGGCCTTCGCCCGCCACTTCGGCGGCACCTTCGTGCTGCGCATCGAAGACACGGACCTGGAGCGCTCCACGCCCGAGGCCGTGCAGGCGATCCTGGACGGCATGCAGTGGCTGGACCTGAAGGCCGACGAGGGGCCGTTCTACCAGATGCAGCGCATGGACCGCTACCGCGCCGTGATCGCCGACATGCTCGCCCAGGGCACGGCCTACCACTGCTACAGCACGCCCGAGGAAGTCGAGGCCATGCGCGAGCGCGCCCGCGCGGTCGGCGCCAAGCCGCGCTACGACGGCACCTGGCGGCCCGAGCCCGGCAAGACCCTGCCGCCAATCCCGGCCGGCGTGCAGCCCGTGGTGCGCTTCCGCAGCCCGCAGGACGGCGTCACCGCCTGGGACGACCTGGTCAAGGGTCCCATCAGCTTCGACAACGGCGAACTCGACGACCTGGTGATCGCCCGGCCCGACGGCACGCCCACCTACAACTTCTGCGTGGTGGTGGACGACTGGGACATGCGCATCACCCACGTCATCCGCGGCGACGACCACGTCAACAACACCCCGCGCCAGATCAACATCCTGCGCGCCCTGGGCGGCGAGCTGCCGCGCTACGGCCACGTGCCGATGATCCTGGGGCCGGACGGCGAAAAGCTCTCCAAGCGCCACGGCGCCGTCAGCGTCATGGAATACGACCGCATGGGCTACCTGCCCGAAGCCATGGTCAACTACCTGGCGCGGCTGGGCTGGAGCCACGGCAACGACGAGCTCTTCACCCGCGAGCAGTTCGTGGAATGGTTCGATCCGCGCAACCTCAGCCGTTCGGCCGCCCAGTGGGATCCGAAGAAACTGAACTGGGTCAACGCCCACGCGATGCGCGCGCTCGATCCGGCCGACCTGGCCGCGCGCGTCGCGCCGCGCATCGTCCGCCGGGGCGGCGATCCCGCGTCGGCCGACCTGCCGGCCATCATGGCGCTGCTGCGCGATCGCGGCGAAACCCTGGAAGACCTGGCCGAAGGCGCCATGCTGTTCTGCGGCCCCTACGCGCCCGCCGACGACGCCCTGCGGGCGGAAGTCCTGGACGACGCCGCGCGCGTCCTGCTAGAGGACTTCCGCCAGCGGGCCGAGGCCCTGCCCGCCTGGACCGAGGCGGAACTCGACGGCCTGATCAAGGCCATCCTGCGGGACCACGGCGCCAAGATGCCGAAGCTGGCGATCCCCCTGCGGGTGGCCGTCACCGGCCACAAGCACACCCCGTCCATCGGCGCCGTGCTGGCCCTGCTGGGCCGCGAAACCGTGCTGGAGCGCCTGGCCGCCAGCCTGGCCCGGTCCTGAGCCCGCCTGGCCCGGCGCGGATCCGGGTCCTGATCCGCGCCCGTCCCGCGCTTTCGCCGCGGGGCGCGGCGCGGGGATTCGTCCACGGATTCGCTAGAACGGCAGGCGGTAGCCCGGCGACATGCGTCGCGCCTTGACGGCGCCGGACGGGCCGTTCATGCGCAGTTCCGTCGCATCGACCCGCTCCACGCGGTGGCGGTTGGTGTAGATCGGGTCGTCCAGGTTCACCGGCGAGCCGTTCGATTCCAGGGTGCGCAGCACCAGCGTCTGCCCTTCGCGCGACCAGCAGCCGGCTTCGTACAGGCCCTGGGACGGCGTGCGCGGACGTTTGATCTGCTCGACGTAGCTCATGGTGCCGTCGGCGTTCAGCGTGTAGAGCGTGCGCAGCGCGCCCGCCACGCCTTTCTGCGAACTGACCGACAGCCAGTTGCCGACCAGGGGGTCGCCCGCCGCGGCGGGCGTGCAGGACGGCCGGGCGGCCTCGGCCGGAGGCTGGGCCGGCTTGATCGGCGCGCAGGCGGCCAGGGTGCCCAGGAGGACCGCGCAGGCGGCCCAGGCATGAATACGAATGCGATCCATTGCTTGATTCCCATCCATGACAAATGTCATCCAATACCCGGGATCGGCGCAGGGCCGCAGCGGGACCGCGGGGCCTGGCGGCCTACAATTTCCCGGTGCGCGCGCATCCAGCGGGCAAGCCATCATTCTACCGACATGAGCCACTCACTACTCGTTACGCTGCACCTGTTCGCCGCCATCCTGTTCGTGGGCACGGTCTTTTTCGAGGTCCTCATCCTGGAAGGCATCCGCAAGCCGCTCGGCCGCGAGGCCATGCGCAACGTCGAGCTGGCCATCGGCCGGCGCGCGCGGCGCATCATGCCCTTCGCCATGATCGTGCTGTTCGGCGCGGGCCTGGGCATGGCCTGGCAATTCCGCGAATCGCTTGCCCATCCCTTCGCCAGCAGCTTCGCCACGCTGCTGTGGATCAAGATCATCCTGGCCTTCAGCGTGCTGGGCCATTTCATCACCGCCATGACGCTCAGCGGCACCGGCAAGCTGAAATCGCGCCATTTCCAGCTCATCCACATCAGCGTTTTCTGCCACGTCGTCCTGATCGTCTTTCTCGCCAAGGCCATGTTCTACCTGACATGGTGAATCCGGCCGGACGGAGCGGGCACGCCGGAGCATTCGCGTGGAAATCGGCGCGAACGCCCGCTTGAAAATCCATCCGGCGACACGCGTGAAAACGTGCGTGGAAAACCGCCCCGAAATACCCGCGGAAACGGGGTCCGGAAATAGGAACGCGACTTTTTCGAGACAGGCGCAATCGAATATCGATCTCATCGGGTGTCGCGCCTGGAATAGTGCTTGGAACGCGACAGGGCTTACGCTAGACTTGAAGGCGTGCAATATTCGTGATATTGCGCGCCTGCGCCATTTGAGATGAGCCGCACGCCCCGTGGGGGTCATATCAAATGGGTGGACACCCTCTTCGATCCCAAGGAGCATGACGATGGCAACCGCCAAGAAGGCCTCTGTCGCACCGGCCAAGAAATCCGCAGCCCCGAAGTCCGCACCCAAACCGGCAGCCAAGAAGTCCGCCCCGGCCGCCAAGCAAGCCTCCCCCGCAACCTCCGTCAAGAAAGCCGCTCCGGCCAAGAAAGCCGCGCCCGCCAAAAAGGCGGCGCCGGTGAAAGCCGCCGCCAAGAAGGCCGCCCCCGCCAAGAAAACCGCCGTCAAGGCCGCCGCCAAGAAAGCCGCGCCGGTGAAGTCCGCGGCCACCAAGGCCGCGCCGAAGAAAGCGGCCGCGACCAAGACCGCCGCGGCCAAATCCGCTGCAACCAAGACCGCCGCCACGAAGACCGCGGTGAAAAAGACCGCCGCCAAGACCGCCGCCCCGGCCAAGAAAACCGCGGCCAAGACCGCGGCGAAAAAAGCGCCGGCGAAAAAGGCCGCCGCCAAGAAGGCGGCCAAGGCCCCCGCGAAAAAGGCGGCCAAGCCGGCCGCCGCATCCGAGCCTGCGCCGGCCAAACCGGCAGCCAGGAAAGCCGCCGCCAAGCCCGACACGCCCGCTCCCGAGGCGCGCACCGACGCCAACCCCGCCGGCGCCTGGCCCTTCCCCACCGGCAAGCGGCCCTGAGCGCATCGGCCCGTCCTTTCCCCGGGGCGGGACATACGCGGCACACCAGGCCCGGCGGCATCCGCCGGGCCTTTTCATTCGCCAGACACGGGCGCTTGATGCGACAATGAGCGCTACTCAATGACCGCTGTTTTTCCGCAGCCTACGAGCACCGCATGGCCCAAGACATCCTGCAGTTCCTGATCGACATCGTTTTCCAGCTCTTCGGCATCGCCCTGATCCTGCGGGCCTGGATGTTCGCCATCCGCCTGCATCCCTTCAACCCGTTTTCCCAGGCCATCCTGCGGGCCACGGAATGGCTGGTGCGGCCGATCCGCCGGATCGTGCCCGGCAGCGGCCGGTTCGACTGGTCCAGCATCCTGGCCTGCTGGCTCACGGCGATCCTGTATCTGCTGCTGACCTGGCTGGTCGCCATGGGCGGCCTGATGCCCGCCGCCTCGGCCATCGGCCCCCTGCTGCTGTCGGGCCTGCTGGTCGGCCTGAAATGGCTGTTCAACGTGATCGTCTGGGTGACGCTGATCCAGGCCATCCTGTCCTGGATCAATCCCCTGTCGCCCATCATGCCGGTGCTCTACACCCTGACCGCGCCGCTGCTCGATCCCATCCGCCGGATCCTGCCGCGCATGGGCGGGCTGGACCTGTCCCCCCTGGTGCTGCTGGTGCTGGCCCAGATCGCCATGATGGTGCTCAATCACCTGGTCTTCACGACCTTCGGCTGAGCCGGGCCCGGGCGATCCACCCGGCCGATCACAATGCAAAGGCCCGGCAATGCCGGGCCTTTGCGCATCCGGGAAGCCCAGATCGATGACGGCGGCGCGAATTACATCGGCACGACGCGGGTGGGGCCGCCGCCGCTGATCACCTGCACGCGCTGGCCGGAACTGAGCGGCACGTCGGCCGCCTGGGCGATGACGCGGGTTTCGCCGTTGTCCAGACGCACGGTGATTTCCAGGCCGTTGGTCTTGCCCACCTGGTTTTCGATCGCGTTGCCGGCCAGGCCGCCCAGCAGCGCGCCGCCGATCGAGGTCAGGATCTGGCCGCGGCCGCCGCCGATGGCGCTGCCCGCCACCCCGCCCAGCGCCGCGCCGCCGATCGCGCCGACGCCCGAAGGCTTGTCGGACTGGATGACCACGGAGCGCACGGACACCACGGTGCCGTAGCGCACGATCTGCTCCTGCTGGGCCTGGCCGTAGGTGTAGACCGAGCTGGAGGCGGACTGGTTGGCGCAGCCGGCCAGGGCGAGCAGCGACAGGGAGATCCCCGCGGCGGCGGCGAGGCGCGCCGCGCGGGACGAGAATGCATGGGTGAGGATCGCCATGGGCTGACTCCTGGAGTGAGAAAGAAACGCCCCCGAAAAGGAGGCCGTGCCCGGCTCAGGCGAGCGGGCCCGCGTCGATGCCGTAGTGCGTCTGCAGCGCCGCCGCGACGTCGGTGCGCGACGGGCCATGGTTTTGCGGACCCCTGTGGGCGATTTTAAAGCTGCCCATGACGTTCGCCAAGCAGCAGGCGTCGCGCAGGGACCAGCCGTGCGCCAGGCCGTACAGCAGGCCGGCGCGGTGCGCGTCGCCGCAGCCGGTCGGGTCCACGATGCGGGCCGCGGGCGGGGCCGGAATGTCGGTGCGTTCCTCGCCCACGAACAGCGAGGCGCCCTCGCCGCCACGGGTCACCACCACCGCCTGCAGGCCGGCGGCGAGCGCCTGGATGGAGCGACCCGTGCGCTCCTCGATCACGCTGGCCTCGTAGTCGTTGGCGGTCAGGATGCTGGCCATGTCCAGCATGCGCAGCAGCTCGTCGCCGTCGAACAGCGGCATCGCCTGCCCCAGGTCGAAGATGAAGGGGATGCCCGCGGCCCGCAGGCGCTCGGCGTGGACGAACATGCCTTCCTTGGAATCGGGCGAGACGATGGCCCAGCACGCGGCGTTGCCGCTCAGGTCGTTCTCGGCCGAACGCAGCATCGCCCCCGGGTGGAACGAGGCGATCTGGTTGTTTTCCTGGTCCGTGATGATGTGGCACTGCGCCGTGTAGGTGTCGGGCAGCACGCGCACCAGGCGGGTGTCGATGTCCAGCGCGCGCAGGCGCTGCAGGTAGTCGTCGGCATCCTGGCCCACGGTGCCGACGGGCACGGGCCGCCCGCCCAGCAGCTTCAGGCTGTAGGCGATGTTGCCGGCGCAGCCGCCGTATTCCTTGCGCAGCAGGGGCGCGAAGAACGACACGCTGAGGGACTTGATGTTGTCGGCCAGGATATGGTCGCGGAACCGGCCTTCAAACACGGCGATGGTGTCGAAGGCGATGGAACCGCAGATCAGGACGTCCTTGGACATGGCGGGGGAATTCCTTCAGGGATAGAAGAGGTCGAGCTGGTAGCCGTTGACGCGGACGCCGCTCACGGTCAGGGGGACGCGCACCAGGACTTCGCTGAGGGCGGCGAAGGGCTCGGCGGCGCGGGCGGCCCCCAGGTAGTCGGCGGGCGACAGGTTGCGGCGCACCAGCAGCGTGCCGGCGGCGTCCTTCAGGTCCAGGATCAGGGTCGGCCATTCCTGCGGCTGTTCGGCGCGGTTGCGCAGGGTGGCGTGCAGCACGAAATGCTGCTCGGCGGACGCCTGGCCGTCGGCCCCGCCTTCGGTCCGGCCGCCCTCGGCCCGCCCGGTCCCGGCGCGGCCGGCCGCGGCGCCGGCATCGGCCGCCTTGAGCGCGGAGCCGGTGATGGCGATGTGGGCGATGTCCCGCGCATAGGGCACCTGGCAGCGCAGCGGCACGCAGGCGCGTTCCAGCGCCGGCCGCAGCGCGGGCACCATCCGGGCGATCTGGGCACGGTAGACGTAGACGGCCTGCGCGGCCAGCAGGACGAGCAGCAGGATGAACAGCAGCCAGGCGCCGAAGCGCAGCAGCGCATCCCACCAGCCCGGGGCATCCTCGTCGCGCAGCAGGGGGGCGGCCGAGCCGCCCTGGCTGCGGTGCCCCGGCCGGGCCTCGACCACGAAGGGCGCCTCCTGGGGAGGCGGCTCGGCCCGGCCGAAGACCGGCGCGGCGCCGGCATCGGGCACCCAGCCCTCGTCGGCCAGGATTTCCTCGACCGGCCGCGGCGCCGGCCCGCCCGCCGCCTGGCCGAGACGGGGCTCGGGGCGGTCGTCGGGCCAGGGCGCGACGCCGATGCGGAACACCGGCGCCGGCTCGGACTGGGGCCGCCCCGCCACCGGGCGGCCGGAGCGGATCACCTGGGGCGGCGGCTCGGCCGCGGGCCCGGCGGGCCCGGCCGATGCGGCCGATGCGGTGAAGGACGGAGAGGCGGCGTAAGGCGCGGAAGGAACGGAGGGCGCGGACGGAGCGGGCGGGGCGGCAGAAGCGGGCGGAACGAAGGGGACGGATGATGCGAACGGGGCGGAGGGCGCGGACGGCGCTTGGGCGGCGGCCGGGCGCGGCGCCGCCGGGGACGCCGGCGTCTCGGACGCATCGGAGACCACCTCGGCATAGCCGTCGAAGATATGGGCGCACTGCACGCAGCGGATGTAGCCCTTGCGCAGCTGCAGGTCGGACAGGCCCGCCTGGAACACGGTCCCGCATTTCGGGCAGCGCGTGGTCAGGTCCATCGCCACGGCGCCCTTCAGTCCCTGCGCCCCGTCAGGCAGACCCAGCCGTCGCGGGCCGCCCAGACGTGCAGGGGCAGGTGCGGCGCGTAGGCCTGGCAGACCTCGTCGGCCTGGCGCTCCAGCACGCCGGAGAGCGCCAGCCGCCCACCGGGGGCGACCCGCGCCGCCAGCATGGGTGCCAGGAGCTTGAGCGGATTGGAGAGGATGTTGGCGACCACCACCTGGCTGGCGCCGGCGGGCAGATCGTCGGGCAGGCAGGCCTGGACGTCCACGCGGTTGGCGGCCGCGTTGCGGGCCGTGGCCAGCACCGCCTGTTCGTCGATGTCCACGCCCCGGGTCGGGCCGGCGCCCAGCAGGCGCGCGGCGATCGCCAGGATGCCGGAGCCGCAGCCGTAGTCCAGCACGGTCTCGCCGCCCTGCAGATGGGCCGCGAGCCATTCCAGGCACAGGTGCGTGGTGGGGTGGCTGCCGGTGCCGAAGGCCAGGCCCGGGTCGAGCTCGATGCGCACGATGCCGTCCCGGGCGCCGGCCGCGGGCAGGCCGGCATCGTCGCGGTGCCAGCTCGGCACGATCCAGATGCGCTCGCTCACGACGATGGGGCCGAACTGGGACTGCGTCAGGCGCACCCAGTCGGCGTCCGGCACGTCGCGCAGGCGCCAGTCGCCCGCCCCCGGCGCGGGCCCGGCCAGGCCGTCCAGCGCGGCCAGCAGGTGGGCGGGATCGTCGCCGTCGGCCAGCAGGGCCACCAGGCGGTTGCGCCGCCAGGCGAGGACCTCGGGCTCCGTGCCCGGCTCGCCGAACAGCGCCCGTTCGTGCTCGGTGTCGCCGTCGGCGTCCTCGACGGACACCGCCAGGGCGCCGGCTTCCAGCAGGGCGTCGGACCAGGCCTCGGCCTGGCTTTCCGCGCAGTTCAGCACCAGCTCTCGCATGCCGGACCTCAGGCGCGCGCGGCGAGCTTCTGTTCGAGGTAGTGGATGCTGGTGCCGCCTTCGACGAATCGGGCGTCCTGCATCAGCTCGCGGTGCAGCGGGATATTGGTCTGCACCCCCTCGACGATCATTTCCGACAGGGCGATGTCCATGCGCATGATCGCCTGGTGGCGGTCGTCGCCATAGGTGATGAGCTTGGCGATCATCGAGTCGTAGTAGGGCGGCACGGTGTAGCCGGTGAACACGTGCGAATCCATGCGCACGCCCGGGCCGCCCGGCGTGTGCCAGTTGGTGATCCTGCCGGGGCTGGGCGTGAACTTGTACGGGTCCTCGGCGTTGATCCGGCATTCGATCGCATGGCCGCGCAGGTGGACGTCGCGCTGGCGCAGGGTGAATTTCTCGCCGGCGGCGATGCGCAGCTGCTGCTGGACCAGGTCGATGCCGGTGATCATCTCGGTGATCGTGTGCTCGACCTGGATGCGGGTGTTCATCTCGATGAAGAAGAATTCGCCGTTCTCGTAGAGGAATTCAAAGGTGCCGGCGCCACGGTAGCGCATCTGGCGGCAGGCCTCGGCGCAGCGTTCGCCGATGCGCTCGACCAGGGCGCGCCCGATGCCCGGGGCGGGCGCCTCTTCGATGATCTTCTGGTGGCGGCGCTGCATGGAGCAGTCGCGCTCGCCCAGCCAGACGGCCTTGCCCTCGCCGTCGGCCAGCACCTGGATCTCGATGTGGCGCGGGTTTTCCAGGAATTTTTCGAGGTAGACCTCGGGATTGTTGAAGGCGGCGCCGGCCTCGGTGCGCGTCATGGCCACCGCGTTGAGCAGGGCCGCCTCGGTGTAGACCACCCGCATGCCGCGCCCGCCGCCGCCGCCCGCGGCCTTGATGATGACCGGATAGCCGACCTCGGCGGCGATGCGCTGGATTTCCCTGGGGTCGTCGGGCAGCGCGCCGCCCGAACCCGGCACGACCGGCACGCCGGCGGCGATCATCGCCTGCTTGGCGCTGACCTTGTCGCCCATGGTGCGGATGCTCTCGGGACGCGGTCCGATGAAGACGAAGCCGCTCTTTTCCACGCGCTCGGCGAAATCGGCGTTTTCCGACAGGAAGCCGTAGCCGGGGTGGATGGCCTCGGCGTCGGTGACTTCGGCGGCCGAGATCAGCGCCGGCATGTTCAGATAGCTGTCGCGCGGCGTGGCCGGCCCGATGCAGACGGATTCGTCGGCCAGGCGCACGTATTTGGCATCGCGGTCGGCCTCGGAGTGCACGACCACGGTCTTGACGCCCAGCTCGCGGCAGGCGCGCAGGACCCGCAGGGCGATTTCGCCGCGATTGGCGATCAGGATTTTTTCAAACATGGCGCTCAGGCGATGATGAACAGGGGCTGGCCATATTCGACCGGTTCGCCGTTCTCGACGAGGATTTCCTTGATGACGCCGGACTTGTCGGCCTCGATCTCGTTGAGCAGCTTCATCGCCTCGATGATGCACAGGGGATCGCCTTCCTTGACGGCCTGGCCGACCTCGACGAAGGCCGCGGCATTCGGATTGGGCGAACGGTAGAAGGTGCCGACCATCGGCGCCTTGACCTGATGGCCCTGCGGAGCGGCGGGCGCCGGGGCGGCGGCCGGCGCGGGGGCGGCCGCGGGCGCGGCCACGACCTGGGCCGGCGCGGCGGCCACGGCCACCGGGGCGCCCGCGGCGGGCTGGGCGAACTTGACGATGCGGACCTTGCCCTCGCCCTCGGTGATTTCCAGTTCGGCGATACCCGAATCGGCCACCAGGTCGATCAGCGTTTTCAGTTTTCGGAGATCCATGACGATAAATTCCTGTGTGCTGGCCCATACGGGGGGCGGGCCGTTCGATGGTCGGATCCGGGCGGCGAAAACAAATGCGCCGTCGGTCCGACCCCGGCGATGCGGGGAGAATCCACGACGGCCACATGTGTTGCTGCTGCCAGCGGGCAGCCCAGGACTCCTGCCCGAAGCCGCCTGATCCTGGGTATGAGGGTACCCTTCAAAGCGCCTTTTTACGCTAAAACCGCCGATTTGTCCATAAAAACAGCCCTGCGAGGGGCCGGAACGCTAATTATTGAAACTTAAAGTATCTGCCCCAGCCGGACCTCGATGTCGTCCGGCCTGAGTTCGCCCATGACCGAATCGGCGACGCGGCCGCGGCGGTCGAACAGCAGGGTGAACGGCAGGCCGCCGCCCTTGTTGCCCAGCTCGCGCATCAGCGGGATGCCCTGGGTGCCGGTGAGCAGCAAGGGATAGGACACCTGCACCTTTTTCAGGAAGCGCTCGACGTTGGCCTGGGTGTCGATGGCCAGCCCGAGCACGGCCAGGTCGGGATGGCGCTGGTGCAGGGTTTCGAGCAGGGGCATCTCGCGCACGCAGGGCGCGCACCAGCTGGCCCAGAAATTCATCAGCACCGGCCGGCCCACATAGGCCGACAGGGCCTGGTCGCGGCCCTGCAGATCGGCGAAGGTGCGGCCGAACACCGGATCGGCCGGCAGCATCGAGGCCGCCGCGCCGCGCGCGCCCGCCGCGAGCCCGAGCGTTGCCAGGGAAACCGCGTGCAAGAATTTCCGCCTGTCCATGTAGGGAACATGCTCCATGCTGTCCGTCCGTCCCGCGGCCCGCAGGCCGCCCGGATTCGTCAGGCGCGCCAGGGTCCGCAGGGACCCAGGCGCGTCCGGCCTCGTCCATCATAGCATCGGGCCGCGGCGCGGGCCGGTCCGGGCGGCGGCGGCCCGCAAAGCGGAAGCCCCGGCCCGCGCACCCTTACAATACAGGCCGGAGGATACGATGCACGTACACATACTGGGAATCTGCGGCACGTTCATGGGCGGCCTGGCCCTGATCGCCCGCGCGGCGGGCCATCGGGTCACCGGCTGCGACGCGGGCGTCTATCCGCCCATGAGCACGCAGCTGCGCCAGCAGGGCATCGACCTGATCGAAGGCTTCGACGCCGGCCAGACCGGCCTGGGCGCGGACCTGTACGTGGTCGGCAACGTGGTCAGCCGGGGCAATCCGCTGATGGAGGCCATCCTGGACCAGGGCCTGCCCTACACCTCCGGCCCCCAATGGCTGGCCGACCACGTCCTGGGCGGCCAGCACGTCCTGGCGGTGGCGGGCACGCACGGCAAGACCACGACCAGCGCCATGCTGGCCTGGATCTTCGAGCAGTCCGGCGAGCCCGCCAATTTCCTGATCGGCGGCGTGGCGCCCGACCTGGGCGTCTCGGCCCGCTACGACCCGGCGCGGCGCCACTTCGTGATCGAGGCCGACGAATACGACACGGCCTTCTTCGACAAGCGCTCGAAGTTCGTCCACTACCGGCCGCGCACCGCCATCCTGAACAACCTCGAATACGACCACGCCGACATCTTCCCCGACCTGGCCGCGATCGAGACCCAGTTCCACCACCTGGTGCGCACCGTCCCGGCATCGGGGCATCTCGTCCGGCCGGCGGCCAGCGACGCCCTGGACCGCGTCCTGGCGCGCGGCTGCTGGACCCCGGTCGAGACCTTCGGTCCGGGCGGCGACTGGCAGGCGGAGCCGGAAACGGACGACGGCCGGCGCTGCCGCATCCTGCACCGCGGCCGTCCGGCGGGAACGCTGGACTGGTCGCTCGCCGGCGCCCACAACCAGGCCAACGCCCTGGCCGCCCTGGCCGCCGCCCGGCACGCCGGCATCGCGGCGGAAGACGGCATCGCCGCCCTGAACCGCTTCCAGGGCGTGCGCCGCCGCCTGGAACTGCGCGGCACGCGGGACGGCGTGGCCGTCTACGACGATTTCGCCCACCACCCCAGCGCCATCGCCACCACCCTGGACGGCCTGCGCCGCCGCGTCGGCCCGCACACCCGCATCCTGGCGGTGATCGAGCCGCGCTCCAACACCATGAAGCTGGGCACGATGGCGGCCCGGCTGCCGGCGGCGCTGGCCGGCGCCGACCGGGTCTTCTGCCACGGCGCCACCCAGGGCCGCCACGCCCTGGGCTGGGATCCCCGGCAGGTGCTGGCCGGCCTGGGCGAGCGCCTGTGGACGGGCGACGACCTGGACGCGCTGGCCGACGCCGTGTGCGACGCGGCGCAGCCCGGCGACCAGGTGCTCGTCATGAGCAACGGCAGCTTCGGCGGCATCCACCAGACCCTTCTCGACAGGCTGGCGCGCCGCCGCCCCCGGTCTTCCCCCTGAACCCAGCGGTCCCCTTTCTCCTGTATGCACGTTCTCTACGAAGACGCCGGCAAGCTCAAGGCCGAAACCATTTTCTCCGAAGCCGACACCTCGCTGCAGGTCGAATCGGCCAGCGGCAAGCGCAGCAAGATCAAGCGCAACGCCGTGCTGTTCACCTTCGAGCAGCCCGCGCCCGACACCCTGCTGCCCGCGGCCGAAACCCTGGCGGCCACGCTGGACGCGGGCTTCCTGTGGGAATGCGCGCCACAGCAGGAATTCGAGGCCGCCGCCCTGGCCGAGGAATATTTCGGCCACGCGCCCGACGCGGTGGAGAAGACCGCCACCATCCTGGCCCTGTCGGCCGCGCCGGCCTATTTCCACCGGCGCGGCAAGGGCGCCTTCCGCCCCGCGCCGCCCGACATCCTGCAGGCCGCGCTGGCCGCCATCGAGAAAAAGCGCCGCCAGGCCGAGTTGCAGGCGGAATGGACCGAGGCGCTGCTGGCGGGCACGCTGCCCGACGCCCTGAAGCCCGTCGCCGCCACCTTCCTGGACCGGCCCGACAAGAACACGCTGGAATGGAAGGCCTTCGACGCCGCCGTGCAGCAGTCCGGCATCAGCCCCGAGCGGCTGCTGCTGTCGCTGGGCGTCTGGCCCCACCCCCTGGCCATGATGCGCGACCGCTTCCTGTCGGCCCACTTCCCCCGCGGCACGCAATGGCCGCCCGTGGAGGTGCAGGACTGGGGCGCGGACCTGCCGCAGGCCGAGGTCGAGGCCTATTCCCTGGACGACGCCAGCACCATCGAGATCGACGACGCCCTGTCGGTCTCGATCCCCGCGCCCGGCACGGTCCGCGTCGGCATCCACATCGCCGTGCCGGCCCTGGCCGTCACGCGCGGCAGCGCGCTGGACGAGCAGGCGCGCGCGCGCATGTCCACCGTCTACATGCCGGGCGACAAGATCCCCATGCTGCCGCGCGAGCTGATCGCCGCCTTTTCCCTGGACGAGGGGCAATGGCGCCCGGCGCTGTCGCTGTACGTCACCGGCCGCGTGGCCGACGGCGAGATCCTGGAAGCCGAGACCCGTCTGGAACGCATCCGGGTGGCCGCCAACCTGCGCCACGGCCGCATCGACGAGGTCACCGAGGCCGCGCTGGCCGATCCGGCGGCGCCCCTGCCGCACGCCCACTGGCTGCGCCCCCTGTGGCAGCTCGCGCAGGCGCTGTGCGCGGTGCGCGACCGCACGCGCGGCAAGCCGGAAAACAACGACCGCATCGAATACGGCTTCGAGATCGACGGCCCGCCCGACGACCCCGATTCGATCGTGCGCCTGGTGCCGCGCCAGCGCAATGCCCCGCTGGACCGGCTGGTGGCCGAATACATGATCCTCGCCAATACGCAGTGGGGCGCCCTGCTGGCGCGCCACGGCGTGCCCGGCATCTACCGGTCCCAGCAGATGGGCCGCACGCGCATGTCCACCCAGGCGCTGCCGCACGAATCCATCGCCGTGCCGCAGTACATCTGGTCGACCTCGCCGCTGCGCCGCTACGTGGACCTGGTCAACCAGGGCCAGATCCTGGCGGCGGCCGAGCACGGCGTCTCCGCGCGCCTGGCGGCGCCCTTCAAGCCCAAGGACGCGGACCTGTACGCCCTGATCGGCGCCTTCGATTCGCAATACACGCTGTGGGGCGAATTCCAGTCCTCGATGGAGCGCTACTGGTGCATCCGCTGGCTGCAGCAGCAGGGCCTGAAGGAAGTGCGCGCCCACGTGCTGCGGGAAAACCTGGTCCGGCTGGCCTGCGCGCCCTTCGTCACCCGCATCAACGGCCTGCCCGAATACGAGCGCGGCCACGAAGTGCGGCTGGATATCCTGGGCTACGATGAGATCGGCCTGGACATCGAGTGCCGCCTGCGGGAAGCGGGCTAGGGCCCGGCCACACTACTTCGGGGAGTCGCGTTGCCATGGACACGCTGCCGCTGCGACTGCTGGAATACCGGCACGAAGGCCGCGGCCGCATGGCGGCGGCCCTGCTGCTGTCCCTGGCCGCCCACGCCGCGCTGCTGGCCTGGCACGGCGCGCCCCCCGCGCCGCCGGCGACGCAGTCCTCCACGCTGGAAGTCACCCTGGTCAACAGCCGCAGCGAGCAGGCGCCGCTGAATCCGCAGGCGCTGGCCCAGCAGGATCTGGACGGCGGCGGCGACCAGGCGCAGGGCATGGCCTCGTCCCCCCTGCCCCGGACCACCGACGGCAGCGCCGAGGAAACCGTGCTGGCCGCGCTGCGGCGGCGGCAGGCCGAACTGGAGGCCGAGCAGCGCCGCCTGCTGGCGCAGCTGGAAGCCCTGGACACCGTCCCGGCGGCCCGCCCCGCCCCGGAACTGCTGGGCCGCAGCGCCGAGCCGGGCGAGGACGACCGCCAGCAGGACAGCCTGGTGCTCAGCGCCCGCATCGCCGCCCTGAAGGAGCGCATCGAGCGCTACAACGCCCTGCCCCGCCAGACCTTCACCGCGCCGTCGGCCCGGGCGTCGGACGACGCCCGCTACGTCGAGGCCTGGCGCCAGCGCATCGAGCTGATCGGCACGCAGCACTACCCGCCCGAGGCGCGCGGCCGCATCTACGGCGACCTGCAGCTCACCGTCTACATCCGGCGCGACGGCAGCCTGGATCACATCGAATTCGACCGGCCCTCGGACAAGGCCGTCCTGAACAGCGCCGCCCGGCGCATCGTCGAACTGGCCGCGCCCTTCGACCCGCTGCCGCCGGAACTGGCGCGCCACACCGACATCCTCGCCATCACGCGGACCTGGCACTTCACCCGCGACGGCCTGGATACGGGGGCGGGGGCGCCATGAGCGCGCCGGGCCGGAAAATCATCACCACCGTCCTGCTGGCGGCGCTGTGCGCCGCCTTCCTGTACCAGATCGGCCTGCTGGGCATGGTGGTCTGGTTCAACTTCCGCAATCCTTCCGCCACCCCCATCATGCGGGACACGCTCAACGCCCTGCGGGCCGACGATCCCCAGGCCCGGCTCGCCTACGAGTGGGTGCCGTACGAGCGCATCAGCACCCACCTGAAGCGCGCCGTGATCGCCTCCGAGGACAGCGGCTTCGTCGACCACGACGGCGTCGAATGGGACGCGATCCGCAAGGCCTGGACCTACAACCAGCGCCAGGCCGACCTGGGCCGCGCGCGGCGGCGCGGCGGCTCCACGATCACCCAGCAGCTCGCCAAGAACCTGTTCCTGTCGAATTCGCGCAACTACCTGCGCAAGGGCCAGGAGCTGATCCTCACCTACATGATCGAGGGCGTGATGAGCAAGCGCCGCATCCTGGAGCTCTACCTGAACGTGGCCCAGTGGGGCGCCGCCACCTTCGGCGCACAGGCCGCCGCGCGGCACTACTTCCGCACGGACGCGGCGCGCCTGTCGGCCGGGCAGGCCTCGCGCCTGGCGGCCATGCTGCCCAACCCCGCCTACTACGACCGCCACGGCGCCACCGCCTACCTGCAGTCCCACGCGGCCACCGTGCGCGCGCGCATGCGGCAGGTGGCGGTGCCGTAGGCGGGCGCGCCCGGAAAGGACGCCCCTCCGCCGGGAAACGCCGCGGGCGGACGCGGCCCCGGTCTTCGCCGCCGTTCGGGGTACTATTGAGGTTTCCTCCGCGTTTCCGTCCATGCGCACGGCCCGTCGCTACATCGCCCGCGAAATCTACCGCTCGACCGCCGTCGTGCTGGTGGCGCTGGTCGGCCTTTTCATGTTCTTCGCGCTGATCGAAGGCCTGGACAAGGTCGGCCAGCGCCTGACCCTGCTGAACCTGTTCTACCTGCAGGCCCTGGACGTCCCCAACCACCTGTACGAACTGCTGCCCATCGGCCTGCTGATCGGCGCGGTGCTGGCGCTGGCGGGGCTCGCGCAGCGCAACGAACTCACCATCCTGCGGGCATCGGGGGTCAGCGGCATGCGCCTGCTGGCGGCCCTGTGGCTGATCACCATCCCGCTGGTGCTGGGCGCCTTCGTCCTGTCGGAATTCATCACCCCGGCGGCGGAACTGCGCGGCAGCGAATCCCGCCTGGCGCTGCTGGGCCGCACCGACGGCGGCCGGCTGTCCAGCGGCTACTGGTTCAAGGAAGCCGACGACCGGGGCGGCACCCGCATCATCAACATCGGCCAGCTCTCCGGCAAGGGCCGCGTCGACGACGTGATGCTCTACGAATTCGCCGGAGACGGCGCGCTGCGGGCCACCGTCCAGGCCGCCGCGGGGCAGTTCGAGCAGGGACGCCTGGTGCTGCGCGACCTGACCGAGACGCGCATCCACCCGCAATCCGCCGACGCCCTGGCCGATGCCCGCATTCCCGCCGCGCCCATCAGCGAGCTTGTCCACCTGGACCAGCGCGTCGTCCCCACCTCGCTCACGCCCGAACGCCTGATCGCCCGCATCCTCACGCCCGAGCGCATGGCGATCTCGGACCTGCTGGACTACATCCGCTATCTGAAGCAGAACCAGCTGCAGACCGACCGCCAGGAAGTCGCCCTGTGGCGCAAGATCGCCTATCCCTTCACCCTGCTGGTCATGGTCACCATCGCCGCGCCGATCGGCTTCATGCAGACGCGCCGCGGCGGGGTCGGCATCAAGGTGTTCGCCGGCATCATCCTGGGGGTGGGCTTCTTCATGCTCAACCAGCTGGCCCTGAACGCCGGCATGCTGGGCGACTGGCCGCCCTGGGCCACGGCGCTGGTGCCCAGCCTGGCCGGCCAGGCCGCCGCCCTGCTGGCCCTGCTGGGCATGGAGCACCGCCACCCGCTGTCCATGTGGCTGCGCCAGCGCCGGCTCCAGCGGAGCCCCGCATGACGCTTGCGTCCGTGTCCGAAGCATCCCCGGCGGCCGACGCCCCCGGGGGCGACGTCTGGGTCATCGGCGACGTGCAGGGCTGCGCGGGCGCGCTGCGCGCCCTGCTGGCCCATCCCGAGCTCGCCCGCCCCGACACCGAGCTGTGGTTCGCCGGAGACCTG
Organism: Castellaniella defragrans; assembly: GCF_014203015.1. Classification (GTDB taxonomy): domain Bacteria; phylum Pseudomonadota; class Gammaproteobacteria; order Burkholderiales; family Burkholderiaceae_B; genus Castellaniella; species Castellaniella defragrans. The sequence continues at coordinate 17,704 of NZ_JACHIB010000016.1, forward strand.
GTCAACCGCGGCCCCGATTCCCTGGGGGCGCTGCGCCTGATCCGCGCGCTGGGCGCCCGCGCCCGCCCCATCCTGGGCAACCACGACCTGCACCTGCTGGCCGTGGTGGCCGGAGTGCGCCCGCCGGGCAGGTCCGACACGATCCAGGACGTCCTGGACGCGCCCGACGCCGCCGAACTGATCGACTGGTTGCGCCACCTGCCGCTGCTGGTGCGCGACCGCGGACACGTCATGGTGCACGCCGGCATCCTGCCCGCCTGGACCCTGGAGCAGGCCCAGGCCCTGGCCGGCGAGATCGAAACCGCGCTGCGCCGGCCCGACTGGCACCCCGCCCTGCACGACCTGTACGGCGAGGAGCCCCTGCAATGGGACGACGCCCTGCGCGGGCCGGACCGCATGCGGGTGATCGTCAACGCCCTGACCCGCATGCGGGTCTGCCATGCCGACGGCCGCATGGACTTCCACCACAAGGGCGAACCCCACGCCACGCCGGGGATGATGCCCTGGTTCGAGCTGCCCGGACGGCGCGACCCCGCCGTGCCGGTGATCTTCGGCCACTGGTCCGCCCTGGGGCTGCACATCCGTCCCGACGCGATCTGCCTGGATACCGGCTGCGTCTGGGGGCGTGCGCTGACCGCATTGCGGCTGCGCGACCACCGCATCATCCAGCAGGACTGCGCCGCCTGCCGCTGAGGCCGCGCGCGGCCCCGCCCGGCCGTGCAGCGGCCGCGATCCCCCCATGGATTCCCGCCGGGACCGGCGCGCTCACTCGCCGCGCACGGCCGCGCGGATGGCGGCATGCGCGCGGCGCGCCAGTTCGCCCCGCACCGGAGCGTCCTGCGGCGGGATCGGCGCCAGGAAGACGCATTCGACCGTCACGCCCCGGGCCCCGAGCAGGAACCACAGGTTCGCCACCAGGGTCTGTTCGCCGACGAAGGCCAGTTCCGGCGCCCGCCGGCCGCGCTTGAGGAAGCGCAGGGCCACCGGCTGCGTCGGCACGCCGGCCCGCACGGCGGCGTCGAACAGGCCCGCGTGGAAGGGCAGCACGTCCGCGCCGTCCGTGGTCGTGCCTTCGGGGAACAGCCCGACGGCCTCGCCCCGCTCGAAACAGGCGCGCATCTGGCGGCCGGCGGTGCGCACCGCGTGCCGGGAGCGCCGGTCGATGAACAGCGTGCCCGCCCAGGCCACCAGCAGGCCGATCACCGGCCAGCGCCGGATGTCGCTCTTGGCGACGAAGGACGTGGTGCGCACGCCGTTGAGCACGAAGATGTCCACCCACGAGACGTGATTGGCCACCCACAGGACGGCGCCCCGTTTCACGGGCTCGCCCAGGCGGCGCACGCGGACCCCGCACAGCCATAGCAGTCCCCGCGACCACGCGCCCACGACCTGGCGCCGCCGGCGGCGGCTCAGGGCCGGAAACACCACCAGTTCGGTCGCCAGGCCCAGCAGGACCCAGACCGACACGCAGACGAAACGCAACAGGAACAGAAACGGCGCCACCGGCATCCTCCGCCCCGAACGGGCAATGGCGCTCATCATACCCGGGCGGGCGGCCTGGCCGCCGGGCGCGGGCGGGGGCTGGTCCGATCCGGCCTCACCGTGGACCGGCGGCGCCCGCACGCGCCGGGTCGTCGAGGTAGCGCTGCAGGATCACGGCGGCGGCCATGGCGTCGTCCGGCGCGCGGCTGCCCAGGAGCTGCTGGGCCTCCAGGCTGGAGCCGCGCTCGTCCACCAGCACCACGCGCACGCGGAAGCGTCCTTCGATCTGGTGCGCGAAGCGGCGGCTGTGCTGCGAGGCGGGCTGTTCGCCGCCATCCAGGGTGAGGGGCAGCCCCACGATCACGCGATCGGGCTGCCATTCGGCCAGCAGGGCGCCGACCTGGGCGAAACGCTGCGCGCGCGTGGCGGGCGTCAGGATGCACAGCGGGCGGGCATGGTTCGTCAGGGTGTTGCCCAGCGCCACGCCGATTTTCTTCAGGCCGAAATCGAAGGCCAGCAGCGTCTGCTCGGATGGGAGCGCTTCGGCCCGAGGGCCGGAGCCGCTCCGCCCCTGGGCGGGGGTGGCTTCGGCACCGGACAGACAGGGCCTCGCTCGATCCTGCCCGGAAGGGCAAGGCTCGCGCTGCGGCACGGGGTCAGGCATGGCCCGCGTCGCTGGCCAGCATCGAGGCGCGGATGCCCAACTGGGCCAGGGCGGCGTCGTAGCGGTCCTCGGCGGGCGTGTCGAACAGGATGTCGTTGGACGCCAGCACGTTCAGCCAGGCGTTGCGGGCGAGCTCGTCTTCCAGTTGGCCCGCGCCCCAGCCGGCATAGCCCAGCGTCACCAGCAGCCGGGACGGGCCGTGGCCCGCGGCGACGTCCTGGAGCACGTCGCGGGACGTGGTGAGCGCCACGTCGCCGCCCAGCTCGATGCTGGAGCTGTATGTGCCGCGCGGCACGTGCAGCACGAAGCCGCGGTCGGTCTGCACCGGGCCGCCGAAGAAGACCGGCGCGTTGCGCACCGGGCCGATTTCCAGGGACAGGGTCAGGTCGATGCGCTGCAGCAGGTCGCCGATGGTGAGATCGGTGGGCCGGTTGATCACCAGCCCCAGCGCGCCGTGCTCGGTGTGTTCGCAGACGTAGATCACGGTATTGGCCAGCTCGCCCGACACCATCCCCGGCATGGCCAGCAGGAACTGCCGGGACAGGTCGATGCGTGAACCGGCGTCGGAAACATGCGGTACTGTCGTCATGGCGGTCCCCTTGTAGTCCGGCCCCGAGGGAGCCTCTGAATAAGTCGAGCGGAAAGCGGGCGCCGCGGATCGGGATGGGATGCAAGGCGCGAACCGCAGCCATGACCGGTGCCATGGCGAGGATGAGCAACGCCGCAGACCGCCCGAGTCCGCAGATGCACGCGGCGCGAGGACTTGTTCAGAGGTTCCCCGTGCCCATGATGCTAGAGTATCAGAAACGCCCTCGAACACCCACAGGGCCTGTGGGGACGAAGCCTCAGATCTCGATCAATTCAAAGTCTTCCTTGCGGGCGCCGCATTCGGGGCAGACCCAGTTGGGCGGCACGTCCTCCCAGCGCGTGCCGGGCGCGATCCCGTCTTCCGGGAAGCCGGCCGCCTCGTCGTAGATCCAGCCGCAGATCAGGCACATCCAGGTTCGCATGGCAATCAAATCCTCATCTTCTCCGATCGGGCGGGCGCAGGGCGGTCCGCAGGGGAGCGCCCCGCATCCGGCCTCATGCATTCGACTCATTCGATTAGAATGGGTGCCATAGTACACAAACCGCCGTACCCCGACCGCTGTACATCAACCGCCGGCCGTGGCGACCGGCCGCTTCTTCCGCCGTCATGCCCGCGCCCGACTCCCCTTCCGTCCCCCTGCCCCTGATTTTCGGTCCGTTCGATCCCAGCGGGGCCAGTCACCTGCCGATCGACGCGGTCATTTGCGCCGGCCTGGGCGCGCACGCCGGGTCGGTGGCCACCGCCATCCACGTCCAGGATACCGCCGGCACGGAAACCATCCAGCGCCTGACGCCGGACCTGATCGACGACCAGGCCCGCTGCCTGCTGGAAGACATGGCCATCGGCGCGCTGAAGATCGGCCCGCAGTACGACCCCGAAACCATCTCGACGCTGGCGCAGATCGCGGCCGACTACAGCGCGCTGCCCCTGGTGCTGCAGCTGAGCGCGCCGCCGCCGGTGTCCGACCTGGAAGACCTGGACCCCGAGGAAACCGTCGGCGCGCTGCTCGAACTGCTGGTGCCCCAGGCGCACATCGTCGTCGTCGACGCCCGCCTGCCGGAGCAATGGGCCGGCCAGGGCCTGCTGTCCTCGGCCCGGGCCGACGATCCGATCGGCGCCCTGCACGAATTCGGCGCGCCGCTGGTCCTGTGCTGCAATGCGGCGCTGGGCCCCGGGCTGAACGGCCTGATCCTGCACGCGCAGGAGCCGCCCGGCAGCCGCTGGCCCTGGCCCACTCCGCGCGTGCGCACGGGCGACGCCGAAAGCCTGCTCGCCACGGTGCTGTGCTGCCTGCTGGCGCGCGGGCTGGACCCGGCGGAGGCCGTCCCCCAGGCCGTGGCCACCGCCACCGCCCTGCTGGAGCGGCACTTCCACCCCGGCATGGGGCAGCGCATCCTGCTGCACGCCGCGCCATGACCGCCGCACGCCGCGCCATGACCGCCGCACGCCCCGCCATGTCCGCCGCATGCCGCATTGCCTCACGCTTGCCCATGGCCATCGCATGCCGCGCCGATTCACGCGCCCTCATGCCCGCCGCATGCCGTGCCGCTTCGCGCTGCGCCACGACGCATTCCGTCCCGGCCTCCCGCCGCAGGAGGGCGGTCCGATGAGCGCGCGGGACACGACCCGTTTCCCGCGCGGCCTGTACGGCGTCACGCCCGACTGGGCCGACACCGACCGCATGCTGGCCGCCATCGAACAGGCCCATGCCGGCGGCATGACCGCCCTGCAATGGCGCCGCAAGCACGGTGCCCAGGCCGAACTGCGCGCCCAGGCCCGCGCGGTGCGCGAGCTGTGCCTGCGGCTGGGCCTGGTCCTGATCGTCAACGACGACTGGCGCCTGGCGGCCGACCTGGACGCCGACGGCGCCCACCTGGGCCGCGACGACGGCGCCGTCGCCCAGGCGCGCCTGGCGCTGGGCTCGGACAAGCTGATCGGCTGCTCCTGCTACGACCAGCCCGGGCTGGCCGCCCGGCGGCTGCAGGACGACGCCGACTACATCGCCTTCGGCGCGATGTACCCGTCCCGCGTCAAGCCCGAGGCCGTGCACGCCACCCTGGGCCACGTCCGCGCCGGCCGCCGCCTGGCCGAGGCGCATGCGTCCGGCGCCCCCGCCGGCGCCATGGCCGGCCGCGAACCGCTCGCCGGCGCGCCGCGGCATCCGCGCGCGGCCGTGGTGGCGATCGGCGGCATCACCCCCGACAACGCCGCCCCCGTGATCCAGGCGGGCGCCGACAGCATCGCCGTGATCAGCGCCCTGTTCGAGGTCCCCGACATCCGCGCCGCCGCGCGGCGCTGCGCCGCCCTGTTCGACGCCGATGCCGGCCGCCCATGAACTCCGTCCGGCCGCGTCCGACACGCGCCGGTCCTTCCCGAAACCCCGCAGCAACCGGAATCCCGCCATGTCCCGCAACACTGAACTCTTCGACCGCGCCTGCCGCGCCATCCCGGGCGGCGTCAACTCGCCCGTGCGCGCCTTCCGCTCCGTGGGCGGCACTCCGCCCTTCATCGCCCGCGCCCAGGGCCCCTACCTGTGGGATGCCGAAGGCACCCGCTACATCGACTACATCGGCTCCTGGGGCCCGGCCATCCTGGGCCACGCCGATCCCGAAGTCGTCGCCGCCGTGCAGGCCGCCGCCGTGGACGGCCTGTCCTTCGGCGCGCCCACCGAGGCCGAGATCGAACTGGCCGAGGCCATCATCGAGCGCATTCCCTCGATCGAGCAGGTGCGCCTGGTCAGTTCGGGCACCGAGGCCACCATGTCGGCGATCCGGCTGGCGCGCGGCCACACCGGCCGCCCGAAGATCATAAAGTTCGAGGGCTGCTACCACGGCCACGCCGACAGCCTGCTGGTCAAGGCCGGCTCGGGCATGCTGACCTTCGGCAACCCCACTTCGGCCGGCGTGCCGCCCGAATTCGTGCAGCACACCCTGGTGCTGGACTACAACGACCTGGCCGCCGTCGAGGCCGCCTTCGCCCAATACCCCGAGGACATCGCCTGCGTCATCGTCGAGCCGATCGCCGGCAACATGAACATGGTGCGCCCGGCCGCCGGCTTCCTCGAAGGCCTGCGCGCCCTGTGCACGCGCCACGGCGCGGTGCTGATCTTCGACGAGGTCATGACCGGGCTGCGCGTGGGCCCGCGAGGCATGCAGGGCCTGTGCGGCGTCACGCCCGACATGACCACGCTGGCCAAGATCATCGGCGGCGGCATGCCGGTGGGCGCCTTCGGCGGCCGCGCCGAGATCATGGCCGGCATCGCGCCGCTGGGCGCGGTCTACCAGGCGGGCACGCTGTCGGGCAATCCGGTGGCGGTCGCCGCCGGGCGCGTCACCCTGCGCCGCCTGGCCGAGCCGGGCTTCTACGACGCCCTGCACCGGCAGACCGGCCTGCTGATCCAGGGCCTGGTCGAGCGCGCGCGGCGCCACGGCGTGGCCTTCAGCGGCGACTGGCAGGGCGGCCTGTTCGGCCTGTATTTCCGCGCCACGGTGCCGACCAGCCTGGCCGAGGTCTCCGCCAGCGACACCGACGCCTTCAAGCGCTTCTTCCACGGCATGCTGGCCGAAGGCGTGCATTTCGCGCCCTCGGCCTTCGAGGCCGGCTTCGTCTCGGCCACCCACGACGACGCCGTCATCCAGGCGACGCTGGACGCGGCCGACCGGGTCTTCGCCCGGCTGTAGCAACAGCCCCGCACCTCGCCGCCCGCGAGCGGCTCCGATTCGGCGGGCATGCAGCGGTCCATTGGGACCCTTGCATGCCCGATCTCATCTTAAATAGTCCGAACTTCAAGTTTCTTGACGCAGGACAAGGACATGCCGCTTCCGGTTCCCTACACTTGACGTGCTCTGATCAAGTCCGCCAGGAGGCGCGTCATGACCGACTACACCCAATACGCCGCTACCCAGCACCCCGCCGTCACCCCCCCGGTGCCGGATCTCGAAACCCAGGCCACCGGCCAGGAGCCGCAGGATCTGCGCCTGTGGCTGCGCATGCTCAGCTGCTGCACGCTGATCGAAAACGAACTGCGCAGCCGGCTGCGCACCGAATTCCAGACCACGCTGCCGCGCTTCGACCTGATGTCGCAGCTCACCCATGCCCCCAAGGGCCTGAAAATGAGCGAACTGTCCCGCCTGATGATGGTCACCAACGGCAACATCACCGGCATCACCGACCAGCTGGAAAAAGACGGCCTGGTCGAACGCCTGAAAGACGACTCGGACCGCCGCAGTTCGCTGATCCGCCTCACCATGAAGGGCCGCCGCTACCATCGCCGCATGCAGCGCGCGCACGCCACCTGGATCCAGTCCCTGCTGGGCGGCCTGGCGCCGTCCGCGCGGGCCATGCTGTTCGATCTCCTGGGCGACCTGAAGCAATCCACCTACGCGCGCCTGCCGGCCTGAACGCCAGGACTCCCGCGCGCCGCGGGCCTGACGCACCCGGACCGCATGCGCGCGGCAAGGCGGACGGGCACCGCAACGCACCGCCCGATTCCGCAGATGCACCGCCCCCATTCGGCATAGAATGGGGGCTTATTTTTTGCTACGGATCCCCTCCGCCATGGCCATCAACCTGATCATCCCGGCGCAAGACGCCATCCATCCGATTCCCGGCATCCGCATCGGCACGGCCGAGGCCGGCATCCGCAAGGCCGGGCGCCGCGACCTGACCGTCCTGCTGCTGGACGAAGGCGCGTCGGTGGCGGGGGTCTTCACGCGCAACCGCTTCCGCGCCGCGCCGGTCCAGGTCTGCGAGGCCCACCTGGCCGCCGGCGCCGGCATCCGCGCGCTGGTCATCAACACCGGCAACGCCAACGCGGGCACCGGAGAACCCGGCCTGCGGGCCGCCCTCGACACCTGCCGCGCCCTGGCCGGCCGCCTGGGCGTGGCGCCCGAGCAGATCCTGCCGTTCTCCACCGGCGTCATCCTGGAGCCGCTGCCCGTGGACCGCCTGATCGCCGGCCTGCCGGCCGCGCTGGACGACGCCCGCCCGGACCACTGGTTCGAGGCAGCCCACAGCATCATGACCACGGACACCCAGCCCAAGATCCATTCCGTCCGGATCGAGCTGGGCGGCATCCCGGTCTCGATCACCGGCATCAGCAAGGGCGCGGGCATGATCCGCCCCAACATGGCCACCATGCTGGGTTTCCTGGGCACGGACGCGGGCCTGCCGCCGGGGCTGCTGCGCACCCTGGCCAAACGCATCGCCGACCAGTCCTTCAACCGCATCACGGTGGACGGCGACACCTCCACCAACGATTCCTTCATCCTCATCGCCACCGGCGCCAGCGGCGCGCACATCGAATCCGAACAGGACCCGCGCTTCGCCGCGCTGGCCGAGGCCCTGACGGCCGCCGCGCGCGACCTCGCCCAGAAGATCGTGCGCGACGCCGAGGGCGCGACGAAATTCATGACCATCCGCGTCGAGCAGGCCGCCTCCACCGACGAGGCCCTGAAAGTCGCCTACGCCATCGCCCATTCGCCGCTGGTCAAGACCGCCTTCTACGCCTCCGACCCCAACCTCGGCCGCATCCTGGCGGCGATCGGCTACGCCGGCATCGACGACCTCGACGTCTCGAAGCTGACGCTGTGGCTGGGCGACGTGCGGGTGGCCTCGCAGGGCGGCCGCGACCCCGGCTACCGCGAGGAAGACGGCCAGCGCGTGATGGCGGAAGCCGAGATCCTCGTGCGCGTCGCCCTGGGCCGCGGCGAGGTGGCCGACACGGTCTACACCTGCGATTTCTCGCACGAATACGTCAGCATCAACGCCGACTACCGCTCGTAGGCGCGTCGGGCCCGCCCGCGTCCGGAGAAACCCGGCGCAGAAACCGCTTGATTTACAAAAGGATTTCTGCGTAAAATGCAGGGCTTGGCCATGTCCCCACTGGATTTGGCCGTTTTTGGCATACCCGGGCAGGTTCATCTGGGCCTTGCGCCTTGCGGCGATTGCGCCGCGCGCGCAGTTCCCGCCGCCCGACCCGGGCATTCTCACAGGAAATCCCCATGTACGCGGTCATAAAAACCGGCGGCAAGCAATATCGTGTTTGCGCCGGCCAGAAACTGAAAATCGAACAGATACCGGCTGACATTGGGCAAGAAATCTCGCTCGACCAGGTGCTGTCCGTCGGCGAAGGCGAAACGCTGAAGATCGGCGCGCCCTTCGTCGAGGGCGCCGCGGTCAAAGCCACCGTTCTTGCACAAGGCCGTCACGACAAGGTCAAGATCTTCAAGATGCGCCGTCGCAAGCACTACCAGAAGCACCAGGGCCATCGTCAGAACTACACCGAGATCCGCATCGACGCCGTCGCGGCCTGATCCGGTCATCGCATTTAGGAGCTCATCATGGCACACAAAAAGGGCGGCGGCTCGACTCGCAACGGCCGCGATTCCGAATCGAAACGACTGGGCGTGAAAGTCTACGGCGGCCAGCAGATCTCGGCCGGCGGCATCATCGTCCGCCAGCGCGGCACCCAGTTCCACCCCGGCGTCAACGTCGGCATCGGCAAGGACCACACGCTGTATTCCCTGGTGGACGGCGTCGTGCAGTTCTCCATCAAGGGCGCGCAGAACAAGCGCACCGTCTCGGTGAACACGGCGAACTGATCGCCGCACGATCCGCAAAAGGCCCTGCTCTTCAGCAGGGTCTTTTCGTTTGGCGCCCCGCCCGGGCGGCACCTCCGGGCACTCCCCGACCGGCCCGGCAGCGGCGCCCGATTTTGACTAGAATGATTTCCGCAGGCCCCATGGCCCGTCCGCACCCGGACCGGGCATGCGCCGCGCGGGACGCCACCCCCTGGAACACCCCACCATGAAATTCGTAGACGAAGCCACCATCGAGGTCATCGCCGGCAAGGGCGGCAATGGCGTCGCCAGCTTCCGCCGGGAAAAATTCATTCCCATGGGCGGCCCCGACGGCGGCGACGGCGGCCGCGGGGGCTCCGTCCTGGCGGTGGCCGACCGCAACATCAACACCCTGATCGATTTCCGCTACGCCCGGCTGCACCGCGCGAAGAACGGCGAAAACGGCCGCGGCTCGGACCAGTACGGCGCGGGCGCGGCGGACATCGTCCTGCGCATGCCCGTGGGCACGGTGATCCACGACGCCGACAGCGGCGAGCAGCTCTTCGACCTGGACCACCACGGCATGCAGGTCACGCTGGCGGCCGGCGGCGCGGGCGGCCTGGGCAATCTGCACTTCAAGTCCAGCACCAACCGCGCGCCGCGCCAGTGCACGCCGGGCCGCGAGGGCGAGCAGCGCCGCCTGCGCCTGGAGCTGAAGGTGCTGGCCGACGTGGGTCTGCTGGGCATGCCCAACGCGGGCAAGTCCACCCTGATCGCGCGCGTGTCCAACGCCCGCCCGAAGATCGCCGACTATCCCTTCACCACCCTGCACCCGAACCTGGGCGTGGTGCGCACCTCGCCGTCGCACAGCTTCGTCATCGCCGACATCCCCGGCCTGATCGAGGGCGCCTCGGAAGGCGCCGGCCTGGGCCACCTGTTCCTGCGCCACCTGAGCCGCACCCGCGTGCTGCTGCACCTGCTGGACGTGCATTCGCCCGATCCGGACGTCGACGCCTGCGCCCAGGCCGTGCACGACGCCCGGGCCATCGCGCGCGAACTCGAACGCTACAGCCCCGACCTGGCCGCCAAGCCGCGCTGGCTGGTGCTCAACAAGCTGGACATGGTCGAGGATCCCGCCGCCGTCCAGGACCGCATCTGCCGCGAACTCGGCTGGACCGGTCCGGTCTTCGGCATCTCCGCGCTCACCGGCGCGGGCACCCAGGCCCTGACCGGGGCGCTGCAGTCCTGGCTGGACGAACAGCGGCGCAGCGCCCACGCCCACGACGAGGATCCGCGCTTCACGCGCGGCGAACCGCAGGCGGGCCCGGGTCCGGACATGGACCCGGACGGGGATCCGGACGTGGCCCCGGGCGCCGCCCCGGACGCGCCGGACGCCGGAGAGCCGGACGACCCCCGTTTCAGGCGCTGAACCCGCCAAGCCCGCCGAATCTGCTGAGCCTTCCACCCGAACCGCCCGCTTCGCCCCGCCCGCCATCATGACTCGTCCGGATCCTTCCCCCTCCGTCGCCCGGGACGCGCAACGCCTCGTCCTGAAAGTCGGCTCCTCCCTGGTCACCAACGAAGGCCGGGGCATCGACCTGGAAGCCGTCGTCCAATGGGCCGAGCAGATCGCCGGCCTGCACGCCGCGGGCCGGCAGCTGGTGCTGGTGTCCAGCGGCGCCATCGCCGAGGGCATGGCGCGCCTGGGCTGGCCCCGGCGGCCCAGGCTCATGTCCGAACTGCAGGCGGCGGCCGCCGTGGGCCAGATGGGCCTGATCCAGGCCTACGAGGCCGCCTTCGGCCGCCATGGCGTGCGCACCGCCCAGATCCTGCTGACCCACGAGGACCTGGCCGACCGGCGCCGCTACCTGAACGCGCGCAGCACGCTGAACACCCTGCTGGCCCTGGGCGTGGTGCCCATCGTCAACGAGAACGACACGGTCGTCACCGACGAGATCCGCGTGGGGGACAACGACACCCTGGGCGCCCTGGTGACCAACCTGATCGAAGCCGACGTGCTGATCATCCTGACCGACCAGTCCGGCCTGTACAGCGCCGATCCGCGCAAGCATCCGGACGCGCGCTTCATCCACCGGGGCCAGGCCGGCGACCCGGCGCTGGAAGCCATGGCGGGCGGTTCGGGCAGCGCCATCGGCACCGGCGGCATGCTGACCAAGGTCCTGGCCGCGCGGCGCGCGGCCAACAGCGGCGGCCACACCATCATCGCCTCCGGCCGCGAGCCCGCCGTGCTGCGGCGCCTGGCCTCGGGCGAGCCGATCGGCACCGAACTGCGCGCCGTCCTGCCGGTGCGCTCGGCGCGGCAGCGCTGGATGGCCAACCACCTGCGCCTGCGCGGGCGCGTCACCCTGGACGCCGGCGCCGTGCGCGCGCTGACCCAGGGCCACCGCAGCCTGCTGCCCATCGGCGTGATCGCCGTCGAGGGCGAGTTCGAGCGCGGCGACGTGGTGGCCTGCGTGGACGAGCACGGCGTGGAATGCGGCCGCGGCCTGATCAACTATTCGTCGGCCGACACGGCGCGCATCCTGCGCCAGCCCAGCGCCCGCATCGCGGAGATCCTGGGCCACCTGTCCGACCCGGAACTGATCCACCGCGACAACATGGTCGTGGCGCGGACGAGGCGGGACATAGGATAGTCCCCGCGGACTATCCTATGCCGGACGAATCGGAGCGCCTGACAAGGCGCGACGTGGGGAGCCGTTACGATTGAAGACAATCGTGCCTGCGACGCTCACCGGGCCTGCCTAGCGCTGCGCCGGGATGAACTGGGTCTCCTTGACCTCCTCCATCACCACGCAGCTCTTGGTCTGAGTCACCCCCGGCAGGCGCAGCAGGATGTCGCCCAGCAGGCTGCGGTACTGGCTGATTTCCTTGATCCGGGCCTTGACCATGTAGTCGAAATCCCCGGACACCAGGTGGCATTCGAGCACCTGCGGCACGCACAGCACCTCGCGGCGGAATTCCTCGAAGGTGCGCCCGGACTTGCTGGACATGCTGATTTCCACGAACACCAGCAGGCCGGCGTCCAGAGCGGCCGGCGACACCCGGGCATGGTAGCCCGTGATCACGCCGTCGCGCTCCAGGCGGCGCACCCGTTCGATGCAGGGCGTCACCGTCAGCCCCACCGCGTCGGCCAGTTCCGTCATCGACAGGCGGCCGTTCTGCTGCAGCAGGTCCAGGATGCGGCGGTCGATCTTGTCCAGGGCATGGACGGATTCCTTCTGTACGCGCATGATCGTTCTCCAATTCACGGCCTTCGCAGGCCCGCGGCCGGCGCCCGAAACCGCGTACGGGGGCGGCAAACCGGCCCGGAAATGGCCCGAAACGGACACCCTGCGCGGGTACGATGCGGCGCACCAGGATTTTGTCCTGCACGCCGGCGCCGGAGCCCGCAACCACCTCTATGTTTTCATGAAAACTTCATTTTTTCATAAAAATTTATCTGGGTATATTGCCTATCATCATGAAAAATTAATCCACTGAGGGTGCATCATGAAGGTTCTGGTTCTAGGGGCGGGCGTCGTGGGCGTCACGAGCGCCTACTACCTGGCCCGCCAAGGGCACGAAGTCACCGTGATCGACCGCGAGACCGGCACGGCGGAGGAAACCAGCTTCGGCAACGCCGGCCAGCTGTCCTTCGGCTATTCCTCGCCCTGGGCCGCGCCCGGCATTCCGCTGAAGGCGTTCAAATGGCTGTTCACGCCGCATGCGCCGCTGACGATCCGGCCCGACGGCAGCCTGTTCCAGCTGCGCTGGATGCTGGACATGTGGCGCAACTGCACGCCGGCCCGCTACGCCGCCAACAAGGACCGCATGCTGCGCCTGTCGGCCTACAGCCGCCAGTGCCTGCACGCGCTGCAGGCGGAGACCGGCATCCAGTTCGAGGGCCGGCGCCAGGGCACGCTGCAGGTCTTCCGCACCCAGAAGCAGATGGACGACGCCCAGCGCGACGTCCAGGCCCTGAGCGAGGCCGGCATCGCCCACGAGCTGGTCGAGGGCGACCGCCTGGCCCGGTACGAGCCCGCGCTGGCCCAGGTGCGCCACAAGCTGGTCGGCGGCCTGCGCACGCCGGACGACGAGACCGGCGACTGCCGCCTGTTCACCCAGGCCCTGACGCGGCTGGCCGAGGCCGAGGGCGTGCGCTTCCGCTACGGCGAGACCATCCAGGCCCTGCAGACGGCGGGCGACCGCGTCACGGGCGTGCAATGCGCCTCGGGCCTGGAGCGGGCGGACGCCTACGTGGTCGCCCTGGGCTCCTATTCGCCCCTGCTGCTGCGCGGCGTGGTGGACATCCCCGTCTACCCCATGAAGGGCTATTCCATCACCGTGGACATCGCCGATCCCGAGCGCGCGCCGGTGTCCACCCTGCTGGACGAGACCTACAAGATCGCCCTGACCCGCTTCGACCGGCGCATCCGCGTCGGCGGCATGGCCGAGGTCGTGGGCTACGACACGTCCCTGGACCCGCGCCGCCAGCGGACCCTGGAGATGGTGCTGAACGATCTGTTCCCGGGCAGCTACGTCCCGGGCGACGTGAACTTCTGGACCGGGCTGCGTCCCAAGACGCCCGACAGCACCCCCATCGTGGGGCCCACCCGGCTGGGCAACCTGTTCCTGAACACCGGCCACGGCACGCTGGGCTGGACCATGTCCTGCGGCAGCGGCCGGCTGATCGCGGACATCGTGTCGGGCAAGCCGACCGACATCCGCCACGACGACCTGGGCGTCCAGCGCTACCGCTGAACGGCGGCTGCCCGGGTACGATGCGGCGCACCAGGATTTTGTCCTGCACGCCGGCGCCGGACGATGGCCGCCCGGCGGCGGGCGGCGGCCGGCAGCGGCCGGCCCGGCGCCGGCTCAGATTTCCCAGACGTAGCCGTAGCCGCGCAGGGATTCCACCGGCGGCACCATGCCGGCCCGCTGCCCCCGCCAGCGCAGCCGGCTGATGACGCCGCGCGGCTTGGGGTCGTGCGGCCGGCGGCCGTAGGCATGCCGCCAGCCCTGGAGCAGGGCCTGGTTCAGCATGGCGTGGCTGGCGATGTGGCCGGGCGCCTCGAACAGGCAGACCAGGATCGCGCGCTCGGAGACGGTCAGGCGCAGCGACGTGCCGTCGCGGTGGCGCAGGCACCAGCCCTGGTCCTCCAGGCTCCACGGCCCGATGTCGTGCGTCGTGCCCGCCGCGGGGCCCGCGGCACGGTCCAGGCGGCGCAGGCGCAGGGCGCGCAGCACGGCGGCCAGCAAGGCGGGCGGATCGCCCTGCCGCATGACCCAGTCCACCCCGACCCGCAGCAGCGCCGTCAGTTCGCCCTGGCGCGCGGGGCCCATGACGGCCACCACGTCCAGGGGCAGGCTCATGTCGCGCGCCAGCCGCGCCACGCGGCAGTTGGCGGCCGCGTCCGCCATCAGCAGCACGGCGTCGCACGGCAGCATGCCGGCCCGGATCGCCTTCCGGTCGGCGGCGTCGATGGAACCGCAGCGCCGCACTTCGCAGCCCTCGGCCCGCAGATACTGAAGATCGGCATTGTCTTCCGGCGCCAATGCCCAAACCTGGCGGCCTCGCATATCAGCTCCTTGCCACTTCCGTGAGATATTACAAATGTATTATTTCATGAACACCAATGTACTTGAGCTTTTTAGTCCAATGCATGAGTGGAAACCTTTGCTGAACGGCTCCGGCATGCCCGGCTCCTGCGCGGACTGTCGCAGGAGACTTTGGCGCGCGCCTGCGGCCTGTCGCAAAGCGCCATCTCCAGTTACGAGAACGGCACCCGCCAATCCCCCAAGAAGCTGCTGAACCTGGCCCAGATCCTGGAAGTGGACATCTACTGGCTGAGCCGGGGCCTGGGCGACATGACGCCGCCCGCCGGCGCGACCGCTTCCGTGGCCGAAGGCGCCTGGCCCTTTCCCTCGATCGATCCCCGGCAATTCTGGACCCTCACCCGCAAGGACCGCCTGGTCGTGGAAAGCGCCGTCAGCGCCCTGATCGACAGCCTGCTGATTTCGGGAAAAGAAGAGTAAAGAGGCCCCCACGCTGCGCAGCCTTTGGCCGCTTGCTGCCCCC
This sequence comes from Castellaniella defragrans, assembly GCF_014203015.1. Classification (GTDB taxonomy): domain Bacteria; phylum Pseudomonadota; class Gammaproteobacteria; order Burkholderiales; family Burkholderiaceae_B; genus Castellaniella; species Castellaniella defragrans. The sequence continues at coordinate 33,078 of NZ_JACHIB010000016.1, forward strand.
CAAGGGGGCGCTTTTCGCCTTGGGGCGGCCCGGCGGCGAAAAGGCCCCCACGCTGCGCAGCCTTTGGCCGCTTGCTGCCCCTCAAGGGGGCGCTTTTCGCCTGGGGGCGGCCCGGCGGCGAAAAGGCCACCCACGCTGCGCAGGCGGTATACTCCACTCCACGCAGGGGTACTCGCCGGCCTGGCCGGCGTGTTGAGAGAAACCCTTCGTACCAGTACGGATAATGCCGATGCTGGGAGCGTGCGCGGTTTCCTCACCGGTTCCATCCATCGATTCCCGGAACCCTTCCCTCCGGAACGCGCTTCCCCCCTCCCCGACTCGGCTCCATTTCCGAATCCTTTTTCGTACCTGGAGCTATATCTTGAACGCCAATCCGCAATTCCTGGCCGCCCGCGCCACCGTCGACCTGGCCGCGATCGAACCGCTGCCGCAGTCCCGCAAGATCTACGAGACCGGGTCACGGCCCGACATCCGCGTACCCTTCCGCGAAATCCGCCAGGACGACACGCCCGGCCTGTTCGGCGGCGAATCCAATCCGCCCCTGACAGTCTACGATACCAGCGGCCCGTACACCGATCCCGACGTCGCCATCGACATCCGCAAGGGCCTGCCCGCCCCGCGCCTGCCCTGGATCCTGGAGCGCGGCGACACCGAGGCGCTGCCCGGCCTCACCAGCCAGTACGGCCGCGCCCGGCTGTCCGACCCGGAACTGGACGCGCTGCGCTTCGACCTGCAGCGGCCCCCGCGGCGCGCCCGCGCCGGTGCGAACGTGACCCAGATGCACTACGCCCGCCGGGGCATCGTCACGCCCGAAATGGAATTCGTGGCGATCCGCGAAAACCTGCGCCGCGAGCAGTACGTCGAGTCGCTGCGCCGCAGCGGCCCGGACGGCGCCCGCCTGGCCGAACGCCTGACCCGCCAGCACCCCGGCCAGTCCTTCGGCGCCGCCATCCCCGAACGCATCACGCCCGAATTCGTGCGCGACGAGGTCGCCCGCGGCCGCGCCATCATCCCGGCCAACATCAACCACCCGGAAGCCGAGCCCATGGCCATCGGCCGCAACTTCCTGGTCAAGGTCAACGCCAACATCGGCAATTCCGCCATCCGCTCGGACATCAGCGAGGAAGTCGAGAAGATGACCTGGGCGATCCGCTGGGGCGGCGACACGGTGATGGACCTGTCCACCGGCAAGCACATCCACGAAACGCGCGAATGGATCATCCGCAACTCGCCGGTGCCCATCGGCACCGTGCCGATCTACCAGGCGCTGGAGAAGGTCGGCGGCGTCGCCGAGGAGCTGAACTGGGAGATCTTCCGCGACACGCTTATCGAGCAGGCCGAGCAGGGCGTGGACTACTTCACCATCCATGCGGGCGTGCGCCTGCCCTTCGTGCCGATGACGGCCAGCCGCATGACGGGCATCGTGTCGCGCGGCGGCTCGATCATGGCCAAGTGGTGTCTGGCGCACCACAAGGAAAGTTTCCTCTACGAGCGCTTCGAGGACATCTGCGAGATCATGAAGGCCTACGACGTCAGCTTCTCGCTGGGCGACGGGCTGCGTCCGGGCTCCGGCTACGACGCCAACGACGAGGCCCAGTTCGCCGAACTGCGCACGCTGGGCGAGCTGACCCAGGTGGCCTGGAAGCACGACGTGCAGGTGATGATTGAAGGGCCGGGCCACGTGCCCATGCAGATGATCCGCGAGAACATGGACCTGCAGCTCAAGCATTGCCACGAGGCGCCGTTCTACACCCTGGGCCCGCTGACCACGGACATCGCGCCGGGCTACGACCACATCACCTCGGGCATCGGCGCGGCGCTGATCGGCTGGTACGGCACGGCCATGCTGTGCTACGTGACGCCCAAGGAACACCTGGGCCTGCCCAACAAGAAGGACGTGAAGGACGGCATCATCACCTACAAGATCGCCGCCCACGCGGCCGACCTGGCCAAGGGCCACCCGGGCGCGGCGATCCGCGACAACGCCCTGTCCAAGGCACGCTTCGAGTTCCGCTGGGAGGACCAGTTCAACCTCGGCCTGGACCCTGACACGGCGCGCGCCTTCCACGACGAGACCCTGCCCAAGGACTCGATGAAGGTGGCGCACTTCTGCTCCATGTGCGGCCCGAAGTTCTGCAGCATGAAGATCTCGCAGGACGTGCGCGACTACGCCAGGGAAAACGGCCTGGACGAGGCCGCCGCCCTGGCCCAGGGCATGGCCGCGAAATCGGCCGAATTCATCAGCCAGGGGGCGGAGATCTACCAGAAGGCGTGAGGACCGCGCCAGGCACTGATCAGCCCGCAAGGGACTGGTCAGTGTCCCGCCCCCTCCCTATTTCACCGCGTACAGGAACAATTCCACCCGGCGGTTCAGGGCGCGGCCTTCGGGGGTGCCGTTGTCGCCCACCGGGTTGGCGGCGCCGCGGCCCTCGGCCGTGAGCCGGCCGGCGGCGACGCCCTGGCCCGCCAGGTACTGCGTCACCGCGCCGGCCCGGCGCTGGGACAGCGGCACGTTGATGGCGTCGGTCCCGGTGGAGTCGGTGTGGCCGACCGCCTTGGCGCGCAGTTCGGGATGCTGGATCAGAGCCCGCGCCACGCTGTCCAGGACCGGCAGCAGCTCCGGCTTCAGCACGGCCTTGTTGGTGTCGAACGACACGTTGCTGGGAATGTTGACCTTCAGCGTGCCGTCGGGCATTTCGATGACGGCGATCCCCAGGCCGGATGCGCCGGACTTCTCGACGTCCTGCTTGACCGCCTTCCAGTTGTAGCCGACGACGCTGCCCACCACGGTGCCGATGCCGGCGCCGATCAGCGCGGCCTTGCCGCTGTCGCCGATCAGCACCCCCAGCCCCGCTCCCAGGGCGGCGCCCGCGCCGGCCCCGATCGCCGTGTTCTGGCCCTGGGGCGACATGTTGGCGCAGGCCGCCAAGAGCACCAGGCTGCCGATCGCCGCCGTGCGGGCGGTCCGTTGCGTTAGTGTGCGCATCATTCATTCTCCTTGTCGTGCGGACGTGGACGGCGGCGCGGGAAGCCTCGCCGGCCGTGCACGTCGATGATTCCCGAAAAGGCGGAATGCTTCAACCCCGGGGGGTCAGTGCAGGATCTGGCTGAGGAACAGCCGGGTGCGCTCGTTCTTCGGGTGGTCGAAGAACTCGTCCGGCGCGTTTTCCTCGATGATCTCGCCGTGGTCCATGAAGATGACGCGGTCGGCGACCTTGCGCGCGAAGCCCATTTCGTGGGTCACGCACAGCATCGTCATGCCGGTTTCTTCGGCCAGCTCGACCATGACGTCCAGCACTTCCTTGACCATTTCCGGGTCCAGGGCGGAGGTGGGCTCGTCGAACAGCATGATCTTGGGGTTCATGCACAGGGACCGGGCGATGGCCACGCGCTGCTGCTGGCCGCCGGAGAGCTGGCCCGGGTATTTGCTGGCCTGGTCGGGGATGCGCACCCGTTCCAGGTATTTCATGGCGGTCGCCTCGGCCTCGGCCTTGGGGCGCTTGAGCACCCAGACCGGCCCCAGCGTCAGGTTCTCCAGCACGGTCATGTGGGGAAACAGGTTGAAGTGCTGGAACACCATGCCGACGTCGCGGCGGATGGCTTCGATCTGCTTGAGGTCGTTGGTGAGTTCGGTGCCGTCGACGATGATGCGGCCCTCCTGGTGTTCCTCCAGGCGGTTGATGCAGCGGATCATGGTGGACTTGCCCGACCCGGAAGGGCCGCAGATCACGATGCGCTCGCTGGGCGCGACGTCCAGGTTCAGGTCCTTCAGGACGTGGAACTGGCCGTACCACTTGTTGACGTTCTGCAGGCGGATGATGGGTTCCGACATGGGCGGAGGCTCCTGGGCGGCGGGACGGGGCCCGCCGGTACATACGGGAAGATTAACGGTGCTGCCCCTGATCCAGCTGGCGTTCCAGCGACAGGCTGTAGCGCGAGATCGAGTAGCAGAAGACGAAGTAGATGGCCGAGATGAAGAGGTAGGATTCCGTGCTGAAGCCGCGCCAGACGGCGTCGGACACGGCCGCCTTGGCCGCCTGGGTCAGGTCGAAGATGCCGATGATCACCACCAGGGACGTGTCCTTGAACAGGGAGATGAAGATCCCCACCAGCGGCGGGATGACGATCTTCAGCGCCTGCGGCAGGATGATCTTGCGCATCTGCTGCCAGTAGCTCAGGCCCAGCGAATCGGCGCCCTCGTACTGGCCCTTGGGGATGGCCTGCAGGCCGCCGCGCACGGTCTCGGCCACGTAGGCCGCCGCGAACAGGATGATGGCGATCTGGGCGCGCAGCAGCTTGTCGATGGAAAAGCCTTCGGGCAGGAACAGCGGCAGCATCACCGAGGACATGAACAGCAGGCTGACCAGGGGCACCCCGCGGATCAGCTCGATGTAGATCACGCACACGGCCTTGACGCCCGGCATGTGCGAACGCCGCCCCAGGGCGAGCAGCAGCCCGAAGGGAAAGGCGAAGGCGATGCCGAAGGTGGACAGGATCAGCGTGAGCGGCAGGCCGCCCCACTTGGCGTTTTCCACGTAGGTGAGGCCCAGGACCCCGCCCCACATCAGCACGCCCACCGCCGTCAGGACGACGACCCAGATCAGCGCCAGGAACGGTTTCCAGAACCAGCGGATGCAGCTGCAGACGATCGCCGCCACCAGGATCACGGAGGCCAGCAGCGGGCGCCACTGCTCGTCGTAGGGATAGATGCCGAACAGGATCAGGCGGTGCTTCTCGCGCACGAAGGCCCAGCAGTAGCCGCCGGTCTCGCGGCACTGGGCCGCCGTCGTGGCGGCGAAGTCGGGCTTCACGAACAGGTAGTCGATCAGGGCCGGAACCGCCAGCAGCAGGATCCACAGGGCCAGGATCGTCAGGATCGCGTTCAGCGGCGAGGAGAACAGCCGGCTGCGCATCCAGCCGATCACGCCGGTGTCGGTGCGCGGCGGCAGGCGATCGGTGCCAGGGAGTGTGCGGTCCATCTATCGCTCCACCAGCGCGATGCGCTTGTTGTACCAGTTCATGAAGATCGAGATCGACAGGCTGACCACCAGATAGGCCGCCATGATGATCATGATGCCCTCGATGGCCTGCCCGGTCTGGTTCAGGATGGTGTTGGTGACGGCCACGATGTCCGGATAGCCGATGGCCACGGCCAGGGAGCTGTTCTTGGTCAGGTTGAGGTACTGGCTGGTCATGGGCGGGATGATGACCCGCATGGCCTGCGGCAGGATCACCAGCCGCAGGGTGCGCGCCCGCGACAGGCCGATCGAGGAGGCGGCTTCCCATTGGCCCTGGTTGACGGCCTGGATGCCGGAACGCACGACCTCGCCCACGAAGGCCGAGGTGTAGGTCACCAGCCCCAGCAGCAGCGCCGAGAATTCCGGCGACATGTTCAGCCCGCCCTGGAAGTTGAAGCCCTTGAGTTCGGGCCGGTCCAGCTCCAGCGAGCCGCCGCTGATCCAGAAGGCCAGCAGGGGCACGGCGATCAGCAGGCCCAGCGCGGTCCGCCCCAGGGGGAATATCCTGCCGGTGGCGTCCTGGTGGCGGCGCGCCCAATGGGCCAGCAGCACGATCAGCACGATGGCCAGCGCCAGCCCGCCGAAGATCCAGTCCATGGCGTCGCCCTTGAGCCAGGGGATCTTGAAGCCGCGGTTGGAGATGAAAACGTCCGGCAGGGGCTGCAGCGCCTGCCGCGGGCCGGGCATGATCTCGGTGATGAGGGCATACCAGAAGAACAGCTGCAGCAGCAGCGGGATGTTGCGCATGACCTCGATGTAGAGGCCGGCCATGCGGGAGATCAGCCAGTTCTTGGACAGGCGACTGATGCCCAGCAGCGTGCCGAACAGCGTGGCGGCGATCACGCCGATCACGGAGACCTTGAGGGTGTTCAGCAGGCCGACCACGACCGCGTGGCCGTAGGTGTCGGCGGGTGAATATTCCACCATCGATTCGCCGATGGCGAAGCCGGCTTCCTCGTGCAGGAAGGCGAAGCCGGTGGAGATGTTGCGCGCCGCCAGATTGTGCAGCGTGTTGGAAGCCAGGTACCACACGCCCAGGGCGACCAGACCCAGGATCAGGACCTGGTAGATCAGCGCGCGCGTGGCCGGATCGTTCCAGGACCAGCGCCGCTGCGGCGCCCTGGGTGCGCGGGGTGTCGTTTCAGTCATAGGATGCGGGCGATGAAGGCGGCAGGCGCCGCCGGAACCCGGCCGCCGGGAGAACCCCGGCGGCCGAAAGGACCGAAGACCGGATCAGGCGATCAGCGGATCGGCCAGGCGTACATCACGCCGCCCTTGGTCCACTGGGCGTTCAGGCCGCGCTCCAGCTTGAGCGGGGAGCCCATGCCGATGTTGCGCTCGAACGATTCGCCGTAGTTGCCCACCTGCTTGATGATGTTGTAGGCCCACTTCTTGTCCAGGCCCAGGCCCTTGCCCATGTCGCCGGACACGCCCAGGATGCGCTGGATGTTGGGGTTGGGGCTCTTGAGCATTTCGTCCAGGTTCTTGGAATCGATGCCGTATTCCTCGGCTTCGACCATGGCGTTCAGCGCCCAGCGCACGACCATGAACCATTCGTCGTCGCCCTGGCGGACCATGGGGCCCAGGGGTTCCTTGGAGAAGTCTTCCGGCAGGATGACGTAGTCGTCCGGGGTGGCGGAGGACGCGCGCAGGCTGCCCAGCTGGGACTTGTCGCTGGTGACGACGTCGCAGCGGCCGGACTCGAAGGTGCGGAAGCCTTCTTCGGAGGTGTTGATCACGACCGGCTTGAAGTCGAGCTTGTGGGCGCGGAACCAGTCGGCCAGGTTCAGCTCGGTGGTGGTGCCCTGCAGCACGCAGACCGCGGCGCCGCCCAGTTCGGTGGCGCTCTTCACGCCCAGGCTCTTCTTGACCAGCACGCCCTGGCTGTCGTAGTAGTTGACCCCGGCGCTCATCAGGCCCAGCGTGGTGTCGCGGGTCATGGTGGCGGTGGTGTTGCGGGTGAGCACGTCGACCTCGCCGGACTGCAGGGCGGTGAAGCGCTGCTGGGTGGTGAGCGGGGTGGCCTTGAACTTGCTGGCGTCGCCGAACACCATCGCGGCCACGGCACGGCACATGTCGACGTCGATGCCCTTCCAGACGCCCTTGCTGTCGGCCTGGGAGAAGCCCGGCAGGCCGGCGTTCACGCCGCATTGTACGAAGCCGCGCGCCTTGACGGCATTGTAGGTTTCACCTGCCTGAGCGGTCGTGCCGGCGAACAGCAGCGCGGCGCTGACGGCTGCGAGTTTCATGAATTTCATAGTCATCCTTTCCCGATTGAGCAAGTGGCGTTGAACAACACGGAATACAATCTCGTGGAATTGGTCCGTCTGGCCTAGATCGTAGCCTGCGACGGCAGGCCTCAAACATGCGGGATATCCCTGCACCCGCCATGGCATCCGGGTTGCGCCATGCCGCGGGGAGCCCCTGGGCACGGACCCGGATCGACCCGCAGGACACGCATGATCGAATTTCAGCACGTCTTCAAATCCTTCGGCCGGGGGCGCAACATCCTCGCCGACGTCAATTTCGGCATCGCGCCGGGGGAATTCGTGTTCGTCTCCGGCCCCTCGGGCGCGGGCAAGTCCACCCTGCTGAAGCTGGTCGGCGGACTGGAGCCCGCCAGCCGGGGCGCCGTCACGGTCAACGGCCACCGCATCGACCGCCTGTCGGCGCGCACGCTGCCCTACCTGCGCCGCACCGTGGGCCTGATCCTGCAGGACGCCCACCTGCTGTTCGACCGCAACGCCTTCGACAACGTCATGCTGCCGCTGGCCGTGCTGGGGCTGGACCGCGCCACGGCGGCGACCCGCGCCCGCGCCGCCATGGAAAAGGTCGGCCTGCGCGGCAAGGAAGACCTGTCGCCCATCGAGCTGTCCGGCGGCGAGCAGCAGCGCCTGGCCATCGCCCGCGCCATCGTGGGCCGGCCCGCCATCCTGATCGCCGACGAGCCCACCGCCAACCTGGACCACGACAGCGCCGTCCACATCATGGACGTGTTCCGCGACTTCAACCAGGTCGGCGTCACCACCCTGATCGCCTCGCACGACACCGCGCTCATGGCCCGCTACGCGCGGCGCACCCTGCGCATCGACGCCGGGCGCTTCGAGGACATCGCGGGGGTGCCGGGCCGGGCCGAGGGCGACCGAGGGGGCAGCATGAGCGCCAGCGATGCGAACGCGCCTGGCCGTCTCGACGGCAGCAGGGGGACGCCATGAATCGCTGGCTGAGACACCACCGCTACGCCCTGGCCGTGGCGCTGCGGCGCCTGCGCCTGCATCCCTTCTCGTCGCTGGCCAACATCGTGGTCATCGCCCTGATGCTGGCCGTGCCCATCCTGGGCGCCTCGGTCCTGCAGTCCAGCCAGCCGCTCGCCCGGCAGCTGGCGGTCGCGCCGGAACTGACCCTGTTCCTGAAGGCCGGCACGCCACCCACGGCGCAGCAGGCTCTGCTGGCGCGCGTGCGCGAAGAGGCCGGCGCGCGGATCGCCCAGGCCCGGCTGATCCCGCGCGACCGGGCCATGGCCCAGCTGCGCGCCGACCCGACCTGGGCCCGCGCCCTGGACGCCCTGCCCGACAACCCCCTGCCCGACGCCCTCATCGTCACCCTGCGCGATTCCGCCGCCCCGGCGCGCGAGGCGGCCGACCTGGCGCAGGCCTGGCGCCAGTGGCCGGAGGTGGAGGAAATCCAGCTCGACAGCGAGTGGGTGCGGCGCCTGGAATCCCTGCTCTCCTTCGTGCGGATGGGCCTGGGCATGCTGGCCGGCGCGGTGATCATCGTCGTGCTGGCGACCGTGTTCAACACCGTGCGCCTGCAGGCCCTGACCCAGCGCGAGGAAATCGCCGTCGCGCGGCTGGTGGGCGCCACCGAATCCTTCGTCCGGCGGCCCTTCCTGTACCTGGGCGCCCTGACGGGCCTGGCCGCGAGCCTGCTGGCGCTGCTGCTGGCGTGGCTCGCGCTGACGCCGCTGAACACGATCCTGGGCGGCTTCGCCCGCAGCTACGGCCTGGACTGGGCGATCCGCCTGCCGGCCGCCCCGGACCTGCTGCTGTCCGGCCTGCTGGTGGCCCTGCTGGGCGCCATCGCCGCGCGCCTGTCGGTCACGCGCCGCACCCGGTTCTGATGGCGCGCCGCACCGCCACGGCGCCGCGCCCGGACGCCTCCGTCCCGCCCGCCCGCCCCGCGGGCGCGTCGGCCGACGCCGCTTCCCGCATCGCCGCCTGGCAGCGCCGGGCCGGACGCCACGGACTGCCCTGGCAGCACACCCGCGATCCCTACCGCATCTGGCTGTCGGAAATCATGCTGCAGCAGACCCAGGCCGCCACCGTCGTCCCGTACTACGAGCGTTTCCTGGCCCTGTTCCCCACCGTCGTCGATCTGGCCGACGCGCCGCAGGACGCGGTGCTGCGGGCCTGGGCAGGCCTGGGCTACTACGCCCGCGCGCGCAACCTGCACCGCTGCGCGCAGGCGCTGCGCGACGGGCACGGCGGCCGCTTTCCCGCCACCGCCGCCGAACTGGCGCGGCTGCCCGGCATCGGCCCCTCGACCGCCGCCGCCATCGCCGCCTTCGCCTACGGCGAGCGCGCGCCGATCCTGGACGGCAACGTGCGCCGGGTGCTGGCGCGCTACTTCGCCGTCGAGGGCGACCCCGCGGCGGCGCGCACGGCGCAGCGGCTCTGGGACCACGCCCGGGCGCTGCTCGACGCCGCGCCCGCCGGCCTGGACATGGCGGCCTACACCCAGGGCCAGATGGACCTGGGCGCCACGATCTGCACCCGCACGCGGCCCGATTGCGCGCGCTGTCCGCTCGCGCCGGACTGCCAGGCGCGGATCCAGGGCCGCCAGGACGAGCTGCCGGCGCCGCGCACGCGCCGGGCGCAGCCGCTGCGCCACTGCTGGATGCTGATCGCGGAATGCGAGGGCCGCGTGCTGCTGGAGCGCCGGCCCGACGCGGGCCTCTGGGGCGGCCTGTGGACCCTGCCGCAATTCGAGTCCGCCGAGGCGCTGGCCGCCGCCCGCGATGCGCTGCCCGCCGGCGAGGCGCCGCAGGCGCTGGCCGCGTTCGACCACGTGTTCACGCATTTCCGGCTGCGCATCCAGCCCTGCCGGCTGCGGCTGGCGGGCGCCGCACCCGCGCCGGACGGCGCGGACCGGGCCTGGGCGCCCCTGGCGCAACTGGATGCCTACGGCATGCCGGCGCCGGTCGCGCGGCTGCTGGCCGGGCTGTACGCGGACACGCCGCCGCCGCGCTGACCGCTCAGGGATCCGGGCGCGGCTGGTGCGCGCCGATGCTCATCAGCAGGCCGCAGGCCACGCCCAGCGTCATCAGCGCCGTGCCGCCGTAGCTCATGAAGGGCAGCGGCACCCCCACCACCGGCAGCACTCCGGTCACCATGCCGATGTTCACGAAGACGTAGACGAACATCATCATGGACATGGCGCCGGCCAGCAGCCGCCCGAACTGCGTGGGCGCCCGCACGGTGATGGTCAGGCCGCGCAGCACCAGCAGCGTGTACAGGATCAGCAGGGCCACCCCGCCGTACAGGCCGAATTCCTCGGCGAACACGGCGAAGATGAAGTCCGTGGTCCGCTCGGGGATGAAGTCCAGGTGCGTCTGGGTGCCCTGCATGTAGCCCTTGCCGTAGAGGCCGCCCGAGCCCACCGCGATCATGGACTGGATGGTGTGGAAGCCCTTGCCCAGCGGGTCCGAGCCCGGATTGAGCAGCACGCAGACGCGGTATTTCTGGTAGTCGTGCAGCACCACCCAGTCCACCTCCGGCTGGCAGATCTGGTCCTCGTAGGCCACCAGCGTCCCGAGCGCCAGCGTGACCGCCAGCACCGCCGGGATCAGCAGCTTGAACGACAGGCCGGCGAAATAGATGACGCAGAAGCCCGAGGCCAGCACCAGCAGCGCCGTGCCCAGGTCCGGCTGCTCGATGATGAGCCCCGCCGGCACCAGCAGCAGCACGCCGGCCACGAGGAAGTCCAGGATGCGGAAGCGGTTGGCCGACTGGCGCTGGAAATACCAGGCCAGCATCAGCGGCACGGCGATCTTCATCATCTCCGAGGGCTGGATGCGCACGAAGCCCAGGTTCAGCCAGCGGGTCGCGCCCTTGCTGGTCTCGCCGAACAGCATGACCGCCACCAGCAGCCCCACCCCGAGCGCATAGAACAGCGGCGCCGAGCGCATGATCCAGGCCGGGCGCATCAGCGCGACGGCCCACATGGCCGCGAACGCCAGCATGAAGTTGCGCAGCTGGTCGGCGAAGCGCCAGTCGGTGTTGCCCACCGCCGAATGCATGGTGGCCATGCCGACCAGGCCCATGACGACCAGCAGGGCGAGCATCGGCCAGTCCAGCACGGCGAACATGCGGCGCACCGCCAGCACGATCAGTTTCATGGGTTTTCCTCCTGGGCGCCGTCCTCGGGCGCCGAGGCCTCGTCGGGCAGGGGCGCGGGTTCGGGCGCCTCCTCGTCGTCGGGGGCCGGCTGCGCGTCGGGCCGCCCCGGCGCGGCCGCCGGCGTCGGGCCCGCCTGGGCGGCCCGCGCGGCCTGTTCCGCCCGCAGGCGTTCGGCGCGCTGCGCCACGCGGGCCGGATCCAGCCAGTAATCGAACACCGTCCGGGCGATCGGCGCGGCCACCGAGGCGCCCCAGCCGCCGTTTTCCACGATCAGGGCCACCGCGATCTGGGGGTCCTCGACCGGCGCGTAGGCCATGAACAGCGCATGGTCGCGCAGGCGCTCGTCGACCGCCTGCGCCTTGTACTTGGCGCCGCGCAGGCTGTAGACCTGGGCCGTGCCGGTCTTGCCGGCCGCCTGGTAGGCCGCGCCCTCGAAGGCGCGCCGCGCCGTGCCCTTGCGCACCACGTCCACCATGGCCTCGCGGATCACGCGCAGGTTGTCCGGTTTCAGGTCGATGGTGTATTGCGGCCCGACCACGGGATAGCTGAAGCGCCCGGTGAGCGGATCGATGATCCGGCGCACCAGGTGCGGCTTCATGTAGACGCCGTCGTTGGCCAGCACCGAGGTCGCCTGCGCCAGCTGCAGCAGGGTGAAGGCGTTGTAGCCCTGCCCCACGGTGACGGACACGGTCTCGCCGCGGTACCAGTGCTGCTGCTCGGGCTTCTTGTAGGTCTTGCGCTTCCAGGCGCGCGAAGGCAGCACGCCGCGGCGCTCGCCGTCCAGGTCGATGCCGGTGATCTGGCCGAAGCCGAACCGCCCGGTGAAGTCGTGCAGGGCGTCCACGTCCATCTGCGCGCCCAGCGAGAAGAAGTAGGTGTCGGAGGACACGACGATGGCCCGGTGCATGTCGGTCGGGCCGTAGGCCGCGCCGCCGGCGTTGCGGAACTTCTGCCCGGCCAGCTCGAAGTAGCCGGGGTCGGGGATCAGTTCCCGCGCCGAGCGCAGGCCCATTTCCAGGGCGGCCAGGCCGACGAAGGGCTTGTAGGTCGAGCCGATGGGATAGGTGCCGTACAGCGGCCGGTTGATGAGCGGATGGTCGGGCGATTCGTTCAGCTTGCGCCAGTTTTCCACGTCGATGCCGTCCACGAACAGGTTCGGGTCGAAGGACGGCGAGGACACGAAGGCCAGGATCTCGCCCGTATGCGGCTGGATGGCGACCAGCGCGCCGCGCCGGCCCTCGAACTGGGCCTCGGCCAGCTGCTGCAGGCCGATGTCCAGGGACAGTTCCAGGTTGGCGCCGGGCACCGGGTCGGTGCGGCTCAGTTCGCGTACCGGCCGCCCGCCCGCCGTGACTTCGAGTTCCTCGATCCCGGTGCGGCCGTGCAGGGCCTTTTCCCAGGTCTTCTCGACGCCCTTCTTGCCGATGACCAGCGTGCCCCGGTAGTTGCCGAGCTGGCCGGATTCATCCAGCTCCTGCTGGTCCTCCTCGGAGATGCGGCCGACGAAGCCCAGCACGTGCGCGGCCGATTCGTGCATGGGGTAGGAGCGCACCCAGCGCGCCTCCAGGCTGACGCCGGGAAAGCGGTAGGCGTGGACGGCGAACCAGGACGCCTCGATGTCGTTGAGGTTGTTGCGCAGCAGGACCGGCGCGTAGCGGCCGCTCTGCTGGTACAGGCGCATGAACTTGCGCCGGTCGCCCTCGCTCAGGTAGACCAGCTCGCCGAGGCGGTCGAGCACGTCGTTGATGTCGCCCCGGATCTGGGCGCGCGTCACCGTCAGCGTGTAGTCGCGCAGGTTCTGCGCGAGCACCGCGCCGTTGCGGTCGGCGATCTGCCCGCGCCGGGGCGGCACGGGCACGATGGTGATGCGGTTCTGCTCGGCGCGCGCCGACAGGGTGTCGTAGCGCACGACCTGCAGGTACCACAGGCGCCCGGCCAGCAACAGCAGACAGACCAGGGCGAACAGCCCCGCGACCCACGCGCGCAGCAGCACCGTCTGCCGCTGGCGGTGGCCGGTCTTGCGGAACTCGAACATGCCGCCCCCCGGCCGTCAGACCGGCCCCGCGCCATCGCCGCCCAGGCGGCGCGGGTGCAGGGACATGAGGATGTCGGGCAGGGGCCACAGCGCCCCGGTGAACAAGGCCGACCAGAGCCATTCCCAGCCTTCCCAGGCGCCGTTCAGCCAGGCGCCCAGCAGGCTGGAGACCGTGCAGGCGGCCACGAACACCGGCAGGATCTGGAGGGCCTGCAGCCAGGTGTTGAAGTGCCGCAGCCGCGGGCTCAGCCGCAGCACGCCGTAGGCGGCCAGCACGTAGCACAGGGCGTGCAGGCCGAGCAGGCCGGCGTCCTGGACGTCCATCAGCAGGCCGAAGACGAAGGCCGTCGTCAGCCCCACGCGGGTGGGCGCGTGCAGGCACCAGTAGAGCAGCAGCAGCAGCAGCACGTCGGGCACCGGCTGCCAGAGCCGCCAGGGCAGCAGCGAGGCCACCCACACCAGGATCAGCGAGCCCCACACCAGCCAGCCGGAGGCGGCGCTCTGGAACGCGCCGGCGTCCACCGGCTGCAGGTCCATCAGGGAGGAACCGCCCGTGCGCCTATTGCTGCTCGAGGGCATGCTCGATCTCCTCGGGGCGGGGCACGTCGTCCACGTCCACGCGCAGGACCAGGAAATGGCGGTAGCGCTCGGGATGCGACAGCGGCTCGGCGATCGCCATGGCGAAGCCGGTGCCCGGATCGCGCTCGACCCTTTCGATGCGGCCGACCGACAGGCCCGAAGGGAACAGGCCGCCGATGCCGCTGGTCACCAGCACGTCGCCCACGCGCAGGTCCACCCCGGCCGACAGGTAGCGGACTTCGAGCTTGCCGACCTCGTTGCCGCCGAACGCGATCAGCCGCAGCCCGTTGCGCAGCACCTGGACGGGGATGGACACCTGGTCGTCGATCAGCAGGGCGGCCTCGGAGGTGAACGGCGTCACCCGCACGATCTGCCCCACGACCCCGCCCTCGTCGATCACCGGCATGCCCGGGGCGATGCCGGCGCGCGAGCCCTTGTTGAAGATCAGGCGATGGCTGAAGGCGTTGGAAGGCACGTAGAAGACTTCGACCGCCACGGACTGCTGGGCGATGGATTCGGACACGTTGAGCAGGCGGCGCAGCTGTTCGTTTTCGGTGGCCAGCTGGGCCGCATGGGTCGAGAGCTGGGCCATTTCGATGCGCTGGCGGCGCAGGGCTTCCTGTTCGTCGCGCGCCAGCGCGGCCGCCTGCGACCAGCTGTCGAAATATTCCAGCGCGTCGCGCGGCGCCAGGGCGATGCGCTGGAAGGGATAGAGAACCATGGACAGGGCGCTGCGCACCGGCCCCAGCACGGACCAGTGCGCGTCGGTCACGACCATCCCGAGACACAGGACCAGCAGCAGGACCAGCCGGACTTCGATGCTGGGGCCGCGCTTGAAGAGTCTCAGGGTTCCCGGTTCATGCATGACGAGGAACGCCCGGCCGGCCGGTCAGTCGTAGATGAACACCCCGCCCAGGCGCTCGAGATGTTCGAGCGCCTCGCCGCAGCCGCGCACCACGCAGGTGAGCGGGTCTTCGGCGACCACCACGGGCAGGCCGGTTTCTTCCTGGAGCAGGCGGTCCAGATCGTGCAGCAGCGCGCCGCCGCCGGTCAGGGCGATGCCCTTGTCGGTGATGTCTGCGCCCAGTTCGGGCGGGGTCTGCTCCAGGGCCGTCTTCACCGCCGACACGATCTGGTTGAGCGGATCGGTCAGGGATTCGAGGATTTCGTTGGAGGACACCGTGAAGCTGCGCGGCACGCCTTCGGACAGGTTGCGGCCCTTGACTTCGATTTCGCGGATCTCGGAGCCGGGGAAGGCCGAGCCGATTTCCTTTTTGATGAGCTCGGCGGTGGGCTCGCCGATCAGCATGCCGTAGTTGCGGCGGATGTAGTTGATGATGGCTTCGTCGAACTTGTCGCCGCCGACGCGCACGGAGCCCTTGTAGACCATGCCGCCCAGGGAGATGACGGCGACCTCGGTGGTGCCGCCGCCGATGTCCACCACCATCGAGCCGCTGGCGTCGGACACCGCCAGGCCGGCGCCGATCGCGGCGGCCATGGGTTCCTCGATCAGGTAGACCTGGCTGGCGCCGGCGCCCAGGGCGGATTCGCGGATGGCGCGGCGTTCGACCTGGGTGGAGCCGCAGGGCACGCAGACGATGATGCGCGGGCTGGGGGCCAGCATGCTGCGCGGATGCACCATGCGGATGAACTGCTTGAGCATCTGCTCGGTCACGGTGAAGTCGGCGATCACGCCGTCCTTCATGGGGCGGATGGCTTCGATGTTGCCGGGGACCCGGCCCAGCATCTGCTTGGCCTCGTGGCCGACCGCCTGGATGATTTTCTTGCCGTTGGGGCCGCCATCATGGCGGATGGCGACGACCGAGGGTTCATCGAGCACGATGCCCTTGCTGCGGACATAGATCAGCGTATTCGCCGTGCCGAGGTCGATCGCCATGTCGCTGGAAAAGTAGCTGCGTAGGAATCCGAACATGGGCGCACTAATAAAAGGGGGGTGTCTGGTGTGGATCCGCGCGAGCGACCCGGTGCCGACTGTACCAAGACCGCCAGGACGGCGGCGCAGGCCGGGCAAACCGCATGGAATCAGCAATGATAACTTATAATCCCCTACGGCTAGACGCGGATCAGAGGGGAATGTTTTGCAAAATCCCCGCTTTTCGCTACCCCCGTCACATCCGCACACACTCAATCCGGCCGCCCCTGCGGCGGCCCCTCGGCACGACGACATGGCACTCACCGAACAGGACATCGCCCGGCTGGCACGGCTCTCCGGCCTGCGGCTGGATTCCAACGACCAGATCCGCGCCCGCCAGGAGCTGGACCGCATCCTGGGGCTGATCGAAGAGCTGCAGGCCGTGGACACGGCCGGCGTCGAACCCATGGCCCATCCGCTGGCCGCCCACCAGGACATCGCCCTGCGCCTGTGCGACGACGCGCCCGAGCCTGCCCAGACGCCCGAACAGCGCGACGCCTGCATGGCCAACGCCCCCGCCGCCCACCAGGGCCTGTTCCTCGTGCCCACCGTCATCGAATGATGCCATGAACCAGCTTGCAGAATTCCACAGCATCCAGGCGCTGGGCGCGGCCCTGCGCGCCCGGCGCGTCAGCGCCTTTGAGCTGGCCGCCGACGCCCTGCGCGCGGCGCGCGCCTACGCCGATCCGCACGTCTTCCTGCACATCGACGACGACCTGACCCTGGCGCAGGCGCGCGCCGCCGACCAGGCGCTGGCCGCGGGCGCCGCCGGGCCGCTCACCGGCATCCCCGTGGCCCACAAGGACCTGTTCGTGACGCGCGGCTGGCGCACCACCGCCGCCAGCCGGATGCTGGCCGGCTACGTCAGCCCCTTCGACGCCGCCGTGGTCGAGCGCTGGCGCGAGGCCGGCGCCGTCTCGCTGGGCAAGCTCAGCTGCGACGAATTCGCCATGGGCTCGGGCAACGAGAATTCCGCCTTCGGCCCGGTGCGCAATCCCTGGGACCCGGAACGCGTCCCGGGCGGCTCGTCCGGCGGCTCCGCCGCCGCCGTGGCCGCCGGCCTGGTGCTGGGCGCCACCGGCACGGACACCGGCGGCTCGGTGCGCCAGCCCGCCGCCCTGTGCGGCGTCAGCGGCATCAAGCCCACCTACGGCACGGTCTCGCGCTACGGCATCATCGCCTACGCCTCCAGCCTGGACCAGGCCGGCCCCCTGGCGCGCAGCGCCCGCGACCTGGTGCCGCTGCTGGACGCCATGAGCGGCTTCGATCCGCGCGACTCCACCAGCCTGGAAGCCTGCGACGGCGCGGCCAACGCCGCCGGCCGCGTCCAGGCCGCGTTCGACGCCGCGCAGGCCGGCTTCCAGGCGGGCGGCGAACGCCCGCTGGCGGGGCTGCGCATCGGCGTGCCGCGCGAGTTCCTCAACGAAGGCCTGTCCGCCGAGGTCGGCGCCGCCGTCGAAGCGGCCCTCCAGGTCTTTGAATCCCTGGGCGCGGTGCGCGTGGACGTGTCCCTGCCGCGCACGCGCCTGTCGATCCCGGCCTACTACGTGATCGCCCCGGCGGAGGCCTCCAGCAACCTGTCGCGCTACGACGGGGTGCGCTACGGCCACCGCGCGGCCGTTTACACCGACCTGTCCGACATGACCAGCCGGTCCCGCTCCGAGGGCTTCGGCGACGAGGTCCGCCGCCGCATCCTGGTGGGCGCCTACGTGCTGTCGCACGGCTACTACGACGCCTACTACCTGCAGGCCCAGCGCGTGCGGCGCATGATCGCCGACGATTTCCGCCGGGTGCTGACCCAGGACTGCGACGTGATCATGGGCCCGGTCACGCCCGCCGTGGCCCGCCGCATCGGCGACAACCGCCAGGACCCGATCGCCGACTGGCTGGGCGACATCTACACGCTGGGCGTCAGCCTCGCCGGCCTGCCGGGCATGTCCATCCCCTGCGGCTTCGGCGGCGAATCGGGCCGGCTGCCCATCGGGCTGCAGCTCATCGGCCGCTATTTCGACGAAGGCCGCCTGCTGGCCCTGGCCGACCGCTACCAGCAGGCCACCGACTGGCACCAACGCACCCCGGGACACGCATAATGGATTGGGAAATCGTCATCGGGCTGGAAACCCACGCCCAGCTCTCCACGCGGTCGAAAATCTTTTCCCGCAGCAGCACGCGCTTCGGCGCCGAGCCCAACACCCAGGCCAACGCCGTGGACATGGCCCTGCCCGGCTCGCTGCCGGCCATGAACCGCGGCGCGGTGGAACGCGCGATCCAGTTCGGCCTGGCCGTGGGCGCCCGGGTGGCCGAGCGCTCGGTGTTCGCGCGCAAGAACTATTTCTACCCCGACCTGCCGAAGAACTACCAGATCAGCCAGTTCGAGCTGCCGATCGTGGTGGGCGGGCAGCTGTCCTTCTTCGTGGGCGAGCAGGAACACACGGTGCGCCTGACCCGCGCCCACCTGGAAGAGGACGCGGGCAAGTCGCTGCACGAGCATTTCACCGGGCCGCACGGGGAATCGTCCAGCGGCATCGACCTGAACCGCGCCGGCACGCCGCTGCTGGAAATCGTGTCGGAACCCGAGATGCGCTCGGCCGCCGAGGCCGTGGCCTATGCGCGCACGCTGCACGGGCTGGTGGTGTGGCTGGGCATCTGCGACGGCAACATGCAGGAAGGCTCTTTCCGCTGCGACGCCAACGTGTCGGTGCGCCCGCGCGGCCAGGCCGAATTCGGCACGCGCTGCGAGATCAAGAACCTGAATTCCTTCCGTTTCCTGGAACGCGCGATCCAGTACGAGGCGCGCCGCCAGATCGAGCTGATCGAGGACGGCGGCAGGGTGGTGCAGGAAACGCGCCTGTACGACGCCGACCGCGACGAGACGCGCAGCATGCGCACGAAGGAAGATTCCGACGACTACCGCTATTTCCCCGATCCGGATCTGCCGCCGCTGGTGGTGGCGCCGGACTGGATCGAGCAGGTGCGCCAGGCGATGCCGGAGCTGCCGGCGGCCAAGCGCGCGCGCTTCGAGGCCGACCTGGGCCTGTCGGCCTACGACGCGGCCCAGCTGACGCTGCACCGCGCGACGGCGGACTATTTCGAGGCCGCGGCGGCCGCCCTGCCCGCCGACCAGGCGAAGCAGGCCGCCAACTGGATCCTGGGCGAGCTGTCCGCCGCGCTGAACCGCGACGGCCTGGACATCGGCGCGTCGCCGGTGTCCCCGCGGCGCCTGGCGGCGCTGATCGCGCGGGTGCTGGACGGGACGATCTCGACGAAGATCGCGCGCGACGTGTTCGCGGCGATGTGGACGGGCGAGTCGGGCGGCGATCCGGACACGATCATCGAGTCGCGCGGGCTGCGCCAGATCAGCGACACGGGGGCGATCGAGGCGATGATCGACACGGTGCTGGCGGCCAATCCGGCGATCGTGGAGGAATACCGGGCGGGCAAGCAGAAGGCATTCAATTCGCTGGTCGGCCAGGTGATGAAGGCGGCCAAGGGCAAGGCGAATCCGCAGCAGGTGAACGAGATCCTGAAGCGGAAGCTGGATTCTTGATCGGTCTTGGCCGGGGCTTTCTTGATCGGTCTTGGCCGGGGCTGTCATCTCGGCCGGCGTGCGCCCCCGCCCGGCGCGCAGCTCGCCCGGTCCCGGCTTTGCCGGGACTGCCCGGGCATCATGGCCTCATCAGGGCGCTCGCCAAACTCGCAAGGCGGTCAGTCCCCCGGACTGACCGCACCCGTCTTGCTCGAACAGTGGCTCGCTTGCCTCCCTGCTGAGGCCATGCTGTCCGGCGGACTCGAACAGCGCGCCGGGCGGGGGCGCACGCCGTCCTGACGCAATTACGATGACCGTACCTGAGACCAGGATGGGCGACCCGCTTTGGGCGCTCGGTCCGGTCGGATCAGACACTCAAACCCCGTAACGCGCCCGGTACGCCGACACGGCGTCGCGGTGCTTGGCCAGGGTGGCGTCGTCTTCCAGCAAAGCCATGATGTCGGCCAGCGAGGCGATGCTGACCACGGGGATGCCATAGGCCCGTTCGACCTCCTGGACGGCCGAGCCCTCGGACAGCGCGTCGTCCGCGCCGGCGCGTTCCATGCGGTCCAGGGCGATCAGCACGGCGGCGGGCTGGGCGCCGGCGGCACGGATCAGGGCGACGGATTCGCGCACGGACGTGCCCGCCGTGATCACGTCGTCGATGACCACCACGCGACCCTTCAACGGTGCACCGACCAGCGTGCCGCCTTCGCCGTGGTCCTTGGCTTCCTTGCGATTGAAAGCGAACGGCACCGCGCGGTCGGCCCGCGCGGGATGGTTCGACAGGGCGATCGCGGCGGTGGTGGCCAGGGGGATGCCCTTGTACGCGGGGCCGAACAGCATGTCGAAGTCCAGCCCGGAATCGGCCAGCGCCTGGGCGTAGAACTGGCCCAGGCGGCCGACGCTGGCGCCGTCGTTGAACAGGCCCGCGTTGAAGAAATACGGGCTGCGGCGGCCGGATTTCATCGTGAAGTCGCCGAAATTCAAGACGCCCTGTTCCAGGGCGAAACGGACGAAGGCTTGGGCGCGGGAACCAGGCATGGCGAATGATCTCTGTGCGGGAAAGGGCACATTATCGGATATTTGCGCGGGATCCGAACGGGGCGGAGGCGGAGGCGCGGCATGCTCCCATGCGCCATGGCGGGCGCCCGTCGCCCCGGCACGCATGAAGCGCGGCCGTGCGGCTATCATGTCCTTTTCGTTCCTGCCGACCTGCAAGGCCATCTCATGCGCCAACCCGTCTATTTCCTGTCCCACGGCGGCGGCCCCTGGCCCTGGATGCCCGAAAAGCGGGACGCCTACGCGCCCCTGACCGCCGCGCTGCAGGCGATCCCCGCCGCCCTGCCCTGCCGTCCCGCGGCGATCCTGATGGTGTCGGCGCACTGGATCACGCGCGGCGGCGTGCTGCTGGGCAGCCACCCGCAGCCGGACATGCTGTACGACTACTACGGCTTTCCCGCCCACACCTACGAAATCCGCTACCCCGCGCCCGGCTCGCCGGAACTGGCCGCGCGCACGGCGGATCTGCTGCGGGCCGACGGCATCCCCGTGGACTTCGACCCGCAGCGCGGCTTTGACCACGGCGCCTTCGTGCCCGCCCACGTCATGTTCCCGGCAGCGGACATCCCCATGGTCCAGCTCTCGATCGAACGCGGCTTCGACCCCGACTGGCACCACCGGCTGGGTGCCGCCCTGGCGCCGCTGCGCGACGAGAACATCCTGATCGTCGGCAGCGGGCTCAGCTACCACAACCTGCGCCTGTTCGGCCCGGCGGGACGCGAGCCGTCCATCCGGTTCGACACCTGGCTGCGGGACGCAATGACGCCGGCCTCGGCAGCGGAGCGCCACGAGCGGCTGCGGGACTGGGAACAAGCCCCCGCCGCCCGGATCGCCCACCCCATGGAAGACCACCTGGTGCCCCTGTTCGTCGCCAACGGCGCGTCGGGCGACGGCCCCGCCACGCTCTGCCATCACGAAACCGGGGCGGCGGGCGGGCTGACCGTGTCCAGCTTCCGATTCGATTGAGCCCGGGCCGCCTCCCGGCTGGCGGGCACCTCGTCTCGAGCCCCGTGAGCCGGGTAGGTTAAAGTTCAAGCTGCAATGACCAACCGGACACCCACGTGCTGCGCATCACCTCCCTGAACGTCAACGGCATCCGCTCGGCCTTCCGCAAGGGGCTGGCCGACTGGCTCGCCGACGCCCGCCCCGACATCGTCTGCCTGCAGGAAATCAAGATCCAGGACGGCGACCTGGCCGAGGACGTGCGCCATCCCGACGGCCTGACCGGGCACTTCCACCACGCCGAGAAAAAGGGCTACAGCGGCGTGGGCCTCTACCTGCGCCAGCCGGCCGACGCCATCACCGCGGGCATGGGCTGCCCCGAATTCGACGCCGAAGGCCGCATCCTGCGCGCAGACTGGCCCGGCCTGACCGTCGTCAGCGCCTACCTGCCCTCGGGCTCCAGCGGCGACGAACGCCAGGCCGCCAAATACCGCTTCCTCGACCACTTCGAGGCCTGGCTGGACGGGCTGATGCAGGAACACCGCGACACCGGCCGCGAATTCATCATCTGCGGCGACTGGAACATCGCCCACAAGGAAATCGACCTGAAGAACTGGAAAGGCAACCTGAAGAACAGCGGCTTCCTGCCCGAAGAGCGCGCCTGGCTGAGCAAGATCTTCGACGAACACGGCTGGGTGGACGTCTACCGCCGCCTGCACCCGGACGCCACCGGCGAGGCCTACACCTGGTGGAGCAACCGCGGCCAGGCCTGGGCCAAGAACGTCGGCTGGCGCATCGACTACCACATCGCCACCCCCGGCATCGCCGCGCGTGCGCGCGCCGCCTCCATCCACCGCGAACCCCGGTTCAGCGACCACGCGCCTCTGACGATCGATTACGATTGGTCATAAAAGCGCGGCCTAAAGAAAGTACACTCGACGTCGTAGAAGAGAGCAGATCCGTTTTTCGCCGCCCGCCTCACCGCGTGAAGGCCGCATTTTTACAGGAGTTCCCATGTCCGATTCCATCGAAGGCACCGTCGCCGCGGCGACCGGCCTGCAAAACTGGAACATGATGCAGGAAAAAGACAACCTGCTGCTGCGCAAGGTCCTGGACGGCCAGGCCAACACCATCCTCAGCCTGGTCAACTCGGTGCCCTCGGTCCCGCAACTGGCAAACGGCGGCATGGTGGGCACGCTGCTGCACACGACCGCCTGACGAAAGCTTTTCTCCGTGGATTGGGGCCTGGGTTTCCAGGCCCTTTTTCGTGGGTGGTTGGGGTGGCTCGATCATTGCACAGACTGCTTTCGGCCAGGAACAGTCAGATGTACTGGACATGGTGGCGAGGATTGATGCCAACCTTCGTCCGCGTTAATCGCAACCAAATCAGACCACCATGATCAAGGGAACTTCGGACATGATGTAAACAACCCACCCATTTTTTCGTAGCAGGCCCATTCCAGCTCCATCTGGCAGACGTCTGTTTACAGGTAGTGTTATCCACACCTGGTATATTTGAACGAACCAGCAGATGCCGGCTTACAGGCAGACCCTACGGATACTGCAGCTCCAGCACAATATCAGCCTTCTAGTACAACTAACCGTCGCGCCCTTAAATACAGAGCAACTTAATGAACACACTCACAAAACTTGAATTACCGAAGCGTTGGGAATTGCTGGAACAAAGAGCGCAGGCAGCCGGGCTTGACGCTGGTCTCTTTGTTGAGCGAGTCGATAGTGCGGCAGATCGCATCGATTACCTTCTGCAACGCGTGAAAACCGGCGGTGGAGGTCTATTTGAAGTGTTCTATGGCCTGTCCGGCAGTGGCAAGACAACTTTTCTCAAAACACTCCCCAAACAGTTTCAGCAGATTCGAGTCTCGTCTTTTCCGAAGGACATGGACTTAAGCACGCTTCCAACGTTCATTCACGATACGTACGTTCCGGGGGACACGAGTGCCCGAGTCATCTTGATCGAGCGCCGAGACAATCCATCGCAGCGAGATATACAGAACCTTAGTGAAACCTTCGCGGAACTGCTCGAGGTATTTCGTGATCCCAAAGGGGCTGCACTTGTCCTCTGGCCCGTTACTCGTGAGCCTTCTGCACATAAAATCGCGGAGGAGGCTTGGACGACCGGACGCGATTCCATGGCCGACACTCGCTCTAGAGGTTTCTATAACTTCACCGGACTCCCAAAAGAGCGCTTCTATGCAGTCGCAGACACCACCACCCGAAATTTAACCGGAGACGGCCTCGAAACCTTTGGCGTCACGCCTGAAGTAGCGAACGATCTATTGGCTGAAGCTCAAACTATTGCAGATTTCTTCAACGCCGTCGATCTCTATGCCGAAATGCAGCGAGAAAAAACCTGGTCGATTCTCAAGACAAAGGTACGGGCTCGCCTTTGGGTTGTACTGCCGGGCGACGTTCCTTCTGCAATCCGCTCTACCGTTTTGTCACTAACTCAGGGTTCGCGAAATAGAGTAGACATTGAGTTGGTGGCAGAGTTTATTGATCAGCCTGACGAGAAGGCACCCATATATGTTGCCGATTGGAAGGCAAGACGTTCCGCGATGGCACACATTCTTAGGGCAATTGACTTGCGGCTATTCGAATTACCGCCGAATGTCTCCCTCGCGGCCGTCCGCGCATATGGTGAGGCCTCCGTCAAGGAAAAGCTTAAACAGCCCGCAGCCAAACTTGAAGATGCTAAGACTGCTATGCGCAATAGCAAACTTTACAAAGAGATTGAAGCGGAACTTGGTATTAACAAAACACCGTTCGCTGGCGCTAGTCGGGACGTAGAGGAAACGTCAAATGAGTATCGTCGGATACAAGCAGTTGCATCCAAAGGCGACAAGTCTTTGAATAAAGCTATCGGACTTCTGCTTTCTGAGTGCCTGAAAGAAGATGCCCCGACAGTCAAGGTTGTGAGCGAAAAGCAATCACTTCCGAACTGCGACCTGAAGCCTGATGTTTGTCTGCACATTAATGACCTAGACTACATCTGCATCGAACCAACATGGCGTTCGACGGATAAGGGCATTCCAGGAGAACTGGACGGCGGGCAAAACACCCTGGCTGCTTCACATATGAAGAAATATCTTCTGGACAAGGCAATGCAGTACATCAAGGCTCTTGGCATTTGAGCAAACTTCGATGCGTAATCGTAAGCCCCCTCTGAGTAGACACCAGCCAGTAGAGTTTCGAAATCTCCCGGAGGATTGCCGTGCGTTATATCAATAACCCAGCATCCACTACCGTCAGCCCGACGCTCCCGCACCCCGACGGGGCCTGTTGGAGGGGCGGGAAGCCGTAGGCCGAGGGCGCACGCGACCTGCGTCCGAGCCGCACCGACCAGGCCCCGTCGGGGTGCGGGGGCGGCGGGCGGGTTAAAAACCCAAATCAAGCAGCGGCACGACGCCGCCCGGAACCCTGATCCTGCTGCCCCGCCCGCAAATAATGCTGCGCCAGTACCGCGCACACCATCAGCTGGATCTGGTGGAAGATCATCAGCGGCAGCAGCACCGGCCCGATGGCGCCCGCGCTGAACAGCACGCCGGCCATCGGCACGCCGGTGGCCATGCTCTTCTTCGAGCCGCAGAATACGATCGTGATCTCGTCCGCCCGGTTGAAGCCCATGCGCCGCGCCGACCACGTATTGAGCACCAGCACCAGCGCCAGCAGCCCGCAGCAGGCCACCACCAGCCAGGCCAGCGACACCGTATCCACCGTCTGCCACAGCCCGCCGATCACCGACTCGCTGAAGGCCGTGTAGACCACCAGCAGGATCGAGCTCTGGTCCACGCTGGTGACGAGCTTGCGGTGACCGTCCATCCAGCGGCCGATCACCGGCCGCATCAGGTGGCCGGCGACGAAAGGCAGGAAGATCTGCACGCTGATGCGGCCGATCGCCTGCAGCAGCGAACTGCCGCCCAGGGCGGACGTGTCCGCGCCCAGAAACAACTGCAGCAGCAGGGGAGTGATGACGATGCCGACGATGCTGGAAGCAGAGGCCGCGCAGACCGCCGCGGGCACGTTGCCGCGCGCGATGGATGTGAAGGCGATGGCCGACTGGACCGTGCCGGGCAGCACCGTCAGGTAGACGATGCCCACGTAGAGCGGCTCGCCCAGCAGCGGCAGAAGAACCGGCCGAAGCACCCACCCCAGGATGGGGAAAATCACGAATGTCCAGATGAAGATCACGCCGTGCAGCCGCCAGTGCGTGGCGCCTGCGATGATGGCCTCGCGGGATAGCTTGGCCCCATGCAGGAAGAACAGCAACGCGATGGCTGCAGCCGTGAGCCGTTCAAAGAACACCGCGCCCTGGCCGTGGGCCGGCAAGACCGTGGCGGCCGTGACGACCGCGATCAGGATCAGGGTGAAACGATCGAACAGCAGACGTAATTTCGACATCATGAAAGTGGGCGCTCCGGCGGTCCGGGGCTCTCGCAGAGAAGGTTAAACTGGCTGGGAAGCCATGTTTGGCGGTAAACAGCTATGAAACATTCTCGAACGGACATGCAAAGCGGCATCCAGGGCGCCGCGGACACCGTCCGGGCCAGCGGCAACCCCGGCAAAAGCCCAGGCAATGCCGCCGTTCCGGGCCGGCGCGGCGGCCTGCGCCGCCTGCCCCGGCCCGTCTACGGCCACATCGACAGCCAGTCGAACATCCTCATCCCGCGCCATCACAAGCACACCTGGGCGCAGCTGTCCTACGCCACCCAGGGCTACCTGCAGGTCTGGACGCCGGACGCCCGCTTCGTTGCCCTGGCGCAGCGCGCGGTCTGGATCCCGGCCGGGGTCACGCACCAGGTGCGGCAATCGTCGCACACCGTCATCCGCAGCCTGTACCTGGACGCCGACGCCCTGGGCCTGGACTGGCCCGCCTGCCGGGTGCTGGCCGTCAGTCCCCTGCTGCACGAACTGATCCGGCGCTTCAGCACCCTGCCCATCGAATACGACCCCGACGGGCCGGACGGCCGCCTCGCCCGGGTGCTGGTGGACCAGCTGGCCGTCAGCCCGGACGCCGGACTGATCCTGCCCTGGCCCACCGACCCGCGCCTGCAATCCGTCTGCCACCAGCTGCAGAGCCATCCCGACAGCGCCCTGGACCTGGGCGCGTTCAGCCGCCGCCTGGGCGTGTCGGACAAGACCCTGACGCGCCTGTTCCAGCGGCAGACGGGGCTGGGATTCCGCCTGTGGCGCCAGCGCGCCCGGCTGGTGCACGCCCTGCCGCTGCTGGAACGCGGCGAGCGCATCACCGACGTGGCGCTGGCCTGCGGCTACGACAGCCTGTCGTCCTTCATCGCGGCCTTTCGCGCGCACACCGGCGTCACGCCCCGGGCGTTCGCCGCCGGCGCGCGGGAAGACGACCCGCCCCTACCCGGCTGAACCGCCGGAACACAGCGACCGGGCAGGATGAGAACCGCCCGGAAGCACGCCCGGCGCAGCCTCAGGCCGACGCATCCAGCTCCCGGATCCGGCCGCGCATCCACCACAGCAGGCCCAGCCCCGGCAGGGCGATCGCCACGGTCAGGACGAAGAAGACCGGCCAGCCGAACGCGGCCACCAGCACTGGCGTCAGCGGCCCGGCCAGATAGGTGCGGCCCACGGCCGAGAGCGCCGACAGCAGCGCGAACTGCGTCGCGGAGAACTGCGCCTGGCACAGGGCCATGAGCAGCGCCACGAAAGCCGCCGTGCCCAGGCCGCCGCACAGGTTTTCGACCGCCACCACCACCGCCATGGAATACAGGTGCGGCGGCGTCACGGCCAGCAGCCAGTAGCCGAGGTTCGAGACCGCCTGCAGCAGGCCGAAGGCCATCAGGGCGCGGTACAGGCCCAGGCGCGTCATCAGCGCGCCGCCGGCCAGCGCGCCGACGATGGTGGCGACCAGGCCGAAGACCTTGTTGACCATGCCGACCTCGGTGACGTCGAAGCCGGCGCCCCGGATCAGGAAGGTGGTGGACAGCGCGCCCGCGAACGCGTCGCCCAGCTTGTAGAGCACGATGAGCAGCAGGATGGCCCAGGCCCCACGCCGGCCGAAGAATTCCTTCAGCGGCTCGGCCACGGCTTCGCGCAGGGTGCGCGGCGGCAGGGCGGCGCGCTCGGGCTCCGGCGCCCACAGGGTCGCCAGGGACGCCAGCGCCATCAATCCGCCCATCAGCATGTACATGGCGCCCCAGCCCAGCCACTGGTCGGCCAGGATCAGCGCCAGGCCGCCGGACACCACCATCGCCAGCCGGTAGCCCATGACCTTCAGCGCCGCGCCCGCGGCGCGCTCGTCCTGGCGCAGCACGTCGGTGCTGTAGGCGTCGAAGGCGATGTCCTGGGTCGCGGACAGGAAGGCCACCCAGACCGCCAGCAGGGCCAGCACCCGCAGTTCCGAGCCGGGGTCGAACAGGCCCATGGCGGCGATCGAGGCCGCCAGCAGCCACTGCGTCAGGAAGACCCAGCCGCGCCGCCGCCCCAGCCAGGGAGGCGCGTAGCGGTCCACCAGCGGCGCCCAGAGGAATTTCAGCGTGTAGGCCGTGCCCGCCAGCGTCAGGAAGCCGATGCTCTGCAGCGAGACCTGCGCCACCGTGGCCCAAGCCTGCAGCGTGCCGGAGGTCAGCGCCAGCGGCAAGCCGCTGGCAAAGCCCAGGACCAGCAGGGGGGCGACGCGCCGGCCGCCGTAGACCCGCCAGCCTTGCGTCGGAGCCCCGGCGCCGGCCACGCCCGTATCCGCGCCCCGCGCCTGCGTCATGCGCGCCCGCCGTCGGGCGATTTGAAGCGGTAGACCGCGAGCTGGCTGCGCCAGCCGCGCAGCCAATGGATTTCCCGCTCGCCGCGGAACGTCGCCAGGTGCGTCACCCGCAGCCCCAGCCGCGCCGCCAGGTCCTGGAAGTCCCGCAGGGTGCACAGGTGGATGTTGGGCGTGTCGTACCACTGGTAGGGCATCTGCTCGTTGACCGGCATGCGCCCGCGCAGGATCGACCAGCCGTGCGGCCAGTAGCCGAAATTGGGGAAGGACACGATGCCGTAATGGGCCACCCGCGCCATTTCCCGCAGGATGTGTTCCGTGTGGTGCATGGACTGCAGGGTCTGCGACAGCACCACCGTGTCGAACTGGCGGTCGTCGAACAGCGCCAGGCCTTCTTCGAGGTTCTGCTGGATCACGCGCACCCCGCGCCGCACCGCCGCGATCATGCGCTCGTCGTCGAGTTCGACCCCGGCGCCGCGCACCTGGCGGGTGCGCTGCAGGTAGTCGAGCAGCCGGCCGTCGCCGCACCCGAGGTCCAGCACGCGGCTGCCCGGCTCGATCCATTCGGCGATCCGCAGCAGGTCGATCCGCAGCGGCGAATCCTTTTCCGCGGCCCCGTCCGGGGCGGCCGATTGCGGCACCGCCGCCTGCAGCGTCGTCATGCCCGCACCTCCGAGGCCGACATCCCCGAGGCCGAAATTTCGGATGCCGACATCACCGATGCCGATGCTCCCGGTGCAGGCGTTCCCGCCGCCAGCACCCCCGTCACGCGGCGGCGCTCGCCCAGGCCCAGGCGGGCGGCGATGCCGTCGTAGTAACCCTGCACCACCGCGTGGTAGCGCCGGTCGCCCAGCAGGAAGGCGTCGTGGCCGTGCGGCGCGTCGATCTCGGCGTAGGTGACTTCGCGCTGGTTCTTCAGCAGGGCGCGGACGATCTCGCGCGAATGCTCGGGGGCGAAGCGCCAGTCGGTGGTGAAGGACACCAGCAGGAAGCGCGCCTGCGCGGCCGCCAGGGCGCGCGCCAGATCGCCGCCGTGCGCGCGCGCCGGATCGAAATAATCCAGGGCGCGGGTCAGCAGCAGGTAGGTGTTGGCGTCGAAATAGCGGGAGAACTTTTCCCCCTGGTGGCGCAGGTAGGACTCGACCTCGAATTCGACGTCGTAGTTGTAGCGGTAGTCGCCCGTGGGGCCGGGCGCGCGCTGCGCGCGGCCGAACTTCGAGGCCATGACCTCGTCGGACTGATAGGTGATGTGGCCCACCATGCGCGCCACCGACAGGCCATTGGCCGGCACCACGCCGTGGGCGTGGTAATCCCCGCCGCGGAAATCCGGATCGGTCAGGATGGCGCGGCGGGCAACTTCGTTGAAGGCGATGTTCTGCGCCGACAGGCGCGCCGTGCTGGCGATCACGATGCAGTCGCCCACCCGTTCCGGGCAGGTGATCGCCCAGCTGAGGGCCTGCATGCCGCCCAGCGAGCCGCCCATCACGGCGGCGAAGCGCTCGATGCCGAAATGGTCGGCCACGCGTGCCTGGGCATGCACCCAGTCTTCGACCGTCAGCAGCGGGAACGACGCCCCCCAGGGGCGGCCGGTGGCGGGATCGATCGTGGCCGGCCCCGTGGAGCCGAAACACGAGCCGAGGTTGTTGATGCCGATGACGAAGAACCGGTCGGTGTCCACCGCCTTGCCGGGGCCGACCATGTTGTCCCACCAGCCGATCCGGTCGGGGCGCTCGGCGTCCATCCCGGCCACGTGGTGCGAGGCGTTCAGGGCGTGGCAGATCAGCACCGCGTTGCTGCGCGCGGCGTTCAACCGGCCGTAGGTTTCCACCGCCAGGGTGTAGGACGGCAGCACCTGGCCGCTGGACAGCGTGAGGGGATCGGAGAAATGCAGGAACTGCGGGGAGACGAAGCCCACGCTGCCTTCCGGCACGGTACGCGGGTCGATGGCGGGGGCGGCCGGCTCGCAGGCGGGCACGGGGGAAACGGCAGTCGTGGTCATGGGACCTCTTTAGCTGGATTTATGGAGCGCCCGCAAGCGGATCAGGCAAATCGGCGCCAATTCGTGTTTCATTCTAGCACCGCGGCCTGCCACGCTGGCAAGCCTGGTCAGCCCTGTCATGCCCGCCGGATCATGTCCGATTGATCATGCCCGACTGATCATGTCCGCCGGATCATGCCCGGCCACCGGTGCCGCGCCAGCGGCGGCGCCGGGCCGCCTGGGACCGCCGTACTCCGCGCCGGGCGGCGTCCGGGGCGTGTTCCCGCACCACGGACCGGCCGGCATCGACCTCAAACCAGCCTCAAACCAGCCTCAAACCGAGCCCGGAAGGGCCTCAAAGCCGCATTGAATCCGCCTCAACAGATTCCAAACCGACCCCAAAACACCCCAAAACCGACCCCAAAACGCGCCCAAAACAGCCTCAAGCCAGGCCAGACTTAAGGCACATCAACGTTTTCCACATTCCCTATTCGACAAACGCGACGATGGTGATACATTTGCTCACGATAACTTTCATTAGGGCATATAAGAAACAAGGGGGGGGCGCGTCACATGAAGCGGCTGACCGAGCGGGAACACGAGTGCCTGTACTGGGCGGCACAGGGCAAGACCAGTTGGGAAATCGGGCGCATCCTGGGCATCAGCGAGCGAACCGCCAACTTCCACATCGCCAACACCTGCGACAAGCTGGACGTGCGCACCCGCCAGGCCGCCATCACCGCGGCAATGCGCCAGGACCTGCTGAGACCGCCCCGTCCGGCCAGCGCAGCGACAGCCAGAAATCATCCACCGGCGCGCGCGCATGGTCATCGGGGCCGGCAATCACCACGGCCTCCAGCCATTCGGTCGTCGTCACCCTGACCTGCGCTTCGACCCGCACGGGGCCTTGCGGCCCCCGCCCCTCGAATGAAAACCGCCGCTCCGGATCGGCGTCCGGGCCGGGCGGCTCCGCGCCGGCGTTGCGGTACAGGGCCTCGACCGCCCAGCGGGCCAGGCGCCGCCGGGCCGGCTCGTCGGCGGCCCAATCGGGCGGCAGGGGCGCCGCCCCCAGCGCGAACAGCACGCCGCCGGCCTGCGCCGAGCGCATCGTCAGATCCAGCGTCCGGCCCTCGAAGGCCACCGGACGCGTCTGCGCCTGCGGCGTATCCGGCAGGACCCCGGCCGCGCCGTCCTGACCGAAAGCCACCGGCCGCCAGTCGAAGGTGGGCGAACAGGCGGCCAGCAAGGCCGCGCAGCAACCGACCACCGCCAGAATCCTGAACACGAGCCCCCCCCCTCGCCGATCGCCCGGTCCCGCGCCGGGCCCCATCGGCCGCATTGTACGTCGCGCGCTCCGGCCCCGCGGCGCGCCATCGAGCCGGCGCGGGCCGCCGCACCGGGACAGGGCAGCGATTCCAGGCGGGATGCCGTACCGGGGCAGGCCTGCGATTCCAGGCGCACCTCCGGACCGGGCCGTCCGGCGATGCAGCTAAAATCCTCCTATTCAGACCAACCCGGTACCCATTCATCATGAGCCTGGCCTCGGAACGGCGCGCCCACCTGGCGGCGCAACCAGAACTGTTGCGCGCCATCCGGCGCGGAATCGAAAAAGAAGGCCTGCGGGTGGACGCATCGGGGAACCTGGCCATGACGCCGCACCCGTCCGCGCTGGGATCGGCACTGACCAACCCCCGCATCACCACCGACTATTCCGAATCCCTGCTGGAACTCATCACCCGCCCCCTGCCCGATGCCGAGTCGCTGATCGGCGAGCTGACCGACATCCACAGCTTCGTCGCCCTGCGCAATCCCGGCGAGCCGATCTGGAACCAGTCCATGCCGGCGCACCTGCCGCCGGAAGCCGACATCCCCGTCGCCTGGTACGGCACGTCCAACACCGGCATGCTCAAGCACGTCTACCGCCTGGGCCTGGCCTGGCGCTACGGCAAGGTCATGCAATGCATCGCCGGCGTGCACTACAACTTCTCGCTGCCCGAGGCCGCCTGGGACCTGCTGGCCGATGGCGACACGCCGCAGGACCGCCGCAACACCGGCTACATGGCCCTGATCCGCAATTTCACGCGCCACGCCTGGCTGCTGATGTATCTGTTCGGGGCCTCGCCCGCCGTGTCGCGCAGTTTCCTGCAGCGCGCCGGCTACGAGACGCGGCTCACGCGGCTCAGCCCGGACACCTACTGCATGCCCTGGGCCACCAGCCTGCGCATGAGCGACCTGGGCTACAAGAGCCCGATCCAGTCCGACCTGCAGCTCTGCTACAACGACCTGGACACCTTCACCGCCCGCATCCACCGCGCCGTCACCACCCCCTGGCCCGCCTACGAGGCCATCGGCACCCACCGCGACGACCGGCGCATCCAGCTCAACACCAACACCCTGCAGATCGAGAACGAATACTATTCCAGCATCCGGCCCAAGCAGACCACGGGCCGCTGCGAACGGCCCAACACCGTGCTGCGCCAGCGCGGCATCCAGTACATCGAGGTGCGCTGCATGGACATCGATCCCTGGGCGCCCGCCGGCATCGCGGTCCAGACCAGCCGCTTCCTGGACGCCTTCCTGCTGTACTGCGCGGTCGAGGAAAGCCCGCTGTTCCCGCCGCCCGGCTTCTGCCAGGAAAGCCAGGACAACTTCGCCCTGGTCGCCCGCGAAGGCCGCCGCCCCGACCTGCTGCTGCAGCGCGACGGCTGTGCCACCAGCCTGCGCGACTGGGCCGAAGAGGCGCTGGACCGCATCGAGCCCTATGCCCGGCTGCTGGATGCGCATTCCGGCGACGGCGGCCACGCCGCCGCCCTGGACCCGCAGCGCGCCAAGGCGCGCGACCCGGACGCCACGCCCTCGGCCCGCCTGCTGGCCGCGCTGCGCGAGGGCGGCCGGGAATTCCACGACTGGACCCTGGCGCAAAGCCAGAGCCATTGGGAATTCCTGCGCGCGCGCGGCCTGCCGGACGACACCCTGGCGGCCTACGACGCGGCCGCCCGGAAATCCATCGCCGACCAGGCCGCCATCGAGGCCGCCGATACGATCTCGTTCGAGGACTACGTGGCGCGCTTCCACGCGGCGCTGGGGCCGGCGCCGGTGTGCTGAGGGGGATTTATGGGCAGTGCCCGTGCCGGGCGGCGCGGCGCGATCACCCGCACTGTGCGGAAGAATGCCGGGCTCATTGCGGCTCCTCCGTGCGCGGCGCCACCGGAACCAAGGCACAGCCGGGCCAGGTGGCCCTCAATGCCTCGCCGAGCATCGAGACCAGACGGATGATGTCGTCACCGGCGGCGTCGTGCAGGGCCTCGGCGACGATCAGCGCACGGCGCGTGTCCGGACGGATGGCGGATGCGCCGCTCTGGCGGTTCGTCCATCGGCGCGCATGCGCGCAACCCGAGGCATGCCGGTCGCTCAAGCGTGTTTTGAACCACTGTGCACCACGCGCTTGCGGCCGTCTTGAACAAAACACCGATTCCGTACTGGTCGTGCGTATGGCGGCCGAACGAATGCGCCGTGTCGGCCGTCGCGGCCTCTATGCCTTTCATGCCGCAGCGGGTGACTTGGAATTGTCCTGGCTTTACCCGGTACCCGGACTCATGCGTGGCGCGCCCGACAGGAATCGAACCTGTATCAGAAGCTTCGGAGACTTCCATTCTATCCATTGAACTACAGGCGCGCAGTGCGCCGGCGGGGAGCCGGCGGGTCCGCCCGGCCAGGGCCCCAAGGAGCCGACGCGAGCGCCCGTGCCATTGCGGCACGGGGACGCCATTGTATCGTGTTTGCGCGTCCGCTGCTGGCCCGGCGGCAACGCACGGCCACACCGGCCGCGAATCGCCCGCGCCCCGGCGCGGTCCCTGCCCGCACGCGGCTTGCTCATACCTGCCGGCTCGCACCATGCAGCCGCACAGGCCAGTCGCTATAATCTTCGGTTGAAGCCTGTAACACGAACGATTATCAGGATCCCATCATGAGCCTCCCCGAACACGCCCACGGACACGAAAGCGCCATCAAGACCCCGCGTCAGCTGCTGATCACCGTCATCCTGGCCTTTCTGATCCCGATCGCGATCATCATCCTGCTGGTCAATCTGGTCGGCACGTCCATCCGCACGGGCGCCGGCTCGGACAGCCAGTCGGAAGAGGCCATCGCGCGGCGCATCCAGCCCGTGGCGGGGTTCAAGCTGGTCGACGCCGACGCGCCCAAGGTCTTCAAGACCGGCGAGCAGGTCTTCCAGTCCACCTGTTCGGCCTGCCACGGCACGGGGGTGGCGGGGGCGCCGAAATTCGGCGACAAGGACGCCTGGGCCAAGTACATCAAGCAGGGCTACGAAGACCTGGTGAAGAACGCCATCCACGGCATCGGCGCCATGCCCCCGAAGGGCGGCAACGCCTCGCTGGACGACTTCGAGGTCGCGCGCGCCGTGGTCTACATGACCAACCATTCGGGCGCCAGCTTCGACGAGCCCAAGGAGCCGGCCGCCGGCGACGCCGCCCAGGCCGAAGCCGCCCCCGCCGCCAAGGCCGAAGCGGCGCCCGCCGCGCCGGCCGCCCCGGCGGAAGCTCCCAAGGCCGCCGAAGCCAAGCCGGCCGAGGCCCAGCCCGCGCCCAAGGCAGAAGCCCAAGCCGATGCCGGCAACGCCGTCGGCAAGAAGCTCTACGAGTCGGTCTGCATCACCTGCCACTCGATCGGCCTGGCCGGCGCGCCCAAGTTCGGCGACAAGGCCTCCTGGGAACCCTTCGTCAAGACGGGCCTGGACACCATGCTGAAGAACGCCATCTCCGGCGTGGGCGCCATGCCCCCGCGCGGCGGCTCGCAAGCCTCCGACGAAGAGCTCAAGGCCGCCATCGAATACATGGTGAACGCCGCGAAGTAAACGTCCCCCGGACGTTCGGCGCCCAGCGCCACCGGCCGCCTCCAGGGCGGCTCCGCGCCCCGGCCGCAGCGCCGGGGTTTTTCATGTTCCAGCCGGCGCGGCGCTCCGGCCCGATCGACCGCACCTACCGCGCCCCGGCTTTCCCCATACCGCAGGCATCACGGGATCGAAACACGCGCACATGCGCGAGTTGCGCGTTCAGCATGAAGGCCGGCCCTGCAGGATTCTTTACGCGTTCGAGCCGGCCGGATGATTCTTCCGCAGCACCGGGCCTGTCGCAGCACCCGTATCTTTGCCGCTCCGATCTCGGTATATCCACTATGTTTTCAAACAATCGTTTGATTTAGAATGGGGCACCACCCGGCGGATCAGCCGGGGTCCGTCCGCCCGCACCGGCGCCGACGGGCGGCGTCACGGCCGCCCCGGCCGGCGGGGCGGCCTCATCCTCACGCGGGAGACACATCCTCATGCCCCACCCCATCGTCACGGCGCTGCACCAATCCATGACGCTGCCCGTCATGGCGGCGCCCATGTTCATCGTCTCGAATCCGGAACTGGTGATCGCCCAGTGCGCCAGCGGCATCATCGGCTCGATGCCGGCGCTCAACGCGCGGCCCCAGGAAAAGCTGGGCGAATGGCTGACGCAGATCGAGACCAGCCTGGCGGCCCTGCGCGCCGCCGATCCGGACCGGCCGATCCCGCCCTACGCCATCAACCACATCATCCACCAGTCCAACGACCGGCTGCAGCACGACCTGGAGGTCTGCGCCGAGCACCGCGTGCCGCTGATCATCACCAGCCTGCGCGCGCCCAACCAGGTGGTGGACGCGATCCACGGCTGGGGCGGCAAGGTCTTCCACGACGTGACCACGCTGCGCCACGCGCAGAAGGCGCTGGACGCGGGCGTCGACGGCCTGATCCTGGTGTGCGCGGGGGCCGGCGGCCACGCGGGCACGCTGTCGCCCTTCGCGCTGCTGGGCGAAGTCCGGCGCATCTTCGACGGCCCGGTCTGCTTGTCGGGCGCCATCAGCCGGGGCCAGGACGTGCTGGCCGCGCGCGCCATGGGCGCGGATTTCGCCTATGTCGGCACGCGCTTCATCGCCAGCGCCGAAGCCAACGCCCAGCCCGAATACAAGCAGATGATCGTCGACACGGCCGCCGCCGACATCGTCTACACCCCCTATTTCACCGGCATCCCGGGCAACTACCTGAAACCCTGCGTGCGCAACATCGGCCTGGATCCCGACAATCTGCCGGCCGCCCACAGCACGAACTTCGGCAGCGACAGCAAGAAGGCCTGGCGCGACATCTGGGGCGCCGGCCAGGGCGTGGGCAACATCGACAGCGTGCTGCCCACCGCGGACATCGTCGCCCGCCTGCGCGACGAATACCGCGAGGCCGCCCAGGCGCTGCGCGACGGCTTCGTCGAGGAGGTGCGCGCATGATCCGCGCCGAGCGCCGGGACGCCGTCCTGGAAATCCTCATCGACCGGCCGGAGCGGCGCAACGCCCTGACCGACGCCATGTACCGCGACATCGAGCGCGCCCTGCGCGAGGCCGACGCGGATGCCGCCTGCGCCGCCGTGATCCTGCACGGCGCGGGCGGGCACTTCACCGCCGGCAACGATCTGGCGGAATTCCAGATGCCGCAGGACAGCCGCGACGTGGGCTCGATCGCGTTCCTGCACGCGCTGGCGTCGGTGGACGTACCGGTGATCGCCGCCGTCCAGGGCCAGGCGGTGGGCGTGGGCGTCACGCTGCTGCAGCACTGCGATTTCGTCTACGCCGCCCCCGACGCGGTGTTCCGCCTGCCTTTCGTGTCCCTGGGCCTGTGCCCGGAAGGCGCCTCCAGCTACCTGCTGCCCCGGCTCGCGGGCGACCGCAGGGCCGCCCAGTGGCTGCTGGGCGCCGACCCCTTCGGCGCCGGGGACGCCCTGGCCGGCCGGCTGCTGACCGCCGTGGCGGACGACCCGCTGGCGCAGGCGCGCGCCTGCGCCCAGGCGCTGGCCGCCCAGCCGGTCCAGGCCGTGCGCGCCAGCAAGCGCCTGCTGCGCGAGCCCCTGCGCGCCGAGGTCCACCGCGTCCTGGACGCCGAGGCGGCCGTGTTCTTCGAGCGCCTGAAATCGCCCGAGGCCCAGGCGGCCTTCCAGAAGTTCTTCGCACGGAAGGGATGAGCCCGGACACACAATAGTCCCCTGCGGACTATTGTGTGCCTGGCGAATCGGAGCGGCCTGCAGGCCGCGACGTGGAGGGATGCCCCAATCCCGGACGACCCTCTGCGAACCATCATGTGCCGAACGAATCGGGGCGGCCCGCAGGCCGCCCCGTTGTTTTTCGGCAGCGGTTTCGGGCGCTGTTCTCTTATTAGGGTTTTCCCCTATCTTTATCCTAGGGTTTACCCTATACTGACTCCTGTTGAAATCTGAAGCTTCTGAAACAGGAGTCAGTCATGTACGCCACGCAAACCCCGAATCTGCTGTCCGACGCCCTCGAACGCGCCTACAGCCGCTCCCTCCTCGACGCCACGCAGCAGCCGCTGCAACTGGGCAAGGCCATCCGCAGCCTGGGCCGCCTGATCGGCCGCGGCGCCGCCGCCACCGGCCGCTTCCTGGCCAACGTCATCAACGCCCAGGCCGAGGCCCGCGCGCGCGACATGCGCTACAGCCGCACCCCCTGGTAATCAGCGCTTCTTAAGCAAAGCCTTCAGCCGGTCCAGCGTCCGGTCCGGGTCGGTGTCGCCGACCGGACGGGGCGCTTCGGCCTGCAGCCCCATCTCCGCGATGAAGCGCGAGGGCTCGCAGATCACGTCCTCGCGCCCGCGCCGCCGCTTGCGGCACCAGCTGATGCGCAGCGTGCGCTGCGCGCGCGTGATGCCCACGTACATCAGGCGCCGCTCTTCCTCGATGCGGCGCGCCCGGGCCGCGACGGCGGCCTCGCTGACGTCCCCCTCGTCATCGCCGCCCCGGTGCGGCAGCAGCCCTTCCTCGACCCCGATCAGGTAGACGTGGGGGTATTCCAGCCCCTTGGACGCATGCAGCGTGGACAGCTTGACCGCGTCGGGCTCCTCGTCGTCGGCGCGCTCCAGCATGGTGACCAGGGCAACGTGCTGCACCAGCTCCAGCAGGGTCATGTCGTCCTCGTCCGCCTTGCGCTTGAGCCATTCCAGCAGTTCCAGCACATTGGCCCAGCGGGACTGCGCCTGGCGTTCGTCCAGCGTGTCGTACAGGTGGCGCTCGTAGTTCATCGCCGCCAGCAGGTCGTCCAGCACCCGCGCGGCATCGTCGCCGCGCAGGCCATCGACGCCGGTGGCCGCCCCCGCCGCCGGCACGGCATCCGCGTCAAAGGCCGGCGGGTCTGCGTCAAAGGCCGGCGGATCCGGATCGAAGGCCAGCAGGTCGCCCTGGACCGCCGCGCCCGGCAGGGGCGGCACCGCGCCGCCGCGCCGCGCCGCGCGCGCCTGGAAATGGTCCACCAGCCGGACGAAGTCGCGCACGGCCTCGCGCTGGCGAGGCGCCGGCAGGACGGCCTCGGACACGTCGGCGGCCACCGCGTACAGCGACACGCCGCGCCGGGCGGCCTCGGCTCCCAGGGCCTGCAGGGTGCCCTGGCCGATGCCGCGCCGGGGCGTGGTCGCCGCGCGGATGAAGGCGGGGTCCTCGTCCTCGTTGGCGATCAGCCGCAGCCAGGCCAGCACGTCGCGGATCTCGGCCTTGTCGAAGAAGCTCTGCCCGCCCGAGACCGTGTAGGGGATCCGCAGCGTGCGCAGGGCCTGCTCCATCACGCGGGCCTGGTGGTTGCCCCGGTACAGCACGGCGAAGTCCTTCCACTGCGCCTGGCGCTCGAAGCGCGCCGCCGACAGGCGCATGGCGATGGATTCGGCCTCGGCCAGGTCGGAATCCATGGGCGTGACCACGATGGGTTCGCCCGCCCCCAGGTCCGACCACAGGGTCTTGTCGAAGGTCTTGGGATTGTGGCCGATCACCCGGTTGGCCGCCTCCAGGATGGTCTGGACGGAACGGTAGTTCTGCTCCAGCTTGATCAGCCGCAGCGAGGGATAGTCGCGCGCCAGCTGGGCGAGGTTTTCCACCGTGGCGCCGCGCCAGGCGTAGATGGCCTGGTCGTCGTCGCCCACCGCCGTGAACATGGCCCGGTCGCCGCACAGCATGCGCACCAGCTGGTACTGGCAGGCGTTGGTGTCCTGGTATTCGTCCACCAGCAGGTACTGGACCCGCGCCTGCCAGCGCGCGCGCAGGGCCTCGTCGGCCGCCAGCATCCGCGCGGGCAGGCGGATCAGATCGTCGAAATCCACCGACTGGTAGGCCCGCAGGGTCGCCTCGTAGCTGCGGTAGACGCGCACGGCCTCGGCCTCGTCGGGTCCCTGGGCCACCCGCGCCGCGCCGTCCGGGTCCAGCAGGGCGTTCTTCCACAGGGAGATCGTCTGCTGCACGGCCCGCAGGCGGGCGCGGTCGGTCGTGGCCAGCAGTTCCTGGACGATGCCCTGGGCGTCGGTCGCGTCCAGGATCGAGAAGCCGCGCTTCAGGCCCGCGCCGGCGTATTCCTCGCGCAGGAAGCGCAGCCCCAGGGAATGGAAGGTGCCCACCGTCAGTCCGCGCAGCAGCCGCGGATCCACCAGGGTGCGGACCCGCTCGTTCATTTCGCGCGCCGCCTTGTTGGTGAAGGTCAGCGCCACCACGTGGCGGGCCTGGTAGCCGCATTCGCGCAGCAGATAGGCCATTTTCTGGGTGATGACGCGGGTCTTGCCGCTGCCCGCGCCGGCCAGCACCAGGCAGGGGCCGTCCAGGTAGAGCACGGCCTCGCGCTGGCGGGCGTTCAGGCCCTGCGGCAGGGTGGATCCCGGCGGGAGGGCGGCGGACGCGCGCAGCGCGGCCTCGGCCGGCGCGTGCATGCGGGGCGGAACCGGGGCCACGGCCTCAGATCTCCTGGGGATCGATCTCGATCCCCCAGTGCTGGACGGCGCCCCGGGCCAGTTCGTCCAGGCCGGGCAGCAGCGCCCGCAGCAGCCGGTGCAGCGCGCCGCGCCCGTCCGACTCGAACAGCAGCTGGGCGCGCTCGACGCGCGCCACGCGCACGATGCGCAGCGGCACCGGATCGTGGATCCGCACGCCGGCGGCCTCGGGCAGGGCGCGCGCCCGGGCGCGCGCGACCGCCAGGAAATCCAGCGCGTCGCGCACCTGGACCGCCTGCGCCGTCAGCAGCGCCTGGCTGGAAAACGGCGGCAGTCCGAGGTCCCGGCGCTCTTCCAGGGCGTGGGCGGCGAAGCGCGCGTAGTCGTGGCGCAGCAGCGCCTGGTAGACCGTCTGCTCCGGGTAGTCGGTCTGCACGATCACCTGGGCGCCGCCCTCGCGCCGGCCGGCGCGCCCGGCCACCTGCATCAGCTGCGCGAACAGCCGCTCCGGCGCGCGAAAGTCCTGGGAAAACAGCATGGCGTCTGCGTTCAGCACGCCCACCAGCCCCAGGCGCGCGAAATCATGCCCCTTGGACACCATCTGCGTGCCGACCAGGATGTCGGCCTCGCCGGCATGCGCCCGGGCGAACAGGGCCTCGGCGCTGCCCTTGAGGCGGGTGGCGTCGGCATCGATGCGCAGGACGCGCGCGCCGGGAAAGCGCTGCGCGAGGAATTCCTCGACCCGCTGCGTGCCCCGCCCCATGGGCTGGATGTCGGGGTCGCCGCAGTCGGGGCAGGCGCGCGGCACCGGCATGGCGTCGCCGCAGTGGTGGCATTGCAGCACGTGCCGCCCGCCCAGGCGGTGCAGCACCATGTGCGCCGTGCAGCGCCGGCACTGGCTGACCCAGGCGCAGGACGGACAGCGCAGCACCGGCGCGTAACCGCGCCGGTTGATGAACACCAGGCTCTGCCCGCCCCGCGCCAGCCGGTCTTCCAGCGCGTCCAGCAGCTGGGGCGTGAAGCCCTGCTCCAGCCGGGCGCGGCGCGTGTCCACCAGGCGGATTTCCGGCAGCGGCTGGGCCTGCGCGCGCTCCGGCAGCGACAGCAGCCGGTAGTCGC
Source organism: Castellaniella defragrans (assembly GCF_014203015.1). Classification (GTDB taxonomy): domain Bacteria; phylum Pseudomonadota; class Gammaproteobacteria; order Burkholderiales; family Burkholderiaceae_B; genus Castellaniella; species Castellaniella defragrans. The sequence goes on from NZ_JACHIB010000016.1 coordinate 74,191, forward strand.
CTTCCTGCGCGTGGCGCCAGGTCTCCAGGGACGGCGTGGCCGAGCCCAGCACCACCGGGACGCCCAGGTCGTGGCCGCGCCACACCGCCAGGTCGCGCGCCGAATAGCGCAGGCCGTCCTGCTGCTTGTAGGACGCATCGTGCTCCTCGTCGACCACGATCAGGCCCAGGCGCGGCAGGGGAGTGAACAGAGCCAGGCGCGTGCCCAGCAGGATGTCGGCCTGGCCGCGCGAGGCCCCCAGCCAGGCGCGCAGGCGGTCGCCCTCGGACAGGCGGCTGTGGATCACCGCCAGCCGGTCGCCCAGGCGGGCGCGCACGCTCTGTTCCAGCTGCGGGGTGAGATTGATTTCCGGCACCAGCAGCAGCGCCTGCCGCCCCGCCGCGATCACCTGCTGCGCCAGGCGCAGGTAGAGTTCGGTCTTGCCGCTGCCCGTCACGCCATGCAGCAGCGCCACGCCGGCGCCGGCCGCCAGCAGTTCCCGCAAGCCGGCCAGGGCGCGGGTCTGGGCCTCGGTCAGGGCCGGGCCCGCGTCGTCCCGTACCGGATCGGCAGCCTGAGGCGCTGCGGCGTCCGCGCCAGCGGCCGTTTCGGCCGCATCCGCCGCATCGGCGGGCACGGCCTGGGCGGCGCCCTTGCGCTTGCGGGCGGCGCGCGAGGCTCCGGGGCGCCGGTCGGCGCGGCACACCGGCCCGCCCGCCGAACGCGCACCGGTGTAGGCGGCGGGCCGGCGCAGGGACGGCGGCAGCACCGGCAGCAGCACTTCGCCCAGCGGCCGGTGGTAGTAGTGGGCGGCGAATTCGGCCAGGCGCAGCCAGTCGGCCGGCATGGGCGGCAGGTCGTCCAGTACCGCCTCGATCGGCCGCACCCGGTCGGCCGCCACGCCGGGCGCCTCGCGCACGGCCCAGACCATGCCCACCATGGCGCGGCGGCCGAAGATCACCCGCACGCGCACCCCGGGCGCCACCGGCCGGTCGTGGGAATAATCGAACAGGCCGGGCAGGGGCACGTCCAGCGCCACGGCCAGGTAGACGGTTTCACCCGTCCCGGCGGGCGCCCCGGAGGGCTGCACGGCGGCCGTAACGGTGGCCGGGACCGCGGCGCCGGGACCGCCCGCCTGCCCGGAGCCCCGTCCGGAACCCGCATCCGTCGGGCGTTTCACGGCCACGGCCAGACCGCCGCCGCGCCGTCGCGCCCGGCCTGTGGATAACTTTGTGGAGAATCGCAGCACAATGGGGTCAACACCAAGCCGCCCAAATGGTCAAGTCTCTTTAAGATCTGTAGCAAAGACTAATTAATTCTTTGAAAACAATGGTTTACAGCGCATAGCAAGAATCGGTCTGCAATGATGCTCGTAAACCCTGATGCTGGATTTTTTTGTGCATAAGCACAAAACCTGGAATCCGCCGCAGGCCGCGTCAGGCGGGATTTTCGCCTTCAAACAGGCCGCGGCGCCCCGCTTTCGGGACGCCGCGCGGCGCAAAACCCCGGCTCCCGGGAGCCCGGCGCGGGCCGCGGAAAGAACACGGACGCGGCGAGGGCCCAAGACGACGGAAGCACTCCGGACGGAAGCATCCGGACCGCGCCTTTGGCGTGCCTGCCTCGCAGCCTGCCTGCCAGCCGGACCCGGCGGGCACGAAGAAATCCGCGGGGACTCTCGCGCGTCCCGCCTCAGCCCTCATGATACGCGCGGCTGGCGGCGTGGACCTCGTCCACCAGGACGGACACGGCCTCCGGCGGCGTGTATTGGGAAATCCCGTGGCCCAGGTTGAAGACGTGGCCGCCGGCCCCGACCGTGCCGAAATCGGCCAGCACCCGCCGGACCTCGGTGCGGATCGCCGCATCGCCGCCGAACAGGGTCATGGGGTCCAGGTTGCCCTGCAGGGCGACCCGGTCGCCCACCCGGCGCCGGGCGGCGGCCAGGTTGGCCGTCCAGTCCAGCCCCACGGCGTCGCAGCCGCTGGCGGCGATGTCCTCGATCCATTGCCCCCCGCCCTTGGTGAAGACGATGACGGGCACGCGCCGGCCCTCGTGCTCGCGGATCAGGCCATCGAGCACCTGGCGGGTGTAGGCCAGGGAAAACTGCTGGAACAGGCCGTCGGCCAGCACTCCGCCCCAGCTGTCGAACACCATCACGGCCTGGGCGCCCGCCTGGATCTGGGCGTTCAGATAGGCCTGCACGGCCTGGGCGTTGACCGACAGGATGCGGTGCAGCAGATCGGGCCGGCCGTACAGCAGCGTCTTGATCCGGCGGTAGTCGGAACTGCCCGCGCCTTCCACCATGTAGCAGGCCAGGGTCCAGGGGCTGCCGGAGAACCCGATCAGCGGCACCGCGCCGGCCAGTTCGCGGCGGATCAGCGACACCGCGTCGAACACGTAGCGCAGCCGGTCCAGGTCGGGGACCCGCAGGGCCTCGATGGCGGCCTCGTCGCTCAGGGGGCGCTCGAAGCGCGGCCCTTCGCCCGCGACGAACTGCAGGCCCAGCCCCATGGCGTCGGGCACCGTAAGGATGTCGGAAAACAGGATGGCCGCGTCCAGGTCGAAGCGCCGCAGCGGCTGCAGCGTGACCTCGCAGGCGTATTCCGGATTCTGGGCCAGCCCCATGAAGGATCCGGCCTGCGCCCGGGTCTGGTTGTATTCGGGCAGGTAGCGCCCGGCCTGGCGCATCATCCACAGCGGGGTGTAGGCCACGGGCTGGCGCAGCAGGGCGCGCAGGAAGGTGTCGTTTTTCAGTTCGGGCACAGCGGATCCTAGAAGAGCGGCACGGGATCCGATGAAAGTCCACCACGGATCCGGGAAATCGTCCGTGCGGGGACGCTGCGGGGATTTTACCCGGCCCGGGCGGGCATGCAGTCTCAGCAGCCCGATTCCGGGCCCGAGGTGGGTCCGGGCTGCTTGCCGGGGGGCTCGGCGCAGCCCGCGCGCCCGTCGGTGCGCGGCCCGGCCAGGGCCGGCCAGGCGTGTCCCAGGTAGACCGCGTAGGCGCCCGCCCAGACCGCGCCGGCCGCCAGGATCAGCACGCCGGACCACGGCGCCAGCGCCGGCAGGCCGGCGGCGGCGCGCGCCAGGGCGGCCGCAACCAGGGCGCAGGCCGCCGCGGGCAGCCACGGCCTGCGGTCGAGCCAGCGCCCCGAATGGATGCGCCCCGCCAGGTTCATGATGGCGAAGATCGACAGCCCCATCGCCCCCGCCGTCAGCAGGTGACGGGCCGCCGACACCGGCCAGGCGTCCAGCAGCCAGGCCAGCCCCATGGCGCCGTAGCCCAGGGCGATGAACCAGAAGCAGGCGTACAGCATCAGCGCCCAGCGCGTGAACAGCGGCCGCCCGACGTGCCAGTCGTTCAGCACGTTGAGCACCGCCGCGCTGGCGGCCAGCGCCGTCCAGCCGACCACGGGGCCGTCGCCCAGGCCCGCCTGCGCCGCGCCGCACAGCCCGATGGCGAAGATCGCCAGGTAGCGGCGCGGCGGCCGGGCCAGGTAGCTGTCCGTCGGCGGCGGCGCGCCCGGGCGGCCGGCCTCGATGTAGCCGTTGAGCACGCTCATGGAGACCCGGCTGCCCGCGAGCAGGATCAGGATCATCGTCAGGTCGATGGCGCCGTGGATCCAGACGAGCCCGTCGCCGCCCAGGGCGAGCGCGGCGAAGAAGCCGGCCTGGGCGAGCAGCAGGCCGCCCAGGACCCAGGCGAAGCCGAGGTGCGCACGGCGCGGGTCGCGCCACAGCGCCGGCGCCAGGCGCCCCAGCAGGAGCGCCGTGAACAGCAGATTGGGCGCTCCCGCCAGGACGGCGGCCGCGGCGGGCGGCAGCCACTGGCCCAGCACATAGGCCGCCCGGGCCGCCAGCCACAGGAGCGCCAGCGCCGCCAGCGGACGGGGCGCGATGGGGGCGGCGCCGGTGAATTCGGGAATCGCCGTCAGCAGGAACCCCGCCGCGGCCGCCATGCCGAAGCCGAACACCAGCTCGTGCGCATGCCACAGCAGCACGCCGCCCGGCGGCTGCCAGCCCGACGGTCCGGCGCCGCTCAGGAGCAGCAGCCAGACGCCCAGGAAGCCGGCGGCGCTCGCGGCCGTCAGCACGAAGAACGGCCGGAAGCCGCAGAACCACAGGGGGTGGGAATCGGGCTTCATGCCCCGGCCTCCAGGACGGGAGGCCGGGCCGGAGGCACTGGGGGCCGGGCCGGCGCCAGCCCGAAGCATTCCCGCACCGGCGGAACATCCATCAGCTCGGCCGTGGTCCGGTGGATCCAGGCCTCGTCGCGCGCGCTGCGGGGCCGGTCGACGGCGAATTCGTGCAGCACGCGCCCCGGTCCGCTGCCCATCACGGCGATGCGGTCGGCCAGCCGCACGGCCTCCATCAGGTCGTGCGTGATCATCAGCACCGCGCTGCCGCCTCGCTCCACCTGCTCGCGCAGCACCGCGTAGAGTTCCAGCTTCAGGCCCACGTCCAGCGCGGAGAACGGCTCGTCGAGCAGCAGCAGTTCGGGCGCCACCGCCAGCGCGCGGCCCAGCGCCACGCGGCTCTGCATGCCGCCGGACAGCTCGTGGGGATACTTGTGCCCGTCCTCGGCGGACAGGCCCAGGCGCGCCGCCCAGTCCAGGGCCTGGCGGCGCCGCGCCGCCGCCGGCACGCGCTGCGCCTTCAGCCCCAGGGCGATGTTGTCCAGGGCGTTCTTCCAGGGCATCAGCCGGGGCTGCTGGAACATGCAGCCGATCCTGCCGAACGTCGAGCGGACCCGCCCTTCGTAGGGGTCGAGCAGGCCGGCGACGATGTGCAGCAGCGTGCTCTTGCCGCAGCCCGAGGGGCCGACCAGCGCCAGCGTCTCGCCCGCCTTCAGGTCCAGGCTCACGTCCGACAGCACGGTCGTCAGGCCGTAGCGGTGGCCCAGGCGGCGGATGCTCAGGGCGTTCATGGCGCGTCCGCCGCGCGCCAGCGCTCGATCGTGCGCTTGAGCGGCTCCAGCAGCAGGTATTCGATGGCCAGCAGCAGCCCCAGGACCGCCACGATCCAGCCCATCGAACCGGCCATGTCCAGCTGCGCGCGCGAGACCGCCAGCGCGGCGCCCGCGCCGTCCGAGGCCGCCAGCAGTTCGGCCATCACCACCACCTTCCAGGAAATCCCCAAGGCCGTGATCCAGGCCGGCAGCAGGTACGACACCACGTGCGGCAGGTGCACGTCGAACAGCGTCGTCCACCAGGGCAGCCGGTAGACCCGCGCCACGTCCGTGAGCTGGCCGTCCAGCGTGCGCGCGCCCTGCATCGCGCCGGCGAAGACGATGGGGAAACAGGCCACGGCCACCGTGAATACCGGCGTGGCGTCGCCCATGCCGAACCACAGCATGGCCAGCACCAGCCAGGCGATGGGCGGCATGCCCAGCAGCAGCGTCACCAGCGGGCGGGACAGCAGCGCCGCCGTCACGGAGCGCCCCGCCAGCATGCCGAGCACGCTGCCGGCGAGCACCGCCGCGCCCAGGCCCGTCAGCGTGCGGCGGGCCGAGATCCACAGCTCCGGCGCGGCCAGGCCCGAGGCCAGCATGTCGCCCAGCCGCTCGAAGGTGGCCAGCGGCCCGGGCAGGATCAGCGGCCCGTAGTACTGGCCGCCCCATTCCCAGAGCGCGCAGAACAGCAGCAGGCTCGCCACCGCGCCCCAGCCGCTCCACAGATAGGCCAGGGCCGCGCCCGCGCCGTCGGCCAGCCGCCGCGGCACGGCGGCCAATCCTTCGGCGGATGCGTCCGGCCGCGCGGCCGCATCCAGCGGACCTCTAGGCGTAGAAGCCATCGTCGGGCAGCCGTCCGCCGACCAGCGCGGGCTGTCCGTCCAGCAGGCAGCGGAAGAAATAGTCCAGTTCGGGCCGGGCCTCGCGCGCGTCCACCGCGCGTTCGCGCGCCTGCGCGATCGAGTCGGCCACCGCCTCGGGCGTCAGCATGGGAATGTGCCGCGCCACGGCTTCGCCGCATTCCTGCGGATGCGCCAGGCACCAGGCGAGCGAATCGGCATAGCCGCGCCGCAGCCGGTCGGCCAGGCGCGCATCCGCGTGCAGCGGCCCGACGGCCGCCAGGCCGGCCTGAGGGATGCGCGGCTCGCGTTCCAGGATGCGGCCCCAGGCCTGCGACAGGTCCACGCCGCGATACAGCGTGGGCGCCACGATCGACACCGGGAAGGAATCGCTCTTGCGCAGCGCCATCGACACCGCCGGCTCGGGCAGCAGCGCGTGGTCCACCCGCCGGGTCAGCAGCAGCTGGATGGCGTCGAAGGGCGTGGGCACGTGGCGCAGCGAGAAGTCCCGTTTCGGATCCAGCCCCAGGCGGGTCGCCAGCAGGCCGAACAGGATGTCGGGCATGTCCGCCCGGAAGGGCATGGCGATTTCCTGGCCGCGGAAGTCTTCCAGCGTCCGGCGCGACGCGTCGCGCGTCACCAGCCACAGCATCCCCCAGGTGGAGACGTTCAGCAGGCGCAGCGGCACGCCCTGGTTGTACAGGTTGGCGGCCACGTTGGAGGGCATGGCCATGAAATCCGCGCCGTCGCGCACCGCCCAGGCGCGCAGCTGGTCCGGGTTCTGCCACAGCTGGAAGCGCGCGCCGGGCGCCACGTCGTTCAGGGCGCCGGAATCGACCAGATGGACCAGGGGGTAGGAGACGGTGGCGGGCGGCCCCGACAGCACCAGCGGCCGGTCCAGCGGCGCCGCGGACGCATCGGCCGCCTGCTGCGCGCGCGCCGGCGCGGCCGACAGCAGGCCCAGGGCGGGCGCCAGGCCCAGCAGGGCACGGCGCCGCGCGCCGCGAACGGACAGGCCGCCGGAAGGCGGGACGGAGGTCAGGGGAGAACGGGAAGACATATGCGGCAGCCGGAATCGATCCTCTGGATTGTGGACATGGAAGCCGGCAAACGCAAATGATAATTATCAAGCTCCAGCCTGATTCGGATCGTCCCGAGGATCGCCCGAAGGATCGGCGCGGGGCGGATCGAACGCGGCGAGCTTCTTCAACGCGGAATCCAGGCAGCGCCGCTCCGCCGCCGACAGCGACTGCTCCAGGCCGGTTTCAAACATTTCCACCTGGGCTTCCGCCCGAGCCAGCAGATGGCGCCCCGCATCGGTCAGGTGCAGTTCCTGCAGGCGGCGGTCCTCCGCGCTGGGCAGGCGCGCCAGGACCCCGCGCTGCACCAGCCGATCGACCACGGCCACCAGATTGGGGGGGGAGACATCCAGCGCGGAACCCAGCTGGCGCAGATAGACGCCGGGATTGGCGCCCACCAGCACCAGCACGGAAAATTCGGTGGCGCTGAGCTCCAGGACGGACAGGCGGCGCAGGAAGATCTTGTGGACCTGCACTTTTGCCCGTGTGAGGCGAAACCCCAGAAAACGCGTCAGGCGCGACTGATCGATTTCCGAATGCGAAACGGGGGACACGGCGCGAGTGGGGAGGGGGGCATGGATGACGGTTGAGCATAGCACAGCCCCCCGCGCGCGCCGGGCCGCCCGCGGATCAGAACTGATGGCGCAGCCCCGCCATGAGGCCCGTCTGGCCTTGGCCCACCCCGGGCGATGCGGGCACGGCGCTCCCGCCGGAAACGCTGTAGGCCACCCGCGAACCATTGAACACATGGCCGGCCAGCGCATACACGGCGGTGCGCCGGCTGAAGCTGTAGGTGGCGCGCACGGACAGAAGCTGGGCATCGGCGCCGGAGCGATCGGCATCCAGATAGGTGTAGGTGGCGTCCAGCGTCACCGCCCGCGTCAGCGGGTGGCTCACCGCGGCGTAGTACTGGTTGCTGCGGTAGGTCTCGCCCACCGCTTCGAGCTCGCGGCGGATGACGCCTGCGCCCAGCCGCGTCCCGCCGACCATCACGTAGCCCGTCAGATAGGTATGGTCGTCCCGGCTGCCGTCGCCGATCGTCAGGCCGGCGGGCTGGCCGAAGAAGCCCGAACCCTTCACCCCCTTGAGCCGGTCGTGCGCCAGCGCCACGCCCCATCGCCGGTTGTCGTATTTGACCAGGGCCGAATAGGCGGCGCACGCGCTGCCGTGCTGCGGTCCGCAGTTCGACGGGGCGCTGCCGTCGCGGGCATTGGAGTAGGCCGCGCCCAGCGTCCAGGCGCCGAACGTCCCGCGATAGGTGAAGGCGTTGTCCAGGCGCTGGTTGGGCAGGTAGGCGTCCAGGGAGCCCAGGCCGTACACGGCGGGGCCCATCAGATCGGACCCCATCATCGCGTACAGGCCCATGGCGTACTGCCGGCCCAGCGCCAGCGTGCCCCAGTCGCCGCTCAGCCCGAGATAGGCCTGGCGGCCGAAACTGCGCCCGCTCTGCATGAAACTGCCCGTCCCCAGGGCCATGCCCGTCTCCAGGACGAACACCGCCTTCAAGCCGCCGCCCAGGTCCTCCTCGCCCTTGAACCCCAGGCGCGACGGCATGTGCCCCGCCGTGACCGCCGGCATGCGCGTGAGCGTCCCGCCCTCGGCGATGTGGTCGAGATATTCGATGCCGGTGTCGGCCACGCCGTAGATCTGCATGCTGTCCTGCGCGGACACGGCGGCCGCGCCCAGGAGCGCGCCGGTGGCCAGTGCCCATCGAACCTCTTGATGCATCATGGATGTCTCCTTTGTATTTCAGGATCGCGGGCCGCCTGGATGCGGCGCAGCCAGTGCTCGGCATCCAGAAGCCCGTAGCGGAAGAAATGGCGGGCGCTCTCGCGCTTGTCCTCGAACGCAGCCGTGGCGACCCGCGCGGCGCGGCACCAGGCGAAGGCCAGGGCCACCGTCCCCACCAGGCGCAGGTAGTCCTCCGCGGCCCGCGCGGGAAGGCCGGGATCGATCGCGGCATCCGCGGCGAGGGCCCGCGTGGCGTCGTCCAGCCGTTCGCACCACGCCTGCAGCGCCTCGGCCAGGGGGCGCGCAGGGGCGCTGGCGCGCGCGGCCGCGGCTTCCGCGCGCAGGACCTCCAGCAGGGGCTCCAGGCCCGCCCCGGGCGCCAGCACCTTGCGCCGCAGGAGATCCATCGCCTGGATCTGGTTGGTGCCTTCGTAGATCATGGCGACCCGGCTGTCGCGCACGATCTGCTCGATCCGGTATTCGCGCACGTAGCCATAGCCGCCGAACACCTGCAGGGCCTCGCTGGCCAGGGAGAAGCCCCGTTCGGTGAAAAAGGACTTGATCACCGGCGTCAGCAGGGCCGCCAGGTCGCGGGCGCGCGCCCGCCCGGCCGCGTCGGGCGCATGCGCCGCCTGGTCGAGCAGATGGCCGGCCCAGTAGCCCAGCGCCCGCATGCCTTCCGTCCAGACCCGCAGGTCCGCGAGCATGCGGCCCACCGGCGCATGGAAGCCCGCCGCGCCGGCCGGCCCGCGGGCGCCTTCGGCGCGCGGCAGCGCCCGCGCCTCCAGGCGTTCCCGCGCATGGTCCAGCGCCAGCCGATAGGCCATCTCGGCATGCCCGAGCCCCTGCAGGCCCACATGCAGGCGCGCCGAATTCATCATGACGAACATGGCCGCCAGGCCGCGATGCGGCTCGCCGACGAGCCAGCCGCGGGCATCCTCGAACCGCAAGGTGCAGGTGGCGCTGCCCTTGATGCCCATCTTGCTTTCGATGCCGTCGCAATGGACGGCGTTGGGCTCCCATCCGCCCTCGTCCCGCGGGATCCGCTTGGGCACCAGGAACAGCGAAAGCCCCTTGGTGCCGGACGGCGCGTCGGGCAGGCGCGCCAGCACCAGGTGCACGATGTTCTCGGTCAGGTCGTGGTCGCCGCCCGAGATGAATATCTTGCTGCCCTCGATGCGATGGCTGCCGTCTTCGCAGGCGCGCGCCCGCGTGCGCAGCAGCCCCAGGTCGCTGCCGGCCTGCGGCTCGGTCAGGCACATGGTGGCCAGCCAGTCTCCGCGCACCAGATGCGGCAGATAGGTCTCGCGGATCCATTGCGGCGCATGGGCGCGCAGGCACAGGCAGGCGCCTCGCAGGAGGCCCGGATACATCGCCCAGGCATGATTGCTCGAAACGATCATCTCGTTGAGCACGGCATCCAGCAGCTCCGGCAAGCCCTGGCCGCCGTCGGCCGGATCGCACGCCAGCGCGGGCCAGCCCGCCTCGACGTAGGCCCGGTAGGCCGCGGCGAAACCATCCGGCGTGCGCACCGCTGCGCCGTCGAACGCGCAGCCCTGCAGATCGCCGCTGCCGTTGAGCGGCGCGAGCACGTCGCCGCAGAACTGGCCGGCCGCCTCGCAGATCATGCGCGCAGTCGGGGCGTCGAGCGATTCGTAGGCGGGCATGCGCTTCCAGTCCGAAGGGGCGTCCAGCCACTGCTCCAGGACGAAGCCGATGTCGCGCAGCGGCGCCTCGTAGCGGGGACGGCCGGCGCTCATGCGGCCTCCGGCGCGGTCGCTTCCAGCCTGGCCATCAGCTTGCGGTAGGGAATGATGGCGGCCGCCAGGCAGACGGCCCCCAGCGCGGCCGCCAGCGCGCAGACCAGGCCCAGAGACAGGCCCACCTTCATTTCGTCATGGAAGACGAAGTCGGTGAAGAAGGCCACCAGGAACGGACCGCATCCCAGGCCGATGAGATTGACCAGCAGCAGGTAGATGGAAGTCACCTGGCCGCGCAGCTGATTGGGCGTGACGGCCTGCAGGATGGGTGGCGCCAGCGCCACCGGCATGCCCAGGAAGAACGTCGTCAGCGCCACGGCGGCCAGCGCGACGGTGGGCGAATCCGTGAACGCCAGCAGCAGGCCGGCCGGGATCAGCACCAGGGTGGCGGCCAGGGAGATGACCACGGAGCCCACCAGCCTGCCGCTGCGGGTCAGCCAATCCGCCAGGAATCCGCTGATCAGCATGCCGCCGATGCCGCACGTCAGGATGATCAGGCCATAGGCCGGCCCGATCTCGCCGGGCGTCCAGCCCCACTGGCGGATGAAGGTCGCGGGCAGCCAGGCGGTGATCCCGAAAGTCACCATGGCCGTCACGCCCGGGGCCAGCAGCAGCGGCACGTAGACGCCCGGGTGCTGGAGCACGTAGGCCAGGCTCGGCGCGGGTTCCGCGGGATCGCTGCGGGGCAGGGCGGCGCGCCCGTCCTTCAGGGCCGCGAGGCCCCGCCGGATCGGCTCGCGCACGGTGGCGATCAGGATCAGCGCCGGAATGCCCGGCAGCGCCACGTAGATGAACGCCGCCTGCCAGGGCTTGAACACGCCCAGCAGGGGAATCGCCACCTGGCCGGCCTGGCTGGCCGCCTGGATCACCACGCCGCCGACGATGAACGCCATCGCCGAGCCGATATACACCCCGGAGGTATAGATGCTCATGGCGCGGCCGCGCCCTTCGGGGGGGAAATAGTCGGCCAGCATGGAATAGGCCGCGGGCGACAGGGCCGCCTCGCCCACGCCCACCAGCATGCGGACGAGGAACAGCGTGGCGAATCCCGTGACGTAGCCGCCCGCGCCGGTGGCCAGGACCCAGAGCACCATGCCGATGGCGATGAGATTGCGGCGGTTCCAGCGATCGGCCACGCGGCCCAGGAAAATGCCCATCAGGGCATAGAAGATGGCGAAGGCGAACCCATGCACGATGCTGAAGGCCCAGTCGGCCAGATGCAGGTCCTGCTTGATGGGCTGCACCAGCAGCCCCAGGATCTGGCGGTCGACGAACGACAGCGTGTAGGCGAACAGCAGGACGAAAGTGACGTAATAGGCGTAGCCCAGGCGAGGCGAAGCCTCCGGCGCGACCGCGCCGAAAGTGGCGGATTGACTCATGACGTTTTCCTGTATCTGAGATGGCGCGGTCAGGCGTGCCGGGGTTCGGCCAGCATGAGGGCGTCGAGCGCCACGACGCCCTGCCCTTCGGGATGGACCACGACCGGGTTCAGGTCGATCTCGCGCAGGGCGGGCGTGCCGCGCACGATCCGTCCCAGCCGGCCGATCAGCGCGGCCAGCGCGGCCGTGTCCAGCGCGGGGGCTCCCCTGAATCCATGGAACAGCGCGGCGCTCTTGAGCTGGTCGAGCTCGGCCAGGATGCCGGCTTCGGACAGATCGGCGTCGAGCAGGCGCATGTCCCGGACGACCTCGGCGGTCACGCCGCCGATCCCGGCGAGGAGCACCGGCCCCCAGTGCGGATCGATCCGGGCGCCGACGATCATCTCCAGCCCCCGCCGGCCCATGGCCTCGACCAGGATGCCCTCCAGCACGATGGAGGGATCGTGCCGCCGGACGTCGGCCACCATGCGCTCCCAGGCCTCGCGCAGCCCCTGTTCGTCCGCGACGCCCAGGATCACCCCGCCCGCGTCGCTCTTGTGGCTGAGCCGTTCGGACTGGGCCTTCAGCGCCACCGGATAGCCCAGCGCGCGGGCGGCGTCGGCCGCCTCCTGCACGCTGGCGGCGAACCGGCCGGGCGCGAATGCGATGCCCGCGGCGCCCAGCAGCGCCTTGGATTCGTATTCCGGGATCACCGTGCGATGCGCCGGCAGTTCCAGCGCCACCGGCGCCTCCGTGGCGCGATCGAAACGGCGGGAGGAAAACTCGATCAGGCGCCGCACCGCGCGAAAGACCCGCTCGGTGCTGGGAAAATAGGGGATGCCCAGCGCCCGCATCTCGGCGATGAAGGATGCGGGCACCTCGGCGCCTTCGTCCAGCCCCGCCACGATGACCGGCTTGGCCGGCTTGCATTCGCGCACGGCGCGCAGCACCGCCGGTATCTTGATGCCGCTGGTGACCGGATCGCCCTGGATCAGGCCCACCACGATGGTGGAAAAACGGTCGTCGCCGAACAGCGCCGCCAGGACGCGGCAATAGAGATCGGGCTCCACCAGCCCCTGCGCGGTCAGGTCCAGCGGATTGCTGACAGCCACGAAGGCCGGCATGGCCTCGCGCAGCGCCGGCGCGTCGTCCTCGCCGATCGGCGGCAGCGCGATGCCCAGGTCCTCGGCCAGATCCAGGCACAGCGCCTTGAAGGCGCCGGACTCGCCCACGACGGCGGTGCCCGGCGAAGGCAGCTGCGGGCAGCGCACGGCGATCTCGGCAATGTCGCCCAGCTCTTCCAGCGTCTCGGCGAAGATCACGCCGGCGCGGCCCAGCTTGAGGCGCATGACGGCATGGTCGCCCGCCAGGGCGCCGGTATGGGTGGCCGCCGATTCGCGCGCGGCGCTGCTGCGCCCCGGATGCAGCAGCACCACGTGCTTGCCCAGGGCGCGCGCGCGTTCGACGGCGGCGAGCATGCGCCGCGGATGGCGGAACTGCTCGACGATCATCGCGATGACGCGGGTATCCGGATCGTCGAGCAGAAACTCCACGTAGTCCTCGGCATGGCTGGCCGCCTCGTTGCCGGTCGATATCGCATAGGACAGCGGCAGGCGGCGGCTGGAGAGCGTGGTGCACAGCACCGTCATCATCGCGCCGCTCTGCGACACCACGCCGATGGACGGCCCGCGCCGCGCCGGCGCCGGCCCCATATCGACCTCCACGAAGGTCAGGGGCACGCGATCGACGTAGTTGATGCAGCCCAGGCAATTCGGGCCTTCGACCACCATGCCGTGCGCACGGGCGATTTCGGCGATCTCGCGCTGCCGCGCCTGGCCCTCCGGGCCGGCTTCGGCGAAACCGGCGGAAAAGATCACCGCCGCGCCGACGCCGCGCGCCGCCAGGCCGCGGATCGCCTCGTTGACGGCGGGCTGCGGAATCGCCAGCACGGCCACGTCCACACCGTAGGGCAGCCGGTCCACCGAAGGCAGGCAGGGATGCCCGCCGATCTCGGCCCGCCTGGGATTGATCAGGTGAATGTCGCCCGCAAACCCGTTGCGCTCCAGGTTGCCCAGCAGCGAAGCGCCGAGCGACCCGCGCGTCGCCGAGGCCCCGACGATCGCCACCGACCGGGGCCTGAGCATGCGCTCTATATCAGCCGTCTCCTGGACGGCTTCCTTTGCCATTGTCACGCTTGTCTCCCATTGATTGTATTTTTGTGCCGCGGCTCAGGCGCTCTTCTGCCTGGAAAGATCGTATGCGCCCAGGCCCGGCTTGTAGGTCTTTTCGTCCAGGAACTGGCGCAGGCCTTCCTTGCGGCCCTCGCCATCGAAGCTGTTGGCCGCTTCCTGCGCGCGCACGAGGAAATCCTCGGCATTGTCGTAGGTCATTTCGCGCACGCGGCGGATCGCGTCCTTGGTCGCCTTCAGGGCCACCGGATTTTTCTTGAGCAGGCTTTCCGCCACTTCCGTCACCCGCGCCCGCAGGCGGTCGGCCGGCATGGATTCGTTCACCAGGCCCCACTCGGCGGCCGTCCTGCCGTCGATGTTCTCGCCCAGCATGGCGTGGTACATCGCGCGGCGGAAGCTCAGCAGCTCCGCCGCCACCTTCGAGGCGCCGCCGCCGGGCAGGATGCCCCAGTTGATCTCGGACAGGCCGAACCGGGCCTCGTCGGCCGCGAAGGCCAGGTCGCAGGCGAACAGCGGGCCGTAGCCGCCGCCGAAGCACCAGCCGTTGATCATGGCGATCGTGGGCTTCTGGTACCACCGCAGCCGGCGCCACCAGCCATAGCTTTCCCGCTGCGCCTGGCGGGTGCCGGCCAGTCCCCGGGCCTCGGTCTCCCGGAAGTATTCGTTCAGATCCATCCCGGCGGTCCAGGCCGTGCCTTCGCCCGTGAGCACCAGCACGCCCACGTCATCGCGGAATTCCAGTTCGTCCAGCACGCGCATCATCTGGCGATTCAGGGCGGGGCTCATGGCATTGCGCTTCTCCGGGCGGTTGAACTTCACCCAGGCGACGCGGCCTTCCACGGTGCAGGCCACGGTCTGTTCTTCGGTACGAGCGGCGGTCATCGTCATTTCCTCTGTGAATGAATGTCTGTGAATGAAGGGGTACGGATGGGTATGGATCGGGGTATGGGAATCGGTCCCGGGCTTTCCACGCTGCGGAACCCGCCTTCCGGCAGCCACCGCGTGAAACCCCTATTGCCAGCGATTTTCGTTATGATAGATAATCATTATTGATCATAACAATATAGGGGTTTCCCTGACTGCCGCTTTCTTCCCAGAGGCTTTCTCCCACCCATTCCAACGGAGGCTTTCCATGCACACCCTTTCCCTGCTGATCGGCGACCAGCGCCGCCCCGCAAGCACCGGCGCGACCTTCGAGCGCCGCAACCCCCTGGACGGCGCCGTGGCCACGGTCGCGCCGGCCGCCACGCCGGCCGATGCCGTCGCCGCCGTCGAAGCGGCGCACCGCGCATTCGCGTCCTGGTCCCGCCTGGGGCCCGCCGCCCGCCGCGAACACCTGCTCGAAGCCGCGGAAGCGCTCGCCGCGCGGGAAGCGGATTTCATCGCAGCCATGGCGGCCGAAACCGGCGCCTCCGCCTCATGGGCCGGCTTCAACGTGCAGCTCGGCGCCGGCATGCTGCGCGAAGCCGCCGCGCTGACGACACGGATCGGCGGCGAAATCATCCCTTCCGACGTGCCCGGAAACCTGGCCATGGCCGTGCGCCAGCCCGCGGGCGTGGTGCTGGGCATGGCGCCGTGGAACGCTCCGGTGATCCTGGGCGTGCGCGCGATCGCCACGCCGCTGGCCTGCGGCAACACGGTCGTCCTGAAAGGCTCGGAACTGTGCCCCGGCACCCACGGCCTCATCGTCGAGGCCTTGCGCGAAGCCGGCCTGCCCGCCGGCACGGTCAATTTCGTGACCAACCATCCCGACGAAGCGGGCGCGGTGGTGGAAGCCATGATCGCCCACCCGGCCGTGCGCCGCGTCAATTTCACCGGGTCCACCCGCGTGGGCGCCCTCATCGGCCAGACCTGCGCCCGGCACCTGAAGCCGGCAGTCCTGGAACTGGGCGGCAAGGCGCCGTTCCTGGTCCTGGACGATGCCGATCTCGATGCCGCCGCCGCGGGATGCGTCTTCGGCGCCTTCGCCAATTCGGGCCAGATCTGCATGTCCACCGAGCGCATCATCGTGGACGAAGCCGTTGCCGAGGCATTCCTGTCCAGGCTCGTGGCCCGCACCGCCGCGCTGCCGCTGGGCGATCCCCGCAAGGAGCCCGCGATCCTGGGATCGGTGGTGGACATGGCGACCGTGCGCCGCGTCAACGAACTGATCGACGACGCGCTGGCGAAAGGCGCGCAGCTGCTGTGCGGCGGCAAGGCCGCGAACACCCTGATGCCGGCCACGCTGATCGATCGCGTCACCCCGGAGATGCGCATCTTCCGCGAAGAGACCTTCGCGCCGGTCAAAGCCATCGTCCGGGTGCGCGGCGAGGAAGAAGCCATCGCCGTCGCCAACGACAATGAATTCGGCCTGTCGGCGGCCGTCTACACCCGCGATGCGGCGCGCGGCTGGCGCGTGGCCGCCCGGATCGAGTCCGGCATCTGCCACATCAACGGACCGACGGTGCACGACGAGGCCCAGATGCCGTTCGGCGGCGTGAAGCGGTCTGGCTACGGCCATTTCGGCGGCAGGGCGGGCATCGATGCGTTCACCGACATCCGCTGGATCACCCTGCAGACCGAGCCGCGGCATCTTCCCTTCTGAAAGGCCTGCCGTGCGGAGGGGCCTTCCGCGCCGAGGAGCCTTCCACGCCGAGGGGCCTTCCGCGCCGAGGGGCCTTCCGCGCCGAGGGGCCTTCCGCGCCGAGGGGCCTTCCGCGCCGGCGGCCCTTCTGCGGAAAACGGGGGCGGGCGGCAATGCCGGGCGGCGTCCGGGCCGGTGTCGCGGTCCGCGTCTCAGTCCGCGTCTCAGTCCGCATCCGAGGCTGGCGCGCGCCGGTAGGGCGCGGGGTCGATGTCGTGCTTGCGCATCAGGGCCCAGAACGCGCGGCGGTGTTTCTGGGCCATGCGCGCCGCCAGGGTGATGTTGCCCGCGTGCCGGCCCAGGGCCGCGCGGATGTAGGCGCGCTCGAACCGGGCGACGACCTGGCATTTGGCGGCGCGGAAGGATTCGCGCGAGGTGGCCCGCTGCATGGCCACGGCCACCGCGTAGGCTTCGAGTTCGTTGCCGGAGCGGTCCAGGATCGTATTGCAGAACGCGATCTCGGACTCGGTGATCGGGGGCTCCGGCGCGCCGGCCACCGGTGCGCGCGCACGCAGCGGCGCGGGCCCGGAGCCCGAGCCGAAGCCGGAACCAGAGCCGGATCCCGGCAGGCCCGCGCCGTAGGCCGGCCCGTGTTCCGCGATGCAGGCGGGGGGCAGGCGATTCAGGGCGTGGTCCAGCCGGGCGCGCAGTTCCTCGGGACAAAAGGGCGGCCGCACGAAATCGGCCACGCCCAGCGCCATCAGATCGCCCACCGCCTGCGCCCGCAGCGCCACCGCGTAGACCAGCAGCACGGCCGGCAATCGGCCCGCCAGGGCGGCCAGCGCCGTGCGCCAGTCGCGGATCGAGGATTCGTCCACGTACAGCAGGCCGGCATCGTAGCGGCCCCGCGCCATGGCCGGATCGGCCAGGGCGTCCCTGGCCGTGCCGTGCACGTGCGGCGAGGTATGCAGCACCAGCCGCCCTCCCAGGTGCGGGCCGCGCAAGGCGCCCGCCCAGTCTTCCCTGCCCGGCGCCAGAATCGCGCAATCCAGTCGTTCCCGCATCTCGCCTCTCCCGTTCGTGTGGAGACGACAGGATAGGAAAACGGCCGTCACGCGGACAGTCGCAAAACTACGTCAGTAGTTTCCCTGATTCGCTGCCCTGATCCGTTTTCCCGACGTGCCGGCGATCCGGGCGCGATTCCGGAGCGCGGGCGCGGCGCCTGGCACAATCGAAGGGTGGCCATCGAGATCTGGCGACCAGAAGCGGAAATTTCCCCACAATTTCCTCAAATTGACAAACAAACGTTTGTTTTACAAAATCCCAGGCAGGGTGCCACCGCGTTCGAGCGTCCGAAGCACCCGGGAAAAACGAGATCCGACCCATCGAGGAGCCCCATGAGACATCCCGCACTGACCGCCATGGCGTTGTCCGTCGCCCTGGCCTTGCCCGCCTTGCCCGCCGCGGCGCAGTCTTACAGCAATGTTTACTTTTTCGGCGACAGCCTGTCGGACGTCGGCGCCTTCGGCGGCCTGAGCGGCCTGCCGTCCAACGCCCGCTGGACCACCAACTACGGCGCCAACTGGACGGACGGCCTGGCCGCCCGCCTCGGCTTCGTCTCGCGCCCCAACAATCCCGCCAACCCCCATGTCGCGCCCGGCGGCAACAACTACGCCCAGGGCGACGCCGAGGCGAACCCGGCCGCCAGCGCGCGGCAGCCGGCCGATCCGGCGGGCGCCCCCACCAGCGAAGCCATCGCCGTCACCCATCTGCAAGGGCAGCTGGGCACGTATCTGGCGCAACACGGCCAGGTCGACGCCAACGCCCTGTATTCCGTCTGGATCGGCGGCAACGACGTCATCACGGCCGTCGGCCGCGGCGCGGGAGTGACGAGCTACCTGACGGCATCGGCCACCAGCACGGTCGGCGCCGTCGCCGCCCTGAAAGGGGCGGGCGCGCAGACCATCCTGCTGCCCAACCTGCCCGACGTCGGCGCCGCGCCCCTGGCCGTCTTCGCATCCATCCGGACCGCCGTGCCCCCCGCCGGCCTCGCCACCGCCTGGGGCGCGGCCTGGGCCCGCCTGGCCGCCGCGAATGGCGCCTACGATCCCGCTGCCGTCGCCCAGGCGCTGGCGGCGGCCGATGCCGCCGCGGGCCTGCCAGCCGGCACGCTTGCGGGCGTCTACGCCCTCGTCCGGCCCGGCCTGGAGCAGGCATCGTCCGGCTACAACCAGCTCGTGGACATCGGCCTGAACGCCACCGGGCAAACCCACGGCATCATCCGCGCGGACATCGGCGGCCTGTTCCGGGAGATCCTGGCGGACCCGGCCCCCTACGGATTCACGAACGTCGTGGGTGCCGCCTGCCCGTTCAACGCCCTGTATTGCAGCGACCCCACCGGCGCGACGGCCGGCTACGTTTTTACCGACCAGCTGCATCCGACGCCGGGCGCCCACGCCCTCATCGCCGATTACGTCGCCGGCCTGCTGCAGGCGCCCTACTTCGCCGGCGGCCTGCCCGAGGCCGGCCTGGGCAATGCGCGCCAATTGAGCGCCGGCCTGGGCAGCCGCCTGGCGGCCCTGCGCGCGCAGCCCCGTCCCACCGGCACCGCCAGCCTGTTCGTCCAGGGCGGCTTCGACGGCACCCGAACCGAATTCGGACCCACCGGCCTGGACAACCACGGACAGCTCTACACCCTGGGCATCGATCTGCAGGCGTCCGAAGCCTTTGCCGTCGGCCTGGCCGTGTCGCGCCAGGCGGGCGACACGGATCTGAGCTACCGCGGAACGCCCGGCAGCGTGAAGGACCGCAGCACGCTCCTGAGCGCCTATGCCAGCTATGCCCCCGGCGCCCTGTGGATCGACGGGACGATCCACGCCGGCAGCGGCAAGCTGCACACCCGCCGCCAGGTCGTCCTGGGCCCGCGAACCCTGACGCTGGAAGGCAGCCCGAACCAGCGCCAATACGGCCTGGGCCTGCATGGCGGCTACGATGCGGCGTTCGGCAGCGTCCGGACCGGACCGGTGATCGGCCTGGACTACGCCCGCGTGAAGGTCTCCCATTTCACGGAGGAAGGAGACAGCAGCAGCCGCATGCATTTCTCGGACCAACGGCTCGAATCCCTGATCGGGCGCCTGGGATGGCAGGCGCGCATGGACATCGCGGGCCGCTACGTTCCCTATGTGAAAGCGGCGTTCGCCCACGAATTCAAGCGGGACGAGCGCACCGTCACCAGCGGCGTCGCCTCCACGATGGGAAGCTGGACGACCCGCCTGCAGGCCCCCGACGACAACTGGATGGAATGGACGGCCGGCGTCACGGCCAGCCTGAGCAAATCCGCCGCCCTCTATGGGCAGGTGACGGCCACGACGGGGCGCGACGGCGGCAACCAGGCGGCGGGGAACATCGGCCTGGCCATCTCGTTCTGAAGCCCCGTTCTGAAGCCTGCCGGGCCGGAGCGGCCGCGCCGATTTCGGCGGCCCGCCGCTCCGATTTCGGCGGTCCGCCGCTCCGGCTCCGGAACGAGCACTCCCTTTTCGGTCTCATGGTTTACCCTTAGCCGGGCCTTTTTCCTCTATCGGCAGGAAGTTTTCCTGTTTACCCAGGAATTTTAGGCGTTTCACCTAAAACCACGGTGTTAGCATTCCCGCAATTTCTGCATTGAGGGGTGTTTTAACCATGGAATTCCTGAACGAGCTCGTCAACCAGATCAACGGCCTGGTATGGGGGCCGCCGATGCTGGTTCTCATCCTGGGAACGGGTTTCTTTCTGATGATGATCCTGAAGCTGATGCCGCTGCGGCGCATCGGTACCGGCTTCGCCATGATCTGGCGCGGCCGCCACCGGGGCGACACCGCCACCGGCGAGATCAGCCCGTTCGAGGCGCTGATGACGTGCCTGGCCGCCACCGTCGGCACCGGCAACATCGCCGGAGTGGCGACCGCCATCGCCGTCGGCGGCCCGGGCGCCCTGTTCTGGATGTGGTGCACGGCCCTGGTCGGCATGGCCACCAAGTATTGCGAAGTGGTGCTGGCCGTCCATTTCCGCGAAAAGGACGACCGCGGCGAGCACGCGGGCGGCCCCATGTACGCCATCAAGAACGGCCTGGGCCGCAAATGGCTGTGGCTGGGCGTGGCGTTCGCGGTGTTCGGCGGCTTCGCCGGATTCGGCATCGGCAACATGGTCCAGGTCAACAGCATGGCCCAGGCCCTGGAATCGTCCTTCGCCATCCCGCTGTGGGTGACCGGCGTGGTCACCATGGTCCTGATCGGACTGGTGATCCTGGGCGGCATCAAGCGCATCGGCGCGGTCGCCGCATCCCTGGTGCCCTTCATGTGCGTGGCCTACGTGCTGGCCGGCCTGGTGGTGCTGGCCGTCAACGCCGAGCGCATCCCCGAATCCCTGGACCTGATCTTCACGCACGCTTTCTCGCCCATCGCCGCCACCGGCGGCTTCGCGGGCGCCGCCGTCATGGCCGCCATCCGCTACGGCGTGGCGCGCGGGATCTTTTCCAACGAGGCCGGCCTGGGGTCGGCCGGGATCGCCCAGGCGGCCGGCACCACCACCAATGCCGTGCAATCGGGCCTGATCGGCATGATGGGCACTTTCATCGACACCATCATCATCTGCAGCATCACCGGCCTGGCCATCGTGTGCTCCGGCGTCTGGAGCAGCGGCGCCAGCGGCGCGGCCCTGTCGGCCAGCGCCTTCGAGGTTTCCATGCCGGGCATCGGCGGCACCATCCTGACCCTGTCGCTGGTGGTGTTCGCCTTCACCACCATCCTGGGCTGGAGCTACTACGGCGAGAAGTGCTGGGAATTCCTGCTGGGCACGAAATCGACCCTGCCCTACCGCATCGTCTGGGTCCTGGTGATTCCGTTCGGCGCCATCAGCCAGCTGGACTTCGCCTGGCTGCTGGCCGACACGCTGAACGGCCTGATGGCGCTGCCCAACCTGATCTCGCTGATCCTGCTCAGCCCGCTGGTGGTGAAGCTGACGCGGGAATATTTCCAGAGCCCGGGCCGCGCGGAATGAGCCGATCGCACACGCAAGCGGACCCGCATCCCCCTTGGACGACCTCTCTATCAACGCGCTGCTCTCTCTTCTGCGCGACCTGGAATCCGATCGGGTAGAACGAAAGGAATCTTTCAGGGGCGACGTCCCGAAAAAAGTCCGGCAAGCCGCGTGCGCTTTTGCGAACGACCTGCCCGGCCACAACGCTCCTGGCGTCCTGTTCATTGGCGCCCGGGACGATGGCACGGCCAGCGGCCTGGACATCAGCGACCGGCTTTTGCTCGCCCTGGCGGACATGAAAACGGATGGCAACATCCTGCCGCTTCCCGTGCTGCCAGTCGAAAAGCGCATCCTGGACGCCAAGAAGGATTTCCAGAAACTGGCCGACCGCATCATGCGGCAAATGACCCGTCAGGACCCCTCGGAAGCCTGACGCACTGAAGCCTGCTGCCCCGCCACGTGGCAGCGGTAGACGTGCTGGGGCGCGCCGGGCCGGGCCAGCAGCGCCTGGGGCCGCTCGCAGCCGGCCGTCGCCCAGGGGCAGCGGCCGCGAAAGAAGCAGCCCTGCGGCAGGACGACGTTGCCGGGCAGTTCGGCCGGGGCCGCGGGGGCGTCCTCGGGCCAGGGCCGGTCCAGGCGCGGCACGGCGTCGAGCAGCTCGCGCGTGTAGGGATGGCGCGGGGATTCCAGCACGTCGGCGGCCGGGCCCTGCTCGACCACCTGGCCCAGGTACATCACCGCCACCCGGTCGCACAGGTAGCGCACGACCGACACGTTGTGCGAAATCAGCACGTAGGTCAGGCCGTGCGCGCGGCGCAGTTCCCGCAGCAGATTCAGGATCTGCGCCTGGACGGACACGTCCAGCGCGGAGGTGGGCTCGTCGAGCACGATGACGTCCGGCTCCGTCGCCAGCGCCCGGGCGATGGCGATCCGCTGGCGCTGCCCCCCGGAAAACTCGTGGACGTAGCGGTCGAGCTGCTCGGGCCGCAGGCCCACCCGCAGGGCCAGGGCATCGGCCCGCGCGCGCAGGGCGGCCTTGTCCATGCGGCCGCACCGGACCGCACCGTTCCGGCCCCGCGGCCCGGCGGCCGGCGGCGCTCCCCCGTCCCGCGGCCATGCCGCGGCCCCTCGGCGGCCCGCGGCCACCAGCGGCTCGATGATCACTTTCCAGGCGGGCAGGCGCGGATCCAGCGAGGACTGCGGATCCTGGAACACGATCTGGACGTCGGTCCGGCGGCCGTCGGCCCGCGGCAGGCGCCGCAGCTCACCCCCGGTGGGCCGCAGCAGGCCCATCAGCACGGCCGCCAGCGTGCTCTTGCCGCAGCCGGACTCGCCGACGATGCCGAAGGCCTCGCCGCGCCGCACCTGCAGGCTGACGCCGTTCAGGGCGTGGGCATGGCGCACCGCCCGCCCGCGCCAGTCGCGGGCGAGGGGGAAGCGCACGTGGATCTCGCGGGCGTCGAGCACCGGCGCCCCCGGCACGGTGCCCGGTGCTGCGTCCGCCACGCCCGCCGAGGGGATTTCAGCCCCATTCGCTCCATCGATCGGCATCATGCGTCTCCCGCGGCCCGCGCGGCCGGGTCCGGGTCTGGGTCCAGGGGGTGCCAGCAGGCCACCCGGCGCTCCTGCGCGTCGGCCACGGGCCGCAGTTCGGGCCGCTGGCGACAGGCCGCGTCGGCGTAGGCGCAGCGATCGAAGAACACGCAGCCCTGCGGCGGCTGGCGCATGTCCGGCACCCGGCCCGGGATCGAGGCCAGGTCGGCGCCGGGCGCGGCGCGCTCCGGCAGGCCGTCGAGCAGGCCGCGCGTGTAGGGATGGCGCGGCGCGCGCAGCACCCGGGCGGTCGGCCCCTGCTCGACCACCGTGCCGGCGTACATGACGTACACGCGGTCGCAGAACTGCGACACCACCGCCATGTCGTGGGTGATGAACAGGATCGCGGCGCCGCGCTCGCGCGCCCGGTGGCGCAGCAGCTGCAGCACCTGGCGCTGCACGGTCACGTCCAGCGCGGTGGTGGGCTCGTCGGCGATCAGCAGCGCCGGATCGCAGGAAAACGCCATCGCGGCCATCACCCGCTGGCGCATGCCGCCGGACAGCTCGAAGGGATAGGCGCGCAGCGTCCGGGCCGGGTCGGGGATCATCATGTCGCGCAGCAGCGCGGCGGCGCGCTCCAGGGCCTCGCGCCGGCCCAGGCGATGGTGCGCGCGCAGCACGCCGGTCAATTGATCGCCGATGCGCCGGGTCGGGTTCAGCGCGGTCATGGGCTCCTGGAAGATCATCGCCGCGCGGCGTCCGCGCCATTGCCGCATGCGCGCTTCGGACGCGGCCAGCACGTCCTCGCCGCACAGCCGCAGGCTGCCGCCGGTGACGCGATAAGCGCCCGGGGGCAGCAGCCGCAGCGCCGCCATGGCGGTGACCGACTTGCCCGAGCCCGACTCGCCCACCACGCCGACGATCTCGCCCGGCATGACGCGCAGGCTGACGCCGCCCAGCGCCCGGACCGCGCCGCCGAAGACGGGGAACTCCAGCGACAGGCCGCGGATGTCCAGGACGGGTTCGGCCGCGGCGCCGCCGTCGGGGTTCCCACGATCCAGGACGCCCGCCGGCCGGCCCGGGCCGGGGCGCCGGGCGCCGGACGGATCAGGCCGGCCCGCGCTCATTTCGCCCTCGACTTCGGGTCCAGCAGGTCGCGCACGCCGTCTCCCACCAGGTTGCAGGCCAGCGCCGTCACCAAGATCGCGCAGCCGGGCGTGACGGTGTACCACCACTGGTCCAGCAGGAAATTGCGGCCCGTCGCCACCATGGCGCCCCATTCGGCGGTGGGCTGCTGCGCGCCCAGGCCGATGAAGCCCAGCGCGGCCGCCATCAGGATCGCCCCGCCGATGTCCAGCGTGGCCTGCACCACGATGGGCGAGGCGGCGTTGCGCACCACGTGCCAGCGCACCACGTGGCGCCGCGTCGCGCCGAAGGTCCAGGCCGCCTGCACATAGGCCATCTCGCGGATGCCCAGCGTCTGGCCGCGCGCCAGGCGCACGTAGAACGGGATGCGCACCAGGGTGATCGCCAGCATGGCGTTGAACAGGCTGGGGCCCAGCGCCGCCGCCAGCGCCATGATCAGCACCAGCGAGGGCACCGACAGCACCACGTCCATGGCGCGCATGACCAGGCCGTCGAAGCGGCCGCCCACGATCCCGGAGAAGCAGCCGATCACGGCGCCGGCCATGCTGGCGCAGCCGGCGACGAACAGCCCCACCCCGATGGACTGGCGCCCGCCGTAGAGCACGCGGCTGAAGATGTCGCGGCCGACCTCGTCGGTGCCGAACCAGTGCGCCGCCGACGGCGCCGCCAGCCGGTGCACCAGGTCGATGCGCTCGGGATCGTAGGGCGCCACCCAGTCGGCCAGGAGCACGGCCAGGCCCACCGCCGCGAGGATCGCCAGCCCCAGCAGCATCAGCGGGCTGCGGCGCAACTGGTACAGCAGGTAGCTCATCCGACCTCCCGGATGCGCGGATCGAGGCGCCGGTACAGCAGGTCCACCAGCAGGTTCAGGATCACGTAGGCGAAGGACACCACCACGGCGAAGCCCATCACCGCCGGGAAATCCAGCGCCTGGATCGAGTCCACCACATAGGCGCCCATGCCCGGCCAGCCGAACACGGTTTCCGTCAGCACCGCCCCGTACAGCAGGTCGCCCAGGGCCAGGCCGAGCACGGTCACGGACGGGATCAGCGCATTGGGCAGGGCGTGGCGCACCACCACGGTCCAGGCGTCCAGGCCGTAGGCGCGGGCGGTGCGCACGTAGTCCTCGCCCAGCTGCTCCAGCATGGAGGAGCGTACCTGCCGCGCCACCACGCCCAGGTGCACGAAGCCCAGCGTCAGGGCCGGCAGGATCATGTGCTCCAGCGCGCTGCGCCAGACCACCCAGTCGCCCGCCAGCGCCGCGTCGATCAGGTACAGGCCGGTGATGCCGGGCGGGGGCGACAGGCCCTGGTCGATGCGCCCGCCCCCCGGCAGCCAGCCGAGCTCGCCGTAGAACACCACGATCAGGCCCAGGCCGAGCCAGAAGGCCGGGGTGGAGATGCCCGTGACGGCCAGCGTGCGGGCGAGGTGGTCGATGAAGCGGTTGCGGTACACCGCCGACAGCACGCCCAGCGGGATGCCCAGCAGCGTCGCCAGCAGCAGGGCGACCAGGGCGAGTTCGAGCGTGGCGGGAAAGAAGGCGGCGATGTCCTGCAGCACCGGCCGGTGCGTGCGGATCGAGGTGCCGAGATCGCCCTGCAGCAGCTGCCCCATGTAGCGCAGGTACTGCTGCGGCAGGGGCAGGTCCAGGCCCAGCTGCGCGCGGATGTGGGCGACGATTTCCGGCGTGGCGCGGTCGCCCGCCACCAGGCGGGCCGGGTCGCCGGGCACCAGGTGGGAAATAGCGAAGGTGATCAGGGACACCCCGATCACCACCCAGACCAGGCTGGCCAGCCGGCGGCGCACCACGGACAGCCAGGACGTGTTCATGCGCTGCCCTCGTCCGCCGGGGCGCGCCGCGCCGCCCGGCGCCGCCCGCGGCCGGCCCGCGGGACCCTTCCACGCCGTTCGCCCATGCCTACTTCGTCATGTCGGCGACGTTGAACACCCGCTCCAGCATGGGGTTGAAGACGAAGCCCTTGACGTTCGCCCCCAGCCCGGCCTGGTAGTTCTTCTGGTACAGGTAGGCGTAGGCGGCGTCCTTCACGACCTGTTCCTGGACCTGCCGGTAGAGCGCCACGCGCTTGTCCTGGTCGCTGAGCGTGGCGGCCTCGCGCAGCCACTGGTCCACCTGCGGGTTGGAATAGAAGGACCGGTTGCCCGCCAGGCCCTTCTTGTCCGAATCGAACCAGTAGCTGGTGAACATGTAGGGATCGGCGAAGTCCGGGCTCCAGTTGCCGATGGAGATGTCGAAATTGCCCTGGCCCAGATTTTCGCGCAGGGTGGCGTTGGCCAGTTTTTCGAGCTTGACCGGCACGCCGACGGCGGTGAGGTTGGCCTGCACCGTCAGGGCGATGGGCTCCCAGGCGGGGTCCTGGGTGGAATAGCGCAGCAGCAGCGGCGACTTCACCCCGCCGGCCTTTTCCACCAGCGCCCTGGCCGCCGCCGCGTCCTGCTTCGGCAGGGGCAGATCGGCGTCATGGCCCCACATGCCTTCGGGGATCGGGCCGCGCATCTGCTTGGCCTGGCCCATCATGATGCCGTCCACGATGCCCTGGTAGTCCAGCGCGGCCACCACGGCGCGGCGCAGGTCCGCGTTCTGCAGCGGCCCCTTGGCGTTGTTCAGGTACAGGTAGGTCACCCGCAGCGACGGGAATTCCGCCACGCGCACGGCCTTGTCCTTCTTCAGGGCCTGGAGCTGGTCCACCGGCAGTTCCTCGGCCACGTCCAGGTCGCCCTTCTGCAGCTGCAGGCGGCGCGCGGAAGATTCCGGCACGATCTTCACCACGAACTTGTCCAGCGCGGGCTTCTTCGAGCCGGCGTAATGCGGATTGCGCTCCAGCACCAGCGACTGGCCCTTCTGCCAGGACACCAGCTGGTAGGGGCCGGAGCCCGCCGTGTGGCCCGACAGCCAGGCGTCGGCGTCGTCGCGCTGCATGGCCTTGGGATTGACGATGGACGCGCCGTTGTTGGCGAGCGTGTAGAGGAACGGCGCGAAGGGCTTCTGCAGCGTGAAGCGCACGGTGCGCGCGTCCACGGCGTCGATCTTCATGTCGGCGGGGAAGGCTTCCGAGGGCCCCTGCTTCTTCGCCAGCAGCCGCTCGAAGGACAGCTTCACCGCCTGGGCGTCCACGGGCGCGCCGTCGGCGAATTGCTGGCCGTCGCGCAAGGTGAACGTCCAGACCAGGCTGTCCGGCGAGGCCGACCAGCTGGCCGCCAGATCGCCCTCGACCTCGGTCGAGCCCTGGCCGTCGACCTGCTTGTAGCGCATCAGGCGCTGGTAGGCCGGATAGGTGACGGTCCAGTCGTTGTTGTCGATCGTGATGGCCGGGTCCAGCGTCTGGGGATCGGCCGGCTTGCCGATCACCAGCGTATCGGCCGGCGTCGCCGCGAGCGCCCCGCCCGCCAGGAGACAGGCTCCCGCGCCCATCGCCGCCGCCATCAGGGCGCGGCGGATTCCCGTTTGAATCGTGGATTGCATATCGCCTCCGTCCAATGAACATCCCGTCGGCGGGACGCCTGGACCCCCACGGGGCCGCGCCCGCCCGTGCGGCCGGTCCGCGCGGGACCGGCCCATCGCTCAGTCCGAGACGACCCGGACCATCCCGCTTTCCGGCAGTAACGCATATTCCCGCGCGTCGGGCAATTCGTAGTGCCACCACTCCGTCGGGATCGAGCGGAAACCGGCCTGCAGCATGATGCCCAGCAGCAGGTGGCGGTTGCGCTGCACGGCGGGGGGCAGGTCGTCGCGGTCGTGGTGCGACTGGTCGCGCATGTCGTCGAAATCCGTGCCCATGTCCAGGGGCGCGCCGCCGGCGTCCAGCAGGCCCACGTCCACCGCCACGCCGCGCGTGTGGTTCGACCCCTGGGCCGCGTCGGCCACGTAGCGCGGATCGGGCAGCATCCGCCAGAACACCGCCTGGGCCGCCGCCGGGCGGTAGGCGTCGTAGACGAGCAGGCCCAGGCCCGCCCGCCGCGCCGCGCGCGCCGCACGGAGCAGGCAGTCCGCCGCGGCCGGCCGCAGGGCGCAGCGGGCGCCGGGCGCGTAGACCGGCCGGCCGGTCAGGTTGCCTGCCGTGGCGTAGGCGAGCGCGATGCGCAGGCCGTCGGCCGGAGGGATTTCGATCAGGTCCGCCATGCGTGTCCCTGTCCATCCGGGCCGGCGCGGGATCCGCCGCGCCGGGCGATGAGCCGGACGATGAAGAATGAGGAATGGGAGGGACATTCTACCGGCATTCCGGCCCGCGCCGGCGTGGGATGGGCGCGGCCCGGGCCCTTCGGTAAAATGCCGCCATGACGCCCAAGACCGACACGCGCAGCAGGCTCGCCGACCGCAAGCAGCGGGAGGCCGAGCAGCGTCGCAAGGAAATCATCAAGGTGGTGCGCAAGCTCGCCAAAAAGGGCGGCTCCGGCGACATCACCCTGCGCAAGGTCGCCGAGCAGGCGGGGTTTTCCACGACCGTCGTCTATTCCCTGTTCAAGGACAAGGCCACCCTGATCACGCAGGCCATGGACGACCACCTGCTGGACCTGGCCCACGCCATGCGGACCGCGACCGCGGGCCTGGCCGATCCGCTGGAGCGCATCCGGGCCTGCGGCCAGGCCTACGTCCGGTACGGGATGCGCTATCCGGACCAGTACGTCATGGTCTTCATGGAACGCCGCCCGCACGCCCCGGTCGACCGGGCCCGCGTCGAGCACGGCAACATCGAGCAGGACCCCTACGCCTTCGCGCATCACCTGTTCGCCGGCCTGGCGGCCAGCGGCGCGGTGCGGGGGGATCCCGCCAGCGTGCTGCTGATGACGCAGATCTTCTGGGAAGCGCTGCACGGGCTGGTGTCCCTGCGGCTGGTCCTGGGAGAGGACGATCCCTGGCTGCAGCGGGCCGACATCGAGACCCACCTGCAGCATTCCCTGGACGTCGTGCTCGCCGGCATCCTGCACCGCTACGCGGCATAGCGGCGGCGCGCTTCCGCTTTTCCCCTGCCTCCGACGCTCCTTTCCGCCCTCCGACGCTCCCTTCCGCCCTTCGTCGATTCCATTCGGGGTTTACCCTCATAAAAACGCATTCTATTTAAAAAAACATTGTTTTTTTAAATTCCAATCGTTATTCTCCTGCTCACCGCAAGCACGACAAGACTCGCCCGGAACGGCTCGAACGGCTCGGACCAAAACGGCTTGAATGGCCTGAACGACCCGAACGATCCCGACCCGAGCATCGCGGCACGACGCCGCGAACGAATGGAGACACCACTTGATGCGTACCACCGCCGCAGCGCTTTGCGCGGCCGGCCTGCTGCTGGCCGCCTGCAGCGATCCCCGTCCGGACGCCGCCGCCCTGGAGCGCGCCGAAGCCCTGCGCCCGGCCGATCCCGCGCTGGCCGCGCGCTACGAGCGTTCCTGCATCGCCTGCCATGCCCAGGCGGCGAGCGGCGCGCCGCTGACCGGCTTCGCCCCCCACTGGACGCCGCGCCTGCGCGCGGGCATGGACGCGCTCGTCGATCACGCCGAACACGGCTACCAGGCCATGCCCGCGCGCGGCCTGTGCCAGGACTGCACGCGCGGCGACCTGCGCGCCCTCACCGAATTCATGAGTCAAACCCCCTCGGAGGCATCGTGACGTCCCCGCTTTCCCGCAGAACGATCCTGAAGTCCGGCGCCGCCGTCCTGGCCGGCGCCGCCGCCCCGCGCGTGTTCGCCACCGGCCGGCCCGGCGCGGCGGCGGACGCGTCCCCCGGCCCCTCCGGGGCGTCCGCCGCCCGCGCCGCACCCGCCCCCGCGACCGCCCCGGCGGGAACCGCCGCCGGAACCGCCGCGCCGCGCGCCCAATGGCGGAACTGGTCCGGGCTGCACGCCTGCACGCCGCGCGCCATCGCCACGCCCGGCACCGAGGCGGAAATCGCCACGCTCCTGTCCAGCCCGGGCGGCGCCCTGCGCTGCGTCGGCGCCGGGCATTCCTTCACGGCCCTGGTGCCGACCGACGACATCCTCCTGTCCCTGGACCGCTTCTCGGGCCTGGTGAGCCACGATGCCGCCGCCTCGACCGCCACGCTGCGCGCCGGCACCCGCCTCGCCCAGGTCTCCCGCCTGCTGGACGAGCAGGGCCTGGCGCTGCGCAACCTGCCCGACGTCAACGTGCAGTCCTTCGCCGGCAGCATCAGCACCGGCACGCACGGCACCGGCGCCGGCCTGCAGGCGCTGCATGCCGACGTGACCGCCCTGCGCCTGGTGACGCCGGACGGGCGGGCGCTGATCTGCGACGCCGGCCGGCCCGACCTGCTGGCCGCCGCCCGCGTCTCGCTCGGCTGCCTGGGCGTCGTCACGGAAATCACCACCCGTGTCGTGCCCGCCTACGACCTCGAACGGCACGTGCGGCTGCTGCCCATCGCCGACCTGCTCGACCAGGCCGACGGCCTCGCCCGGACGCACCGCAACTTCGAGATGTTCTACCTGCCCTTCACGGGCCATGCCGCCGCCATCACGCACGACCTCTACACCGGCGGCGAGGTGCTCATGCCCGACTCGGACGACGAGGAGACCCTGGCCGACCTGCGCCGCCTGCGGGACTGGATGGGCTGGTTCCCGTCCGGACGGCGCCGGCTCGCCGGCTGGCTGATCGGCGGCATGGAGGATGCGCGGGCGCGCAACCGCTCCTGGAAGCTGCTGTCCACCTCCCGGCCCAGCAAGTTCAACGAAACCGAATACCACGTCCCCCGGGAACAAGGCATCGCCTGCCTGCGGGACGTCATCCAGGCGCTCGAACGGCGCAACGAAGCCTATTTCCCCCTGGAATTCCGCTACGTCAAGGGCGACGACGCCTGGCTCAGCCCCTTCCATGGGCGCGACTGCTGCTCCATCGCCGTCCATGCGGCGCACGGCGAGGCGCACGACTATCTGCTCGCGGAAATCGGACCGATCCTCAGGCGCCACGGCGGCCGGCCCCACTGGGGCAAGCTGCACGACCTGCGCGCCGCCGAGCTGGCTCCGCTGTATCCGCACTGGCGCGACTTCCTGGAAGTCCGGCGCGAACTGGATCCCCGCGGCCGCCTGCTCAATCCCTATCTGCGCACGCTCCTGGGAGTGGCCTGAGATGCGCAGCCCCGGACGCCGCCGCCTTCTCCTGTCCGCGGGCGCCCTCGCCCTGGGCGGCGCCGCCGCCCTGCGCCCCCGGGACCGCGGCCTGGCCCACGATCCCTATTTCTCGCGCCTGACGGACGCGCTGCGCCAGGCGGGCATCGCCGTGCCCACCCTCATCATCGACCGGGAGCGCATGCTGGAAAACGCCGGCCGCCTGCGCAGCGACCTGCGGGGCCGGCTCGACCTGCGGCTCGTGGCCAAATCCCTGCCCTCGCTGCCCCTGCTCCAGGACCTGGCGCACGCCACCGGCAGCCAGGGGCTCATGAGCTTCAGCCTGCCCCACCTGCAGCACCTGGCGGCCCATCTGCCCGACGAACGCCAGCTGCTGGGCAAGCCCCTGCCCGCCGATGCCGCCGCCCGCTTCCTGCGCGAGGCGCGGGCGCGCGACCGCCGGCCGCCGCGCGTCCAGTGGCTGATCGACACGCCGGAACGGCTGCTCCAGTACCGGGCACTGTCCCAGGGCCTGGACCTGCCCCTGGACATCAACCTGGAAATCGACGTGGGCCTGCATCGGGGCGGCATCGACGACCCCCGCGGCCTGCAGCGGATCATCGACATCCTGCGGGACTCGCCGCGCCTGCGCTGGTCCGGCCTGATGGGCTACGACGCCCACGTCGCCAAGCTGCCCGACGTCGCCGGCCTGCGCGCCCAGGCCGACCGCCACGCCAAGCAGCGCTACGCGGATTTTCTCGATCGGATGCTGCGCGCCTTCCCCGCGACCGATCCGCGCGGCCTGACGCTGAACACCGGCGGCTCCCTGACCTACCGCAATCACGACGGCCAGGGCGCCGCCCGGGAAGTCGCCGTGGGATCGGCGCTGCTCAAGCCCTCGGACTTCGACACCGAACCGCTCGCCGGCTACCGGCCCGCCGTCTTCATCGCCACGCCCGTGCTCAAGGCCGCCCCGTTCCGGCCGCCCCAGGGCGTGGAGTGGCTGGGCCCCGTGCTGCGCGCCTGGGATCCGAACAGCCGCCAGGCCTACATGATCTACGGCGGTCACTGGATGGCCGATCCGGTGTCTCCGCCGGGCATCGAGGCCAACGCCCTGTACGGCCCATCCTCCAACCAGCAGGTCCTGACCGGATCCGGACGCCAGGCGCTGGGCCCGGACGATTTCATCTTCTTTCGGCCGCGCCAGTCCGAGGCGCTGCTGCTGCAGTTCGGCGACATCGCCGTCGTCGAGGACGGCCGCGTCGCCGCCGCCTGGGCCCCGCTGCTCGCCACCGCATGACAACCGCATGACAACCGCATGACAACCGCATGACATCGATCAGAACAGAAGGAGACGCCCCATGATCCACCCGAAGATGCTGCTCATCGGCCTGGCCGCCTCGCAGGCGGCCCTGTCCGCGGCCATGGCCGCCGCACCCGCCGACGCCTACGGCCTATGGCGCTCGGCCGACGACGCCGCCGTGATCCGCTTCCAGGAATGCCCGGACGCGGCCGGTTCGCTGTGCGGCGTCATCGTCTGGGACAAAGATGCCGGCACGCCCCAGGACGCCTGCGGCGCCACCATCGCCCGCCTGAAAGCCTTCGCCGGCGAGGCCTGGCGCGACGGCTGGACCCGCGACCCGCGCAACGGCAAGACCTACCGGGCCATCGTGCGCACCGACGGCGACACCCTGCTGCTGCGCGGCTACATCGGCACGGAAGTCCTGGGAGAAACCGAACGCATGAGCCGCACCGGCGCCCTGCCCGAGGGCTGCCCGCGCTAGGCGCCGGGCAAGGCCGCCCCTCAACCGACTGAAAACCAGGAGGAGACATCCATGAACAAGACCAAGACCAAGAACAAGGCCGAGATCGGGACCCGGATCGAGACCAGAACCGCCGGAACCAGAACCGCCGGAACCAAGATCAGGACCAGGACCAGGACCGCCGCAGCCAGGGCCACCGCGACCGGGACCGCCGCCCTCGCGGCGCTCGCCCTCGCCTGCGCGTCCGGCGGCGCCCGCGCGGCGGCCATCGATCCCGTGGAACCCGTGTTCCAGTCGTATTCCATCGACATCGAGGCCAAGATCCTGTCGGACCGCAAGACGCGCGGGGTGTCCGACTCGTTCAACAACCCCGGCGCCGAACTCACGATCGAAGCCGCCCACGAAACCGGCCTGCTGGGCTATCTGCAGTTCGGCACGGTGAGCACCGACGTCTTCCCCGAAGGCAACGGCACCGCTCTCACCGGCGCCCTGGGCTACCGCTGGGGCAATCCGGACGCCTGGCATTTCGGCCTGGCCCTGGCCCAGGAATGGTTTCCCGGCGCGCGCGCCACCGGAGTGCCCACCGGCATGGACTGGGCCACGGGAGAACCCACCGGTCTGGCCGATACGCGCTTCGACACCCGCTACGCGGTCTTCGAGTTCGGCTACGGCGCGCTGCGCGGCCGCTACCTGTACGTGCTGAGCAAGGACTTCCGGGGCAACAACACGGCCGTGGTCTGCGGCTCCGCCTACCTGCCCGGCGTCCTGGCGGGCGGCGATCCCGGCAAGGCCATGGAATGCTACGAAGGCGGCTTCCGGCGATCCGGCGGCTCGCACCTGATCGACCTGGACTACACCTACCCGCTGGGGCCGCGCACCCACCTCAAGGCCCACCTCGGCTACCAGAAGGTCCGCAACTTCCGCGGGCTGGACGGCTTCGACTACAGCCTGGGCATCGTCCATACGGAATGGGGGCTGGACTTCGGCCTGGAAGTCGCCGGCGCCAGGCTCAGGAACCGCGACCTGGCCGTCGTCACCAGCGCGTCCGGAGAAAAGCGCCGCACGGACCGGACCGCGCTCGTCGCCACGATCGCCAAGCGATTCTGATTTCCGCCGGCCCGCCGCGCATCCGTGTATGGTAGGCCAGCGCCCCACCCCGGAGTTTCCGATGAACGCCGACACCCCCGCCCCGCCATCCTCCCAGCCGCCGATCGCCGCGCTGGAGGCGGCCTTCCTGCGCCAGAAGGCGGCATACGCCGCCGATCCACTGCCCCCGGCGCGGCAGCGCCGGCAGTGGCTCGACGCCCTGCGCGCGCTGCTCAGGCGCGAACAGGGGGCGCTGGCCGCCGCGATCGCCCGGGACTTCGGCAACCGTTCGGTCGATGAAACCCTGCTGGCCGAGGTCATGCCCTGCCTGCACGGCATCCGCCACGCCCGCCGGCACCTGGGCCGATGGATGAAGCCCGAGCGCCGCCGCGTCGGCCTGGCTTTCCAGCCGGCCGCGGCGCGGGTGATGTACCAGCCGCTGGGCGTGATCGGCATCATCGCGCCGTGGAACTATCCGCTGTACCTGGCCGTCGGCCCCCTGATCGGCGCCCTGGCGGCCGGCAACCGGGCGATGATCAAGACGAGCGAATACACGCCGGCCACTGCGCAACTGCTGAAGGACCTGCTGGCGCGGATCTTCCCCGAGGACCTGGTCTACGTCGCACAGGGCGGCGCCGACGTGGGAGCGGCCTTCTCGGGCCTGGCCTTCGATCACCTGCTGTTCACCGGCAGCACCGGGGTCGGGCGCCGCGTCATGCGCGCCGCCGCCGAAAACCTGACCCCGGTGACACTGGAGCTGGGCGGCAAATCGCCCGCCCTGGTCTCCGCCGATGTGCCGCTGGAGGACGCGGCCGAACGGATCGCCTTCGGCAAGACCCTGAACGCCGGCCAGACCTGCGTGGCGCCCGACTATGCGCTGGTGCCGCGCCCGCGGCTGGACGCCTTCGTCCAGGCCTATCGCCGCGCCGTCCTGCGGCTCCTGCCGACCCTGGCGGACAACCCGGACTACACCGCCATCATCGACGAGCGCCAGTTCGGCCGCCTGCGCGAGTGCCTGCGCGACGCCGCAGACAAGGGCGCCACGGTCCTGCCCCTGTACGAGCAGGGCCAGGGCCGCCGCCTGCCGCACACGCTCGTGCTGGACGCGGACGACGGCATGCGCCTGATGCAGGAGGAAATCTTCGGGCCCATCCTGCCCGTCGTGCCCTACGACCGCCTGGAGGACGCCCTGGCCTACATCAACCAGCGGCCGCGCCCGCTGGCCCTGTACTACTTCGGCTACGACCGGGCCGAACAGCGCCGCGTGCTCGCCCGGACGCATTCCGGCGGCGCCTGCCTGAACGACACGCTGCTGCACGTCGCCCAGGACGACCTGCCCTTCGGCGGCATCGGGCCGTCGGGCATGGGCCACTACCACGGCCGCGAGGGCTTTCTCGCCTTCAGCCAGGCCAAGGGCGTCTTCATCCGGCAGCGGTTCAACGCCACGCGCCTGATCTACCCGCCCTACGGCCGCTGGATCCAGCGGCTGGTCTATCGGCTGTTCGTCCGCTGAGGACGGCGGGACCGCCGAGGCCGCTGGCGCTTTCGCTCACACCGGCGCGTGCGGCTCCCGCCGATCATTCAATCCTGAAGCATGAGCGGCACCCCCGCACCATCGCGGCCGCTCCTCCGCATCCCATGGTGCATGGCGGCACCGCATCGGCGCAGGGCGTCCCTCGCGGACCGCCCCGCCGGCGACCCAGCCGGCCCGCCTGGCTGGCGCACCCTCCCTCCCCGCGCATGCCGGCGCCCCGCCCCGCCGTCCGGGCCTCGTGCGCGCAGCGCGAGCCTTCCCGGCCGCGTTCCGAAAAGTTGGCACATGAATTGCTTGATCCTCGATGAAGACCTTTCATCGACCGGGAGAGCACCATGTACGACGACACCATCGACGGCTTCGTGAAGGCCGGCAACGCCAAGCTCGCGCTGCTGCGCCGCGCGCCCCTCGGCTTTTTCGTGGGCTGCATGCTGGCGGGCGCCTACATCGGCCTGGGCATCATCCTGATCCTCACCCTGGGCAGCCACGCGCCGCCGGACCTGCGCCCGCTCGTCATGGGCGCCGCCTTCGGCATCGCGCTGATCCTCGTCGTCATCGCCGGCGCGGAACTGTTCACCGGGCACACCCTGGTCATGGCGCTGCGCCGCTACCGGGACCAGGGGAGCTGGGCCGAGGCGGCCTCGGTCCTGGGCGTGAGCTGGGTCGGCAACCTGTGCGGCGCCGCCGTGCTGGCGGGCCTGTTCGCCCTGGGCGGGGGCGGCGGGCTGCTGGACGACCCGCGCGGCCTGCTGATGGACGCCGCCGCGCACAAGATGAACGGCGCCGCCGCCAGCCTGTTCGCCCGCGCCGTGCTGTGCAACTGGCTGGTGTGCCTGGCGGTCTGGATGTCCGCCCGCGTGTCCTCGGACAGCGCCCGCTGCATCGTCATTTCCTGGTGCCTGCTGGCCTTCGTCGCCAGCGGCTACGAGCACAGCGTGGCGAACATGACGCTGTTGCTGCTGGCCCTGATCGGCCATCACCCCGACACCGTGAGCCTGGGCGGCATGGCCTGGAACCTGGCGTGGGTGACGCTGGGGAACATCGTCGGCGGCGCCGTCTTCGTGGCCGGCGCCTACCGGGCGGCCTCCCCCGCGCCAGTGGCCGTACCACCGCCCACGCCATTGCCCGCGTCATTGGCCGGCCACGCCCTTGCGCCGGCGTCGCCGCCCGGCGCAAGGGCCGGCCGCGAGACTGGCACGCAACCGATCCTGGACGCGCCCGCCGCGCGGCCCTGAGCCCCGGCCCTGAGCCCCGACCCACCACCGGATTTTCCTGGAGCGAATCATGAATCCCCACGACCTTCCCGCCTCCGCCGCGGGCCCGCACGCCGCGCCGCGCCTGGTCGTCATCGGCCACGGCATGGTCGGCCACCGCCTGCTGGAAGAACTGGCGCGCGAAGCGCACGGCTACGCCATCACCGTGCTCTGCGGCGAACCGCGCCTGGCCTACGACCGGGTGCGGCTCAGCCAGTGCTTCGATGGCGCGAAGGCGCAGGACCTGGCGCTGGCCGACGAGAATTTCCTCCGCGAACACGGCATCACCGTGCTGCGCGGCACGCGGGCCGCCTGGATCGACCGCAAGCGGCGCCGCGTCCACGTGTCGGACGAGCGGTTCCACCCCTACGACAAGCTGGTCATCGCCACGGGCTCCAATCCCTTCATTCCACCCATCGAGGGCGCGGACCGGCCCGGCTGCCTGCCCTACCGCACGCTGGAGGACGTGGAGGCCATCCGCGCCTGCGCCGCCGGCAGCCGGCGCGGCGTGGTCATCGGCGGCGGCCTGCTGGGGCTGGAAGCCGCCCGCGCCCTGCGCGGCCTGGACCTGGAGACCCACGTCGTCGAGTTTTCCGCCCACCTGATGGCGGCGCAGCTGGACGAGCCCGGCGGACGCCTGCTGCGCACGAAGATCGAGGCCCTGGGCATCCACGTGCACACCGCGAAGATGACCTCGGCCATCGGCGGCGGCCTGCGCGCGCGCCACCGCCTGCGATTCTCGGACGGCGATTTCCTGGAAACCGACATGGTGGTCTTTTCCGCCGGCATCCGCCCCTGCGACCGCCTGGCGCACAACTGCGGCCTGGTGATCGGCGCGCGCGGCGGCGTCGTGATCGACGAACACTGCCGCAGCTCCGACCCCGCCGTCTACGCCATCGGCGAAGTCGCCAGCTGGCGGGACGGCACGTTCGGCCTGGTGGCGCCCGGCTACGAGATGGCGCGGGTCTGCGCCGCGCACCTGCTGGGCCGGGACACGCCCGTCTTCCAGGGCTCCCTGCCCGGCACCAAGCTCAAGCTGCTGGGCGTGGACGTCGGCTCCATCGGCGACGCCCACGGCCGCGCCTCCGACAGCGTCAGCTGCGTGTTCGAGGACACGCTGGCCGGCACGTACCGCAAGCTGGTCATGGACCCGAAGGGCAAGCGCCTGCGGGGCGCCGTGCTGGTGGGCGACACCGGGGCCTTCGACCTGCTGGATCAGTATTTCAGCAACGGCCTGGACCTGCCCGCGCAGCCCGCCACGCTGATCGCGCCGCAGGCCGGCGCCGCGCCGGCGCTGGGCGTGGACGCGCTGCCCGACACGGCGCAGATCTGTTCCTGCAACCAGGTCAGCAAGGGCGCCCTGTGCGGCGCTATCGCCGAGGGCTGCACGACCCTGGGCGAGCTGAAGGCGCGCACCCGCGCCGGCACCACCTGCGGCGGCTGCGTGCCCCTGGTCAAGCAGGTGCTGGACGGCGAACTGCGGCGCCGCGGCATCGCCGTGGACCGCAGCCTGTGCGAACACTTCCGCCACAGCCGGCAGGAGCTCTACCACCTCGTCCGCGTCAACGGCATCCGCGACTTCGGGACCCTGATCGCCCGCCACGGCACCGGCCGCGGCTGCGACATCTGCAAGCCCGTGGCGGCGTCGATCTTCGCCTCGTGCTGGAACGAATACGTGCTGTCGCCCAGGCACGCGCCCCTGCAGGACAGCAACGACGCCTACCTGGGCAATCTGCAGAAGGACGGCACCTACTCGGTGGTGCCGCGCATCCCGGGCGGGGAAATCACGCCCGACAGGCTGATCGTCATCGGCGAGGTCGCCCGCAAATACGGCCTGTACACCAAGATCACCGGCGGCCAGCGCATCGACCTGTTCGGCGCGCGGCTGGAACAGCTGCCGGCGATCTGGCGCGAACTGGTCGACGCCGGCTTCGAGTCCGGCCACGCCTACGGCAAGGCCCTGCGCACGGCCAAGTCCTGCGTGGGCAGCACCTGGTGCCGCTACGGCGTGCAGGATTCGGTGGGCATGGCGATCCGCCTGGAGCAGCGCTACCGGGGCCTGCGCGCGCCGCACAAGATCAAGATGGCCGCCTCGGGCTGCACGCGCGAATGCGCCGAGGCCCAGAGCAAGGACGTGGGCGTGATCGCCACCGAGAAGGGCTGGAACCTGTACGTCTGCGGCAACGGCGGCATGCGCCCGCGCCACGCGGAACTGCTGGCCTCGGACCTGGACGGCGACACCCTGGTCCGCCTGATCGACCGGTTCCTGATGTTCTACATCCGCACGGCCGACAAGCTGCAGCGCACCGCCGCCTGGCGCGAAAGCCTGGAAGGCGGCCTGGACTACCTGAAGGACGTGGTCGTGCGCGACAGCCTGGGCCTGGGCGCGGAACTGGAGGCGCAGATGCAGGCCCTGGTGGACGCCTACGAATGCGAATGGGCGGCCACCCTGAAGGACGAACGCGCCCTGCGCCGCTTCCGCTCCCTGATCAACAGCGACGCGCCCGACGAGCACATCGTCCACGTGCAGGAGCGCGGCCAGCCGCGCCCGGCCACCGTGCGCGAACGCGCGGCGCTGGCCGCCCCGGCCGAATGAAGGAGAACGCCATGAAGCCATCGACCCACCGCCGCGCCAAGGGCGCCGATCATCAGTCCATCCCGTACGGCACCCCACGCTCCCCGGAGCCGTTCCAGCTTGGCTCCGCCACGGCCGGCGACGCGCCTGTCCAAGACGGCGCGACGGACACCGGCTGGCAGTCCGTCTGCCGCCTGGAGGACCTGATCCCGGACGCCGGCGTCGCGGTCCGCGCCCATGGCGCGCAGGTCGCCGTGTTCCTGACGGATGCCGGCCCGTTCGCCCTCGACCACGTCGATCCGTTCTGCGGCGCGGCCGTGCTGGCGCGCGGCATCGTCGGCGAACTCCAGGGCCATCCGGTCGTCGCCTCGCCCATGTACAAGCAGCATTTCCGCCTGGACACCGGCCAGTGCCTGGAAGACGAGCGCGTGCGCGTGCGCCGCTGGCCGCTGCGCGTGGACGCCGACGGCGTCCTGCGCGTCGGCCGCCCCGAAACCATCCACCCCCTGGAGGCCGACCATGCGTCCGAAACCACCGCATGAATCCCCGCCGGACGCGGCCGCCCCGCGTCCGGCCCGGGCGAACGGTTCCATCCCGGCCGCCGCACCGGCATCCGGCCACGTCTGGCTGGTGGGCGCCGGCCCCGGCGACCCGGACCTGATCACGCTGCGCGGCCTGCGCGCCCTGCGGGCCGCCGACGTGGTATTGCACGACAGCCTGGCCGCCGCCGGACTGCTGGACCACTGCCGCTCCGACGCGCTCAGGATTCCGGTGGGCAAGCGGGCCGGCCGGCACAGCATGCCGCAGGAAGACATCCACGCCCTGCTGGCCGCGCACGCCCGGGCCGGCCGCGCCGTCGTGCGCCTGAAGGGCGGCGACCCCTTCATCTTCGGGCGCGGCGGCGAGGAACTGGAATTCCTGCGGGCCCGGGGCATCCCGGTCACGGTGGTGCCCGGCGTCACCGCCGCTTCGGGCTGCGCGGCCGCTACCGGCATCCCCCTCACGCACCGCGACCTGGCGGCCGGCGTCTGCCTGGTGGCCGCCCATCGCCAGGAGGGCGCCCCGGCGCCGGACTGGGCCGCCCTGGCCGCGGACCGCCAGCGCACCCTGGTGTTCTACATGGGCCTGGCCCAGGCCGGGCGCATCGGCACGGAACTGATGCTGCATGGCCTGCCCGGCGCGACGCCGGCCGCGTTGATTTCCCAGGGCGCCACCCCGCGCCAGCAGGCCGTGCGCTGCACGCTGGCCGGCCTGGCCGACGCCGCCCGCCATCCGGGCCTGGACTCGCCCTGCCTCATCGTGGTCGGCGCGGCCGTGGCCCTGGCCGATCCGGCGCGCGTGCCCTGGGCGGAAGACCCGCCGGAACGTGGGGTCGGCCATCCCGGAGAGGCGCCGGCGGACCGCGCATCCGTCCCCGCCGGCGCGATCCCCGCTCCCGGCCGGGACGCCCGCCCAGCCGCCAGCCCCCTGGCCTGCCCCGCATGAAGGCCCTGTACCCCCTATTCGCCGATCTGGCCGGCCGCACCGTCCTGATCGTGGGCGGAGGCCCCGTCGCCGAGCGCAAGGCGCGCGCCCTGCTGAACTGCGGCGCCGCGGTGCGGGTGGGCGCGCCGCGGCTGACCCGCACGCTGCGGGCCTGGGCCGCCGAGGGCCGCCTCGCGCACCTGGCGGGCCCGTTCCAGGAGGACTGGCTGGAATCCGCCTGGCTGGCCATCGCCGCCACCGACGACCGCGCGCTCAATGCCCGCGTCAAGGCGGCGGCGGACGCCCGCCGCATCCTGGCCAACGTCGTCGACGATCCCGCCCTGTCGTCCTTCCAGGTGCCGGCCATCGTCGACCGCGCACCCCTGACCATCGCCGTCTCCTCGGGCGGCACCGCGCCGGTCCTGGCCCGGCGCCTGCGCGAACGCATGGAAGCCCTGTTCGACCCCGCGCTGGGATCCCTGGCCCGGCTGGCCGGCGATCACCGCCCCGCCATCCGCCGCGCCTATCCCGATCCCGGGGCGCGCCGGCGCTTCTACGACTGGCTGTACGACGGCCCCGTCCTCGCGCACCTGCGCGCCGGCGACACCGGCCGGGCGCACGGCGCGCTGCTCGCCCGCCTGGACGGCGCCGCGGCCGAACCGCCGCCGGAACGCCGCCTGGTCTGGATCGATGCGTGCCCCGACGACCCGGGCAGCCTCACCTTGAACGCACTGCGCGCCCTGAACGAGGCCGACGTGCTGGTGCACGACGCCCGCGTGAACGAAACCGTGCTGTCGCTGGCGCGGCGCGACGCGGAGCGACGCATGCTGGACACGGACGGCCGGGAGGACGCCGAAACGCTGGCAGCGAAGGTTCTGGCGCTGTGGGGGGGAGACCGCAACGGCGTGGCGCTCGTCAGCCGGCCGGCCCGAGCAGGCGCCGGATCCAGCCGCCATGGCGGCTGACGGCATCGGCCAGATCCGCCTCGGCCGCCAGCCGGAAGCCGGAAAAATCGAAGCCGGGCGCCACGACGCAGCCGGCCAGCACGAAGGCGTCCGGGTCGGCCAGCTCCGCCGCGAACCAGCAGCCCGCGGGCGCCACCGCCTGGTACACCGCGCCCGGATGGCGCAGGGGATCGCCCAGCCGATGCGTCAGCAGGCCGCCATCGGGCAGCACCACATGCAGATCGAGGGCGCCGCCGGCATGGAAGCACCAGACCTCGTCGGCATCGATGCGGTGCCAGGCCGAATGGGCGCCCTGCGCCAGCAGATAATAAATGGACGTCCCGGCGCTGCGCTGCGCCCCCTGGAACGGCACCCGCAGATCCGACCGGAAGACCTCGCGGTAATGCCCGCCTTCCGGATGCGGCTGGAGATCCAGCGCGGCCACCAGAGTCCGCCAGGCTTCGGGATCGGCCTCACGGGCGGCCGCTGCGTCGGGCCGGGAATCAGGCACGGCCGCCCATCGCCTTTTCGATCTTCTTGTCGGTGTTGTACTGGCTGAGGGCGTAGACCGCCCAGATCGCCGCCGGGATCCAGCCGATCAGCGTGATCTGGAGAATCAGGCAGATGATGCCCGAGATGGGGCGGCCGATGGTGAAGAACGCCAGCCAGGGAAGCAGCAGGGCAATGATGAGGCGCATGTCGCAGGCTCCGGTCGTTGAGGGGTGAAGGGTCATTCTACCGGGAGACTGCCGGAAGACGCGGTCCGGCTCCGTTCCAGGTCAGGCTGGCAGCCGATAGCTTTGCCTGCTCCGGCCTGGCGCCAGTCGCCGCATCCTGCCCCGCAGGGGACGGGATGGAAAGGGATGGCGGATGGCGGCGGTCCCTCAGCCCCGGAAGACCTCATCCAGGACCGTGGCGTCCACGAAGTTCAGCGACCAGGCTTCCAGATCGTCCGCGCCGGCGGTGCGAACGCGCTGCTCGATGGCAGCGTCCACGGCCCCGAAGCGGCGCTGGATCTGGCGCAGCAGCAGATCGGCCTGGCCCTTGACCTGGCCTTGCTCCAAACCCTGCTCCAGGCCTTGTTCCAGTCCTTTCGCAATGCCGCGACGTTCGGCAATCATCACGTAGCTCATCTTGCGCTCCTGTTCCAGGCGTTCCACCGCCGCCAGATAGGCCGGCTCCTGCTGCGCGGGCAGCCGCAGCATCCATTCGATCAGCCGCAGCAGCGGCTG
Source organism: Castellaniella defragrans (assembly GCF_014203015.1). Taxonomy (GTDB): domain Bacteria; phylum Pseudomonadota; class Gammaproteobacteria; order Burkholderiales; family Burkholderiaceae_B; genus Castellaniella; species Castellaniella defragrans. The sequence goes on from NZ_JACHIB010000016.1 coordinate 117,248, forward strand.
GATGTGTTCCCGGTCGTAACCGTACCCGTACAGCAGCCGCACCAGCGAGACGGTGGGCTCCAGCCGCTGCGCCCCGGTCCGATACCGCAGGGCCTGCAGCTGCGCCATGATCACCACGGCAAACGGATTCGTGCGCGCCAGCGATTCCAGCTCGCTCCAGCGGCCCAGCCACTGGGACAAGTGTACGGCATGAAAGGAAAAATACACACCCTGGCCGAGGAACTCGCGCCGGTATTCCAGGCGTTCGGGGCCCGAGCGGCTGGCCACCAGGATGGCCAGGCTGAACAGCGCCGGCGGCGCGCGCCCCGCGCGGGCGTTCAGGCCTTCGTGGCGGTGTTCGATGCGCGTCCTGTAGCGGTACATGCGCTGCGCGATCCGGGACAGGGCGCGGGCGCTCATGCCGCCGCCCTGGACCTCGACGTGGACCAGGATCCAGGCGTCGGCGCCGTCCTTGTGGCGCACCCGCACCAGCTTGTCGGCATGCAGGCGCCCATGGCCGGGCGGGCCATCCGGGACGCCCAGGGCCTGCAGTTCCTTGTCCAGGAATTGCGGGGCCACGGACCAGTCAATGACCTTGTACAGGGAGTGCGCCAGCAGTTCGATGGCCTGGCGGAAGAAGAGTTCCAGGGCCTCCTTCCAGGGGCTGTCGTGGTCGTCGGCGGGGACAGCCGGAGCAACCGCAGCAGGGGCAGCAGTAGAAGCAGTAGAAGCAACAGCGGCAGGCGAAGCGTCGTTCCGATCGGGCATGGCGGGCTTCCGAATGCAGGAAGCCTCATTCTGGAGACGCGCCGATTCCCCCGCCAGACTGGGAAGTACGGACGGATGAAAGTGTCCTGGCCGTGCATCCGGGCCATCACTTCTTCCGGACCATCACCTTTCCAAACAGCTTTTCCGGCCGCTGTCCGAATAGCAGCCCCGGCCGCCCGTCTATCCGCAACATGCGCCAGAAGCCGGCTTCCCGTGTTCTTTTCCGCCGATTTCCGGATAGAATGACCTTGCAAGGAATAGGTTTTACATAATGTAACGTAAAGAGGCTTGAAAGGAACACGCATGGCCCTCCCACAGTGGACCGACCAACAAGTATTCAACCAGATGTACAGCGGCCAGAAATGGGCGCAACCTGTCATCACCTACACCTTCCCGCAGCTCAGCAGCCAGCTCCGGGCGAACTTCCGGAATGGCGAGGACGCCGGCTTCTCGCCACTGAACGCGACCCAGCAGTCCCTGATCGAGCTGGGCATGGCGCTGTGGAACGAACTCATCGTGCCCACCCTCACGCCGGGCGCCATCAGCCAGTCCGACATCGAATTCGGCAACACGAACACCGGGATCGAATTCGCCCACGCATACTACCCCCCGACCGGCAGCGTCTGGTTCTCCTCCCTGTACTCGAACCTGCAGAATCCCGAGGTGGGAGAATACGGCTTCGATACCTTCATCCACGAAATCGGCCACGCGCTGGGGCTGAGCCACATGGGGGACTACAACGGCGCAGACGACGACGGCCCTTCCTCCTACCAGGACAGCACCATGCTGTCGATCATGTCCTACTACGGGCCCAATATGGACCGCGGCCAGGGCCAGGTCGCCTGGGCCGACTGGATGGGGAGCGACGGCCACATCTACTCGCCCCAGACGCCCATGCTGAACGACATCATGGTCATCCAGGCCATGTACGGGGCCGCCGTCACCCGCGCGGACGATACGGTGTACGGGTTCGGTTCCACGGTGAAAGGCGCCACGGCGTCGATCTACGATTTCACCGTCAACCTGCATCCCATCCTGACGCTCTACGACAGCGGCGGCACCGACACCCTGAATCTCAGCGGCTGGTCCACCGAAAGCGACGTGGACCTGCGCGACGGGCATTATTCCTCGGTCAACGGCATGACCAACAACCTGGCCATCGCCCACGACGTCGTGATCGAGAACGCCATCACGGGCGCCGGCAACGACACATTCATCGGCAACGCGGCGAACAACTACCTGGATGGCGGCGCCGGCCAGGATCGCGTCTATTTCACGGGGAAATTCTCGGACTATCAGCTCAACTACGACCTCGGCGGTCGGGAATACACGGTCCACGACTCCACCGGCGCGGACGGCACCGACACCCTGCTGAACATCGAATATGCCGCTTTCGCGGACTTCGGTGGCAAGCTGAACGAGCTGACGCCGGAGGTATACCGTTTCTTCAACGCCGACATGGGCATTCATTTCTTCACGTCCAACAACGATGAAGCGACGGCGGTCCTGCAATCCGGCGATTTCCAGTTCGAGGGCGTGGCTTATGCGCGCAATGTGGTGGACAACGCCAATCTCGTGAGCGTGTACCGCTTCTTCAACCCCGCGACGGGCGACCACGTGCTGACGGCCGACGTCGCGGAAGCCCAGCACCTGCGGGAATTGAACGGCGCCTTCCGGGACGAAGGAACCGCCTTCTATGCCTATGGCAAGAAAGCCGCCGACACGACGGAGCTCTACCGCTTCGTCAACGAGGAAACCGGCACGCATTTCTACACCGCCAGCGTCTCCGAAATGGAAAGCGTGAAGCTCATCGACGGCTTCAGCTACGAAGGCGTGGCCTTCTACGTCGCCATGGCCTGACCGGCACGCAAAGCCGGTCCGCAGGCCGCGCGCTTGCGGACCGGGGCCGGCCAGCGCTCCGCCTTGCCGTGGATGGGCCGGCATGCGGCTTGCTGACGTTTCCGCAAGCCCGCACCCGGGCCCTCTTCCATTCCTGACGGAGGCCACCATGATCCATCAAAACAGATTGCTGCCCGCGTTGATACTGAGCGCCGCAACGCTGACGCTCGCCGCATGCGTCGCGCCGAACCACTCGCCTTATGAAAACGTGTCCGGCGACGAACCGGGCGACGCCGCCATCACCGGGCAGACCCACTATCAAGGCACGGCAAGCGGGGCGACGATCGTTCAAGGCACGACGGGCGGCGTGACGGTCGTGAACAGCCAGGACGCGGTCATCAACGCCAACGTCATCAGCGCCTTGACGGCCGTACCGGACCTGCGCACCTCGAATCTGCAGGTCGGCACCTTGCAGGGGATCGTGTCGCTGCGCGGCACGGTGGAAAGCAAGGCGGCGGCGCAAAGCGCCGTCCAGGCCGCCCAGCAGGTGCCCGGCGTGCGCAGCGTCAACTATGACCTGCAGATCATGTAGCCAGGCACTAATAGTCCCGCGTGCCCGCCACCGGTTCGGAAGGCGGTTCATCGCGGGGTTCGCGCTGCTCGGGAAGGTCGAGTTCCTCCCATTTGCCCTCATGCCACCGCCCCCGCGCGCGGCCGGGGCTGTGGCCGCCCGCCTCGCGCAACAAGGCGCACGCTTCTTCTTCGCGCTCCGGCGCCACATGCAGCACCAGCAAGGCGCCCGGCCCGTGGACGCTGGGCGCGGCATCCGCACGCTCACGCGCGCGCTGGCGCGCATAGGCGCGTGCGCGCCTGTCCGTCACCCACAGGCCGCCCCAGAGCGAGCCCACATACCCGCCGGTTCCCGCGCCCGCGACGGCCATCACCTCGACATGCGTGAACTGCCAGGCCAAAAAGCCTCCCACGACGGCGCACACCAGCCCCATGCCGGCGGCAGCGGTCACGGCTTCCCGCTCGCTCGTCCGGGGGACGTGACCAGAGCCGTGCGACTCGGCCAGCGTCTCGCCGTTGATGTAGAAGGTCGAGATGTCTTCCCCGGGAAAGCCGTGCGCGTGCAGTTTCTCGACGGCGCGCTCGGCGTCGGGAAAGGTGTCGAACTTTGCGGCCACGATCGTCGGCATATCAGTCCCCTTTGTGCTCGGGCTTGTCCCGGGTCTTGGTCTTGGCCAGTTCCCGCAGCTCCTTTTCGTCCATGGATTCGTACATGGACCTGGAAGCGTCCTTCAGTTCGCTGACTTTCTTGTCGCCGTGCTTGGCGGCCAGGGCGATGCCCGCCGCCTGTTGCTGGGATTTCGATTGTGCTTTCATGCCGGTCTCCCGAGTGATCAATCGGACCTCGGGTAGCCGCAAGCGCCGTTCCCGTGGCGCTACGGCGGCGATGCGGCGGCCGGGATGCAACTGTCGTGATGTGGCTGCCGTGACATGGCTGGCGTGATGGGGTTGCCGCGAAACGGGCGTCGGCGGCCGCAAGGCGGACGCAAAAAGGGCGGTACGGCCCGAAGGCCGCACCGCCCTTGCGTCCGAGGAAGCGCCGTCTACTGGATGTCCAGCTGCCTGGCGCCCTGGGCACTCGCCTTCTTGGGCAGCGTCAGTTCCAGCACGCCGTCCGTGCAGCGGGCGGTCGCGCCGGACGCGTCGATGTCGTGGCCCAGGCTGAAGCGGCGCATCTGCACGCCGTGATAGCGCTCACGGCGCAGCACCGTCTCGCCCTCCTTTTCCACGTCTTCCCGCGTCTTTTCCACGCGGATGGACACCACATTGCCCTCGAGCGAGACCTTGATGTCCTCCTTGCGGGCGCCGGGGACTTCGGCCTTGACGGCATAGGCCTGTTCCGTTTCGGTCACGTCGATGTTCAGGCGCGGCTCGTCGCCCCGGCCTGCGAAGGAGGAGGCGAGCGGGAAGTGTCCGAAGAAATCATCGAGGCCCCGCAGGCTCTCGAAACCAGCCAGATCCCCGAACGGATTGAAACGTGTCAGATGATTTGCCATATCGAACCTCCAAATGCGATCAACCATGGAAAGCAGGCCGGACAGCAATGGACTACACCATCCAGCCCATGCTTTCAATATGGGTTTTCTCGTACTGGAATTCAAGCAGGCCGGACTGGAAAGAGCCGACTCATTGACGGCGATCAAACGCGGCTCAGCCGCGGAATACGTTTTCCAGGGTGGTGGCGTCGAGGATGTTCAGCGACCAGGCTTCCAGATCGTCCGCGCCGGCGGTGCGGATGCGCTGCTCGACGGCGGCATCCACGGCCCCGAAGCGGCGCTGGATCAGGCGCAGCAGCAGATCGGCCTGGCCCTCGGTGCGGCCCTTTTCCACGCCTCTTTGCGTATACAGCCGCTCGGCGATCGTCACATAGCTCATCTTGCGCTCCTGTTCCAGGCGTTCCACCGCCGCCAGATAGGCCGGCTCCTGCTGCGCAGGCAGCCGCAGCATCCATTCGATCAGCCGCAGCAGCGGCTGGATGTGTTCCCGGTCGTAGCCGTAGCCGTACAGCAGCCGCACCAGCGAGACGGTGGGCTCCAGCCGCTGCGCCCCGGTCCGATACCGCAGGGCCTGCAGCTGCGCCATGATCACCACGGCAAACGGGTTCGTGCGCGCCAGCGATTCCAGCTCGCTCCAGCGGCCCAGCCACTGGGACAAGTGTACGGCATGAAAGGAAAAATACACACCCTGGCCGAGGAACTCGCGCCGGTATTCCAGGCGGTCGGGGCCCGAGCGGCTGGCCACCAGGATGGCCAGGCTGAACAGCGCCGGCGGCGCGCGCCCCGCGCGGGCGTTCAGGCCTTCGTGGCGGTGTTCGATGCGCGTCCTGTAGCGGTACATGCGCTGCGCGATCCGGGACAGGGCGCGGGCGCCCATGCCGCCGCCCTGGACCTCGACGTGGACCAGGATCCAGGCGTCGGCGCCGTCCTTGTGGCGTACCCGCACCAGCTTGTCGGCATGCAGGCGCCCATGGCCGGGCGGGCCGTCGGGCACGCCAAGCGCCTGCAGTTCCTTGTCCAGGAATTGCGGGGCCACGGACCAGTCGATGACCTGGTAGAGAGCGTGCGCCAGCAGTTCGATGGCCTGGCGGAAGAAGAGTTCCAGGGCCTCCTTCCAGGGGCTGTCGTGGTCATCGGCGGGGACGGCAGCGGCAGAGGTAACGGCGGAGACAGCGGGACCGGCAGCAGCATCCGCCGCCATCGCGGCGGAGACAGCCGGAGCAACTGCAGCAGGGGCGGCAGTAGAAGCGGCAGTGGCAGGCGGGGCATCATTCCGATGGGACATGGCGGGCTTCCGAATGCAGGAAGCCCCATTCTGGAGACGCCCAGATCTCCTCGCCAGACTGGGAAATACGAACGGATGAAAACGCCCCAGTCGCCCTGAAAAATCTTCGCGGTCCGCACGAAGTACGATTTCGAGGCGATTTCCAATGGCGGGAATCCCAGCCTGCCATCCACTGGAGATACTGCTGCCAGACCTTGCTGACAGTGGACAGGCTGTTGATTTCCTGTTTTGGAAATCATGCTCCCTGCCGAAGGCAGGATCAAGGAAACCGACCGATCGGGAAAGCGTTGCGCATGCCCGGATAAAAATGGATTGAGGGTAACCGACCTGCCTGCGCGGAACCTCGTGCCAAGCAGCACATGAATCGGAATCCGGGGTTTCGTTAGAAAACAGGCGTGTCATCGACACAGGTCCATTTCATTTTAATTTTGATATTTATCAAAAATATTCCTGCTCCGGCCCTATTCTGATCGGATCTTCTGTATTTCGTCCATCATTCCACACGTTCGATGTGGGTTTTCCCTATTGCATCCATTTACCTAGTGTGTCAATTTATGACGGATGCTTGGCTGTTGTTCAACGACAGGAGGTGTTCGATGAGTCGGATATTGGGTCCAGGACCCTACAAAACCCTGACCACGCATGACGGCATCGATGTGCCGTTCTATATCGTCCGTTTCGACAAAAAGGGCTTGCTCCAATCGCCTGAAACGGCGAAGGAAATCATATCTGTCAGGCGACATGACAAACTGACCCCCTGGCGACATGGAGAACTGACCCCTTCATGATCACATCAGGAGGGATCATCCATGCAAGAAGCCGAG
>NZ_JACHIB010000017.1 GCF_014203015.1 Castellaniella defragrans
TGATCCGGTGGGCTGCCTGCCCTATCGAAATCCGTGGCCTCGGATCGCCGGAAATTCGGCCTGAAACAGGACAAATGAATTTTTCAGGGACGACTTATTAGTCAATGGATTACGGAACATTCAAGCGACTGAGTTTTATTTGTACGCACGCTGGACTTGCGGCGCCAACCGGCGCACACTTCCAAGTAGACGCGTTCAGCGCCGCGGAGGGACGCCATGTCGTTCATGCTGATCTGGGTCGTCATCGGATCGTTGGTCATGCTGGCCTACATCCTCTTCTTCGTCGACATCGACGACCGGTGGGCCGATGGATTCATCGGCTATCCCCTGGTCTACCTGTTCACGATCTTCCTGTGGCCGATCACGGTGCTTGCCGTGCTCTGGACCCGGCTCGCTGCACTCCGCGATGCGCGGCATCGATGACGCGCCCTTGACCGCTACCGGAGGCCGACGCCATGACAGAGAAAGACACCCGTCCGGATGCCGCACGCAAGACTCCCGAACGTCTTCGGGAATCGCAGCCGCTGTGCCCGCAGTGCGGCGAGCCGATCGAGGCCTGCGATTGCGCGCAGCGCTGGGAGAACGAAGGCGGAGCGCCGTACCCGCGGAAAAACGGGAAACCCGGCTGACTTTTCGCCGTTCGCGCCGGCAATTCAAGCGGTCTCGATCCGCACGGCGATCAGGCAGGCGTCGCGGGATTTCGGCGTCAGCCTCAGGATCGGGCGGTCGCCCGCCGCCACGCAAAGATGCAGCGTGTCGCCGGCTTCCAGCACGCCGCGGCTCAGGCGGCCGGGCATGTCCACCTCGTAGGCTCCGCGCCAGCCGTGCCACAGCCAATGTCCCGGGGCGAGGCGCCGGGCGAGCGCGCCGTGGAACGCCTGCGCGTGGCCCTGCGCCTTCGTGCGCCGCAGCATCAGGTTGAAATCCCGCACGGGACCGGCGAGCAGTTCGCAGCGGTAAGGCTCCTCGCCGGCGAAGCGGAAGCCCTGGCCGGCCGGCAGGATGATGGCGCGTTCCGTGCGCTCCTGGATCAGGCGGATCGGGCCGCCCCGGGTGACGAGCAGCACGCGGTCGACACCCTCCCAGTGCGAGAACGGCCCGGGCGCCGCGACGTCGGCGGCGCTGACGCGCCACAGGAAATCGTCCATGCCTGCTCCGGCGGGATGGACCGCGATCTCGCGCGTGACGCCGCCGCCGTTCTTCCAGGGACTCTTGCGCAGCTCGGCGGCGCGGATGAAGCGCAGCCAGGTCGCGGCCGATCCGCCGCGGGACATCGACATGACGGGGATGCCTTCGGAATCCGCTAGGGCCTCAGCAGATGCCAGGCCAGCCGGGCGGCGGCGCGGGCCGTGTGGTGATCGACGTCGTGGTCCGGGTTCATCTCCGCGATGTCGGCCAGGCGCACTTTGCCGCTCTTCTTGACCGCCAGCACGCAGGCCTCCACGACGCTCAGGGGCACGCCCAGGGCGGCGGGCGCCGACACGCCGGGCGCCACGCCGGCGGGCAGCACGTCCAGGTCGATCGTCAGGTAGACCAGATCGGCCTCGGCCAGCAGGCCGTCGATCTGCCGCAGGCGTTCGGGCAGGTGGCGCTCCTGCATGTCCATGTCTTCGACGTGAAAGACGTCCAGTGCCCGGGCGTGATCGTACAGCCCCCGGGTATTGCCCACGGGCGACACGCCAAGGCACGCGTAGCGGATGGGCAGCCCGTGGTCGCGGCCGTATTCCAGGATCTGGTCGAAAGGAGTCCCCGACGACCCCGGCCGGCTGGTGCGCAGGTCGAAATGCGCGTCCAGGTTGACGACCAGGATGCGCGGCGGCGCCCCGCCCTCTCCTTCCAGATGGGCGGCCAGCCCCTGGAAGCTGGCCCAGGCGACCTCGTGCCCGCCGCCGAGCGTGACGGGACGCGCGCCCGCGTCCAGCACGGCGGCGACCTTGCGCGCCAGCGCCCGCTGGGCTTCTTCCAGCGCGTCGCCCTCGCAGACCACGTCGCCCGCGTCCCAGAAACGTTCCAGGTCGTGCGCGGGCAGGTTCGCCAGCATGCGCCGGATCGCCCCGGGCCCTTTCGCGGCGCCCGGACGGCCGTGGTTGCGCCGCACGCCCGCGTCGCTGGCGAAGCCCAGCAGGACGGCGTCCCCCGCCCCGCAGCCGTCCAGCCCGGTGCGCACGATCTGGTGCAGCCGGCGGGTGTCCCCGCTTTCGGACGCGTCGTCGCGCCCCGTCCAGAGTGTGTCGCTCATGATGCGCCCGCCTCCATGGGACCCTTGCTGAGTACCGCCTGCAGGAACGAGCGGGTGCGCTCGTGCCTGGGCTGCTGGAAGATGACGTCCGGGCGGTCCGCCTCGATGACCCGGCCGTAGTCCATGACGACCACGGTGTCGGCCATTTCCCGGGCGAAGCCCATTTCATGGGTGACGACCATCATCGTCATGCCTTCCTTGGCCAGCAGCTTCATCACCTGCAGGACCTCGCCGACCAGTTCCGGATCCAGCGCCGAGGTGGGCTCGTCGAACAGCATGACCTCCGGCTCCATGGCCAGCGCCCGGGCGATGGCCACCCGCTGCTTCTGCCCGCCCGACAGGCTGTTGGGCATGGCCCGGGCCTTGGATGCGAGCCCGACCTTGGTCAGCAGCGCCAGCCCTTTTTCGTCGGCCTGCGCGGCCGAAGCGCCCCGCAGGGTGCGCGGGCCGATGGTGACGTTCTCCAGCACGGTCAGGTGCGGGAACAGGTTGAAGGACTGGAACACCATGCCCACGCGGGTGCGCAGGTGGTTCAGGGCCTTTTCGGGCATCAGCGCGCCCTCGTCGAGCAGGCGCTCGCCGCAGAGTTCGATGGTGCCCCGCTCGGCGACCTCCAGGCCGTTGCAGCAGCGCAGCAAGGTGCTCTTGCCCGAGCCGCTGGGGCCGATGACGACCACGACCTGGGACCGGTCGACCTCCAGGTCGACTCCTTTCAGGACCGCATTGTCGCCATACGACTTGTGGAGATCGCGGATCCTGATCATGACGTCGGACGTACTCATTGCACCATGCCTCCGGCCTGCAGACGCAGCTCGACGCGGCGCAGGATTTTCGATGTGGCGCTGGTGAGGATCCAGTAGATCAGCGCGATCACGAGATAGACCTCCAGCGAGCGGTAGGACACGCTGATGATCTTCTGGCCCTCGTGCATGACGTCGTGGATGGTGACCAGGGAAACCAGCGCCGAATTCTTGATCAGGGCGATGAACTCGTTGCCCAGCGGCGGGATCATGCGCACGACCGCCTGCGGCAGGATGATCTTGGCCATGGCCTGGGCCGAGGACATCCCCAGGGACCGGGCCGCCTCCATCTGCCCCTTGTCCACGGACTGGATCGCGCCGCGCACGACCTCAGAGACGTAGGAGGCCGAATACATGCCCATGCCCAGCACCCCGCAGACGAAGGCCGGCAGCAGGATGCCGAAGCGGGGCAGCCCGAAGAACCAGATGAAGAGCTGCACCAGCAGCGGCGTGCCGCGGAAGCAGGACAGGTAGACGCTGCATGCCTTGTAGACGATCCTGCGCCGGGGGTTCAGGCGGCCGATGCCGATCAGCAGGCCCAGGCAGCAGGAAAGCAGCAGCGCGCACACGGTGACCTCCACCGTCACCCAGGTGCCACGCAGCAGGTCTTCCCAGCCGGCGAGCGCGGGCGTGAAGTCCAGGTTCATTTCTTCCCCTCGAACCACTTGTCGACCAGGCGCTGGTACACGCCGTTGGCCTGGATGGTCTTGAGCGCCTGGTTCAGGTCCTTGGTCAGCCCGGGCTCGTTCTTGCTCACGGCGATGCCGTATTCCTCCGTCGTGATCTGCTCGTCCAACACCGTGAAGCCGGGATTCTGCTGCGCGAACAGCTTGGCGGCCGGCTTGCCGGTCACCGCCGCGTCCGCGCGGCCGATGTCCACCAGGTTGAACATTTCCTGGTTCTTCTCCACCTCGACCCGCTGCACCTTGGGATAGTGCTGCTGCATGTAGTTCACGGACTTGGTGCCGACCTGCACCGTGACGCGCCGGCCGTCCAGGTCCTTCAGCGTCTTGATCGGGCCGCCGCTCTTGGTCAGCACCACGAGCCCGCCGGCATAGTACGGATCCGTGAAGTCCACGGCCTGCTTGCGCGCGTCCGTGATGTAGATCGCCGACATGGCGGCGTCGGCCCGGCCGGACAGCACCGCGGGGATGAGCCCCTTGAAGTCGATGTCGGTCCAGGCGATCTTCTTGCCCATGGCCTGGGCCAGGGCCTCGGTCAGCTCGATGTCGAAGCCCGTCCGCTTGCCGTCCACGGTCATTTCCATGGGCGGGAACGTCGGGTCGGTCACCACGCGGATGGTGTCGGACGCCGCCTGGCTGGCGGCGGACGCGCCGCCCAGCGCCAGGGCCAACAGGGTGATTCGGAAGGTCTGGGAAAATTTCATGGAGAGTCTCCTCGGTGTGTGGGCTTGTCTCGGGTCAAAGGCTCTGCAGCCGCGATGAAATGTGCGCCGCCCCGCGCACGATCATCTCGATGAATCGTTCTTCCTGTCCTTGCGCCCGCAGCGAAGGCGCCATCAGGGTGATGACGGCTACGGCGGCATGGCCGTCATGCTGGAACAGGGGCGCGCTCGCCCCCCAGACGCCGGCGTCGACTTCGCCGTTGGTGACCGCGTATCCCTGGATGCGGATCCGCTCCAGCTGGTGTTCCAGGTCGGCCCGCGCGGCATCGTCGAGCAGTTGGTCGCGCTGCAATTGATCCAGCACGGCGCGCCGCCGCTCGACGTGCATGAACGTCAGCAGCGCCTTGGCCGAGGCGCCCTTGCACAGCGGCAGCATCCGTCCCTTGACGAAGGAGCAGCGCAGCGGATGCCGGCTTTCCACCATGTCGAGACAGACGATCTGGTGCTTGACGGCCATGAGCAGCCCGATCGATTCCCCGCTGAGGTTCGACAGGGCTTCCATTCTTTCGTGGGATTCGAGCGTGAGGAACGAGGACTGGTCGAATCCCCAGGCCAGGGGCACGCACATCGGTCCGGGCGAGAATTCGTTGTCCCGTCCGATCACGAAGCCCCAGCGCCGCAGCAGGGACAGCTGGCGGTACAGCGTGCTTTGCGCCAGGCCCGTCAGGTCCATCAATTCGGCGATCGTGGCGCCGCGTCCGAGCCGGGCCAGCGTCGCCAGGACGTGCAGGACCCGCTCTGCGCTGCCTTTGGCCACGGCGTGATCTTCTTGCATGCGGATGGGCCCTCGCGGAGGAAATGGCTGGCGGCGAAACCGTGGCGGCACGAGGCGGATCCTTGGCCGGCCCCCCCTGTCCCGCACGGAATGAAGCCCATCATAAATATTTTTTGATAATTTCTTGTCTTGTATTCTTATCCAGTGAGAATATAAGGGAAATCACTGAACCGCGCCAGGCTCGCGCAGCACGTGGCGGATGCAGTCCAGCGCCAGTTCCACCGCTTTCGGGCGGTATTCGTCCCGCCGCCAGTACATCGACACCGAGCCGAAGACCTGCAGCTTCAGCGGCAGGATGCGCAGCAGGTTCATGTCCGCCAGCGCGCTGGCCGAACGGTGCGAGGCGACGCCGATCGCGTCGCTGTTGCTCAGCAGCGCGATGTTGGCGATGACGGAGTTGGATTCGATGTAATTGGGCGGCAGACTCAGGCCCGCCGCGGCCAGCGCGGTCTCCAGCGCCTTGCGGATCGGCGATCCGCGCGGCCAGACGACCCAGCGGTACTGCCGGACGTCGTCCCAGCCGATCTCGGCGCGGCCGATCAGGGGGTGGTCGCGGCGCACCGCCAGATCGACCGGCTCGGTGTACAGGAGTTCGGCATCGAAGCCGGCCAGGCTCGCATCGTCTTCCATCGTGCGGCCGATGACGATGTCCAGGTCGCCCTGGCTCAGCAGATTGAGCAGCAGGTCCATGGTGCCTTCGACCAGGTCGATGCGCAGGGTGGGCATGCGCGCGGCCATTTCCAGCACGGCGAGCGGCCCGGCCTCGGTCGCCGCCACGCCGGAGGCCCCCAGGGCCACGCGCCCCGCCCCGCCCTCTCGCAGGATGTTCATGTCGGCCGCCGCCCGGTCGAGCTGGGCCTCGATGCGGCGCGCGTGCGCGATCAGCGCCTGGCCGTGCACCGTGGGTGTCAGCCCGCGGGCGTGGCGCTCGAACAGCGTCAGGCCGACGTCGCTTTCCAGGTCCTTGAGCCATTTCGACAGGCCGGGCTGCGTGGTGTGCAGCGCGGCCGCCGAGTGGCTGAGATTGCGCGTCTGGGCCAGGCTGAGCAGGAACCTGAGGTTGCGCAGGCGGATGCGGTCGGTCCAATCGCTACCCATGACGGGCTCCTGGAAGGCGGCGCGCCGCCGGCGCGGGGCACGCCGGCGGCACGGGACGGTCTCACGGCTACTTCTGCTTGCCCGGATCCTTCACGGCCTCGAAGGTGGCGAATTCGACGTTGCGCAGTTCGCCATCGACCCGCTCCAGCCTGCGGATGTATTCGTTCTGGATGATGTCGCGGGTGTCGGGATCGATCTGCACGGGGCCGCGCGGGCTTTCCCACTTCAGGCCCCGGGCGGCCGCGATGAAGGCGTCGCCGCTCGCGTCGCCGCCGGTCTTCTCCAGGACCTTGTAGATGAGCTGCATGCCGTCATAGCCGCCCACCGACATGAAGTTCGCACTGTCCCGATGGGCCTTGGCGTAGGCGGCGACGAAGGCCTTGTTCGCCGGCGAATCGTGCGCGGTCGAATAATGGAAGGCGGTGATCATGCCCAGCGCGTTGTCCCCCAGGGCCGGCAGGGAATTTTCGTCGGTCATGTCGCCGGGGCCCATTTCCTTGATGCCGAGCTTGTCCAGGCCCATCTCGCGGAAGTTCTTCGCCAGGGCCACCATCGAGCTGCCCGGCGGCACGAAGAAGAACAGCGCATCCGGCCGGCTGTCCTTCACGCGCTGCAGGAAGGGCGCGTAATCCGGCGTGTTGACCGGCGTGCGGACCTCGCCCACCACCTTGCCGCCCAGCCCGGTGAAAGTCTTCTTGAACTGCTCCTGGGCGTCGTGCCCGGGGCCGTAGTCCGCCACCAGGATGTAGGCCGAACGGATGTCGTTCTTGACGGCCCACTGGGCGATGGCCCAGGAGCTCTGCGGCAGCGTCATCGAAACGCGCACGATGTAGGGCGACTTCTCGGTGATCGAGGAGGTGGCGGCGTTCATCACGATCATGGGCACCTTGGCCTCGGTGGCCAGAGGGGCGACCGAGAAGGCGTTGGGCGTCAGGTCGAATCCGGCGAGGATGTCGACCTTGTCCTTGATGAGCAGTTCCTGGGCCTGGCGCTTGGCCACCGCCGGCGCGATGCCGGTGTCGTCCTTGACGATCAGCGTGACCTTGCGGCCGGCCACCGTGTCGCCATGCTGGGCGATGAAGGTCTCGATGCCGTTCTGGATCTGCTTGCCGTAGTCCGCATACGGCCCCGACACTGACAGGACCAGGCCGATCTTCAGATCCCTGGCCTGGACCGGCAGCGCGAGCGCCACCCCGCCGATGGACAGGGCCGCGACGCCCAGGATTGTGCGCAGTTTCATTGTCTCTCTCCTTGGTTGACGAAATTCGTTGCCGCCGTCATCGCTGCCGGATGGCGAAGGTCCGCAGGAAGCCCGCCAGTGCGTCGGTGTCCGTCAGTGCCAGCACGCCGGCGACGTACTGGTCGGGGCGCACGATCACGATAGCACCTTGCCGGTCGATGCCGCGCAGCTGGAAGATGTCCTGGTCGGGCAGCGCCGCGTAGACGTTTTCCAGATCGGTCAGCTGGTAGGGGCCGACGCGCGGCAGGAACGCCCGGGGGACTGCGCCGATGTCCACCGCGGTGTGGTCCTGCTGGTAGACGACCTTGACGTCGAACCAGGCGTTCTCGTCCAGGCCGGCCGGCGTGTAGCCCCGGATGGGCGAATCGGGGGACTCGTCCAGCCAGCGCCCCAGGGTCGCCAGCGGCGAGTCCTCGCCGGCGCGCGCCGCGTCGGCGAACACGTAGATCCGCCAGCGGCCGTCGGCGCGGGCCTCGTGCCCCAGGTGCAGGCGGTTGGCGTCGGCCACCCGCATCACCTCGGCGGAGCGGAAGCGCTTGCCGACCGGATAGCCCGTGGCCAGCGCCTGGCGGCTGTCCGCCAGCGTGATCATCGAAGGCTCGTACTGGGTCATGAAGCCCTGGGCGAATTCGGTGATGCGCAGGTAGGCCTGCTCGAACTCGGCATGCGAGGCGAAGGCTTCCGCGGACTTGGCCATCTGCGTCGCCCAGCGCAGGTCCTGGTCGATGAGCGACTGGCCGACCTTCTGGCGCTCGGCGGAATAGGTGTCGAGCAGGCCGGCGGGGCTGCGGCCCTCGAGGACGTGGCCGAGCTTCCAGCCCAGGTTGAAGCCGTCCTGCATCGAGGCGTTCGTGCCCTGCCCCGCCTTGGCGCTGTGGGTATGGCTCGCATCCCCGGCGATGAAGACGCGCGGCATGCGGCGGCCCACCTGCTCCGGCGGCACGTCGTCGAAGTGGTCGCACAGGCGGTGGCCCACTTCGTACACGCTGTGCCAGGCCACGTGGCGCACGTCCAGCCGGTAGGGATGGAAGATGCGCTGCGCCCGGGCGATGATCTGCTCGACCGGCGTGCGGCGGATGGCGCCGCCGTCGTCCGGCGCCACGTCGCCCAGATCGACGTAGACGCGGAACAGGAAGCCGCCCTCGCGCGGGATCAGCAGGATGTTGCCGTCGGATTCGGACTGGATCGCGCACTTGGTGCGGATGTCCGGGAAATCGGTGTCGGCCAGCAGGTCCATGACGCCCCAGGCGTGGTTCGACGACACGCCGCGCAGCGTCTGGCCGATGGCCTTGCGCACGCCGCTGTGGGCGCCGTCCGACCCGAGGACGTAGCGGGCGCGCACGACGCGCTCCTCGCCGGCCTGGTCGCCCGTGCTGCGCTTCAAGGTGACCGTCACGGGATGGTCGCCTTCATCGGCGACCGTCAGGCCCACGAACTCGTAGCCATAATCCGGCTTCATGCGCGTGGGGGCGTTTTCCATGAATTCGGCGAAGTAGTCCAGTACCCGGGCGTGATTGACCGTCAGGTGGGGATATTCGCTGACGTTCTGCGGGTCCTCGTCGACGCGGGACACGCGCACGATGTTTTCGGGCTGCGCGGGATCGGGCTTCCAGAATGCGGTTTCGGTGACCTGGCAGGCCTCGGCGATCAATTGCTGCGCGAAGCCGAACGCCTCGAAGGTCTCGATGCTGCGCTTCTGCATGCCGTCGGCCAGGCCGATTTCCAGGCGTCCCGCCCTGCGTTCGACGATGCGGGTGACGATGCCGGGAAACTGGGACAGCTGGGCCGCCGCGATCATGCCGGCCGGCCCCGCGCCGACGATGAGGACGTCCACCTGGTCGGGCAGATCCTCGGGGCGGTCGATGCCGACGCCGGCCGGCGGCTGGATGCGCGGGTCGGACGAAACGTAGCCGTGGTGATGGTATTTCAAAGCAGTCTCCTGAGGGATTTTGTGGAGATCTTTTCGCGAGAAGAACTGCTGAATATTCTAGGGTTGAATCACGTCTATGTCATATTTTTATGAATGAAATATTCCTATCATCCATATGGAAAAATATATACCTCGGGGCGGAATGGAGGAGCCCGGTGCGATGCCTCGCGGGGGGCATCCCGTCGGGACATTGCGTCATGTCAACGTCGAACGGCCGCCGCAGGCGTAGATTGGATTTCGAGATCCGATTGCTTCGCCGACAGGAGGCCGCCATGCTCGAACGTATTGCCCTCGACCTGACCAAGGACGCCAACCAGGCGCGCCGCGTGCAGCTGGCCATCCAGCTGGCGGCGCGCCACAAGGCCGAGCTGATCGGCATCTGCACCGATCCGCCCCTCCCGCGGTACATCTACGACGAGGGCGGCATTTCGCAGCAGATCCTGGCCAAGCTGCAGGAGCAATCCACGCAGGAAAAAATCGAGACCAAGACCCATTTCCTGCAGCAGGCCGCGCTGGCGGGCATCCAGGCCCAATGCCGGATGCCCCAGAGCCCCATCGAGGAAGCCCTGGCGGCGCATGCCCGTTCATGCGATCTGCTGATCATGAGCCAGACGGACACGGCGCAGGCGAACTGGGCCATACCGCCCAGCGTGGTCGATTCCGTGATCACGGCGGCCGGGCGGCCCGTGCTGGTCGCCCCCTACATCGGAGACGCACATCGGCCCATCGGCCGGAAGGTGCTTTTCTGCTGGGATTACGGCCGCCGGGCCGCGCGGGCGCTGGCCGATGCCGCTCCGCTGCTGCGCGAGGCATCCGAGCTCACCGTCCTGACGGTCGATCCGCAGCCGGACATGCTGCGGGCGCTGGACATCCAGCCGGGAGACCTGGCGGCCTACTGCGCCGCGCATGGCTATCCCGCGCCACGGACCGTGCACACGATGAGCGAAGGCGTCGGAGTCGGCAATGCCATCCTGAACGCGGCCACGGATTACGATTGCGACATGATCGTCATGGGCCTCTACAACCGCAGCCGCGTGCGCGAATGGATCCTGGGCGGCACGTCCAAGACCCTGCTGCAATCGATGACCGTTCCGATCCTGTTTTCGCACTAGCGCCCCGCCGCCCCGGGAATCCGCATTTTCCGGGCGCCGGCGGGCTTCAATGAGGAGCGGCAGCCATGACAGCGGAACGGCATCGCATGCAGGCGATGGTCCTGCATCGGACGGGGCGGGACCTGCGCTTCGAGGAACGGGACATTCCCTCTCCCGGGCCTGGAGAGGTGCGCGTGCGCGTCGAAGCCTGCGCCGTGTGCCGCACGGACCTGCACGTCGTGGATGGAGAACTGCCGGACCAGCGGGTGCCCATCGTGCCGGGGCACGAGATCGTCGGGATCGTCGAGGCAGCCGGGTCCGGCGTCGCCGGCATCGCGCCGGGCACGCAGGTCGGAGTGGCGTGGCTGGCGGGCACGTGCGGCGTCTGCGCGTACTGCCGGGAAGACCGCGAGAACCTCTGCGAATCGGCCGCGTTCACCGGCCATACGCGCGATGGCGGATTCGCGAGCCACGTGATCGCGGACGCCGCCTATGTGTTTCCCTTGCCTCCGGATGCCGACCCCGTCAAGCTGGCTCCCCTGATGTGCGCCGGCCTGATCGGCTGGCGCTGCCTGCGCGCGCTGGGCGCGGCGCGGAACGTCGGCCTGTACGGCTTCGGCGCGGCCGCGCATCTCGTCGCGCAGGTGCTCCGCTGGGAAGGCAGGGCGTTCCACGCCTTCACGCGTCCCGGGGACGAGCAGAGCCAGGCGCTGGCGCGATCCCTGGGCGCGGCCTGGGCCGGCGGCTCGGATGCCCTGCCGCCGGTGCCGCTGGACGGCGCCATCATTTTCGCGCCCGTCGGGTCGCTCGTGCCGGCGGCGCTGGGCGCCGTCCGCAAGGGCGGCCGGGTGGTGTGCGGCGGCATCCACATGTCGGACATCCCCTCGATGCCCTACCGCCTGCTCTGGGGGGAAAGGGAACTCGTCTCCGTGGCGAACCTCACCCGGCGCGATGGCCGGGAATTCCTCGAACTGGCCGGGCGGATCGGCATCGCGCCCAAGACGACCCCCTACGCCCTGCGGGACGCCAACCGCGCGCTGGACGATCTGCGGCAGGGACGGATCGACGGCGCGGCCGTCCTCGTTCCCTGACGGTCTTTTTCGCGCCGGCGGGCCGGCGTAGAATTGCAGCATGTCCGACCTGTGGCTCGCGGCGATGAATCCGCCTGCCCGATCCCTCGGGATCCAGCAGGATCGGGCGGTTCATGGGGGATGGTGCAATGGAGAATTTCGACGCAAGCCCTCCGGTTCCGCCGATGGCGCGCATGCCTCGTCCATCCGGACCCGGCCCCGCTTCTCCCGCTCCATGCAAACTGGCCGCCACGGGCGCCTGCCTGGTCCCCGGGCTATGCCGCAACCCGAAGACGGCGGTCGCCAGCCGTGCGAATGGCGGCCGGCCGCCCTCCCCGGCCGGCGGCGTCACGCGCCGCATCGTCCATCGGGGGCAGTCCCTGTACCGTGCCGGCGACGCCTTCGCCAATCTGTACCAGCTGTATGCGGGCTCGATGAAGCTGCGCATCACCAACAGCGCCGGCATGGAGCAGATCGCGTCGTTTCCCATCGCCGGCGCACTGCTGGGCCTCGATGGCATAGACACCGGACACTACGCGTGCGACGCCATTGCCCTGGAAGACTCCCTGACGTGCATCCTGCCGTTTGCCGACCTGGTGGCCCGCTCCAGGGCCGATGCGCCGTCGGCGCTGCAGCTCAGCAGAGCGATCGCGCAGGAGACGAACCATTACCGGCGCCTGATCATGGTGCTGGCCGGCATGAACAGCGAAGAGCGCGTCGCCCATTTCCTCCAGGACATCTCGGAGCGGATGGCCGCCGGCGGCTATTCCTCGCGGGAGTTCGTCCTGAAGATGACGCGCGCGGACATCGCCCGCTACCTGGGCATGAAGATCGAGACGGTCAGCCGCGCGTTCACCCGCCTGCACCTGGCGCGCATCCTGGACGTGCGCGGCCGGCACCTCCGCATACGCGACCCGGACGCCCTGCGCCGGCTGGGCGCCGGCCGCTGAGGGCGGCCCTCCGCTGGAGCGCTCCCCGCTCCGATGCGTCCTCGCGGCGCCAGGTCCGCCCCCCCGGCCGCCCGGCGCGGGAAGGGTGCCGGGCGCCGCCGCGCCCGCTCAGCCGATCCGCCAGGCCAGCGCCGCCAGCGCGGCGGCCAGCACCGGCAGCGTCAGCGCCAGCCCCATGCGGCAGTACTGCCCCCAGCCGATGCGGATGTCCCGGCCGCGCAGCACGTGCAGCCACAGCAGCGTGGCCAGGCTGCCGATGGGCGTGAGCTTGGGCCCCAGGTCGCAGCCGATCACGTGCGCGTAGACCATGGCCTCGCGCACCACGCCCTGCGCCTGGGACGCCTCGATCGAGAGGGCGCCGATCAGCACCGTGGGCAGGTTGTTCATCAGGGACGACAGGACCGCGCTCAGCAGGCCCGTGCCCAGGGTGGCCGTCCAGACGCCCTGCCCGGCCAGCCAGTCCAGCGCCTGCGTCAGGAATCCCGTCAGGCCCGCGTGGCGCAGGCCGTAGACCACCAGGTACATCCCCAGGGCGAACACGATGATCTGCCAGGGGGCGCCGCGCACCCGGCGCAGCACCGGGATGCGCCCGCCCCGGGCGGCGACCAGGGCCAGGGCCAGGGCGCCGGCCGCCGCCGTCGCGCTGACCGGGATGCCCAGGGGCTCCAGCACGAAAAAGCCCAGCAGCAGCCACGCCAGCACGCCCCACCCCGCCCGGAACGTCGGTCGGTCGCGCACGGCGGTCGCCGGCGCCGGCAGCCGCTGCACGTCGTAGCGCGCCGGGATGGCGCGGCGGAACACCCCGCCCAGGACCGCCAGCGAGGCGAGGATGGCGGCGAGATCGACCGGCGCCATGATGGCCGCGTAGCGGGCGAAGCCGATGCCGAAATAATCCGCCGTGACGATGTTGACCAGATTGGACACCACCAGCGGCAGGCTGGCCGTGTCGGCGATGAAGCCGGCCGCCATGACGAAGGCCAGCGTCGCGCGGGGCGAGAAGCGCAGCGCCGCCAGCATGGCGACGACGATCGGCGTCAGGATCAGCGCCGCGCCGTCGTTGTTGAACAGCGCGCTGACGCCGGCGCCCAGCAGCACCATCAGGACGAACAGGCGCCCGCCCCGGCCCCCGCCCCAGCGCGCCATGTGCAGGGCGGCCCACTCGAAGAAGCCGGCGGCCTCCAGCAGCAGGCTGATGATCACGACCGCGACGAAGGTGCCGGTGGCGTTCCAGACGATGCCCCAGACCACCGGGATGTCCGCCGGCCGGATGACGCCGGTGAGCAGCGCCAGCCCGGCGCCCAGACAGGCGCTCCAGCCGATGCCCAGGCCGCGCGGCTGCCAGACGACCAGCGCCAGCGTCAGGACGAACAGAGCCAGGGCGAGCATCAGGCCCCCAGCCCGCCGGCGGCGTGCAGCAGCGTCAGGCCGCCCAGGCCCGCGAACAGCACGGCGGCGATGCTGTGCACCAGGCGGACGGGCAGGCGGTCGGCGGCGCGGGCGCCGAAATACACGGCCGGGACGTTGGCCAGCATCATGCCCAGGGTGCTGCCGCCGACGACCGCGACGAGGCTGTCGTAGCGCGCCGCCAGGGCCACCGTGGCGATCTGGGTCTTGTCCCCCATTTCCGCCAGGAAAAACAGCACGAGGGTGGCCGTCAACACGCCCAGGCCGCGCATCGGCCTGGGCGCCTCGTCGAGCTTGTCGGGGATCAGCAGCCAGCCGGCCATGAGCAGAAAGGAGATCCCCAGCACCCACTGCAGGACGACGGGATCGAGCAGCTGGGCCACGAGCTGGCCGGCCAGGCCCGCCAGGGCGTGGTTGGCCAGGGTGGCGATCAGCACGCCCAGACAGATCAGGACGGGCCGGTGGTAGCGGGCGGCCAGCACCATGGCGAGCAGCTGGGTCTTGTCGCCGATTTCACCCAGGGCGACCACGCCGGTGGAAACGAGGAAGGCATCCATGAAGAGGAACATCCGGGGGCTGACGCGACTACGCCCCCGCCGGCCCCATGCGGCGGGAAACGCAGTCAGCGGTCTTGCCAGGCCCGGGTATGCGGATGCGGATACCGGCGGGCCGCGCGCGCCATGGCCGGACGGCCAAGCGTGTTGACGCATGCACCCGCGCATGGCGCGCCGTCCTGGACGGGCCTGTGCGCGAGTCGGCTACTCCCCGATGACGGGTGGCGCGAATTATACCGGGGATTTCCTTCTTCCCGATTCCCGCTTCGCGCGCAAGGGCGCGCCGGACGATGCGGGCGGCTTTGTCGTATGATGGTCTTCTACCCGTTTCTCCCCCTTCATACCATCATGCCCTCAGGTACCCGAATCGTCGAATTCGACCGCCCGGACATGGCCGTCGGCACCCATACGGTGGCCGAGGCCTGGGCCCGGGTGAATCCGCCGCTGTCCCCCCAGGAACGCGAATTCCAGAAGGACCGCGTCCGGCGCCTGCTGAAATCCCGCAACGCCGTCCTGGTCGCGCACTACTACGTGGACGCCGACATCCAGGACCTGGCCGAGGAAACCGGCGGCTGCGTCTCCGATTCCCTGGAAATGGCGCGCTTCGGGCGCGATCACGCGGCCGACACGCTGGTGGTCTCGGGCGTGCGCTTCATGGGCGAGACGGCCAAGATCCTCTCCCCCGAAAAACGCATCCTGATGCCCGACCTGGACGCCACCTGTTCCCTGGATCTGGGCTGCGACCCGGTGGCCTTCGCCGCGTTCCGGGCGCAGCACCCCGACCGCACCGTGGTGGTGTACGCCAACACCAGCGCCGCCGTGAAGGCCCAGGCCGACTGGATGGTGACCTCCTCCATCGGCCTGGACATCGTCGCCGAGCTGCACCGCCAGGGCAAAAAGATCCTCTGGGCGCCCGACCGCCACCTGGGCTCCTACATCCAGCGCGAGACCGGCGCGGACATGGTGCTGTGGCAGGGATCCTGCACCGTGCACGACGAATTCAAGGGCATCGAGCTGGACCTGATGCGCAAGGAGCACCCGGACGCCCTGGTGCTGGTGCACCCCGAATCGCCCGCCCCCGTCGTGGCCCAGGCCGACGTCGTGGGCTCGACCTCGCGGCTGCTGGCGGCCGTGACCGAATCGCCGGCCACGACCTTCATCGTCGCCACCGACCAGGGCCTGCTGCACAAGATGCGCCTGGCCGCGCCGGACAAGACTTTCATCGCCGCGCCCACGGCCGGCGAATCCGCCACGTGCAAGAGCTGTGCCCACTGCCCCTGGATGGCCATGAATTCCCTCAAGGGCGTGGCCGACGCGCTGGAATTCGGCAGCAACGAAGTCCACCTGGACCCGGCCCTGGGCCGCCGGGCCAAGGTCTGCATCGACCGCATGCTGGATTTCGCCGCCGCGCGCCGCCGCGACACGCGCCCCGGGCCCGACCTCGCCCAGGAGCAGGCCCTGTTTTCGGGGATCGGTCCGGCATGAGCACGCACAGCCGCTTTCCCTTCGGCCGCAACCCGGCGCGCCATGCCAGGGGGGCCGCATGAGCCCCGCGCCCTCCACGCTGCGCAATCCCTACGCCCCCTTCCCGCCCGCCCTGCAGACGTCCTTCGAGGCCAACATCGAGCGCGCCCTGGCCGAGGACGTCGGCACGGGCGACGTCACCGGCCTGCTGATCCCGGAAGACCAGGTCGAGGCCGCCCGCGTCATCGTGCGCGAACCCGCCGTGCTGTGCGGCGCGCCCTGGTTCGAGGCCGTGATGCACCGGGTGGACGAGCGCATCCTGCTCGACTGGGCCTACGCCGAGGGCGACCGGATGGAGGCCGACTCGGTGGTCTGCCGCCTGCACGGCCCGGCGCGCGCGCTGCTCACCGCCGAGCGCACCGCCCTGAATTTCCTGCAGCTGCTCTCCGGTGTGGCCACGGCCACCCGCCGCTACGTGGACCTGATCGCCGGCACGCGCGCGGCCATCCTGGACACGCGCAAGACGCTGCCCGGCCTGCGCCTGGCGGAAAAATACGCCGTGCGCGTGGGCGGCGGCCGCAACCAGCGCCTGGCCCTGTACGACGGCATCCTGATCAAGGAAAACCACATCATGGCGGCCGGCGGCATCGCCGCCGCCCTGCGGGCCGCGCGGCAGGTCTCGGGCGGCGTCCCGATCCAGATCGAGGTGGAATCCCTGGACGAACTGCGCCAGGCGCTGGACGCCGGGGCCGAGTCCGTCCTGCTGGACAACTTCAGCCTGGACGACCTGTCCGAGGCGGTCGCGCTCAATGCCGGCCGCGCCCTGCTGGAGGCATCCGGCGGCATCCGCCACGACACCGTGCGCGCGATCGCCCGCACGGGCGTGGACCGGATTTCCATCGGCAGCCTGACCAAGGACATCCGCGCCGTCGATTATTCCCTGCGGATCGTGTAGCCGGGGCCACCGCGGCCCCAGCCCGCGCGCCGGACGCGCCTGGCCACCGAAGCCGGCCGGATGCGCCGCAGCCGCGTCTCAGCGGAAGCCGTCTTCCGGCGTCATCACCGTGGGCAGCGCCCGCGGCAGCGTCCAGGGGAAGTCCTGGCAGTAGTGCAGGCCGCGGCTTTCCTTGCGCGACAGCGCGGCGGCCACCACCAGGGCGGCGACCTGGATCAGGTTGCGGCATTCCAGCAGATCGCTGGTGACCCGGTGCTCCTGGTAATACGCCTCGATTTCCTGGTCCAGCAGGCTGATGCGCTGGCGCGCGCGGCCCAGGCGCTTCTGCGTGCGCACGATGCCGACGTAGTTGGACATGAGGCGCCGGACCTCGTCCCAGGCGTGCGTGACCAGCACGGCCTCGGAACTGTCGCGCGCCCGGCTGTCGTCCCAGTCCGGCACCCGGCCGGCGAGGGGCTCCGCCGCGGGCTGGGCGTCGATGTCGTGCGCGGCGTTGCGGCCGATCACCAGGCATTCCAGCAGCGAATTGCTGGCCAGGCGGTTGGCGCCGTGCAGGCCGGTGTAGGCCGTTTCCCCCACCGCGTACAGGCCGGGGATGTCGGTGCGGCCGTTCATGTCGACCACCACCCCGCCGCAGGTGAAGTGCATCGCCGGCACCACCGGGATCGGCTCGCGGGTCATGTCGATGCCGAATTCCAGGCAGCGGGCGTGGATGGTGGGGAAGTGCTCGCGGATGAATTCGGCCGGCCGGTGGCTGATGTCCAGGTCCACGTGGGTCAGGCCGCGCTTCTTGATCTCGAAGTCGATGGCGCGGGCCACCACGTCGCGCGGCGCCAGTTCCAGCCGCTCGTCGTGCCACTGCATGAAGCGCTCGCCCGCCTGGGGGCCGGCCGAGGCCGGCAGGCGCAGCACCCCGCCCTCCCCGCGCACGGCCTCGGAGATCAGGAAGGACTTGGCCTGCGGGTGGTACATGCAGGTCGGGTGGAACTGCATGAATTCCATGTTGGCCACGCGGCAGCCCGCCCGCCAGGCCATGGCGATGCCGTCGCCGGTGGAGGTGTCGGGATTGCTGGTGTGCAGGTAGACCTTGCCCGCGCCACCCGTGGCCAGCACGACGCGGGGCGCCAGGATGGTGTGCACGCGGTCGGCGCGCTCGTCGTAGACGTAGGCGCCGAGGCAGCGGGCCGGCTGGTGGGCGGCACCCGGCGCCTCGCCGTCCAGGATGCGGCTGGTGATGAGCTCGACCCCGGAATGGTATTCCAGCAGGGTGATGTTGCGGTGGGCCCGCACCTGCTGCTCCAGGGTGAGCTGGACCAGGTGGCCGGTGGCGTCGGCGGCGTGGATGATGCGCCGCTGGCTGTGGCCGCCCTCGCGGGTCAGGTGGAAGCCCAGTTCGGCGCCCTGGTCGGGGGTGAAGGGCACGCCCAGTTCGATCAGCCAGTCGATGGCCGAGCGGCCCTGCTCGACGATGTGGCGCGTGGCGTCGGTGTCGCACAGCCCGGCGCCCGCGACCAGCGTGTCGGCGATGTGCTCGTCATGGCTGTCCTGGGAGTCCAGCACGGCGGCGATGCCGCCCTGGGCCCAGTTGCTGGATCCGTCCAGCAGGGCCTTTTTCGACAGCACGGCGACCTTCTTGTCGGCCGCCAGGTGCAATGCCACCGTCAGGCCGGACAGGCCGCTGCCGATGATCAGGACGTCGTATTGGTGATTCATGACACTTCTTGGTTGACGGGTTGCGAGCCCGGGCTTCCCGGGCCGGGGACCATTCTATATCCGTTTTTTACCCACATGCCCCTGTGTACCCGCAGTGGGTGCAGAACTGGCAGCCGTCCTTCTTGATGACGCTGTGCAGGTGGCATTCGGGGCACTCGGCGCCGTTGATGACGGGCGCCGGACCGGCCGGACGGGCGGGCGCGGCGGCGTCGGACTCGGCCTGCACCACCCCCATCTGCTCGACCGGCTCGCCGTGCTCGTCCAGGATGCCGAGCATCGCGTAGCGATGGATCAGCAGGCGGGCGATGTAGGCTTCGGTGGAGGGGAAGGAGCTGGACTTGTCGGCGCCGGGCACGCGGGCCAGGAAGTCGCCCTGGGGTTCGGCGTAGTTCATCAGCTTGCGCAGCTTCATGGCGATCCAGGCCGGATCGACGATGCGCATGTCCAGGCTCAGCAGCTTGAACAGGCCCTCGAAGGCGCGCGGGAACTTGCCGGCGCCCCAGACGGAATACGGCCGGGTGGAGCCGTCGGGCATGCGCAGTTCCTTGACCATCAGCACGAAATCGTCGCCCGTGACCGGATTGAGGACGTCGCAGATCCAGCCCATCGTCCCGTCCGGGCCGGTCTTGGGCTCGCGCGGCGCGATCAGGGCTTCCATCATGGCGGACTTGGCCTGGGCCGAGGCGTCGATGCCCAGGGTGCGGTGGCGGAACGCCACCAGGCGCGCCAGGGCGGCCACGGTGGAGGGCACCCAGATCGGCTCGCCGGTTTCCGGATCGAGGATCTGGAAGGCCGTGCCCCCGTTGGTGCCGGCCAGGACTTCCAGCTTGCGGTTGAGCCAGGGGAAGTCGTCGGTGTACATGTCCAGGCTGAGCATCTTGGCCACGGAACCCAGGCCGCGCGGCGGACGGGCGCCGTTGACCCAGACCTCGAAGGGCCGGTTCTGCAGGTCGGACACGAAGACCACGAAGCTGCCTTCCGGGGATTCGATGGCGTCCGACGCCCAGCAGGACGCGCCGCGCGGCAACCGCGGGCGGTTGGGCCAGCGCAGGCTGTTGAGCACCGGCTCGATGACGCGCTTGAGCACCAGCCGGCGGTCGGCCTCGGACAGGGAGATGGCCTCGGGCTGGGCGGGCGCGTCGGCCGCCGGGGCGACCGACAGCACGGCGGCGCGCTTGCCGCTGGGCCGGTAGGTGGTGATGCCCTTCAGGCCGAGCTTCCAGGCCTGCATGTACAGGTCCTTGAAGTCCTCGTAGGGATAGTCCGCGGCCACGTTCACGGTCTTGGAGATCGCGGCGTCGACGTAGTCCTTGACGGCGGCGACCATCAGCGCGTGGTCGCGCGCGGAGATCTCCAGCGCGGTGCGGAAATACGGCGGCAGCGCGCCGGACACGTCGCCCCCCATCAGGCGGTAGAGGCGGTAGGCGTGGTCCTCGACCACGTAATCCTGCTTGCCGCCGTCGGCCATGCGCTTGGTGCGCGTGTAGGTCCAGGAGAACGGCGGCTCGATGCCGTTGGAGGCGTTGTCGGCGAAGGCCAGGGAAATCGTGCCCGTCGGGGCGATCGAGGTGAGGTGGCTGTTGCGGATGCCGTGTTCCGCGATGGCGGCGCGGATGTCCTCGGGCAGGCGCCGGGCGAAGCCGCTCGCCAGGTAGGGCCCCGCCTGGAAGCCGGGGAAGGGGCCGCGCTCGCGGGCCAGCTCGACCGAGGCGCGGTAGGCGGCATGGGCCACCTCGCGGGCGAAGCGGGCCGCCATGGCGCGCGCCGGCTCGCTGTCGTAGGCCAGTTTCAGCATGATCAGCGCGTCGCCCAGGCCGGTGACCCCCAGGCCGACGCGGCGCTTGTGGGCGGCTTCCGCCGCCTGCTCCGGCAGCGGCCAGACGGTGGCGTCGAGCACGTTGTCCAGCATGCGCACGGCCAGCGCGACGACCTCGGCCAGGCCGTCCCAGTCCACGGAGGGCTCGCCCTGCAGGCCGAAGGGGCTGCGCACGAAGCGCGTCAGGTCGATGGAGCCCAGGCAGCAGCAGCCGTAGCCCGGCAGCGGCTGCTCGCCGCAGGGGTTGGTGGCGTCCAGCGTTTCCAGGTAGTGCAGGTTGTTCTCGCCGTTGATCCGGTCGTGGAACAGCACGCCGGGCTCGGCGTAGTCGTACGTGGACTGCATGATGCGGTCCCACAGCGCGCGCGCCCGGATCTCGCGGTAGACCCACAGGCCGTCCTCGCGGCGATGGGCGCCGGCGGCCTTGAGGTCGTCCGAGGGCTCGGCCGCATGGGTCAGGGGAAACAGCGCGTCGTCCTCGACGGCGCGCATGAACGCATCGGTGACGTTGACCGACACGTTGAAATTGGTCAGCTCGCCGGCCGTCTGCTTGGCCTCGATGAAGGCCTCGATGTCGGGATGGCCGACGTCGAGCACGCCCATCTGCGCGCCGCGCCGCGAGCCGGCCGATTCCACGGTTTCGCAGGAGCGGTCGAACACGCGCATGTAGGACACCGGCCCGGAGGCCTTCGAGGCCGTGCCCTTGACGATGGCGCCCGCCGGGCGGATGTGGCTGAAGTTGTACCCCACCCCGCCGCCGCGGCGCATCGTCTCGGCGGCCTTCTGCAGGGCGTCGTAGATGCCCGGCCGGCCGTCCACGGGATCGGACACGGAGTCCCCCACCGGCTGGACGAAGCAGTTGATGAGCGTGGCGGCCAGCTCCGTGCCGGCGGCCGAATTGATGCGCCCGGCGGGGATGAACCCGCGCTGCTGCGCATCCAGGAACGCGGCCCGGTAGCGCGCGCGCTGCTTGGGCTTTTCGACCGCGGCCAGCGCGCGCGCCACGCGCTGCTGGATCTCGACGATCGAGGTTTCCGCGCCCTTGGCGTATTTTTCCCGCAGGACTTCGACGGAAATGGATTGGGTTTCCAGGCCCGAGAAAACATCGACTCGGTTCATGCCGGCTCCTGTGATGAAAGACGATGATTGAAAAAACCCTGCGGCGGCCGACGGCCGCGCGCAGGGTCTCCGGACGCGCCCGGGGCCGTCCGGCCCGGCGATGGCCGCCAGGCCGGGGCCCCGCGAGGACCGGACGATCAGTGCGGGGCGCCCGCCACCAGCCAGTCGACCACCGTCTTGATGTCGGCATCGGAAATGCCGACATTGGGCGGCATCGGGATCGGACCGTAGACACCCGAGCTGCCGCCCTTGATGTGCTTGGTCAGGACTTCGGCGGCGTCCGCCTGGCCCTTGTGCTTGGCAGCGACTTCTTCGTACGCCGGCCCGATGACCTTCTTGTCGACCGCGTGGCAGGCCAGACAGGCGTTCTTGGTCAGGATGTCCTTGACCTGGGCGAAATCCGGCGCGGCGTGGGCGACCTGGCCCACGACCAGCAGGGAAAGGCTCAGGGCGAGAGCGGACAGTTTCATGTGTGAATCTCCGTCAGACAGGGAAGTTTCCGATGGGCGCCCCACGAGCGCCCTGCATCACCCGCCGCCGGCGAAATGGCGGCGGAACCGCCTCATTACACCACGGGCGGCGGGCGGGCGGAAGATTACCACTACGATTTATAGGTTTTCGCGCGCGGCGGCTTTTCGCCGGCGGGCGCCCGTCCTATCATGGAGCCACAGACCTCTGCGCGGAGCCTCATCATGATCAACGGCGCGCTGCCGCCCCCCTGGGACATCGAGACCTGGCTGAACGTCCACGACGCCCCGCCGACGCTGGAGTCGCTGCGCGGGTCGGTGGTGGTGGTGCACGCCTTCCAGATGCTGTGCCCGGGCTGCGTCTCCCACGGCCTGCCGCAGGCCAAGGCGATCCACGAGTCCTTTCCGCCCGGGCGCGTCCAGGTGATCGGACTGCATACGGTCTTCGAGCACCACGCCGCCATGGGCGAAGTCGCGTTGCGGGCCTTCCTGCACGAATACCGCATCCGCTTCCCCGTGGGCATCGACCGCCCCGCCCCGTCCGGCAATCCGATCCCCCTGACCATGCAGGCCTGGGGCCTGCAGGGCACGCCGTCCCTGGTGATCCTGGATGCGCGCGGCGGCGTGCGCCTGCATCATTTCGGCCGGCTGGACGACCTGCGCACGGGCGCCGTCATCGGTCAGCTTCTGGCCGAGGCGGACGCGATGGCCCCATGAACCCGGCCAGCAGGTCGATGGGAATCGGGAACACCAGGGTGGAGGATTTGTCGCCCGCCACCTGGGACAGGGTCTCCAGGTAGCGCAGCTGCATGGCGGAGGGTTCGCGGGCCAGCGTATGGGCCGCGTCGGCCAGCGCCTGGGCCGCCTGGCGCTCGCCTTCGGCGTGGATGACCTTGGCGCGGCGGTCGCGCTCGGCCTCGGCCTGGCGCGCCATGGCCCGCACCATGGTCTCGTTCAGGCCGATGTCCTTGATCTCGACGTTGGTGACCTTGATGCCCCAGCCGTCGGTCTGGGCGTCCAGGATGGTCTGGATGTCCAGGTTCAGTTTTTCGCGCTCGGCCAGCATCTCGTCCAGCTCGTGCTTGCCCAGCACCGCCCGCAGCGTGGTCTGCGCCAGCTGGCTGGTGGCTTCCAGGTAGTGTTCGACCTGGATGATGGCCTTGGCGGGATCCACCACCCGGAAATACAGCACGGCGTTCACCTGCACCGACACGTTGTCGCGGGAAATCACGTCCTGTGGCGGGATGTCCAGCGTCACCACGCGCATGTCCACGCGCACCGCCTGCTGCAGGAAGGGAATCACGATGATCAGCCCCGGCCCCTTGCTGCTGGTGTAGCGGCCCAGCGTGAAGATCACGGCACGCTCGTACTCGCGCAGGATGCGGAACAGCTTGAACAGCACGACCACCAGGAAGACGAGCACCAGCAGGCCGAGGCCCGTATCCAGTTCGAGGAACATCATGAGGGTTCTCCCAGAGAGACGTCCCTCTCGGGGACGGGTTCGACTTCCAGCATCAGGCCGCGCTCGGCCCGGACCCGCACGGTCTGGCCGGGCCGCAGCGGCGCATCCGCATGCACCTGCCAGATCTCGCCGCGCACCAGGGCGCGCGCCCTGCCCCGCAAGTCGGATGCCTGGGTGACTTCGCCAATCATGCCGGGCAGCTCTTCGTTGCCGCCCCGCGCCCGCCCGCGGTGCGCCTGGATGGCGATGACCGCGGCCAGCAGCAGGATCAGCCCCAGCAGCGAAAGGGCCCAGACCGACTGAGAACCGAAATAGACCAGCAGCATGTCCTTTTCCGAGAAAGTTGAGGCGCCCGGCCCGGTCCCGCCGGGCGAACACCGGTCCGGTTCGATCCGATCCGGCCGGGCCCGCCGCGGCGCAGCCGCGCGCCAGGGACACCCGCGCCGGGCGCCGGGGATGCGTTCAGGCGATGCGGTGGCGCCTGGCGTAGTCGTTCATCGCGTCGGCCAGGACCAGCGCGTGGTTGTGTTCGGGATCCTTGGCGCCGAACACCAGGGTGATGCGCCGGCCCCCGGCGGCCTCGAAGACCTCGCCCATGCGGGCCTGCGCCTGCTCGTCCTTCAATTCGGCGGCGTAGTCGCGGCGGAAGCCGTCCCAGTGCTCGGGCTTGTGGCCGAACCAGGTGCGCAGCGCCGGGCTGGGCGCCAGATCCTTGCACCAGAGGTCGTACTGGAACGCGGCCTTGGACAGGCCGCGCGGCCAGAGCCGGTCGATGAACACGCGCAGGCCGTCGGTGTCCGCGGGGTCTTCGTATACGCGCTTGATCTGTACGGGCGATTTCATGCTGCATGCCTTGCACGGGCCCGCGGCCAGGCATCCGTGGCCGCGGGCCGTCTGTTGCGTCGCAGGCGCGGGACGGTCCGCGGGGACCGTCCCGTGTCCCGCCTCACCCCTTGCTCGGATGCGTCATGTCCAGGGGGACGATCCATTCATCGTACTGCGCATCGGTCAGAAAGCCCAGCGCCAGCGCCGCTTCCCGCAGGGTGCTGTGCTCCTTGTGGGCCTTCTTGGCGATCGCGGCGGCCTTGTCGTAGCCGATGTGGCGGTTCAGCGCGGTGACCAGCATCAGGTTCTTGTTCAGGTTTTCCTCGATGCGCGGCAGATTGGGCTCGATGCCCACGGCGCAGTGCTCGTCGAAGGACAGGCAGGCGTCGGCCAGCAGGCCGATGCTTTCCAGGACGTTGTGCACCATGACGGGCTTGTAGACGTTCAGCTGGAAGTTGCCCTGGGACCCGGCGAAGGCCACGGCGGCGTCGTTGCCGTAGACCTGGGCGCAGACCATGGTCATGGCCTCGCACTGGGTGGGGTTGACCTTGCCCGGCATGATGGACGAGCCCGGCTCGTTTTCCGGGATCAGCAGCTCGCCGATGCCGCAGCGCGGGCCGCTGGCGAGCCAGCGCACGTCGTTGGCCATCTTCATCAGCGCGCCGGCCAGGGTGCGCAGCGCCGCCGAAAGATTCACCAGCGCGTCGTGGGCCGACAGGGCGAAGAACTTGTTTTCCGCGCTGCGGAACGGCAGGCCCGTGATGTCGGCGATGCGGGCGGCGGCCAGCTCGCCGAAGCGCGGGTGGGCGTTCAGGCCGGTGCCCACGGCCGTGCCGCCGATCGCCAGGTCGTAGATGCCCGGCAGCGCCGCCTGCACGGCGTCCAGGGCGAAGTCGATCTGCGCCACCCAGGCGCTGATTTCCTGGCCCAGCGTGATCGGCGTGGCGTCCTGCAGGTGGGTGCGGCCGGTCTTGACGATGTCCTGGAAGGCCTTGGCCTTGGCGTCCAGCGTGGTGCGCAGGCGCCCGACGGACGGGAAGAAGTGGCGCGACAGTTCTTCCGCCACCGCGATGTGCATGGCCGTGGGGAAGGTGTCGTTGGAGGACTGGCCGCGGTTGACGTGGTCGTTGGGGTGCACCGGGGC
Organism: Castellaniella defragrans; assembly: GCF_014203015.1. GTDB lineage: Bacteria > Pseudomonadota > Gammaproteobacteria > Burkholderiales > Burkholderiaceae_B > Castellaniella > Castellaniella defragrans. The sequence continues at coordinate 25,522 of NZ_JACHIB010000017.1, forward strand.
CTTGGAGCCCACCTGCCCGCCGGCCAGTTCGATGGCCCGGTTGGAGATGACCTCGTTGGCGTTCATGTTCGACTGGGTGCCCGAGCCGGTCTGGAACACCACCAGCGGGAATTCGGCGTCGAGCTTGCCCTCGATGACCTCGTCGGCGGCGCGCACGATCAGGTTGCCGATGTCCGCCGGCAGTTCGCCGAGTTCGGCGTTGGCCTGGGCGGCGGCCTTCTTCAGCACGCCCAGGGCGCGGATCACCGGGGGCTGCCAGCGGAACCGGGCCACGCCGATCGGGAAGTTCTGGATGGAGCGCTGCGTCTGCGCGCCCCAGTAATGCGCGGCGGGCACCTCGATGGCGCCCATGGAATCGGTTTCGGTCCGGCTTTCGGCCATGATGTCAAACTCCAGAAGATAGGGATGAGGAAAGGGATGCGGATTCGGGCGCCGGCGCGGCCGCCTGGAAGCGGCCTGCCCAGGCCTGCGCCACGTCGAGCATGCGGTGGGCGAAGCCCCATTCGTTGTCGAACCAGATCAGCAGGTTGGCGAAGCGGCCCTGGTTGACGCGGGTCTGGCCCAGATCGACGATGACCGAGTGCGGATCGTGGTTGAAGTCCACCGAGGCGTGGGGCTGGCCGGTGCAGGCGATCAGGTCCGGACGGGCCCGAGCCGCCTCGGAAAAGATCGCGTTCAGGGCCTCGGGGGAGGTATCCCGGCGCAGGTTCACGGCGAGGTCGATGGCCGAGACGTTGAGGATCGGCACCCGCACGGCCTTGGCCTGGACGCGGCCGGCCAGGCCGGGCAGCATGCGCTCGATGCCCTGGGCCAGGCCCGTGGACACGGGCACGATGGACTGCATGGCCGAACGGGTGCGGCGCAGGTCGGCGTGGTGGTAGCCGTCGATCATGGGCTGGTCGTTCATCACCGAATGCAGCGTGGTGAGGAAGGCGCCGTCCACGCCCAGGCGGCGCTCCAGCAGGTCCAGGACCGGGACGGCGGCGTTGGTGGTGCACGAGGCCGCCGACACGATGCGCTGGCCGGCCCGCAGGTCGGCGTCGTTGAAGCCGTGCACGATGGTGCAGTCCACGTCGGCCGCGCTTCTGCCGGGATGCGAGACCAGCACCCGCGGGCAGCCCGCATCCAGGAAGGCCTGCAGGCTGGCGCGCGTGGCGAAGGCTCCGGAGCATTCCAGCAGCAGGTCGAAGTCCAGCCGGCGCCAGGGGCCGTCGGCCGGCTCCCGCGCGTGGGAAACGGGAATCGCCTGCCCGGCGATCTCCAGCCCGCCGTCGATCTCGCGGACCTCGCCCGGGAAGATCCCGTGGGTGGAATCGAAGCGGGTCAGGTAGGCCATGGAGGCCAGGTCAGCGGGCTCGTTGATCGCCACGACGCTCAGGGCGCGGCGGTGCCGCGGGGATTCCGCCAGGGCGCGCAGCACGCAGCGGCCGATGCGGCCGTAGCCGTTGATGGCGATGCGCAGGGGGCGGGACGCGGCGGATTCGGGGCGGTCGGCGGGCATGGAGGCGTGTCGGGGAAATCAGCGGGCGGCGCGGTAGCCGGCGACCACGTTGCGCGGGTCGTCGCGCAGGAAGGCGTCGATATTGTCGCGCACCTGGCGGATCACCGTGCGGATGGCCGCGGAGCTGCTCCAGGCCACGTGCGGGGTGAGGATGAAATTCGGCAGGTCCAGCAGGCGCATCAGGGGATGATCGGGCGCGGGGGGCTCCTGGGACGAGACGTCGAAGCCCGCGCCGCTGATCTGGCCGGCGCGCAGCGCGTGCTCCAGCGCGTATTCGTCCACCAGCCCGCCGCGCGCGGTGTTGATGAGCAGCGGCTTGCGTTCCATCAGGGCGAATTCGGCCGCGCCGATCATGCCGCGGGTCTGGGCGTTGAGCGGGCAATGCAGGCTGATCACGTCGCTGGTGCGCAGGACGTGGTTGAAATCGGTGTAGTCGTTGGTGGGCTCGCCGGCGTCGCGCCGCGCGGCGAACTGGACCTTCATGCCGAAGGCGCGGGCGATCTCGGCCACGGCCTCGCCCAGGGCGCCCCGGCCGATGATGCCCAGGGTCGAGCCGGCCAGGTCATGGATGGGGAAGTCGAAATAGCAGAACTGCCCGCTCGCCTGCCAGCGGCCGTCGCGCACCGACTGGCGGTAGGCCAGCAGGTTGCGCCGCAGGGCCAGCATCAGGGCGAAGGTGTGCTCCGGCACGGCGTGCACGGCGTATTCGCGCACGTTGGACACGATGATGCCGCGCCGGTCGCAGGCGTCCAGGTCGATGTTGTCGGTGCCGGTGGCGGCGACCGCGATCATGCGCAGGCGCGGCGCCTGGGCGATCGCGTCGCCGGCCAGCACGACCTTGTTGACGATCACGACGTCGGCGTCGCGGATGCGCTCGGCCACCTGCGCCGGCGCCGTGCGCGGATACGTCACCAGTTCATGGAGCGCCTGCGGGCCGGTGAAATTCTCCGTCGCCGGCAGGGAATCCCGGTCGAGAAAAACGATGCGCAGGGGGTCCATGGAAGAAGCCTCATCGAAAGACAGCGTCAACCCTGTAGTCTACCCCATGGACGAGTCCGGACACCGGGCGGTCCCCGCGGACTGCCCGGTGCCTGACGAATCCGAACCGCTCGCAAGCGGTGAGGCGGGGGGATGCTTCAACCCGCGCCGGCGTCCGTGGTGGTATAAAAAGCAAGGCGAACCCGCCCTGCTCCTGAAACATCAAACACCATGAAACTCTACTATTTCCCCGGCGCCTGCCCCCTGGCCACCCACATCGTGCTCGAATGGATCGGCAAGCCCTACGAGACCGTCCGCCTGACCCGCGAGCAGATCAAGGAAGCCGATTACCTGGCGCTCAACCCGACCGGCGCGGTCCCGACCCTGGTGGACGGCGATTTCGTCCTGACGCAGAGCGCCGCCATCCTGAACTACCTGGCCGAGCTCAACCCCGAGGCCCGGCTGCTGGGCGACACCCCGCGCGAACGCGCCGAGACCCACCGCTGGCTGGGCCTGTGCAATTCCGACCTGCACAAGACCTTTTCCCTGGTCTTCGGCCCGGGCTACTACACCGGCGGCGACGAGGCCCTGGGCCAGGTCGTGGCCGGCAAGGCGGCCGAGAAGCTGCAGAGCCTGTTCGCCATCGTCAACGAGCGCCTGCGCGGCCGCGACTGGCTGACCGGCAGGCGCTCGGTGGCCGACGCCTACCTGTTCGTGCTGCTGATGTGGGCGGACGCCAAGCAGATTCCGCTCGCCGGCCTGGACGAGCTGCGCCGCTTCCAGGCCCGCATGCGCGCCGACGCCGGCGTTCAGGCCGCGCTGAAGGATCAGGGATTGGCCTGACTCGGGACAGCCCCCTGCGGGCGATCCTGTGTACAGGCCAATGAAAATCGGCCCAATGAAAATCGGCCCCGCCGGAAGACGGGGCCGATCGCCGTTCGGCGCGGGCGCGGAGGACCGCGACGCGATGCCGCAGCCGGCTCAGGCGCCGAGGTACGCCTTGCGGACCTCGTCGTTGCTGAGCAGGTTGGCGCCGGTGTCGGCCAGCACGACCTTGCCGGTTTCCAGGACGTAGCCCCGGTCGGCCACCTGCAGGGCCTTGTTGGCGTTCTGCTCGACCAGGAACACCGTCACGCCTTCCTCGCGGATGGTGCGGATGATGTCGAAGATCTGCGCGATGATCAGCGGCGCCAGGCCCAGGGTGGGCTCGTCGAGCAGCAGCAGCTTGGGCCGCGTCATCAGCGCCCGGCCGATGGCGAGCATCTGCTGCTCGCCGCCGGACATGGTGCCGGCGCGCTGGTTGGCGCGCTCGCGCAGGCGCGGGAACAGGTCGAAGACGTGTTCCATGCCTTCTTCGGTCTGGGCTCGGTTGAGGAAGAACGCCCCCATGTTGAGGTTTTCCGCCACCGTCAGGTCGGGGAACACCCGCCGGCCTTCCGGCGAGATGGCGATCCCGCGCTGCATGATGATGTGCGTGGACTGCTGGGTGATGTCCTCGCCCAGGAAGGTGATCCTGCCCGAGCGGGCGCGCGGATTGCCGCAGACCGACATGAGCAGCGTGGTCTTGCCGGCGCCGTTGGCGCCGATCAGGGTGACGATTTCCCCCTGGTTGACTTCCACGGACACTTCGTTCAGGGCCTGGATGGCCCCGTAGAACGTGCTGACGTTTTCGAGCTTGAGCACGGTCATTCCCCCAGATAGGCTTTGATGACGCGGGGATCCGCGCGGACTTCGTCGGGCAGGCCGGTGGTGATGGGCTTGCCGTGCTCCATGACGAGGATGCGGTCGGACACGCCCATCACCAGGCTCATGTCGTGCTCGATCAGCAGCACGGCCACGCCGAATTCGCGCCGCAGCTGGTCGATCAGCGATTGCAGGTCGCGCTTTTCCTGGGGATTCAGGCCCGCGGCCGGCTCGTCGAGCATCAGCAGGCGCGGCTGGGTGATCATGCAGCGGGCGATTTCCAGGCGTCGCTGGTGGCCGTAGGCGAGATTGCCGGCCTCGCGGTTGGCGTACTGGCGGATGCCCATGAAATCCAGCCACTGGACCGCGCGCTTCTTGGCCTCGGTCTCGGAATGCCGGTAGGAGGGCAGCTTGAACAGGCCCTGCAGCAGGCCGGTTTCCATCAGGGTGTGCTGCGCCACCATCAGGTTTTCCAGCACGGTGAGGTTCTTGAACAGGCGCACGTTCTGGAACGTGCGCACCAGGCCGTGGCGCGCGACCTTGTGGCTAGGCATGCCGGTGATGGCCTTGCCGTCCATGACGATCTCGCCCGTGGTGGGTTTGTAGAAGCCGCCCACGCAGTTGAACACGGTGGTCTTGCCGGCGCCGTTGGGGCCGATGATGGCGAAGACCTCGTCGCGGCGCACGTCGAATTCGACCTGGTCGACGGCCAGCAGGCCGCCGAACCGCATGGTCAGTCCGCTGACCTTCAGCAATGTTTCACTCATGATTCCAATTCCACTTGCGGACGTTTCACCGGCAGCAGGCCCTGCGGGCGCCAGATCATCATGACGACCATGACCAGGCCGAAGATCAGCATGCGGTATTCGGCGAATTCGCGCGCGATCTCGGGGATGACGGTCAGCAGCACGGCGGCCAGGATGACCCCGAGCTGGGAGCCCATGCCGCCCAGCACGACGATGGCCAGGATCAGCGCCGATTCGATGAAGGTGAAGGATTCCGGATTGACCAGACCCTGGCGCGCGGCGAAGAACGCCCCGCCGAAGCCGGCGAACATGGCGCCCATGGTGAAGGCCGAGAGCTTGATGTTGCGCGGGTTCAGGCCCAGGGAGCGGCAGGCGATCTCGTCCTCGCGCAGAGCTTCCCAGGCGCGCCCGATCGGCATGCGGATCAGGCGGCTGGTGAAGTACAGGGTGAACAGCACCAGCACCAGCGCCATCAGGTACAGGTAGATCACCACGTCCTGGCTGTTGAAGGACCAGCCCATCAGCTCATGGAAGGTGGGCGTGCCGTCCGTCGAGCGGCGCACCATCTGGTAGCCGAAGAAGGACGGCTTGGGGATCCCCGAGATGCCGTCCGGGCCGCCGGTGAACTGGGTCAGGTTGATGAGCAGCAGGCGGATGATCTCGCCGAAGCCCAGCGTCACGATGGCCAGGTAGTCGCCCCGCAGCCGCAGCACCGGGAACCCCAGGATGAAGCCGAAGAAGGCCGACACCAGGCCGGCGAACGGCAGCGCTTCCCAGAAGCCCCAGCCGGCCCAGTGGTACAGCAGGGCGTAGGTGTAGGCGCCGGTGGCGTAGAAGCCGACGAAGCCCAGGTCGAGCAGGCCGGCGAAGCCCACCACGATGTTCAGCCCCAGGCCGAGCATGACGTAGATCAGCACGAGCGTGGCGATGTCCACCTGGGCGCGCCCGGTGAAGAAGGGCCAGGCCAGCGCGAACAGCACCAGCACCAGGATCGCCCGGTGGCGGAACTTGTCGCTGATGGCGGGAATGCGGAACCGCGAGGGCGCCGCGGCCTTGCCCGCCCGGCGCTGGCGCAGCCAGGCGTTCAGGATCTGGACCACGAAGACGGCCAGCATGCCGCCGAGGATCATCTTCCAGTCGGGCTGCAGATAGGTTTCCTGGCCCCGGCGCAGGATCTGCAGGCCATACACGGGGGCAATGATCACCCCCGCCAGCAGCGAGGCGATCGCTGCATTCTTGAGATTCTGATTCATTTAGACTTTTTCCACCTCGGGTTTGCCCAACAGCCCCGTGGGACGGAACAGCAGGATGAAGACCAGCAGCAGGAAGGCGACGATGTCCTTGTACTGCGAGGAGATGAAGGCGGCGGCGAAGGTCTCGGCCAGGCCCAGCAGCACACCGCCCAGCATGGCGCCGGGAATGCTGCCGATGCCGCCCAGCACCGCGGCGGTGAAGGCCTTGATGCCGGCGATGAAGCCGATGAACGGGTTCAGCTTGCCGATGGCCAGGGCGATCAGCACCCCGCCGACGGCGGCCAGCATGGCGCCGATGACGAAGGTGATGGAAATGATCCGGCCGGTGTCGATGCCCAGCAGGTTGGCCATGCGCAGATCCTGCGAGCAGGCCCGCGAGGCCTGGCCGGTGCGCGAATACTTGATGAACAGCGTCAGGCCGATCATCATCAGCACGGTGACCACGATGATCAGGATGCGGGAATACGGCGCGGTCACGCTGAAGTCGCCATCCCCCACCGTGAAGTTGAACGACCCGGTGATCAGCGCCGGCACGGCCATGTCGCGGGCGCCCTGCCCGGTGGCCACCCAGTTCTGCAGGAAGATCGACATGCCGATGGCGGAGATCAGCGGCACCAGGCGGGGACTGTCGCGCAGCGGCGCGTAGGCGATCTTTTCGACGGCGAAGCCGTAGACCGCGGTCACCAGCACGGCCATGATCAGCATGATCAGCACCATCAGGGGCAGCGGCAGGCCGCTGCCCACGCCGATGGCCGAGAGCGTGACCAGACCGACGTAGGCGCCGATCATGTAGATCTCGCCGTGGGCGAAGTTGATCATGCCGATGATGCCGTACACCATGGTGTAGCCGATGGCGATCAGGGCATAGATGGCGCCCAGCGACAAGCCGTTGAACAGCTGTTGCGTCAATAGAGGAAGCAGGTCGGACATAATGTCGGGGGAGTGAGACGAGAAGACGGCCGGGCGGCGGGCGCCCGGAAGAACCGCAGCGGCCCCGGCGCGCGCCGGGGCCGGCCGAGCCCGTCAGGGCTGGATCTGGGTCAGGTTGCCGTTGGCATCCCAGCGGAAGACCGCGAATTCAAAGTGCTTGAGGTCGCCCTTCGCATCGTAGTCGACCTTGCCGATGGCGGTGTCGAAGCTGTGGCCGTGCATGTAGTCGGCGACCTTGGCCGGGTCGGCGCCGACGGCGTTGATGCTGTCGGCCAGCACCTGGACCGCCGCGTAGGCCGTCATGGTGAAGGCGCCGTCGGGGCTGCGCTGGTATTTCTTGAACTGCTCCAGGATCTGCTCGTTGCCCTTGCGCTTGGTGAAGTCGGCGGGCAGGGTCACCAGCAGCTTGTCCACGGCCGGGCCGGCGATGGCGGCGAGGTCCTTGTTGGCCACGCCTTCGGGGCCCATGAACTGGGTTTCCAGACCCTGTTCGCGCGCCTGGCGCAGCAGCAGGCCCAGTTCGGGGTGGTAGCCGCCGAAATAGATCAGGTCGGGGCCCAGGGCCTTGAGCTTGGAGATCACGGCGGAGTAGTCGCTGTCGCCGACGTTGATGCCCTCGAACATGGCGATGTTCACGCCGTCCTTTTCCAGGGCCTTCTGCACCTGGGTGGCCACGCCGTTGCCGTAGGTCTGCTTGTCGTGCAGGATGGCGACCTTTTTCGGCTTGAGCTGCTTGGCGATGTATTCGGCGGCGAAGGGACCCTGCTGGTCGTCGCGGCCGATGGTGCGGAAGAAGAAGTGCGGCTTGATGGTGTCGGTGACCAGCGGGGACGTGGCGCCCGGGGTGATGGCGACGATGCCTTCCTGCTCGTAGACGTTGACCGCGGGCACCGTGGTGCCGGAGCAGGCGTGGGCCACGGCGAACTTGGCGCCGGCGTTGACCACGCGGTTGGCGGCCGGCACGGCCTGCTTGGGCTCGCAGCCGTCGTCGATCAGCAGCGGCTCGATCTTCATGCCCTTGATGCCGCCGGTTTCGTTCAGCGCATCGATGGCCGTCAGCGCGCCCGCCTGGATCTGGTCGCCGTACTGGGTGTTGGGGCCCGTCATCGGCTGCGGAATGCCGATCTTGAGCGTGTCGGCATGGGCGCCGGCAGCCAGAGCCAGAGCTCCGAATGCGAGGATGCAGGGGGTGATGCGCAGTGTGAACTTCATTCGATAGTCTCCGGTAGAGGCGCCGTTGGCAATTTCAGCAACCCGGTCGGGGTCGAAGCCAGGAGCGCCAAGCCTTGGTTGTGCTTCCGCCCTGAGCGGCACGCGTATTCTGACGGCTCGCCCCGGGGGTGTCACTACGGTTAATCCCTTATGACGGAACGTGACGATGCGCTTTCCCGGATTATTCGGGGACGGATCAACCCGAGAATTCGCGCGCCAGTTCGCCCGCCCGGCGGGCGGCGGCCGCGACCGCCTCGCGCATGATGCCGGACAGGCCGCGCTCCTGGAACACCGCCAGGGCCGCCGCCGTGGTGCCGCCCCTGGAGGTCACCCGCTCGCGCAGCACCGCGGGCGAGTCCGGCGACAGCGTTGCGAGCTGGGTGGCGCCGTGGAAGGTGCCCAGCGCCAGCTGGCGCGCCTGCTCCGGCGTCAGGCCCTGCTCGACCCCGGCCGCGATCAGGGCTTCGAGGAACAGGAAGACGTAGGCCGGCCCGCTGCCGGAGACGGCCGTGACGGCGTCGATGGCGGCGTCGTCGCGCACCCAGATCACCTGGCCGACGGCGCGCAGCAGCTCCTCGGCCAGGGCGCGGTCGGCTTCGTCCACGCCGTCCAGGGCCGCCATGCCCGTCATGCCGCTGGCGATCAGCGCGGGCGTGTTGGGCATGCAGCGCACGACCCGGGCGTAGGGCTCGGCAGCGGAACCCAGCCAGCGGGCGATCGCCTCGCCGGGGATGCCGGCGGCGATGCTGATGACGAGGGTGCCGGGGCGCAGCCAGGGGCGGCACTGGCGCACGACCTCGGCCATGATCTGGGGCTTGACGGCGAAGAACCAGACGCGGCATTCGGACAGGCGCCCATCGGGCGCCGCCGCCGTGGTGGTGCCCAGCGCGTCCCAGCGCGCGCGGACGGCCTCGCCGGGGTCGATGACGTGGACGCTGGAGGCGGCGCAGCGCCGGCCGATCAGGCCGCTGGCCAGGGCGTTGGCCATGTTGCCGCCGCCGATGAGGGCGAGAGAAAGTTCGGTTTTCATGACCCGGCATTGTACGGACAAGCGCCATCACATAGAAAGCCCTGCGCGGGGCATCAGAAAGAAAACGCGCGAGAAACGAAAAGAAAAGCAAGGAAATCAGGGATTGCCAAAGCCGTCATAAGCTGATCACAATGGCTTCCTATAATCCCCTCCCGCCGCCACCCGGGCTGGATCGGGGGCACAACCACAGGAGACCACCATGTCTTTTTCCTTGTTTCGCGCGACCGCGCTGGCCGCCCTGCTGACCGGCGCGGGCACGGCCCAGGCCGCCACCGACGTCACCTTCTGGCACTCGATGGAAGGTCCGCTGGGCGAACGCGTGGCCAAGCTCGCCCAGGACTTCAACGCCAGCCAGTCCGACTACGTCGTGCACGCCGTCTACAAGGGCAACTACGGCGAATCCATGAACGCCGGGATCGCCGCCTTCCGCGCCGGCAACGCGCCCGACATCCTGCAGGTCTTCGAGGTCGGCACCGCCACCATGATGTACGCCAAGGGCGCCATCAAGCCCGTCCAGGCGCTGTCCGAGGCCGTCGGCGACCCCATCGATCCGTCCACCTTCCTGGGCGCCGTGGCCGGCTACTATTCGTCGCCGGACGGCAAGCTGGTGTCCATGCCCTTCAACAGCTCCACGCCGGTGCTGTACTACAACAAGGACGCCTTCCAGAAGGCCGGCCTGGACCCGGAAAAACCGCCCAGGACCTGGCCCGAGGTGGCCGACGCCGCGAAAAAGCTGCGCGCCGCCGGCATGGAATGCGGCTATTCCTCGGCCTGGCCGTCCTGGGTCCTGCTGGAAAACTTCGCCGCCTGGCACAACGTGCCCTACGCCAGCCAGGACAACGGCTTCGGCGGCCTGGACGCGCGCCTGCAGCTCGACAGCCCGCTGTTCCGCAAGCATCTGGGCTTCCTGGCCGACATGGCCAAGGCCGGCACCTTCACCTACGGCGGGCGCGGCGACGCGGGCAACGCCCTGTTCACCTCGGGCAAGTGCGGCATGTACACAGGCTCCAGCGGCATGCGCGCCTCCATCATCAAGACCGGCGGCTTCGCCTTCGGCACCAGCACCCTGCCCTACTACCCCGACGTCCAGGGCGCGCCGCAGAACTCCATCATCGGCGGCGCCTCGCTGTGGGTGTTCTCCGGCAAGTCCGACGCCGCCTACAAGGGCGTGATCAAGTTCTTCAAGTTCCTGTCCAGCCCCGCGCAGGCCGCCGCCTGGCACCAGGGCACCGGCTACGTGCCCGTCACCAAGGCGGGCTACCAGGCCACCAAGGAATCCGGCTTCTATGACAAGAATCCCGGCACGGAAATTGCGGTCAAACAGCTCGATGCCGCCACCACCGCCAACTCGCGCGGCATCCGGCTGGGCTACCTGCCGCAGATCCGCGACATCGAGGACAGCACCATGGAGCAGATCTTCGCCGGCAAGACCAGCCCCGGGGACGGCCTGAAGAAGATGACCGCCGAGGGCAACGCCCTGCTCGAACGCTTCGAGAAAAGCGTCAAGTAGGCCCGGGGCCGGCCGCGCTCATGGAGAAACGGGTCGTCTTCCGCCACCGCAGCCTGCCCTGGCTGCTGCTGGCGCCGCAGCTCGCCATCACGCTGGTGTTCTTCTTCTGGCCGGCGGGCCAGGCGCTGTGGCAGTCCTTCCGCCTGGAAGACCCCTTCGGCCTGTCCTCGCAGTTCGCCGGCCTGGACAACTTCGCCGAGCTGTTCGCCAGCGCCGACTATCTGGACTCGTTTCGCACCACGCTCTGGTTCTCGGCGCTGGTGGCCTTCGGCGGGCTGGCGATCTCGCTCGTGCTGGCCGTGATGGCCGACCGCGTGGCGCGCGGCGCGGGGATCTACAAGACCCTGCTGATCTGGCCCTACGCGGTCGCGGCGGCGGTCGCCGGGGTGCTGTGGCTGTTTCTGTTCTCGCCCTCGGTCGGCATCCTGGCGGTCTACCTGGCGCAGCTCGGCTTCGACTGGAACCCGCGCCTGGACGGCACCGACGCCCTGGCGCTGGTCGTCTTCGCCTCGGTCTGGAAGCAGGTGTCCTACAACTTCCTGTTCTTCCTGGCCGGCCTGCAGTCCATCCCCCGCTCGCTGATCGAGGCCGCCGCCATCGACGGCGCGGGCCCCGTCCGGCGCTTTCTCACCATCGTCTTTCCGCTGCTCTCGCCCACCACCTTCTTCCTGCTGGTGATCAACTTCATCTACGCCTTCTTCGACACCTTCGCGGTGATCGACGTGGTGACGCAGGGCGGGCCGGGACACGCCACCGACATCCTGGTCTACAAGGTCTACAACGCCGGCTTCAAGGGCCTGGACCTGGGCGCCTCCGCCGCCCAGTCCGTGATCCTGATGCTGATCGTCATCGGCCTGACGGCGCTGCAGTTCCGCTACGTCGACCGCAAGGTGAACTACTGATGCGAGGTCAACCGCCGATGCGAAGCGCATTGCTCATGCGGGGTGCGCCGCCGATGCAAGGCCCACCCTCGACGGCGGCCGGTCCCGCCCTTTCCGGAGGCGCCCATGGTTGAACGCCGCCCGCTGCTGGACATCGTCTCGCACCTCACGCTGATCCTGGGCGTGGCGGTGATCGCCTTCCCGCTGTACGTGGCCTTCACGGCCTCCACCCAGACCGCCCAGGAGGTCGCCCGGGCGCCGATGTCCCTGATCCCCGGCCCGCATCTCCTGGAAAACTACTGGGCCGTGCTCAAGGGCGGCGCGATCAACACCCCGCCCGTGGGCCGGATGCTGTGGATCAGCACCTTCATGGCCCTGGCGATCGCCATCGGCAAGATCGCCATCTCCATGCTGTCGGCCTTCGCCGTGGTGTATTTCCGCTTTCCCCTGCGCATGCTGTGCTTCTGGATGATCTTCGTCACCCTGATGCTGCCGGTGGAAGTGCGCATCGCCCCCACCTACGCGGTGGTCGCCGGCCTGGGCATGCTCAACAGCTACGCCGGCCTGACGCTGCCGCTGATCGCCTCGGCCACGGCCACCTTCCTGTTCCGGCAGTTCTTCCTGACCGTGCCCGACGAGCTGGTCGAGGCCGCGCGCATCGACGGCGCCGGCCCCATGCGCTTCTTCAAGGACATCCTGCTGCCGCTGTCGCGCACCAGCATCGCCGCCCTGTTCGTGATCCAGTTCATCTACGGCTGGAACCAGTACCTGTGGCCGCTGATCATCACCACGCACGAGGACATGTACCCCGTGGTGGTGGGCATCCGCCGGATGATCGCCGGGGGCGACAGCGTGACGGAATGGAACCTGGTCATGGCCACGGCCATGCTGGCCATGCTGCCGCCCGCCGCCATCGTCATCCTGATGCAGAAATGGTTCGTCAAGGGCCTGGTCGATTCGGAAAAATAGCTTCGGAAAAAAGGACGGCGCATTCCCCATGGCAACCCTCAGCTTCCGCGACGTGCGCAAGACCTACCCGGGCGGCGTGGCCGTCATCCACGGCATCGACATGGAGGTGCGGGACGGCGAGTTCGTCGTGATCGTCGGGCCGTCGGGCTGCGGCAAGTCCACCCTGATGCGCATGGTGGCGGGCCTGGAATCCGTCACCGGCGGCGAGATCGCCATCGGCGGCCGGGTCGTCAACGCGCTGGAGCCCGCCGAGCGCGACATCGCCATGGTCTTCCAGAACTACGCGCTCTATCCCCACATGAGCGTGTTCGACAACATGGCCTACGGCCTGAAGATCCGCCGCCTCGCACGCGACGAGATCCGCCGCCGCGTCGAGGACGCCGCCCGCATCCTCGAACTGGACCAGTTGCTGGACCGGCGTCCGCGCCAGCTGTCCGGCGGCCAGCGCCAGCGCGTGGCCATGGGCCGGGCCATCGTGCGCGAGCCGGCCGTGTTCCTATTCGACGAGCCCCTGTCCAACCTGGACGCCAAGCTGCGCGTGCAGATGCGCCTGGAAATCCAGAAGCTGCACCGCCGGCTGGGCACCACCAGCCTGTACGTCACCCACGACCAGGTCGAGGCCATGACGCTGGCCCACCGCATGGTCGTCATGAACAAGGGCGTGCCCGAGCAGATCGGCACGCCCGCCGAGGTCTTCGAGCGCCCCGCCACCGTCTTCGTGGCCGGCTTCATCGGCTCGCCGCCCATGAACCTGCTGCGGGTGGAGGTGGATGCGCAGGGCCGCGTGGCCGGCCCGGACGGCGCCGCCCTGCCCCTGGCCGCGCCCGCGGCGGCCGCGCGCGCCCTGGTCCTGGGGCTGCGCCCGGAGCACCTGGTGCTCGGCGCGCCGGGCCTGCGGGCGCGGGTCGAGATGGTCGAGATCCTGGGCTCGGAGCAGCTGATCCACGCACGCTGGGGCGAGCAGCCGCTGGTGCTGCGCTGCGCCGTGTCCGAAACCCGGCAGCGGCCTCCGGCCGCCGGCGACGAGATCACGGCCGGCCCGGACGGCGAGCACCCGGCGCACTGGTTCGACGCCGAAACCGGGAAGCGCGTCGGGGACTGAACCCGGCCGGCGCCGCGTGGACGGCCGGGGATGGCCGCGCGGACGGCCATGAAAAAACGGCGCGGCCCGGTTGGGCTGCGCCGTTTTCCCGCGTCCGGGGCGCCGCGCGGCGCCCCGGACATGGACCGGCTTTTACTTGAAGACGGACTTGGAGCCGTCGGCGTGCCAGGTGAAGACGTCGAACTTGAAGGACTTGAGATCGCCCTGCTTGTTCCAGGCGATGTCGCCGATCGGGGTCTTGACCGAGTTGCCGTGCAGCCAGGCGGCGACCTTGGCCGGGTCGTCCTTGCCCGCGCCCTTGATGCCGGCGGCGATGGCTTCGACGGCGGAATAGGCGGTGAGCTGGAAGGCGCCGCCCGGGTTGCGGTTCTTGTCCTTGAAGGCCTTGACCACGGACGCGTTGGCCGGGTCGGTGGTGAAGTCGGCGGGCAGGGTCACCAGCATGCCTTCGACGGCCGGGCCGGCGATGGCGTTGATGTCCGGGTTGCCCACGCCTTCGGGACCCATGAACTTGGCCTGCAGGCCCTGCTCGGCGCCCTGGCGCAGCAGCAGGCCCATTTCGGGGTGGTAGCCGCCGTAGTAGACGAAGTCGGCGCCCGCGGACTTGAGCTTGGTGATCACGGCGGAGTAGTCGCTGTCGCCGGCGTTGATGCCTTCAAACAGGACGACCTTGATGCCGGCCTTTTCGAGGTCGGCCTTGACGGCCGTGGCGATGCCCTGGCCGTACGACTGCTTGTCGTGCAGCACGGCGACGGCCTTGGGCTTGACCTTCTGGGCGATGAATTCCGCGGCGGCGGGACCTTGCTGGTCGTCGCGGCCGATGGTGCGGAAGATCATGTCGTAGTTCTTGCCGTCGGTCACCAGGGGCGAGGTGGCGGACGGGGAGATCATGACCACGCCTTCGTTGTTGTAGACGGGCGTGGCGGCGATGGTGGCGCCGGAGCACACGTGGCCGACGACGTAGTGGATCTTTTCATTGACGACGCGGTTGGCCACGACCGGACCCTGCTTGGGCTCGCAGCCATCGTCGATCACGACGGCTTCCAGCTTGTTGCCCAGCACGCCGCCACCGGCGTTGATGGTTTCGATCGCCGTGTCCACGCCTTCCTTGACCATGTCGCCATACTGCGTCAACGCCCCGGTGAAGGGCCCCGCGATGGCGATGCGGATGGTATCGGCATGCGCCACGGAAGAAAGCATCATGCCGGCGGCCAGGCCCAGTGCGGCTGCCATCGGCGTAAAGCGTACGTTCATAAGACCTCCTGTGAAAGACCTGGAAAAGAATACACGAAACCCCCGTACAGCGGTCATTGCGCCGTACGGGGGTTTTCCCGATATCGCGTTGCGCACCGCGGCAAAACGGCGCGCGGATATGAGGTCAGGCCAGCAGGCTGCGCAACATCCAGGCGTTCTTTTCGTGCACGTCCAGGCGCTGCGTGAGCAGATCGGCCGTGGGCTGGTCGTTGACGGCGTCGGCGCACTGGAAGGCCCGGCGCGCGGTGCGCGCGACCGCCTCGTTGCCTTCGACCAGCATGCGCAGCATGTCTTCGGCCGACGGCACGGCGGCGGGCTCGGCGATGGAGCTGAGGCGCGCGTACTCGGCGTAGGTGCCGGGCGCGTAATGGCCGAGGGCGCGGATGCGCTCGGCGATGGCGTCCAGCGCCTGCCAGGTTTCCGTGTACTGGGTCATGAACAGCTGGTGCAGGGTGCTGAACATGGGGCCGGTCACGTTCCAGTGGAAATTGTGCGTCATCAGGTACAGCGTGTACGTGTCGGCCAGCGTCCTGGAGAGTTCCGCCACGACGGCAGCGCGATCCTGGGCCGAGATGCCGATGTCGATCGGCAGGCCGCTGGAGGGCGCGACGGCGGATTTCTTCGAGCTGGTTTTCTTGGCGGCTTTGGCCATGGGACACTCCTTTGAAAGGTCAGTCATACGGGTCCAGAATAGCATGCGCGGCGCGCGCCCGGCATCGCCGCGCCGCCCGGCGCGCCGCGGCCTCAGCCCGCCTCGACGGCCAGCGGGGCCGGGTCTTCGAGCATGGTCGCGCCCGGCATGCCGCAGTGGCGCACGGCCTGGATCAGGGCCTCGATGGCCGCCTGGCGCGGGAAGCTCTTGCGCCAGACCAGCACCACGCGGCGGTCGGGCGCCGGCGGCTTGAACGGCACGAAGCGCAGCAGCCGGCTTTCGGCCCCCCGCACGCCCAGCGCGCTGGCCGGCAGGACCGTGATGCCGATGCCCGCGGCCACCATGTGGCGGATGGTTTCGAGCGATGACCCCTCGAAGGTGCGCTGGATGCCTTCGCTGGAGGCCGAGAAGCGCGAGAGTTCCGGGCACACTTCCAGCACCTGGTCGCGGAAGCAGTGGCCGGCCCCCAGCAGCAGCATGGTCTCGTCCTTCAGGCGGCTGGAATCGATCTGCTTTTCCTTCGCCCAGGGGTGGCCGTGCGGCAGGGCGACGTAGAACGGCTCGTCGTACAGCGGGCACTGCGACAATCCGGTGTCGGGCAGCGGCAGGGCGACGATGGCGCAGTCGATCTCGCCCTGGCGCAGCAGTTCCAGCAGCCGCGTGGTGTAGTTTTCCTGGAGCCGCAGCGGCATCTGCGGGGTGCGGCGGATCTGCTCGGGCACCAGGTAGGGCAGCAGGTACGGCCCCACGGTGTAGATCACCCCGACGCGCAGCGGGCCTTCGAGCGGATCGTGCCCCTGGCGGGCGATCTCGCGCAGGTTGGCGCCCTCCTCCAGGACCTTCTGCGCCTGGGCGACGACACGCAGGCCGATGGGGGTGATGCCGACCTCGGCGCCGCCGCGCTCGAACAGCACCACGCCCAGTTCTTCCTCCAGCTTGCGGATGGCCACCGACAGCGTGGGCTGGCTGACGAAGCAGGCTTCCGCGGCGCGGCCGAAATGGCGCTCCCGCGCCACGGCGACGATGTATTTCAGTTCGGTCAGAGTCATGGTGAAAGCCCCCAGGTCGGGTCAACTGCGCAGATACTGGTCGGCGCCCGCCATCCAGCGTTGCCGGTGGGCGCGGGCGTGCTCGGGAAAATCGGCCGACAGCCAGGCGGCCGCTTCGCGGGCCTGCTCCAGCAGGTCCTCGTCGGATTCCAGGTCGGCGAAACGCAGCAGGGCCTGGCCCGACTGGCGCAGGCCCAGGAGCTCCCCGGGGCCGCGCTGGGCCAGGTCGCGGCGCGCGATCTCGAAGCCGTCGGTGGTCTCGTACATGGCGCGCAGGCGTTCGCGGGCGATGGCCGACAGCGGCGGCTGGTAGAGCAGGACGCAGGTGGCCTCGCCGCCGCCGCGCCCCACCCGGCCGCGCAGCTGGTGCAGCTGCGCCAGGCCGAAGCGCTCGGCATGCTCGATCACCATCAGGCCGGCGTTGGGCACGTCCACGCCGACCTCGATGACGGTGGTGGACACCAGCAGGTCGATGTCGCCGGCGCGGAAGGCGTCCATGACCTCCGACTTTTCCCGCGCCGGCAGGCGGCCGTGCATCAGGCCGACGCGCAGGTCCGGCAGGGCCGCGCGCAGCAGTTCGTGGGTATCGACGGCGGTCTGCAGCTGCAGGGCCTCGCTTTCCTCGACCAGCGGACAGACCCAGTAGGCCTGGCGCCCGGCGCGCACGACCTCGCCCACGCGGGCCAGGACTTCGTCGCGCCGCCGGTCGTCGAACAGGCGCGTGCGCACCGGCACGCGCCCCGGCGGCAGCTCGTCCAGCACCGAGACGTCCATGTCGGCGAAAAAGGCCATCGCCAGGGTGCGCGGGATCGGCGTGGCGCTCATGCTGAGCTGGTGGGGGCGGTAGCGGGCCTGGTCGCCCTTGCGGTTCAGCGCCAGGCGCTGCCCCACCCCGAAGCGATGCTGCTCGTCGCTGATCACCAGCCCCAGCGACTCGAATTCCACCTTGTCCTGGATCAGCGCCTGGGTGCCGACCGCCAGCCGCGCCTCGCCGCGGGCCATGGCCTGCAGGGCCCGGCGGCGCTCGGCGGCCGGCAGGCTGCCGGTGAGCCAGACCGCCGCCACGCCCAGCGGCGCCAGCCATTCGGACAGCTTGCGCCAGAGCTGCTCGGCGAGGATTTCCGTCGGCGCCATCACGGCGACCTGGGCGCCGGACTCGATGGCCTGGGCGGCCGCGAAGGCGGCGACCAGGGTCTTGCCGCTGCCCACGTCGCCCTGCAGCAGGCGGTGCATGGGGTGCGTGCGCGCCAGGTCGGCGCCGATCTGCGCCACGGCGCGCGTCTGGGCGCCGGTGGGCTCGAACGGCAGGCCGGCGAGCAGGCGGCCCGTCAGGCTGCCGTCCCCCTTCAGGCTGCGGGCGGCCTGGGCGCGGCGCGCCGCCCGGGCGTCGGCCAGGGCGAGCTGCTGCGCCAGCAGCTCGTCGAACTTGATGCGCCGCCAGGCGGGATGGTTGTGTTCGGCCAGCGATTCCAGGGAGATGTCCGGCCCCGGATGGTGCAGCAGGCGCAGGGACGGCTCGAAATCGGCCAGCCGGTAGGCCTCGCGCACGGCGGCCGGCAGGGTGTCGCCCAGGTCGGCCTCGTCCAGGGCGCGCGCGATGGCCTTGCGCAGGGCGGCCTGCGGCAGGCCCTGGGTCGTGGGATAGACCGGCGTCAGGGTGTCGGGCAGCGGGGTGCCCGGCTCGGTGATCAGGGGATGCACGATCTCCAGGCCGTGGTAGCCGGCGCGCACCTCGCCACGCGCGCGCACCCGTCGTCCGGCGTGCAGGCGCGCCTGCTGGCCCGGATAGACGTGCAGCCAGCGCAGGCCCAGGCGGCCGGACTCGTCGGCCAGCGTGGCCTGCAGCTCGCGCCGGGGGCCGAAGCGGATTTCGCTGTCCACGATCTCGCCTTCAAACAGGGCATGGGCGCCGGGGCGCGCCGCGCCGATCGGCGTGATGCGGGTCTCGTCCTCGTAGCGCAGCGGCAGGTGCGTGGCGAAGTCGGCCGGGGTGCGCAGGCCCAGCCGCTCGAACAGGCGGGCCTGCGGGACGCCCGCCGTCTTGCGGGCGCCGGGCGCGGCCCGGCGCGGCTTGCCAGCCGAGGTCACGGCGTACGGTCCGGCGGGCGGCGGGGCGTCAGAGCGCCAGGACGGCCTCGACCTCGAACTGCGCGCCCTTGGGCAGGCTGGCGACCCCGAGGGTCGAGCGCGCCGGATAGGGCTGGGGAATGATTTCCGCCATGATGGCGTTGGCGCTGGCGAACTTGCTGAGATCCGTCAGGAACAGGGTGAGCTTGACGATGTCGTTCAGCGTGCCGCCGGCCGCCTCGATGACGGCCTGCATGTTGGCGAAGGACTGGCGGACCTGGCCCTCGAAGTTTTCCGATACCAGCTCGCCCGTGCCGGGCTCCAGCCCGATCTGGCCCGAGAGGAAGACCAGCTTGCCCGCCGGTGCGCTGACCGCCTGGGAATACGGGCCGACGGCGGCCGGGGCGGCATCGGTGTGGATGATTGCCTTGCTCATGGTGGGAGACTCGGTGATGGTTGAAAGACTATCAGAGTGTACCGACCAATAGCAAAAAATAAAAGCCGGCGCGAGCCCGCATCACCCGCTGTTCGAGGTGATGCGGACCCGCGCCGCGCCTGAACCGAGCGGTGAGTGCCGCGCCCTACTTTTCGGCGAAGGCGCGCTCGAAGACGTAGTCGCCGGGCTCGCCGACGCCCGGCGAGGCGACGAAGCCGCGCGCGTCCAGCATGGCGCGGATGTCGGTCAGCATGGCCGGGCTGCCGCAGATCATGGCGCGATCGACGGCGGGATCCAGCGGCGGCAGGCCGATGTCGGTGAACAGCTGGCCGGTTTCCACCAGCGTCGTCAGCCGGCCCTGGTGCTCGTAGGGCTCGCGCGTCACGGTGGGGTAGTAGATCAGCTTCTCGCGCACCATTTCGCCCAGGTATTCGTCCTGGGGCAGCTCTTGGCGGATGTAGTCGGAGTAGGCCAGCTCGCTGACGAAGCGTACGCCGTGCATCAGGATGACTTTCTCGAAGCGGTCGTAGACCTCCGGGTCCTTGATGATGCTGAGGAACGGCGCCAGCCCCGTGCCGGTGGCGAACAGGTACAGGTGGCGGCCCGGACGCAGGTCGTCGACCACCAGCGTGCCCACCGGCTTGCGGCTGACCAGGACGATGTCGCCCGGCTTGAGGTGCTGCAGGCGCGAGGTGAGCGGACCGTTGGGGACCTTGATGCTGAAGAACTCCAGATTGTCCTCGTGGTTGGCGCTGGCGATGCTGTAGGCGCGCATCAGCGGCTTGCCCTCGACTTCCAGCCCCAGCATCACGAAATGGCCGTTGTGGAAGCGCAGGCCGGGATCGCGGGTGGTCTTGAAGGAGAACAGCGTGTCGTTCCAGTGACGCACGCTGAGGACTTGCTCGGAATTGAAAGCGGCCATGACGAAGGTCGGACTCCAGGATTCGGGGTATGGACGGGGATGAACCGGTATGAATAGATGGTACGGCGATGGCCGGGAAACGCAAGGCCGGACCTTGCGAGGCGCAGGGGTTTTCTTGATTTCGCGCAAGATGGCGTGCGAAAGCGGGCCGCCGGGCCAGGATCGGGGCGCATTTTAATACGTTCAGCTTGCTTTAAGCTGAACGCGATGCTAAATTTCGGGCCTATTTGAGAATTGTTCTCATTTTAACTCTTCGAGCGAGCCGCCGCCATGCCCATCCGTCTCCGCGCCCCTTCCGTCGTCCGACGCCTGTCCCTGCTGGCCGCCGCCCTGCCGCTGATGGCGGGCACCGCCCTGGCGGCGGAGGTCAATCTGTACACCACCCGCGAGCCCAAGCTCGTCGAGCCGCTGCTGTCCGCCTTCACCCAGGACACCGGCGTCAAGGTCAATACGGTCTTCGTCAAGGACGGCCTGCTGGAACGGGTGCGCGCCGAAGGCGCGCAATCGCCGGCCGACGTGCTGATGACGGTGGACATCGGCAATCTGCTGGACCTGGTGGACGGCGGGGTGACCCAGCCGGTCGACTCCGCCACGCTGAAGGCCTCGATCCCCGCGTACCTGCGCGGGGCCGACGACCAGTGGTTCACCCTGTCGCTGCGCGACCGGGTCGCCTACGTCGCCAAGGACCTGGACATCAAGTCCTTCCACTACGAGGACCTGGCCGACCCGCGCTGGAAGGGCAAGGTCTGCATCCGCTCCGGCCAGCATCCCTACAACACCGCGCTCATCGCCGCGATGATCGCCCATGACGGCCCCGAGGCCGCGGAACAATGGCTGCGCGGCGTGAAGGCCAATCTGGCCCGCCCCGCCGCCGGCGGCGACCGCGACGTGGCGCGCGACATCCTGGGCGGGATCTGCGACGTCGGCATCGCCAACGCCTACTACGCCGGCCACATGAAGAACGCGGCCGAAGGCAGCGACGCCCGCCGCTGGGGCGACGCCATCCGCGTCATCCGGCCCACCTTCAGGAATGCGCCGGGCACCCACGTCAACATCTCCGGCGCCGCCGTGGCGCGCCATGCGCCGAACCGCGCCGAGGCCGTCCGGTTGCTGGAATACCTGATCTCGGACAAGGCGCAGACCCTCTACGCCCAGGCCAACTACGAATACCCCGTCAAGGCGGGCGTGATGCTGGACCCGACCGTGGCGAGCTTCGGCCTCCTGCGCATCGACACCCTGCCCCTGACCGAGATCGCGCGCCACCGCAAGCAGGCCAGCGAGCTGGTCGATCGCGTCGGCCTGAACCGATAGGCGGGAAGTCTTGGCAAGGCGGGACGCCAGGGCGGCGGGCGGCCGGTTCCAGGCCTGGCCCTGGCACGCCGGAACGGCCCTGGCGGCGCTGGGCGTGCTGGCGCCGGTCCTGGCCCTGGTGGGCCAGGCGGGCGCGGGCTCGGGCGGCCACTGGAGCCACCTGCTGCGCTTCGTGCTGCCGGACGCGCTGGCCCAGACCCTGGGCCTGCTCGCCGGGGTCGGCCTGCTGGCCGCCGCCCTGGGCGTGGGCGCCGCCTGGCTGGTGACGGCCTACGAGTTCCCCGGCCGCAGGATCCTGTCCTGGGCGCTGCTGCTGCCGCTGGCCGTGCCCACCTACGTCGTGGCCTACGCCTACCTGGACATCCTGCATCCCATCGGCCCCGTCCAGGAAGCCCTGCGCGCCCTGCTGGGCCATGCCAGCCCGCGCGACTTCCGCCTGCCCGACCTGCGCAGCCTGCCGGGCGCCATCGTGCTGCTGGCCTTCGTGCTCTATCCCTACGTCTACCTGACCACCCGCAGCATGTTCGCCAGCCAGGCGGCCCACCTGATGGAAGCCGCCCGGCTGCTCGGCCACGGCCCGTGGAGCGCCTTCCGCCACGTGGCCCTGCCACTGGCCCGTCCGGCCATCGCCGTGGGCCTGTGCCTGGTGCTGCTGGAAACCCTGAACGACATCGGCGCCTCCGAATTCCTCGGGGTCCAGACCCTGACCGTGGCCCTCTACACCACCTGGGTGACGCGCTCCGACCTGGCGGGCGCCGCGCAGATCGCGCTGGTGGCCCTGGCGCTGGTGACCGTCCTGATCGCGGTCGAGCGCCACGGCCGGCGGCGCCTGCGCTACACCGGCGCCCGCCGCGCGGCGCCGATCCGCCCGCGCCGGCTGCGCGGCGCGGCGGGCTGGCTGGCGGCGCTGCTGGGCCTGGCGCCGGTCGTGGCGGGCTTCGCCGCGCCGGCCGCCTACCTGCTGGCCCTCGCCCTCGAACGGCTGGGCGGCGGCCAGGGCCCCTCGCCCGCCCTGCTGCGGGCCGCGGAGCAGACGCTGACGGTCTCGGCCCTGGCCACGGCTGCCACCGTGGCCATCGGCCTGGTCGTCGCCTGGAGCCGCCGCATCCTGCCGCGGGCGGCCGCCTGGCGGCGCGCCCTGCCCCGGCTGGCGACGCTGGGCTATGCCCTGCCCGGCACCGTCCTGGCGATCGGCCTGCTGTTTCCCCTGATGGCGGTCGAGCGGGGCCTGGCGGCGCTGCGCGCGGGCGCGGGGCTGGACCCGGCGGGCCTGGTGCTGCTGGGCACCCCGACCGCCCTGGCGCTGGCCTACGTGATCCGCTTCCTCGCCATTCCCGTGGGGACGCTGGAAGCGGGCCTGGACCGGATCCCGCCGTCCCTGGACCAGGCCGCGCGGCTGCTGGGCGAGAACGTCCACGGCACGCTGCGGCGCGTGCACCTGCCGCTGCTGCGCCCGGCTCTGGCCGCCTCGGCGCTGCTGGTGTTCGTGGACGCGATGAAGGAACTGCCCGCCACCCTGCTGCTGCGGCCGCTGAACTTCGACACCCTGGCGACCTGGCTGTACGCCGAGGCCGCGCGCGGCACCTACGAGGAAGGCGCCATCGCCGCCCTGGGCATCGTCGCCGCCGGCCTGCTGCCCGTGATCCTGCTGGCCCGTTTGATGGACCGGCCCGCCGCCTGAGAGCCCGACATGCTGGAACTGAACCGGATTTCCCTGAGCTACGCCGCCGACGGCGGCCGGCGCCCCGTGCTGCGCGCCCTGAGCCTGACCCTGGAGCGCGGCCAGATCGCCTGCCTGCTGGGCGCCTCGGGCTGCGGCAAGACCAGCGTGCTGCGCGCCATCGCCGGCTTCGAGCCGCTGGACGGCGGTTCGATCCGGCTGGACGGGCGCCTGCTGTCGGGCGAAGGCGCCCGCGTCGAGCCCGAGCACCGGCGCGTGGGCATGATGTTCCAGGACTACGCGCTGTTCCCCCACCTGGACGTGGCGGCCAACGTCGGTTTCGGCCTGCGCCGCCTGGACGCCGCCGAGCGCGGCCGGCGCGTGCGCGCCCTGCTGGAGCTGGTGGGCCTGGCGGGCCAGGAGGCGCGCCGCCCCCATGAGCTGTCCGGCGGCCAGCAGCAGCGCGTGGCGCTGGCCCGGGCGCTGGCGCCCGAACCCGAGCTGCTGCTGCTCGACGAGCCCTTCTCCAACCTGGACGTGGACGCCCGCGAACGGCTGGCGTTTGAATTGCGCGACCTGCTGAAGGCGGCGGGGCGCACGGCGCTGGTGGTCACTCACAACCAGGCGGAGGCCTTCGCCGTGGCGGACCGGATCGGCATCCTGCAGGCCGGCCGGCTGGCCCAGTGGGACACGCCCTACGGCATGCACCACCACCCCGCCACGCCGGAGATCGCGGCCTTCATCCAGCGCGAGGCCCTGATGGCCCGGCGCGCCCAGGCCGCCCTGCGCGGCGCGCCCCCGGCCGCCGCCTGAGCGGTTCGAGACGCCGGCGCCCGACTTCAGTCCTCGTCGGGCCGATCCGTGTCCGGTTCGTCGAGCCCCAGTTCGCGGCATTTGCGGGTCAGGGTGTTGCGGCCGATCCCCAGGCGCAGCGCGGCCTCGCCTCGGCGGCCGCCGGCCTGGCGCAGCCCGGCCCGCAGCAGCGTGCGCTCGAAGTCCCGCTGCAGCGTGTCCATCACGCAGGGTTCGCGGCGGGCCAGCCGGCCGCGCGCCTCGGCCTCCAGGGCGGCGCGCCAGTCGGGCCGCGCCGCGCCGCCCTGCCCCGGCGCATGCGCGGGATCGAGGCCGGCGCCAGGGGCGGAACCGGCTCCAGCGGGACCGCTGCCCGGTCCGCTTGCGGAATCGGCCGCGCCGGCGGCATCGGCGCCCAGGATTTCCGGCGGCAGGTCCTCCAGCCCGACCTCGGCGCTGGGCGCCATCACCGTCAGCCACTGGCAGACGTTCTCCAGCTGGCGGATGTTGCCGGGATAGTCGAAGCGGCGCAGCGCCGCCAGCGCGGCGGGATCGGGCCGGCGCACCGGCACGCCGAGTTCCGCGGCGCTGCGCGCCAGGAAATGCCGCGCCAGGGATTCGATGTCCTCGCGGCGCTCCCGCAGGGGCGGCAGGCGCAGGCGGATGACGTTCAGGCGGTGGAACAGGTCGGCGCGGAACAGGCCCGCGCGCACGCGCTCTTCGAGCGGCTGGTGGGTCGCGGCCACGATGCGCACGTCGGCCTGGACGGGCCGCGCGCCGCCCACCCGGTAGAAGGCGCCTTCGGCCAGCACCCGCAGCAGGCGGGTCTGCAGCTCGGCCGGCATGTCGCCGATCTCGTCCAGGAACAGCGTGCCGCCATCGGCTTCCTCGAAGCGTCCCCGGCGCGACTGCACCGCCCCGGTGAAGGCGCCGCGCTCGTGGCCGAACAGCTCGGCCTCCAGCAGGTCGCGCGGGATCGCGGCGGCGTTCACCGCCACGAAGGGGCCGGCGGCGCGGCGGCTGTGCCGATGCAGGGCGCGGGCCACGAGCTCCTTGCCGGTTCCCGATTCCCCGGTGATGAGCACCGTGGCGCCGGACTGGGACAGGCGGCCGATGGCGCGAAACACGTCCTGCATGGCGGGCGACTGCGAGGGCGCCATTTCCGCCTCGCCCAGCACGAATCCGGCATCGCCGGCGGAGTCTTCCCCCGCGGCGCCGGCCCGGGTGCGCGACGGCGCCGACTGGGCGGCGCGGCCGATCAGCTCGACGGCGGCCTGGATGTCGAAGGGCTTGGCCAGGTAGTCGAAGGCGCCCTGCTCGAAGGCCGCCACGGTCGTGTCCAGGTCGGTATAGGCCGTCATCATGATGACGGGCAGGCCGGGCAGGCGCGCGCGCACCGCCGCCAGCACGGTCAGGCCGTCGGGGCCCGGCATGCGGATGTCGGACACCAGCACGGCCGGCGCGCACGGGTCCTCCGCGCCCTCCAGCGCGTCGAGCGCTTCCTTCAGCGCCGCGCCGTCGGCGAAGCTGCGCACCGGCCAGCCGGCCCTGTCCAGGGCCTTTTCCAGCACCCAGCGCATGCCGGGCTCGTCGTCCAGGATCCAGATCGGGTTCATGCGGCTCCCTGTCTTTCGATGCCCCGCCTTCCGGCTGCCCGCCCCCTGGCTCCCCGCATCCCGCTCATGCGACCTCCAGCGGCAGCAGCAGGCGGAATTCGGTGCGGCCGGGGGCGGAATCGAATTCCAGCAGGCCGCCCTGGCGCTGCAGGCATTCCTGGGCCAGGCTCAGGCCCAGGCCGGTGCCCTGCGCCCGCCCGGTCACCAGGGGATGGAAGAGCTTGTCGCGCAGGGCCTCGGGCACGCCGGGACCGTTGTCGGCGACCGCGATCCGCAGCCCCATGCGGTGCTGGCCGTCGGCCAGCACCGGCTGATGCAGGATGCGGGTGCTGATCCGCAGCACCGGAGCGGCCACGTCCGCCGTCTCGGCCAGCGCCTGGGCGCCGTTGCGCGCCACGTTCAGCAGCGCCTGCAGCAGGGGGTCGCGGTCGGCGCGCATGTCCGGCACCGAGGCGTCGTAGTCGCGCTCCAGGCGGATCCGCTCGCCGAACTCCAGGCGGATCAGGGCCAGGACCCGCTCGCACACCTCATGGACGTTGAAGACGCTGGGCGCGGCGGCCGGCTGGCTGGGCGAGGCCAGGCGGGTCACCAGGTCGGCCAGGCGGTCGGCCTCGGCCACGATCACGCGGGTGTATTCGCGCAGGTCGTCGCGCGGCAGCTCCATTTCCAGCAGCTGGGCGGCGGCGCGCAGGCCCGCCAGGGGATTGCGCACCTCGTGGGCGAGGTTGCGCAGGGTCTCGCGCTGCGCGGCCTGGCGGCCGCGGGCCTGGCGCAGGTCGTCCAGGTGGCTGCCCTGATGGACCGGAATCTCGATCACCCAGGCCCAGGGCTGGCCGCGCAGCGGCGTCTTCAGGACGCTGTCGAAGCCCTCCAGCCAGGGCTGCGCGGGCTGCCCCGCCAGCTGGCGCAGGGACTGGCCCAGCAGTTCCTCCGCCGCGCCGTTGGCATGGCGGATGTGGTGGGACTCGTCCAGCAGCAGGACCGCGGTGCGCAGCAGGTCGAGGCCGGACGTGTCCACCCCGGGCCCCGCTAGAGCGTGTAGTACAGGTCGAATTCGACCGGGTGCGGGGTCACGCGCAGGCGGTCGAGCTCATTGGCCTTCAGGTCCAGGTAGGCGTCCAGCAGGTCGTTGCTGAAGACCCCGCCGCGCGTCAGGAACTCGCGGTCGCGGTCCAGGGCTTCCAGGGCCTGTTCCAGCGAGGAGCACACCGTCGGGATCTTGGCGTCTTCCTCCGGCGGCAGGTCGTAGAGGTTCTTGTCGGCCGGGTCGCCCGGGTGGATCTTGTTCTGGACGCCGTCCAGGCCCGCCATCATCAGGGCGGAGAAGGCCAGGTACGGATTGGCCAGGGGATCCGGGAAGCGCGCCTCGACGCGGCGCGCCTTGGGGTTGCTGACGTAGGGGATGCGGATCGAGGCCGAGCGGTTGCGCGCGGAATACGCGAGCTTGACCGGCGCCTCGTAGTGCGGCACCAGGCGCTTGTAGGAATTCGTGCCCGGGTTGGTGAGGGCGTTCAGGGCGCGGGCGTGATGGATGATGCCGCCGATGTAGTACAGGGCGAATTCCGACAGCCCGCCGTAGCCGTTGCCGGCGAACAGGTTCTGGCCGTCCTTCCAGATGGACTGGTGCACGTGCATGCCCGAGCCGTTGTCGCCCACCACGGGCTTGGGCATGAAGGTGGCGGTCTTGCCGTAGACGTGGGCCACGTTGCGGATCACGTACTTCATGATCTGGGTCCAGTCGGCGCGCTGCACCAGGGTGGAAAAGCGCGTGCCGATCTCCAGCTGGCCGCAGTTGGCGACCTCGTGGTGGTGGACCTCGACGGGCACGCCCATCTGCTCCATCAGCAGGCACATTTCCGAGCGCATGTCGGCGAAGGAATCGATCGGCGGCACGGGCACGTAGCCGCCCTTGACGGCGGGACGGTAGCCCAGGTTGTTGCCGTTGGACTCGCTGGCGTTGGACCAGGCGGCCTCGTCCGACGAAATCTTGACGAAGCTGCCGCTCATGTCCGCGTTCCAGCTCACGCCGTCGAAGACGAAGAATTCGGGTTCCGGGCCGAAGTAGGCGGTGTCGCCCAGGCCGCTGGACTTGAGGTAGGCCTCGGCGCGGCGGGCCAGGGAGCGCGGATCGCGGTCGTAGCCCTTCAGGTCGGACGGCTCGACCACGTCGCAGGTCAGGATCAGCGTGGTTTCCTCGCGGAAGGGATCCAGGCGGGCCGTGCCGGCGTCCGGGATCAGGATCATGTCGGAGGCCTCGATGCCCTTCCAGCCGGGCAGCGACGAGCCGTCGAAGGCGACGCCCGATTCCATCCGGTCCTCGTCCACCAGTCCCGCGGGGACGGTCAGGTGATGTTCCCGACCCAGGGTGTCGGTAAAGCGGAAATCCACGAACGCCACTTCGCGTTCGGCGATCATCTGCACAACGTTTTCAGGGGTGGACATAAAAGCTCCTGCGCCAAGTCATGTCGTCAAAGGGGAAAGCCCGAGGCTTCGTCGGTTTCATTAGCAATGACCGTGCCAACTTTCAGGGCCGCGATTCCAGGGGGCGTGAGCCCTTTGCCGGTGCCGGGGCGGTCATTTCGGCGCATGGACGCACCATTCAGGTGCACATTCTAGTGCAGATCCGGGTGTATGCACCAGAACGGTGCGAATCCGCGTGCATGGATGCGGGAGGCCGGAGGCGGGCGTCCCGGCGCGCCTCCGCCGCGGGGACCGGCCCTTTTCGGCATTCGACGTCCGGCGGCGGCCCGGTGTCCGGTGCTCGACGTCCGGCGTCCGGCGGCCCAAGGGCTCAGGACAGGAACTCCATCTGCAAATCGTTCAGGAAGCGCCAGCCCTGGGGCGTGGCGCAGATCCGGTCCAGGCCGGGTTCGAGCAGGCCGCGCTCCACCGCGCGGCGCATGGCCGGCAGGAGGGCCATCAGCGACAGGCCGGTGCGCTCGATGAACAGCCCGCCCTCGACGCCTTCGCGCAGGCGCAGGGCGTTGAGCATGAACTCGAAGCCCAGGTCGCCGTGGCTCAGCTCGCGGCGTTCGACCACGTGCCGGCCGGCCCCCTCGGTCGCCAGCCGCATCCAGGCGTCCGGCATGCGCGCCCGCGCCTGGCGCGTGATGCGGTCCTGGAAGGAGATCTTGGAATGCGCTCCCGGGCCGATCCCCAGGTAGTCGCCGAAGCGCCAGTAGTTCAGATTGTGCTGGCAGGCCTGGTGGGGCCGCGCGTAGGCCGAGACCTCGTAGCGGTCGAAGCCCGCCGCCTGCACCAGTTCCGCCACCCGATCCTGCATGGCCGCGCTCAGTTCGTCGTCCGGCACCCGGGGCGGGTATTTGGCGAAGACCGTGTTGGGCTCCAGCGTCAGGTGGTAGAGCGACAGGTGCCCCGTACCGAAGGCCAGGGCCTCGCGCACGTCCCGTTCGCACTCGGCCAGGGTCTGCTCCGGCAGCGCGAACATCAGGTCCAGGTTGACCCGGTCCACGGCGCGCTGGGCCATTTCGATGGCCGCGCGCGCCTGGGCGGCGTCGTGGATGCGCCCCAGGCGGCGCAGCTTGTCGTCGTCGAAGCTCTGGATGCCGAGCGAAATCCGGTTCACCCCGGCCTGGGCGTAGCCCTGGAAGCGGGCGGCCTCGGCGGTGCCCGGATTGGCTTCCAGGGTGATCTCCACGCCAGGGGGCAGGTTCAGGTAGGCGCGGAACAGGCCGATGATCCGGTCGATCGCCTCGGCCGACAGCAGGCTGGGCGTGCCGCCGCCGAAGAACACCGTCGAGACCGGCCGGCCCCAGACGTCCGGCACGGCCTGCTCCAGGTCGGCCTGCAGCGCCTGCAGGTAGGCTTCTTCCGGCAGCTCGCCGCTGCGCTCGTGCGAATTGAAGTCGCAATACGGGCATTTGTGCACGCACCAGGGCACGTGCACGTACAGCGACAGCGGCGGCAGCGCCACCAGGCCGGGCTTGCCGCGCACGCCGGGGCGGCCATCGCCTTCGCGTTCGGGCGTGGGAACGGGCACCAGGCGCTTCATCGCGGCGCTCCGCCCGCCGGGCCGCCGTCCTGGTCCGGGAACGAGCCGAATTCGCCGCGCAGCGCCCACAGCAGGCCGCGCAGGGCGCGTGCGCGGTGGCTGAGAATGTTCTTCTGCTCCAGGGGCAGCTCGGCGGCGGTCATGCCCAGGTCGGGCAGGTAGAAATACGGGTCGTAGCCGAAGCCGTTGGCGCCCCGCGGGGCGTCCAGGACCTCGCCGTCCCAGGAGCCCTCGACCACGATGGGGCGTGGGTCGTCGGCGCTGCGCATGTAGACCAGGACGGCGACGTAGCTGCCGCGCCGGTCGGTGCGGCCGGCCATCTCGGCCACCAGCCGGGCGTTGTTGGCCGCGTCCGAGCGCGTGCCGTCCGGCATCCGGGCGTAGCGCGCCGAATGGACGCCGGGCGCGCCGCCGAGGGCGTGGACGCACAGGCCGGAATCGTCGGCCAGCGCCGGCAGGCCGGTGGCGCGGCTGGCGTGGCGCGCCTTGGCCAGGGCGTTTTCCACGAAGGTGTGGAAGGGTTCCTCCGCCTCGGACACGCCCAGCGCGCTCTGCGGCACCATGTCGATGCCGGCGGCCGCCAGGCTGGCGGAAAATTCCCTCAATTTGCCCGGATTGCCCGAGGCCAGCACGACCTTTTTCATCGCCGGGCCGTCCCGAGACGAGCTGGCCGCTGGCGCGGCGTGGGGGCCACTGTTTTCATGCCGCCTCCAGGGCGCGCGCCTGCGCGCGGATCAGGGCCTGGATGCCGGCGGTGGCCAGGTCCAGCAGGCCGTCCAGCTCGTCGCGGCGGAAGCTGCCGCCCTCGCCCGTGCCCTGCACCTCGACGAAATCCCCGGCGCCGGTCATGACCACGTTCATGTCGGTGTCGCAGGCGGCGTCTTCCGGATAGTCCAGGTCCAGCACCGGGCGCCCGCCCACGATGCCGACCGAGACGGCGGCCACCTGGCCGCGCAGCGGATCGGCCGCCAGCTGGCCGCCGGCCATCAGACGGCGCACCGCCAGCGCCGCCGCCACCCAGGCGCCGGTGATGCTGGCGCAGCGGGTGCCGCCGTCGGCCTGCAGCACGTCGCAATCCAGGTGCAGCGTGCGCTCGCCCAGCGCCTGCAGGTCGAACACCGCGCGCAGGCCGCGGCCGATCAGGCGCTGGATTTCCTGGGTGCGGCCGCTCTGCTTGCCGCGGGCCGCCTCGCGCTCGCCGCGGGTGTGCGTGGCGCGCGGCAGCATGCCGTATTCCGCCGTGACCCAGCCCTGCCCGCGCCCCTTCAGGAAGGGCGGCACCTTGTCCAGCACGCTGACGTTGCACAGCACGCGGGTGTCGCCCATGCAGGCCAGCACCGAGCCTTCGGCGTGGCGCGTATAGCCGGTCAGCAGTTCGATGGGGCGCAGTTCGTCGGGCCGGCGGCCGGACGGCCGCGGCGGGGCGGAAACGGGGGCGGAGGGGAGCGTCATGAAGGAATTTCCTGCGATGGGCCGCGCGATGGGGCCGGACTACAATAAGGCCCCATTGTAGATAAACGCCGACGAGACCGCCCCATGATCCGCAGCATGACCGCCTTTGGCTCCGCCCGTCTGGATTCCGACGCCGGCTCGATCAGCGCCGAGATCCGCAGCGTCAACAACCGCTTTCTGGACCTGAGCCTGCGGATCCCGGAAGACCTGCGCTTCGCCGAATCCCGCCTGCGCGACCTGGTCGGCCGCCAGGCCCTGCGCGGCAAGGTCGAGCTCAAGCTGAGCTACGCCGCGCTCGACCGCGAGGCCCTGCGCCCGCTGGATCCCGAGGCGGTGCGCGCGCTGGCCGAACAGCTGCAATGGGCGCGCCGGTTCATTCCCGACCTGCCCGCCCCCACGCTGGCCGAACTCCCGCGCGAAGGCGGGCTGCGCGGCGGGCTGGACGCCGAAGTCTGGCTGCCCCTGTGCGAGCAGGCCTGCGCGCAGGCCCTGGAGGAATTCGGCGCCGCGCGCCAGCGCGAGGGCGCCCGGCTGGCCGAGGCGATGCTGGCCATGGCCGGGGAGGTCGATGCCATCGTCGCGCGCGTGGAAACCGAACTGCCGGCCCTGGTGCGCCAGCACCAGGAGCGCGTCGCCCAGCGCCTGCGCGAGGCCCTGGAGGCCGCCAGCCCGGAGGGCTTCGCCGCCATCGGCGGGGCCGAGCTCACCGCCCGCATCGCCCAGGAAGCCAGCCTGTTCGGCCTGCGCGTGGACGTGGCCGAGGAACTCACCCGGCTGCGCTCGCACCTGCAGGAACTGCGCGAGATCCTGTCCGGCAGGCATGCGTCCGCGGCGCGCGGCGGCAGCGGCAAGCGGCTGGACTTCCTGTTCCAGGAAATGAACCGCGAGGCCAACACCCTGGGCTCCAAGGCCGCCGCCCTGTCCGTCACCCAGGCCGCCATCGACCTGAAGCTGCTGATCGAGCAGATGCGGGAGCAGGCGCAGAACATCGAGTGACCGCCTGGGGAAAACCCCCATTTTTACGCTATTTTGATCCAGATCAAGGCGCTCGACCCCGGCAGTTGATCCTTGTGGTTCGGGCGCTCTGCGCGTCGCCCGCGGGCGCCCAGTCCGCGTTCCTCAGAAAAAACATCAAGAACATTCTGTATCTCCATGATACATAGGAATATATTCTTGAAAGACAATCTCTTGGACGTGGTCATTCGCGCCATTTCTTCATCTCGCGCCGCAGCAAAGAAAACCATCGTTTGATGTTTTCCTGATTCTTTACGCATCAACCATATCCCGCATCCGGCTTGATGGCTTCGCGGCTCCCCGCCCACCCCCGCTCCTAGACTGTTCCTGCCATCCGCAACCTGGAGGAAAGGGAATCATGGCGCAACGCATTATCGACGGGGTCCTCTCGGCCCTGGCCGGCCTGGTCAGCGTGCTGCTGTCCTGGCCCTACTGGCGGGATTTCGAATACTGGCCGGAATCCCATGCCATGTGGTGGCTGTACATCGCGGTGGGCTACGTCCTGGCGGTGTACGTGTTCTACGTCTTCATGGGCAGCCTGCGCACCCTGTTCCTGCATGACGAGCAGGCGCGGGCCCCGGCATCCGGGCGCGAAGGCCTGGCGAGGGAGGACCGGTCATGAGCTGCCTGAACGGTACCGACTGCCGCGAACCGGCCAAGCGCCGCGCCGCCCTGGCCGTGCTGGGGCTGATGCTGGCGATCTTCCTGCTGCTGTCGGCCTGGTCCTTCCTGCCGTCCCGCGTGCAGGCCATTCCCGATACGATCCAGTACGGCGGCGTCGACGCGGTGGAGGGCAAGCGCGTCTTCCAGGCCTACAACTGCATGGGCTGTCATACCATCGTCGGCAACGGCGCCTATTTCGGGCCCGACCTGACGCGCATCTACGCCGATGCCGGGCCCGCCTGGCTGGCCGCCTTCCTGCCTTCGGCGGGCGGCTGGCCCACGTCGGCCGCCGTGCGGGTGCAGCTGCAGAATCCCGCGGTCCGGGAAGACGCCGGCTCCGCCGACCTGCAAGACTACCTGCGGCATCATCCCGGGGTGGCCGAGCGGCTGGACCAGCGCGGGGGCCGGCACACCCTGATGCCCAACCTGCCGCTGGACGCCCATGAGGTCGCGGCGCTGATCGCCTTCCTGAAATACACCTCGTCCATGCACACCGAGGGCTGGCCGCCCAAGCCGCGCGAGGATCGGCGGATCCCCGCCGGCCTGGCCGGGCCGGCGGCGGCCGGCAGTCCGGCGGCCAGCCAGGCCGTCGCCGCGGCCGCCACGGCGCCCCCCGCCACGGCCGCCGCGCCGGACGCGCAGGCCCAGGATCCCGTGGCGCGCGGCCGGCAGCTGGTCTCCGACCTGGGCTGCGTGGCCTGCCACGCCACCGACCAGAAGCGCACGGTGGGTCCGGGCTGGGGCGGCCTGGCCGGCCACGCGGTCGAGCTGGCCGACGGCACCACCGTCACGGCGGACGAGGCCTACCTGGTCCGCTCGATCCGCCAGCCCGACGCCCAGATCGTCGCGGGCTACCCGCCGCACGTCATGCCGTCCTACGACGCGCTGATCGACGAGGCCGACATGAAGGCCATCGTGGCCTTCCTGCGCAGCCTGTGAAAAGGAAGCCATCATGATCAAGATCGACTATCAGACACAGCGCCTGAGCCTGCGCTTCTTCCTGCTGATGCTGGTGCTGTTCGGATTCCAGGTCCTGTTCGGCCTGCTGATCGCCGTGCAGCACGTGGACCCGCACCTGCTCTCGGGCATCCTCAACTTCAACGTCCTGCGCGCCGAGCACACCAATCTCGGCATCCTCTGGATCCTGTCGGGCTTCATCGGCACCATCCTCTTCATCGGCCCCCTGCTGTCGCGCCGCGAGCTGGCCGCTCCCGGCCTGATCCGCTTCCTGTTCTGGGCCCTGCTGGCGGTCACGCTGTGGAACGTCGCCACCCAGTCCCTGGCGGCGCACGGCATCGCCGGCTGGTGGCTGGGGCAGCCCTGGCTGCAGGAAGGCCTGGAATACCTGGAGGCCGGCCGCGCCGCCGACATCGTCATCTTCGTCGGCTTCGCCATCCTGGCCTGGGTGGTGCTGCGCACCTTCCCGGCGCGCCGCGAATGGAACGAGATCCACTGGGGGCTGGCGATCGGGGTCACCGCCCTGACCTTCGTCTGGCTGTTCGGCGTGTTCTTCGTCGAGCGCCTGGACCTGCAGGAATACTTCCGCTGGTACGTGGTGCACTACTGGGTCGAGGGCGTCTGGGAAGTCATCCACATCAGCCTGGTCGGCTTCCTGCTGGTGCTGATGTTCAAGGCCGACGTCAAGGCGGTGGGCTACGCCGTGTTCTGGGGCGTGGCGATGGTCTGGCTGTCGGGCCTGATCGGCAACGCCCACCATTACTTCTGGATCGGCACGCCGGAATTCTGGCAGTTCTGGGGCTCGCTGTTCAGCGCCCTGGAACCGCTGCCGCTGGTGTTCTGCTTCTGGCACATCTACCTGGACGCCCACCAGGACCACCGCCCGCTGGAAAACGCCCCGGCCTTCTACTTCATCCTCGGCTCGGTGGTGCTGGAGCAGGTCGGAGCGGGCATCCTGGGCTTCACCATGACCTTCGCGCTGACCAACGTCTGGTCGCACGGCACCTGGGTCACGCCCAGCCACGCCCACCTGGCGCTGTTCGGCACCTTCGGCATGCTGGGCATCGCGTCGGCCTACTATGCCATCCCGCTGCTGCGCGGCGTGAAGGACTTCGACCAGCGGCTGGGCCGGATCGCCTTCTGGCTGGTCTTCGCCGGCATGCTGGGCATCGCCTTCGCCTTCGCCATCGGCGGCACGATCCAGGTCTTCCTGTACCGCGCCATGGGGCTGAACTGGTTCGGCGGCCAGGTCTTCCCCGCGATGCAGTTCTACAAGGTCCTGGTGCCGGTGTTCGGCCTGGTCTTCCTCACCGGCGCGGGCCTGCTGATCTACGACCTGCTGACGCTGGGGCTACGCGCCCGCACCGCTCCCCGTGAGCAGGCGGTCCCGCGCGCGGCCGGCGCGGGACGCTGGGGCCGCACGCTGCACGGCGCGGAAGCCGGCCTGTGGCTGATGGGCATGTGGCTCTTCGGCGCCTTCATCACCCTGGGGCTGCTCAGCTTCAACCTGGATGCCGTGGCCCAGGGCGATCCGACCATCCCCTACGTCCTGGCCGGCCTGGGCTATCCGGGCCTGCTGCTGATCACGCTGCTGTTCGTCTGGCGCTTCCTGGCCTCGCTGGAGGCGCGGGTGGCCGGGGCGGCGGGGGTGGCGGGCGAACCGGCGCCGTCCAGCCCCGCCGCCGGCCACGCACCGATCGATCAGGCCGCCCGGGCCTGAGCCCCCCGGCGCAGGGCGGCCTGGCGCACCGCCCAGGTCGCCAGCAGGAACGGCGCCGTCAGCGGCGGCAGTTCCAGCGCCTGGAAGCCCCGCATCAGGCCAAGGCTGAGCAGCGCGCCCAGGCAGGGCCACAGCCAGCGCTCGAGGCGGCCCGGGCGGACCGCCCGCAGCGCCTCGGCCGCGAGCACGGCGTTGAAACCGTACAGGCCCAGCCCGGCCGCGTCGGGCGGGAAGCCCGCCAGGACCGCCGCCAGCAGGCACAGGCCCGAGGCCAGGCCGGCGGACAGCGCCGCTCCGGGCGCGCCCAGCGCCAGGCCCAGCAGGCACAGGGCGCCGGCGCGGGGATCGTCCAGGAACATCACCTGCCCCACCCCGCGCAGTACGCCCTGCACCGCCTCGCCCCAGCCGGGATCGGCGGCGGCCGCGGCGGCGGCCCGCGGCAGGTCCAGGCCTTCGGCCGCCGCCATCAGCAGCCAGGTCACGAGGACGAAGGGCGCCGTATAGGGCGGCGCCGCGCACCGGTTGCGCCATGCCCGCGCCGCCCACGTCGCCAGACAGGCCAGGGGCGCCACCAGGGACCAGGCGAGCGGCCCGGGCGGCAGCACGGCCATGATTCCCAGCCCGGTCAGCGCGCCGTTGTAGCCGTCCAGGCCGGCGCGGCCGCCGGCGTCGGCGCGACCCGCCGACAGGCCCCACACGGTCCCGGTCAAGGCGCCCAGCAGGCAGGCGCCCGCCAGCGTCCAGGACTGCCAGGCCACGGCGGCCAGCAGGACGGCGCCGGCCCGGGCGCTGGGCAGCAGATAGACCTGGCCGATCCCGCGCAGCACCCGGCGGCCGAAGACGGCGCCGAACGGAAACGGATCGCCGGACGAATCATGAACCCGCTGGAACATGGAGCGCGCCTGGAAGATGAATGAATCAATGAATGAATGACGTGGCTGACGGACCCGAGCCGATGACGAACCGGAGCCGATGAGGGGCCCGAGCCGATGGCGAACCAGCGCCGATGACGGACCCGAGCCGCGATCGTACAGCGGGAACGGCGCGTGCGGGCGCGGCCGACGAAATAGCCTCCATTACGGCCGGCGCATGTCCCGGCCCGGCTTCCAGGACCGGCGTACAATCGAGCGGATGTCATCGTCCGATCCATCATGAAAAACTCTCTCGCCACGGCGCCATCCGCCGCGCCTCCGTCCGAGCCCGGCGTCGCCTTCCCCGTCCTGGGGGCCATCAGCCTCACCCACCTGCTCAACGACATGATGCAGTCGGTGCTGCTGGCCATCTACCCGGTGCTGCAGGGCCGCTTCGACCTCAGCTTCGCCCAGGTCGGCATCATCACCCTGGCCTTCCAGTTCTCGTCCTCGCTGCTGCAGCCGCTGGTGGGCCGGTTCACGGACCGCCGCCCGCTGCCCTATTCCCTGCCGATCGGCATGGGCTTCACCTGCTGCGGCCTGCTGCTGCTGTCCCAGGCCTGGAACTTCCCCCTGGTGGTGCTGGCCGCCACGCTGGTGGGGGCCGGGTCCTCGGTGTTCCATCCGGAATCCTCGCGGGTGGCGCGCATGGCCTCGGCCGGCCACCACGGCCTGGCCCAGTCGATCTTCCAGGTGGGCGGCAACATCGGCTCTTCCATCGGCCCGCTGCTGGCGGCCCTGCTGATCGTGCCGCACGGCCAGGAAAGCGTCGCCTGGGTGTCACTGGCCGCGCTGGCCGGCATCTGCATCCTGCTGGGCGTCAGCCGCTGGTACGCCGCCAACCTGTCCGGCGTGCGCGGACGCGCGTCGCTGCGCAAGACCGACAACGGCCTGTCGGCGCGCCAGGTGCGCGGCGCGGTGTTCATCCTGCTGCTGCTCATCTTCAGCAAATATTTCTACCTGGCGGGACTGAACAGCTATTTCACCTTCTTCCTGATCGACCGCTTCGGCCTGGACGTCCAGCAGGCGCAATATTCCCTGTTCGTGTTCCTGGCCGGCGTGGCCACCGGCACGCTGGCCGGCGGCCCCATCGGCGACCGCGTCGGCCGCAAGCGCGTCATCTGGGGCTCGATCCTGGGCACGGCGCCGTTCTCCCTGGCGCTGCCCTACGCCAACCTGCACTGGACCCTGATCCTGGTGTTCTGCGCCGGCTTCATGATCGCCTCGGCCTTCCCGGCCATCATCGTCTACGCGCAGGAACTCATGCCCGGCAAGACCGGCACGGTCTCGGGCCTGTTCTTCGGCCTGGCCTTCGGCATGGGCGGGATCGGCGCCGCCGCGCTGGGCCGGCTGGCCGACGCCACCAGCATCGCCTTCGTCTACCACCTGTGCGCCTTCCTGCCGCTGCTGGGCCTGGCCGCCTTCTTCCTGCCGGACACCCGGCGCCGCGCCGCATGAAGCCGGCCGTCACCCGCCCGGCGGTCTGGCTGACGGCGGCCAGCCTCCTGCTGCTGGCCGCCAACCTGCGCCCGCTGTTTCCCAGCACGGCCATCCTGCTGCCCGAACTGACCCGGGCCCTGGGCCTCACCGGCGCCCAGGCCGGCTACCTGACCACCCTGCCCGTGCTCTGCATGGGCCTGTTCGCCCCCTTCGCGCCGCGCCTGGCGCAGCGCACCGGCATCGAGCGCACCCTGCTGCTGGTGCTGGCGCTGATCACCGCGGGTACGGCCCTGCGCGGCGTCCTGGGCGTGACGGGCCTGTTCCTGGGCACCGGCCTGGCGGGCGCGGGCATCGCCCTGGGCAACGTGCTGCTGCCCAGCCTGGTGAAGCGGGATTTTTCCGACCGTGCGGCCCTGATGACCGGCCTGTACACCATGAGCCTTGTGGGCGGCGCCGCCCTGGCCGCCGCCGTCACGCTGCCGGTCACCCGGGCCCTGGACGGCCGCTGGGACCTGGGCCTGGCGCTGTGGGCCGTCCCGGGCGTGGCGGCGCTCGCGGCCTGGGCGCCGATCGCCCTGCGCGCCCCCGGCCGCCCGGCGGGCGGGCGCCACATCCTGCCGGTCGACGGCCTGCGGCGCGACGGCCTGGCCTGGGCCGTCACCCTGTTCATGGGCCTGCAGTCGGCGCTGGCCTATTGCGTGCTGGGCTGGATGGCGCCGATGCTGCGCGATCGCGGGCTGGACGGCACCGAGGCCGGCCTGGTGACCTCCCTGTCCATCCTGCTGCAGGTCGCCGCCTGCCTGCTGACGCCCGTGGCGGCCGCGCGCTGCCGCGACCAGCGCGGCCTGGCGGTCGTTCTGGCGGCCGCGGCCACCCTGGCCCTGATCGGCATGATCCTGGGGCCGCGCTGGGCCATCTGGCCGCTGGCCGTGATCCAGGGCATCGGCCAGGGCGGGCTGTTCGCCCTGGCCCTGATGCTGATCGTGCTGCGCTCCGGGGATGCCCACGTGGCCGCCCACCTGTCCAGCATGGCCCAGACCACGGGCTACGTGCTGGCCGCCAGCGGCCCGCTGCTGATCGGGGTACTGCACGACTGGGCGGGCAATTTCCGGGCCTCGACCGGACTGCTGGCCGTACTCGGCGTCTGCACGGCGCTGGCCGGCTGGCGCGCGGGCCGCAATGCGCTGGTGCGCGCCACCGTGGTCCAGACCCCGGACGCCGCCGCGGCCGAAGCGTCCTGAGTCCGGCCGCCGGCCGTGTCGAAAGCCGGAACGGCCCGCCATGCGGTGCGCGCGGCGGGCCGTTCCGGATCAGGCCCAAGGAGGCGATGCGGGCGGGATCAGAGCCCCGCGCGCGAGAACACCAGGGTGGCGTTGGTGCCGCCGAAGCCGAAGCTGTTGGACAGCGCGGTCTCGATGCGGGCCTGCGGCAGGGTCTCGCGCAGGATGTTCATGCCTTCGGCCGCCGGGTCCAGGGTGTCGATGTTGGCCGAGGCCGCGACGAAGCCGTGCTGCATCATCAGCAGGGTGTAGACCGCCTCGTTCACGCCCGCCGCGCCCAGCGCGTGGCCGGACAGCGACTTGGTCGAGGCGATCCAGGGCTGGTCGTCGCCGAAGACTTCGCGGATGGCCTCGAGTTCCTTGATGTCGCCCACCGGCGTGCTGGTGCCGTGGGTGTTGATGTAGTCCACGCGGGCGTCCACGCCCGCCAGCGCCTGGCGCATGCAGCGCACCGCGCCTTCGCCGGACGGCGCCACCATGTCGTAGCCGTCGGACGTCGCCCCGTAGCCGACGATCTCGGCCAGGATGCGCGCGCCGCGCGCCTTGGCGTGCTCGTATTCCTCGACCACCAGGATGCCGCCGCCGCCGGAGATGACGAAGCCGTCGCGGTCGGCGTCGTAGGTGCGCGAGGCGCGTTCGGGCGTGTCGTTGTAGCGTGTGGACAGCGCGCCCATGGCGTCGAACATGAAGGACAGCGACCAGTGTTCTTCTTCCGCGCCGCCGGCGAAGACGATGTCCTGCTTGCCCAGCTGGATCTGCTCGACCGCGTTGCCGATGCAGTGCGCACTGGTGGAGCAGGCCGAGCTGATGGAGTAGTTCACGCCCTTGATCTGGGCGCCGGTGGCCAGGCAGGCGGACACGCCGCTGGCCATGGCCTTGGTGACCATGTAGGGGCCGACGCGGCGCACGCCCTTTTCGTGCAGGGTCCGGATGCCGTCGTTGATCGAGGAATGCGAGGCGCCGCCGGCGCCGACGATCAGGCCGGTGCGCGGATTGGACACCAGGTCGAGCGTCAGGCCGGCGTCCTGGATGGCTTCCTGCATGGCCAGCCAGGCGTAGGCGTGGCCGTCGGCCATGAAGCGGCTGAGCTTGCGGTCGATCCGGTCGAGCGCATCGAGGTGCACCGAACCCGCCACGTGCGAGCGCAGGCCCTGTTCGGCGTATTCCGGCTGGAAAGTGATGCCGGAGCGGCCCTGGCGCAGGCTGTCGAGGACCTCGGACTGGTTGTTGCCCAGGCTGGACACGATGCCCATGCCGGTGACGACGACACGACGCATGATCGAAGCTCCTAGAAATTGTCCGTGCGGGTGAACAGGCCCACGCGCAGGTCGTGTGCCGCGTAGATCTCGTGGCCGTCGACCTCCATGCGGGCGTCGGCGATGCCCATCACCAGCTTGCGCATCATGACGCGCTTCATGTCGATGGTATAGCGGACCAGCTTGCCGGTGGGCAGGACCTGGCCGGTGAACTTGACCTCGCCCACGCCCAGGGCGCGGCCCCGGCCCTGGCCGCCGCAGCAGCCCAGGAAAAAGCCCACCAGCTGCCACATGGCATCCAGCCCGAGACAGCCCGGCATGACCGGATCACCCTTGAAATGGCAATCGAAGAACCACAGGTCGGGGCGGATGTCGAGCTCGGCCACGATCTGGCCCTTGTCGTGCGCGCCGCCCTTGTCATCGATGTGCGTGATCCGGTCGAGCATCAACATGGGCGGCAGCGGCAGCTGGGCATTGCCGGGACCGAAGAGTTCCCCGCGCCCGCACGCCAGCAGTTCGTCGTAGCTATAGCTGTTCTTTTGCATGATTTTCCGTCTGAGATCCCCGGCTCGGCGGTCGTGGCGGGCGCAGGGGCGCCCTCTAAACCAGGTAAGCTGACTAGTATAACCCGATCCATTTTCAGCCGACGGCGCCGCCGGCCGGTACCCCTGGAAGCCCGGGCCGCGCGCCCGAGGCCCTGCCGGAATCCGGGCAGGCACTGCCAGCGGCAGCCACGCCCGCATCCTTCCCGCGCATCCTTCCCGCACGTCCGGCCCGTCAAGGCTGTCCGTCGTCGAACCACACCGTCACCGTCCCGCGGACGAAGACGGGCGGGTGGCCGCCGCCCCAGCCCTCGACCCGGTGCACCAGCAGCAGCGGTCCGCGCGCCGCCCGGCCCCGCAGCAGGCCCGTCTCGATGCTGCGGCCCTCCAGCGGCACGCACGGCCCCTTTTCGGAACCCCAGCACAGGCGGGTGGAGATCCGCGCGCTGCTGTCGTAATCGCGCGACGCGTAGACGCGGGTGATGCGCGCCGAGTCCGGCACCGCCGGATCCCGCGGGCCCGGCGCGTAGAGGACCGCCACCGCACGCCCCTGCGCCTGCAGGCCCTGGCTGACCCGGTCCCGCGTCCAGGCCCGCTCGCCCGCCTGCGCGGCGCCCGCCGCCAGGAGCAGCGCGAGCGCGGCGGCGGCCCCCGCACCGCGCGGGATCAGGCCAGCACGCCTCATTCCTGGGGCAAGGCGGGCGCGCCCGGCCCGCTCAGCTGGAAGACGCCGACGGCGCTGTTCAGGCCGTTCATCTGGTCGTTGAGGGACTGGGCGGCCGTGCCCGCCTCGACCACCAGCGCGGCGTTCTGCTGGGTCACCTGGTCCATCTGGCCGATGGCGAGGTTGATCTGCTCGATGCCGGCGGCCTGCTCGCGGCTCGCCAGGGTGATTTCCGACATGATGTCGGCCACCCGCTGCACGCTGGAGACGACTTCGGTCATGGTCTGGCCCGCGCCGTCGGCCATCTCGGCGCCGGCCTGGATCTTCTGCACGGTGCTGTCGATGAGGCTGCGGATTTCCTTGGCCGCGTTCGAGGACCGCTGGGCCAGCGCGCGGACCTCGGAGGCCACCACCGCGAAGCCCTTGCCCTGCTCGCCGGCGCGGGCGGCCTCGACCGCCGCGTTCAGGGCGAGGATGTTGGTCTGGAAGGCGATGCTGTCGATCACGCCGACGATGTCCGACATCTGGCGCGTCGAGGCGTTGACCTCGCCCATGGTCTCGACCACCCGGGAGACGTTCTGGCCGCCGCGCGAGGCGATCTCGGAAGCGGTGGCCGCCAGCGTGTTGGCCTGCTGGGCGTTGGCCGCGTTGTGGTTCACCGTGCTGGTGATTTCTTCCATGCTGGCGGCGGTTTCCTGCAGCGAGGCGGCCTGCTGCTCGGTGCGCGCCGACAGGTCGAGGTTGCCGTGCACGATCTGGCCGACGGACTGGCCGATCCACTCGGTGCCCTGGCGCACCTGGGCCACGGCCTGGGCGATGCCGTCGCGCATGACCCGCATCGCATGCATCAGGCTGGCCTGGTCGCCCGGGCGCACCGGGATGTCCACGCGCAGGTCGCCGCGCGACATGCGATCGGCGATCTGGATGACCGCGTCGGGCTCGCCGCCCAGCTGGCGCACCAGCCGGCGCGACAGGACGGCGCC
Source organism: Castellaniella defragrans (assembly GCF_014203015.1). GTDB lineage: Bacteria > Pseudomonadota > Gammaproteobacteria > Burkholderiales > Burkholderiaceae_B > Castellaniella > Castellaniella defragrans. The sequence goes on from NZ_JACHIB010000017.1 coordinate 67,970, forward strand.
CAGGACCAGCAGGATGAGCGCCAGGATGGCCGCCGCCAGCGCGAAGCCGCCGGCCTGCCCCCAGACGACGGCGTCGACCGTGTCCAGGTACACGCCCGAGCCGAGGATCCAGCCCCAGGGGGCGAATTCCTTCACGTAGGAGACCTTTTCCACGGGCTGGTCGACGCCCGGCTTGGGCCACAGGTAGAACACGTAGCCGTCGTGCGTGGGGCTCGCCTTGACGGTATCCACGAACGCCACGAACAGCTTCAGGCCGTTGGGATCCTGCATGCCCGACAAGTCCTTGCCTTCGAGTTCGGGCTTGATCGGGTGCATCACCATGCGCGGCGCCATGTCGTTGATCCAGAAATATTCCTGGCCGCTGTAGCGCATGCCGCGAAGGACCTCCATGGCCTGCTTCTTCGCCTGCTCCTCGGGCAGGGCGCCGGTCCCGGCGAGGCGGTGGTAGTAGGTGATCACCCCATAGGCCGTTTCGACCGCCTGGCGCGCGCCGACCTGCCGTTCCTGCAGCAGGGCGCCGCGCTCCATCCACAGCAGGGATGCCGTCAGCACGATGATCCCGATGATCGCCGCCAGGGTGAACAAGGCGAATTTGAACGCGGTCGTGCGCGTCCAGGCTTTCAATGACCGTGACATGATGTCTTCCTCTTCTTATTGTCCGCATTCCGGATGCGCCCGCGGTCTTCGACGGGGCGGCCGCTGGCGGAGACAGCGCGGTCGCAAAATCAGTATACGATTGGAGCATTCCGCCCAAGCTGCAGAAAAAGGGCCATATCCCGGGATTCCGGCCGCGCCGGTCCCGCCCCCGTTCCATACCCATGTGCATCGCCTACCTGTCCCTGGGGGCTCCCGGCCAGCCCCTGCTGATCGCCGCCAACCGCGACGAATTCCACGCGCGGCCGACGCGGGCGGCACGCCCCTGGGCCGAAGCCCCGCAGCTGCTCGCCGGCCGCGACCTGCAGGGCGGCGGCACCTGGATGGGCGCCACCGCCGCCGGCCGCTACGCCCTGCTGACCAACTACCGCGAGCCCGGACGCCCCATGCCGCCCGGCGCGCCGTCGCGCGGCCTGCTGGTGCGCGACTTCCTCCTGAGCGAAGACGATCCCGCCGCCTGGATCGCCGCGATCGCGGCGCGGATGGACGCCTGGGCGGGCTTCAACCTGATCGCGGGCGATGCGCGCCAGGCCTGGTACCTGGGCAACCGCGATCCCGCCCGCGCGCCCCGCCGCCTGGGACCGGGGCGGTACGTGCTGTCGAACCACCTGCTCGACACCCCCTGGCCCAAGGCCGCGCGGCTGCGCGCTTCGCTGGACGCCCTGCCGCCCGCGGCCTGGGAGGCCGCGCCCGAACAGGTGTTCGAGCGGCTGCGCGACACCACACCCGCCGACGACGCACGGCTGCCGGCCACCGGCCTCGCCCCGGAGCGCGAACGCCTGCTGAGCAGCCCCTTCATCATCAGCCCGGACTACGGCACGCGCTGCTCGACGGTCCTGGCGGGGACGGCCGACGGGCGGGTCTTCTTCAGCGAGCAGGGCTACGATGCCGCGGGGCGCCCGCTGGAGCGCCACGACTGGCGGCTGTAGGCCGGGACGGCCGGCCGGTCCCCTCGCGGCATCGCGCAGCACCGCCGCACGGGCCGCATCGCGCCGGGCGAGAGCGCGCCGGGCCCGAGCGCGCCGGGCCAGAGCGTGCCGGGGCGGCCCGCGCGCTAAAATGCCGTTTTCAACGCCCCACAGGAAATCCCCATGAGCACCGGGCTCGCCAGCCAGATATCCGACGCCGTCAAGACCGCCATGCGCGCGCACGACAGCACCCGCCTGGGCACCCTGCGGCTGCTGCAGGCCGCCATCAAGCAGAAGGCCGTGGACGAGCGCGTCGAGCCCGACGACGCCGCGATCCTCGCCATCATCGAAAAGCAGGTCAAGCAGCGGCGCGAATCCATCGCGGCCTTCGAGTCCGCCGGCCGCACCAACAGCGCCGCCCAGGAACGCGCCGAACTGGACATCCTGAAGGAATTCCTGCCGCAGGGCGCCTCGCCCGAGGAAATCGCGGCCGCCCTCGATGCCGCCGTCGCCCAGGCCGCCAGCCAGGGCCTGCAGGGTGGCGCCGCCATGGGCGCCGTCATGGGTCAGCTGAAGAAGGCCCTGGCCGGCCGCGCCGACATGGCCGCCGTATCCGCCCAGGTCCGCGCCCGGCTCAACGGCTGATCGGGCGAGCGCTCAGCCGCCCGCGGCGGCCAGCGGCTCCGCCGGCGCGGCCTCCGGCACCAGCGGCTGCCCGGCCCTGAGGCGCCGCACCAGGTCGGGATTGCGCACGAACGCCCGCCCGAAGGCGACCGCCTCGCCCCGCTCCGCCTGGACGGCGCGCAGCGCCGATGCGGGATCGTAGCCCTCGCTCAGCACCAGCGCACCGCTGAAGGCGTCCCGGATCACCGGCGCCAGCGCGTCCGGGCCCTCGTGCTCGCGCACGCAGATGAAGGCCACGCGGCGCTGGCCCAGTTCGCGGGCCACGTGGCGGTACAGCGCCGCGGGATCCGAATCCCGCATGTCGTAGCGGTCGCCGCGCGGCGACAGGTGCACGCCGACCCGGCCCGCGCCCCAGATGCCGGCGCAGGCCTCGACGATTTCCAGCAGGAAACGGCTGCGCTTGCACACCGAGCCGCCGTAGTCGTCCTGCCGGCCATTGGAGCCGTCGTGCAGGAACTGGTCGATCAGGTAGCCGTCGCCGGCATGCACTTCCACCCCGTCGAATTCCGCCAGCCAGGCGTGGCGGGCCGCCTGCTCGAAATCCGCGATCACGCGCCGGATCTCGTCGAGCCGCAGGCTGCGCGGCACGACGAAGCCTCCCGCCTGAGGGCAAGGTCCCCGGCCGCAGGGAATGGCGCTGGGCGCCACCGGCATCTCGCCCGACAGGTATTCGGGGTCCGACACCCGGCCGGCGTGCCACAGCTGCAGGACGATGCGCCCGCCGCGCCGATGCACGGTGTCGGTCACCGTCCGCCAGGCCTGCGCCTGGGAGGAATTCCAGATGCCCGGCGTGTTCGGATGGCCGATGCCCAGCGGCGACACCGAGGCCGCGCCCGCCAGGATCAGGCCCGCGTCGGCGCGCTGCGCATAATAGGCGCGCATGCCCTCGTCGGGCACGCGGCACTGCACGGACCCCGGGCCCGCGGCGGGCGCCATGACGATGCGGTTGGGCAGCTCGATTTCCCCCAGCCTGACCGGATCGAACAAACTTGTCATATCATGCGGGAAAAAGCGGGGCTGGTTCAGCGCATTCCCTGTCGTAATTTGCTGCAACGCACCATCCAAATATCAAATTCAAGCAAAAATCCATCAGGGTTTTTACCAGATTTTCGGGCGTCTGACCATGGTCAAAACGCCATCCGGCGTCCGCTGGCCGAACTCTGGCGCCCCGTCCCGGCGCCTTGTATGCTCAAATCGCCCTAAACGGACACTGAGGAAGCACCATGGGACAATTCGCCGTCATCGGCCTGGGCCGTTTCGGCAGCGCCACCTCGCTGGAACTGATGCGGCTGGGCCATTCGGTCCTGGGCGTGGACGCCGACAGCCGCGTCATCGACCAGATGGCCGACCGGCTGACCCGCGCCGCCATCGCCGACGTCACCGACCGCGACGCCCTGGCCGAACTGGGGCTGCCCGAATACGACGTGGTTCTGGTCGCCATCGGCGAGGATCTGCAGGCCAGCCTGGTCTGCACCGTGCACCTGAAGGCGCTGGGCGTGAAGGTCCTGTGGGTCAAGGCGTCCTCGCGCGCGCACCACCTGATCCTGGCCAAGCTGGGCGCCAACCGCATCATCCATCCGGAAGACGAGATGGGCATCCGCATCGCCCAGGTGCTCAGCTACCCCATGGTCAACGACTACATCTCGCTGGGCAACGGCGACTTCGTGGTCGAGATCGAGGCCAGCGCGCAACTGGACGGCCGCACCCTGGGCGACGCCCTGACCACCGATCCCCCGGGCGCCATCCACGCCCTGGCCGTCAAGCGCAAGGGCGAGACCACCGTGCACCCCACCGACCAGTTCGTGGTGCGCACCAAGGACACCCTGATCCTGTTCGGCCCGCTGCACTACCTGAAGAACGCCGCGCCGAAACTGCGCTGACCGTTCCCCGGTCCGGCCTCCCGCCCCTTCCGACCGGCCTCACCGATTCCGACCGATCCCGACCGAGCATGGCGCGCATCAACATCCACCCCCTGCAGGCCTACCGCCAGGCGCGCCGCACCGGCCAGCTGCAGGCGAGCCCGCCCGCCGTCCTGGCCGGCAGCTTCCTCATATTGATCCTGGTCGGGACCGTGCTGCTGTCCCTGCCGGTGGCGCAGCGCCATCCCTTCGGCGTGTTCGAGGCCCTGTTCACCGCCACCTCGGCCGTCACCGTCACCGGCCTGATGCTGATCGACCCCGCCACGGACCTGAGCTTCTTCGGCCAGGCCGTGCTGCTGGCCCTGGTGCAGATCGGCGGCATCGGCTTCGTCACCTTCGCCATCATCGCCACCCTGACCCTGGGCAGGCGCGTGAGCCTGAAATACCAGGCCCTGGCGCTGGAGGCCTTCAACCAGACCAGCGTGGCCCGCATCCGCCAGACGGCGCTGACGGTGCTGAAGTTCTCCCTCGTGATCGAGGGCGCCGCCATCCTGATCCTGACGCTCTGGTGGTGGCGCCACGACAGCCTGGAGCACGCCTTCCTGCTGGCCGGCTTCCACGCCGTCTCGGCCTTCAACAACGCCGGCCTGTCGCTCTTTCCCGGCAGCCTGGCCGGCTTCGCCCAGGACCCGGTCACCACTTTCGTGATCACCGGCTGCGTGATCCTCGGGGGATTGGGCTTCAGCGTGCTGGCCGACATCCAGCAGAAGCGCAGCTGGACGACGCTGGCCTACTACACGCGGCTGATGCTGATCGGCACGCTGGTCCTGAACCTGGCCGGCTTCGCGCTGTTCTGGCTGATCGAGGCGCGCAACCCCAACACCCTGGGCGCGCTGCCGGCCGCGGGCCAGGGGCTGGCCGCCTGGACCCAGGTCGTCGCGGCGCGCACGGCCGGCTTCGCCAGCGTGGACGTCGACCAGCTCTACGACAGCTCGCGCTTCCTGCTCACCGGCCTGATGTTCATCGGCGGCGGTTCGCTGTCCACCGCCAGCGGCATCAAGCTCGCCACCTTCATCGTCCTGCTGGCCGTGGTCCGCGCCTACATCCTGCAGCGCAAGGAAGTCGTGCTGATGCACCGCACCATCGCCCCCGAGACCATCCACAAGGCCCTGGCGCTGATGATGGTGTCGGGCCTGCTGGTCTGCCTGGGCATCTTCCTGGTCAGCCTGTTCGAGGACATGCCCTTCATCGCCGTGGTCATGGAAGTGATGTCGGCCTTCAGCACCACCGGCATCAGCCCCGACCTGACCCGCGTCCTGAGCCTGCCCAGCCAGATCGTGCTGATGCTGCTGATGTTCGTCGGCCGCCTGGGGCCGCTGACCCTGGTCTACAGCCTGGGCACGCAGCGCCGCAGCCGGGTGCGCTACCCGGAAACGGTGGTGCAGATTGGATGAGCCCGGACACGGAACAGCCCCTGCGGACTGTTCCGTGCAGGGCGAATCCGAGCGGCATGCAGGCCGCGAGGTGGAGAGATGCCTGCCCCACCCCGATCCTCAATGTACTAATATTCCTCTTTCCGCATTTCCCAAGACCCAACCTCTCATTAGGATCCCGTCCATGGTGATTTCCATCGCACGACAGGCGGCGCTGTGCGCCGCCCTCGGCCTTGCAGGCCTGGCCGCCACGGCTTCGGCCGCCACGCTGAAAATCGGCACCGAAGGCGGCTACCCGCCCTGGAGCATGGTCGACGCCAGCGGCAAGGTCACCGGCTTCGACGCCGACGTCGGCCATGCCCTGTGCAAGAAGCTCGACATGAAGTGCCGCTTCGTGGTCCAGGCCTTCGACAGCCTGATTCCCGCCCTGCAGGCCGAACGCTTCGACCTGGTGATCTCCGGCATGTCCGTCACCGCCGAGCGCGCCAAGGTCATCGCCTTCAGCATCCCCTACGCCACGGAAGATTCCGCCTTCGTGCTGCCCCAGGGCGACGCGCTGCTGAAGGCCGCCGATCCCAAGGCCCTGATGGCCGGCCTGGCGGGCAAGACCGTCGGCGTGCAGAGCGGCACCACCCAGGGCGCCTACCTGCAGAAATACGCGCCGGACCTGAAGCTCAAGACCTACGAGACCCAGGACCAGATGCAGATGGACCTGTCGGCCGGCCGCCTGGACGCGACCTTCTCCGAAGTCACCCCGCAGAGCCAGTTCCTGGACACCACCGGCAAGGGCAAGTTCGCCCTGGCCGACGCCGTGGTCAAGAGCAGCGCCGACCCGGACATCCTGGGCCTGGGCATCGGGGCCGGCATCAACCAGAAGAACACCGAGCTGAAGGCCAAGGTGGACAAGGCCCTGTGCGAACTGATCGCCGACGGCACCATCAAGTCCTCCAGCACCAAATGGTTCGGCGTCGACCTGTCCAACTACGCCGCCTGCAAGAAGTAATGCCCGACGACGCGGCCGGCGCCTGCGGGCGCCGGCTTCATTCCCCCGGGGCCGCCGGCCGCCCGCCGGCACCGTCCCGGGGTTTTCCATCCATCCCATGATCCAGACCCTGCACGACATCCTGAGCGCCGGCTGGGGCGCCATGCTGCTGCGCGGCGCGGCCATGACCGTCTTCATCAGCGTGTGCGGCATCGGCCTGGGCATGGCCATCGGCATCGCCGGCGCGGCCGCCAAGACCGGCGCCAACCGCCCGGCGCGCGCGCTCGTCGGCCTGTACACCATGGTCGTGCGCAGCGTCCCCGAACTGCTCATCATCTACCTGCTGTTCTTCGGCGCGGTGCAGCCCGCCGCCGACCTGGCCGACTGGCTGGAATGGGACGAGCTGATGAGCACCGTCTTTCCCATGCTGATCGGCATCCTGGCCATCGCCCTGATCTCGGGGTCCTACAGCGTGGAAGTCTTCCGCGGCGCCTTCAAGGCCATCGACCCCGGCCAGCTCGAAGCCGCCCGCGCCATCGGCATGGACCGCGGCCAGTGCCTGCGCCGCATCACCCTGCCGCAGCTCTTCTGGTACGCCCTGCCCGGCGCCAACAACGTCTGGCAGGCCGCCCTGAAGGACACCGCCCTGATCTCCCTGGTGGGCCTGGTCGAGCTGATGCGCGCCGCCGTGCTGGGCTCGGCCGCCACGCGCGCGCCCCTGATCCTGTACCTGATGGCCGGCATCCTGTATTTCCTGATCGGCGCCTGCAGCCAGGGGCTGTTCGTCTGGGCCGAGCGCCACTTCGGACGCGGCATGCGGGGGGCCGGACGATGATCGAACTGTTTGAAAAAGCCGTGCCCGTGCTGATCGAGGGATTCTGGATCACCCTGCGCATCGGCCTGTTCTCCATCCTGTTCGCCTCGCTGCTGGGCCTGGGCGCGGCGCTGATGCGCACCGCGCGCAACCCGCTGGTCGCGGGCGCGGCCTTCGCCTACAGCACCGTCTTTCGCGGCACGCCGCTGCTGATCCAGCTCTTCCTGCTGTACTACGGCATCGGCACCCTGGGCTTCGTGCGCGAGCAGCCCGCCCTGTGGTGGCTGTTCTCCGACGGCGCGCGCTGCGCCATCCTGGCCATCGCCCTGAACAGCGGCGCCTACATGAGCGAAGCCATCCGCGGCGGCCTGCAGTCCGTGCCGGCCGGCCAGCTGGACGCCGCCGCCTCCTGCGGCATGAGCCGCCTGCAGATCTTCCGCCGCATCCACTTTCCCCTGGCCATCCGCCAGGCCTTCCCGGCCTACAGCAACGAGCTGGTGCTGGCCATCAAGGGCACCAGCCTGGCCTCCACCATCGCGGTCATGGAGCTCACCGGCTTCGCCCGGCGCCTGATGAGCCAGAGCTACCTGATCGTCGAGACCTTCATCATCGCCGGCATGCTGTACCTGGCCATCAACGTCACCCTGCTCGGCTGCGCCTGGCTGGTGGAGCGCAGGCTGGGGATCCGGACGGGGGAATAGGATCGCAGGCCACCACCCCTTCGAAATCCGCAGAGGGACATGCAGCGCCAGAGTGGTTCATAAGTCTACGCAAACACCATATAAACAGGGTGCTGATGTACACTTAATCCCATGAACCAGCGCCAAGCCATTCGCGTTCTCCGTGCCCTGGACGACGCCGGCCGCTATGTATTCCGGCGCCAGCATCTGCGCACCTGCTTCCACGAGGATTCGGAAAAGACCTTTGCCGCCGGGCTGGCCCGCCTGGTCGATACCGGCGTCCTGACCCGCGCGGGCCGGGCCGTCTACGTTCATGACGCGGCGAAATCCCGCGACGGGTACACGATCGAACGCATCGCCATCGCCCTGCGTCCCGCCGAGCTCAGCTACATCAGCCTGGAATCCGCCCTGGCGGAATACGGCGTCATCTCGCAGATCCCCATCGATCGCATCACCCTCATGACCACCGGACGCGAAGGTGAAATCCGGACCCCTTACGGCACCATCGAGTTTGTGCACACCAAGCGCGATCCGGCCGATCTGCGCCAAGCGACGCTTTCTTCCGATCATCCCTTGCGCATGGCCAAGATCGACACGGCCATCCGCGACTTGCGGCGTGTCGGCCGCAATCTGCATTTGATCGACCCGGAAGCCCTCCAGGAGGCCTTGGCCAAACCATGAAAGAAAACTTCAATCATCTGGTGGAACTGGCCATGCGGGACGCGGGGCGCGCCCATATGCGTCCCGTCATCGAAAAAGAACTGCTGCACTATGACATCCTGTTCGCCCTAAGCGAAGCCAAGCTGCTCGACACTTTGACGTTTCAAGGCGGGACTTCGCTGCGCCTATGCCATGGCGCCCCACGCTTCTCCGAAGACCTGGATTTCGCAGGCGGACCGGGGCTGAACACGCGCAAGCTGCAGGACATCAAACAATGCCTGGAAGACTACCTGGGAAGCCGCTATGGCCTGGATGTCCGGGTTCGTGCCCCGCAAATCCGGGGAATGGATGACGGGCCGGCAGAGCCCGGACACACGCAGATCGCAAAATGGCGGATCAGCATCCAGACCGCCCCCTCTCGCCCTGATCTTCCCAGGCAGCGCATCAAACTCGAAGTAGCCGATATCCCCGCCTACACGCGAGACATCAAAAGCCTGGCGCGCAATTACCCGTTCCTGCCCGATGGTTACGCGGATGTACTGCTGGGCGTTGAGTCTCTTGACGAAATCATGGCCGACAAATTGGTCTCCCTGCCAGCCTGTGTCCGCTACGTGCGGCACCGGGACATCTGGGACCTGCGCTGGCTCAAACAACAAGGCGCAAGCCCCGACGTTGCCCTGGTGGAGCGCAAGATCGAAGACTACGGCGAAGTCCGCTACCTGGACAAGCTGCGGGCGATGATCGACCGGCTCGGCGAAATCGTGCGTGGCACGCCATTCACACAAGAAATGTCGCGCTTCATCCCCCAGGATGTACAGGACAGGACGCTGCACCGGAACGGATTTGGCACCTTCCTGACCAACGAAGTCCAAGGCCTGTTGCGAGTGGTGGAAAAGGCGCTGGACTCAGGCACCCGCGCCGACGATTCCTCTTTTCCAATGTAGAACATCCGGCATGAAGCGCGCATCCGACCAGCCCGTCCCCTGCCCCTGCGGCCTTCCCGCCGCCTACGCCGATTGCTGCGGCCGCTGGCACCATGGTTCCTTGCACCTGCAAGCGCCCGACGCCCAGGCCCTGATGCGCTCGCGCTACAGCGCCTACGTGCTGGACGAACTGGACTACCTGCTGCGGACCTGGCACCCCGACACCCGGCCGGCCGCGCTGGAACCCAACGAGCCCGGCACCCGCTGGCTGGGACTGGACGTGCGCCGCCACGTCCGGGTGGACGCCGACCACGAGGTCGTGGAATTCGTCGCGCGGGTGCGCGTCCACGGCCGCGCCACCCGCATCCATGAAACCAGCCGGTTCACGCGGGTGGACGGGATGTGGGTGTATGTGGACGGGGCCGCTTGAGTACACTTGAGTGATCCTCCCGGTCCGACCGCCCCGGTCGTCCTTCTTCGAACCCCACCCCCGTGCCATGATGCTGATCTACGATGCCCAGAGCCCCGCGCCGCGCTGCCTGCGGATGTTCCTGCTCGAAAAACAACTGCGGCTGCCCGCCACGACCATCGACGTGATGACGGGGGAAAACCGCCAGCCGCCCTATCTCGCCATCAATCCGGCGGGCCAGACGCCGGCCCTGCGCCTGGACGACGGCACCACCCTGGCCGAGGCGGTCGCCATCGCGGAATACCTGGAAGAACGCCATCCCGAGCCCGTGCTGATCGGCCACACGCCCGAACAGCGCGCGCAGACCCGGCAATGGTGGCGCCGGGTCGAACTCAACATCACGGAATTCATCCACAACGCCTACCACTACGCCGAAGGGCTGGCCCGCTTCGAGTCGCGCATCCCGGTCGCGCCCGAGGCGGCCGAGGGCCTGAAGCGGGTGGCCCGGGACCGCCTGCAGTGGCTCGACGGCCTGTTCGGTCCCGGCCCCTACCTGTGCGGCGAGCGCTTCACCGCCGCCGACATCTGGCTGTACGTCTGGCTGGATTTCGGCGAATCCGTCCACCAGCCCTTCGACCACGGCCTGCCGCGCATCGGCCCGTGGTTCGAGCGCGTGGCGGCGCGGCCCAGCGCGGCGCTCAGCCGAGCCTTGCTGCCCTCCTCGCGGGCCTGAGCGGCCCCCGGCGGGGACGGCCGGCCGACGCCCGCGCCCGCCGCGCGAGATGCGCGCAACGGCACCATCGATGCGCGTTTGCGCATCACCCGCGACAGCCCCCTTCCCTATACTGGACGCATCCATTTCGTTTCCGAGGCAACCTCATGATGCGTACCCTCTTTTGCGCACTGGCGCTATGCGGCCTGGCGGCCACGTCCCAGGCCGCCGAATTCACACTGTCCAGTCCCGACATGCGGGACGGCCAGCCGCTGACCCAGGTCCAGGTCTACGACGGCTTTGGATGCCATGGCGAAAACCGTTCGCCCGCGCTGGCCTGGCACAACCCGCCGGCGGGGACGCAAAGTTTCGCCGTCACAGCCTACGATCCCGACGCGCCCAGCGGCAGCGGCTGGTGGCACTGGACCGTCTTCAACATCCCGGCGACCGTTCATGAACTGCCGGCGGGCATCGGCCCCGATGGCAAAGGCCTGCCGACCGGCGCCATCCAGGGCCGCACGGACTTCGGCACCAGCGGCTTCGGCGGCGCCTGCCCGCCCGAAGGCGATGCGCCGCACCGCTACCAATTCACCGTCTGGGCGCTGAAAACCGCGACACTGCCTCTGGATGTCCAGGCCAGCGGCGCGATGGTCGGTTTCATGCTGCGCGCCAACAGCATCGGCCAGGCCCGGCTGACCCCGGTCTTCGGCCGCTGACGCAAACATCGCCGCGCGGCCCATGGAACCACCCCTCGCCCGCCAGCAACGCCGGATCCAGCCCGGCCATTTCCGGTGCCGGGCCCCGCAGCAATTGCGGCGGGTCCGGATCCCCCAGGCGAGTCTTTTCGACATCCGCCAGGGCGAAAAGCACGTCCACGCCAATGGCCGGCGGCTGCGCTGCACCGCCGGCCATTGGCTGCTGGTGGCGGCCGGCACGGAACTGGACATCGAGAACCACCCGATCGACGGCACGTATCTGGCTGAATCGATCGCCTTGCCTCCCGCATTGCTGGAGCGTTTCCGCCGGCGCAATCCCGGACTGGGCGCCGGCCCCGGCGCCGCCCCGTGCGTGCTTGCCATCCAGCCCGGCCCCGATTCGCTGCGCGCCTGGCGCTATCTGCGGGAATGCATGACCGCTGACGCCCCCGGAGCTCTGCAATGGCAAGCCGCCGAAAGCCTGTTGCTGGCGCTGAACCTGCAGCAGGCCATCGGACCGCTGCTGCGGGATCGACACGACCCCTTGAGCGCCCGCATCGAACAGCACCTGTCGCTGCTGCCGCCCGAACGGCGCACGCTCGCGCAGCTATCGCACGATTTCCATTGCAGCGCCGCGACGCTGCGCCGCAGGCTGGCGCGGGAACACACGGGATTCCGGGAATTGCTCGACAACATCCGGCTCGGACAGGCGCTGGACGCCCTGCAAAGCACGTCCCGCCCTATCGCCGACATCGCCGCCGACTGCGGATACGCCAGCCCATCGAGATTCGCCATCCGTTTCCGGCAGCGCTACGGGCTGAACCCGAGCACACTGCGGCAGACACGCTGAGGCGGGCGGCTCGCGATGGACAATCAACATCGGCAATGAGATATTGGTCAATCCGGGTCAGCGGCAACTGGCGGCTGACCTTCATGTTCGATGGCCGGGACGCAATTGCTGCGCCTGTCCAGATGGATTCCCGCACCCAGCGCCATCATGTGGCTGCAGATGCAGGCCGATTACGACTTGTGGCAGGCCGAGCATTCCGGCCGTGAATTCCAGGTCACACCGGTGCCCTACGCCGGGCCGGGGTGAACGAATTTCTCCAAACCCCGACCCGCGCCCCTCCGCTCAGAACGGCTTGATGGCGATCTTCAGCACGCCGTCGCGCTGATGGGCGAACAGATCGTAGGCCGCGACGATGTCGTCCAGCTTGTAGTGGTGGGTGACCAGCACCCCCAGATCCAGGCGTTCGGCGGCGATCACGTTCATCAGGCGGCGCATGCGCTCCTTGCCGCCCGGGCACAGAGCGGTATTGATGCGATGGTCGCCCAGGCCGGCGGCGAAGGCATCGAGCGGGATCTTCAGGTCCTGCGAATACACCCCCAGGCTGGAGAGCGTGCCGCCGGGCTTGAGGCAGCGCAGGGCCTGCTCGAACGTGGTCTGCGTACCGAGCGCTTCGATGGCGGCATCGGCGCCGCGCCCGCCGGTGAGCCGCATCACCTCGGCGACCACGTCGCAGGTATTGAAATCGAGGGTGACGTCGGCGCCCAGCCGCCGCGAAATGCCCAGGCGGTGCTCATTGCCGTCCACCGCGATGATGGTGGTCGCGCCCAGCAGGCGCGCGCCGGCCGTCGCGCACAGGCCGATGGGGCCCTGGGCGAAGACGACCACCGTGTCGCCCAGGCGGATATTGGCGTTTTCCGCCCCCTTGAAGCCGGTGGACATGATGTCCGGGCACATCAGCACCTGCTCGTCGGTCAGCCCGTCCGGAATCGGCGCGAGGTTGGCCTGCGCATCCGGCACCAGCACGTATTCGGCCTGGGTGCCGTCGATCAGGTTGCCGAAGCGCCAGCCGGCGGTGGCCTTGTAGCCATGGCAGCCGCACCGCCCGGAGGGGATCAGGTAGCTGCCGTCCTGCGACGGCACGCCATCCTGGGCGGCGTAGGAACCGAAGTTCGGGCAGATTGCCCCGGCGATCACGCGCTGCCCTTCCTGGTAGCCGGTGACCGCGCTGCCGAGCTTTTCGATGACCCCCACGGGCTCGTGACCGACCGTAAGGCCCTGGGCGACCGGATATTCGCCCTTGAGGATGTGGATGTCGGTGCCGCAGATCGTGGTGGTGGTAATGCGAACCAGCGCATCGTTAGGGCCGACTTCCGGGATGGGCTTCTCGGTCAGCTCGATCCGGCCGGGTTCGACGAACACGGCGGCTTTCATTGTGGCGGCCATGGGGTTCTCCTTCGATGAAATAAGCGGGCTTGTGGCCTGCCCGCCCGCAGGCGATGATTTCATCGTAACGGCTTGCCGGGGCCCGACGCTTGCGCTAGGTCATGGAAATCCCCATTCGCCATGGGGTCATGGATTGCCGGTTTTCGCCGCGGATTTCTCCGACCCGCTCGCCGACGTTCCAGCGGCGCTGCAACCCTACCAGCCGCAGATGCGCTACCTGCTGATTCAAGAAACCGGCCTGCTCGAAGAAGCCGATCGGCCCGAAGGCAGCTCGGCCGCGCTGATGCCGCGTCTGGCCAAAAGCCGGGTCTTTCGCGGCTGGGCCCGATCCGCCCTACCCCGAAATCAGCGACAGCATGTCGCGCGGCACCTGGTTGGCCTGGGCCAGCACGGCGGTGGATGCCTGCTGCAGGATCCGGGCCCGCGTCATGCTGGAGACCTCGACCGCATAATCGGCGTCCTGGATGCGGGACTGGGCGGCGGCCGTCGCATTGCGTTCCTGCGCCAGGTTCTGGATGGCGCCCTCGAAGCGATTGGTCAAGGCGCCGTACTGCCCCCTGTAGGTGTCCACCTTGCCCAGGGCCTCGCTGAGCTTGGCCAGCGCCTCGCGCGCCTGCTCGATCGGATCGAGCTCGACCGTGCTCAGACCCAGGGACACGCTGTCCGAAGGCGTCGGCTCGATCGTGACCTTCTCCACGTCCTGCCCGAAATTGGCGCCGACCACGATATCGGTGGGCTCCGAATAAGGCGGCTGGATCCGGGTCTCCGGACGGGGCATCACGTCCCAGCTGGCCGTGGCCTGAAACGCCCCCTGTCCCACCACGAGGATCAGCAGATCCTCCGTGACCTCGTCGATCGACAGCCGCTCCAGCCGGCCGCCGGCGCCATTCGTGCCGTCGTTGAACGCCGTGTCCGTCTCGTAGCGGTCGCCATCGCCGCTGTATGAAAAATTCATGCCGTTGTAGCTGCCCGATGCGCTTCCGTCGATGTCGAACGCGGGACCGCCCTGCACAAGCAGACTGTCGTCGTACGCCGCCGCGGGCAGAAAACCGTTGGACTCCGTCAGGACCCGCCCCTGGATCGACGCCGCATCGACCACCTGATTGTTCTTCCAGACGGCATCCCCGCCCGCTCCCAGGATCGGCGTTCCGGCCAGGTGCTTGCCATCCCGCGTGAACAACTGGATGTCGTCATCCGCGCCCAGGGAATCGATGTCCAGCACGAAATTCTTCGCCCCGGTCGGGATGTACGCCGTCGACACGATGCCGGAGGTGAACGAAGCCGGCTGGCCGCTTCCCGGAAACTTCGCAAAGATCGGCGGCGTGTCGCCGATCTTGACGGGCACCTGCGTCGAGGCATCCGGCGCCAGGGGATGGCGGCCGAAGATTTCCGTCCCGCAGGCGATCCGGTCGATCTCCGCGCGGATCTGATGGAACTCCTGGTTGATCGCCGCCCGATCCGAATCCGACAAGGTTCCGTTGGCCGACTGCACGGCCAGTTCGTGCGCTCGCTGCAGCAGATCGTTGATGCCGTCCAGGCCGCCTTCGGCCGTCTGCATCAGGCTGATGCCGTCGTTGATGCCCCGCATCACCTGCGCGCCCGCCCTCAGGCCGGCTTCCATCCGATTGGCGATCGACTGGCCGGCGGCATCGTCCTTGGCGCTGTTGATGCGCAGCCCCGACGACAGCCGCTCGATCGCCTGCCCCAGCGCATTGCCCGCCTGCCGGTTGCGATCCTGCGTCTGCAGGGAAGAAACATTGGTGCGGACGGAAACCATGGAATCTATCCAAATCGAACGAGACCCTGCGAAATATAACAAATCGCGTCAAGAAAGGGGCGGATTCAGTATCGCCAGAGCGGTCCGTCTTGCTACGGTGGTGGGGCATCTTCCGGCGGTCTAGCCTTGCCGCATCTCCCCGGCCTTTTTCCGGTATTCGGCCGCCAGCGCCGCCCGTCCCGTGTTCTCGTACAGCACCGCCAGGTTCTGCGCCGCCAGGTAGCTGCCCCGGCCGGCGACCGATTCAGACAGATCCGGGCGCTCGCCGATTTCCAGGCATTTCAGCCAGCTGGATTCCACGATCGGCAGGAACTGCGATTCCGCCTCGGCAGGATGCCGGATCGCCCAATCCAGAAAAACGTCCGCCACGCAGAAGAAATAATCGGGGGAATCCTGCCAGTACGGGAATTCCTCCTCGGCCAGCAGGATCGCCTGCTCCAGCCGGCCGGCCCGCTTCAGGCAGTACAGGGCGCGCATGATCAGGTCGTAGCGGAACGACTGGTCGCGGGCGCACAGCGACACCGCCCGGGAAAAATGGTCGGCCGCCTCCTCATGCCGGTCATAGAGGGCGAGCTCCTTGCCCAGCTGATAGAGCAGATAGGGATCTGCCGGCGCCTCGGCCAGCGCCACGCGCAGCAGCGCCTCGTTGCGCCCCTTCTTGGCCTCCAGGCCCTCGGGCATGTAGCCGTCGTGGCCGACGCGGATATCCAGCCGCTTGCGGGGCAGATTGCCGGGATTGGCCGCCTGCTCATGAATCCGGCCCACATAGCGCACCCCTCTGGGCAGCACGCGGGTTGTCCATTCGGTCGCCTGACGGACTTCGCCGCCCTGCACGAAGCGATTGAGGATGGCGACCTGCCCGAGAAACGACGCCGGGCCCAGGCGGCGCAGCTGCTCGTGTCCCGACTCCAGCCAGTTGTCGGCGTCCAGGATCAGGTTCCAATCCGCCGATGAATGATCCAGCGCCGCATTCCGGGCGGCGGAGAAATCATCGACCCAGTCGAAATGATGTACCTGGGCACCGAAGCGCCGGGCGATGGCGATCGTATCGTCCGTCGATCCGGTGTCCAGCACGATGAGTTCATCGACGTGGCCCTGCACGCTGGACAGGCAGCGGGCCAGCGTGGCCGCACCGTTCTTGACGATCATCACCAGGGCGATGGTGGGAGGGTTCATCTGATTGACTCGCAAACGGGGCAGCCGTGATCATGCCCCAATCCCCAACCCAGCGCCATCGGAATACATCGCGCAAGCCCCCGGACGGCGCACAGCGCGGTCAATCCTTGAACACCTCTTCTAGCGAAGCGGCGTCCACGAAATTCAGCGACCAGGTTTCCAGATCCTCCGTGCCGGCGGCGCGGATGCGCTGGACGACCGCCTCGTCCACCGGCCCGAAGCGGCGCTGGATCTGGCGCAGCAGCAGGTCGGCCTGGCCGCGTACCATCCCATGGCGCTCGGCGATCGTCACGTAACTCATTTCATGCTCCTGTTCCAGCCGCTGGGCAGCCAGAAAGTAGTCCGTCTCCAGGTCCGCCGGCAGGCGGAGCATCCATTCCACCAGCCGCAGCAAGGGGCCGATCACATCCCGCGTGTAGCCATAGCCATACAGGCGGCGAGTCAGATCCAGCAGCGGCGCCAGCCGGCTGGCCTTGTCCGGATGCCCCGCCGCCTGCAACTGCGCCATGATCACCACGGCAAATGGATTGGCCGGCGCCAGCGCATCCAGCTCGTCCCAGCGAGCCCGCCAGTCGTTCAATTCTACAATCGGAAAGGTGAACCGGGTCCGCTGCGCCAGGAAGTCGCTCTGATAGGTCAACGTGGCGGCCGGCGCGTCCTGCGGCGAGCGCCAAGGCTGGTCGATCAGAACCCCCAGGCTATAGACCTGCGGCGGCAGCAGTGCCCTGCCCTTGCGTCGTTCCCGCTGCCGGATCAGCACGTTGTATTCCAGCATCCGCCAACCAAAGACCTGCAGGGCCAGCGGGCCGGACAGGCGGCCCTGGACCTCGACATGCACCAGCAGCAAGGCGCCATCGCCGCTGCGCAGGCGAACCCGGGCCAGCTTGTCGGCATGGCGGCGGCCCTGGCCGGGTGCGCTGGCGCGCAAGACCGCCTGCAATTCCTTGTCCAGGAATTCGACCGGCACCGACGCGTCGATGAGGGAATACAGGTCCGGGGTCAGCAGGGCCAGCGCCTGGGGAAAATAGAGTTCGAGCGCGTCCTTCCACGGATTGTCGTGATCGTCCGCGAGGGCGGGCGGCGATGCGTTGCGGGCGGACATGGCGGGCTTCCTGGCTTGGGAAGCCTTATTCTGGGCGGGCGGCGCATTACGGGGGTAAATCCACCCTTATATCTCACCCACAAAATTCCAGACACCATCAAGCTGCGGGATTAAATTCTCGATGCTATCTTCATGAGATTCCTTTCTTCCTTGATGGCTTTGAATATTGCCTCTTCCAAATCTCCAATATCGTATTGAAGGCGGTATTTATCTTTGAATGCCTTTAGATCGGAGAGAAAACGCAGGTAACCTGCAGGATTGCGTGAATAGCCTAAGCGATCATCAATTACAGAGTCAAGGGTGGCAAAGCGATCAGGGTAGAGCAAGCGCAGATGCTTACTTGCAAACGAGACACCAATACCGCTAAGCTCAATCCCCTGCTCAATGGCTTCTCGCTCTGATAATTTCGGCACCTTCTGCAGCCATTGATGGACATGTGTATGCCATTTTTCTTTTGAGAGCTTTCCATATACTCGCTCCCCGCGCCCCCAGGCAAAGACCGCCTGGGAAAAAGCAATAGCATCTTTTTTCTTATTGGATTTCAAGTAGGCCAGACGTGCGACCTCAACTTTTCCCCTTAAGCCGCCAGCATCCACGATGTTGGCCAGGTGTTTTTTATCCAGTCTTAGATCGAGGAAAGTAAGATTTTTCATTTAAAATCCATTGGTTGGAATATGCATGAACTATCTAAAACCTATAGACAAGTTCCGCCAGATCACATAGGAAATACTGACGAACACAAACTATTTCTCAAGATATTTAGTCGTCCCTGAAGAATCTATCTAGCTCATTTCAAGCCGGATTTCCGGCGATCCGAGACCACGGATTTTGCTGAGATAGCCCAGCGCACGAACGAGCCGCCAGAATTTGCTGCCGCATCCAAGCAAACAATCGAGACAAAAATAAAGGACTGATGCCCTTGCGGGCAATCATGCGCAGCAGCCACCTGATATTGAATCCTGCCGCACACAGCACCGTGTGGATTGCATCACCTGTCTGACCTTTCAAATGACAGCGATTCATCTCATGATCGCCTTTCAGGTGGCCAATGACGGGCTCCACCGCCTGGCGCCGTTTGAGCGTCTGGCGCTCCTGGTCGGTAAGGCGTTTGAATTTGCCTCGATGCTTGAGGCTGTATTCCGGGATCTCTCCATCCACGCCTCGATAGCCCAGATCTGTGTAGACGGTCTGTGGCCGAACACCAATCGCCTCCATCAGAATGCTGGACTGCTTCAACTGCTCGGCCAATGTGTGGCCGTCATACGGATTGCCGGGGAAGCTGCGGGCGCCAACAATAAGATTGCCCTTCAAAGTGATGGCGATGCCCACCTTCACACCAAATTCATAGGGTGTGCGGGCCTTTCCCTTTGAAATGCACTCCACTTCCGGTGCATGCCAGCTGTAAATCTTTTCATGCCCCTTGGGCCTGGAACCCTTGCGACTCTGGGCTGCAATCTTGTATGCCTGCGCCAACAGTGGGTCCAGGGCATCCTGGATATCCCGTGCCAGCGCCGTCTTGCTGCGCTCAATGTCACGCGCCGAGCGCCCCAGGATCGTGCGCTGACGTTTGATCGTCTTGTGCATGCGCCGGTACTGCTTGGCATGCGTATAACGGCCAGCTTTCCTGGCCAGATCCCGGCCTTTCTTGGCATAGCTTTGCTTCAAGGCGATGCCGTGCGCCTTGGCCGCATCGGCGATCTTCTGGCGCGCCACCTCCAACAGACGGCTATCGGTGGGATGCGTCACCGCCTTGCTTTGCACTGTACTGTTCACAATCACCGACTCCATGGCCGTGCACTCGATCAGGCCCAGATTGATCGCCACCACCAGCATCTGCACTAGCAACCCCTCGACGCCTTCCTCGCCCAGCAGCCCGCGGAATCGGCTGATGGCGCTGGGGTCACAGGGGCGGCGATTCTCGAAATATTCTTGACCAGAAAAATACTGCCAAACCGGTGTCTCACTCCAGCGTTCGCAGACGTCTTCGTCGCTTTCGTTGAAGGTATGCTTCAAATACAAAAGCGAAATCATCAGTCGCATCGGCAGTCGAGGGCGTCCCGCGCTTGAATGACCTGCCCCCACCACAGCCATCGTCAGGCCGAATAGATCAATGTCTTCGACCCACTTGCCGGTACGCACTTGACGAGCGAAACGGTGGGCGACCGCCGCTTCCATTTCCTGCCAGGGAATATGCGTGGCAAGCACCGCCAGCGGTTTACACAGATCAATCATCTGGTCCAGGCGGCTGCGGAAAAAGTCGTCGATTTGGCTCATGCAGATTTGGGGCAATCTCCCAGAAGATAGCACCAAAAAGGCAATCTTTGAGGGATCCAATGATCGTTAATAGCTATATTTTACAATGAAATCAATGCGTTATCGATATTTCAGGGCCGACTAAGGCGGGTCTGGTCAGACCCGCCGCCCTCCGTCGAATGATGGCACTCAGGTGAGGAAATTTGCGTGACCCCAACAGAGGAAATCTGGAAGACCTTCGACATATGTCCTTGCCGACCGCCACGCCATCCGGATCAATGCGCAGATGCACGACGGCATCGGCGTGTGGCTGGCCGCCAAACGCCTGAACCAAGGCAAGTTTTTCTAGCCTGTACCCTGTTCGCCCCTTCATCGCCCGTTACCTGCTAAAGCTATACGGCAGTTTTTTCGGCTGCGATATTGGCTGCCTGCTTAAACAATAACATATGGTTGATAGGAGATTGCATCAGCTCCTGCAACTTGGGCTTGTATTCCATAAATACACGCTCACCTTGCTGGCCCAAGGCGCCAGTTATCATTTCACGGTGGAGTTGATTCATCAGTCTCTTATAACTATCCAGCACATGCTCATACTTCACAGAACCACTTCGTAAGATTAATTGGGCAAGGCGCGGCTTGCCAATGCGTGCTGCCAGTAAATGTTCCGTGTGCAGAGCACCCGGCAACACATCCACCAGTAGATGAATAAAGTCCAGCATCAATTTGAAATGCCTGCTCTCATTGCGCTCTTTGCTGCTGCTGCGAACATAGTTGGCAATATTATCCACTAAAGACGTAATATGATTTCGTTTGCCGCCAACTTCAGGCAACAGTTGCAAAGCCACACCACTAATTTCGTTAGCCATCGACCTATCTTGTAGCAAACTACGGGCGTATTCCACACTACCCATATAGTCGCCAATCTTATCCATATAGAACACTAGATTCTGTTCATGCTGAGATAGCGCAATCTCATCCACCGTGTCTTGGATCGCATCCAGTTTGCGTCCCAGATACTGTGTTTGTACCACAATAGCTCCGACCATCACCACGCTGCTTAACACCTGTGTCGCCATCAGCACGTTTTGCATGCTTTGCACGGCTTGGCTCATATTCTGTGTAGCCGACGCCACCGACTGCAACTGATCTATGATTTCCTTAGCCGAATCCGCCGAACGCTCTATGAATTTCAGATGCTGAATGATACCGGTCTTACCGCTACCCTGCGCCCAGTAAGCAACCCCGTCACAGATTACGGCTTTGCCGTTTTGCAAAGCTTCCAGCAAGGTTGCACTAATGGAATTTCCATCCAAGACCCATATCTTGGTTATCAAGTCGTTCAAATTATTAATCAAAACAAATCCCTTTCTAAATACTTCTTGCGCATATACGCAATTTGAATTACCGCAGGCATAGTCACACGATAGGCTGTACCAGAGAGCATGGGTATGGTCAACGCCGCGCCCAGCACCAGCGCAAACGGGCCAGCAAGCGTCGTAGCCCCGAACCTTGTGCCAATGAATTGCATTGCCATAGGCCCGACCATACGTGCACCTAAACCAACACCTAATGACGCCAGCAGGGCACTAGCCACATATTCATAGACCATCATGGCAGCTGCGCCACCCGTAGCCAAAGCAAGTCGCACTGGAGAAAGGCCAGTCACATCCTTGAAGCGCTCAATTAGATTGGCCTTTCGGAGAAACTCTTCGCGCTGCGCCTCGCTCATTTTTTCCCAAGCTTTATTCGCCAGAAATTCAATGTGTTTTTCTTCTTTCTGCACGATCTCCTTGTCTGCGTCTGAGATCTTGACACTTACACGCTCGCAGACATCATCCAGAATTTCTTCGTACAGCACCCCTGTGCCGCGGAAGAGATTGACCACCGAATCTCCACCATATAGCTGCAACTCACCGGCAACCACCTCCCAGCTCTTGACCCAACGCCGAGAATCCTCCAAGTGCTTAGTAAAGCCCGGGTCGGTCAGGATGCTACTGGTTCGGCGTATTTCACCATCTGTATCATAAATCAATATCTGCGCCAGATTCGACACATCATCGTTGTCGCACATGGCCAAGAATTTTAGACCTGGATCATCACGGTATTTGATTGCCATAAAAATCTTATCCCTCTCATATAAAAGCATATTGCAAAGCGCTTGCTGATGCTGTCGGCAGTATCCGGTTCGCCCAGAGGGTTAAAAGCACAAGTACGAGCCAGACCAATCAAACGAACATCTATTGGGAACTACCGGGCGTCGTGATATGGGTCAGCGAATACACCGAAGATACACATGTTTTTATACCAGTCTCCTCATTGCCTCTTATGCAAAAACTCAACGCCTCCCAGAAAGATCTTCCCTAGGGAGAGGTCAACATGCCGTCCTCCAGGAGGCTAATGGCTATTGCCAGATCGAGGTCCATTCCTTGCAGATTATCCACAGCCTCATAGGATGTGGATTTTTCTGGATTTAGATTGATCATCAGCAAATGAGCAAGTATACCTTGCCCCACAACCAACTTCGATTCAAATGATATTTTTGACTTTATTCTTTGACATCTGGTTTCTTCCCGTAAAAAGCCCCCTGGAATTATATTCCAAGGGGCAGATGGTAATTTTCCGATTAAGAAAAATTAACTTAACGCAGCAGGCTCAGCATGGTTTGCGGAACCTGGTTGGCCTGCGCCAGGACGGCGGTGCCGGCCTGCTGCAGGATCTGGGCCCGCGTCATGTTGGACACTTCCACCGCGTAGTCGGCGTCTTCGATGCGCGAGCGCGAAGCCGTCAGGTTGGTGATGGTGTTGTTCAGGTTGGCGATGGTCGATTCAAAGCGGTTCTGGACGGCGCCCAAGTTGCTGCGCATGGTGTCCACTTTCTTGATGGCTGCATCAATGGTTGCAAGAACCGCATTGCCACTCGCAGTCGGTATGTTAACTGTACCGCTGGCATTAACGGCAATACCAGCGCCAGAAGTGATGGTAGTAGCGCCATCGAGCAGGGTAACGGCTCGTGCATCAGCGCCCTGAATTCGGATCACATCCATGTCGCGAGCACCGACCTGAATGGCCAGACCTTCTCCGGCTCCCGAGGCGATCGAACCATTCAGAACGAACACGCCGTTGAATTCCGACTTATTGGCGACGCGATCGATTTCTTCAAAGCGCTGCTTGATTTCGGCATTGATGGAGGCAATATCATCACTGGAGTTCGTGCCGTTGTAGGCTTGGACCGCCAGTTCGCGAATGCGCTGCAGGTTGTTATTGATTTCGTTCAGGGAACCTTCCGTTGTCTGCGCGATCGAGATGCCGTCGTTGGCATTGCGGGCGGCTTGCGTCAAGCCTCTAATCTGAGCCGTGAAGCGGTTGGCGATAGCCTGACCGGCGGCGTCGTCCTTGGCGCTATTGATGCGCAGTCCAGAGGACAGGCGTTCGATCGCGGAACCCAGAGCGGACTGAGACTTGCTCAGATTGTTCTGGGAGACCAGAGCGAGGTAGTTAGTGTTGATAATCGTTCTGCCCGAATTTCTCCGAACCAATCACCATCCATGGATACATTTTGTTTCTTTGAGAGGGAAATCTATTGAGAAAATGCCCGACACAAGCCCCTTGCAAAGAGCTCCCGTGTATGGAGATGTGTATACCGTTGTGCTGGCTTATATCATTGATAAATAAGACATTTCGTACAAATACACTGATCCGGGGAAAAAGCAATGTGTATATATCTGTGTGCTCTTTTGTAATGGAGAAAGCAGCACATGGCTCAGAACCTTCTATCCACCCGCACGATCAACTCCGCCAAAGCGGCTGGCAAACCCTATCAACTCCGGGACGGCGGCAGCCTGTTCCTGTCGGTACAACCCAGCGGAAGCAAGCTCTGGCGCTACCGCTACCGCCTGAGCGGCAAGGCCCAGGTGTACGCCATCGGACGCTATCCCGATGTCACTCTGGCTCAGGCCCGTCGGGAACGGGACCGCGTACGCGACCTGATCCTCCAAGGCATACACCCCCTATGGGAGCAAAGGCCCCGCACGCATGACGAGCCGCCCGCGCCTCCTTCGTTTGAAGCGGTCGCGCGCGCCTGGCTGGCCGCCAACCCGCAATGGAGTCCGGGGTACTCCCGCCAGATACGGCGGTATTTTGAAAATGACATCCTTCCCGCCATCGGAACTGTGGCGGTCGCCGACCTCACCCCTACGCACATCCGCGCGCTCATCGCATCGATCGCGGATCGCGGCGCCCGCTGCGCCGCGCTGCTCGCGCAGCAGTGGACATCCCAGGTCTTCTCCCACGCCATCTTGCAGGGGCTGCGCGAGGACAACCCGGCCAGCCTGCTCAAAGGCTTGGTCAGGCGGCCGACCGTGCGCCACCATCCGCCGCTCGGCTGGTCCGACATCCCGGAATTCTTCCAGCGCCTGGACGCCTGGGACGGGCATCCCGACATCGCCATCGGCCTGCGCCTGCTGGCGCTGACCTTCGTGCGGCCTTCGGAGCTGCGGCTGGCCCGCTGGCAGGAGTTCGATTTCGACAATGCCGTCTGGATCGTTCCGAAGGAGCGCATGAAGATGCGCCGGCCGCACATGGTGCCGCTCTCCCGGCAGGCCCTGGCGATGCTCCGCTCCCTGCGCGCCTGGTCCGGCCACGGCCCCACGCTGTTTCCCAACCGCCGGGACCCGGACGGCGTGCTTGCCGCGAGCAGCTTCAACCACGCCATCGGCCGCCTGGGATACGGCGGTCGGTTTTCCGCGCACGGATTCCGGGCGACTGCCACGACCCTGCTCGGCCTGCTCGGCTATCCCGACAAGCTGGTGGACCTGCAGCTTGCGCACCGCCGCCGGGACGCGTCCCGGGCGCCCTACGATCACGCGCGTTTCGTCGGCTCCCGGACACTCCTCATGCAGGACTGGGCCGACATCCTGAGTGCCCTGGCCGACGGCGAGCGGTATGCCCGCCTGTTCCAGGCATTCGGCCCCCTGTCGGAGCGCAGGACGCGGATGCTGAGCGTGATCGAGCGGGAATGATCCGCCCGCGGGAAGACGCCCGCGCCGCCTGGCATGCGGCTGCTTTCCGCCCTCGAAAGGACCCAGCCCGCCCCAGGGCGGCCCGGGGGCAAAAAAACTCGCGGACCGCCCTAAAGTTCCCTCGCCCCCCTCCGTTAACGGGGCAGAACAGGAGGTCACTCGGTTTGTCATCCTGGGCAAAAAGGGCGAATCCTTCGCCGAATCTCTTAGGAGTCTCTCATGGCTGTTATCAACACCAACTACCTTGCTCTGGTCTCCCAGAACAACCTGAACAAGTCCCAATCCTCCCTGAACTCCGCCATCCAGCGCCTGTCCTCGGGCCTGCGCATCAACAGCGCCAAGGACGACGCCGCCGGCCAGGCCATCGCCAACCGCTTCACCGCCAACATCAAGGGCCTGACGCAAGCCGCCCGCAATGCCAACGACGGCATCTCGATGGCGCAGACGACGGAAGGCTCCCTGAACGAAATCAATAACAACCTGCAACGTATTCGCGAGCTGACGGTCCAGGCCTACAACGGCACGAACTCCTCCGATGACCTGAACTCGATCAACGCCGAAATCAAGCAGCGCCTGGACGAAATCCAGCGCGTCGCCGACCAGACCCAGTTCAACGGCACCAAGGTCCTGAACGGCTCCGCCGCGTCCGGCATCGCCATCCAGGTCGGCGCCAACGACGGCGAGACCATCACGATCTCGGGCACCGACGCCCGCGTCAACACGCTGCTGAGCGGCACCTCCGCCATCAACTCCAACGGTCTGGTCATTACCGCTTCCGGCGGCGTGTCCTCCGTGGCCTCCGGCGCTCTGGCTGAAATCGACGCCGCCATCAACAACGTCGACAAGATGCGCAGCGACCTGGGTGCGATCCAGAACCGCTTTGAATCGACCATCGCCAACCTGAACAACACCATCACCAACCTGACGGCTTCGCGCTCGCGCATCGAAGACGCCGACTACGCGGTGGAAGTGTCCAACATGACGCGGGCCCAGATCCTGCAGCAGGCCGGCACCGCCGTCCTGGCGCAGGCCAACCAGGTCCCGCAGACCATGCTGTCCCTGCTGCGCTAATTCGCCAGACTGCATCGGGGCGGGTCCTACCCCGCCTCGTCCAGACTCCAGAAGCAGCAAAGCCGCCGGCTGTCATCCCTGGCGGCTTTTTTTCGTCTTCCGGCCTCGATGGGCCGGAGCCCTGGCATCCCTCCCCGCCAAGGCCTTCGCGCGCTCTCAGTCGGCCGCTGGCGCCACACCCCAGGCGCGGGCCCACTGATCCAGGAATTCGCCTTCCAGCATCCAGCGCCCCAGGACCGCATCGCGCAAGGCGTCGCCCTTGCGCGCCAGGGCATCGGGATCGGCCAGATGGGCGCGAATGGCCTCCATCCAGTCCTGGTGGCGGTTGCGCACCCGCGTCACGGGCAGGTCGCCGCGATACGGCTCGATGTCCGTGGCGATCGCCGGCACGCCGCAAGCTCCCAGTTCCAGCAGGCGCAGGTTGCTCTTGCAGCGGTTGAACTGGTTGGTTTCCAGCGGCACCACGGCCAGGTCCAGGTTGAGGCCGGCCAGCTTTTCCGGATACTGGCCGATCGAGACCCCGGGATGATATTCGCACTGCACGCCCTCGGGCTTCATGCCCATGAAGACCCACTCGACCTCGTCCCGCAGATCGTGGACGACCGAGCGGATCTCCGCCAGGTCGCCCGCATGGCTGACCCCGCCGGCCCAGCCCACGCGCATCTTCCGCCCCGCGCGGCGCCCGGCCGAAAGACCGCGCCACGAAGCCGGCGGCAGGCCATTCAGGGCCACGCGGATATCGCCGTGGTAGTCGGCATATTCCTCGGCCAGCACCGGCGTGGAAACCACCAGCCAGTCCACCTGCTCGATCGCGCGGCGCATGTTCTTGATCACGCCCTGGGGCAGCTTCTTGCGGTAGATGCTGCGCGTCGGGATGTTGGGCAGGTAATCGTCGAACTCCAGGACGACCTTGGCGCCGGTGATCTCGCGGTAGCGCCGGATCTGGGTCAGGATCCCCTCGTTCAGCCACGCGCCCTGCAGCACGATCACGTCCGGCTGGATGCGCGCCACGTCGGTGAAATGGAAGTCGCCCAGCTTGAGCCCGCCTTCCAGGCGCAGTTCGCCGGCCATGGCCTCGAAGGGGTACAGGATCCGGTAATGGCCGCAGCCCTGCCAATCCGCATGGGCCGCCAGCACCACGGGCAGCGGCCTGCCCGGCAGCGGCTCCTGGATCCGCGAAGCATCGGCGCTGAGGTCGAAGCCCGGCGAGCGCTTGCCGAAGGCCGGATGATAGTGCGGGTCGCGTGCCAGTTGTGGCAGCCACCGGTGATACAGCCGATCGCGCTGCGCGTCGTCGGGGCTGGCTTTCAGGCCGAACTTTTCGGTCAGCAGCCGGGTGGCGCCGCCCATGTGCAGCAGGCCGGTATCGGGCTCCAGCGCCAGCAGATATCCCGCCTGCGTCGCCTTCATGCACAGGTCCGCATCCGCGTAATAGACGGGGAAGGATGCGGCATCGAAACCGCCCAGTTCGTGGAAGACCTCCCGCCGCATCATCAGGCACGAGGCGCTGAGCGCGCTGACGTTCTGCTGGACGATCAGGCGGCCCATGTAGCCCTGCCGGTCGGAAGGCAGGCCCCGGAACGCCGCGCCGACGCTGTTGTCCATCCCCAGCACCTGGCCGCACTGCTCCACCCCGCCATCGGGCAGGTCCAGGCGCGAGCCGGCCATCCCCACCTCGGGCCGCAGCGCATGCCGCAGCAGGCGCTCCAGCCAGTCCGTCCGCGTGCGCGGCGAAAACTGGATGTCGTTGTTCAGGAACAGCAGCACGTCCCCGCGCGCCTGGCCGGCGGCGAAATTGTTCATGGCCGCGAAATCGAAGGCCTGCGGCCAGCGCAGCACGCGGATCCGGTCCGTTCCCATGCCTTCGAGCCCGGCGAGGAAGGCCACGGCATCGGGCTCGACGCTGCCGTTGTCCACGATCAGCAGTTCGTAATGGGGGTAGGCCGTGTGCTCCATCAGCCCTTCGACGCAGGCCCGCAGGACCGGCTGCTGGTCACGCGTGGGAATGATGATGGAGACCAGCGGCTGCGTGTCCAGCGGGTATTCGATGCGCTGCAGGCCGGGCGCCAGTCCAGGTCCGATCCGGGCCTCCAGGCCCATGCGCACGAAATGAGCCTGGATCACGGCGGGGAACCAGGCCATCGTCGCCGGATCGCGCACCCAGTCCATCAGGCTGCGCCCGCCCAGCTGCAGGACTTCGGGCACGTGCCCCACCACCGGCGGGCCGACCTGCTCCACCAGGCGCCAGATCAGGTCCACAGCCGCCAGGTCGGCGACCCGCTCGTCCAGTCCGCCCGCCGCCTGGATGGCCGCCGTGCTAATGACCGGATTGCGGCCGATATAGGGATAGCTGCGCAGGAGATCGACGTTGAAATCCGGCTTGAGCATCGGATTGACCGGCACGTCCGCTTCGAGGACGGCCTCGTCCGCGTACCAGACCAGGGGATCGGGCTTGCGCAGGCGGTATTCCCCCAGCGCCAGCGTCGCATGGGGCACCAGGCGGTCGCCCGCGTACAGGATCCACAGGAAGTCGGGCACGCCTCCCCGATCGATCCGGTCCGACAGCTGCCTCGTCCAATGGACCTGGCCGCGCAGCAGCTCGATGCCGTTGCCGGCCGCCTCGTCCGGGATGTCGCGGCCGATCAGCCAGACGCCATCGACGGGCCGATGCTGGGTGCCCAGGCTTTCCAGGGTCGCCACCAGCGCCTGCACGTCCGCGCCATCCGGCACGATCACGGCGGCGCCCAGGGTGCCGACATCCGGATTCGCCTGCAGCAGGGTCTGGATCGCCAGGATGCGGGCGGCCGAAGGCGCACGGTCGGCCAGCCATTCGGAAACGCCCCAGCTCTTGATTTCCTCTTTCCGGACCAGAGCCTTGGCCCGGTCGCGGATGCGCGCCCCCAGGTTGATCGGCGTGAAGCCTTGCTTTGGATCGTTCAGGGGCCTGATGCGAACGAGATGGTTGTTTTCGGAGCGGTACCAGCCCAGCTCGCGGATCATCCGCCGGAAGTCGCTATGGCCTTTTTCTCCGATCCCGGGCTGGTCGCGGCCCTTCTGGCTGAATTGTTCTCTCGAGACGCGGAAAGCGGAATAAGGCTGATGCAGCAGGGCTAGGTGGCCGCGGCGCAGCAGCTTGATCGTCATGGCCAGATCGCCGACCCACTCGATATACTGGCCGCCCAGCTTGAGCAAACCGCGATGCTCCACGACGATGGGATCATAATCGTCCCGACGGAACATGATCGAGGAGGGCTCGCCAATGAAATTCAGCGTGACGTCGCCCAGGAATGAAACGGCATCCTTTCCATGAATGACGACGTCCTCGTCGAACAGAGGAACCGTTGCAACGCTGTCGGGCAGTCTTTCGCCTTCCTCGCCCACCAGGAACCGGCGGGATCCGACCACGGCGACGCGCGCATCCTGCGCCAGGACCTCCACGAACCGGGAAATCATCCCGGGCAGCAGGACATCATCGTCGAACAGCGGCTTGATATACTTTCCGCGCGCCTTCTGGATGCACGAAGACAGATTGCCCCCGCCACCCAGGGAAGTTTCGTTTCTGCAATACCGAAAATTATCGATCCGCCTGTCTTCGACGAGTTTTTTGAACAGGTCGAAAACGTCCTCGGTGGGGCAATCGTCTCCCACCACGATCTCGTAATCCGAAAAATCCTGCGCCAGCAGGCTGTCGATTGCCGCCTGGAGATATTTCGACCTGAATGCCGGAATCACCACGGAAACCAGGGGAGGACGCTCGCTTCGAGACGTTTCAAAATCCATTGCCATCAATCCATTTCCGGTAAGCGTTGAATCACATCTTCTGGATCAGGTAGCTGTTCTCGAATCCGCGAACGGATCCCAGGACATTGAATCCATTGAAATATCCCCCCGCGCGCAGCAGATCGACCGCGGGCCCGACCTCCGGACTGTACCGGACGTCCATGTAGTCGTCGAACACGATGAATCCCTGGGAAACCACGCTGGGGGAATACAGCAGAAAATCCAGCAGGACATTCCTGCCCTCATGCCCGCCATCGATATGCAGCAGCGCCACGCTGGGGGAAAGATCGTAGTACCGCTCCGCGCACAATTCGGAGAGGCCTCTCAGCACGACGGCATTCTGGAACAGCAGGTTCCTGTAATGGCTGAATTCCTCGTACTGCTTCGGCAATGCGAAGGGATCGATCCCGATGATTCTTCTTTCGTGATTGCACGCCTCGTTCATCAAGGACAGCGATTTTCCCTTCCAGACCCCGATTTCGACGATATCGCCCGGCAGATCGGCGATCAGCGCGCACAGATAGGCCAGCAGCCTGACCTGGTCGTGGAAAGAAAGCTCCTTGCGTTCCATCGCCTGATCCTGCGGCAACAGCGCCTGGGCGTGCTGGAAGCCCTGGCCGAGCAGATCCCAGACCGTGGCGACCATTTCATTCAATTGCGGATTTTCCAGGAGTTCGTACAGCTCTTTTCTGGTGATCATTTTTGTCCCTGAACGATCGAAATGGCGCCTATATTTCCAGGAAATCCGGTGAATTCCCGATCGGCCGATAGAGTAAGATCGGTACGGTTTCCCACAGTGCTTACGCGGCCCATCCGGGCACAGGACGACATGATCTCACAGCGCCCCGTTTTCGTCACCGAGCCGCACCTGCCGCCTTTGCAGGAATTCATTCCCTACCTGGAAAAGATCTGGGCCAGCAAACGCCTGACCAACGGCGGCCCCTTTCACGAGCAACTGGAAAACGAACTGGCGGCCTACCTGGGCGTCCGCCACCTCAGCCTGTTCGCCAACGGAACCCTGGCGCTGGTCACCGCCCTGCAGGCCTTGCGCATCGGCGGCGAAGTCATCACCACACCGTATACCTTCGCCGCCACCGCCCATTCGCTGCTGTGGAACAACATCAAACCCGTGTTCGTCGACATCGATCCGGACACCTGCAACCTCGACCCGGAACGCATCGAGGAAGCCATCACCCCCGCCACCACGGCCATCCTGCCGGTGCATTGCTACGGCCTGCCCTGCGACGTCGACCGCATCCAGCAGATCGCGGACGTCTACGGATTGAAGGTCATCTACGACGCGGCGCACGCATTCGGCGTCAAGAAAGACGGCGCGAGCATCCTGAACCACGGCGATCTGGCCGTCCTGAGCTTCCATGCCACCAAGGTGCTCAACACCTTCGAGGGCGGCGCCATCGTCTGCCCGGACGCCAAGATCAAGCAGCGCATCGACTACCTGAAGAACTTCGGCTTCGCGAACGAAGTCACGGTGGTGGCACCGGGCATCAACGGCAAGATGAACGAAGTCTGCGCGGCCATGGGGCTGCTGCAGCTCAAGCACATCGACCGGGCGCTGGAGATCCGCACGGCCATCCATCGGCGCTACCAGGAAGCCTTCAAGGACATCCCCACGCTGCGCATGCAGCAGGTTCCGGCCAACCTGGAATGGAACCACGCCTACTGCCCCCTGTTCGTGCATCCCGACCACCCCGTCGGCCGCGACGAACTGTACGCCCTGCTGAAGTCGCACCAGATCCACGCCCGGCGCTACTTCTATCCCCTGGTCAGCTCGTTCCCCATGTACCGCGGGCTGGCCAGCGCCGCCGCCGAACACCTGCCCAATGCCCATGCGCTGGCCGAACGGGTCATCTGCCTGCCCATCTATCCCACCCTTCAGACGGAAGACCAGGAGCGGCTGATCGGCATCATCCTGCAGACCGCCCGATGAGCAAACGCATCCTGGTCTTTCCCTGCGGCTCGGAAATCGGCCTGGAGATCCACCGGGCTCTGTGCTATTCCACCCATTTCGAGCTCATCGGCGCCTCCAGCGCGGACGATCACGGCCGCTTCGTCTACGACAATTACGTGGGCGGCCTGCCCTTTCACGACAGCCCGGATTTCGCGCCCCGCCTGGCCGAAATCATCCAGACGCATCGCATCGACGCCCTCTACCCGACGATGGACGCGGTGGCCGAAACGCTGCAGGATCTGGCGGAACGCCTGGGTGTGCGCGTCATCGGCAGCCCGGCGGCCGTCACCCGCATTTGCGCCTCCAAGACCCTCACCTACGACACACTGGACGGCCTGGTTCCGATTCCTGCGCGCTACCCCGACCTGGCGGCGGTCCCCGCCTATCCGGTCTTCATCAAGCCCGACCGGGGCTATGGATCGCGCCATGCCGCCCGCGCCGACGATGCCGCCGGCGCCGCCGCGCTGCTGGCCCGGCAGCCCGGCCGGGACATGCTGATCCTGGAATACTTGCCGGGACGCGAATGGACCGTCGACTGCTTCTCGGACCGCCACGGGGTGCTGCTGTTCCATGCGGTCCGGGGGCGCGACCGGATCAGCAACGGCATCAGCGTCCACACCTCGCCCAGCGCCGACTTCGCCGGACTGTTCACGGACTGGGCCTCGGCCATCAACGAAAAACTGCGGCCGCGCGGCGCCTGGTTCTTCCAGGCCAAGCTGGACGGCGCCGGCCAGCCCAAACTGCTGGAAGTGGCCGCCCGCTTCGCGGGATCGTCCGCCCTGCAGCGCGGCCTGGGGGTGAACCTGCCGCTGCTGAGCGCATTCGACGCCTTCGACTGGCCCGTCTCGGTCGCGGCCAACGACTACCCGATCGAACTGGACCGCGCCCTGGAAAACCGCTTCCGCATCCAGCTCGACTACCGGCACGTGTACGTCGACCTGGACGACTGCCTGCTCGTCAGGGGACGGCTCAACACGGCGCTGATCGCCTTCCTGTACAAGGCCATCGACGGGGGCTGCACGATCACGCTGCTGACGCGGCATGCGGACGATCCGCGCGAGACCTTGCGCCGCGTCCGTCTGGGAGCGATCTTTGACCGCATCATCCACATCACCGACGGCAGTCCCAAGTCGACTCATATCGATCTGCTGCCGGCCATTTTCATCGATGATTCGTTTCGCGAAAGAGACGCGGTGGCCCGGCACCTGGGCATCCCTGTTTTCGCCCCGGACATGATCGAAGCCCTGTTCTGAGAAGTCCCGAACCCGCCATGAAAACCGTCCTGACCTACGGCACCTTCGACCTGTTCCACATCGGCCATCTGCGTCTGCTGCAACGCCTGAGCGCCCTCGGAGACCGCCTGGTTGTCGGAGTCTCCACCGACGAATTCAACCATATCAAGGGCAAGAAGACCGTGGTCCCGTTCTCCGACCGGATCGAGATCATCCGGGCGCTGCGATGCGTCGATCTCGCCATTCCGGAAACGTGCTGGGAGCAGAAGGCCGAGGACATCAAAACGCATGGGGTAGCGGTCTTCGGCATGGGCAGTGACTGGGAAGGCCGCTTCGACGAGTTGAAGGCCTACTGCGAAGTCGTCTACCTGCCACGCACCGAAGGCATTTCCAGCACACACATCCGAAAAACGCTGAAGATCCTGGACCAGACGCATATCGGGGAGCTCAAGCAGGCACTCGACCTGATTTCCTCCATCATCGACCGCTTCGACTGAACGAGTCTCCCGTCCCATGATGCGGCTTCTATTCCCCCTGTTCCATCCGCTGTGGCGGCTGGTCGATTTCATGACCCCCAAAAGGGCGGATCACTGGGCCTTTGCGACGCACCACCTGCATACGAACCGTTTCATCGAGAATCAACGCGCGATGTTCGAGGCGGTCAAAAGGGACCCCGCCATCCGCAAGATCGTTTTCTACCGTGGTCAGACGCCCGACCTCCAGATAGAGGATGCCGTCCGGTACGAGGTCGTCAGGCATGGCAGCTTGCGAGGGTTGCTGTTGCTCGCGCGCTGCAAAGTCGTTTTCCTGACGCATTCGGTGTCCATGGACTACTCGCTTCGCTGGGAAGGCGGGCGATTCAGCATCCTGAAGCTGGCCATGGGCGCACGGCTGGTCGTCAATCTGTGGCACGGAATCCCCCTGAAGCGGCTGCTCTATGCGGCCAACGAAGCCACGTCCCGCCATACCGACCGGATGAAGTACCGGGTGGAGGAGAGGCGGGGCTATGCGGGGCTGATCGCTTCGTCCGACATCGACAGCTATGCCATGGCGGCCATGTTCTATCCCTTGAACTATCGTCAGATCTGGAGCACAGGCCTTCCGCGCAATGATTTTCTGACCCAGGCGGAAGAGCGGCTGCCCCGCTATATCCGTGATTCCCTGCAACTCATCCGCCGGAAGCGTCAGGCGCGCAAGCTGGTGCTTTATGCCCCAACCTACCGCCAGACGGCCGTCAGTGAGAGCGCGTGCTATTACCAGTTTTCGGACGATGAAATCGGCCGCCTGAAGTCCCTCCTGCGCGCGCGAGGCGCCGTCCTGGGATACCGGCCGCATTACTTCAGAAACAGCACGCTCTATTTCAACCTGGACCGCTACATCGACGACGAGCTGATATTCGACATGTCGCAAGACGCGATACCGGAATTCTCCGCTCTTGCCAGGGAATGTGATCTTCTGGTCACGGACTACTCCAGCGTCTATATCGAAGCGCTCTATCTTGACAAGCCCATCATCTGTTTCGGCTATGACATCGAGCACTACAAGGCTCACGAGGATGGATTGCTCTACGACATGGCGCTGGCATTCCCCGGTCCCATTGCGCAGGACTTCGACACCTTGATCCAGCGCATGGACGAGGCGTTGGGCCATGACGGCGAGCCCTCCCATCGGCAGCAACGGACCACCGCAAGAAGGATATTCTTCAAGTACAACGACTCGATGAACTCGGAAAGAGTCAGGCAGGAAATACTGAAGCGCCTAGAAAACCAGGCGTGAAACATCATTTTTGTGCTCTGCTCCGCAGCCTGTACGCCAACCCCTTCAGGCGATGCACCCTGAGCGCCCATCCGGCCACCAGGGAATATATTCTGCTGTTTCCGGTGGCGGCCGCCAGCAGCAGCGGATCGGGTCCCCACAGGCGCAGCATGCGGCGAAAGTCCTTCAACAGTGCCGATATTTCTTTCAGGTAATCCCCTTCCCTCGCCTTCGGGATGCGCGATCCGGTATTGATGACACCGAACAAGGTGGATCGTATGTAGCCATAGATCTTCGCCCCGTACCACCGTCGATAATCGGCTCGGTCCTTCAGCAAAGACTCGACGCAGCGGCATTCGCGGATGATGTTGAAATGACCGTCATGGGTCGTATGCAGGCTGGACCGGGGGTGCCTCCTGTAGTTATGTAAGACATCAGGTATGAAATAGAAGGTGCCGGCCTCGACCGCCGCGCGGATGCTCCACACCATGTCTTCGTAGAAGGTCTGACGGGGGAACAACAGCCCATGATCCCTGATGAAGCCCATTCTGTAGGCTTTGTTCCAGGGAACATGCAGATTCCTGATGGCGCCTTTCCTGACGGCCGGATCCGTCAGATCCACCCACCGATCGCCCAGATCGACATACCGGTTGGGAACATTGGGGATTTTCCTGCCATCCGGCCACACCTGCTGATGATTGAACATCAGGACATCCGGTTCCCATTCCTTCAGGCGGCTCACGATCGTCGGGATGGCTTGCGGCTCGAACCAGTCATCGCCGTCGAGAAACATGCAATATTCCCCGGAGGCATGTGCCAGCCCGATGTTTCTTGCCTCCCCGGGACCCAGGTTTTCGTGGTTCTCGACGACCCTGAACGCCGATCCGCATCCCGCTGCCATGCGATGGATCAGTTCCAGACTCCGGTCCGTCGAGCCATTGTCGACCACGATGATCTCGTGGTCCGCCCCGGCCAGGCACAGACAGCTCGACACCGCCTGCTCGATGTAGCGCTCGCCATTGAAAGAAACGATGATGATAGACAGCAGCATTGCAGCAATATACCCATCCGGAACGAAGCCGGTCTTCCGCCCGCTGGAACGCCGCGCTACGGCCGGACGAACTTCATTTTAAAATCGAACGCGATCTTCCCCATCCGTTTCATCCGGGCCGCCCACGCCGCCGCGCGGAAATAGACACCCCGGCGCCCCGTCATGGCGGCATAGAACAACAGATCGGGCTTCCATATCCCCAGCAAGGACCGGAATTCCCTCAGGAGGACCACCATGTCCCGGAGATAGGCCTCTTCCCTGGACTCCGGGATGCGGTATCTGGTATTGATCACGCCATACAGCGCCGATTGCGCATATCCATACAACGGCATGCCATACCAGCGGCGGTAATCATCATGCTCGCCCAGGAAGTCCTTGAGACGCCGGCACTCGTGGATCACCGCGAAATGGCCTTCGTTCCTGGTGTTGATGCTCGACTGCGGATGCTGCCTGTAGTTGTAGACGATGTCCGGCATGAAATGGAAGGAGCCCGCGCACACCATCGCCTTGATGCTCCACAGCAGGTCCTCATGATAGACGAGCCTGGGGAATTCGAGCCCGTGCTTTTCCACGAACCGCCTGCCATAGGCCTTGTTCCATGAGATGTGCAGGTTCCGGATGGCCCCCTTCCTGACGTCCGGATCGCTCAGGTCCGCGGCCTCGTCGCGCAGATCGACATACCGGTTCGGGATGTTCGGTATCCTTCTGCCATCCGCCAGGGCGCGCTGATGATTGAACATCAGCAGATCGGGGCGCCACTGGCGCAGGCGATCCATCACCCGCCGGATCGCTCCGGGCTCGAACCAGTCGTCGCCATCCAGGAACATGAAGTAGTCGCCGGACGCCTGGCGCATGCCGATGTTGCGCGCTTCCCCGGGCCCCACGTTCTCGTCGTTCGAGACGAGCCTGAGCGGCCATCCCCGCCCGTCCATCAATTCATGGACGACCTCGCCCGTGCGATCCGTCGACCGGTTGTGGACGACGAGCACCTCGCAATCGGGGTCATCGAAGCACGCGCAACTGGCGATCGCCTGCTCGATGTAGTCCTCGTTGTTGTATGCGACGACGATTATGGACAATAGCATTGCGGTAGCATCCTCGTGTGGCTGCGCGCCGGATGGTCGAAAAAATCGGGATGCCCGATGAGGAGAGCCTGGGCCTGCATGCCGGATCAGGAGCGGTTCATCCAATATTCCCTGTCATCCTGGGCATGCAGGGACTGGAGGGTATAACGATCCGCCAGAATGCCGATGACCAGGCTTTCGAGATGGCGCAGGATCCTGGCATCGCCGCGATACAGTTTCTGCAGATCGTCCAGGTAGTAGATCACGAGATCGTGGATCGTCAATACATCCCGGCTGCCCGTGATCCTTTGCGAATAGTCCACGGTACGGGCCTCGTCGAAGTATCTGCGAAAATAGATTTCATCCTCCAAGTAGCGCACTCCGCCATGCCAGAGAAGGCGACTCAGCATCACGTGATCCAGGCCTCTGACGTGCCTGAACTCCAGGTCGTCGAGGCAGTATCGCCGAAAGACGGAGTAAAACATCGTGCAGTTGGTCAGCAGTCTGACTGACTGCATATACCTTTCCACGCGCCTGCGGCTGAAATCGTAGATGGCGTCCGGCATGGGCACGGGCTCCGATTCGCCGACGAAACGGAATGGCCGGCCTGCTGCCAGGGCAACGCCGGGGTCTTCATCCAGACACCGCACGGATTTTTCCAACAGCGCAGGGGATATATGATCGTGCGCACCGAGCCACATGAAATACTCGCTCATGGAATTCCTGAGCAGGAACTCAGTGTTTTTCGCCGCGCCAATATTTTCCGCGTGCCGATACAGCACGAACCGCTCGTCGCCGGCGCAACGATCCTGGATCAGATCCCAGCTGCCATCCGATGAGTGATTGTCGCAAACCAGATACTTCACTTCACCATAGGTCTGTGCTTTCAGGGAATCCAGCATCCGGTCCAGGTATCCCGCCTCGTTGTATACGGGAACCCCCACGCAAAGTTTGCAGGCTCGATCGACTAGCATGCGCCCCCCCACTGACAAAATACGTCACTCATCTTCAACTCCATCATGCGTTCACTTTGACACCAGACCCGATTCCAGCAACGCGCGTCTGGCCTGGATGGCATCGACCCGCATTTCCTCCGGCGCATCAAAGGGGCGGCCATCGATCCAGAACAAAGGATCCTGACCCTCCGGCATTCGGCCGTTGCGCAGGCAACCGATGTGCCAGGCATTGAAAGACTCGGTATACGCCAAGCGCGAAGGCGGAAAGCGTCCTCCCCGGAAGCCGACGTCGTCCTGGGTAGTCGTCAGCGTCCCCTTGCGATAGGAAAGCAGAGAAAGCGGCTCACGGACCTGCAGGATCGACTGCGGACCGTAGACAAGCCGCAGCCGCCAGAAGAACTCGGCATCGGCGCCCATGCGCACTCCGCAGTCCCAGGCGCCGGTTTCCCGCAACACCCTGGCCCTCCGGAACAACAGGGAAGAATAGTTGAAGTGGACCGGGTCGGCGTGGCTGCTGGTATTGATCGAGCCATCATCATGAATACGCACGGCGCAGGACGTCGTGGCGATCAGATTTTCGTCGCGCAGCAGGGGCGCCATCTGGAATTCGAGCTTGAGGGGGTGTGACCAGTCATCCGAATCGAGACATGTCACGAATTCACCACGCGCATGACTCAAGCCGATGCTTTTAGCCAGATAAGTGCCGACATTGTGCCGCAACCGCACCATGCGCACGCGAGGATCCCGATCAGCCCATGCCTGTATCAAATCAGGTGTATCGTCGCCGCTGGCATCATCCACGACGATGACCTCCAGATCCTCGTAAGTCTGGCGCAGTGCGGACTCGATCGCAGCGGAAAGCCGGGTTCCCGCGTTGAAAGATGTCATCAAGACGGTGACGAGCGGTCCATGCCTGCCGGGCAGCGCGGCCGGGACCGCGACATTGCAAGGATTGAGCGGCAAAGAGGCATCCAGCGGTGCCAGGGGGGGCATGCCATAGGCGCCCAGCACGCGGCTGAGCAGATCGGCCTGCTGCGCCGGAGGGACGACGTCCAGCGCCATCCGATACAGGTAAAGCTCGGGATATCGGCCGGCCAGTCCCTCATCCAATGCCGCTTCCAACACGGCCCTGGCCTGGTCCATGCACCCCGCCCGCTGCAGCAGCAGTATGCGCAACGTCGGCGGCAGTTCGTGCAGCGAATCCCCGGCCAGAGCGAGAGATTCGCGAGGTAGATAAAACGAGAGGTGCTTGGCGATGGAGAGTCGCAGCGTCTTCGGAACATCGTCCCAGGGAACCGACGCCAGCAGTTCCATGACTCGCGCGTCCTGACCGCAGGCAGCCATCGAAATCACGGACGGCAGCAGATGACGCCCGATGTACTGTGGATCGGCGGACCGCAGCGGCAACGCGGCGACCGTCGCGTACATGCCCAGTCTGAAATAGGCCCAGGGTTGCCAGATGCCTGTTTCGTCGGTCGGTCCGGATCGGGTCAGCGCCAGCGCGCGCGCGAACTCATCACGATCCGCATAGTT
Organism: Castellaniella defragrans; assembly: GCF_014203015.1. Lineage (GTDB taxonomy): Bacteria > Pseudomonadota > Gammaproteobacteria > Burkholderiales > Burkholderiaceae_B > Castellaniella > Castellaniella defragrans. The sequence goes on from NZ_JACHIB010000017.1 coordinate 107,352, forward strand.
TTGGGCACGAAGCGTCCCGGACATGTGTCACCCTCAAGATCAAGATACTCAGTTTCATATCCGTTTCAGGAACCCGTCGGGCGCCACCGTGATCTGCAGCTTGTCGTGCATGCCCCGGTCGATCTCGAACTCCGGGTGCCGCTCCAGATACGCACGCACCGCCGTTTTCGGATTGTTTCCCGGGTCCCACGGACGGTCCTCGAAAAAGCCCGGCGGCATGTCCTCCACGAAGGTATCGAACACCACGCAATAACTGCCTACGCTCACCAGCGGCGCGTACGCGTCCAGCTCGGCCAGCACGTGCTCGTGCGTGTGATTGCTGTCCAGGCACACCATCACCTTCGAATGGCCCGCCGCCAGGCCGCGCACGCGCTCGACCGTCTCGCCGGCAACGCTCGAGCCCTCGATCATGTGGATGCGGGAGGCCATCGGATGCCTTTCCATCGCGACGCGGTTGTGCGCCCGGATGTCGATATCGATGCCCAGCACCTTCCTTTTCGAGACTCGAGGATCGAACGACACGCCCGCCTCGATCGCATCGCACATGTCCAGCAGCGCCAGCATCGAGGCGCTCAACGCCAGCGACCCGCCATGGGCGATGCCTGTCTCGATGATCAGGTCCGGCCTGACCGCCCAGATCAACTCCTGCATCGCCACCATGTCCTGGGGATACTGAATGATGGGCCGGCCCATCCAATCGAAGTTGTAGACGTACTTGCGCGCCATGGACTCGCGCAGCCAATCCTGGGACAGGCGCTTGAAGTCCTCGTCCCGCCCGTACCGGACGATGCGCTCGGCCCGCTCCTGGTGGAACGCGGCGATGGGGTCTTGATTTGTCATGTGATGAACCAGTATGAGTGATTTATTGATCGAGGCATTTCCGGAATTCCTCCACCAGACCAGGCACCGTGGCGAGCACCGGAGCCGGCGCAAAACCGAACTCCTCCCGGATCCGGACGATGTCGATCGGCGCGAACCGGTATTCGCGCGCATCCGGCGCGCGCCCTACCTCGCAGCCCGTCACCCGCGCCAGCGTGTCGCACCAGTGCTCATGCGTGAGATTGATGCCGCTGGCGACGTTGTAGACTGGCGCCTCCCCGTGCAAGCCGATCCGCAGGATCAGTCCGACGGCGTCGCGCAACAGGATGTAGTCCTTCTCGGAACTCGGCGCGCTTCTGAGCGTGATGCGCCCCGAGAGCGCCTCTCGGATCAGTTCCGCATGGAAATTATGGCTATGCGGGTCAACACCCACGACGTTCGAAAGGCGCGCGACGCGGCAACGCGGCTTGCCCGAATGCAGACAGATCGCCTCTCCCGCCAGTTTCGACAGGTTGTAAAGATCGGAAGGATCGCCGGGATTGACGGCCAGGGGCGCATCCTCATGCGTACGGCCCGAGCCTGCGTACACGCGCGTCGAGGAAAGATAAAGCATCGACTGGAAGCGCTGGCGCTCCAGCAAATCCGCAAGCAGCGACACATGCGTCCGCACGGTATCGAATGGCCGGCTGCGGAAGTCGGCCGTCATGCCGATGCAGTAGAACACATGCCCCAGGTCCATGGCCGGGTCGGGACGCTCGTCTCTGCCGGGTGCATGAACCTCGTGGCCCGCATCAACCAGCGCCCGCGTCAGCGCCCGACCGATGAACCCGCTCGCACCGAACACCGTGCAGCGGCTCATGACCGGCTACCCAGCTGCCGCAAGGGATTGCCGCCATACACGCCATAGGCCTGCAGCTCCCCGCGCACGACACTGCCCGCAGCGATGACCGCGCCCCGACGCACGCACGCGCCATCGAGCAGCACGCAATTGGCCCCGATCCAGACATCGTCTTCGATCACGATGCCGCCCTTGCCGGGCCGGAATCCCTGGCTGCGGATCAGCCGATCGCGCGACCGGTATTCATGATTCACAGGCGCGAACGTGCAATTGGCCGCGATCGCCACGCTATCGCCGATGACGATCCCGTTGCCGGTGTAGAAGACGCATCCCGAGTTGATCACCACATCGGCGCCGACGACCATGTCGCCTGTGCCCCCCGCGGGCTTGACCTTCACGAAGGCATCGACCACCGAGCGCTCGCCGATGACGATCCGCGAGCCCCTGACGGAGTCCTCAATGTCGGCCAGGGCAGACACGACCGCGGATGGGGCCACATCGATCATGCGACCTCCAGCCGCGGCACCGCGGTCACGAACTTCGTCCCCAGCTCGGCCAGATGCCTGTTCTGCTCCCTGACTTCGGCCGCAATGTTCCACGGCAGGATCAGCACGTAGTCCGTCCGCCGCTCGGCCAGCGCCTGCGGCGCCAGGATCGGAATATGGCTGCCCGGCAGGTACTTGCCCTGCTTGGCGGGCGCCGCATCGCACACGAACGGCAACAGATCGGGTTTCACGCCCGCGTAATTCAGCAAGGTATTGCCCTTGGCCGCAGCGCCATAGGCCGCCACGGTCTTGCCCAGGCGCTTTTGCTCCAGCAGGAAACCCAGCAGTGCATCTTTGACCTGGTCGGCGCGCGCCTGAAAGGCCTGGTAGGTGCTCAGATCCAGCAAGCCGCCTTCGACTTCCAGGCGCAATATACGTTCGACTTCGGGCTGTGCCGCAAACGCCGCAGCCGCATGGCAGCCGTAGACCCGCACGCTGCCGCCGTGCGTGGGCAGTTCCTCGACATCGTAGATTCGCAAGCCGGCCGCCTCGAAGATCCGTTGCGCCGCGTGGATGGACAGGTACGAGAAATGCTCGTGATACACCGTATCGAACTGCGCATGCTCGATCAAACGCAGCAAGTGCGGGAACTCAAGCGTGATCGTGCCCCCGGGCTTGAGCGCCGCCGCCAGACCGCGCGTGAAATCATTGATGTCGGGCACGTGCGCGTAGACGTTGTTGCCCGCGATCAAGTCGGCCTGGCGGTCTTCGCCGGCCAGCCGGTGGCCCAGCGCCTCGCCAAAGAACTCGCGCAGCACCGGTACGCCGATGGCCTCGGCCGCCGCCGCCGTGCCAGCCGTGGGTTCGATGCCCAGGCACGGAATGCCGGCGGCGACGAAATTCCTCAGGAGGTAGCCATCATTGGAGGCGACCTCGATCACGAAGCTCTGATTGTCCAGGCCCAGACGTCGGGTGATCGCCTGCGCGTACCGCTGCGCATGGGCGAGCCATCCTCTGGAAGTGCTGGAAAAATAGGCATAGTCCGGACTGAACAATTCGTCCGCGCGCGCGTAGTCTTCAGTCTGCACCAGCCAGCACTGATCGCAGACGCGGATCTTCAGCGGAAACCAGATTTCGGGCCGGTTCAGATCCTCGGCCTTCAGGTAGGCGTTGGAAGGCGGCGCAAAGCCCAGATCCAGGAAGGTATGGCGCAGGAGCGCGCCGCAATGGCGGCAATTCATGAATTCAAGTCCAATCCGGTGAACTCCGGTGCTATCCCGGGATGATGGCGGTCGCGCTCGGATTGCAGCGCGATCGGCAGAGGCCATTCGATCCCCAGCGCCGGGTCGGTGGCCGACAGTCCGTCCTCGGCCTGAGCGGCGTAGGGCTCGGTGTGCAGGTACAGCAGTTCGCAATCGTCGGTGAGCGCCTGAAAGCCGTGCGCCAGGCCCTCGGGAATCAACAGCGCATTGCCATTGTCGGCGGACAATTCCACGGCGCGCCATTGCAGGAAGGTGGACGATCCGGCTCGCAGATCCAGGCCCACGTCCCACACCGCGCCGCGCAGGCACGTCACGAGCTTCATCTCGGCGTGCGGCGGATGCTGGAAGTGCATGCCTCGCACCGTGCCCCGCGCTTGAGTCCAGGTGTGGTTGATCTGGGCCACGGGCTTGCGCCAGCCGGCGGGCGCCAGTTCTTCGGCGCAAAAGAGCCGCGACAGGAATCCCCGCTCATCGCCCAGGCGCTGGCGCCGCACGACGCGCAGACCCTCGATGCCGGTTTCCGTGATGGTGAAGCGGCTCATGATGCCGTGCCTGCCGCCTCGAAGGCCTGGATATCGGCCTCGCACAGGGCTCTGGCATCCGCGCCCTCGCATTGGCGGCGATACCAGGTCATCGTGCGGCTTACCGATTCCTGCAGGCCCCAACGCGGCCGCACCCCCAGCTCCGTGCGGGCACGGGCGACTTCCAGCGCCAGCCAGCCGGCCTCGTGCGGTCCCTCGGCCCCATCGCCCCATTGGACGTCGCCACCGCCATAGGCCAGCCGCGCCTGGCCGATCACCTGTCGCACCGTGGCAGCCTCGTGGGTATGCGGACCGAAGTTGTAGGCACCGGCCAATGCCGGCTGCCCATGCAGGATCTCGGCCAGCCGCAGGTAGGCTGCCACTGGCTCCAGCACGTGCTGCCAGGGCCGGGTCGCCTGCGGACGGCGGACCGGCAGCGCCTGGCCGGCCCGCCAGCAGCGCACCGCATCGGGAATCAGGCGGTCGGCCGCCCAGTCGCCTCCGCCGATCACATTGCCCGCCCGCGCCGAGGCCACCGCCACGCCCTGGGAGGACAGCCAGGCATCGCGGTAACTGGCGATCACCATCTCGCTGGCCGCCTTGCTGGCGCTGTAGGGATCATGCCCGCCCAGCGCATCGTTCTCGCGGTAGGGATACGGCTGCTCCAGATTGCGGTAGACCTTGTCGGTGGTCACCATCACGGCGGCCCGCACGCTCTCCAGGCCGCGCAGCGCATCGAGCACGTGGACGGTGCCCATGACGTTGGTGGCATAGGTCGCCGGCGGATCCTCGTAGCCGGCGCGCACCAGCGCCTGCGCGGCCAGGTGAAAGACGATTTCGGGTTCGGATCGACGCACCCGATCCTTCACGGCCCGCCCATCGCGGATGTCGATGAAATGGCTGTCGCACAGCTCGCCCACGCGCGCCAACGTGTACAGATTCGGCGCGCCGGCCGGCGGCAGCGCGATACCCGTCACCCGCGCGCCCAGCCGGTGCAGCCACAGCGCCAGCCAACCGCCCTTGAACCCCGTGTGGCCGGTCAGCAGCACCCGCCGGCCCCGCCAGAAGGCAGGATCGGGATTGACCGGGGTGGAGCCGTCCGTGCGCATCATGCCCAGGTCTTCCACGGCGCCTGGCCCGACACCCACAGGTCCTCCAGCAGGTTCTTTTCCCGCAAGGTATCCATGGGTTGCCAGAAGCCGCTGTGCTCGAAGGCCATCAGCTGGCCGTCGCGCGCCAGCGAGGTCAGCGGTTCGCCCTCCCAGCTGGTCTGGTCGCCCGCGATCCGATCCAGGCATGCGGGCGAGAGCACGAAAAAGCCGCCATTGATCAGTCCGCCGTCGCCCCGCGGCTTCTCGGTGAAGCCCGCCACCCGGTCGCCATCGCGTTCGAGTGCCCCGTAGCGCCCCGGCGGCTGCACCGCCGTCACCGTCGCCAGGCGGCCATGCTGCCGGTGAAACCGGACCGAAGCACCGATATCCACGTCGCTGACGCCGTCCCCATAGGTGAAGCAGAAGGCATCCTCGTCTTTCAGGTAGTCGCCCACCCGCTTCAGGCGCCCGCCCGTCAGAGTCGTCTCGCCCGTATCCACCAGCGTCACCCGCCAGGGCTCGGCATGCCGCTGGTGCACTTCCATGCGGTTGGTGCTCATGTCGAAAGTCACGTCCGACATGTGCAGGAAGTAGTTGGCGAAGTACTCCTTGATCACGTAGCCCTTGTAGCCGCAGCAGATCACGAAGTCCTGGATGCCATGATGCGAGTACATCTTCAGGATGTGCCACAGGATGGGCTTGCCCCCGATCTCCACCATCGGCTTGGGCTTGAGGTGCGTTTCCTCGGAGATGCGGGTGCCCAGCCCACCGGCCAGGATGACTGCTTTCACGGCTGATTCCTTTCGATCTTACAGTGACTTAGCGTATCTGTAACCTGCGCTGGGGGCCGTAGCGCTGCACAGGGCGTCCCCAGGCTACTTAGTTGAAGTATATGAGCCGAACAGGTGGGGGAATTGGGGGAATAGATGGGGAAAGAGGGATCGGGGATGGGCTTTGTTGTTTGTTGCTATTTGAGGACTTATCAGCCAGCACCCACGCCCTGTATTGACCCAGCGGAACCTGCACGGTTCACTCCGACGGCGCCTGGTCGACTCTGCCGAACCGGTGTTCCAACGCCGCTAGCATCACATCGCGTGCCATATCGTCGCTGCGGCCGGCGGTAGTCACCGCCCAGCTCATGGCCTCGCGGCCGCAGCATTTTGTAGCGCGCTCCACAACAAACCACTGACCTCCATCGATACCCCCTCAATTGGCTCTATATAAATTTTTCCGCTTTCAGGATTAAAAAGAATAACGTGGCGGTCTGTAGAGGTAATGTGCCGCCCTTTGACCACCAGGGCTTTACCTTTCCACAGTGACAAGCAAGGGGTGATAGTGATTTTCTTTGCTGTTGTTTTGGAATCCAATTTTTTAGGCGGCTCGATGCGCTCCGCCCGAGAAGCTAGCGGAGCGCAAGATTCAGAATTAACAATCCACTTATGGAACTGAGCCTTTGCTGCGCCATGACCAATGACTGGCACTATCGAGAACGAGAGTGCCGTAACAGCTAAAATCAATATGACCACCCACGGAATAGCTGAGAAAAATATTGCCGGTATTAGACAGCATCTTTCTCTTTTAACCCATTGATAAAACTGGTTAATTAACTGACATCCGCGACTCCCCTTGAACGCGGGCAGCTTGTCAGCGATGTTTTTTTGCCATGCGTTCCTGACTAATGCGGTCCTTGCCAAGAACATAACAATGGTTAAGCTGAAGCCCAAGGCCGTAAGATAACGTACTAAATGCACGAATCCATCGAAGGTCCAGAAATTTACTGACATATCCATCAATCCGGCAATGGCATGTCCTGAAAGGTGGAGAAGGCCAAGGGGAGAGGAATAGGTTAGTTCTCGTGGAACGCCGAACATGGTTTCTATGGCCCCAGCGGCCCCATACCCTAGAAGGGAGAGAAAAATTGTTCCGACAAGTACCAATATCGGTATGATCACAATGATTTTTTCTGATGTGCGATAGGTTTTTTTCAAAACTTCATCCTCGAGTTCTGCTTTTCCGGAGGACCGGCTTTCGAGGCATCATATTACCGCAACCACCAGCATCAAACCGTAGCTTAGTCAGCCTTAAATAAATCGGTTTTCTTCTAAAACCCACGCGACTGTTATGCAGCGCTGGGGCGTGGATTGCCGGTATCACTCACCATGAGGAGCAGCAGTTGGTCGTAAGAATTATGTACATGTGCACACCCAAAGCGGGCATTTTTATCCGTCCGTACATCCCCGCCTGGCCGAGCAGGCTGCACATGCCCAGAATGAGGGCTTCCAGAATCAGGGCCGGCGACTCCTTTTCGCCGGCCGGCCAGAAAGCCCTCCATGCCTGCCCGCAACACTACGCAACCTGCCTCTGCAGTCGTCGACGACCACGACAGTCCCTGGAAAGAGGCGCTGGAGTTGTATTTCTCTGAAGCCCTGGCCTTACTGGCCCCGGCGCTGCACACGGAAATCGACCCCGCCGCTGCCCCCGACTTCCTGGACAAGGAACTGCAGGCCATCGTCTTGCCGGGCAAGAAAGGCCGCCGCTTCGTCGACAAACTGGTGCAGGTGCGCCTGCGCGGCGGCAGCGATGCCTGGCTGCTGATCCATGTCGAAGTCGAACGGCGCCTGCGCGGCCGCCAGGCCCTGACCCTGTTTTCCTGGCGCATGTACGAATACCGCCACCGCATCCAGACCCGCCTGATGCGCCAGCGCGGCCAAACCCTGCCGCCGCAGGTCTACAGCCTGGGCATTTTGCTGAACAACCCCGGCGTAGGCGACCAGTTGGTCTACACCGACGAGCACCGGGGCCAAGGAGTGCGATTCACCTTTCCTGTCGTAGAATTGGAATCATGGCGCCCCCGCTGGGATGAACTGGAATTCCTGGCACCCGGCAACCCGTTTGCGGTGGTGGTCATGGCGCAGCTGCTGGCCAACCGCTACCGGGACAAGCGCACGCGGCTGGGGCCGAAGTTCGATCTGGCGCGCAGCCTGCGGCGATACGGCTATGCGCCAGAAACCGCCAGCCAGATCTACCGGCTGATCGAATGGATGATCACGCTGCCCAAGGACCTGGAACCGGAATACCTGCGGGCGGTCAGTGCCCTGTCGGAGGAAAGCAAGATGACGTACGTGACACTGATCGAGCGCGAAGGCATCAAACGAGGCCGTGTCGAGGGTCGTGCCGAGGGCCGCGCCGAAGGCCAGGCCGATCTGCTGCTGCGCCAGATCCAGCGCCGTTTCGGCGCAGTGGACGAGGCCACCGCCCAGCGCATTCGCAGCGCCCAGGCGCAAGAGCTGGAAACCTGGTCGCTGAACATCCTGGACGCGGAAACCCTGGAAGGCGTGTTTCGGGACTAGTCGCGCTCTTCCTGTCGCTCCACGCATGCGCCGCGGCGGGTCCTGCTCGACGAGGTCTTCGCCTGCATCGACGCCGCCGCCCGCCATCATGGCTGGGCGCTGATCCGCGAATTCGACCGCAACCGTGCTGCTCGAAGACCTGTGCATTCCCAGCGTGGAAGAAAACTGATCGGATTGCCCGGAAAGGCCCGCATCCCCCCCCACACCTCGACTTGCCATCGCCAGAACACCGCCATCCGCGGCGTCCGGTGTATTCTCCCCCTACCGCGGCGGCATCGCCGAACGACGCCCCGCGCTTCGACGCGCAACCCGCCGCCGCATCCCTTTCGCACATCCCGGATGGACGACATGAACGACTCGTTCTTCATCAGGCGCCCGCCGCCGCCCCCCGAGAACGCTCCCGAGAGCGCCGCCGAACCGCAAGCCGGCTGCCCCGGCGGGCCCGCCACGAACCCTCCCCTGCCCGAGGCCGAGCGCCTGCGCGCCATCGTCGAATCGCCCACGTACCGCCTGGCGTACGAGGACCTGGACCTGCTCACCCAGAAGGACCTGCGCCCGCTGCGCCTGCAGCTCGAACTGCTCAAGCCCGAGCGCGTGCTGTATGAGCAGGGCGTGCACTCGACCGTGGTGGTGTTCGGCAGCGCGCGCGTGCGCGATGCCGCCACCGCGCGCGACCGGCTCGCCGCGCTGGAACGGCAGGCGGATTCCGCAGCGGCGGATCCCGTGCTCGAACGGCAGCTGGCCCAGGCCCGCCGCCGGGTCGAACAGGCGCGATACTACGAGGAGGCGCAGCGTTTCGCGCGGCTGATCTCGGCGCGCTTCCAGCAGGAAAGGCGATGCGATTTCGTCGTCGTCACCGGCGGCGGGCCGGGCATCATGGAAGCCGCCAACCGCGGCGCGTTCGAGGCCGGCGCGCGCTCGATCGGGCTCAACATCACCCTGCCGCACGAGCAGGCCCCCAACCCCTACATCACGCCGGCACTGGCATTCCGTTTCCACTACTTCGCGATGCGCAAGATGCATTTCCTGATGCATGCGCTCGCCCTGGTGTCCTTTCCGGGCGGCTACGGCACCCTGGACGAACTGTTCGAGGTGCTGACCCTGATCCAGACCGGCAAGATGCCCCGCATCCCGGTGGTGCTCGTCGGCCGCACGTTCTGGCGCCGCGTCGTCGATTTCGACTACCTGATCGACGAGGGCTACATCGCGGCCGAGGACATCGACCTGTTCCAGTACGCGGACGACGCCGAGGAGATCATGGCGGCCCTGGAAGGCTTCTACGCAGGCACCCCGCGCAAAGGCGCGGGAGAATGAATCCGCCGGCACCCCGCCTGCGAGCCTGATCGCTGCGAGCGTGATCACGTCCGTACGCCCAGGGACTGCCACGAGCCGCCTCGGCTGGCCTTCGACCCCGGCTGGCCTTCGATCATCCTCCGTCTGAAGCGGCAGTCCCCAGGCATGCAATTTGCTGCCCCGTTGCCCCATGCACATCGCAACGAACCGCCGAATGGCCTCCCGCTTCCCAGGCCGGGACCATTCCGAACGGTTCCGACGGAGGCCAAGATGGTGACGGACAAGGACCTGGCGCGCGCCCGGCAGGACAAGGATTTCGACGAAACGGCCAGTCTCGTGAAAACAGGCGCGACGCAACCGGCGCTGGGGCCCAGCGACTCCAGCGACTCGGGCAACGACCTGCCCGCCGACATGCCGGACACGGACAGCGACCGGCACAACACGGGCGAGCGCCCGCAGGTCGAAAACACTGGCGACGAGCCGCTGGAAGACGACATCGAACCCGACAGGATCGTGCCGGACGAGGAGGCCGGGCTGGCCCGTACGCCGCCGGATCCGGTGCGCAACGGCGGGAGGACGGATTAACGGCGGACGCCGGGGGGCAGCGGCGCGCGGCCCCTTCCCCCCGGGCGAGGCCATGGCGGTCAGCCCGGCAGGACGGAAAATCACGGCTGACGGAGAATCACAGGTGGCCGCGGGCGGCCACATGAGCGATCGCGGGCGGCCCGGGGCCGCGGGAACCTGCCGGGCCGGAGCGAAAACACGCCTATCATGGCATACGGCATGGAACACTCTCGCCCGCCCCCCGTATGGATGACCAACCCCTGACCCTCGACCAGGCTCGCAGGCTCCAGCTCGCCGCCCAGGGCCTGCTGACCACGCCGCGCCGCAAAGCCACTCCCGCGGACCTGCGCCAGTGCATCGCGCGCATGCAGCTGCTGCAGATCGATACCATCCACGTGGTGGCGCGCAGCCCGTACCTGGTCCTGTTTTCCCGCCTGGGCCACTATCCGCCGGCATGGCTGGACGCGGCCTTGGCACAGGGCGAGGTCTTTGAAACCTGGGCGCACGAGGCCTGTTTCGCCCCCATGGCCGACGTGGGCCTGCATCGCAGCTACAACCAACAGGCGCGCGTTCACTGGGGCCTGAAGCGCGCACGGGAAAACGTCGCCAGCCACCGGGCCCAGCTGGACGCGCTGCTGGCCCACATCGACGCCCACGGCCCGGTCAAATCGGCCCACTTCAAGCGCACGGACGGGCAAGGCGGCGGCTGGTGGGGCTGGAAGGACGAAAAACGCTGGCTCGAAACCCTGTTCGCCACGGGCGCCCTCATGGTGGCCCGGCGGGACAAGTTCCAGCGCGTCTACGACCTCGCCCATCGCGTCTGCCCCGCACTGGCGGACGCGCCCTTGCCCGATGCCGCCGAAGTGCATGCGCAATTCGTCGAGAAGGCCGTCCTTGCCCTGGGCATCACCCAGGCCCGCTGGATCCACGACTACTTCCGCCAGAAACCCCGGCTGAAGGATCCCGACCTGGACGCGCTGGTCGCCCGGGGCGTGCTGCGGCGGGTGGACGTGCGCGGTTGGTCCAGCCCTGGCTACGTGCACCGGCGGCACGCCGACCTGCTGCAAAAGGCCCTAGCCCGAAGATTTCTTCAGCAAACCTGCTGAAGCGATTTTTGGGTGCGCAGGCTGCCCCGGCGATGAAGCAGTAGGGATCAGCGGTGTGTGGA
>NZ_JACHIB010000018.1 GCF_014203015.1 Castellaniella defragrans
TTGATCCGGTGGGCTGCCTGCCCTATCGAAATCCGTGGCCTCGGATCGCCGGAAATTCGGCCTGAAACAGGACAAATGAATTTTTCAGGGACGACCAATTCCATGGACAAACCCGGAGCATCTCGGGGTTTTCCCTGCGCCTCAAGCGCTTAGCGGCGGCGGTCGCAAATCGTCCAGGTGCGCCACAGCCTCCGGCTCTGCGGGGGGCCACCTTCCCGCCGCGTGATGATGAGTATTGACGCGCGGGAATGTCCGGCGGTCCGGCGGACCGATATAGTGGCTGCGCGCATCGCCCCCGGCGTCCGGCTCGCCGGCCCCCGTCCGGGCAAGCCCATAAATCGATAAAGACAGCGCCGGCCCGCGGGCCGCGTGCCGGAGACACGACATGAAGCACTTCTTTCTGACGCGCTCCCTGCGCGTCCGCCTGACGCTGTCCACGCTGACGCTGCTGCTGCCCGCCCTGCTGGCCGTCGGCGGCACCCTGTGGCTGGCGCCGCCGATGCCGGCCCCGCTGCGCGGCGGCCTGATCGGGCTGGGGCTGGCGGCCATCCTGCTCGCGGGGATGGTCTATCGCATCCTGCTGCGCATGATCCTCAATCCCCTGCTGGACGGCGGCCAGCTGCTGCACCGGATCGCCGCCGGGGACCTGACGTCCACCATCGAAGTCTGGACCCGGGACGAAATCGGACAGCTGTTCCAGAGCCTGAAGGACACGCAGGACAGCCTGCGGACCATGATCGCCATGGTGCTGGAGCGCACCGGCCACATGATCGAGGGCGCGCGCGAGATTGCGGCAGGCAACCAGGACCTGAGCGCGCGCACGGAGCAGCAGGCGGCCGCCTTGCAGCAGACCGCCGCCAGCATCGAGGAATTGGCCTGCACCACCCGGCAGAACGCGGACAACGCCCGCCAGGCCAACCAGCTGGCCGAAGAAGCCTCGGGCGTGGCCACGGATGGCGGGCACACCGTGGACGAGCTGGTCCAGACCATGGACGGCATCTCCGACAGCTCGCGGCGGATCGGCGAGATCGTCGGCGTGATCGACGGCATCGCCTTCCAGACCAACATCCTGGCCCTGAACGCCGCGGTGGAGGCCGCCCGCGCCGGCGAGGAAGGCCGCGGCTTCGCCGTCGTGGCCGCCGAAGTGCGGGCGCTGGCCCAGCGCAGCGCCGCCGCCGCGCGGGAAATCAAGACCCTGATCGAGCAATCCGCCCTGCGGATCGACGAAGGCTCGGCCCGCATGCAGCAGGCGGGCCAAACCATGCAGGAAATCGTCACGGCGGTCCGGAAGGTATCCGGCATCATGGGCGAGATCAGCGCCGCCACCGTGGAGCAGTCCGCCGGCATCGAGCAGATCCACCAGGCCATGTCGCAGATCGATGCCGTCACGCGGCACAACGCCCGGCTCGTGCAGCAGTCCGCCCGCGCCACCGGCCTGCAGGAGCGCATGGCCGACGAAGTGAAGGATTCCCTGGCCGTGTTCCGGCTGGGCGAACCGGTGGTGGAACGGGGGACGGGCTACCCCGCCCTGCCGGCGACGGCCTGAGAGCGGTTCCGGATGCCGCGGGCGCCCGGGCCGGAAATGACTGTTTTATCCACGCGGATTGTGGACAATCCCATGGACAAGTCCTGGGAGAGTCGTTTTCCTCTTTTCAGATCAATGGGATAGGTTCTCGGGCAGAAAAATGACCGTTCCATGACGAAGGCCGGCCGCGCGAAATTATCCACCCCGTCTGTGGATAAGCCCATGGACAAGCCCAGGGCTTTCCCCGATTCCAGCGGCGTGACAAAGGCTTACGATGGGTGGTTGATTTCCGTCCTCGGTTCCTCGTGGCCGCCAAAGCCCTTGCGCATCGCCGACAGGACCTTGTTTGCGAATTCCGCATTGCCGCGCGACTGGAAGCGCTCGAACAGCGCGGCGCTGAGCACCGGCACCGGCACGCCTTCGTCGATGGCCGCGTGCAGCGTCCAGCGCCCCTCGCCGGAATCGGACACCCGGCCCGCGTAGCCGTCCAGCCCCGGATCGGCCTGGAAGGCCCGCGCCGTCAAATCCAGCAGCCACGAACCGATCACGCTGCCGCGGCGCCAGAGCTCCGCGATCTCCGGCAGGTCCATGTCGTACTGATAGAGCTGCGGATCGCGCATCGGCGCCGTCTCCGCGTCGGCGGCATGGCTGCCCTTGCCCACGTTCGCGTGGCGCAGCAGATTGAAGCCCTCGGCGTAGGCCTGCATGATCCCGTACTCGATGCCGTTGTGCACCATCTTCACGAAATGCCCCGCTCCGGCCGGGCCGCAATGCAGATAGCCATGCTCCGCCGTGCCCGTGCCCGTACTCGTACTCGTGTCCGTACCCGCGCCGTTGCTGTTGCCGCGGCCCGGCGTGGGCGGGGCGGCGTCCCGGCCCGGCGCCAGCGCCGCGAACACCGGATCCAGCCGCCCGACCGCGGCGGCGTCGCCGCCGATCATCAGGCAATAGCCCCGGGCCTGGCCATGCACGCCGCCGCTGGTGCCGACGTCCAGATAATGAACACCCCGGTCCGCCAGCGCCTTCGCCCGCCGGATGTCGTCGTGATAGCAGGAATTGCCGCCATCGATCACGACGTCGTCCGCATCGAGCAGCGGCGCCAGCTGGTCCAGCACCCCGTCCACCAGGCTCGCCGGCACCATCAGCCACACCGCCCGGGGTCGCGGCAGCCGTTCGACCAGTTCGGCCAGCGAGGCCGCCCCGACGGCGCCGTCCGCCACCAGCCGGGCGACGGCGTCTTCCTGGGGGTCGTAGACAGCGCAACTCAGCCCCTTGTCCATGAGCCGCCGCGCCATCCCGGCGCCCATGCGTCCCAAACCTACCATGCCGATGTGCATTGGGTGGATCTCCGTGTTTCTCAGCTGCCTGCGCGGCAGCGTGCTTCTGCGAGATATTACCGTCATCGTCCAGGTTTTTCTTGGGAGGCCTGGGACCACGATGGGCGGGCGTCCAGCCAAGGAGGAGGGTGTTCCCGCTGTTCTGTGATTGCTTATGCGGGCGACGAGCTGATGGCAGCAGGGGTTCCGCTTCGGGCCAGGCTCTTCGGCTGCCTGCGCGGCAGTGAACCACGCCCAAGGGGTTTCAGCAGATGGGCGTCTGTTTCTCAACTGCCTGCGCGGCAGCGAACGATCTGTTCGAGCACGCCTGCGGCCGCCACCATTTCTCAGCTGCCTGCGCGGCAGCGAACCTCTGCCACGCGCGTCCGGTGAGCGCAGCCCATTTCTCAGCTGCCTGCGCGGCAGCGAACACCGAACGAGATCGTCTTGGGCACTCCGTCAATTTCTCAGCTGCCTGCGCGGCAGCGAACTTGCTGGCGGTTCACTGGTCCTCTCCGGGGTATTTCTCAGCTGCCTGCGCGGCAGCGAACTTCCCTTGCTGGCCATCGTGCTCACACTCGTCTTTCTCAGCTGCCTGCGCGGCAGCGAACAAGGCGAAAGCGCAGGCGCTGGCCCAGGCTTTTTTCTCAGCTGCCTGCGCGGCAGCGAACATGCATCGGGCCGGGAGCGGCACGTCGGCGAGTTTCTCAGCTGCCTGCGCGGCAGCGAACTGCACATACCTGCGCCACGCCCAAGACTTAGCTTTCTCAGCTGCCTGCGCGGCAGCGAACATAGCGCAGCGCATTGTTAACGGCGGCCAATTTTTCTCAGCTGCCTGCGCGGCAGCGAACTCTGTTCATGCTTATTTTGTTTTCATTGTCGATTTCTCAGCTGCCTGCGCGGCAGCGAACACCTTTTGCCTGCCTGGGCGCTGGCCGGGCTTTTTCTCAGCTGCCTGCGCGGCAGCGAACGGACCAGGGCAGCGGGCAGGCCTGGCGGATCATTTCTCAGCTGCCTGCGCGGCAGCGAACGATGGAGTGGGCGCGAATCTTAAACGGCGGCATTTCTCAGCTGCCTGCGCGGCAGCGAACGATGTCGGCCAGGTCATCATCAATTCTGCGAATTTCTCAGCTGCCTGCGCGGCAGCGAACCGGCAGGCGGCCGATGATGTCAGACATTGGCGTTTCTCAGCTGCCTGCGCGGCAGCGAACGTTGGTGCCCAGCATCGCCAGCATCGAATTGATTTCTCAGCTGCCTGCGCGGCAGCGAACGCCTTGGCCGCATTGTGCGACCTGGCCCACCATTTCTCAGCTGCCTGCGCGGCAGCGAACTTCCCAGTCCCTTCGTGAAAGGCGTAGCCGACATTTCTCAGCTGCCTGCGCGGCAGCGAACACAAACGCGCCTGAACGCCGGGCGGGCGAAGTTTTCTCAGCTGCCTGCGCGGCAGCGAACTCGATCCTGGGCTACGGCAGCGCGATCTTCGCTTTCTCAGCTGCCTGCGCGGCAGCGAACCCGTCAGCGCGTTATTCCAGCGTCGCGCATCTTTTCTCAGCTGCCTGCGCGGCAGCGAACGTATCGCGTGATCGATGAAGGTGGCCTCGCGTTTTCTCAGCTGCCTGCGCGGCAGCGAACCTGGACCCTGGGCGAAAAACGGAGATCGTCGCTTTCTCAGCTGCCTGCGCGGCAGCGAACGACGATGCACTGCTGGACGCCGACGCGTCGAATTTCTCAGCTGCCTGCGCGGCAGCGAACCTGCCATCCAGCAGCGTGACAGCAACGGGGAGTTTCTCAGCTGCCTGCGCGGCAGCGAACCTGCCATCCAGCAGCGTGACAGCAACGGGGAGTTTCTCAGCTGCCTGCGCGGCAGCGAACACCGGCCCGGCCGGTTTCGAGGGCGTGACAGGTTTCTCAGCTGCCTGCGCGGCAGCGAACCTGGGCACCAGCTACCAGCTTGCCGACGTCGATTTCTCAGCTGTCTGCGCGGCAGCGAACGCATCAGCGCAACCTGGAGGCCATCGACAAACTTTCTCAGCTGCCTGCGCGGCAGCGAACCGCATTGGCACGAGGATCATCTGGCGGGGCTTTTTCTCAGCTGCCTGCGCGGCAGCGAACTCCCTGCGTCTGCGTAACGCCGAACTCACGAATTTCTCAGCTGCCTGCGCGGCAGCGAACGGCGGCGTGATCGCGCTGACCTGGTTCGACGATTTCTCAGCTGCCTGCGCGGCAGCGAACCCAACGGTCGCTGGCTTCCAGCGTGTCCAGCGTTTCTCAGCTGCCTGCGCGGCAGCGAACCTCCCGCAGCGCATCACGCTCTGCCGCGTACTTTTCTCAGCTGCCTGCGCGGCAGCGAACGTGGCTGCGGCACGCGCATTGGCCGACACACATTTCTCAGCTGCCTGCGCGGCAGCGAACAAAAACGCGAAGCTGGGGCTCCTGCCCCGCATTTTCTCAGCTGCCTGCGCGGCAGCGAACACGCGGGGCTTTTGTTGGGAGCGACTATGCCATTTCTCAGCTGCCTGCGCGGCAGCGAACTGGTATTGGCGCAACTACCTGCTGTCCGATGATTTCTCAGCTGCCTGCGCGGCAGCGAACTCGAAGCCCGCATAAATATTGGGGTGACCGATTTTCTCAGCTGCCTGCGCGGCAGCGAACGGCTGTCCGGATCGATTCGTCCACAAATAGACTTTCTCAGCTGCCTGCGCGGCAGCGAACTATCCAGGTCGGCATTCCGGCGGACTGGGGTTTTTCTCAGCTGCCTGCGCGGCAGCGAACGTACTGGATCGCGGCGTCCTCGGCGGCGTCCAGTTTCTCAGCTGCCTGCGCGGCAGCGAACCGCCTCGGCCACGGCAGCGCCCCGCGCAGTCATTTCTCAGCTGCCTGCGCGGCAGCGAACGAAGCCAACGTTGACCCGTTCGATGGCTTCATTTTCTCAGCTGCCTGCGCGGCAGCGAACCCTTGGCTGTGCTCAAGCGCCGCGAGGGGCAATTTCTCAGCTGCCTGCGCGGCAGCGAACAGATGAAACGCGGCGCTGATCCACATCGCATATTTCTCAGCTGCCTGCGCGGCAGCGAACCCGCGTTCCTGGCGCAGGTGGGGCATGAGTCGTTTCTCAGCTGCCTGCGCGGCAGCGAACGGATCGCATCTTGACGTCCCCCCCGCCCTAAATTTCTCAGCTGCCTGCGCGGCAGCGAACGCCGCCTTACCCGACTGCCGAATAGCGAAAAATTTCTCAGCTGCCTGCGCGGCAGCGAACTGTCCGGGCTCGTCCATGGCTACATCCAAATATTTCTCAGCTGCCTGCGCGGCAGCGAACGGCCCAGCATGGGCTCATGCACTGATGTGTCGGTTTCTCAGCTGCCTGCGCGGCAGCGAACGGTTATGGGGTGGCGGGCGGGGTGCAGGACTGTTTCTCAGCTGCCTGCGCGGCAGCGAACCTACCGCGCGATGCGTATTCGTCGTCGGGACTTTTCTCAGCTGCCTGCGCGGCAGCGAACACGAAGCGTCGGATTTTTCGTAAGTGCGTCTCTTTCTCAGCTGCCTGCGCGGCAGCGAACCGGGATTTTCCTGGGCCGTGGGAGGAATGATGTTTCTCAGCTGCCTGCGCGGCAGCGAACTAGAAACAAAAACTCCTAACCTATTGATTTGTTAAAGATCTCCAGCAGGAAAGCACGAAACACCCAATTTCTTGAGTGTTTCGTAACCTACTGATTGATAAGGGGATCGCAAGAACTCCTCAGAAAAGGGTCAGAACCAGGGCAGTGTGGCCGTGCTGCTCAAGCCATAGGTATTGAACACACCGGCCACGGGCTGCGGTTCCGCGTCCCCCAAGGCCAGGAACAGGCAAAACCGCTGCGCCGTGCTGGCGCTGCGCAACTGCACATAGGGCAGGTCCGGCTGCCGTTCCACGCTGTCGGGGATGGCCTGCACCGCCTGCTCGTAGGTTTCCCCCTTTCTGCGCATTCGTCGATGACGGAGACGCTCCGCACTGGTCTTGAACTGGCGGCGCAGCAGACGGCGATGCTGGACATCCTGTGGCACGGCAGACAAAGCCCCCAACTCTACATGGTCACGCATCCCTCGCAGCCAGTCGGTGGACAGCAAGGTACTCAAGGCACTGTCGCTGCCATGCACCCGCATGATCCGCCCCAGGGTGCGCGGCTGCATGCTGTACTGAGGGAAACTGACTCCGATTGCATCTGCACCCAAGCCCACCAAGGCGCGGTGAAACTTGGCATACAAGGCCCCCAGCAGGTGGGCCTGGCTGAATTCGGGATCAGGCAGCAACCTGACGTCGATGTAGTGGGTGATCATGGGCATCACTTCCCGGCATCGCCGAACACGCCGCCCCGCACCAGCACCGCCATGACGAAATGCTGCTGCTCGATATCGGGGACCTTGTCCTTGAGCACCCAGTCATCGAACAGATTGTAGAAGTCGAGGCTCGGCTTGACCTTGGGCTGGCGATAAGCCTTGCCTTGCGTCGTGACGGAGCCATACGGCTCCACCGCGATGGGTCCCAGACCGTCCGCCCCGCTGTACCAATCATCGATGGTCCGGATGGCATTGCCCAGTTTCTGGGAATGGATGGCGGCTACGCCACCCACATCGTAGAGCGTCTTGCTCTTGTCACCCCGGCCCCGCTCCAGCACCAGTTCCTGGGAGGGGAAGACTTCCTGCCCCGCCCCGATCCGGGCGAAAGCCGTAACCTGCAGCAGGACATGACGCTTGCCCGCCAGACCGTCCGCGATCAAGGCCGCCACGGCATCCCGGTCCGCCTGCGCGCCACCCGCCTCGAAATTCCTCAGTCCCAAGGACAAGGCATCGAAAGTCCAGCTTTGCGTGACCCTCCCCCGCTCCAGCAGGGAGACGATCACGCTCACTTCTTCGGCACCGACCCGGTTGCGCCACAGGAAACGGCCATTGGCGAGGTTATGGGCATACCGGCGCGCCAGTTCGGTGAAGCCATTGGCCTCGATATAGCTACCTACCACCTGCGACAGTTTGGCCTCGTAATCCGCGTCATTGCAGGCCGAGGGCTTTCCGGTTCCCGGCAGCACGCGCAGCGTGAAGCTCACTTTCAGCGTATCGGCATCGGCCGGCAGAGCGGCCACGTCCACCGTCTGCGGATTCGGACTTTCAATCGCGGCATCCAGTTTGGCCTGATCCTGCTCGGCAGCCTTCAACCGATTGGAGATAGTGCCCCGCACGGACTTTTCTTTGATACCAACGGCAGGCCATTGCGCGGCAGCGTTGGCCTGATCGTCCCACGAGCCTGCGGCGAACAAGGCATCGGACGGGTCCAGCTTGCGCTCAAAAGCAAGGACGGAAGCGGTTTTCAACGGCATGGCAGTTCCTTTCCTGAGAAATTACTGGATTGCATTCAAAGGGTTTCCGCGCTCACCGGCGGATAAGAGGGAGATTCGTCGTCCCCATCCGCTGATGGAGACTCATAGCCACTGCAGCAGCGGTAGAGGCCGTCTTCATGGTGTTCGCCCCACCACAGCAGGTCCTGGACGCGCCGCAGTCGATGCGGACCGATCCACTGGCCAATGGAATACACGCCCTCCACGAACCGGAACGGTGTGGTCTGGTCGCGTGCATTGGCGACCTGCCCACCCGCGTATAGATCCGACAAAGCGGCATAGCCGACAGGTATGGGCACGATCCAGCCCGATCCCTCAGGCCGATCATGAGTCCAGATGACGCGATCTTTCTTGTCCCGACCACTACGGTAATTGAAACGTGACAGATCCAGCCAGGCGTCCAGCACGGTGACCTCCGGATCCTGCAGGCGCAGTTGCTCCAGACGCCGCTGCATCAGATCGTCCCGACCCACCAGGGTGAATCCCGGCAGCCACTGGCGACGCAAGCGCCGGAAAAGCGTGCGCTGATCCATTTCCTGATCCGGCCAGCCCATCAGCGCCGGCGTGACGCGGACGCCTGGCCCCGGTCTGGGCGGCAGCACCGTCCCCCCTGCAATCCGCATCGAGCCCACCAATTCCCGAATCATCCAGGCAGCTTTCCTGCGGAGGGATTCATCGCCGCAAAATAGCAGGTGGACCTCGCCTTCCTGCATGATCGCGCGAATCTGAAACACGAGGGTCAGTTCCAGATGGATGCGGCCTTCTTCAACGATGGCGGCCGTACTGCCATCCTTGGCCACCGGATTGCGGGTCAGGTGGAAGGTCCGGACATAGCCTTCCTGGACCTGCTCTTGATGCCAATGGCAGATCACCCCGATCTTTT
The DNA here is from genome assembly GCF_014203015.1 of Castellaniella defragrans. GTDB lineage: Bacteria > Pseudomonadota > Gammaproteobacteria > Burkholderiales > Burkholderiaceae_B > Castellaniella > Castellaniella defragrans. The sequence continues at coordinate 9,088 of NZ_JACHIB010000018.1, forward strand.
CCAACTGCAATGGGATGTCCGCCGCCTTCAGTTTGCGGTTCAGCGCCCACATGAAGCCCAGGAAGGCCGTCATGGAAGGGAAACCATGCGTCAGGGGACTGGAAATCGCATTGGCATTCTGGACGCGCACGTGCGGTAGGACCAACAGCCCGTCAAATTCCCGATCTGCGAGGCTCATACGGTGCCCTCCCGCGTCGGAATGTAATGGGGCGCATCCAGATCGGTTCTCAGATCATGCAAGGCGCGCGCCCAGCCTGCTTCGCCCTCGTCGAGCAGCAGTTCCTTTTTCCAATAGCGCTGCTCGACCTCTCCCACGTACTTGAAATTCACCTCGAGCCGTTCATTCAGCCAGTTGCCAAAACGGTGACCGATACGGGCCGGCCAATCCATGTACAACCAGTCGCTGCGAAACTTGTCATCAGCCTCAGCACGCCAATGATCAAGCCAGAGCCGTTCCTCGTACACCAGCATACAGCGGGGGTCGGCTGTCCAGCCTTTGGGCTGGCCCCGACGGATTTCGCTGGCCATGGCCACCAGTTCGTCGATCAGATTGCCCACATAGGCATCCACTCGGTCACGGGTTTCCATATTGGATGGAGGATCCTTCTGCAAGAACCGCAGCAACGCCCTGACGTTCGCCCCCACATTCCCATACCTCATCAATACAGGGCCGAATACAGAGGTCACTCCCCAAAGTTGGCGAGGCACGTTCGGATCCCATTGAGGTGGCAGCGAACCCAGTAGGTAATTCATGCCATCACGCTTAGTATTTAAATAGGATACATTCTGTTTTTGTGCCCCGCCCAGTTTGCGCACAGCCAGCGCGGGATAGTGTCGAATGACGCTTTCGTGCTCCTTACCTTTCTGGCGCGCCTCGCGCGCCGCCTTGTTCGCATCACCAAGGTCTTCCTGCAAGGCTGTGTGGACGGACTGCGCCAATGACGTGGCATACAGGGGAGACAACAGATGGTACTGCGCATCATCGCCAGCATCCTCTCCCGTCAGCCAATACACCTGCTTGGCCAGTGCATGACTCGCCACCGTCTCTTCGCGCGCCTGTGTCAGGCCGATGAATGCCGACTGCCACTCGCACGCCTTGGCTTCGTCATCGCTCAGTGCCCGCACAGCAGCCGGGTCATCCTCTGACAACCAATCCAGCAGCGTACGGCCATCGACCTCCAGTTTCAGGAATTTATAGACATCCAGCGCCGCCGCATTGCCAACCACGTCGCTGGCAAACCCGGCTCCCAGCAAATGACTGCCCACCACCGCGTGAGGCTTCATCCCGGATGGCTCCACGAACAGGTTGGTGCCTCGCGCGTCGGGATGCACCGCCTTCAGGGCATGCGTTACCGCCTGGATCTGGCGGACACGCCGGGCGGCATCTTCCAGCCAGGTGACGGGCTGGTATTGGGCGATCAGGTCCTCCCGCTTGGGATCGTCCGTTGGCAACTTCGACAGTTTGGCTTCCAGGCGGTCTTGCAGAAAAGCCGCGATCACTTCACGGATGTGATGAATTTGTCTTGCGAGGTCTTGTGCTTTCGACATGAATCCCCCAACATAGAACTGTTTTAGGTACAATACCACTGTTTGTGAAACTTTTGAATAGGTAATCTACTGAGCAAGTAGCTGAGAAAACTGTTCGTGAGACTTTCTCGTAACAGTCATCCTTTCTGCCGCACAGGCAGCATCCCGAATCCCGGTAAACGGTATAAAATGGTGCACACATGACCATCCAATCCTTCCTCTGCGAGGAAAGCCGGAGTCTGTTCATGACTGGCAGCACCCGCCGCTTCGCCAACATCCAACGGGCGGCTGAACGCAAGCTGGCACAGTTGGACGCCGCGGCCACATTGGACTTTTTTGCGCAGCCCGCCCGGCAACCGCCTGGAAAGGTTGGCGGGAGATCGATTGGGGCGCTACAGCATCCGGATCAATGCCCAGTGGCGCATCTGCTTCATCTGGACAGACGAAGGCCCGGCAGAGGTCGAGATCGTGGACTATCACTGACGGAATACCTCGATGGCAAATGACACGTCGACAGGAACAGGAGGACTCCGACATGATCAAAAACGGCATGCGCCCCGTACATCCCGGCGAGGTCCTGCGCGAGGACTATCTGATCCCCCTGGGAATGAGCGCCAATGCGCTGGCTCGCCACCTGCTCGTCCCCGCCTCCCGCATCAACGACATCCTGCTCGAACGGCGCGGCATCACGGCAGATACCGCGCTGCGCCTGGCCCGTTATTTCGGCGGTGACGCGCAATCCTGGCTGAATCTCCAGGCCTCTTTCGATCTGCGAACCGCGGAACTGAACCCAGAGTTGCAGACGGCGCTGGCAACGCTCCGCCCCATGGAATCCGTTCCAGCATAAGCGGCGACCTGCCGATCCAGCTTCCAGTCCCGTCACCCCTTCACCGCAAACCCCAGCGCCGGATGCCAGAACCAGCCTTGCTCACTGGCGGGCAGCGTAGCGCGCGCATAGCGCTGGGCGAATGCGTCCAGGGACAGGCCCAGGGCCTCGGCCTGATCCGCCATGCAGCGCGCGAAATCCTCTTCCACACTCCAGCAACCGATCCCCTCGCCCCGAACCGCAGCGTCCGGCACATCCCAGCGCTGGCTGGCATCGATGCAAACATGAAGTTCCAGAAACCTCCGCTCGCCCTCCTCGACTCGGTACAGGCGGAGCACATCGTCCTCATCGGGCAACCAGACCACCTCCACATCGGGCTGGGGCTGATCACGGAACGGCTGCGCCTGCTGCAGGAAAGCGGTCAGCCGCGCATGGTCCCGCAACCAGAAGCTGGTGGCGTTCAATGCATGCACCCGCTCCGGCGGCAGCATCTGATGCTCCATCCGGACATGTTCGAGATCGACCAGATTACCGGCGGGCAGGCGATCCGATCCGGCGCGCGCAACGATTCGCGGCCGCGCGTCGATGGGCATGCGCTGATCGCCATCCAGCCAGGGCGCCAGCAGCGCCGTCAGACGGTGCGGCCGCAGGGGATAGTCCGGACTCTCGAAACCCGGTCGGCAGAAAGCAGGCTGGCCCGGCCTGTCGAAATGCTTCAGATTGCTGTCGCACACCAGCAGATTGGGCTGTGACACGGCCTTGTCACGGCGATGACGCCACACCCGGCCCGCGAGCTGAATCAGCGACCGCATCGAAGAGGGCTCGACCACGGCCCAGTCATAGTCATGATCGCGCCCGACTTCGGTCACGGGGGATCCCAGCACCACGAACAACTGATCCCGGGCCTCCACCGCGTCGATGCGCCGGCGCACGTCGGGCAGGTCGAACACGGCGGCCTCCTGACGCCGATCCAAGGCGGTATCCAACAAATGTTCGATCCGGGATCTCAGGAACAACGGAAACCGGGCGTGGTAGACGCACAGATGGACGTGCACTCCTGGAGGCGCCCCGAGGCGGAACAAAGCCAGGGCCACCTCGAACAACGGGTCGATATTCGCCATGCGGATCAGGCCGAAGCTGATCCGCTTGCCACTATGCGGGTCTTCGGTGCAATGCACGGCATGCAAATCCAAAGCGGCATCCCGCAGGAGGCCGGCAAAGGCGCCCCGACGGCTCGCCTGATCCAGCTTGCCCAATTCCCCAGGTAACGGCAGCAGGCGGACCATGCGACGTACCGCCTGCTCTCCCAGCCGCCGGGCACGGTCCGCAGCAAAAGTCTGGTGCGCCTGACCGAATCGTTCCGTATCCGGACAGTCCGCGTGGGTCTGCGCGAATTCATCGATCCAGAGGCAACACACGGAGGGCGCTTCCGACGGCCGGGCACCGCGATTGCGCTGGAACCAGCGGCGGCCCTCCAGGTAAGCCATAAACAAGCCCTGGATCAGTGCGGGCGGCAAGGTCGCCGAGGACACCAGGACACGCGCACCCAGCAAGCCCGCCCAGTGCACGAGACGAGCCAGCGCCGGCAGGTCGGACAGATCGAAGTCGTCCGGCTCATCCAGCACCAGGTCTCCCGTCATCAAACGCAGCATGGGCACGATCTGGCGGCCACCCCGCAAACCCTCCGTGGCCGGTGTCAGATGATCGACGGTGCAAACCAGCAGGGGCGCCGCCAGAAAGCGCCGGACCCCGGCATCCTTTCCCAGATGATCCAGCACCGGATGGCGGTCATCGCCGTCGTAGACGACATGGGTGGTCTCGTCCAGCAAGGATTGCCGGGAGGCGGAACCGCTGTCTTCGGCAAGCTGCGCGTAATACTCGAACAGCTCGCGGCTGGCCGCGCCCCCGACCCGGATGGCCAGTTCGTCATCCGGCAGGCCCAGGTCTTTCTGAAATACCCGGCCCGTCTGCAAGGTCAGGGTGCGCAGGCCGACGGCGAATGCGCAGCGCAGACCCAGCACGGGATCGGCCAGCGCATTCATGATCCGGGCGTTTCCCAGTGTCTTGCCGCAGCCGGTCGATGCCATGTTGACGATGAATGCACCCTGATCCGCCGCGCGCGAACGCACCCCGGCGGCGAGATCAGCCGCCTTGTCCTGCCAGCGGAACGCAGGATTCAGGCTGCGTTTTTTCAGCCCCTGGTGCCCGGCCAAATGGCGCAGATCCCGCGTCAGGACCGGCAGTGAATGCACGATCCGGCCCGCATGCAACTCGACGCCCAGCAGATGCTCGTCCAGCGGCTGCAACAATGCGCCGGTCTTGCGCCGGGTATTGGCGAACAAGGGAAAATCCTTCTCTCCCGTGGTTCGATCCTCTTCCGCTTCCAGGCTGGAATAGTGATGATCCCCCAGCATCAAGGCCAGGCGCGATACATGCATGATGTAGGGATCGCCCAGGCAGTCCTCGATCCCCGGCAAATCCCCCAGCAGATCCCGGGCGATGCGCGCGGCCCGCTTGCGCCATTTCAAGGTTCGCACCGGCAAGCCGTGGAGAAATTTCCAATAGGGTTCGATCTTCCTTTTGGATATTGCCGGCTGCTCGCCCCAAGGCTCGTTCCAGTCCGCGTCGATCTGGCTCAAGACGGCATCCAGGGTCCGGCCATTCACCCCTCGAGGTGATCGGCCATGCCATAAACGGGTCGACTCGAGGGACTCGCTTGCGCTGTACGGCAGGGCGGGCAGGCGGTGGTGCGTCAGCACCAGCCAGGCCACCGCCCGAGCCAGGGGAGGCAGACCCTTGTCCGATGAAGCGAACGGCTTGTTGTCGCGCGCAGCCGCATCCAGGCCGTCACGCAACAGGCGGCCTTTCCTATGATCCAGCCAGGGAGCCTCGAAACGCTCTCCGTCGACGTTTTCCCCGCCCCCATCGATCAAGCGCCGCAGCCACCCTGCGTCATCATCCTGGCCGACAAATGCCTGGAACAGGCGCACGGAGACCCACTCATGGCGATAGCGGTTCCTTTCCTGGGGTGCTTTGTGCTGCAAACGCTCTTGAAAGGACTGGGTCGCCTTGCCCAGGTCATGCAATAGCGCGGCCAGGGCGGCAATTCTGCGGATCGTCCGCAGGCTGTGCCAATCATTCTCGTCGTCGCGCCGCAGGACGTCGCTTGCGGTCGTGTTCGTCGGCACGGCGCCTTCGGCGTTGAACTGCCGGGCATCGCCGACGATCCACAGCAGTTCGCTATGATCCCGGCCCCGGATCCAGTGACAGGCCACGGCCGTGTTCTTGCGCGCCGTCTGGCGCAGCAGCTTCCTCAGGGTATCCAGACCTGCCCGGGTCATCGCGGTCTGCCAGGTCCGATCGCCCCGCCGCTCGGCAAATTGATCCAGGATCCGGCGTGTTTCCGTCAAAGCCCGCTTGCTGCATTGGGAAACCAGCAGGACATTCATGCCTTGCCTTCACGGCCCGAAGCGACTGGAGCAGCCTGGCGGGCGGCCGTCATGGCGATGTCCTTGACCGCATCGATCATGAAATCCAGGGACTCGCCGCGCGTCAGCGCCTCGATGCAGTTGCGGCGGAACTGCTGCTCATCATCGCCCCGCATGGCGGACAGGAAAGCCTGTGGCAGGATGCAGGCGTCCTTCACCAGATCCGCCACGTCGAACACCAGCCCACCGCGCCGTGTCTTGCCGTGCAGGACCGCCAGACCATGCGGCAAGCCCAGCACCCAGCATGCCGTGGCACCCAGCCCATAGGCAAGATAATTGCCATGATCCAGGAAACGGTTGGCGGGATCGACGCCGGACCCGCGTTTGGCGCGCGTAAAATCCTCGCCATAGCCAACCGCATCGACGGCCAGCTTGAACAGCGCCTTGGTCAGTCTGGCTTCCTCGGTCAGCAGATCGACTGTTTCACCGGCCTGATCCACACGCCGCGCGCTCTGCGCCAGCAAGCCGTCCAGCCGCTCGACATTCACATTGAAGCCGGACTCCCGCAAACCCGCCTGGCGCCACTCTGCGCCCAGACGTCGGATGCGGGCCTGCTGCAGAGCCTTGGCGGCGACCAGCCGACGGGCATCATCGAACCAGAATTCCACCCATGCCTGCAGGTATTCCGTCGGCCGGTATTCACTTTGCGGACTGAGCCAGGCGACCTCGACGTCGACTTCGTTGGCGGAGAACAAAGGCGTCCCGCCGCCTCCGCAGAAGCCCACCAGCACGCCGGCCTTGGCCAGTTCCCGCATCGCGGCCTGGGTGATGGAAGTCCCTGTTCCCAGCAAAATGCTGGTGGTGTTGGCGATCGGTATGTTCCAGTACAGGGAACGCTTGCCCGCGTCCGTCACATACTCGACGCGGCCTCCGTTGACCAGCACCCGGCAATGCTCCAGGCAGTAGATATTGGCCCGCTTGGAGTGCAGGATCGTCTTGAGGTCGGAAGCCGCGATATCATCCATGAATCCTTTTGTAACACAAAGGACGAGGGCCGCGTAGAAAACTCTGAGGGCCAGGCCATCCTGCAAGCGTCCGCGCAGCCTGCAGGCCAACGCGGCGTCCCTCCCTCCGACGCCTCACCCCCTCCCAACCGCCCCCGCCGCCCCCAGCACGCGCCGCACGAACACGACACACATGAGGACGAAAGCCAGCAGCCCGATGAGGGTGGCGATCGGCGCGAACCCGGGACCCGCCACGGCCAGTGGCGCATCGCCGCCGCCGGAGGCCATGGAACCGACGATCACGATGGCCAGCACCACGCCCACCAGGCTCTCGCCCACGATCAGCCCCGAGGCGAACAACGTCCCCGTGCGTTCGCTTGCCTGCTCGCAGCGGGCGCGGTCCGCACCGGCCTGCAGCGCCTGGGCGCGGACGCGGCCCCGCACGAACCACGAGATCAGGGCGCCGACGAACAGCGCCGTGGCCACCGTGGGCGGCAGGTAGACGCCCATGGCCACCGCCAGCGGCGGTACGCGAAACCGGCTGAACCGGCCGAGAATCCAGTCGAAGACGATCAGCGCGGCCCCCACCAGCACGCCGATGCGGATGTACGTCCAGTCGAGCGTATGGCTGAACAGGCCCTGCGCAATGGTGATCATGAGCGATGCCTGCGGCGCGGCCAGGGCCTGCGCGGGATCCATGCCCTCGCGCGGCAGGCTGCCGATGAAGCCGTACGCCTCGTAAAGCAGCCCCAGCACCGGCGGGATCGTCACCGCGCCGATCACGCAGCCGATGATCAGCGCCGCCTGCTGGCGCCACGGAGTCGCGTGCACCAGCCAGCCCGTCTTCAGGTCCTGCAGGTTGTCGTTGGAAATCGCCGCCACGGCCACGACGACCGAGGTGCAGAACAGCGCGAGCGCCGTCATGAACCGTACGGATTCCGGCCTGCCCAGCAGGTCCTGCGCCTGGCCGATGCCGATGAAGATCATGGACGAGGCCAGGATGGCGATCACGGCGATGCCGGAGATCGGGCTGGCCGACGACCCGACGAGGCCTGCCATGTAGCCGCAGGCGGCCGCCACCAGGAAGCCGAAGACGAAGGCGAGCACGACACCGGCCACGACCAGGGTCCAGGCGGCCAGCGTGGGCAGGCCCGAGTCCGCCACGAAGGACTGGAAGGTCGCGCCCAGCAGCAGGATCATGAGCAGCGTCAGCTTCAGCAGCAGCCTGGGCGGCAGGTCGGCGTCGGTGCGGTCCAGCCCCGACTCGCCCGGCCCTTGCTTGAACACCGACAGGGAAATCCGCATGCCCTCGACCATCGGCCGGATCAGCGTCAACAGCGTCCAGACGGCCGCCACGGCGATCATGCCTGCACCGATCAGGCGCACCTTGGAGACCCAGACGCCGGTGGCAAAACTGGCCAGGCTGGCGCCCTCGGGCACGGACGAAAGCCACGTCAGCCAGGGAACGGCCACGCCCCAGGCCAGCACCACGCCCAGCAGCATCGCCACGCCGCCGACGATGCCGACGAGATAGCCCGCCCCGACCAGCGCGAAGGACAGGCCCAGGGGCAACTGGAACACGGCGCGCCCGATGCTGAACCAATGGCTCACGCTGTCGCCAGCCACGCGCAGGCCGCTCGTCAGCAGGCTGAAGCCGCCCGCCAGCACTCCGCCCAGCATGATCTCGCGCAAGCCGCCGGCCGGCCGGGTTTCGCTGCCATCCTCACCGCCCGGCTTCTGCCCGACTTTCAGGATCTCGGCCGCGGCCACGCCTTCCGGATACGGCAGTTCGCTGTTGACCACCAGCGCGCGCCGCAGCGGCACGGTGAACACCACGCCCAGAATCCCGCCGCAGGCGCAGATCATGGCGGTCTGCAGCAAGGGGAACCCCGTCCAGTATCCCATCATCAGCAGCGCCGGCAGCACGAAAATGACGGCGGACAAGGTGCCCGCCGCGGACGCCTGCGTCTGGACGATGTTGTTCTCCAGGATATTGGAGTCCCGGAACGCCCGCAGGACCGCCATGGAAATCACCGCCGCCGGGATCGAGGACGCGAAGGTCAGGCCCACTTTCAGGCCCAGGTAGACGTTGGAGGCGGTGAACACCAGGGTGATCAAGGCGCCCAGGATCACCCCCCGCAGGGTGAGTTCCTTCAGCGATGCGTGCGACTTGGGCATGATGGTGTGCGATCCTCGGGGGAAAACAGTCATCCGCGCATTGTATCCACCCGCAGCAACCCGCTGTGAAACAGCCCTTTCAAACCGCCACCCGATCTTTGTTGAATACCGGCTTTCTCCAGTGCCTATCATCATTGTGTATTCTTGTGTGTTGTGTATAATTACACAAATGAACAGCACAGACCTTATCAAGCAACTGAAGGCCGACGGCTGGTATCTGGTGCATACCGTTGGGTCGCATCACCAGTTCAAGCATCCGACCAAGCCCGGCAAGGTCACGGTGCCCCACCCTAAGAAGGAACTGCCCCTACCGACACAACGCAGCATCCTCAAACAGGCCGGTCTCCGATAAACGACCCGGCCAGGAGAAACCCCCATGCTCTATCCGATCCACGTGCACAAGGACCGCGACAGTGCCTACGGCGCGTCCTTCCCCGACTTCCCCGGCTGCTTTGCCGGCGCCGACGAATTGCAGGATCTGCCCCGCGCCGCCCAGGAAGCCGTCGAGGCGCACTTCCATGGCGAAACCGAAGCGATCCCCGGGCCCAGCGCACCCGAAGCCTGGAAAGGTCACGAGGACTTCGAGGGCGGCTTTTGGATGATGGTGGATATCGACCTGTCCAAGGTCAACACCAAGGCCGTTCGCCTGAACATCAGCCTGCCGGAAAACCTGGTGCATCGCATCGATGCCATGGCCAAGGCCCAGCACTTATCGCGCTCCGCCTTCCTGGCAAAAGCAGCCGAGCGAGAAATGGCGGAAACTTGAAGTGAGGGCCCGAGTCCGGCACTCCTTCGCTGCTTGCGCAACAACGCACATTACCGCCACAACCAGCGCTGTCGCGCCCCCTGTTTTCTCAGCTGCCTGCGCGGCAGCAAACGGCATCATCCAGATTGCGGACGGCCTGGCGCATTTCTAAGCTGCCTGCGCGGCAGCAAACAAAGGGTCCCCGTGCCAGAACCATCGCTCACTGACACACCCCTCCCCCTGACACCCCCGCCCCATTGAACGATAATACGTACCTCCCCGTTCCACCCCCTGTCAGCATTCCGTCCATGTCCACCCCCGATCTCTCCGGCCACACCCCCATGATGCAGCAGTACCTCCAGCTGAAGGCCCAGGCCGGGTCGCATCTGCTGTTCTACCGCATGGGCGACTTCTACGAGATGTTCTACGACGACGCGGAACGCGGGGCGCGGCTGCTGAACCTGACGCTGACCAAGCGCGGCACGTCCAACGGCGCGCCGATCCCGATGGCGGGCGTGCCGCACCATGCCATGGAAAGCTACCTGGCGCGGCTAGTGGCGATGGGTGAATCCATCGCCATCTGCGAGCAGATCGGCGACCCGGGCGCCAGCAAGGGGCCGGTCGAACGCCGGATCGTGCGGGTGGTGACGCCCGGCACGCTGACCGACGACGCGCTGCTGCCGGCCGACGACGACCGCCGGATCGCGGCCCTGATCACGGGGCGCGGCCACGGGCGCGAGACCGTGGGGCTGGCCTGGATGAACCTGGCCAACGGCGACTTCAAGGCCTGCGAATCGACGCCGGAGCTGCTGGACGCGGAGCTGGGCCGCATCGCGCCCGCCGAGCTGGTCTGCGCGGAGCAGGCGGACACCGGGACGCTGGAGGCCTGCGGCCTGGACGCGGCGATCAGCCGGGTGCCGGACTGGCACTTCGAGGCCGACGGCGCGCGCGACACGCTGCTGCGCCATTTCGGCGTGAACGACGTGGGCGCCTTCGGACTGGACCACCTGCCGCTGGCGACGCGGGCGGCGGGCGCGCTGCTGCGGTACGTCGGGGCGACGCAGGCCCAGGCGCTCAACCATGTGCACAGCCTGGCGGCGGACGCGGGCGGCGACTACGTGGTGCTGGACCCGGCCACGCGGCGCAACCTGGAAATCACGGACACGCTGAACGGCGGCGACGGTCCGACGCTGTTCAGCACACTGGACCACGCCCGCACGCCCATGGGCAGCCGTCAGCTGCGCCGCTGGCTGCAGGCGCCGCTGCGCGACAACCCGCAGGCGCGCGCCCGACAGGACGTGATCACGCAGTTCCTGCGGGCGCCGGACGCCGATGGCGCGCTGCGCGCCCTGCGCGACGCGCTGCGGCCGCTGCCCGACCTGGAGCGCATGGCGACCCGCCTGGCGCTGGGCACGATCCGCCCGCGCGAACTCGCCAGCCTGCGCGAGGCGCTGGCGGGGCTGGACGCGCTGGCGCAGGCCACCGCATCCGCCTTCGGCGCCCGGGGGCTGCTGGCCGACTGCCTGCGCGACGTGCCCGTGGACCCGGCGCTGCACGCGCTGCTGGCGCGGGGCATCGCCGCCGAACCCGCCCCGATGGTGCGCGACGGCGGGGTGATCGCCCCGGGCTACGATGCCGAACTGGATGAACTGCGCCAGCTGGCGGGCGACAACGGCGCCTTCCTGCTGGAAGTCGAGGCCCGCGAGCGGGAGCGCACCGGCATCGCCAACCTGCGGGTGGAATACAACCGCGTTCACGGCTTCTTCATCGAGGTCACGCGCGGCCAGGCCGACAAGGTGCCCGACGACTACCGCCGCCGCCAGACGCTGAAGAACGCCGAGCGCTACATCACGCCGGAACTGAAGGCCTGGGAGGACAAGGTGCTGTCGGCCCGGGACCGCGGCCTGGCGCGCGAGAAACTGCTGTACGAGCGGATCCTGGCGCAGGCGGCGGAGCACGCCTCGGCCCTGGCGCGCAGTGCCGCCGCCCTGGCGCGGATCGACGCGCTGGCCGGGCTGGCCCACCACGCGCGCGCCCACGGCTGGGTGGCGCCGGAGCTGTCCGACGACGTCTGCCTGGACATCCAGGCGGGCCGCCATCCGGTGGTGGAACACAGCATCGAGTCCTTCACCCCGAACGACTGCCGCATGGACGAAGAGCGCCGCATGCTGCTCATCACGGGGCCGAACATGGGCGGCAAGTCCACCTACATGCGCCAGGTGGCGCTGATCGCGCTGCTGGCGCGCGCCGGCAGCTACGTGCCCGCCGCGCGGGCGCGCATCGGTCCGGTGGACCGCATCTTCACGCGCATCGGCGCGGCCGACGACCTGGCGGGCGGGCGCTCGACCTTCATGATGGAGATGATGGAGGCGGGCGTGATCCTGGGGGCGGCCACGCCGCGCAGCCTGGTGCTGATGGACGAGATCGGCCGGGGCACGTCCACCTACGACGGCCTGGCGCTGGCCTGGGCGATCGCCCACCGGCTGCTGACGCACAACCGCGCCCTGACGCTGTTCGCCACGCACTATTTCGAGATGACCCGGCTGCCGGAGACGGCCCACGGGGTGGTCAACGTCCACCTGGCGGCGGCCGACGCGCCCGACGGCGTGGTCTTCCTGCACGAGGTGCGCCCGGGGCCGGCCAGCCAGAGCTACGGCCTGCACGTGGCCCAGCGCGCGGGCATCCCGCCGGTGGTGATCCGCCACGCGCGCAAGGAACTGGCCGAACTGGAGGCCCGCAACCGGGCGGGTTCCCAGCTGGCGCTGTTCGTGCAGCAGGCCGAGGACGAGTCCGGCGGCGACCCGGACGCACCGCTGCGCGCCGCCTTGCAGGCGCTGGAGCCCGACAGCCTCAGCCCGCGCGAGGCGCTGGAGCTGATCTACCAGCTGCGCCGCGACTTTCTCTGATGGATACGCGCGCGGCCCGGACCGGAATCCAGTCCGCCGCGCATGCGCGGTGCCCGGTCCGCCGGCCCGCCCGCCCCCCGAGGACACCCCAGGACACCCCGCCATGCACACCCCGACCCCCGCTCCCGCGATCCCCGACATCGACCGGCCCACGCCGCTGCTGGGCGGCCTGACGCCGCAGGAATTCATGCGCGACTACTGGCAGAAGAAGCCCCTGCTGGTGCGCCAGGCCATCCCCGGCTTCCGGCCCCCGGTCACGATCCGCGACGTGCAGACGCTGGCCCGCCGAGAAGAGGTCGAGTCCCGCCTGATCACCCACGGCGAGCGCGGCTGGTCGCTGAAGCATGGGCCGTTTCGCCGGCTGCCCCCCGCCACGCAGCCGAACTGGACGCTGCTGGTGCAGAGCGTGGACCTGCACGACGACGCCTCGGCCGCGCTGATGCGGCAATTCCGCTTCATTTCCGACGCCCGGCTGGACGACCTGATGATCAGCATCGCCACCGACGGCGGCGGGGTCGGGCCCCATTACGACAGCTACGACGTGTTCCTGCTGCAGGGCCACGGCCGGCGCCGCTGGCGCACCAGCCGGCAGGCCGACCGCGCGCTGGTGCCGGGGCTGCCGCTGAAGATCCTGGCCGATTTCCAGCCGGACGCGGACGACGTCCTGGAACCGGGCGACATGCTGTACCTGCCCCCGCACGTCTGCCACGACGGCGTGGCCATCGGCAACGACTGCATGACGCTGTCCATCGGCTTCCGCGTCCCCAGCCAGGCCACCCTGGCCCGCGGCCTGCTGGAAGCGGCCGCCGACCAGATTTCGGCCCAGCACCTGGGCGACCCGGGGCTGTACGGGCACCCCTGCCTGCCCGGCCCGGACCTGGCCGCGCTCTACACCGACGCCGGCGCGCCCGCCACGCGCACTCCGGCGGCCCTGCCCGACTCGCTGGTGCAGGCCACGCTGGACACCCTGTCCAGGATCCGCCTGGACCACGCGGTGGCGGCCCGGTTCCTGGGCCAATGGCTCACCTCGCTGCCCGACAGCGCCCTGTTCGATCCGGCCGACGAACCCCTTTCGCTGAGCGCCGGGGTGCCCGCGGCGGGCCGGCTGGTCCTGGACCGCTGCACGCGGCTGATGTACTGCGACCGGCAGCTCTTCATCAACGGCGAGGTCGCGCCCCTGGCGGCCGCACCCGGCCTGGAGGCGCTCGCCGACCAGCGCGCGCTGGAGGCCGACGCGGTGCGCCGCCTGGCCCCCGGGACCCTGGCCCTGCTCGACGAATGGCTGGCGGAAGGCTGGCTCCACTGGGAAGCGTGAACCCGGTCCACGCCGCGCCTTGCAAGGCGCTCCTATTCGTCAGGCAATTTGCTTATGCCCGCATAAAAACATAAGCATCGGTTCGTTCACGATATGAAGGAAGCGTCCCAGAATGGACGCTTCCTTCATTTTCACAAGACCGTGCCATGCTCGCGCCGAACTACCTGCCCGAAGCCCATCATTCCCTGATCGCCGAACTGGCCGACACCCTGGAATCTTCCAGCCTGCACTGGCTCTCGGGCTATTTCGCGGGCGTCGCCCAGGCGCGCCAGCCCGCGCGGGAAACCGCGCCCCCGCTGGCGGTGGCCGCCGCCGCGCCCGACGCGGCGCAGCGCCTGACCATCCTCTACGGCAGCCAGACGGGCAATGCCAGGCGCATCGCCACCGCGCTGCACGAGCAGGTGCGCGCCCAGGGGCTGGAGGCGCGCCTGGTGCGGGCCGACCAGTACAAGACCAAGGAACTGAAGGACGAGCAGCTGCTCTACGTGGTCATGAGCACCCAGGGCGACGGCGATCCGCCGGACGATTCCATCGCCTGGGTCGAATTCCTGCTGGGCAAGCGCGCGCCGAAGCTGCCGCGGCTGAAATACGCCGTGCTGGGCCTGGGCGATTCCAGCTATCCCTCGTTCTGCGGCATCTCGCAGAAGATCGACGCGCGCCTGGCCGAACTGGGCGCGCAGCGCCTGCAGGACGCGGGCGCGGCCGACCTGGACATCGAGACGGTCGCCGCGCCCTGGCAGGCCCGCGCCCTGGAACAGGCGCGCGAGGTCCTGAAATCCGCCGCGCCGGCCGCCTCCCAGGCCACCGTGACGCCGCTGCGCCCCCAGGCCGAGAAGTTCACCCGCGACCATCCGTTCCAGGCGGAAGTCCTGCTGAACCAGCCCATCACCGGGCGCGACAGCGACAAGGACATCCGCCACCTGGAGCTGTCCCTGGACGGCAGCAAGCTGCAGTACGAGCCCGGCGACGCCCTGGGCGTCTGGCCCGTGCAGGACGACACCCTGGTCGCCCGCGTGCTGGAAGCCACCGGCCTGAACGCGATCGACCCCGTCGAGCACCAGGGCGTCCAGCGCCCGCTGGGCGAATGGCTGGGCCGCTACCGCGAACTGACGGTGCTGACCCGTCCCTTCCTGGCCGCCCTGGCGGAACGCGCGCAGAGCGGCGAGCTGGCGGCGCTGCTGGCGCCGGACGCCCGCGAGCGCCTGGCCGCCTACCTGGGCACGCACCAGTTGATCGACGCGCTGCGCCAGTGGCCGGCGCGCTGGACCGGGCAGGCCCTGGTGGCGGCCCTGCGCCCGCTGACCCCGCGCCTGTATTCCATCGCCTCCTGCGCGGCGGTGGCCGAGGACGAGGTCCACCTGACGCTCGGGCACGTCGCCTTCGAGCTGGAAGGCGAATCCCGCTGGGGCGTGGCCTCGCACTTCCTGGCCGAACGGGCCGAGGGCGACACGATCCCGGTCTTCATCGAGGAAAACACGCGCTTCCGCCTGCCGGCCGACGCCTCGCGCGACATCATCATGATCGGCGCCGGGACCGGGGTGGCGCCGTTTCGCGCCTTCGTCCAGGCCCGCGCCGAGGCGGACGCCCCGGGCCGCAACTGGCTGTTCTTCGGCAACCCGCACTTCACCAGCGATTTCCTCTACCAGGTCGAATGGCAGCAGGCGCTGAAGGACGGCCACCTGGATCGCATCGACCTGGCGTTCTCGCGCGACCAGGAGGAAAAGATCTACGTCCAGCACAAGCTGCTGGCCCAGGGCGCCGACGTGTACGACTGGATCCAGGCGGGCGCCCACGTCTACGTCTGCGGCGACGCCGACCGCATGGCCCGCGACGTGCACGCCGCCCTGCTGGAGATCGCCCGCGACCACGGCGGCCTGGACGAGGAAGGCGCCCGCCAGTGGCTGGACGACCTCGCCGCGCAAGGCCGCTACGCGCGCGACGTGTACTGAACGTCCCGCTCCCGTCCCATTCCCTGGCCGGGGTTCGCGCCCCGGCCAGTTTCCTATTCGACTCCGACACCACGACATGAGCATTTCCCCCCTGTCCCCCCTGGAAGACATCAAGACCCGCAGCCGGTTCCTGCGCGGCACCATCGCCAAGGAACTGGAAAACCCGGTCACCGGCGCCATCCCCGAAGCCGACACCAAGCTGCTGAAGTTCCACGGCAGCTACATGCAGGACGACCGCGACATCCGCGACGAGCGGCGCAAGCAGAAGCTGGAGCCGGCCTACGCCTTCATGGTGCGCGCGCGTCTGCCGGGCGGCGTGATCAGCCCCGACCAGTGGCTGGCGCTGGACGAACTGGCGCAGAAATACGCCACGCGCGGCCTGCGCATCACCACGCGCCAGACCTTCCAGTGGCATGGCATCCTGAAGCGCAACCTGCGCGCCTTCATGCAGGGCATCCACGACGCCCGCGCCACCACCATCGCCGCCTGCGGCGACGTCAACCGTCAGGTGATCAGCTCGGTCAACCCGCACCTGTCCAGCCAGCACGCGCTGACGCAAGCCTGGGTGCAGCGCCTGTCCGACCACTTCCTGCCGCGCACCAGCGCCTACGCCGAGATCTGGCTGGGCGGCGAGCAGGTCGGCGAAGCGGTCGACGAGGAGCCCATCTACGGCAACGATTCGGCCTACCTGCCGCGCAAGTTCAAGATCGGCATCGCCATCCCGCCGACCAACGACTGCGACGTCTTCGCCAACGACCTGGGGCTGGTCGCCATCATCGAGAACGGCGAACTGCAGGGCTTCAACGTCGCCGTGGGCGGCGGCATGGGCGCCACGGCGGGCGACCCGACCACCTACCCGCGCCTGGGCACGCTGATCGGCTTCACCCGGCCGGAACACGTGGTCGCCGTGGCCGAGGCCGTGGTCACCCTGCAGCGCGACCACGGCGACCGCAAGGAGCGCCAGCACGCGCGCCTGAAATACACCATCGACCGCCTGGGCGTGGACTGGTTCCGCGAACAGGTCGGCCTGCGCGCGGGCGTCCCCCTGGAGCCCCTGCGCCCCTATCGCTTCGCACACAACGGCGACCGTTACGGCTGGTCGCGCGGCGAGGACGGCCGCTGGCACCTGGGGCTGTACATCGCCTCCGGCCGCCTGTGGGACCAGGACGGCCTGCGCCTGCAGACCGGCATGCGCGAGATCGCCCGGGTGCTCCAGGGCGAATTCCGCCTGACCTGCAACCAGAACCTCGTGATCGCCAACGTGGACGAGGCCGACCGCGCCGCCATCGACGCCCTGGTCGAAGAATACGGGCTGGACGGCTACAAGGAACAGAGCGGCATCCGCCGCCACCACATCGCCTGCGTCGCCCTGCCCACCTGCGGCCTGGCCATGGCCGAGAGCGAGCGCTACGCCCCCGTCCTGCTGCCCAAGCTGGAGGCCCTGCTGGATGCGCACGGCCTGCGCGACGCGCCCATCCTGCTGCGCCTGTCGGGCTGCCCGAACGGCTGTTCGCGCCCCTACCTGGGCGAAATCGCCCTGGTGGGCCGCGCCCTGGGGCGCTACGACCTGCGCCTGGGCGCCGATTTCATCGGCGAGCGCCTGAACGTCCTGTACCGCGAAAACGTCGCCGAGGCGGAGATCCTGTCCAGCCTGGACGCCCTGTTCGGCCAGTACGCCCGCGAGCGCGTCGCGGACGAAGGCTTCGGCGACTTCCTGGTGCGCGTCGGCGTCATCCAGGCGGATCCGCGCGGCCCGCATGCCGCGGTTCCCGACCGCAAGGCGAGTGCCGCATGAACCACTTCCCGCTGTTCGCCGACCTGAAGGAGCGCACCGCCGTCGTCGTCGGCGCGGGCCTGGTGGCCGAGCGCAAGATCGCCCTGCTGCGCGCGGCCGGCGCCCGGGTGATCGTCAGCGCCCGCGCGGCCCATCCCCAGGTGCTGGCGCGCGCCCGCGCGGGCGAGATCGAGCTGCGCCTGGGGGAATTCGATCCCGCCCTGCTCGACGAGGCCTGGCTGGCCGTCGCGGCCACCAGCGACCGCGCGCAGAACCGGCGGGTGGCCGACGCCGCCGCGGCGCGGCGGCTGTTCTGCAACGTCGTGGACGATCCGGAGCTGTCCAGCGTCCAGGTGCCGGCCATCGTGGACCGGTCCCCCATCACCATCGCCATTTCCTCGGGGGGCGCGGCGCCGGTGATCGCCCGGCGCCTGCGCGAACGCATCGAATCGCTGTTCGACCCGGCCCTGGGCGCGCTGGCCGCGCTGGCCCAGCGCAAGCGGCCGGCCATCCGCCAGGCCCGGCCGCAGTTGCGGCCGCGCCGGGATTTCTACGACTGGCTGCTGGACGGTCCCGTCCTGGGCGCTCTGCGGCGCGGCCGCGCCGGCGAAGCGGAAGCCCTGCTGGACCAGGCCCTGGCCGCGCGCAATCCGCCCCCGGCGGGCAAGGTGCTGCTGGTCGGCGCCGGCCCCGGCGACCCGGGCCTGCTGACCCTGCGCGGCCTGCGCGCCCTGAACGAGGCCGACGTGATCCTGGCCGACCGGCTGGTGAGTCCCGCCGTCCTGGCGCTGGCGCGGCGCGACGCGCAGGTGATCGACGTGGGCAAGGCGCCCGGCGGCCCGCACGAATCCACCCAGGCGCGCATCCACGCCCTGATGGTGTCGCACGCCCGCCAGGGGCGCTGCGTGGTGCGCCTGAAGGGCGGCGACCCGATGGTCTTCGGGCGCGGCGGCGAAGAGCTGCAGCACCTGAAGCGCCACGGCATCGCCTACGAAGTCGTGCCCGGCATCACCGCCGCCCTGGCCTGCGGCGCCTACGCCGGCATCCCGCTGACGCACCGCGGCCACGCCCAGTCCCTGACCCTGGCCACGGCGCACCGGCAGGCGGGCGCATCCGGGCGGGACCGGCCCGCCGCTTCCGGGGACGGCGGCGACGGCCGGACCCGGGTGTACTACATGGGCGTGGAACGCCTGCCCGAGCTCAGCGCCCGGCTGCTGGCCGAAGGCCACGCCCCCGGCCTGCCCTGCGCCCTGGTGGAAAACGGCTCGCGCCCGGAACAGCGCACCCTGCACGCCACCCTGGGTTCGCTCGCGCACGCCGCGCAGCGCCACGCCATCCGGTCCCCCGCCCTGGTCATCGTCGGCGCAGTCGCCGCGCTGGGCCCGGACCTGGCGTGGTTCGGCGAAACCGTGCAGGCGGAGACGGCCTCGGCCGGCGATTCCGCCGCGCGGCAGCAGGCCGCCGCCTGAGCATTCTTCTTGTGGCACGGCCCGTAGAGGGCCGTGTCAGCCGTACGACGCGGGCTGGATCTTCGTAAAGCGATCCGTCAAATCCGGAAAGTTCGGGCTTTTTTCCACCGACCGCCGCCTACGCCCGTCCTTCGCCAGTCACGGCCTTCTTGAGAGCCTCATTCATCCTGGTCTGCCAGCCTGGGCCGCCCGCCTTGAAGGCATCGATCACCGCCTTGTCGTAGCGGATCGGTTCCCGGTTCGTAGGTATCCGGATCCGCGGCAATGCCGCGGTCGATCGCCGCGTCCTCCACGGACGTCGGCAGGATCAGCTTACGTTTGCTCGACATAGTTCCGTACCTCTCGTGAATCGGCCTTGCGCAGACTGATGACGTGCATCTTGTCTTCGCGCTGCGTGAACACCACGCAGTACAAGCGGTCGTCGATGACCGCATAGCCGATTTCCCGAACCTCGCCGTCATCCTGGCGCGTGTCGGGCTTGGCCATCACCTCCGGCCAGTCGATTCCCTGGGCCAGCGACAGCGAGATGCCATGCTTGCGCTGGTTGCTCTTGTCCTTGGCCGGATCGAAGGCGATTTCCATATTATTGTTGTTGTAGTTACGAAAAATATGACGGGCAAGCTATTTTTGTAGCTACGAATGCCTATTCGGGAACGGCGCAGGCGCGGCGGCGTCTTCCGGGTATCGAGGCTGAGGCATTGCATGGCGACCTCCGGCTACTTCAAGGCGTGCACCCCGGCCGCGGGCCGCCGACCCCGGGTTTTCCGGCCGCCGCGCTCGGCCTCTTCCAGGCCCGTCAGGGCCTGCTTGATCGCGCCGTAGGCGGGGCGCCCCTGCGCGGTGATCTTTTCCCGCACCGCCTCGAAGCGGCCGCGCCGCGCCAGGTCGAGGATCTCGCCGCGCACCACGCGGTAGTTCCGCAGGGCCTCGGCGAACCGCTCCCGCGCCGCCGGGTCTCCCGAACGGCGCAGGTAGCGCGCCCAGGTCTCGTCCATGAGCTGGTCGATCTCGCCGATGCGCTCGATCACGGGCTTGATTTCCTCGTGGCTGTCGGCGTTCTTGATAAGGATGTTGCAGGCCCGCATTTCCTCGGCGCAGGTCGTCAGCACGTCGAGCTCCCTGCGCCCGGGCAGCAGTTGCGCGGTGCCGCGCTTGAGCTGGCCGATCTGCCCCTGGACCAGGCGCAGGTCGACGTTGCTCTTGCCCACCCATTCGACGGACTGGCGCGCCGAGGCCGAGAGGGACTCGATGTCCTGGCCGATGCGGTGGCTCAGCCCGCTTTGCGTGCGCGCCGCTTCGGTCATCTGGCCGGAGGCTTCCAGCGTGCGGCTGGAATGCTGGCTGATGTCGGTCAGGGCCTGGCCGGCCTCCTGGGCGTGATCCACCCCCGCCTGGATGTCGGTCAGCACGGTGTCGAGGAATCCGCCGGCCTCGGCCGTGCTGGCCGAAATCGCCGAGATCATCTCGCGGATCTGCACGGTGGCCTCGTCGGTGCGGGCCGCCAGCTTGCGGACCTCGTCGGCCACGACGCCGAAGCCGCGCCCCTGCTCGCCCGCCCGGGCCGCCTCGACGGCCGCGTTCAGCGACAGCAGGTTGGTCTGCATGGCGACGTGCTGGATCAGCCCGAGGATGCCCTCGATCTCCTGGGTCCGGCGCACGACCTCGCGGAAGCGGTCGCTGAGGCTGTCGGCCGAACGCGCCAGCGCGGCGAGCCGCGCCGTGGTCTGGCCCAGCAGTTCGTCGCCCCGGCGCGCCAGCGCGTGCATGCTGTCCACGCCGTCGCGCGTGACCTCCGCCGACTGCACGACGGTCTCGACGCTGCGCGCCAGCGCGTCCATGCTTGCCCTCAGGCCGGCCAGGATGCCCGTCTGCTCGCGCGACAGGGTGACCACGTTGGTGAAGGAGGACATCATGCTGGCGTTGTTGACGGTGATGTCCAGCGCCTGCCGGTCCAGGCTCTGGATGTCCTGGGCGACGCGCCCGCTCATCCAGCGTATCCGCATGCTCATCTTCGTCTCCTGTGTTTTACTAACATATTAGCTTGAGAGACGGATGGCAACAAGTAAAAAAGCCTCGCCGGTCGGTGTTCCGGCGAGGCTCGCGTCGCGTGGCGGACGGGCGGGCGGAGCCCGCGAGGGTCCGGCCTACTCGGTTTCCTTCAGGTTTTTCGCCAGCACCGAGAGGATGCGGCGCGCCGTGGCGTCGGTCTTGGGCTGGCCGGCGGCGTCGCGCACGCTGACCTCGGTGCCGCCGCCCTGCTGGGCCAGGTGGATGCGCAGTTTCTGCGGCTCGGCGGTGTTGCGCGTGCCGAAGACGCGGCCGAAGAAGGTCTGCTGCTCGATCTGCTCGCCCGTGTCGGTGTCCAGGTAGCGGATGTAATAATCGCCCTGCTCTCGATTGCGGTCCTCGACCGTGAAGCGCGCCGCATCGATGGCCACGCCCACGCGGCGCCACGCCCGGTCGAAGGGTTCGGCCACGGTCAGCGAGGTCTGGTCCTGAGCGAGCTGGGCGGCGGCGACCGTGCCGGCGCCGGTCTCGGCGGCCTTGACCTTCTGCGCGGCCTGCTGCTGGTCGGTGCCCAGGTAGACCATCAGGCGGGCCAGCATGGCGGCGTTCAGGCCCGGATCTTCCTTGCCGAAGACCCACTTGAACGCGGTGCCGTCGCCCGTGGGGGTTTCTTCCATGTGCTGGTGGCTGATGTAGACCTCGGTCTTGCCGTTGACGCGCTCCAGGCGGGTCGTGAAGCGGTCGCGCTCGCCGCTGTCGAAGACCTGGTCGAGCACGCTGCCCAGGGCGCTGCGCAGCCAGCCCTCGGGGATCTTGGCGCGGTTTTCCGCCCAGTCGGTCTCGATCAGGCCGGCCTGCGCGTTCTGCGAATGGATGGTGAAGCCCTGCTCGCCCCAGAATTCGATGATCTTCGGGTACAGGTTTTCGGCGGTCTCGTTGACGACCAGCCAGCGCAACGTGCCGTCGCGCATGACTTCGATGCCGGGCGCCCGGGGCAGCACGCGGTCGGCCGGGTTGACGCTCTGCACGCCCTGGCTGGCGCGGTAGTCGCTCAGGCGGGCGACGCCTTCGGGGGCCACGTAGTGCGTGTTCTTGTTGGCCTGGGTCAGGTCGGGCGGAATCGACAGGGGTTCGCCCGTGACGGTGCTCTTGTATTCGACGGACTCGGTCTGGCCGGTCAGCTGGCCGAGGGTCGAGCAGGCGGACAGGGACAGCAGACCCGCCAGCACCAGGCTGGTCCGGGCGAGCGGCATGCGTTTCATCATCACAGGGAACCTGCCTCAATCAGGGCTTGGCGCACGGCGGTGCGCAACGAGTCGGACAAGGGTGTCAGGGGCAGGCGGTAGCCGAGCTGGGTCAGGCCCATTTCGGCGACGGCCCACTTGACGGGGATGGGGTTGGCTTCCAGGAACAGCACCTGGTTCAGGGCCGCCAGCCGGTTGTTCAGGCGGCGGGTTTCGGGCACGTCGCCGCGCAGCGCGGCGGCGCACAACTCGTGCATCAGGCGCGGCGCGACGTTGGCGGTGACGGAGATGTTGCCGCGTCCGCCCAGCAGGATCAGCGCGGCGGCGGTGGCGTCGTCGCCGCTGAAGACCTGGAAGCCTTCCGGCGCGGCCGCGATCAGCTGGGCGCCGCGGGCGATGTTGCCGGTGGCGTCCTTGACGCCGATGATGCCGGGCACCTGGGCCAGGCGCAGGATGGTCTCGTTGGACAGGTCCGCCACCGTGCGGCCCGGCACGTTGTACAGGATGCTGGGCAGGTCGCCGGACTCGGCGATGGCGCGGAAGTGCTGGTAGAGGCCTTCCTGGGTGGGCTTGTTGTAGTAGGGCACGACCGTCAGGCCGGCGGCCGCGCCGGCGGCATAGGCGTGGCGCTGCAGCTCGATGGCCTCGGCGGTGGAATTGCCGCCGGTGCCCGCGATCACGGGGATGCGGCCGTCGGCGTGGCGCACGGCGAGCTCGATGAGCTCGGCCTGCTCCTGGACGGTGACGGTGGGCGATTCGCCCGAGGTGCCGACGACCACCAGGGCGTCGGTGCCCTGCGCGACGTGCCAGTCGATCAGTTTCCGGAAGGCCTCCAGGTCCAGTTGCCCGTCGGGATGCATGGGCGTGACCAGGGCGACCATGCTGCCCTGAAAGACTGGGGTCGATGAATCCGAGCCGGCCATGATGAGGAATGCCTCCGCAAGACGCCCGGGATAGGCCCGGGCGAAACAAAAAGCCAAGTTTACCGGATTCGGACCGCCGATCTACAAAAATCCGCTGACGACCCACTGCCCCAGCTTCAGCAGCGGCAGCATCAGGGGCCAGAGCCAGCCGAGCATCATCAGCACGATCAGGATCACCAGGCCATAGGGCTCGATGCGGCCGTAGCGCCAGGCCAGCCGCGCGGGCAGCAGGCTGAAGACGATCCGCCCGCCGTCCAGCGGCGGCAGCGGCAGCAGGTTCAGCGCCATCAGGATCAGGTTGACCTGGACCCCGGCCTGGGCCATCAGCGCCCAGAAATCGCCCGGGCCGCCGATCAGGCCCAGCATCAGCATGGCGCGCAGGAACAGCACCCAGCCGATGGCCATCAGCAGGTTGGAGGCCGGCCCGGCGAGCGCCACCCACAGCATGTCGCGCTTGGGCCGGCGCAGGCGGCTCCAGTTCACCGGCACGGGCTTGGCCCAGCCGAACAGCAGCCCGCCGCCCATGAGCTTGGTGGCGAACAGCAGCACCAGCGGCACGACGATGGTGCCCATCGGGTCGATGTGCCGCAGGGGATTGAGGCTGATGCGGCCGGCCTGCTCGGCCGTGGGATCGCCGAAATGGCGCGCCACGTACCCGTGCGCCGCCTCGTGCAGGGTGATGGCGAACAGGACCGGCAGAGCGTAGACCGCGATGGTCTGGATCAGATTGTCCACGGGAACTCGGGCGAACGAAGCGCCGGCCGGCGGCCGGCAGATTCCGTAAGCATAACCGCTCGCCCGGATCGTCCGCGCCGCGCCATCGGCCGGCGCCCCCGCTCAGGCGATGCCGAGGGTGGCCGGGTCGCCGCGGCCCGCCCGCACGACCTTGGGCGGGTCTTCGGTGAGGTCGATGACCGTGGTGGGCTCGAAGGGGCAGGAGCCGCCATCGACGATGGCGGCCAGATCGTGCGCATAGCGGCCGACGATGTCCTGCGCGTCGTTCAACGGCAGGGTCTCGTCCTGGGGAATCAATGTGGTGGAAAGCAGCGGCGAGCCGGCGGCTTCGATCAGGGCGAGCGCCACCCGGTGGTCGGGCACGCGGATGCCGATGGTCTTGCGCGAGGGGTGCGAGACGCGCCGGGGGACTTCTTTCGTGGCTTCGAGGATGAAGGTCCAGGGGCCCGGCGTGGCCAGCTTCAGCAACCGGTACTGGGGATTGTCGACCTTGGCGAAGTGGCTGATTTCCGCCAGGTCGCGGCACAGCACCGTCAGGTGGTGGCGTTCGTCCAGGCCGCGCAGCCGGCGCAGGCGCCCGGCGGCGTCCTTGTCGTCCAGGCGCGCCACGACGGCGTAGCTGGAATCGGTGGGGACGGCGACCAGCCCTCCCTCGGCGAGGAGCTCGCCGGCTTGCTGGAGCAGCCTGGATTGCGGGTTTTCGGGATGGACGACGAAGATCTGTGCCATGAGCATTCCTTATGGGAGGGGTCCGGCCATCCCGGATCCGGCCCCGCCGGGGAGCCCGATCCCGGACGGCCCCGGTGAACCGCTGAAATCGAATCCGTAGCCGATAACATGACCTAAAACGCAGTGGCGATCAAGGGCCGGAGCGCCGCCTGCAAAAGGATTCCAGTCATGCTAGAATTCCCGTTCTTTGAGTGGTGACCGTAGCTCAGTTGGTAGAGTCCCGGATTGTGATTCCGGTTGTCGTGGGTTCGAGCCCCATCGGTCACCCCACCCCCCTTTCCCTGTGAAAAGCCGCGCCATGCGCGGGTTTTCACCGCGCGAAAGCCGGAACGGACTTCCGGACCTGGGGAGGCTTTGTCCCGGGTTCCCGGGCTGGCGGGGACGGCCCCGTCCGATCGCATCCACGCGGTGACGGCACCGCCGCAGCGAACCGCTTTCCATGCAGATCCACGACCGCCCGCTGGGCGAACGCGTCTTTCACGCACTGACGTTTGAAATCCTCGCCATCGGCATTTCCGCCCCCCTGGCCGCCTGGATCACCGGGCGCAGCATCTTCGACATGGGCGTGCTCACCGCCGTCGTCGCCACGATCGCGGTGCTCTGGAACATGCTCTACAACTGGCTGTTCGACCGCCTGCAGGCGCGCGTCGGCTTCGACCGCACCTATGGCGTGCGGGTGGCGCATGCCATCGGCTTCGAGGGCGGCCTGATCGTGATCGCCATTCCCTTCGTCGCCTGGTGGCTGGACATCTCCGTCTGGCACGCCCTGGTGCTGGACATCGGCTTCGTCCTGTTCTACCTGCCCTACGGCTTTCTTTTCAACCTGGGGTATGACAAGATTCGGCAGAATCTGATCACAGCCGACTGACAGGCCCGGCAGCGCGTCCGGGCCCCCCCCCCCGGAACGCAGCATGGACACCCCTTCCGACACGACCCCAGCGCCCCAGGCCCCCGAGTGGTCCCAGGCCCCCGACGGCTGGGACTGGTCCGCGCAGGACGCGGACGGGCGCTGGTACTGGTACCGCACCGAGCCCGTGCCCGGCATCGGCGGCGGCATCTGGCGCTCGAATTCCCGCAACCAGCAATTCGCCGCCGCCGGCCGGCCCAACCCGGACTGGCTCGAATCCCTGCGCCGCCGGCCCGGCGCGGCGCAGGCACCCGGCCCCGGCGGGCCGCCGCCCCCCGCCGATCCGGACACGCCGCCCCGGCCCTGAGCCCATGAGCGTCCTCACCGAGTTCCTGCGCGAATACTGGCCGCACCTGGCGGCCCTGCTGACGCTGGTCTTCAGCCTGGCCGTCGCGGCCCAGGCGGCCATGCAGAAGAACGACGTGCGCGCGGCCATCGCCTGGGTCGGCGTCATCCTGATGTCGCCGTTTCTGGGCGCCTTCCTGTACCTGGTCGCGGGCATCAACCGCATCCGCCACGACCAGATGTCCACCCACCGCAGCCGCCTGATCAAGGACTACGTCAACAGCGCGTACCCCGCCTTCGGCGACGTCGCCGCGGTGTCCGGCCCGCAGTTCGCCTCGCTGCGCGTGCTGTGCGACCAGGTCGGCCGGTTCCCGCTGCAAGGCGGCAACCACATCACCCTGCTCGACAGCGGCGACGAGGCCTATCCGGCCATGCTGCGGGCCATCGACGAGGCCCACCACTGCATCGCGCTGCAAAGCTACATCTTCGACCACGACCGCGCCGGCCTGCGCTTCGCCGACGCCCTGCGGCGCGCCCGCGAGCGCGGCGTCGAGATCCGGGTGCTGATCGACGCCGTGGGCGCGCGCTATTCCCACCCGCCCATCCTGCGCCTGCTGCAGCGCAACGGCATCCGCGCCGACCGCTACATGACCAATCCGCTGGGCCTGCGCTCGGCCTACGCCAACCTGCGCAGCCACCGCAAGATCCTGTTCGTCGACGGCCACCTGGGCTTCATGGGCGGCATGAACATCCGCGAGAGCTTCATGGCGTCCCTGGCGGGACGGCGCGCGGACAGCGACACGCACTTCCGCATCGAGGGTCCGCTGGCGACCCAGCTGTTCGCCGTCTTCGCCAACGACTGGGAATTCGCCACCAGCGAGCGCCTGCGCATCGAGGACTGGGTGCGCGTCTCGCCCCTGCCGCCGCCGCCCCGGGTGCCGGCGCGCTGCATCCGGACCGGCCCGGACCGCTTCATGGCGGCCACGCACCGCGTGCTGCTGGGCGCCCTGGCCGTAGCGCAGCATCACGTGCGCATCCAGTCGCCCTATTTCCTGCCCGACCAGATCCTGATCGGCGCGCTGAACACGGCGGCGCGGCGCGGCATCCAGGTGGACATCGTGATCCCCGGGCGCAACAACCTGCGCCTGGTGAACTACGCCATGACCGCCCAGCTGAGCCAGGTGCTGGAAGGCGGCTGCCGCGTCTGGCGCTACCGCAGGAATTTCGACCACTCCAAGCTGTTCACCGTCGACGACGCCTGGTCCTACGTCGGCTCGTCGAACCTGGATCCGCGCAGCCTGCGGCTGAATTTCGAGCTGGACATGGAGGTCTACGACCGCGGCCTGGCCAGCCAGATCGGACGGCGCATCGACGCGGCCATCGAGCAGTCCGAGCGCGTGACCCTGGACTCCCTGAACGCCATGCCCTACCTGAAGCAGCTGCGCAACCGGATCATCTGGCTGGCCAGCCCGTACCTCTGAATCCCCAAGGGCCCCGGGACCCCGCGCCCCGGGCGTATCATGGGCGCCTGTCCTCATTCCTGCGCAGGAGCCCGCTCCATGAATCCCTCCCAGCCCGAAGCCCCCGAAGCCGCCCCCGACGCGCCCTGGCGCGAACAGACCCTGCTGCTGCACGGCGACGCCGTCTGCGGCCACGGGGCCGACGTGGTCTCGCCGATCCACTACAGCGCCACCTTCCGCGCCGAAACCGCCGAGCAGTTCTCGGAAATGGCCACCACCGTGCGCCCGGCGGCCTTCTACACGCGCCACGGCAATCCCGTGAACAAGCGCGTCGAGGCCATCCTGGCCGGCCTGGAAGGCACCGAAAGCGCGCTGCTGACGGGCTCGGGCATGGGCGCCATCTGCACCACCATCCTGGCGCTGCTCAAGGCCGGCGACCACGTCGTGGCCCAGCAGCGCCACTACATGAGCACCTCCAAGCTGTTCGCGGAAGTCCTCACCCGCTACGGCGTGCAGGTCAGCTTCTTCGACCAGACGGACCTGGACAGCCTGCGCGCCGCGCTGCGTCCGGACACGAAGCTGATCATGGTGGAAACGCCGGTGAACCCCAGCCTGTCCATCACGGACCTGGCGGCGGTGGCCGATATCGCCCGGGCGCGCGGCATCCTGACGGTGGCCGACAACACCTTCGCCTCGCCGCTGAACCAGCGCCCGCACGACCTGGGCATCGACATCGTGGTGCACAGCGCCACCAAGTACCTGGGCGGCCACCACGACCTGATGGCGGGCGCCATCTGCTGCAGCGACGCGCTGGCCGAGACCATCTGGAAGATGCACGTCACCCTGGGCGCGGTGCTCTCGCCCATGGACGCCTGGCTGCTGCTGCGCGGCCTGCGCACACTGTCGCTGCGCATGGAACGCATCAATGCCAACGCCCTGGCGCTGGCGCGGTGGCTGGAGGCCCGCCCGGAAGTCGAGCGGGTCTTCTACCCCGGCCTGGAAAGCCACCCGCAGCACGCCCTGGCGGCGCGCCAGATGCGCGGCTTCGGCGCGGTGGTGGCGTATTCGATCAAGGGCGGCTACGCCGCCACGCAGCGCTTCGTGACCGGGCTCAAGCTGGCCACCCAGGCGGTCAGCCTGGGCGGGGTCGAGACCCTGGCCGTGCACACCGCGTCCATGTGGGCCAGCTCCATGACCGAGGCCGACATGCAGGCCGCCGGCATCGAGCCCAATTTCGTCCGCATGTCGGTCGGCGTGGAGCACGTGGACGACCTGAAGGCCGACCTGGCCCAGGCGCTGGAACGGTCGCAGGCGATCCGGGAACCCGCCTGAGCGCGGCTTACGCCGGCATCGGGGGGCGGTGGGGCACCGCCCGCTGGATGAACCGCTCGTGCGCGCGCCGGGCGGAGGCCGCCGCGGCCAGGGCCGCCAGGCCGCCCACCGCCGCGACGACCAGGGCGGCCAGTTCGGGGGACAGCTCCGTGGAACCCGCCCAGCGCTGCCAGAAGACGCCCGCCGACACCAGCACGCACAGCGCCGCGAGCGCGTTGCGCCCGCCCAGCCGCAGCCCGGCGCGCAGCGCGGCGCCCGGCGTCGCCGCCGTCCAGCCCCGGTAGCGGCGGAAATGCGTCAGGAACCGCGACAGGCTCAGGATCAGGGCGATCACCACGGCGGCCACCACCGCCAGCCCCATGGCCGACTCGACGGGCATCGAGATGCTATCGTGGGTCATCGGCATGGACTCCAGGTGCCGCCACTCCAGCCAGGCGGTGGTCGCCACGAAAGCCCCGGAGAACCCGGCCAGCTTCCAGTCAGATACAGAAATGTGTGCCGTCATGACATCCTCTCGTGAAAGACTCCCGCCTACCTTATCCGAAAGTCCGCCCGCCGCGACGCCGGACGGCGGCGATTCCGCCCAAAATGGGCGGACGGCGCGCGATCCCCGCTACGAGCGGGCCTTCGCCGCCCTCAGCTTCGTCATGAACCGGCACTTCATCGATCACCTGCTGCGGGCCATGCGCGAACTCGACATGGACGCCGAATCCCTGATCCTTCTCGGACTGGTGTCCCACCTGGGCCTGGTGCGCCTGATGGCGCCGGGCGGCGCGGGCGCGGGCGCTGATGCGGGCGCTGATGCGGGCACGGATGCCGCCCCCGTCCGCGGGGAACCGCAGCCCGTCCGCCTGCGGGATCTGACGGTGGTCTCGCGGCTGCCCCGGGAAACCATCCGCCGCAAGCTGCTCGGACTGCGGGACGCCGGCTACCTCGAACAGCGGGGACGCGGCTGGGTGCTGATCCCCGGACGCATCGACGAGCGGATGCGCGCGTTCAACTACCAGACCCTGCGGCGCCTGCTGGCGACGGTGCGCGAGCTGGAGGCCATCCTGGTGCAGGCGGGCAGGCGGCCCGCCGCGTTCGCGGGCGGGCTGGCCGGAAAGGCGGCGAGCCCGGAAGGCGCGGCGGGCCCAGGGCAGGGAATCGGCCGGCAAGAGACGGTCAGCCGGGGGGACGCGGCCGACCGGGGCGATGCGATCAGCTCAGGCCCGCCTTGTCCAGCCCGAACAGGGCGTCGGACGAACCCGGCACCGGCTGGAAGGCCACTCCCAGGCGGTTCCAGCCGTTGATCCCCACGATCAGGAAGCTCAGGTCGGCCAGCTCCTTTTCCGACAGCTGCTCGCGCACGCGCCGGAACAGCTCGTCGGACACGCCCTCGGGCGGCAGCCGCGTCAGCGCCTCGGTCCATTCCAGAATGGCCTTTTCCTTGGCCGTGAACAGCGGCGATTCGCGCCACACCGCGACGTGATGCAGGCGCAGTTCGCGTTCGCCCGCGATCTTGGCTTCCTTGACGTGCATGTCCACGCAGAAGGTGCAGCCGTTGAGCTGCGAGGCCCGCAGCGTCACCAGGTAGCCGATTTCCGCGAGGAAGGGATTGGCATGCAGCAGCTGGCTGAATTCGCCGTATTTGCGGGCGGCCTCGGGCGAGGCCTGGTAGTAGTTCAAGCGTTGTGTCATGGTGAATGAGATCCAGGAAAAACGTAATGAGCGGGCGCTTTTTGCCTTGGGACGGCCCGGCGGCAAAAAAAGGGCCCCACGCTGCGCAGCCTGCGGCCGCTTGCTGCCCCCCAAAGGGGGCTTTTTTGCCTTGGGGCGGCCCGGCGGCAAAAAAGGACCCCCACGCCGCGCAGCCTGCGGCCGCTTGCTGCCCCCCAAAGGGGGCCTTTTTGCCTTGGGACGGCCCGGCGGCAAAAAAAGGAGCGCTTTCCATTGTGCACCGTTTTGGTACTGATTGTCAGGCGAACCACGGTCGGCGAGCCACGGTCTGGTCCCGAGCCCGCCTCCGGCGCGGCGCGGCGCTTCCTGGCACAAAACCTGGCGCCAAAAAAGAACACCCCGGCGCCGGATCACGGTCGCCGGGGTGCGAGAGCACCCGGAAATCGCCGCAGGCTGCGCCTGTCGGCCTCGGGTCGGGTTGCGATGGCGGCGGCCGGATCGGACCGCCGTCCATCGCGGGATCAGTGCGCGCTGGCCGCCGCCGCGCCGATCCCGGTTTCGCTGCGCACGGTCTGGGCCTCGAAGCCGGCCCGGTCGATGCGGGCGCGTTCGCTGTGGTCGGTGACCGAGAACAGCCAGATCGACACGAAACCGATCGTCATGGAGAACAGCGCCGGGGACGCGTAGGGGAACAGGGCCGAGCCCGCCGGGTTGCCCAGCGTGGCCTCCCAGACCGACGGCGACACCACCGTCAGGCCCACGGCGCTGATCAGGCCGGCGAAGCCGCCGATCATCGCGCCGCGCGTGGTGCAGCCCTTCCACAGCACCGACATGAACAGCACCGGGAAGTTCGCCGACGCCGCCACCGCGAAGGCCAGCGACACCATGAAAGCGATGTTCTGCTTCTCGAAGGCGATACCCAGCACCACGGCGACGATCCCGAGGACCACCGTGGTGATCTTGGCGACCTTCATTTCCTGCTCGCGGGTGGCATGGCCGTCCTTGACCAGGGTCGCATAGATGTCGTGCGACACCGCCGAGGTGCCAGACAGCGTCAGGCCGGCCACCACCGCCAGGATCGTGGCGAAGGCCACGGCCGACATGAAGCCCAGGAACACGTTGCCGCCCACGGCGTCGGCCAGGTGCACCGCCGCCATGTTGCCGCCGCCGATCAGGGCGCCGGCCGTGTCCAGAAACTGCGGGTTGGTGGACACCAGCACGATCGCGCCGAAGCCGATGATGAAGGTCAGGATGTAGAAATAGCCGATCCAGGACGTGGCCCAGAACACGGACTTGCGGGCCTCGCGCGCATCGGGCACCGTGAAGAAGCGCATCAGGATGTGCGGCAGGCCGGCCGTGCCGAACATCAGCGCCATGCCGAAGGAAATCGCGCTGATCGGGTCCTTGATGAAATTGCCCGGCCCCATGATGGACTGCCCCAGCGCGCCGGACTGGACGGCGTCCTTGCCCGCGTTCAGGGCGGCCAGCGTCTTGACCTCCACCGCGGCGGCGAACAGGCGCTCGGGCGAGAAGCCGTAATGCGCCAGCACCATCAGGGCCATGAAGGTCGCGCCGCCCAGCAGCAGGGCCGCCTTGATGATCTGCACCCAGGTGGTGGCCGTCATGCCGCCGAACAGCACGTAGACCATCATCAGCACGCCGACCACGACCACGGCGATCCAGTATTCCAGGCCGAACAGCAGCTTGATGAGCTGGCCGGCGCCGACCATCTGGGCGATCAGGTAGAACGCCACCACCACCAGGGTGCCCGAGGCCGCGAAGGCGCGGATCGGCCCCTGCTTGAAGCGGTAGGCCGCCACGTCGGCGAAGGTGAACTTGCCCAGGTTGCGCAGGCGCTCGGCCATCAGGAAGGTCAGGATGGGCCAGCCCACCAGGAAGCCGATGGAATAGATCAGGCCGTCGTAGCCGTTGATCATCACGGCGGCGGAAATGCCCAGGAACGAGGCGGCGGACATGTAGTCCCCGGCGATCGCCAGGCCGTTCTGGAAGCCGGTGATGCCCCCGCCCGCGGTGTAGAAATCGGCGGCGGAACGGGTCCGGCCGGCGGCCCACTTCGTGATCCACAGGGTCAGGAGCACGAACAGGCCGAACATCGCGATGGCGGTCCAGTTGGTGGGCTGCCGCTGCAGCTCGCCCAGGTCGCCGCCCGCCGCCTGCGCGGTCGAGGCCAGGCCCGCCGCCAGGGCCAGCGCGCCCAGCGCGCGTATGGTCATGCGGTTCATTGCCCTGCCTCCTGGACGATCTCGCGGGTCAGGCGGTCGAATTCGCTGTTGGCGCGGCGCACGTACAGGCCGGTGATCAGCACGCTGAACACGATCACGCCGAAGCCGACCGGGATGCCCCAGGTCATGACGCCTTCGCCCAGTTTCAGTGCGAAGAGTTCCTTGTCGAACGCGATCACGCCGATGAAGCTGTAGTACACCAGCAGCATGATCACGGCCAGCGTCCAGCCGTAGCGCAGCCGCGTCCGCCGCAGATGCTGGTATTTCGGGTTCGACACGATGGCTTGTGTCCGCTTGTCTCCCATGTCGGTCTCCTGATGGGTCGTATGATGCAGTGCAAGATAAAAACCCGACCTTACGAGGGCCTTACAGGCGACTCGATCGATCGAACCATCAGGGAAAACACCGAGGCGCGGAATGCACGTTAGAATCCAGGGTTCGAGCACGCAACGCAGGCCCGCACGCAGCGCAGGCGAGCCGCCCCGGCCCGGACTGGGGCTACGCCCAGGTCCGCGGGCGCGCCACCCGACCGCCCTTAGCTCAGCTGGATAGAGCAACGGCCTTCTAAGCCGTAGGTCACTGGTTCAAATCCAGTAGGGCGGGCCAAAACATTGATGGCGCAAGGGATGGCGCAAATCCAGGCGAGGCAGCGGCGCGCCGGTCGTTCAGCCTTCCAGAAGGGAGAACAAAGCATGGCCTGGTCGGCAAGCCAATACACGATGTTCGAGGCCGAGCGCACCCGCCCGGTCAGGGATCTGCTGGCGGCGGTCCCGACGCGCGACCCAGCCCGGCTGGCCGACCTGGGCTGCGGCCCGGGCAATTCGACCGAAGTCCTGCGAGCGCGCTACCCGGGCGCCCGCATCACCGCCCTGGACAGCTCCGCCGACATGCTGGCGGCCGCCCGCAAGCGGCTGCCGGACATCGACTTCCTGCAGGACGACATCGCCGCCTGGACGCCCAGCGCGCCCCTCGACGTCATCCTGGCCAACGCCTCGCTGCAATGGATCCCGGATCATGCCGCCCTGTTCCCGCGGCTGGCCGGCTTCCTCGCGCCCGGCGGCAGCCTGGCCGTCCAGATGCCCGACAACCAGGACGATCCGGTCAAGACCCTGATGCGCAAGACGGCCGCCGATCCCCGCTGGGCGGACCGCGTCGGCGACGAGCGCAGCACCCGCTTTCCCAGCCACCCCGTCCCCTGGTACTACGACCTGCTCAAGCCGCATTGCGCGCGCGTGGACATCTGGCGCACCCGGTACTGGCATGTGCTGCCCGACGGCGTGGACGGCATCGTGGCCTGGTTCAAGGGCAGCGCCCTGCGCCCCTTTCTGGCGCCTCTGGACGCGGCCGAACAGGCGCTCTTCCTGGCGCAGTACCGCGACGAACTGGCGCGGGCCTACCCCACGCAGACCGACGGCTCGGTGCTGCTGCCCGTGCCCCGGCTGTTTCTCGTGGCGACCCGCTAGGGCCGATTCTCATGGCGACCCGCCAGGGCCGGTCCGCCCGGAGTTCCCGGCACGCCTGGACCCCGCGCCCAGCGCCGGGCAATTCCGATCCGGGACTCTTCCCGCCCATTCCCGACGGCGACACCGGGGCCGCGAGGCCCCGGAGCACGATCAGAAGTCGATGCGCGCCACGCTCTCGGCGCTGTCCTTGGGCGCGTCCCGGCCGTTCTTGACGGTCACGAACACGGCGCCGGTGCGCGGATCCAGCGCCAGGCTGTTCGGATGGGCCGGCAATTCGACCGTCCGCAGCAGGGCGTGCGAGCCACTGTCGAACACCGTCACCGTGCCCGATTCCCGGTTGGTGACGAACAGGCGCTGGCGCGGCGCGTCCAGCAGGAGGGCGACAGGGCCCTTGCCGGTCGGGATGCCGGCCAGCCGCCTGCCGTCGGCCGGGTCGAGCACGACGACGCGGTTGCCCTCGCCCCGCTTGCGGTAATCCTTCAGCCCGCCCAGCTTCTCGCGCATGCCGTCCAGTCGCTCCATGCCCTCGTCGGTCGCCAGCACGCGGCCGGTCCGCGCATCGAACGCCAGGTTCAGCAACTGGTCGCCGCCCGCCTCGGCGACCTTTTCCCGGCGCAGCGAGGCGGTGTCCACCGTGAACAGCTGTCCCTGCAGGTTGGACACGTAGAGCTTGCCGCCCGCCGCGTCGAGCGCCGCGCCGGTGGCCACGAAGCCGAAGCCCGGCACGACCTTCTCGACCTTCAGCGAGCGCGTGTCGACGACATACAGCACGCTGTCGCGGAAAGCGAGGCCGGGGGCGTACAGGCGATGGCGGGCCGGATCCAGCACCAGTTCCCGCAGATTGTACGGATAGCGCTGCTTGCCGTCCGGCGCCTTGACCTTCTTCGACGTCAGCTGCACCAGGCCGACGACCTTGCCGGTGGCCGTGTCGATGACGGTGATGGAGGCGTCGTTCGCATTGCCGACGTACAGGCGGCCGGCCGCGTCGTCCAGCGCCAGGCCGAAGCCCTTGCGCTCCAGGGGGATCTCCGCCTGCACGGCCAGGGTGGCGGGATCCAGCCGCAGGATCCGGGGCGCCGCCGCCCCCTCGCCGAACCCGCCGGCGGCGGCCACGAACAGCGCGTTCTGGCGCGCCGAGTAGACCAGTTCGTAGATGCCCTGCCCCACGGCCTGGCGCTGCACCCGCGGCTGGGCCGGCTCGCTCGCGGCCGCCGGCGCCGACGCGGCGCGGTCGCCCGTCTGGGCGCACCCGGCCAGCGCCGCCGTCAGGACGAGGGCCAGGAAAGAAGCCGATTTGAAACGTCGCATACGAAGTCCATCCCTGTGAATAAGCCAAAAGCAGGCAAAAGAAGAAACACCAGACAGCGGAAAAAACCGAAAACACGCAAAAACCGCCGCGCAAAAAAACGAACCGCGGCGCTCAACGATCTCCACCTCCCGGCCACCGCCAGCCGCGCCGATTCCATGCCACCAGCCCCAGGCAGACCAGCCCGGCGGCCAGGCTGGTGTGGCCGCTGTAGGCCGCCAGTCCGAATCCCCAGCCCATCCCGGCCACGGCCCGCCACAGGGCCGCGCCCAGCAGGCACCAGCCCGCGAACCGCAGGCGGCGGCGGGCGGCGGTCCGCAGGAGGCGGCCGAAGACGTCCCGCTGATGCCGCTCCATGGCCAGCGCCAGGCAGGCGAAACCCGCCCACGAGAGGCCGAGCAGCAGGCCATGCGCCCACAGCGGCGAGACGATCGTGTTCATGCGCTTTCTCCAGCCGCCGGGACGCCCCCGCGGCGACGGGACGGCCGGACCGCCGGGCGATGCCGCGCGACCTGGAGTGCCATCCGGGCGTGCAGCGCCGCCAGGGCCAGCAGCGTCAGGTCGAGGCCGGCGAACAGCCAGTCGCCGGCGCGCAGGCTGTGCCACAGCGGCCGGTCCGTCACGCAGGCGTTCAGGACGGGCAGCAGGGCCAGCAGCGCGGCGGCCGCGGCCAGCAATTCGATCCAGGCGCGCCGGGCCGGCCTCAGGCAGGCCGCGGCCAACGCCAGCGCCCAGATGATGAAGAAGCCATGGATCTCCCAGTCGGCGCGCCCCGCCAGGTCTACCGGCAGCAGGCGGTTGAACCAGAAGAACGCCGCCATCGCCACCGACAGGCCCGCGATGGCCGCGATGTTCAGGCGCTCGACCAGCCGGAAGCCGAAATGAGGCTTCTGCGGATCCGGCAGGCCCGTCCGGCGCTTCACCGTCCACAGCACCAGCCCCGACCCGACCATGGCGGTCCCCGCCAGGCTGACGAGGAAATACAGCCAGCGCAGCGCGGGGTCGGCGTAGCGGCCCAGGTGCAGGCCGTATAGCACGCCCTGCGCCGTCGCCATCGGCCCGGACGCGTCCTTGGCCCGCAGCAGTTCGCCCGACACCCCGTCGAACAGCAGATAGCGCGGCGTGGTGGCGATCTGTCCGGATTGCCGGCGCACGACGGCCACCCGCGCCTGCGCATCGCCCGGATGGGCGACCTGCACCCCGCCGACGCTGCCGGCGCCCCAGCGCCGCTCGGCCTGCGCCACCAGGGACTCGATCGACGCCAGGGCCGCCGGCTCCCGAGCGGGCTTGCCCGGCGGCAGGAAGAAGCGCATTTCGCTGGTCATCGCCGCCCGGTCCGCCGGCGTGGGCAGGGCCTGCATCGGCCAGGGCATGTACAGCACCATCAGGGTGATCAGGCCGCTCCAGGTGATCATGAAGTGGAACGGCAGGCCCAGCACCGACAGCGCGGCGTGCGCGTCCAGCCAGCTGCGCTGGCCCTTGCCCCAGCGGAAGGTGAAGAAATCCGTGAAGATCTTCTTGTGCGTGATCACCCCGCTGACGATGGCCACCAGCATGAACATGGCGCACAGGCCGGCGATCCACCGCCCCCACAGGGGCGGCATGTAGTGCAGGTTGAAGTGAAAGAAATAGAAGAAATCGCCGCCCCGGGTGTCGCGGGCCGACAGGCGCTCCCCGGTTTCGGCGTCGAACGTCTCCGTCCGGAAGCCGCGGCCGGCCGCATGCGGATCGCGCCAGAAGGCGAACGCCGCCGGATCGCGCGGCGAGGGCAGCGTCACGCTCAGTTGCGGCGTACCGGGCGTGCGGGCCAGGATGCCGCCGACGATGCGGGCGGCCGCCGCGCCCGCCGGCGGCGGGACCGCGGCTGCCTGCAGCTCCGGCCGCATGTAGCGGCTGATCTCGTCGCGGAAGAACGAGACGGTCCCGGTCAGGAACATGGCGTAGAGGATCCAGCCCGCCAGCAGCCCCGTCCAGATGTGCAGGTCGGACATGGTCTGGCGGATGCCGCGCGGCCTGGCGGCAGGCTTGATTGCAGGCTTCATCGCGGGCTTCATCGCGGGTTTCACCGCGGGCTGGAGTGCGGGTTTTATTGCAGGCTCGGCCGCGGGCTCGATGGCGGACTCGGCCGATGGCCGGGCGGCCCGCACCGGCATGCCTTCGGGCGATGCGCGGCCGTCCCGGAACAGGCCGCTCATGACGCGCCCCCCGCGGGCCAGGCATGCCAGGCCAGGGGCAGCAGGACGCAGGCCGCCGCCAGCAGGCCGGCCCAGGCTCGCCGGGCCGAGCGCACGGCGAAAACCCAGACGACGGCTCCGGCATGGCACAGGAAGCTGAGCATCATGCCCAGGAAGGCCGCCTCGGACCGGGCCAGCGGCGCGGCCAGCACCGCAACGGAGCACAGCGCCGCCAGCGCATAGCCGCCGCACACGGCCGCCACGACGCGGGAGATCACGGGAAGGGGGATGCGCGTCATCGCCTGGAGGTCCGCATCGGAAGCCCGCTCAAAAGTCGAATCAAAAACGAAAGTCGCATCAAAAGCCCCATCAGAAGCTCGACTCAAGAGTCCAATCGGAAGCCCCAATCAGAAGCCCGCATCAAAAACCCGAATCAGAAGTCCACCGGGACCGACAGCACGCAGGGCGGCGGAGCGGAGCGGCGTGGCATGGCATGGGCGCGGCGGCGGACCGGTTGAACCTCCGGATTATATTGATAACGATTATCATTTGCATAGAACCAGGTTCAGATATTGGATTCAGCAGCCGGATCAGGTCCGGAGATCGGGTCCGGAGATCGGGTCCGGAGATCGGGTCCAGGAGATCGGATCCGGAGATCGGATCCGGAGATCAGATCCAGGAGATCAGGGTCAAGGATCCGGCTCGGGAATCGCCCGCCGGCCGGATTCCGGGCAGCCGGGGGCGCGGCCCGCGGGCCGGCGGAACCGCCCCGGATACACCGAGAAACGTGTCCGCGGGCTGCAGATGCTAAAGTTCCGGGCAAGAACTTGCCTTTGGTTTCAACATCATGCCTTGTCTCCCTCATACAGGCTTGCGCCATGCCTTTTCCCTCGCCATCGGCTGCCTCTGCCTGACGGCCGGCAGCGCCCACGCGGGCCTGTCCTACCGCCTGACCAGCCCGCAGGCCAGCCCCGGCGCCGTGATCGAACTGGAAGGCCTGCTGACCAACGACACCGGCACGGCGCTCTCCAGCCCGGTCGCCCGCGAGCTGACCGGGCAGTGGGTGGATGCCCGGGGACGGGTCACGCCCGTGCGCTTCCAGCTGCGGACCTCGCCCGACGCCATCGACCTGCCCGCCAACACCTTCACCCGCATGGCCTGGAGCGGGCGGGTGCCGGCAGGCGCGCACGGCCTGCTGACCCTGCGCCTGGACGGGGCGGCCGATACCCTGCTGGCGCTGCAGGTGGGCGCGACCGACCTGCCCGCCATGGCGTCCGCGGCACCCGCGGGCGCGGCCACGGCGGGGGCGGCGACCGAACCCGCGGCCGCGCCGGCGACGGCGGCGCCCGCCGGCCTGTCGCCCTTCGACACCTTCCGCAACGCGATCTCGTCCTACGAGCCGATCTATTTCGCGGTGGGCAACCGCGACGGCGCCAGCGCCCGCTTCCAGGTGAGCTTCAAATACCGCCTGTTCAGCCCGGACGACCCGGCCCGGCCGGGCTTCATGGACAACTGGTATTTCGGTTACACCCAGACCGCCCTGTGGGACCTGCATTCGGATTCCATTCCCTTCGTGGACACCACTTACAACCCCAGCCTGTTCTGGGCGCGCGACTCGATCTGGGCCACCGGCGACAAGCGCTGGTCCCTGGGGCTGAACACGGGCTTCGACCATCAATCCAACGGCAAGGAGGACGAGGCGTCGCGCTCGCTGAACGACCTCTACGTGCAGCCGGAAGTCAACTACCGCTTCGACGGCGGCAGCACGCTCAGCTTCCGGCCGCGCTTCAAGTATTACGTCTGGACCGACCACGACATGGGCTATCCGGATTCCCTGGGCTACGTCGACTGGAAACTGCGCTGGGCGCAGGACGACGGCCTGATCCTGTCGGGCCAATACCGCCAGGGCACGGCCGGGCGCCACTCCACCCAGCTCGAAGCCGCCTGGCCGCTCAAGCGCACCTTCCTGCACATGAACGGCCATCTGTACGTGCAGTATTTCCGGGGCTACGGCGAAACGCTGCTGGACTACAACAAGAAAGCCGACCCGCAACTGCGCATCGGCATCGCGTTCGTGCCCTGAGGAATCCATTGCATGCTCACCCAGATCGGGGTTTTCGTCCTCGCGTCCCTGGCGCTGCTGACGCTCAGCCGCCTGCTGCTGACCGCCTGGCTGTGGCCGCGGGTGCGGGCGGCCGGCGGGCCCTGGCCGATCCTGCGCTGGGGCCTGCGCATCGACCTCAACCAGATCGCCATGTGGGCCGGCATCCCGCTGCTGCTGGCGCCCTGGCTGGGCGACCGCCCCGCCGCCATCTTCCTGACGGGGCTGTGGCTGCAGGCCGTCTGGCTGCTGTTCGTGCTGCTGGAGGTGTCCACGCCCCAGTTCATCGCGGAATACGACAGCCGCCCCAACCGCCTCTACATCGAATACCTGAAATATCCCAAGGAAGTCTTCGGCATGCTGTGGAAGGGCTACAAGCCCGTGCTGCTGGGCGCCGCCCTGGGCCTGGGCCTGGCCGCCTGGCTCGGCCATGCGCTGTTCGCCCGGGCGCAGCCCGACGCCCTGCCCGCCTGGCCCTGGCGCGTCCTGGCCACGCTGGTCTTCGCCGCCGCCATCGCGCTGGCCATCCGCGGCACGCTGGGCCATCGCCCGATCAACCCGGCCTCGGTGGCCTGGTGCGGCGACAGCCTGCTCAACACCCTGCCCCTGACGTCCCTGTACAGCGTGCTGTTCGCCCTGTACGCCATCAAGAACGAGCGCTCGGCGGCCGACGTCTACGGCGACCTGCCCGATCCGGAGCTGCACGCGATCATCCGCGAGCAGGCCGGCATCCCGCCCGGCCCGCCCGAGATCCCCACGCTGCACCGCCAGCCCGCCAGCCAGCGGCCCGCGCGGCCGCGCAACCTGGTGCTGATCGTCGAGGAAAGCCTGGGCGCCCAGTACGTCGGCAACCTGGGCGGCGCGGGCCTGACGCCCTGCCTGGACGCCCTGGCCGCCGAGGGCTGGAACTTCGCCCGCGCCTATGCCACCGGCACCCGCTCGGTGCGCGGCCTGGAGGCCGTCACGGCGGGCTTTCCCCCCACCCTGTCGGACGCCGCCCTGCGCCTGGGCGACGCCCAGAGCCGGTTCTTCACCCTGGCCCAGCTGCTGAAGCGGCACGGCTACCGCTCGCGCTTCATCTACGGCGGCGAGGCCCACTTCGACAACATGAAGAGCTTCTTCCTGGGCAACGGCTTCGACGAACTGCACGACCTGCCGACCTTCGAGTCGCCGGCCTTCGTCGGCACCTGGGGCGCCAGCGACGAGGACATGTTCGACAAGCTGCACGCGCTGCTGTCGCAGGGCGGCGGGCAGCCCACCCTGCACCTGGCCTTCTCCGTCAGCAACCACACGCCCTGGGAATATCCGGCCGGCCGCATCCCGGTGGACGGCGACCCCGCCACGGTGCAGAACACCGTGCGCTACGCGGACTGGGCCATCGGCCGCTTCTTCGAGCAGGCGCGCGCCAGCGCCTACTGGGACGACACGGTCTTCCTGATCGTCGCCGACCACGACGCGCGCGTCGGCGGCGCCCAGCGCATCCCGCTGCGCCATTTCCACATCCCGGCCCTGATCCTGGGCGCGGGCGTCCAGGCGCGCCGCGACGAGCGCATCGTCAGCCAGATCGACCTGCCGACGACCCTGCTGTCGCTGATCGGCATCGACGACGCCCATCCCATGATCGGCCACGACCTGACGCGCGCGGACGCGGGCGGACGCGCCATGATGCAGTACGAGGAACACTACGGCTACCTGCGCGGCGACACCCTGGCGGTGCTGGAGCCGCACCAGTCCGCGCACTTCTACCGCTATGCCGCGCCGGACACCTACACGCCGCTGGATCCGGACGCGGAACTCGGCCGCATCGCCCTGGCCCATGCGCTCTGGCCCACCTGGGCCTACCGCCACCGCGCCCACACGCTGCCGGAACTGCGGCTGCCCGGCTAGGGATTTGCCCCTAGGCCCCATGGTAGAATTTGCGGTCCAGTCGGGGCGTAGCGCAGCCTGGTAGCGCATCTGCTTTGGGAGCAGAGGGTCGCATGTTCAAATCATGTCGCCCCGACCAACCACGATCAAGGAAACCGCCATGTCTTCTTCCACGTACGACGACCTGGGCAAACTGATCCTGCGCCTGGGCCTGGGCATCCTGCTGTTGCTGCACGGTCTGTCCAAGCTGGACGGCGGCGTGGGCTGGCTCGTGGACATGCTGGGCCAGCGCGGCCTGCCCGGTTTCGTGGCCTATGGCGTCTACATCGGCGAAGTCCTCGCCCCGGTCCTGATCATCCTGGGCGTGTTCACCCGCCTCGGCGGCCTGATCGTCGTGATCAACATGCTGTTCGTCTTCGGCCTGGTCCACATGCACCAGCTCTTCGAGCTGGGCAAGAGCGGCGGCTGGGCACTGGAACTGCAGGGCATGTTCATGGTTGCCGCCATCGCCATCGCCCTGTTCGGCGCGGGCGCCTACAGCCTGGGCGGACGCAACGGCCGCTGGAACTGATTCCCGCCGGCGCCCGGGCGGCCCGCCGGCCCCCGGATCACTGCAACCAACCTCCCATCCCCGCCTCAGGCGGCCGGCAGGGTGATCACCACCCTCGCGCCGCCCAGGTCGCCGGCCTCGATCCGCGCCCAGCCGCCGTACAGGTCGGCCAGGTCGCGCACGATCCCCAGCCCCAGGCCCGAACCGGGCGTGCGCTCGTCCGCCCGCCGGCCGCGCTCGAAGACCATCTCGGCGCGCTCGGGGCTCAGGCCCGGGCCGTCGTCCTCCACCCGGATCGACAATTCCCCGTCCGTGCGTCGGGCCGTGACGCGCACCCGCCGGCGCGCCCATTTCCCGGCATTGTCCAGCACGTTGCCCAGCATTTCCTGGAAATCCTGCGCCTCGCCGCGAAACGCCAGCTCGGCGGGCACGCCGCTCAGGTCGTAGGCCAGCCCGCGCTCGGCGTGCACGCGGTCCATCACCCGCACCAGGCCCTGCAGCAGGGGCAGGATCGGACTGCGCAGGCCGGTCACGCGCACCGCCGCCGCGGCCCGGGCGCGGGCCAGGTGATAGTCCACCTGGCGCCGGGCGGCCTCGACCTGCTCGGCGACCAGGCGCGGCAGCGCCGGATCGCCCGCCTGGGCGGCGTTGGCCATGACCGCCAGCGGCGTCTTCAGGGCGTGCGCCAGGTTGCCGGCCTGCATGCGCGCCCGCTCCAGGCCTTGCGCGTTGCGGCTCAGCACCAGGTTGAAATCCTCGACCAGCGGCTGGACTTCCATCGGGAACTCGCCCTCGATGCGGTCTGCCCGGCCCTCGCGCAGGGCCGCCAGGCGCTCGCGCAGCCGCCCCAGGGGCCGCAGGCCGAAGCCCACCTGCATCCAGGCGGCCGCCACCATGCCCAGCGCCAGGATGCCCAGCGCCACGGCCAGCATGCGGTCGAAACGGCTGACCGGCTCGGCCCACAGGGCCTCGTCGGCCCCCACCGAAAGGATCAGCGTGTCGATCGGGCCTTCGGCGGGATGGACCTCGCGCAGCCGCATCTGCAGCGGCTTGCCGCCCGGGCCGGACACCTGCGCCACCGCGTCCTGCCCCGGTTCCACGTCGCCGGCCGCGGCCGGCAGGTGGGCGTCCCACAGCGAACGCGAACGCAGCAGCTGGGCGAACCGCGTGCCGTCCGAAGGCACGGAAATCTGCCAGTACAGGCCGGAGAAGGGATGGCCGAAGCGCGGGTCGGTCGGCAGGGCGGACAGCGACACCTGGCCCTGCTCGTCGACCTGCAGCGAGGCGGTCAGGTGGTTCAGGTGGATGTTCAGCTCGGACTGCAGCTGCGCCTGGATGTGCTGGCGGAACAGGCGCTGGATGCCCCAGCCGGCCAGCGCCACGCTCAGCAGCGTCCAGACCAGGGTGACGGCCAGCAGGCGCAGGCGCAGCGACGGATGCGGCGCCGTCATCGGGCGTCGGCGGACAGGCGGTAGCCCAGGCCGCGCACCGTCTGGATCAGGCCCGGGGGGATCTTGCGCCGCAGGCGGGCGACGAAGACCTCGATGGTGTTCGAGTCGCGGTCGAAATCCTGCGCGTAGATGTGCTCCACCAGCTGGCTGCGGGACACGACTTCGTCCTGGTGCATCAGCAGGTAGGCCAGCACCCGGTATTCGTGGCTGGTCAGGTCCAGCGGCGCGTCGTCCAGCAGCACGCGGGACTGGCGCGTGTCCAGCAGCAGCGGCCCGCAGCGGATGTCGGCCGTGGCGTGTCCGCCGGCGCGGCGCAGCAGCGCGCGCACGCGGGCCTCGAGTTCTTCCTGGTGGAAGGGCTTGGTCAGGTAGTCGTCGGCGCCGGCGTCGATGCCGGCCACCTTGTCGTGCCAGTTGTCGCGCGCCGTCAGGATCAGCACGGGCATCCTCCGCCCCGCCTCGCGCCAGGCCCGCAGCACCGACAGGCCGTCGCGCCCCGGCAGGCCCAGGTCCAGCACGGCCAGATCGTAGGGCTCGCTCAGGCCCTGGTGCTCGGCGTCCAGGCCATCGGCCGCCACGTCGATCACGTAGCCGGATTTTTCCAGCGCCGCCTTCAGCTGCGCGGCCAGCACCGGCTCGTCCTCGGCCACCAGCAGCCTCATGGGTGTCTCCCGTCGCGGTGCAGCGGGCGCGTGCCCACCCACAGCGTTTCGCCCGTGCGGGCGTCGATCTTCAGCTTGGTCAGCCGGCCCTGGTCCTGCAGGATCTTGAGTTCGTAGATCCAGCGGCCCTCGGACCCGCCCTTTTCGGACTTGCCGCTTTCGGTTTTGCCGCGGCCGGGGGCGCCGCCATCGCATTCGCAGCGCTCGTCCTCCTGCTCGAACTCGACCTTCAGGACCTGGCCGGGATAGTCGCGCGCCGCCCGCTGCAGGACGTCCTGCAGCGGCAGCACTTCGCCCAGGGCCTGCAGCCGCTCGGCCATGTCCCGGTCGTGATTGTGCGCCCCGGCGCCCGCGGTCCAGAGCCCCAGGGCCAGCGCGCCCGCCAGCACCCAGCGGCGGCGCGTATCGGCAGACTGCATATCGGCAGACTCCTCGTTCGATCCACGGGCCTACGATATCAGGAAGCGCATGAACCGTGAATGAATGGCACGCGGGAGGGCGCCGCTGTACCATGGATTCCCAGGCCCCCGCCGGCGGCGCGGGGCGCGCAACGAAAAGACGGAAGACGAGGAGACATCATGCTGCACGCGCAAGGCGACTATCGGCAGACCCGGGACGCATTCACCTGGGCCGTGCCGGAGC
This sequence comes from Castellaniella defragrans, assembly GCF_014203015.1. GTDB lineage: Bacteria > Pseudomonadota > Gammaproteobacteria > Burkholderiales > Burkholderiaceae_B > Castellaniella > Castellaniella defragrans. The sequence goes on from NZ_JACHIB010000018.1 coordinate 53,948, forward strand.
GCTACAACATCGGGGTGGACGTCTGCGACCGCTGGGCCGACGGCAGCGGCCGCCTGGCCCTGATCGTGGACCGCGGCGACGCTCCGGCGCGGCACTACACCTTCGACCAGCTCAAGCACTGGTCCGACCGGCTGGCGCGGGCCCTGCGCGCCCGGGGCGTGTCGCGGGGCGACCGGGTGGGCATCCTGCTGCCGCAGTCGCTGGAAACGGCGCTGGCGCATCTCGCCGCGTACAAGCTCGGCGCCATCGCCGTGCCCCTGTTCACGCTGTTCGGCACCGACGCCCTGCAGTACCGCCTGGGGAATTCGGGCGCCCGCGCGCTCGTCACCCACACCGAGGGCCTGGGCAAGATCGCCGCGATCCGCCAGGATCTGCCCCAGCTCGGCTGCGTGCTGGACGTGGACGCGGACGCGGGCGAGGCCTCGTTCTGGGCGGCGATCGAATCGCAGGACGGCCTGGGCTTCACGCCCGTGGACACCGCCGCCGACGATCCGGCGATCATCATCTACACTTCGGGCACCACCGGCAAGCCCAAGGGCGCGCTGCACGCCCACCGCGTGCTGCTCGGCCACCTGCCGGGGGTGGAGATGTCGCACAATTTCTTTCCCGAGCGGGCCACCCTGATGTGGACCCCGGCCGACTGGGCCTGGATCGGCGGGCTGCTGGACGTCCTGATGCCATCCTGGCACCACGGCGTGCCCGTGCTGGCCTGCCGCTTCACGAAGTTCGATCCCGCCGTCGCCTGGCAGCTGATGTCCAGGCACAAGGTCAGCCACACCTTCCTGCCGCCCACGGCGCTGAAGATGCTGCGCACGCTGCAGGATCCCGAACGCCCTGGCCGCCTGGGCCTGGCCTCGGTGGCCAGCGGCGGCGAATCCCTGGGGCCGCAGCTGATCGAATGGGGCCGCCGGGCGCTGGGCGTGACCATCAACGAGTTCTACGGCCAGACCGAATGCAACATGATCGTCTCGTCCTGCGCCGCCCTGTTCGAGCCGCGCATCGGCGCCATGGGCCGGCCAGTGCCGGGCCACGAAGTGCGCATCATCGACGAGGCCGGCCGGGTCCAGCCGCCCGGGACCGAAGGCCACATCGCCGTGCGCCGGCCCGATCCGGTGATGTTCCTGCAATACTGGCAGAACCCCGAGGCCACCGCCGGCGCCTTCATCGGCGACTGGCTGGTGACGGGCGACCGCGGCCTGTGCGACGAGGACGGCTATCTCGGGTTCAAGGGCCGGGGCGACGACGTGATCACCAGCGCCGGCTACCGCATCGGCCCGGGGCCGATCGAGGACTGCCTGCTGGGCCACCCGGCCGTGCGCCTGGCGGCGGTGATCGGCGTGCCCGATCCGCAGCGCACGGAAATCGTCAAGGCCTGCATCGTGCTGAACGAAGGCTACACGGGCGACGCCGCGCTGGTCGCGGAGATCCAGGACTACGTGCGCCGCAAGGTCGCCGCGCACGAATACCCGCGGCTGATCGAGTTCATGGACAGCCTGCCCATGACGACCACGGGCAAGGTGCAGCGCGGGGTATTGCGGGCGCAGCATGATGATTTCAAGCCGTAGCAGCCCCCTCGTCGCTTGCAGCGACTCGGACTGTCCACCTCGCGGCTTGCAAGCCGCTCGGATTCGATCGGCTCAGGATGGTCCGCAGGGACCATCCTGAGTCCGATCTCATCCAAACCGTCCTGTGATGTAGTCCTCGGTTTCCTTGCGGGCGGGCTTGATGAAGACCTGGTCGGTGGGGCCGAATTCCATCAGCTCGCCCAGGTACATGTAGGCGGTGTAGTCCGAGCAGCGCGCCGCCTGCTGCATGTTGTGGGTGACGATGACCACGGTGTAGTCGGACTTCAGTTCCGCGATCAGTTCCTCGATCTTGGCCGTGGAGATCGGGTCCAGGGCGGAGCACGGCTCGTCCAGCAGCAGGACCTCGGGCTTGATCGCCACGCCGCGCGCGATGCACAGGCGCTGCTGCTGGCCGCCGGACAGGCTGTTGCCGCTCTGCCCGAGCTTGTCCTTGACCTCGTTCCACAGGGCCGCCTTGGTCAGGGCCCATTCCACGCGCTCGTCCATCTCGCCCTTGCTCAGGCGCTCGAACAGCCGCACGCCGAAGGCGATGTTGTCGTAGATGCTCATGGGAAACGGCGTGGGCTTCTGGAACACCATGCCGACCTTGGCGCGGATCAGGGAGATGTCCAGCCGGGAATGGAGCAGGTCCTCGCCATCCAGCTCGATGGCGCCTTCGGCGCGCTGGCCGGGGTAGAGCTCGAACATGCGGTTGAAGGTGCGCAGCAGCGTGGACTTCCCGCAGCCCGACGGGCCGATGAAGGCCGTGACCTTGTTTTCCGCGATGTCCATGTTGATGTCGCGCAGGGCGTGGAAGCCGCCGTAGTAGAAGTTCAGGTTGCGCACGGCCAGCTTGGTGCGCTCCCGGGCGGCGGACGAAGACGGATTCAGGATCATGGTCGAAATCGTTTATTTGCGGAACAGGCTGCGCGCGGCGATGTTGATCCCCAGCACCAGCAGGGTGATCAGCGCGGCGCCCGCCCAGGCGAGCCGGTTCCAGTCCTCGAAGGGACTGGCGGCGTACTGGAAGATCACCACCGGCAGGTTGGCGATGGGGGCGTTCATGTTCAGCGACATGAACTGGTTGTTCAGGGCGGTGAAGAGCAGCGGCGCGGTTTCCCCGGCGATGCGGGCCACGGCCAGCAGGATGCCGGTGACGATGCCCGAGCGCGCCGCCCGGTAGCAGATGAAGACGACGACGCGCCACTGCGGGCAGCCCAGGGCGGCGGCGGCCTCGCGCAGGCTGTTGGGCACCAGGCCGAGCATGTTGTCCGTGGACCGGACCACCACCGGGATGACCAGGATCGCCAGGGCGAAGGCGCCCGCCCAGCCGGAATAATGGCCGACCTGGGCCACGTAGACGGCGTAGATGAACAGCCCGATGATGATGGACGGCGCCGACAGCAGCACGTCGTTCAGGAAGCGCGTGGCCGGGGCCAGCCAGCCGCGGCGGCCGTACTCGGCCAGGTAGGTGCCCGCCAGCACGCCGATGGGCGTGCCGATCAGCGTGCCCACGGCCGACATCAGCACGCTGCCGACGATGGCGTTCAGCAGGCCGCCGTCGGCCCCGGGCGGCGGGGTGCTTTCCCACAGCAGCGCCGGCGACAGGGCGGAGCCGCCCTTGAGCAGCAGCGTGAGGATGATCCAGGCGAGCCAGAACAGGCCCGAGCCCAGCGTCAGGCCCGAGAGCCCCAGCATCAGGCGGTTGAACAGGCGCCGGCGCCGGTAGACCGGATTGTCGAGGGCGATGGGGGAGTCGGGGGCGGACATCAGTGTTTGGCGCCTTCCTTGCGCGACAGTTGCAGCAGCATGAACTTCGACAGGGCCAGCACCACGGTGGTGATCAGGAACAGGATCAGGCCCAGCTCCAGCAGGGCCGATTTCTGCAGGCCGCCGGCCTCGTTGAATTCATTGGCCAGGGCGGAGGCGATGGAATTGGACGGCGAGAAGATCGAGGAAGGCAGGTTGAAGGCGTTGCCGATCACGAAGGTGACCGCCATGGTCTCGCCCAGCGCCCGGCCCAGGCCCAGCATGATGCCGCCGATGACGCCGTGCTTGGTGTAGGGCAGCATGATCTTCCAGACGACTTCCCAGGTGGTGCTGCCCAGGCCGTAGGCGGATTCCTTCAGCATGGGCGGCACCTGCTCGAACACGTCGCGCATCACCGCCGCGATGAAGGGGATGATCATGATGGACAGGATCAGGCCCGCCGTGAACAGGCCGATGCCCATGGGCGGCCCGCCGAACAGGTGCTCCAGCACCGGCACGCCCTCGAAGAAGTCGACCACGTACGGCTGGACGTACTCCTGGAACAGCGGCACGAACACGAACAGGCCCCACATGCCGTAGATGATGGACGGGATCGCGGCCAGCATCTCGATCGCCACGCCCAGCGGGCGGCGCAGCCAGACGGGCGCGAGTTCGGTCAGGAACATGGCGATGCCGAAGGACACCGGCACCGCGATCAGCAGCGCGAGAAAGGCGCTGATCACCGTGCCCAGCATCGGCACCAGCGCGCCGTAGCTGTGGCGCACGGGATCCCAGTCGTTGGTCCAGAGGAACGGCAGGCCGTACCGGGCCAGGGATTCCCGGCTGCCGTAGATCAGGGAGACCATGATCGCGGCCAGCAGGATGAAGACGAAGAACGCAAACAGACGGGTCAGATACCGGAAGCCGGCATCCGCCAGGAGGCTGCGCTGCGTAGGGGCCATGAGGGACTCGTCCGTGGCGACGGGACCCCCGGCCGCGCCGGGGATCCGCATCGGAATGTGGGATTCGGAAACCGCCATTTTCCCACAGGCGGCGCGCGGCGGCGCCGCCCTGCCGGGGAAGCGGCGGCCGGGCTTACTTCCAGACCGCCGAGCCGTCCTCGCCGCGCACCTGCTCGGCCCAGACGCCGCGGATCCGGGCGGTCACGTCGTCGGGCAGCGGCACGTAGTCCAGTTCGCTGGCCATGGCGCCGCCTTCGCGCCAGGCCCAGTCGAAGAAGGCCAGGACTTCGCGGGCGCGCTTGGGGTCGGCCTGCTTGCCGTGCACCAGGATGAAGGTCGCCGCCGTGACCGGCCACGAATCCGCGCCCGGCTCGTTGTTCAGGACCAGGCCCATGCCCGGCGCCGAGTTCCAGTCGGCGTGCGAAGCCGCCGCGGCGAACGCCTGCTGCGAGGGCTGCACGAACCGGCCCTCGCGGTTCTGCAGCTGCGCCCAGGCCAGGCCGTTCTGGTGCGCGTAGGCGTATTCCACGTAGCCGATGGAATTGGCCAGCTGGCGCACGTAGGCGGCCACGCCTTCGTTGCCCTTGCCGCCCTGCCCGGTGGGCCACTTGACCGCCTTGCCCTGGCCGACCTGCTCCTTCCAGGCGGGCGATACCTGGGACAGGTAGTTGGTCCAGCCGAAGGTCGTGCCCGAGCCGTCCGAACGGTGCACCACCACGATGCCCTTGGCGGGCAGCTTCAGGTCCTTGTTCAGGTCGGCGATCGCCGGGTCGTTCCACTTCTTGATCTTGCCGAGGAAGATGTCCGCCAGCACCGGACCGGTGAGCTTGAGCTGGCCTTCCTTGATGCCTTCGACGTTGACGACCGGCACGGTGCCGCCGATGACGGCGGGAAACTGGACCAGGCCGTGCTTGGCCAGGTCCTCCGGCTTCATCGGGTCGTCCGAGGCGCCGAAATCGACCGTCCTGGCGATGATCTGCTGCTGGCCGCCGCCCGAGCCGATGGACTGGTAGTTGACGCGGTTGCCGGTGACTTCCTGGTACTTGGCCGCCCACTTGGCGTAGATCGGATAGGGGAAGGAGGCGCCCGCCCCCGTCAGGTCGGCGGCGTGCGCCGCGACGCCCGCGGCGGCCATCATCGCCAGACCGGCGGCGCATTGCGTCAGAATCCGTTTGAGCATGTCGTAAACCCTTTGTGGTTTGCACTATTCGGCGGCCCGGAAGAATTCGCCGGACCGTCAGGACGACATGGTAGAGGGTTGAAGTGACAGTTTAATGACAGATCCCTCCACCTCGCGGCTTGCACGCCGCTCGGTCTGGGCGTCTCTCCCCCACCTCGCGGCTTGCACGCCGCTCGGATTCGACAGGCAAGAAATAGTCCGCAGGGACTATTTCGTGTCCTGTCTCATCCCAACCTCGCCATCAGGTGCTGGTGCAGGTTGAAGGCGGCGCGGCGGTTGCGCACGCGCAGGTAGCGGCCGTCGGGCTGGGCCGCCCAGGCGAGCTGGTTGTCCCGCCAGGCGAAGGTGAAGGCCTCGTCGATGACGCGGCGGCGCAGGGTCTTGTCCAGCACCGGGAAGGCGAGCTCGACCCGCCGCAGGAAATTGCGGTCCATCCAGTCGGCGGAGGACAGGTACAGGGGCTCGGCGCCGTCCTGGTAGAAATAGAACACCCGCGAATGCTCCAGGAAGCGGCCGATGATGGAGCGCACCCGGATATGCTCGGACAGCCCCGGCACGCCGGCCTGCAGCGCGCAGGCACCGCGCACGATCAGGTCGATGCGCACCCCCGCCTGGCTGGCCTCGTACAGCGCCCGGATCACCTCGGGCTCCAGCAGCGAATTCATCTTGGCGCGGATGCGCGCGCGCTTGCCCGCGCGGGCGAACTCGGTTTCCGAGCGGATCAGGCGCAGCACCGTCTCGTGCAGGGTGAAGGGCGACTGCAGCAGCAGCTTGAGCTCGCGGCGCGCGCCCAGGCCGGTCAGCAGGGAGAACACCTGGTCCATGTCCTCGCACATCTGCTGGTTGGCCGTCAGCAGGCCGAAATCGGTGTACAGCCGCGCCGTGCGCGGGTGGTAGTTGCCCGTGCCCAGGTGCCCGTAGCGGCGGATGCGGCCGTCCTCGCGGCGCAGCACCAGGGCCATCTTGGCGTGGGTCTTGTGGCCCACCACGCCGTAGCTGACGTGGGCGCCGACCTCTTCCAGGCGCGCGGCCCAGTTGATGTTGGTCTGCTCGTCGAAGCGCGCCATCAGCTCGACCACCACCGTGACTTCCTTGCCCGCCCGGGCCGCCGACAGCAGCAGCCCCATCAGCTCGGAGTCCTCGCCGGTGCGGTAGATGGTCTGCTTGATGGCCACGACCTGCGGGTCCAGCGCCGCGCTGCGCAGGAACATCAGCACGGGCTGGAAGGACTGGTAGGGATGGTGCAGCAGGTGGTCGCGCGCCGCGATGGCCGCGAACAGTTCCTCGGGCCGCTCCAGGCCGCCGTCGAAGGGCGCCGGCATGCGCGGCCGGAAGACCGGATATTCCAGGTCGGGGCGGTTGACCCGGTTGCACAGCTGCATCAGCCGGGCCAGGTTGACCGGACCGTTGACGCGGTAGGTGTCGGCCGCCCCCAGGCTGAATTCGCGCTGCAGGAACAGCTCCAGGTCGGGCGGCATGGCGTGCGCGATTTCCAGGCGCACCGAGGCGCCGAAATTGCGCTGGGAAAGTTCGCCCTGCAGGGCCTGGCGCAGGTTGGTGATTTCTTCCTCGTCCACGAACAGGTCGCTGTTGCGCGTCACCCGCCACTGGTAGCAGCCCTGGACGTTCATGCCCGGGAACAGGTCGCCGACGAAGGCGTTGATCAGGGTGGTGAGCAGCATGAAGCCGTCCGGGATGCCGGCGATCTCGGCGGGCACCTTGATCATGCGCGGCAGCGCGCGCGGCGCCTGGACGATGGCGATGTGGCCCTCGCGGCCGAAGGCGTCCTCGCCGCTGAGCGCGACGATGAAGTTCAGGCTCTTGTTGTAGACGCGCGGAAAGGGGTGCGCCGGATCCAGGCCGATGGGGGTGAGCAGCGGCATCACGTCGCGGCGGAAGAGGCCGTAGGCCCATTCGCGCTGCAGGTCGGTCCAGCCCGTCGAATAGATCAGGCCCACCCCGTGTTCCATCAGCTTGGGCATGACCTCGCCGGTCAGCAGGCGGTTCTGCCGGTCCACCAGGGCGTGCGCGGCGCGCTGCACGCGGTCGAAGGCCTCGTCGGGCGTCATGCCGTCCACGCCGCGCAGTTCCGGCGTCTGGCGCTGCTGTTCCTTGAGGCTGGCCATGCGGATCTCGAAGAACTCGTCCAGGTTCGAGCCGACGATGCACAGGTAGCGCAGGCGCTCCAGCGGCGGCACGTCCGTGCGCTCGGCCATGGAGAGCACCCGCTCGTTGAATTTCAGCACCGACAATTCCCGGTTCAGGAGAACCGGCATTTCCTCGACGGCCCGCATGCGCGCCTCACAATCCTGTCATGAACCGGCCACTATAATCGCACAGTGTGACATTTCCTGGTAAGGCCATGGACAACCGGCTCGCTTCGATCGACCTGGGCTCGAACACCTTCCGGCTATCCATCGGCCGCGTCGTGCGCCACGGCGGCAGCGCCCAGATCTACGCCGAAGACAAGCTGCGCGAGCTGGTCGCCCTGGCCAACGGCCTGGACGAGCACAAGCGCATCGACGCCGCCACGGTGGAGCAGGCCCTGGCGGCGCTGCGGCGCTTCGGCGAGCGGCTGCGCGGGTTCTCCCCCGCCAACGTCCGCGCCGTGGCCACCAACACCTTCCGGGTGGCGCGCAACGCGGCCGAGATCCTGCCGGCGGCGGAGCGCGCCCTGGGCTTCCCGATCGAAATCATCTCCGGCCAGGAAGAAGCCCGCCTGATCTACCTGGGCGTGATCCAGGACCTGCCGCCCTCGGACCACCGCAGGCTGGTGATCGACATCGGCGGCGGCTCCACCGAATTCATCATCGGGCGGCGCGACCAGCCCCTGGAGCTGGCCTCGCTGGAGCTGGGCTGTACCACCTGGACGCGGCAGTTCTTCCCCCAGGGCCGCGTCACCGAAGCCCGCATGAGCCAGGCGGTGCTGGCGGCGCGCGGCGCCATCGAAACCATCGCCAGCCGCTACCGCGGCACGGGCTGGCAGGAAGCCTACGGCTCCTCGGGCACCGCCAAGGGCCTGCTGGCCGTCCTGGTCGAAAACGGCCTCAGTCCGCGCGACATCACCCTGGACGGCATGGAACGGCTGAGCGCCGCCCTGGCGCGCGCCGGCGAGGTCCGCCTGCAGGACTGGGCCGGCCTGAAGCCCGAGCGCGTGCCGGTGCTGCCCGGCGGCCTGGCCATCATGATCGCCGCGTTCCGGGAACTGGGCATCGAGCGGATGCGGGCGGGCGACGGCGCCCTGCGCATCGGCGTGCTGCACGACCTGCTGGGCCGCGATTCGCACCAGGACCGGCGCGACGAGACCGTGCGCCAGATGCGCGGCCGCTACCAGCTCGACACGGCCCAGGCCGGCTTCGTGCGCAGCCTGGCGCTGCAGCTGTTCGACCAGCTCGGACTGGGCGACGAGCCCGACACGGCCGAGCTGCGGCGCGCGCTGGGCTGGACGGCCGAACTGCACGAAATCGGCCTGGCGATCGCCCGCAACGATTATCACAAGCACAGCGCCTACATCCTGGAACACGCCGACATGCCGGGCTTTTCGCACGACGACCAGCGGCTGCTGGCCTTTCTCGCGCTGGGCCACCAGGGGCGCCTGGCCAAGGTCCGCCGCTACGCGCCCGACCGCGCGCGCTGGCTGGCCCTGTGCTGCCTGCGCCTGGCGGTCCTGCTGCTGCGCCGCCGCGAGGCCCTGGGTCCCCTGGCGCTGCGCCTGCAGGCCCAGGACCTGCGCATCGCCCTGCGCATCCCGGCGGGCTGGCTGGCCGCCCGCCCCCTGAGCGGCTTCCAGTTGAAGAAGGAAGCGGCGATCTGGCGCAAGGCCGGTTTCGCGCTGGACATCATCGAAAGCTGAACGCGCCGGGCGCCGGAAAGCCGGGCCGGTCGCCCTGGCCGGGCGGGCAGCCGGCGCGCCGGTCTCGCCCGATCGGTCCCGAAATGCCTAATCGATCCCGAAATGCCGCCGGTAGCGGGCGTCCAGCCGTTCCAGATCCAGCAGGATCGGGAAATCGGCGGTGTGGAAATCCGGATCCCAGGCGGGCGCGCCGCAGATCGTCGCGCCCAGGGCCAGATAGCCCTTGATGAGCGGCGGCACCCGCGCCGGCAGGGCGCTGTCCAGCCGGTCCACCGGATAGGGATGCAGCGGGCGGATGCGCGGCACGTCGGGATTGCGCGCCATCAGGGCGCGCGCCCGGCGCCAGACCTCCGAGGCCGTGGCGCCGCCGTCGCGCAGGCTGACGCTGGCGCAGCCCAGCATGTAGCGGTAGCCCCCCCGCTTCATCACCTGGGCCAGTCCCGACCACAGCAGCATGATGGCCGTGCCGTGCCGGAATCCGGCATCGATGCAGGAGCGGCCGACCTCGACCAGCCACGGACGCAGCGCCGCCAGCGGCTCCAGGTCGAATTCGGACTCGGAGTAATAGCCGCCCGCCTGGCGCGCGGCTTCGGGCGTGAGCAGCCGGTAGGTGCCCACCACCCGGCCGGTGCCCAGTTCGCGCACCATGAAATGCACGCACCAGGGATCGAAGCGGTCCACGTCGCGGTCGCCCACGGCCTGGGGGAACACCGCGCCCATGTCCTCCGTGAACACCCGGAAGCGCAGGCGCTGCAGGGCTTCCAGGTCCGCCTGCGTGCGCGCGACGGTCAGGGCCAGTCCGCCGGCCTCGGCCCCGGGCCAGTCTATGCGTTTCATCGATCCCGCGTGCAGGGAAGAAGCGAGGGCGAGCATGGCGGATTCCCGGAAGTCACGATATCGGGGATATTCTGCCGATGCTCTGTGTGAATCATGTGACAGCGGCGTTCAGGCCAGCTTGACCGCCACGAGCCGGCGCACGCCTTCCTCGGCCAGGGCCTCGTCGTCGGCCTCGACCATGAGGCGCAGCTTGGGTTCGGTGCCCGAGGCGCGGATCAGCACCCGGCCGCGCTCGCCGAGCGACGCGCGCACCGCGTCCGAGGCTTCCTTCAGGCCCGCGTGCGTCTGCCAGTCCAGCCCCGGCGCGAGCGGCACGTTGACCATCTTCTGGGCGTACATGGACAGGTCGGCCACCAGGTCCGCCAGCGAGGCGCCGGCGTGCCGCATGGCCGCCAGCACCTGCAGGGCGGCCACGATGCCGTCGCCCGTGGTGTGGCGGTCCAGGCACAGCAGGTGGCCGGAGCTTTCGCCGCCGTACAGCCAGCCGCGCTGGCGCAGAACTTCCAGCACGTAGCGATCGCCGACCTTGGCGCGCTCGAACGGGATGCCGAGCTCGCGCATGCGGCGCTCGAAGCCGAAGTTGGTCATCAGCGTGCCGACCACCCCCTGGATGGGCTGCGTGCGGGCGCGGTCGCGCACGATGGCGTAGAGCAGCTCGTCGCCGTTGAACAGGCGCCCGGTGGCGTCCACCATCTGCAGGCGGTCGGCGTCGCCGTCCAGGGCGACGCCCAGGTCCGCCCCCTGGGCCGCCACGGCGGCGACCAGGGTCTCGGGATGAGTGGCGCCGACCTTTTCATTGATGTTGAAGCCGTCGGGCTCGCAGCCGATCACGGAGACCTCGGCCCCCAGCTCGCGGAACACGTGCGGCGCAATGTGGTAGGCGGCGCCGTTGGCCGCGTCCACCACGATCTTCAGGCCCTGCAGGTCCAGTTCGCTGGGGAAGGTGCTCTTGCAGAATTCGATGTAGCGGCCGGCCGCGTCGCTGATGCGCCGCGCGCGCCCCAGGCCGGCCGAATCGGCGCAGCCCAGCGGCTCGTCCAGCAGGGCCTCGATGGCGGCCTCGGTCTCGTCGGGCAGCTTGGTGCCGGCCGCGGAGAAGAACTTGATGCCATTGTCGTAGTGCGGATTGTGGGACGCGCTGATGACGATGCCGGCCGCCAGGCGCCAGGCGCGGGTCAGGTAGGCCACCGCCGGCGTGGGGATCGGGCCGGCCAGCATCACGTCCACCCCGGCGGCCGACAGGCCGGCCTCCAGCGCGGATTCCAGCATGTAGCCGGAGATGCGGGTGTCCTTGCCGATGACCACGGTCGGCCGCCCGGCCGACACGGCCCCGCGCGCCAGCACGCGGCCGGCCGCATAGCCCAGCCGCAGGGCGAATTCGGCGTTGATCCGATCGCCGCCGACGATGCCGCGCACCCCGTCGGTCCCGAAATACTTGCGTGCGCTCATGCACGGACTCCTCGTTCGACGGCCGACCATACCCGCAGGGCATCCACGGTGTCGGCCACATCATGGACGCGCAGGATGTGCGCGCCCCGCACCGCGCCAGCCAGGGCCGCCGCCACGCTGCCGCCCAGGCGCCGGGACGCGGGACGCCCCGTGACGGCGCCGATCATGGACTTGCGCGACAGGCCCAGCAGGCTGGGGTAATCCTGCCCCACGGCCTGCGGCAACTGCCGCAGCAGGGTGTAATTGTGCGCCGCGGTCTTGCCGAAGCCGAAGCCGGGATCGAGCACGATGCGGTCGGCCGCGATGCCGGCCTGGCGCAGGCGCCGCGCGCCCTGGTCCAGGTAGGCGCGGACTTCCGTGACCACGTCCTGGTAGGACGGCGCGTCCTGCATGGTGCGCGGCTCGCCGCGCATGTGCATCAGGCACAGCGCGCAATCGGCATCGGCCACGGCCTCGACCGCCCCGGGCGCCGCAAAGCCGCCGATGTCGTTGATCATGTCGGCCCCCGCCTCCAGGGCGGCCCGCATCACGGAGGGCTTGCAGGTGTCCACGGACAGCGGCACGCCGCAGTCGCGCAGGGCCTCGATCACGGGCAGGATGCGGCGCAGTTCCTCGTCGGCGGGGACCGCCTGGGCGCCGGGCCGGGTGGACTCGCCGCCGATGTCGAGCAGGTCGGCGCCTTCCTCGACCAGGAGGCGCCCATGGGCGATGGCCTCGTCAGCCCGGAAGTGGGCATTGCCGTCGGAAAACGAATCCGGCGTGACGTTGACGATCCCCATGACCAGCGGGCGTTCCAGGGACAAGCGGAAACGCCCGCACTGAAGGTGGTCATGCATAGGAGGCCGGCGGTCGGATCAAACCGGCGTCGCGGCGGCGCCCTTGTCGTTGCTGGCGGCCGGCAGGCCGGCCGACGGGGCCTGCGGCGGCGTGTCGCCCCCCGAGGACGGCGGCTGCGGCGCGCGCGGCGGACGGCCGGCCATGATGTCGTCGATCTGCTCGGCGTCGATGGTTTCCCATTCGAGCAGGGCCTTGGCCATGGCGTGCATCTTGTCCTGGTTGGACTCGATCAGGGTGCGCGCCACGCTGTACTGCTCGTCGATGATGCGGCGGATCTCGGAATCGACCTTCTGCATGGTGGCTTCGGACACGTGCGTGGTCTTGGTCACGCTGCGGCCCAGGAAGACCTCGCCCTCGTTCTCGGCGTACACCACGGGCCCGAGGGAGTCGGTCATGCCGTAGCGCGTGACGATGTCGCGCGCGATGGCGGTGGCGCGCTCGAAGTCGTTGGAGGCGCCGGTGGTCATCTGGCCCATGAAGACTTCTTCCGCGATGCGGCCGCCGAACAGCACCGCGATGGTGTTCAGCAGGCGTTCCTTGTCCATGCTGTAGCGGTCGCCCTCGGGCAGCTGCATCGTCACCCCCAGCGCGCGGCCGCGCGGGATGATGGTGACCTTGTGCACCGGATCGGTCTTGGGCAGAAGGCGCGCCACCAGCGCGTGGCCGGATTCGTGGTAGGCCGTGTTGCGGCGTTCTTCTTCCGGCATGATCAGGGAGCGGCGCTCCGCGCCCATGATGATCTTGTCCTTGGCCTTTTCCAGGTCGGACATGTCCACGGTGCGGCCGTTGCGGCGCGCGGCGAACAGCGCGGCCTCGTTGATCAGGTTGGCCAGGTCGGCGCCGGAAAAGCCCGGGGTGCCGCGCGCCAGCACGTTCGGATCGACGTTCTGGGCGATGGGGACCTTGCGCATGTGCACCTTCAGGATCTGCTCGCGGCCGCGGATGTCGGGCAGCGACACGACCACCTGGCGGTCGAAGCGGCCCGGGCGCAGCAGCGCCGGGTCCAGCACGTCGGGCCGGTTGGTGGCGGCGATCACCAGCACGCCCTGGCCGGTCTCGAAGCCGTCCATTTCGACCAGCAGCTGGTTCAGGGTCTGCTCGCGTTCGTCGTTGCCCCCGCCCAGGCCGGCGCCGCGCTGGCGGCCCACGGCGTCGATTTCATCGATGAAGATGATGCAGGGGGACTGCTTTTTCGCGTTCTCGAACATGTCGCGCACGCGGGCCGCGCCCACGCCGACGAACATCTCGACGAAATCCGAGCCCGAGATGCTGAAGAACGGCACCTTGGCCTCGCCGGCGATGGCCTTGGCGAGCAGGGTCTTGCCGGTGCCCGGAGGGCCGACCATCAGCACGCCGCGCGGAATGCGGCCGCCCAGGCGCTGGAACTTGGTGGGATCGCGCAGGAAATCGACCAGTTCCTGGACGTCTTCCTTGGCCTCGTCGCAGCCGGCGACGTCGGCGAAGGTGATGTTGTTGTTGTTTTCGTCCAGCATGCGCGCGCGCGACTTGCCGAAGCTGAAGGCCCCGCCCTTGCCGCCGCCCTGCATCTGGCGCATGAAGAAGATCCAGACCCCGATCAGCAGCAGCATCGGGAACCAGGAGATGAACAGGCTGGTGAGGAAGGAAGGCTCTTCGCGGGCCTTGCCGGAGACCTGCACGCCGTTCTTCACCAGTTCGGGGACCATCCAGAGGTCGCCCGGCGAGGTCAGGCTGTAGGAACGGCCGGATTCCGGCGACACGTAGATCGTGTCGCCCTGGATGTCGACCTTGTTGATGCGGCCGGCGCGGGCATCGTTCATGAATTGCGTGTAGCTGACCGAATCCCCGCTCGTGACCGGATGTCCGTCGAACTGCTTGAACACCGTGAAGAGCACGAGCGCGATCACCAGCCAGACCGCAACCTTGGAAAACGAGTTGTTCAAAGCCAACCTCCTGGGTATGTACCGCTGCCCGCCCATCGCCCGCGCGCGGCGTCCGGCGGCGCGCAATTACAACAAGCTGACAAATACGTCAATGCTTCATTCTACCTGAATCCGCCGCACGGACGCAGTGGACGGGCCCGCTCAGGAATCGGTCCGCGGGGACCGGTCCGCGTCCGGCGCATCGGGGCGGCCCGCAAGCCGCGACGCGGCGGTTTCCTTCAAGCCGCGGCCGATGAGGAAGGTCTCGGAGGATTCGTCCCGCGACGCCTTGGGCTTGCGCTCGACCACGCGGACGAAATGCTGCTTGAACATCTGCACGATCTGGGAAAACCCGCTGCCGTGAAAGGCCTTGACGATCAGGGCGCCGTCCGGCTTGAGATGGGCGCAGGCGAATTCCAGCGCCAGTTCGCAGACGTGGGCGATGCGGGCGGAATCCGCCGAGGCCACACCCGATAGATTGGGGGCCATGTCGGAAATCACAAGGTCCACGGGCCGGCCTGCCAGACGCGCGTGCAATTGCGCCAGGATGGCGTCCTCGCGGAAGTCGCCCTGGATGAACTCGACCCCGGCGACGGGCTCCATGGGCAGCAGGTCGAGCGCCAGCACGCGGCCGTCGATCGCGCCGCCCGCGGCCAGCAGGCGCTCGCGCACCACCTGCGACCAGCTGCCCGGGGCCGAGCCCAGGTCCACGACCACGTCGCCGCGCCGCAGCAGCTTTTCCGTGTCCAGGATCTCGGTCAGCTTGAAGGCGGCGCGGGCGCGGTAGCCCTTCTGTTGCGCCATTTTGACGTAAGGGTCTTGAATATGCCGCTGGACCCAGGCTTTGGAGAATTTTTTCTTGGCCATTCTCGTACAATTCCACTATGCCGAAACTCGAACTGACCTCTCAGCAGCGCAGCGCCCTGCGCGCCGCCGCTCATCCCCTGCATCCCGTCGTCCTGATCGGCGACCGCGGCCTGACCGCCGCCGTGCTGGAAGAAATCGACCGCACCCTGGCGGCCCATGAACTGATCAAGATCCGCGTCGCCGGCGCCGAGCGCGACGCACGCGACGCGATGCTGGCGGAAATCTGCGAAACGCTGTCTTGCGCCGCAGTGCATCATCTCGGCAAAACGCTGATTATCTATCGGCCCGATCCGCTCGCGCAACAAGCCGCCCAGGCGGCCGAAAACGCCACCCGGGCCGTGCGCCGGAAATCCGAACCCTACGTGCCCAAGAAACAGGCGGCGCAGCCGCGCGCCGCCCGCCCCGCCGCATCCAGGCGCGCCGCCGGCGCGGACAGGGACGACACGCCCGCGCGCGGAGAAAACCGCCCCGGCGGGCGATCCGCCGCCGACACGGGCCGGCCGGCCCGCCCGGCCGACGCCCGGGGCGCCGGCAAGCCGGCGCGGGGCGGCCGCGCGGACGCGGGCCACGGCATCCCGCGCCGCACCGGCAGCGGCAGCGCGCTTTCGCTGCGTGCGGGCGCGCGCCGCGGCGGCCGCACGGGCCGGGGCTGATTATCCGCAGCTGACTATTCGTAGCTGACGGAACAGACCTCGTATTCGCGCACGCCGGCCGGCGCGCGCACTTCGACCACGTCGCCCTCGCTCTTGCCGATCAGCGCCCGCGCCACGGGGCTGGACACGGAGATCATGTTGGCGCGGATGTCGGCTTCCAGGTCGCCGACGATCTGGTAGGTGAGGCGTTCGCCCGATTCCAGGTCCTCGATCTCGACGGTCGCGCCGAACACGGCCTGGCCGGACACGTCCAGTTCGGCCGGATTGATGATCTGGGCGTTGGAGAGGGTGCTTTCCAGTTCCTGGATGCGGCCCTCGATGAAGCCCTGGCGCTCGCGCGCGGCATCGTATTCGGCGTTTTCGGACAAATCACCCTGGGCCCGCGCTTCGGCGATGGCGTTGATGACTTCGGGGCGCTCGACTGTCTTCAGACGATGCAATTCAGCTTGTAAGCGCTCTGCCCCGCGAGCGGTCAAAGGGATCGCAGCCATAGTTCCTGACTCAAAAGTAAAAGACGCCCCATGCGCGGGGCGCCTGACAACGAAAGAAGATGGGCGAAAGGTGGTGGTTCCGGCCCTCTGGGGGCTGCCTGGCCATGCGCGCCCGCTAGGGGCCTATGAGGGACGGTCGTGGCATGGCGCCATCCGCATCCCGACCAGGTGGCCTGCCGGCTCGCCCGTGAAAAACCCCGGCCGAAACCGGGGTGCTTGAGGGGTATTGTGGGCAATCCGGAAAGAAAAAGCAAGCCCCGCGCCGCGCACGCGGCCCCCGGGGTCAGGGCGCGGATCCGCGGACCCGGAGAGCGGATCGGATCACATCGGACCGCGGCGCATCGGATGATCGCGGCCCATCGGATGATCACAGCCCATCAGATCACGGCCGGCTGCCGCTTGCCGCGCAGCAGCGCGTGCAGCAGGATGGCGCCGAAGGTCGCCGTGCCGATGCCGTCGAGCTTGAAGCCGCCGATGGCGATGGAGAAATTGCCCGCGCCCAGGATCAGCGTGACGGCCGCCACGATCAGGTTGCGGTTGTCGCTGAAATCGACCTGGTTGACCACCCAGATGCGGGCGCCCGCGATGGCGATCAGGCCGAACACCACCACCGACATGCCGCCCAGCACCGGCGCCGGGATGGCCTGGATGACCGCGCCGAACTTGGGCGAGAAGCCCAGCACCAGGGCCACCAGCGCGGCCACCACGAACACCAGGGTGGAATAGATCTTCGTCGCGGTCATCACGCCGATGTTCTCCGCGTAGGTGGTCACGCCCGTGCCGCCCAGGGACCCGGAAATCATCGTCGCCACCCCGTCGCCCATGAAGGCGCGGCCCAGGTAGCGGTCCAGGTTCTGGCCGGTCATGGCGCCGACCGCCTTGATGTGGCCGAGGTTCTCGGCCACCAGGATGATGGCCACCGGGGCGATCACGCTGATGGCGTGGGCCTCGAACACCGGCGCCGTCAGCCGCGGCAGCCCCAGCCAGGGCGCGGCGGCGATGGCGGCGAAGTCGATCGGCTTGCCCAGGCCCAGGCCGTTGGCCAGGATCAGGTAGAGCACGCAGGCGGCGAACAGCCCCACCAGGATCAGCAGGCGCTGCACCAGGCCGCGGGTGTAGACGGCCACGCCGCCGACGCACAGCACGGTCACCAGCGCCATCACGGCATCGAACAGGGAGCCGCCCATGGCGCCCTTGGCCGCGATCGGCGCCAGGTTCAGGCCGATCACGGCCACGACGGCGCCGGTGACGACCGGCGGCATCCAGCGGTCGATCCAGTCGGCCGCCCCGCCCTGGCGGGCGTTGATCAGCGCGGTCAGCAGGCCGATGCCGGTGTAGATCAGGCCGCAGACCACGATGGCGCCCAGCGCCACGCCCATGTTCGGGTTCGGCCCGCTGCCCGAATAGCCGCTGACGGCGATCACGCCGCCGATGAAGGCGAAGCTGGAGCCCAGGTAGCTGGGCACCCGGCCGCCGACGAACAGGAAGAAGATCAGCGTGCCCACGCCCGACATCAGGATGGCCGTGTTGGGATCGAAGCCCATGATGAGCGGCGCCAGGATGGTGGAGCCGAACATGGCCACGACGTGCTGCGCGCCCATCGCCACGGTCTGGGGCCAGGGCATGGTTTCGTCGGGCTGGACAACGGCGCCGTCGGCGGTGCCGGACACGCGGCGCCACTGCGGGAAATAGGATGTCGTCATGGAGGAGTCGCGGCCGGGAGGCCGTCCGGAAGAGGATGTTGGAAGGCTGAACGAAAGTGCGCCGCAAGTGTAAGGCGGCGGTCCACGCCCCCGCAAGATGGCGCGATCCCGGATGCCGCACCGCTTACGGGCGTTCGCCCATCCTGGGCTTGCGCTTGCGCCGGGCGGCCGCCCGGTCGTAGAGCGCGTCGGGCACCAGGCGCAGCAGCCGCGCCACCCAGGCCATGGGCCAGGGGATGACGCGGTAGGAGACGCCGGCGTCGATCGCCCGCACGGCCCGCTCGGCGAAGCGCTCGACGGGCATCAGGAAGGGCATGCGATAGGGGTTGCGCGCCGTCATGGGCGTGGCGATGAAGCCGGGGACGATCGTCACCACGCGCACGCCGCTGCCGCGCAGTTCGACCCGCAGGCTTTCGCAGTACGCGCGCACGGCGGCCTTCGAGGCGCTGTAGGCGCCCGCGCCCGGCAGGCCGCGCACCCCCGCCACGCTGCCGATGCCCACCAGCGTGCCCCGCCCCCGCGCGCGCATCGGCGCGACGAAGGGCGCGAAGGTGGCCGCCATGGCCAGGACGTTGGTGTCGAGGATGGCCTCGAAGACCGCATGGTCCTCGGGTGCCTCGGTCAGGGTGCCGGCGCTGATCCCGGCGCTGGCGATCACCGCGTCCACCGGGCCGTGCGCCAGGAAATCCCGCGCCGCCGCGTGCAGCGCCGCGCGGTCGCGCACGTCCAGCGCATAGATCCGGTGTCCCCGCCCCGGCAGGCCGTCGCACAGCGCCTGCAAGGCGTCGCGGCGGCGGCCGACCAGCCCCAGCGCGGCGCCGCGCGCCGCGTAGCGGCGCGCCAGGGCGGCGCCGATGCCGCTGCTGGCGCCCGTGATGAACACGCGTTCGGGGTGTCCGGCGGGGGGCGCCGCCCCGGGAACCGGGGCGGCCGGGCGGTCTGCGGCCCCGGTGTCCGGACTCGTCCCCGCCACGAAGGCCTCAGGCCGCGGTCGCGGCGTGCATGGACTGCAGCGAGTAGACCTTCAGCCCGCCGCCGTGGCGCAGGTACTGCAGGCCCTCGACGGCGGCGCGCGCGCCCGCGATGGTGGTGAAGAAGGTCACCCGGTTGGCCAGCGACTGCGTGCGGATCGCGCGCGAATCGGCGATGGCGTTGCGGCGTTCCTCGACCGTGTTGATGACCATGGCGATCTCGCCGTTCTTGATCATGTCGACGATGTTCGGGCGGCCCTCGGTGACCTTGTTGACGACCTGGACGGCCAGGCCGGCGGCCTCGATCACGGCGGCCGTGCCGCGCGTGGCGATCAGCTGGAAGCCCAGCGCGGCCAGGCCGCGGGCGACTTCCACGGCGCGCGCCTTGTCCTGGTCGCGCACGCTGATGAACACGCGGCCGGATTCGGGCAGCCAGGCACCGGCGGCGATCTGGGACTTGACGAAGGCCTCGCCGAAGGTGTCGCCCACGCCCATGACTTCGCCGGTGGACTTCATTTCCGGCCCCAGGATGGTGTCCACGCCGGGGAACTTGACGAAGGGGAACACGGCTTCCTTGACGCAATAGCGCGCCGGCGCCGGGATCGATGAGACCCCCTGGGCGGCCAGGCTGCGGCCGGCCATGATGCGCGCGGCGATCTTGGCCAGCTGGCGGCCGGTGGCCTTGGATACGTAGGGCACGGTGCGCGAGGCGCGCGGATTGACTTCCAGCACGTAGACGTCGCCGTCCTGGATGGCGAACTGCACGTTCATCAGGCCCTTGACGTTCAGGGCGCGGGCCATCAGGGCCGTCTGGCGCTCGATCTCGGCCACGATCTCGGGCGAGAGCGAGTACGGCGGCAGGCTGCAGGCGGAATCGCCCGAGTGCACGCCGGCCTGCTCGATATGCTCCATCACGCCGCCGATGATGACCTGCTCGCCGTCGGCCAGGCAGTCCACGTCGACTTCGGTGGCGTTGTTCAGGAAGTGGTCCAGCAGCACCGGGGAATCGTTGCTGACCTTGACGGCCTCGCGCATGTAGCGTTCCAGGTCCTGGGGCTCGTGCACGATTTCCATGGCGCGCCCGCCCAGCACGTAGCTGGGGCGCACCACCAGGGGATAGCCGATCTCGCCCGCCAGGGCCAGGGCCTCGCTTTCGGTGCGGGCGGTGCGGTTGGCCGGCTGGCGCAGGCCCAGCTTGGTCAGCAGCTTCTGGAAGCGCTCGCGGTCCTCGGCCACGTCGATGGAGTCGGGGCTGGTGCCGATGATGGGCACGCCGTTGGCCTCCAGGGCGCGGGCCAGCTTCAGCGGCGTCTGGCCGCCGTACTGGACGATGACGCCGGCAGGGTTTTCCTTGTGGACGATCTCCAGCACGTCTTCGAGCGTCAGCGGCTCGAAGTAGAGGCGGTCGGAAGTGTCGTAGTCGGTGGACACGGTCTCCGGGTTGCAGTTGACCATGATGGTCTCGAAGCCGTCCTCGCGCAGGGCCAGGGCCGCGTGCACGCAGCAGTAGTCGAATTCGATGCCCTGGCCGATGCGGTTGGGCCCGCCGCCCAGCACGATGATCTTCTTGCGGTCGGTCGGCGCGGCCTCGTCCTCGTCCTCGTAGGTCGAATACATGTAGGCCGTGGTGGTGGCGAATTCGGCCGCGCAGGTGTCGACGCGCTTGTACACCGGGCGCACGTTCATCTGGTGACGCAGCTTGCGCACCTCGGCCTCGGTGGTGTCCAGCAGGAACGCCAGGCGGCGGTCGGAGAAGCCGCGCCGCTTGAGTTCGCGCATGGTGCCGTCGTCCAGCTCGGACAGGGTGCGCTGTTCGAGCGCGAGTTCGATGTCGACGATTTCCTTGATCTGCGCGAGGAACCAGGGGTCGATCTTGGTCAGGTTGTGGACTTCTTCCAGGGAGAAGCCCTGGGCGAAGGCGTCGCCCACGTACCAGATGCGCTCCGGGCCGGGCTCGCCGAGCTCGACCTGCAGGCGTTCGCGGTCGGTGGTCTTCTGGTTCAGGCCGTCGACGCCGACTTCCAGGCCGCGCAGGGCCTTCTGGAAGGATTCCTGGAAGGTGCGGCCGATGGCCATGACCTCGCCCACGGCCTTCATCTGGGTCGTCAGGCGCGAATCGGCCTGGGGGAATTTCTCGAAGGCGAAGCGCGGCACCTTGGTGACGACGTAGTCCAGCGTGGGCTCGAACGAGGCCGGCGTGGCGCCGCCGGTGATCTCGTTGCGCAGTTCGTCCAGGGTGTAGCCCACGGCCAGGCGGGCCGCGACCTTGGCGATGGGAAAGCCCGTGGCCTTGGACGCCAGCGCGGACGAACGCGACACGCGCGGGTTCATCTCGATGACGATCATGCGGCCGTTGGCCGGATTGACGGCGAACTGGACGTTCGAGCCGCCGGTGTCCACGCCGATCTCGCGCAGCACCGCGATCGAGGCGTCGCGCATGATCTGGTATTCCTTGTCGGTCAGCGTCTGCGCGGGCGCGACGGTGATCGAATCGCCGGTGTGCACGCCCATGGGATCGAGGTTTTCGATGGCGCACACGATGATGCAGTTGTCGGCGCTGTCGCGCACGACTTCCATCTCGAATTCCTTCCAGCCCAGCAGGGATTCCTCGATCAGCAGCTCGTTGGTCGGCGAGGCCTCCAGGCCGCGGCGGCAGATGGTCTCGAATTCCTCGGCGTTGTAGGCGATGCCCCCGCCCGTGCCGCCCAGCGTGAAGCTGGGGCGGATCACCGCGGGAAAGCCGGACGTGCCCAGCTCGGCCGCGATGCGCTTCTGCACGGCCCAGGCCTCGTCCATGCTGTGGGCGATGCCGGACTTGGCCGACTCCAGGCCGATGGCGGTCATCGCGTCCTTGAACTTCAGGCGGTCCTCGGCCTTCTCGATGGCGTGGGCGTTGGCGCCGATCAGCTCCACGCCGTACTTTTCCAGCACGCCGTGGCGATCGAGGTCGAGCGCGCAGTTCAGCGCCGTCTGGCCGCCCATGGTGGGCAGGACGGCGTCGGGCCGCTCGACTTCGATGATCTTTTCCAGGGCCTGCCAGGTGATGGGCTCGATGTAGGTGACGTCGGCCGTTTCCGGGTCCGTCATGATGGTGGCCGGATTGCTGTTGACCAGGATGGTGCGGAACCCGTCGGCCTTCAGGGCCTTGCAGGCCTGGGCGCCGGAATAGTCGAATTCGCAGGCCTGGCCGATGATGATCGGACCGGCCCCGATGATGAGGATGCTTTTGATGTCTGAACGCTTGGGCATGGGAGGCGGGATCTTTTTACTTGGGCGACCGGGCTTTGTGCTGCGCCATCAGGTCGATGAATTTGTCGAACAGCACCAGGATGTCGTGCGGGCCGGGGCTGGCTTCCGGGTGGCCCTGGAAGCAGAAGGCCGGACGGTCGGTGAGCTCGAAGCCCTGCAGGGTGCCGTCGAACAGCGACACGTGCGTGATGCGGGCGTTGGCCGGCAGGCTGTCGCCGTCCACGGTGAAGCCGTGGTTCTGGCTGGTGATGAACACGCGGCCGGTGTCCAGGTCCTGGACCGGGTGGTTGGCGCCGTGGTGCCCGGTCTTCATCTTGACCGTGCGCCCGCCCAGGGTGAGGCCCAGGACCTGCTGGCCCAGGCAGATGCCGAACAGGGGGATGCCGCGGTCCAGCACGGCGCGGCAGGTGTCGGCGGCATAGCCGCAGGCCGCCGGGTCGCCGGGGCCGTTGGACAGGAAGACGCCGTCGGGCGCCAGCGCCAGGACGTCGGCCACGGGCGTGAGGGCCGGCACCAGCGTGATGCGGCAGTCGCGGTCGGCCAGCAGGCGCAGGATGTTGGACTTGATGCCGTAGTCGTAGGCGACGACGTGGTACCGCCCCTGGTCCCGGCGGGTGTAGCCGCGCCCCAGCTGCCAGGTGCCCTGCACCCAGGCGCCGGGCTGCTTGGTGGAGACGGCGACGGCCAGGTCCTGGCCTTCCATGCCGCCGAAGCCGCGCGCCAGTTCGACGGCGCGGTCGGCGTCCTCGCCCACCAGGATGCAGGCGCCCTGGGCACCGCGCTCGCGCAGGATGCGGGTGAGCTTGCGGGTGTCCACGCCCGAGATCGCCACGATGCCCTGGGTCTTCAGGTAGTCGGGCAGCGACTGGCTGGCGCGGAAGTTCGACAGCAGCGCCGGACAGTCGCGCACCACCAGGCCGGCGGCGTGCACCCGGCTGGATTCGACGTCCTCGGCGTTGACGCCGGTGTTGCCGATGTGGGGATAGGTCAGGGTGACGATCTGGCCGCTGTAGCTGGGATCGGTGAGGATCTCCTGGTAGCCGGTCATGGCCGTGTTGAAGACGATTTCGGCCACGCTGGTCCCGTCGGCGCCGATCGAGACGCCCTTGAACACGGTACCGTCAGCCAAGGCGAGAATTGCTGGTGCGAGTCCTGCGGACCCCTCGGGAAAGATTGACGGCAGCAAAATGGAACCCCGGTTATAAAGTCGATATTCAAACCTTCCTATTATACAGCCGCAGCGGCTCCGCTCCCATGCGCCGCATCCGGGCGCCCGCGGGGGTGCCGGCGGGAGCGCGGCCCGGCGCCGCGCCCGGTCCTCGCCGCGCCCGGTCCTCGCGCCTGATCCTCGCCGCCCCCGATCCCCGCTGCGCCCGACCCTTGGCGGGAAATGGTCTACAGTAGGGTTTTCGCAACCCTGCATTCACCGGAATCCCACCTCCATGAGCAATCAACTGGACGCCCTGCGCATGCTGACGACCGTCGTCGCCGACACGGGGGACTTTGAAACCATGCGGGCCTACCGGCCGACCGATGCGACCACCAACCCTTCGCTGATCCTCAAGGCCGTCGAGCAGCCGGCCTACCGTCCCCTGCTGGACCGGGTGCTGCGCGACCATCCCGGCGCGCCGCTGGCCGAGCAGGTCGACCGCCTGCTGGTGGCCTTCGGCCGCGAGATCCTGTCCATCGTGCCCGGCCGCGTCTCCACCGAGGTCGATGCCCGCCTGTCCTTCGACACCCAGGCCAGCATCGAGCGCGCCCGGCAGATCGTCGCGCTGTACGAGGCCGCCGGCATCCCGCGCGAGCGCGTGCTGATCAAGCTCGCCTCGACCTGGGAAGGCATCCAGGCCGCCCGCGCGCTGGAGGCCGAAGGCATCCGCTGCAACCTGACGCTGCTGTTCTCCCTGGCGCAGGCGATCGCCTGCGCCCAGGCCCGGGTGACGCTGATCTCGCCCTTCGTGGGCCGCATCTACGACTGGCACAAGAAGGCGGCCGGCGCCGGCTGGGACGAGGCGCGGAACGCCGGGTCCGCCGACCCGGGCGTGCAGTCCGTGGCGCGCATCTACCGCTACTTCAAGGCCTACGACCTTCCCACCCAGGTGATGGGGGCCAGCTTCCGCAACATCGGCCAGATTCGCGCGCTGGCGGGCTGCGACCTGCTGACGATCAGCCCCGCCCTGCTGGGCGAGCTGGCGGCCTCGGACGAGCCCCTGGAACCGGGCCTGACGGCGGCCGCCGCCAAGGCGGACGCGCCGGAATGGATCGCCAGCAACGAAGTCGCCTTCCGCACGCGCCTGAACGAGGACGCCATGGCGACGGAAAAGCTCGCCGAGGGCATCCGGATCTTCACCGCCGACGCGATCAAGCTGGACGCGCTGGTCAGCCAGGCCGGGACCTGAGACATCCGGGCGGCCTCGCCAGCCGCCCGCGCGGCGGCATTCAGGTCTTGCCCGACTCCCCGGGCCCGGGCTGCCAGACCAGCAGGCGGCGTTCCACCAGCGACACGATCCCGTCCAGCAGCAGGGCGAACACCGTCAGCACCACGATGCCGGCGAACACGGTGTTGACGTCCAGCGTGCCTTCGGCCTGCAGGATCAGGTAGCCGACCCCGGCCGCCGAGCCCAGGTATTCGCCCACCACCGCGCCGACGAAGGCCAGGCCCACGGAAGTGTGCAGGCTGGAGAACACCCAGCTGGTGGCCGAGGGGATGTAGACGTGGCGCAGCAGCTGGCGATGGCTGGCGCCCAGCATGCGGGCGTTGTCCAGCAGCGTCGGGCTGACCTCGCGCACGCCGCGGTAGACGTTGAAGAAGACGATGAAGAACACCAGCGTCACGGCCAGGGCGACCTTGGACCAGATGCCCAGGCCGAACCACATGCCGAAGATCGGCGCCAGGATGACGCGCGGCATGGAGTTGGCCGCCGTGACGTAGGGCTCCAGCAGGGCGCTGGCGCCGCGCGACAGGCCCAGCCACAGGCCGAAACCCAGGCCGCCGATGGTGCCGATGACGAAGGCCAGCACGGTCTCGGACAGGGTGATCCACAGATGGCGGTAGATCCCGGCGTCGGTGACGAACCAGGCCCAGACGACCTGGGCGACTTCCAGCGGCCGGCCGAAGAAGAACGCCACGTTGCGGTTCAGCGAGGCCCAGTGCCAGACCAGCAGGATGGCGGCGAGCAAGGCCAGTTGCAGCACGCGCAGCACGGGTTTGGACAGGTCGGATTTCATCGTGGCAAGCGCTCCGGAGGGAGATTCGGGTCGGAGGACGGGAAGGCCCGCGGGCCGGCGGCGATCATGGGGTCAGGCGCGCCGCTGGCGTTCGTAGCCTTTCAGGACCTCGTCGCGCAGCACCGCCCAGATGGCCTGGTGCAGTTCGACGAAGCGCGGCTGCATGCGCACCTCGGCCACGTCGCGCGGGCGCGGGATGTCGATGGCGAACTCCCCGATGGGATGGGTCTCGGGGCCGGCCGACAGCACCACCACGCGGTCGCTCATGGCGATGGCCTCGTCCAGGTCGTGGGTGATGAACAGCACCGCCTTGCGCCGCGCCATCCACAGGTCCAGGACCTCGTTTTCCATCAGCTGGCGGGTCTGCACGTCGAGCGCCGAGAACGGCTCGTCCATCAGGATGATGTCGGGATCGCGGATCAGCGTCTGGGCCAGCATGACGCGCTTGCGCATGCCGCCCGACATCTGGTGCGGATAGCGGTTCTCGAAGCCGCCCAGCCCCACGCGGCGCAGCCATTCGCGGCTGCGTTCGGCGGTTTCGGCGGCGGCCACCCGGGCGAATTCCAGCCCCGCGGCGACGTTGGCCTGGGCGTTGCGCCAGGGCATCAGGGCCTCGCCCTGGAACATGTAGCCCGCCCGCGCGTTGACGCCCTGCAGCGGCTGGCCGAACACCTCGACCCGGCCGGACGTGGGGCGCAGCAGGCCCGCCGCCATGTTCAGCAGGGTGGACTTGCCGCAGCCCGTGGGCCCCACGACCGAGACGAACTCGCCGGGCGCCACCGCCAGGGTGGCATCGCGCATGGCCGTGTACGGCGTGCCGCCGGGCGAGGCGAAGGTGCAGGTGACCTGCTCCAGCAGCAGGGCGGGACGGTCCGCCCCGCCGCCGGGCGCGCGCGCGTGCCGCTCAGGCATGGGGATATTTCTGGTTGGCCCGGGTGGCGAACTGGTTGGTCCAGATGCGCGAGATGTCGATCGCCGTGCGGTCGAAGTTCGGCACGAACTCGGCCAGGGCGTTGAGGGCCGTCTGCGGGCCGTCCTCCGGCACCAGGCCGTCGGGCGACAGGCCTTCGCGGTTGCCCTTGAGCGCGAGCTTGTACAGGTCCGGGTCGCCCAGCAGATAGGATTCGGGCACCAGCTTGGCGATGTCGTCGACCGACGAGGCCTGGATCCATTTGTCGGCCCGCACCATGGCGTTGGCCAGCGCCTGGGTGGTGTTCGGATGGGCGTCGATGAAGGCCTGGGCCGTGTACAGGCAGCCCGAGGGCATGTTGCCGCCGAAGATCTTCTGCGCGTCGTCCAGGGCGCGGGTGTCGGCGATGATGCGGATGGCGTCTTCCTTGACCAGGGTGCTGATCACCGGGTCCAGGTTGGCGATGGCGTCGATCTGGCCGGAGCGCAGGGCCGTGACCGCGCCGGCGCCCGCCCCCACGCCGATGAAGGACACGTCGGTGGGCTTGAGCCCGTGCTGCGCCAGGAAGAAGCTCACCATCATGTTGGTCGAGGAGCCGGGCGCCGTGACGCCGATCTTCTTGCCCTTCAGGTCGGCGGGCGACTGGTAGCCGGCCATGGATTTCTTCGAGACGCCCAGCACGATCATGGGCGCCCGGCCCTGCAGGACGAAGCAGCGGTAGAACTGGCCCTTGGCCTGCAGGTTGATGGTGTGCTCGAAGGCGCCGGACACCACGTCGGCGCTGCCGCCCACCACGGCCTGCAGGGCCTTGGAGCCGCCCGCGAAATCGGCGATGGTGACGTCCAGGCCTTCGTCCTTGAAGTAGCCCTTCAGGTGCGCCACCGACAGCGGCAGGTAGTAGATCAGCGGCTGGCCGCCGACCGCGATGGTCAACGCCTTCTTTTCGGGCGCGGCGGCCGCGTCCTGGGCGAAGGACAGTCCGGGCAGCGTGCCCAGCAGCCCTGCGGCGCCGGCGGTCTTGAGCAGTTCACGACGTGAAATCGACATGATGGCTTGTCTCCCTGGTGGTCATGCTGCGTTTGAAGTTTCGATGATAGCGCAGCGGAGCGGCCGGGCCCACCGGACCGTACGCCGAAAAAGGGTTTGCGGCGCGGTTCGCGGCGCAGTTCCCGGCGAGGATGTGCGGCGAGGATGTGCCCGGCGACCGGCGCGCGGCGGGCGCCGGCCCTCGCCGGGCCGGCGTTCCATCGGGGCCGGCAGGGGCGGCCCCTAATTGGGCCGGCGTTCCATCAGCGCCCAGGCGATCGTGCCGGCATCGACGTATTCCAGCTCGCTGCCGCTGGGCACGCCGCGCGCCAGGCGCGTCACCTTGACGCCGCATTCGCGCAGCATCTCGGCCAGGTAGTAGGCCGTGGTCTCGCCTTCGGCGGTGAAATTGGTGGCCAGGATGACCTCGCGGACCCGGCCGTCCCGCACGCGCTCGCGCAGGGGGGCGAACCGGACCTGGTCCGGCCCCACGCCTTCGAGCGGCGCCAGCCGGCCCATCAGCACGTAGTACAGGCCCTGGTAGCCGTGGCTGGCCTCGATCATGTTCTGGTCGGCGGGTGTCTCGACGACGCACAGCACGGAGGCGTCCCGCTCCGGATTCTCGCAGGTGGCGCACACCGGCGTCTGGGAAAAGGAATTGCAGCGTTCGCAGTGGCGCAGCCCGCCGACCGCGTCGCGCAGCGCATCGCCCAGGCGCAGCGCACCTTCCGGATCGTGCTGCAGCAGGTGGTAGGCCATGCGCCGCGCGGTGCGCACGCCCACGCCGGGCAACCCGCGCAAGGCGTCGATCAGGGCGCGCAGGGGTTCCGGTTCGGGCAGGCCGGCAGCCATCGGAGCCTGTTCCTGTGACCTGGCGGGACGGCCGGTCAGAATGGCAGCTTCATGCCCGGCGGCAGGGACAGGCCTGCCGTCACGGCGGACATCTTTTCCTGGGCGGTGGCTTCGGCCTTGCGCTGGGCGTCGTTGAAGGCCGCGGCGACCAGGTCCTCGATCATGTCGCGGTCGTCGTCGTACAGCGACGGATCGATGGTGACGCGCTTGACGTCGTACTTGCAGCTCATGGAGACCTTGACCAGGCCGCCGCCCGCGGCGCCCTCGACGATCAGGTCGGCCAGGGCGTCCTGGGCCTTCTTCATGTTTTCCTGCATCTGCTGGGCCTGGCGCATCAGCCCGGCGATCTGACCTTTCATCATGGCGGTGTCCTGGAATTCCGAGAGTTCAAACGGATTCAAACGAAGAGTGGGACTATACCCTAGTGATCCCCGGTGATGCGCGGGCGACGTGCGGAGGGACGTCCTTGCGGCGCCCGGGCGATGCCCTGGCGAGGCCCTAGCGATGCGCGGACGGGGCGCCGCCGGGCGGACGCACCGAACCCGGCACCACCCGGGCGGAAAAGCGCTGCGCCAGCGCGCGCACCAGCGCGTCGCGCTCGGCCGCCTGCTCGGCGGCCTGCTGGCGCCGGGCGCGCTCGGCCTGGTCGACGGCATGGGCGGTGTCGTCGCCCGTCGCGCCGTATTCGACTTCCAGCCGCAGGACGCGGCCGAAATATTCCGACAGCACCGTGCGCAGCCGGTCGTGGCCGCCGCCGTCGGCATAGGTGTGGATGGCGACCCGCAGGCGGATCTGGCGATCGTCGCCGGACAGCCATTCGCTGTTCAGCGCCAGCGCCCGGGCGGCGCCGCCGACCGGCAGGCCGGCCGCCACCGCGGGCCAGTCCTGGGGCGTCATCCCGCCGGGATCGGGGGTTTCGGGCCGCGACGCGGGCGGCTCGGCCGACAGTCCGGCGATGGCCCCGGGCACGCCGGGATCCATGCCCAGGTCGTCCAGCGTGGCGGCGGCGTCGAAGGGTTCGGTCAGGTCGTCGGGTACGGCGTCCGTCCAGTCGTCCGAGGCGGATGCGGCCTCGTCCGGCGGCGCGGGCGGCGCCGGATCGGGGTCCGGGATCGGGTCGCGGTCGGGCGCCGGATCGGGATCGGGCGACGGGATCGGCTGCCGGGGGGGCGCGGCCTCCCAGGCGGGAGTCTCGGCGAGTGCGGCGGCGGAAGCGGCCTGGGCCGGGACCGGCGGCACGGGTGCGGCGGGAACGGGGGCCGGTGCGGGCGCCCACGCGGACGGCGCGGCGGCGGGGGCGGCATGGGCGGCCCGGGCTGCGACCGGCGCGGGCTCGGGCGAATACCTGGGCGCGGCGGTTCCGGCGGGCGCGGACGCTGCGGGCACGGACACGGCGGCTTCAGCGGGCGCGGGCGCTGCAGGCGCAGGCACGGCGGCTTCGACGGGGACGGGCGCCGCCGCGACGGGCGCGGCGGCCGGCCGGGCCTCCGCGCCGGCCGTCGGCGGCGGGCTCATCACCACGGGCGGCACGCGGCCTTCCGGCAGCAGGGCCAGCATGCGCAGGCAGGCCATGACGAAGCCCGCCTGCTCGTCGGGCGCCAGGGCGAGTTCCTGGCGGCTGTGCACCGCCACGGCATAGAACAGCTGCACGTCGTCCGGCGTCAGGGCGCCCGCCAGAGCGGTGACGTCTTCGGCCAGGGGATCGTCGGCCTGGGCATGGCCCAGGCGCTGGGCGATGGCCACCCGCGACAGCAGGACGGCCAGATCTCCCAGCGCCGCCTGGAACGACAGGCCGCGCGCCGCCAGGTCGTCGGCCACGGCCAGGATGCCGGGCGCGTCGGCCGCGGCCAGCGCCCGCAGCAGGTCCAGCAGATGGCGCTGGTCCAGGGTGCCGAGCATCTCGCCCACGGCGGCGGCGGTGAGGTTGCCCGCCGAGAAGGAGATGGCCTGGTCCGTGAGCGACAGGGCGTCGCGCATCGAACCGGCCGCCGCCTGGGCGATCAGGCGCAGCCCCTGGGGGTCGGCCGGCACGGATTCCTGCGCCAGGATGTCCTGCAGGTGGTCGACGATGGCGGGCACCGTCATCTGCTTCAGGTTGAACTGCAGGCAGCGCGACAGCACCGTCACCGGGATCTTCTGCGGATCGGTGGTCGCCAGGATGAACTTGACATGCTCGGGCGGCTCTTCGAGCGTCTTGAGCATGGCGTTGAACGCATGCCCGGTCAGCATGTGGACTTCGTCGATCATGTAGACCTTGAAGCGGCCGGACGACGGCGCGTAGACCGCCTGTTCCAGCAGCTGGGTCATTTCGTCGACGCCCCGGTTCGAGGCGGCGTCGAGCTCGATGTAGTCCACGTAGCGGCCCGCGTCGATCTCCGTGCAGGCCTGGCAATGGCCGCAGGGCGTCGCGGTGACGCCCTGGACGCAGTTCAGGGATTTGGCGAGGATGCGCGACAGGGTGGTCTTGCCCACGCCGCGCGTGCCGGTGAACAGCCAGGCGTGGTGCAGCCGGCCGGACGACAGCGCATGGGTCAGGGCACGCACCACGTGATCCTGGCCGATCAGCGTATCGAATGAACGGGGGCGCCATTTGCGCGCCAAGACGAGATAACTCATGGGCCGCCCTGGAGGGGGAAAAGGAAAGGCGAGCCTGACTTCGGCACTGGTTCCGCGCGGCTGTGGCTGCTTCGTTCCCGACCTGACCAGGTTCACCGCCGAACCATGCGAAGGGGCCCGCCTCACCGATTTTAACAGGGTTTCGGTGCCGGTTCGCCCCCCCGTCCGACGCCCCTCCCGTCCGGCGATCGGGACGGTCCGGCCCACGCGCGGACGGAACGCGCCGCGGGACGCCATGCATCGACGCGGGATGCGAGGCGTCAGAGTCCGGGGCGCGGCAGCACCACCCAGCGCTGCGCCGAGGGCCGGTGCCATTGGCGGTCCGCGTAATCCGCCAGCCGGCGGGGCACGGCGTCGCCGCACAGCGTCAGCCGGCTGATCATGAACGCCAGATCGAAATCGGCGATGCTCCATGCGCCGAACAGGTCGCTGGCGCCCTGGGGCAGCAGGCGATCGACCACCGCGAACAGCCTGTCCGCCGCCTGCCGCGCCGCATCGGACAGGGGCGCGAGCGGCGGCGGCCGGCGAAACAGGTTTTCCGCCGAGCGTTCCTCGCGGATCGGCATCAGGTCGGAACGCAGCCACGCCTGGACCTGGCGCGCCCGCGCGCGGCCCTGGGCATCCGAAGG
The DNA here is from genome assembly GCF_014203015.1 of Castellaniella defragrans. GTDB lineage: Bacteria > Pseudomonadota > Gammaproteobacteria > Burkholderiales > Burkholderiaceae_B > Castellaniella > Castellaniella defragrans. The sequence goes on from NZ_JACHIB010000018.1 coordinate 85,476, forward strand.
ATAGAGCGCGGGGCCCGGAAAGACCTCGTCCACGTATTCCGCGATGGCGGACGACTCGGCCAGCGCGAACGATCCATGCGCCAGCGCGGGAACCTTGCCCGTCACGGACAGGGAGACGTAGCCGGACTCGCGCTGCGCCCCCGCATCGAGATCGACCGGCGACAGCTCGAAGGACACGCCCTTTTCCTCCAGGGCGACGAAGGCCGACATCGCGTACGGGCTGATGAAATTCGCGTCGGTGTACAGAGTGACGGGTTGCGACATGCGTAAGTCTCCTTGTGCCATTGATCCATGGGCGCGGCCCGATGCGCATCGATCGGGCATCGGGCCGCAGGAAGCATGTTAGTCCCGCCGGCGGACAGCCGCCAAAGCGCGGTCAGGACCGCTTTTCGGGATCCTTGACCGCCTCGTAGGTGTGGAACTCGACGTTCTGCAGCACGCCGTCGACGCGCTCGACCTTGCGGATGTACATGTTCTGCACGATGTCGCGCGTGGCCGGATCGATTTCGACCGGGCCGCGGGGACTGGTCCAGCGCATGCCCCGGATGGCCTCCATCATGGCCGGGCCCTTGGCATTGCCGCCCGTCTTCTTCAGGGCCTCGTAGATCAGATGCATGCCGTCGTAGCCGGCCACGGCGACCATGTTGGGCCGCACGCCCGGATAGGCCTTCCGGTAGGCCGCCACGAAGGCCCTGTTCTCGGGCGAGGCGTGGGCTTCCGAGTAGTAGTAGGAGGTGATGATGCCCAGTCCGTTGTCGCCGATGGCGTCGAGCATGTCTTCCGTGGTGATGTCCCCGGTGGCGAGCAGCCTGATCCCGGCCCCGGCCAGGTCCCGTTCCTTGTAGGCCTTGGTGAAGCCGATGCTCTGGTCGCCGTTGGGAATGAAGGTGAAGATCGCGTCGGGCCTGGCGTCCTTGATCTTCTGCAGGAAGGGCGCGAAGTCCGGGCTGGTGAGCGGTGTGTGGAGCTCGCCGGCGATCTCGCCGCCCAGCGCCGTGAAGGCCTTCTTGAACGAGGCGGCGGCATCGTGCCCGGGCCCGTAGTCCGCGACGCTGACGTACACCTTCTTCAGCTTGTTTTCCCAGGCCCAGGTGGCCATGGGTGCCGCGGCCTGGGGCAGCGCCACGGAGGTGCGCACGATGAAATCCGATTTCGTCGTGATGGAGGAAGTCGCCGCGTTCATGACGATCATGGGCGTTTGCGTCTGCTGGGCGAGCGGCGCCGTGGCGAAGGCGCCCGGCGTCAGGCCGAAGCCGGCCAGGATTTCGGCCCCGTCGTTGATGAGCAGCGTCTGGGCTTCGCGCTTGGTGATGGTGGGGTTGACGCCGGTGTCGTCCTTGACGATCGGCACGATCCTGCGCCCCGCCACGGTGTCGCCATGGAGCTGCATGTAGAGCTTCACGCCGTTCATCATTTGCTGGCCCGTGGTGGCGAACGGCCCCGACAGGGGAACCACCAGCCCGACCTTCAAGTCCGCGGCCCGGCACAGGCCGGGTGCCGCGACCGCCAGCAACAGCGCGGCCAGCCCGTGTTTCAGATGCTGAATCATGTCATGTCTCCTCGCTGAAGGAACGGACGGGCCGCCCGCACCCGCCCGCGTCCTTCGCATGGTATCGGTCTGCGACCGTCGTTCTGGAATGAGAATGAGCAACGCCCCGGCGAGCGGCGCGTCAGCCGACGCGGCTGGTGCGCCAGCCTTCGGCATAGTGCTCGCGCGCCACCTGCGAATAGGGGACGGCGCTGACCACCACCCGGATCTCGGTCTGCCGGTGGCGCTCCACGGTGGCTTTCCGGGTGCCGCCGTCCTCCTCGCCCCAGACGACCCGCAGTTCCGCCCCGATGGGGATTTCATGGTCCACCACCGCCAGCGACAGCCCGCTGCGTTCGTTGTAGCTGTAGCCCGTGAACATGGACAGGCCCACGGTGCGCCCGCTCGCGTCGATGACGCGGTCGTAACTGGAGAACGCGTAGTTGGCCTGGGGCAGGTCGAAATACTTGAAGTTCTGGCCCTCCGGCTCGAACATCGACGCCAGCACCCGGGTGAGGTCCTCGCGGTTCCAGGCCAGGGTGACCTTCTTGCGCTGTGTGGCGGGGTCCAGCGCCTGGAGTGCCTCACGGCCGTAGAACTCGTGGTCGAAATTGATGATGTGGCCGTAGCCCAGCTCGTACGGGTTGAGGTAGTAGTCCTCGATCCTGTCCGAGACGAAGCTGCCGCCGATGCTGCCGGTGGCCTCGTAGCTGTCCGCCCCGAGCCAGCGACGGTAGTCCGCCAGCTTGTCGCCGGTGTAGATGGCGGGCAGCGGGGAAGGAATCCAGCCGGATTCCAGGGTATTGGTGGAATAGGCGCGCGCGCCCACCGGGACCAGGCCGAATTCCGCGCCCGCCTCCAGGATCGCCGCCCGGACCTCGTCGGCCTCTTCGTACGGCCCCCAGACCTCCAGCCCGGGCTCGCCGGCCATGCCGTGGCGCAGGGCGCGCACCGGCCTGCCGTTGATCTTCATGCTGCCGATATGGAAGAACTTGACCTGCTCGAGCGGGCCGCCGTTGAGCTTTTCCAGCACGGGCCAGGCCTTGGGGCCCTGGACCTGGTAGCGGTAGAGGCGGCGCTGGACGGGCTTGCCCATGGGACGGGATGGAGAGCGGGCGTCGCGTTCGATCTGGACGTCGTACTCGCCGGTCTGGCCAAGGTACATCAGCCAGCTCGACACGGGCGCGCGGCCCACGTAGATCAGCGTGTCGTCCGGTTCCCAGAACAGGATGCCGTCGCCGATCACGTGGCCGTACGGCGTGGTCGCAATGAACTGCTTGGCCCGGTTCGGGTTGAAGTTCTTGAAGGAATTGATCGTGGCGTGGGAAATCAGCTTGTGCGCGTCCCGGCCCCGGATGAAGACGTTGTCCATGTGGTGGCTCTGGTCGTACAGCACGGCCGTCTTGCGCCAGGCCGCCTGCTCGTCGCGCCAGTTGGAGAATTCCGGCGCAACCACCGGATAGACGTAGGCGCCGACGCGCGAGTTGCGCAGCATCTGCACGATGTTCTTCTGCTGCTGCAGAATTTCTTCGAGGTTGTGTGCGGTCATGGTCTCTTACCTTTGGTGTGAAGCCTGCGGACAGGCGAAGATGGGGAAAGCCGGCGGCCAGGCTTTCAGAACACGACGGTCTTTCTGCCGTTGAGCAGGATCCGGTCGTCGAGGTGGTGGCGCACGGCGCGCGCGAGCACCCGGCGTTCGATGTCGCGCCCCTTGCGCACCAGTTCGTCGGGGGTGTCCGCGTGGCTGATGGGCTCCACTTCCTGGATGATGATGGGCCCCTCGTCCAGGTCCGCCGTCACGTAGTGCGCGGTGGCGCCGATCATCTTGACGCCGCGGTCGTAGGCCTGGTGATAGGGGCGCGCACCCTTGAATCCCGGCAGGAAGCTGTGGTGGATGTTGATGCAGCGGCCTTCCAGCTGCGCGGCGAAGCCGTCCGACAGGATCTGCATGTAGCGCGCCAGCACCACCAGCTCCGTCCCGGCATCCTCGATGAGGCGCATCATCCGCGCTTCCTGCCGGTCCCGCTGCCCCGGCTCGATGGGCAGGTGATGGAAGGGAATGTCGCCGATCAGCGGGATGTCCAGGGCATCCCTGGGGTGGTTCGACAGCACGCCCACCACCTCCATGTTCAGCTCGCCGACCCGGTAGCGGTAGAGGAGATCCGCCAGGCAGTGGTTCTGGGCCGACGCCAGGATCATGACGCGCCGGCGTTCGCTGCGCGCCCGGATGCGCCAGTGCATGTGCCGCGCCGCAACGGCCTGGGGAAAATCGCGGATCAGGTCCTGCACGCCGGCGCCCTGGCCCAGCTCGAACAGGACGCGCATGAAGAACCGTCCCGAGTCCAGGTCGTCGAACTGCTGCGCTTCGAGGATGTTGCCCCCGTGGCGGGCCAGGGTGCCGGTCACGGCGGCCACCAGCCCCGGCTCGTCGTCGCAGGAAAGCGTCAGGGCGTAGGCGTGGCGCGTGCGCGCCGGGTACGGTTCGCGCGCGAAGGCGCTTGCCGTCGGGGATGAAGGACCGCCGTACGCCGCCGGGACGGCGGATTCCGGTGCGGGCCGGATCGGTGCATCGAGCGAACTATCCATGCTGGGCCTCATGAAAGGAGCGGATCCAGTCGATGGTCTGCTGGAAACCGCCGAAGGTGTAGTAATGCAGGCCGACATCGCGGATGCCGGCGGCGTGCAGCCCGGCCGCCAGATCGGCGATCAGTCCGCCGGGGCCGGCGGAGCGGATCATGCGGGTGAGCGACAGGCCGTAGCGGCTCATGGCGCGCGCCGAGGCGCTGACGCCGCAGCGGGCGGCATAGCGCATCAGGGTGGCGATCTTCGCCGGGCCGGCCACACCCACCCGGACCGGGCAGCGGATGCCGCGCCGGCGCACTTCTGTCAGCCATTCGACGATCACGCCCGGCTCGAAGCCGAACTGGGTGACGATGAAAGGCCGCATGCCGCGCGCCTCGATGGCTTCGCACTTGGCCTGCAGCGCGGCCCAGAGCCGGTCGGACGGAATGGCCGGATGGCCTTCCGGATACCCGCCGATGCCGACCTCGCGGATGCCGTGGCGTTCCAGCAGGCCGGTTTCGATCAGGTCCAGCGCGTCGCGGAAAGGCCCGAGCGGACGATCGGGATCGCCGCCCACGACGAACACGCGATCGACCGCGGCGGAAACCGCGAGGGCTTCGATGAAGGACTCGGCCTCCCGGACGCCGGCCATGCGGCGCGCCGACAGGTGGGGCACGGGCACGAAGCCCAGGCTCCGCAGGACCTGGGCCGCCCGCAGCCGCGCGGGGTAGTCCTCGCCGGGCAGGAACGTGATCGAGAAGGCCGTGCCCGGACGCAGCGCACGGACGGCCGCCTGCGCCTGGTCCACGCCGCCCGCCGTGACTTCCAGCGAATAGTCGGACAGCCCGGAGGCGGCTTCCTCCAGGACTTGCGAAGGGGCGGCTTGCAGCTCCATAATGAGGTCTCCTCGTTCTTGTATACAGGCAGCATACAAGTAAATTTTCCCCCTGTAAATGCTCCCGATCCCGGGGCGGCCGCAGCCGGCTTCCGGCCCGCGCCGGGCCCGGCGCGGGCCACTCCGGAGCGCCATGCAACCTATAATCTTCTGCGATTGGGTCCCCTTCGCCCCCGCGGCCGGCGGCGCCGGACGCCCGGCCGCCGCCCCGGCCAGCATCCGGTCCAGGCCGGAATTTCATTTCATGGTCATGACTGATTCCACACAGACACTCCCCAGCCAGACGACGCGCGCCCTGCTGGAGCTGCGCAACCTGATCCTCAACGGCGAACTCGCATCCGAGGAGCGGCTCTCCGAACTCACCGTGGCCGCGCGCCTGAACGTGTCGCGCACGCCGGTGCGCGCCGCCCTGCAGCGCCTGGCCGAGGAAGGCCTGCTCGAGGAGATCGTCGGCGGCGGCTACGCGGTCAAGACCTTCACGGAACGCGACGTGCAGGACGCCATCGAGCTGCGCGGCACGATCGAGGGGATGACGGCGCGCTTCGCGGCCGAACGCGGCGCCTCGCCGATGCTGCTGGCCAAGGCGCACGAACTGATCGACGCGGTCGACGAGATCCTGCGCCAGGAGGAGGTCTCGGAAGAGGACTTCGAGCGCTACATCCAGATCAACGAGCAGTTCCACAAACTCCTGATCGTCATGTCGGACAGCGAGCTGCTGGCGCGCGAATTCAACCGCATGACGCGGCTGCCGTTCGCCTCGCCCAGCGGTTTCGTCAAGGCGCAGGTCCGCGCGCCGCACGCCCACCTGATCCTGACCCTCGCGCAGGAAGGCCACCGCGCCGTCATCGAGGCCATCGAACTGCGCCAGGGGCAGCGCGCCGAGGCGCTGATGCGCGAGCACGCGCGCCTGGCGCTGCGCAACCTGCGCTACGCGCTCGCCGACGCCAAGGCCATCAAGCGGATCCATGGCGGCGCGCTGATCAGGATGGTCGCGGACATCTGAGCCTGCCGGCGTCCGGCCACCTTGTATACAATGTGCTCAGGACTCCAGGGGAACCGTCTCATGAACGCACTGCCCGATTCTTCCATCGCGTCGCTGGTGGACGTGCAAAGCCAGGCGGATCCCCGCCAGGTCGCCATCCAGCAGGTGGGCGTGCGCGGCGTGCGGCATCCGGTGCGCGTGGCGGCGGATGCCGGCGCTGCGCAGGAGACCGTGGCCTGGTGGACGCTGACGGTCGCCCTGCCCGCGGAGAAAAAGGCCACGCACATGTCGCGCTTCATGGAACTGCTGGCAACCCATCGCCACGAGGCGATGAAGCCGGCGCGCCTGTGCGCCATGGCCGAATCCATGCTGGACCTGTTGCAGGCCGGTGCCGGCGACATCACGGTGGATTTCCCCTACTTCATCGACAAGGCGGCGCCGGTGACCGGCGCGCGCAGCGTGATGGACTACCAGGTGTGCTGGGAAGCGCACGCCCGGCAGGGCCGGCGCACGAATTTCAGCCTGCGGGTCGTGGTCCCGGTGACCAGCCTGTGCCCCTGCTCGAAGGCCATCTCCAGATATGGCGCCCACAACCAGCGCTCCCAGGTGACGGTCCGGCTCGACTACGCCGCCGCGCCGGCGCTCGACCTGGACCGCCTCATCGGCGACATCGAGGCGTGCGGCTCGTCCCAGCTCTGGGGGCTGCTCAAGCGCGCCGACGAGAAGTTCGTCACCGAGCAGGCCTACGAAAACCCGAAGTTCGTCGAGGACCTGGTGCGCGACGTGGCCATCGGGCTGCGGCGGCTGTCCGGCGTGACGGCGTTCGAGGTGGCCGTGGAGAATTTCGAGTCCATCCACAACCATTCCGCCTACGCGGTGGTGCGGGGCGTGCCGCAGGCATGAGCGGCGAGTGAGGCACGGCGCGGCCGTGAGCGGCAAAAAGCCGTTTCCATGCCCGTGGAAACGGCTTTTCCAAATGGTGCCCGGGGCCGGAATCGAACCGGCACGCCTTGCGGCGGGGGATTTTGAGTCCCCTGCGTCTACCAATTTCACCACCCGGGCGGGGTCGGCGCGAGAGAGACTCGCGCCGCGAAAGGACCGTCATTATACGGTGTTTTCCTGGGGGTCCCGGCGGCCCGGACCTTGCCCGCCCGGGCCCCGCGCACCCGGCCCGGCGCCCGGATCTTCCGGACCTTCGGGGCCCGCTCCGCCCCGCCCGCCCCTGCCCGCCCGGCGCCAGGCGCCGGGCGCCATGCCGTGCTCGGCGCGGAAGACCCGGCCCATGTGGGCCGCGTCGGAAAAGCCGCAGTCGGAGGCGATGGCGGCGATGCTCTTGCCGGTGTGGCGCAGCATCCAGGCCGCTTGGCGCAGGCGCACGCCGCGGGCATAGGCCTGGGGCGTGGTGTCCAGGTGCTGGCGAAACAGCCGCTGCAGCTGGCGCGGGGACAGGCCCAGGCGGTCGGCCAGCTCGCCCAGGCTGGGAATCTGGCCCGCGTACTGCTCGATGACCAGGGCGGCGCGGCGCAGGGCGGGCGGGCTGTCGGCCGGAACGCCCGGCGGCGGGGGCTGGATCTGCCCGCCCCGCCCTCCTTCCGCGTCGATCTGCAGGCCGCGCAGGGCGCGCCGGATGTCGGCCTGCGGCAGATGGCGGCGCAGGATGCGCACGGCGACGTCGGTGACGGCGGTGCCGCCGGCGCAGGTGATGCGGCGCCGGTCGAACACCGCGGGCCGGTCGGTGACGATCCGCTCGGGCGGGATGGCGGGGAAACGGTCGGCGAAGTCGCGGTACTGGTCGCCGCCGACGCACAGCCGATGGCCGGCGAGCACGCCAGCCCGGGCCAGGACATGGACGCCATTGCCCAAGCCGACCAGATGGCGCCCGCCGCGCGCCGCCTGGCGCAGCCAGGCAAGCAGCGCCGGGCCGGCCTCGGCCGCGGGCGGCAGCGGACCACCCACGACCACCACGTAGTCGAAGCGCAGAGGATCGCCCAGCAGGTCGGTGGGCACGACCTGGATGCCGCTGGCCGAGCGCACGGGAATCAGAGTGCCGGCCACGACTTCCCAGGCGCAGGGGCCCGCCGTGCCGGTCTGGGCGTCCAGCAGGCCCAGCAGATCGGCGAACGCGGCGAAGGCCCCCATGGCGAACTGCGGCAGCAGGACGAAGCCGATGCGCAGGCGGATGTCGTTTTTGTTCATGATTAAGGAATTTTATGACGTATGCATTCTATTCTTGCTCATGTTGTCCAACCTGAACTCTACCCGAAACAGCACGGCAATGAGTCAATGGGCATTCCATTCCTGATGGATGTCGTTTTCATTCAATCAAGAATCCGCCAAATCACTAGAATCCGAGGAAACGCTCCCCGGCCGCGCGCCGGGGACGCGAAGCAGCCACGCGCACCATCACGCGCATCATCACGCGCACAAGGAGGACGATCATGGCGCTGTCGGTCTTCGACATTTTCAAAATCGGCATCGGGCCGTCCAGCTCGCATACGGTGGGGCCGATGCGCGCCGCGCGCAATTTCGCCCGCAATCTCGACGCCCGCGGGCTGCTGCCCTGGGTGGCCAGCCTGAACATCCATCTCTACGGCTCCCTGGCCGAAACCGGCGCCGGCCACCGCACCGACATGGGCATCATGCTGGGCCTGATGGGCGAGGCGCCGGACACGGTCGATCCGGCCGCCATCGGCGCGCTGGTCGATGCCGTGGCGCGCGACCACCGCCTGACGCTGTGGCGCAGCCGCACGATCGACTTCGATCCCCGGCGCGCGTTCTCGGGGCGGGTCAAGCCGATGCCGGAACACCCCAACGGCATGCGCTTCGTCGCCCTGGACGCCGACGGCGACACGCTGCTCGACGAGCGCTACGTATCGATCGGCGGCGGCTTCATCCGCGCGCTCGACAGCATCGAGACGGACGAGACCGTGCCCGAGCACGCGCCCATGCCCTATCCCTTCTCCACCGGCGCCGAGCTCATGGCGGCCTGCCAGCGCCACGGCCTGACCATCGCCCAGCTAATGATGGCCAACGAATCCACCCTGCGCCCGCCCGCGGAGGTCCGCGCCGGCGTGCTGCGCATCGCCCAGGTCATGGACGAGGCCATCGACCGGGGCTGCGGCCTGCACGGCCCCGTCACCGACGAGATCCTGCCCGGCGGCCTGAAGGTCCGGCGGCGCGCGCCGGCGCTCTATGCGCAGCTGAAGGCAGGGCCGAAGAAAGAGGACGACGTGATGTTCGCCATGGACTGGGTGAACCTCTACGCCATGGCCGTGAACGAGGAAAACGCCGCCAGCGGCCGGGTGGTGACGGCGCCGACCAACGGCGCCTCGGGCCTGCTGCCCGCCGTGCTGCGCTATTACCGCACCTTCGTGCCCGGCTGGTCGGAGGACGGCGTGGTGGACTTCCTGCTGACGGCGGCGGCCATCGGCTTCCTGTACAAGGAAAACGCCTCGATTTCGGGTGCCGAGGTCGGCTGCCAGGGCGAGGTGGGCGTGGCCTGTTCGATGGCGGCGGCGGGGCTGACGGCGGTCCAGGGCGGCACGGTCGCCCAGGTCGAGAACGCGGCGGAAATCGGCATGGAGCACAATCTGGGCCTGACCTGCGATCCCGTGGGCGGGCTGGTGCAGATTCCCTGCATCGAGCGCAACGCGATGGGCGGCAACAAGGCCATCAACGCCTCGCGCCTGGCGCTGCACGGCAACGGCAAGCACCACGTCTCGCTCGACACGGTGATCGAGACCATGCGCCAGACCGGCGCCGACATGAAGTCGAAATACAAGGAGACTTCGCGCGGCGGCCTGGCCGTGAACGTGGTGGAATGCTGATCCACGGCGCGGCTCGCAGGCCGCGCCGATTCGTCAGGCACCGGGCAGTCCGCAGGGACTGCCCGGTGTCCTGACTCATCCCAGGGCGGCGACGGCGTCGGCGCGGGTCGCGCAGACCTTCAGGATGGCGAGAAAGCCGCTGATCTCGAAGACTTCGCGCACGTTGGGCTGGATGTCGCACAGCACCAGCGCGCCGCCCGCCTGCTTGAGTTTTTTCGCCAGCAGCAGCACGACCCGCAGGCCGGCGCTGGAGATGTAGTCGAGGCGCGCCAGATCGAGCACGATGCGGTGTTCGCCCTTGTCGACCTGGGTCATGAGATCGGCCTCGAAGGCGGCGGCGTTGGCGCTGTTGACCTGGCCCTCGGGCTGGAAGATGAGCGCGGATCCGGACTTGTCGATGGCAAAAGGCATGGCAGGCTTGGAGGGAGATGAGAAACGGCGTACGATCGGACCTCATCATACGCGAAACGGCGGCCCCATGGCACAGGCAAGCAGACGCCGCCCGCGCACGCGGGCGTCGGATCGGGCGGCGGATCAAAAGTCAATTCCGGCAAGATTCCGGATACACCGGGCCGGAACCTTTGCGCTACCCTGTGTTACTCAGCGTGCAAAGGCCTCTCTTCGCCCGGTGGCCCCGCCATCGCAGTTGCTCGAACCGACTTCCCTATGAATACCCTTCCGCCCGTCTCGTTTCCTTCGCACGAGCTGCCGAACCTGGACCGGTTCGCCGCCGCCACGCGCGGCGCCGAATCGGTCTACATCTCCGTGTCGGGCCAGTCGATGCAGGTGCTGGGCACCGGCACGACGCCGGGCGGGCGCAGCGTGGCCTGGGTCGCCCCCGACGTGGACACCACGCGCCTGTTCACCGCAGCCCTGGAACACAGCTACGGCGCCGGCATCGCCCGCAGCGTGGCGCGCGAACTGGGGCTGGAGCCCAGCCCGGGCAAGCCGCTGTCCTCGCGCACGGTCATGCAGGCACTGGACATGGCGCGGACGGCCAGCCAGGCGCTCTCGGGCGTGGACTTTGTCACGCGCCTGGATTGCTCGGCCAGCGCCCAGGGGACCGGCTTCAAGGCCGCCTGCCAGGCGCTGGGCCTGGATCCATCCGGCCTGGATCCGCAGCGGCGCCAGGACATCGACCAGGCCATGCAGCTCAGGTTCGAGCAGGCCGCCGCCCAGGGCCGCAGTCCCGTGGCGCCCGAAGCCGCCCAGGCCTGGCTGCGCGAGCTGCTGCGCGCCTGATCCCCTGCCCATTCGCAGCGATCCGCCGGCCCGGCCGGGCCCCGGGAAGCAGGTTCTTATAAACCTAAGGTAATTTCTTGTAAGACCTCGTGTCCTGGTCTAGAATCCCCTGGATCAGCGCCGCCTCTTGCTCTCCGTCCCGCCTCATGAACCTTCCCTCCGACCCTGACGGCATTGTGCCGGACTCCGCGCAGCAGGCAATCCTCCCCGACCCTCCCGAATCCCCCAGTCCCGCCGACGAACGCCTGTTCCGCGACCTGGTCCAGGAACACAGCAGCCGCCTGCAGCGTTTCATCGTCCGGCACATCGGCAGCATCAGCGAAGCCGAGGACATCGCCCAGCAGGCCTTCACCGAGGCCGCCCGCTCGTATCGGACCTTCCGCGGCGAATCGCAGCTGTCCACCTGGCTGTACGGCATCGCGCTGAACCTGATCCGCAACCATCTGTCGCGGGCACCCGAACGCCGCTACGACTTCGTCGGCGACAGCGGCCTGGACGACCTGGCCGCCGAATCCGTCACCCCCGAGGAAGCCGCCGAGCAGGCCCAGTCCATGCGCCTGCTGCAGGAATCCCTGGACGAGCTTCCCGAAAGCATGCGCAGCATCCTGCTGCTGGTGGGGCTGGACAACCTTTCCTACGAAGAAGCGGCCGCGCTGCTGTCGGTGCCCATCGGCACGGTCCGCAGCCGCCTGTCGCGGGCGCGCGGCGCCTTGCGCGACCGGCTGGAGCGCAAGGGCCTGACGCTGAATTTCTGACGGCGCCCGGACCGGGGCACGCCGCCGTCAGACGTCCTTTGGGGGCGTCCGCTCGAAGTGGTGGCGGAACTGGGGCGGCTCGGACATGCGGAAGCGCAAACCGTCGGACGAGACATCCAGCGTCACCTGCGCCAGCGCCCAACTGGCCGAACGGTCCATCGATACCAGCACGGTGTTACCGTCCCTGTCGAGCGCAGGGACGGTATCGAGCGGCAACTTCATCGTCGCCACGACGCGGAAGCTGCCATCCTCCTCCTTCTCGAGGTCGCAATGGAAGGAACCACCGTGGGCGCCCGGCAAGACGGTGGTGCCGTCTTCCAGCCTGAACGGCCCGTCCTTGCCCATGCTAAGCACGCCGTTCAGGATGCCTCCTCCCAGTTGCTGGTTCATCAGGCGCGTCAGAGGCTCCGCGGCGGGGCCGGCGACCGCGAACAGCGCATCCACGGCTTCGCCCATGTGAGCGGCATGCTGGTCCGCGGCCACGGTGCGGGGCCATGTGGTGCGCACCGGAGCGCCGCTCGCATCGGAGCCCCGGACCGACAGCGAAAAGGTGACCCGTTCGACGCTGTCATGGAAGAAGGCTTTACCGACGGGGAATGTCATGTGGGTGCCATGTACCGGCAGGGTGACCATATACGTGGGGTGCAGGCCGGGATCGACGGGCTCTTCCACGTGCGGCGCCATGCTGGCCCCCATGGCGTCGGTCAGCACCGGCATCGTCCGGTGGGCGGCCGGATCGTAACGGACGCCATATTGCTCGGTCACCATGGTGTAGAACGAATCCGGAGGCATGATGGGCTCGATGTGGTCGAAATCCCCGGTCGACCCGGCCTGGCGGGCGAGTGTCTCCTGCAAACCATGGCGGATGCTGCCCAGCAGTTGCTGGGTCAAGCTGAGCCGCTTGAACGCGGCCATCGCCCCGGACGGGCAATCGCGCAGCTCTGCCAGAACCGCGCCCAGACCGGCAAACGCGTTGCCGAACCCTTCTTCCAAGCCCCTCAGCAGTCTCAGATGCCGGCCCGCCCGCTGGCCGATCTCGTCCCGGATGTCGCCCAGGGAGTCGAGCGCCTGCCGGACGGTCTGCCGGGCCGTTCTGCCGAGGTCGTCCGCGCCGGCCCTGCCGCCGTAATGGCCCAGCCGGGTCAGATGCTGCTCGTACCGAAATTCCAGTTCGGCCAGATCGCGCAGTTGCTGCACCAGCACCTGCACGTCCGGCGAGTCCGCCGCCAGGGTCATCAGGACGTCGCCCACGCTCTCGGCCACCTGCTGACTGAGCGCCTGGACGCGCGCCAGACCCTCGGCGCGGGCATCCTCGCGGTCCAGCCGCAGGCCGAACGCCGACAACTCGCCGCAGAGGCGCAGCCGGCCCAGGGTGACGTCGTCCAGGCGCGCGAGCGAACCCCGCGTCAGCGGCCCCGCGGGATTGGATCCCGGGTCGCGCAGCGCGTCCATGGCCAGAGCGACCTGTTCGCGCACGGCGCGCGCGGTCGCCGCCGGCGGAGCGCCGAAGCCGCAATTCATCTGATCGACGCCCCAGCTCAAGTGGAGCAGCGCCTTGCCGATGGCGACGCGGTCGCCCTGTCCGATGGCGGCCGCCAGATCGGGAATCAACGCGGGCCACTTGCGATCGACTCGCGCCTGGATTTCCTTGTCCAGCGCCTTGCTCAGGTGGTCCACCGTGGCCGCGCCCTGCCGGCTCAGGCCGGCCGGGCCGGCATGCAGCCCCCCTTGCAGACTCCTCAGGTCGTTGTTGGACCAGGACTGCAGATGGACATCGAGCGTGTCGTGGCCCAGCATGGACAGGTGGGACGACAGGCGGACGAGCGGTTCATCCAGGGCCTGGCCGTCAAGCGGGCTGGCGGCGAGCAGGGAGCGGATCTGCGCCAGGGGTTCCTGCAACACGCGGCCAGCCAGTTCCGCCTTCATGGCGCCGTCGATCTGGTCCAGCACCTGGGCCGCCTGCTCGCGCAGCCGGGGCGGAGCCATCTGGCCGATCACCGCCTCGCGGTCCTTGGCGGTGCCCAGCACGCCGCCGCGCAGGGCGCTCAGGTCCATCACGCTCAGTTCGCGCAGATAGGTGTTCAGGGATTCCTTGCCGCCGGGCAGCCTGGACAGGTCCCCGCCCGACAGCGCGCCCAGCCGGGCCAGGTCCGCGGCGATGCGGGACCGGGCCTTCGGATCGCCGGACGGCGCCGTCAGATGGCCCAGCAGATTGCCGATGCGGCGGCTGTTGTCGCGCGTCTGGTCCAGCACGCGCTGCTGGGCCCGCAGTTCGGGACTGGCGCTGACGTGAAACGCGATTTTCGACAGCAGCTGACCGACACGCTGCGAGAAATTCGGGCCGGGTGCGCGCGGCGTGGCGCCCGGCTCCGCCTTGAAGCGCAGATTGCCGACCCGGCCCAGAGGGCCGTCATCGAGCAGTTGCCGCTGCGGGTCCTGGACGGCGGATCGGGCGAGGTTCTGGATGGCTGGCATGGGGTCTCCTTGGGAACGAGCGCGGCTCAGACGCGCAGGCCGAAATCGGGCGGCAGGACGCTGGCCGAGGCGGGGGCGCCGCCAAGGTCCGGCGCGGCATCCTGGACGCTCCCGTCCAGGCGCCGCTGCCAGTCGGCCGCCACCGCCGCCATGGATTCGACGGTCGCGCGCAGCCAGGCCGTATCGGCGCGCGCAAGCTCCAGCCGGCGCGACAGCAGCAGTTCCCCCGTGACTTCGTCCAGGCCCAGCGCCGCGCCGTCGGTGTCGCGGCCGAAGGCATTGGCGGCCAGCATCTGCTGGTACACGGCGTGGCGGCGCGCGGGATCGGCCGGCGCCCGCCCCAGCACCACGTAGCAATGCAGCGCATCGAGCTGCGGGTCATGCTCCAGATGCAGCACCGGCCCCGACTCGAAGGCCAGGGAGGCCGTTCCGGCCTCGTTCAGTGCCAGGGGGGTGCCGGCCTCCTGGCCGAACAGTGAAATCAGGCTGGATGCGTCCATGGATGTCCTCGCGGTCTGCGGGCGCGGCACGGCCGCCGCGCCCTACTGCCGCTTCAGTAACGCCGCGAGACCGGACGTTCCCTGGAGAGCCGTCCGCGCGGCCCGCTTCAGGGCTCGACGGGACGCAGCTCGACGTGCACGGCGGGCCCGCCCGCCACCGCGGCGGCGCCGCCGCGCGGCACGTCGGCATCGCCCAGCGCCCGGGACTCGACGTAGGACGGCCCGACCCGCACGGGGCCGGTCACCACGGCCTCGCGCACGGCATCGAAGCGCACCCGCGTCTGCTGCCCCCGGATCAGGTCGAGGTATTCGCCCGCGCTCATGGGCTTGCCGTCGTCCGGCCAGGTGGCGCTCAGGGCCGGGCCGGTGTCGCCCGACTGCAGGCGCGGCGGCGCCACGGGATTGCCCTGGATCGACACCACGCGCGGACGCAGCAGGAACAGCCGCTCGCGGCGCTGCATGGTCTTGCTCTTGCTGGAGAACAGCGCGCCCAGCACGGGAATGTCGCCCAGGCCGGGGACCTTGTCGACCTGCTGGCTGTCCTGGCTGCTGTTGTAGCCGCCGACCAGCAGGGTCTGCCCGTCGCCCACGATGGCCAGGGTGCTGATGCTGCTCTTGCGCACCGTCGGCAGCGCGCCGATCTTGCGCTCGTCCTGGATGCGGCCGTCCTCGATGTCCACCGTGAGCTCGACCCGGCGCCGGTCGGCGCCGCCCTCGATGTAGCGCGGCGTCACGCGCAGCGAGGTGCCCACCGTGACCGGCGTGACGGTGGCCACGCGCTCGCCCGTGGTCTGGATGTAGAAGGTGTCCGACAGGTCGATCAGGGCGCCCATGTTGTCGGCCGTCAGGATGGAGGGCTGCGACAGGATGTTGGCCGCTCCCTTCGTCTCCAGCGCGTGCAGGCGGGCCGCCAGCACGTTGCTGACGGAC
The DNA here is from genome assembly GCF_014203015.1 of Castellaniella defragrans. Lineage (GTDB taxonomy): Bacteria > Pseudomonadota > Gammaproteobacteria > Burkholderiales > Burkholderiaceae_B > Castellaniella > Castellaniella defragrans. The sequence continues at coordinate 101,172 of NZ_JACHIB010000018.1, forward strand.
AGCCCCAGGGTGCCCGGCGCCAGGGCGGTGGCCGCGCTGTCCACCGGCAGCCCGTTGCTGGGGCTGAGGCCGAAATCGCTGTAGCCGAAGGTCGCGTTGCCGGCCTTCGCGCCCCAGGTCACGCCCAGTTCGCTGACGTTGTCGGAATTGACGTCGACGATCATCGCCTCGATTTCGATCAGGGTGCTGGGCACGTCGAGCTGTTCGATGAGCTGGCGGTAGATGGGGATGCGGTCGGGGATGTCCTGCACGATGATGGCGTTCAGGCGGGGATCGGCCTGCACCGTGGGCTCGCGGAACCGCAGCCCCTGGCCGGCGGAGCGCCGCCTGGACTCCGGCGCCGCCGCACCGGCCGCGCCGCCCGTCGCCGGCGCCTCCGCGCCCGATGCGCCGCCGGCCTCCCCGGCGGGGCCGGCGAAGACGGGCGGATTGTCGCGCAGCGGGGCGGCCACCGCCGCCAGCGTCTCGTTGTTGGCGCCCGATCCCGAGCCCAGGATGAGGTTGCGCAGCACCGTCGCCAGGCCGGGCGTGACCACGCTCTGCGTGCGGTAGCTGACGGTGCGGTCGTTGACCGAGGCGTGCTTGAGGCGGAACACCGCCACCTGCTGCCCGCCCGCCCCCAGGGGCAGCGCGGCCACCATCTTCTGCACCAGCTTGACGTAGGCGGGCGGCCCCGAGACCAGGGCGATCCCCTGGTCGGCCAGCTCGCCCCAGCCGAAGCGCGCATCGAGCACGCCCAGCTCCAGCAGGGCGTCGCGCAGCGCCGTGATCGAACTGCCCATGGCGCTGATCGAGCGCGTCACCATGGCGCTGGCGGGGCTGACGAACAGGGTGCCCGAATAGACGAACCAGTTGAAGCCGTACACCCCGCCCAGGCGGTCCATGAACTCGGTGGGCGTGGCCGTGTTGAACTTGCCGTTGACCGTGCCCGTCACGCCGGGCGCCAGGTCCAGGGCCAGGCTGAAGCCGCCCGCGAACTGCCGCAGCACACTCTGCAGGCTCTCGTTCTCGGCGTAGTAGCTGTAGGCGGCCATCGGCCAGTTGGGCGCGGCCCGCACGGGCGTGCCCGCCAGGCACAGGGCCAGCGCGCAGGCCGGCAGCCACCGGTTCAACAAGGCGCATCCTCTCCGTGCCGCATGCCGCGCCGCCCTCGATTTCACGGGATGTCTCATGCCGCCCGCCGGGCCGTGCCCGTCCAGAACGACAGGGCGTTGGCGAACCGGCCCACGGCCTCGTCCACCCCGGCGGCCTCCGTATCGGGCCGCACCATCTGCTGCAGCCACAGGGCGTCCTCGTCCGGATCGACCACGCAGGCCGAGGGGTAGCGGCTGAGCATGCCGGCGGCCTGCCGGCCGATCTCGTCGAAGAACCGGTCGCGTGCCAGGCCCGCCGGCGGCAGGGTGCGCAGCCGCGCGCTGATCGCCAGCCAGCCATTGCGCGCGCCCCGCAGGTGCACGCGGTATTTGTCGTCGATCAGGACCGTGAGGCGGCCGTCGGCGCGCACGCCGTCGGCCATGCCGTGGCGGGCGGCATAGTCCGCGATCAGGGGATGGGAAGGGACGTTCATCGTTCTACTCCGGTGATTCCGCCGCCAGCTTGCGCACCAGGCGCAGCACTTCGGCGACGGGTTCTATGAGTTCGCTCGGGATGTACTGATCCGGCTGGGCGTCGGCCATCAGCGCCCGCGCCAGGGGGATGTTCTGCATGACGGGCACGCCCGCCTCGCGCGCGGCGCGCATCATGTCCAGCGCCAGGGCGCCCTCGCCCTTGGCGAGCACCACGGGCAGCGGCGTCTCGTCCTGGTCGTAATACAGCGCGATCGCCAGGTGCGTCGGATTGGTCACCACCACCGTGGCCTTGCGCGCGCTCTGGACGGCGCCCTGCATCGCCATTTCCTGGTGCAGGTGCTTGCGCTTGCCCTTGATGTGGGGGTCGCCTTCCATTTCCTTGTATTCCTGCTTGACCTCCGCCTTGCTCATCATGAGCTGCTTGCGGTGCTGCATGCGCTGCCAGACGAAATCGGCCAGGGAAATGACGACGTAGGCGACCGCCACGTGGGCGAGCAGCGTGCGCAGCATGCCGCCCACCCCGGTCTGCAGGCCGGCCAGGCCGCTGTGCGGCACTGACATGAGCTGCGGCAGCGCATCGCGCACCACCAGCGTGACCAGCACCGAGAGAAAGACGATCTTGAGCGCCGACTTGAGGAACTCGACCAGGTTCTTCTTGGAGAAGATGTTCTTCAGGTTGCTGAGCGGATTGAGCTTCTGCCCCGAGGGGATGAGCTTCTTGAAGGCCAGCACGATGCCCACCTGCAGGAACTCGCCGAACAGGCCGATGCCCAGCACGATCAGCACGAAGGGCAGCAGCAGCGCCAGGGCTTCGCGCAGGACGGCCTCCAGCGCGGTCTTGAGCGCGATCTCGAAGGGCATGCCCGCCAGGGCCGCCGGCACCAGCAGGATGCGCCCGAGCGATTCGATCAGGTTCGAGGCGTTGCCCAGCATGTAGCCGAACAGGGCCAGGATGAGCAGGGTCTGGGTGAAGTCCTTGCTGTGCGCGACGTCGCCCTTCTGGCGCGCCTCGCGCAGCCGCTTGGCGCTGGGCGGTTCGGTCTTCTCGCCGCTCATGGATGCCTCCATTGTCCGTCGAGGAAGGGCAGGATGCCGGGAATGCCCCGCACCGTCTCGCCGGCATAGCCGAACAGGGTGTCCATGTACAGCACCAGCACCAGCAGCGCCAGGGCGCTCTTGATGGGCATGGCGAGGAAGAACACCTGCAGCTGCGGCGCGAAGCGGCTGACCAGGGCCAGGCCCAGCTCGGCCAGGAACATCGCCACGACGGCCGGCGCGGCGAACAGCAGCACCAGGCGCATGAAGCGGCTGAGCTGGTCGAGCATCAGCGGGATGCTGTCGGCGCGCAGCGCCGGCGACCAGGACCACAGGTCCCACAGCCGGAAGCTGTCGTACAGCAGCGTCAGCATCAGCGTGAAGCCGCCGCCGACCAGGAAGAACACCAGGAACGCCTGGTTGAAGAGAATGCCCAGGGGCGAGGAATCGTTGCCCGTGGCCGGATTGATGACCGCGCCCAGGCTGGCCCCGCGCTGGTTGTCCACGATGAAGCCCACCGCCTCGAAGATCCAGAAGGGCAGCGCCACCATGAAGCCCAGCACCAGGCCGACGAAGACTTCCTTGGCGACCAGGAGCAGCAGGCCCGCCGCGCCCAGGTCCAGCCCGGCGTAGCGCGGCATCACCATGGGCACCAGCACCAGGCCCAGGGCGGCGCAGAGGGCGTAGCGCAGCAGGCCGGGCAGCAGTTGCCGGTTGAACAGGGGCAGCATGCCGCACAGGGCCAGCAGCCGGGGCTGCGTCAGCGCCCAGGAGCCCAGGAACACGTGGATTTCCGCGGTGGCCGCACTGTTGAACATGTCTCGTCCGTCCTCAGCGTATCTTGTGGAACAGCTCGAACACCGAGACGGCGTAGTTGTAGAGCTCGCCGCTGAGCCAGCGCGCCGTGAGCAGCAGGGTGGCGAACACGGCGATCAGCTTGACCGCGAAGGACAGGGTCTGTTCCTGGATCTGCGTGAGCGCCTGGAACAGCGAGAACAGCGTGCCCACGATGGCCGCCACGGCGATCGGCGGCAGCGACAGCCACAGGGTCAGGTAGAGCGCCTGGGTCATGTAGGAAACGATATCGACGGTGCCCATGCGCGCCTCAGGAATAGGACAGGACCAGGCCCTGGATCAGCCGCGTCCAGCCGTCGATCATGACGAACAGGAAGAGCTTCAGCGGCATGGAGATCGTCACCGGCGACACCATCATCATGCCCATCGCCAGCAGGATGTTGGACACGATCAGGTCGATGACGACGAACGGCAGGTAGAGCAGGAAGCCGATCTGGAACGCCGCCGTGAGCTCGGACACCAGGAAGGCCGGGATCAGCACGATCAGGTCGTCCTGGCGCAGGTCGCGCGCCTGCTCCTCGCCCCACAGGTGGCGGGCGGTGCGCACGAAGAAATCCCGCTGCTCGGGCCGGCTGTTCTTCAGCATGAAGGCGCGCAGCGGCTCGGTGCCGCGCGCCACGGCATCCAGCATGGCCCCGACCGGATCGGCGCGCGGCGCGCCGGCCGGCTGGCTGGCGGACGTGCCCGCCGCGCGCAGCTCATGGCCGACCTGCATCACGACGGGCCCCATGACGTAGGCCGACAGGATCACGGCCAGGCCGTAGAGCGCCATGTTGGGCGGCACCTGCTGCACGCCCAGGGCGTTGCGCACCAGCGCGAACACCACGGCCAGCTTCAGGAAGGAGGTGGTCATCACGGCGGCCAGGGGCAGCAGCGCCAGCAGCGCCAGCGCGATCGCCAGGCTGACGGGATCGAAATTACCGCTCATGCCGCCCCTTGCCCAAAGTGCCGACGCGCACGCCGATGCGGCCGTCGATCTCGACCAGTTCGCCGGTGCCGACCAGCGCGCCGTTGGCGCGGATCATGACCGGGCCGCCGGACAGCGGCCGCTGCAGGTCGAACACCGCGCCTGGCTGCAGCTGGCGCAGTTCGGCCAGGGTCATGGCGCGGTCGCCCAGGTCGAAGCTCAGCCGCACCGGGATGGCGTCGAGATCCAGCGGCCCGGCGGCCGGGGCGTCTGCGTCGGGGGGTACGGTCTGAGTCATGAGGGAGGTCCAGCCTTGGGTCACGAGATAAGAGGAACGGTCGGCGCGCACGCGCAGCCCCTGGCCCTGGGGAATCCCCAGCCAGAGCTCGCCCTCGGGGCCGACCAGGTATTCGTCCAGCAGGATGACGTCGCCGCCGTCCAGGGCGCGCAGCTCGGCGGCCGGCAGGGCGGCCCGGCCGATCTCGGCGCGCAGGCGCACCGGCAGGGCCGCTTCGTCGATCGCGCCCGCGGCGGCCGGCGGCACCCGGCTCAGCAGGCCGGCGAGCAGCATCAGCCCCAGGTCGTCGGCCTCCAGCACCGCCAGCGCGGTTTCGCCGCGGGCCTCGGCGCGGGCGGCCAGGGTCCAGGCATGGGGCAGCGCCGCATCGCGGGGCTCGGCCAGCACGAGCAGCGGCCCGCCCGGAGAGACCGGCGAGAGCGCGGCCACGGCTTCGGCCAGCAGGGTTTCCAGCGCGGCCGCCCGCAGCGGCTCGGGCAGTTCGCCCGGCCCCAGGTCGGGCAGCCGGGCGTCGGTCCAGGCCGTCAGAGCGCCCGGCGCCAGGCTCAGCCGCAAGGCGGCGCCGGCCCATTCCAGGTCGGCCCGGTGGGACGCCGCCTGCCGCAGGGCCGGCGGCACGCCGGCCGTCAGGCTCAGGCGCCAGGCGCCCGGGCCAGCCTCGGCGCCGTCGAGCGCGGGCAGCTCCACCCGCAGGTCGGCGCCGTGGGCCGCGACCAGCGTCAGCGCCTCGGCCTGGCCGGCGCTCAGGCGCGGCAGGACGGCGGTCCCGGGGGTGGGGAAATTCATCGCATCCACTTCATCGCATCCATGTCACAGCCCCGCTCATGCGTCCGCGTCCGCTTCCAGCAGGCAGGGGTCTTCGGGATCGTCGGTGCTCACCCGCACCCGCACCGGGCGCGCCAGCGATCGGGCGAGCTCCTCGGCCAGGGCCCGCGCGCAGCGGTTCAGGGTCTCGCGCGAGGCCTCGCTGGCGCAGGCGAACGCGGCCATCAGGCGGCCCTCTTCCTCGTAGACGGACAGCGTCACGCCCGGCAGGACCTCGGCCTTCAGGTCCAGGCGCACCTCGCGCCGGCCGGCCCCGCCGTCGCCCACCAGCATGCGGTCGGCGGCCTCGCTCAAGGCCTGCGCCAGCCCGGCCGGCGCGGCGGCCGGCGCCGGGGCCGGGGCGGGCGCCGCCGGCCCCGGCCCCGCGAACAGCGCGAAGGGACGCGGCGTCTGCGCCGGCGCATCGGCCGGTGAATCGGCAGACGCATCGGCGGCTTCCCCGGACGCTCCGCCGCCGTCCCGCGCCAGGGCCTGCTCGAAGGCGCGGCGGTCCGCGTCGGAGGCCTCGCGGCGCGGGCCGCCGGCGCCCGGCTGCCCCAGGTCCGGCATGCCCCCACCCAGGCCGATGTCCAGTTCGATGCGGCGCTCAGTCATGCTCATGCGGGCTCGTATTCTTCATGCTGCTGCCAGTCGTCGCGGTCGCGCGACACGGACGCGGCCTCTTCCATTTCCAGGTCTTCCCTGCGTTCCAGCTCGCGCAGTTCGTCGGCCGCGTGCAGGCTGGCCAGCTGGACGAATTTCTCGACCAGGCGCGAGGCCTCGCGGTGCGCCTGGCGGCGCCCGGCCAGCGCCTCGGCCTCGTGGCGCGCCTGCTCGGCGGCCTGCTCGGCGCGGGTTTCGCGGTCGCGCTCGCCCTGGCGCAGGTCGGCCACGCCCTGCATCACGTCCTCGATGTCGCGCACCCGCACCAGGCGGCCGCACAGCTCCCGGTACATGTCCAGTTCCCTTTGCCGCGACCAGGCGCGGTACTCGTCGAGCTGCTCCCGCGCCCGGGCCTGCTGCCGCTCGGCGTCGGCCAGCGCCTGGCGCTGCCGCGCCACGGCCAGCTCCGCCTGTCCCTCGCGGAAGCGCTTGATGGCCAGCAGTTCGCCGAACACGTTCATGCGCGCGCCTCGCCGACGATGGCGGCCATGGCTTCCAGCGCCTCGGGCAGGGTCGAGTGCTCGTCGGTCTTCTGCCGCAGAAAGCGGTTGATGGCGTCGATCTTGTCGATGGCCTCGTCCGTGACCGCGTCCCCGCCGCGCTTGTACTCGCCGATCTTCACCAGCAGCTCGACCTCGTGGTACTTGGCCATCAGCTCGCGGATGCGGCCCGCCAGCCGCCGGTGCTCGTCGGTGACCACGGCGTTCATGACCCGGCTGGCCGAGGCCAGCACGTCGATGGCCGGATAGTGGTTGGCCGCGCCCAGCTTGCGCGACAGCACGATGTGGCCGTCCAGGATGGAGCGCGTCTCGTCGGCGATGGGCTCGGTCATGTCGTCGCCTTCGACCAGCACGGTGTAGAGGGCGGTGATGGAGCCGTGCTGGTTCATGCCGACCCGCTCCATCAGCTTGGGCAGGGTGGCGAACACCGACGGCGGATAGCCCCGGCGCGTCGGCGGCTCGCCGGCCGCCAGGCCGATCTCGCGCTGCGCGCGCGCGAAGCGCGTGACCGAGTCCATGAGGAACAGCACCCGCTTGCCCTGGTCGCGGAAGTATTCCGCGATGGCCGTGGCGACGTAGGAGGCCTTGGCGCGCTCCATCGAGGACTTGTCGCTGGTGGCGCAGACGATGACGCTCTTGCGCCGGCCTTCCGCACCCAGCTCGTGCTCCAGGAATTCGCGCACTTCCCGGCCGCGCTCGCCGATCAGCGCCACCACGGTCACGTCCACGTCGGCGCCCTTGACCAGCATGCCCATCAGCGTGGACTTGCCGCCGCCGGCCGCGGCGAAGATGCCCATGCGCTGGCCCTCGCCGCAAGTGAGCACGCCATCCAGCGCCCGCACCCCCAGCTCCAGCGGCTTGTCGATGATGCGGCGCTTGAGCGGGTCGGGCGCCTCGGCGAAGACCGGATAGAACTTGCTCGCCTCCAGCGGGCCGCGCTCGGCCTCGTCCAGCGGCCGGCCCAGGCCGTCGAGCACCCGCCCCAGCAGCCCCGGCCCCACGGGCACCATGTGCGCCCGGCCGGTGGGGATGACCTCGGTGGCCGAGGAAATGCCGTACATGTCGCCCAGCGGCGTCAGCAGGGCGGCGTCCCGGGCGAAGCCCACGACCTCGCCCTTCATCTCGAAATCCTCGCCCGGATTGCGCAGGATGCAGACCTCGCCGATCTTCACCGTGGGCACGACGGCCTTGATGATGGTGCCGATGACCTGCGTCACCCGGCCCTTGATGCGCAGGGTCGGCGTGTCGTGCAGCGCCATCTCCATCATTTCGGTGATGTAGTCGAACTGACGCATGATCCCGCCCCCGCCCCTACACCCGGCTGCCCAGCGTGCGCTGGAACGCGCGGCGCACGGCCTCGATCTGCCCTTCCAGGCTGGCCTCGACCATGCCGATCTCGCTTTCGAGGATGCAGGCGCCGCGCGCCAGCCGGGCGTCGGGCAGCAGGTCCAGGTAGCCGACGCCCGGGTAGGCGGCCAGGATGTCGTTGATGCGCGCGCGCACCACCTCGACGTCGTCCGGATGCAGGCGCAGGGTCATCTGCTTCTGGTTGCGCACCACGGCCAGCGCGTTGCGCACCACGACCATGACCTTCTCGCGGTCGTCGAAGCCGTCGACGACCTTGCGCACGGCCGCCATGACCAGATCGACCATTTCGTTTTCCACGCCCGCGAAATAATCGACCGTGCGGCTGACGGTCTCGATCATCTTTTCGGCCTGGTCCAGCAGGGCTTCCTGGCGGCCGTCCTCGTAGCCGCGCCGGCGCTCGGCCTCGAAGGCTTCCTGTGCGCCCGCGAGGATGGCGTCGGCCTGGGCGCGCGCCTGCGCCAGCAGGTCCTCGGCCTGGACCAGCGCGGCATGGTCGGCCGCGCGCAGCACGCGGGCGCCCGGCTCCGGGGCGGCCGTCAGGGTGCGCGGGTTCAGCGCGTCGCGGGAAACGAGGAATGCCATGTCGGTTCGATCCGTTCGAGAACGGCCAGGGCCAGTTCCAGGGGCGCCGGGCAGTCGTCCGGCGCGTCGCCGTCCGGCTCGGCCGCCAGCCTGAGTTCGGCGCGCAGGCCGAGTTCCGGCCCCGCCGCCCGGAAGACGGCGCGCAGGGCCGCGCGGCCGATCCGGTCCACCCGGCCCGCCAGCGGCGCGGCCGGGCCGTCATCCTGGTCCGCGGGCCGGGACCAGGGCCCGGCTTCCGCGCGCCGGGCGAAATCCAGCACCTCGGCCCCCAGGGCCGCCGCCAGCTCGCGCACCTCGCCGCCCGCGACGATGCGGCGCAGGCGCGGCGCGCAGCGCGCAGCGCCCACGTGGCGCGCCAGCCGGGCCAGCCGGTCCGGCGGCAGCAGGGCCAGGGCCAGCTCGGGCCGGGCCGCATCGGCCACGGGCCGGTCCCGCAGGTTCAGCCGGCGCAGGATCGCGCCCGACCAGTGCCGGTGCCAGGCGGCCGCGCAGGCCGCCGGCACGGGCCGGGACGGCGCGCCGAAGGCCGCGTGCCGGCTGGGATGGAGCGTGAGACTGGGCAGGAGATTGAATTCCAGCAGCCGCGCGCCGAACAGGGCCGGGTTCGACAGGACCGGGCTCATTCGGAGCCCTCGCCCGCCGGCCGGCGGACCGCCGGCTCCCGGCGCTCGCGGACCGCGGCGCCCAGGGGCGGCCAGCCGCCGCGCCACAGCAGATAGCCCAGCCCGCCGGCCAGGGCCAGGGCCAGCAAGACCAGCCCGCCCAGCAGCAGCCCCAGGCCGCCGGCCGAAGCCTGGGTGACCTGGAATCCCAGGACCGAAGCCAGGGCGGGCGCCGGGCGCTCCGCGCCCGTGCCGGGCTGGGCGGACACCAGGGTGATGGAGACCCGGTCCTCGGTCAGGCCGGGGATGGCGTGGGTGACCAGCTGACGGATCTGCGGCCCGAGCGCGTCGAAGGAATAGCCGACCCGGTGCTTGATGAACACGGCCGCCGTCGAGGGGGTGGCGGCCTCGCCGATCTCGCCGCGCTCGGGCAGCACCACGTGCACGCGCGCCGCCAGCACGCCGTCCATCTGCGACAGGGTGTTGGTCAGCTCCTGGGACAGGGCGTAAACGTACCGGGCGCGCTCTTCGAGGGGCGAGGACACCAGGCCTTCCTTGCGGAAGATCCGGCCCATGCCGTCGAAGCGTTCGCGCGGCAGGCCCTGGCTGCGCAGGATGTCCAGGGCGCGGGCCACCTGGGCGCCGTCCACCGAGACGGCCACGCCGTCCTTGCCGGCGACCTTCTCGGCCTGGATGCCGGCGTCCAGCAGCACCGACAGCAGCTCGTTGGCTTCGCCCTCGCTGGCGGAGGCATACAGCGTGACGCTGGAGCCGCAGGCCGCCAGGGCCGAGAGGACCAGCGCGGCCAGCGCCAGCCGCAGCGCGCGGGCGCGGAAACGCCGCAGGAAAATCGAGTGTGGAAAGGCCATCAGGACATCCTGACCAGGGTGTCGATGTTCTGGGTGGAGCGCGACACCGCCTTGCCCACCAGTTCGTACTGCACCGAGACCTGCAGCAGCTCCGTCTGCAGGCGCAGCATGTCGCTGATCGCGGGTTGCGCCCCCAGGCCGTCCAGGCCGCGGGCGATGTCCCGCCACTTGCCGGAGAAGTCGGTCGCCACGCCGCGCAGCCCCGCGAGGATCTCGCCGCCCAGCGTGGGCGGCGCCTCCGGCGGCGCCGCGAACGCTGCCTGCAGCGCGGCCGCCACCCCGCCGGCCGCGGGCGCCTCGGGGGCGGCCATCAGGGCGCTGAAGCGCTCGGTCGCCAGGCGGGCGGGCTCGGTGCGCACCACGGGGTCGGCCGCAGGCAGGGCCTGGGCGCCCAGGGCGGCGGTCAGGGCAGTGATTTCCATCAGTCAAGCTCCTCGATCAGGCATCGTCGTTCGGCATGTCCACGGCCAGCCCCAGCATCTGCCGGGCCAGCACGCCGCCGTCGCCCGGCAGCGCGGCGGCTTCGGCCAGGGCCCGGCGGCTTTCGGCGCCGCGCCCGGCCAGTTGCAGCGCCAGGCCGCACCAGGCCCGCGCCACGGCGCGCTCCTGCGGATCGGCGAGATCGGCGTCTTGCAGCAGGCGGGCGGCCTCGGCCGCCCGGCCGCTGTTCAGGCGGGCGACGGCCAGCCCCACCAGGGGGTAGGCGCGGTCCGGCCGCAGGCGGCGCAGCGCGTTGAAAATTGTATCCGCATGCGTCACGTCCCCCCGGCCGGCGGCGAGCATGCCGATCTCGGTGAGGAAGCGGGCGTCGCCGGCCTCAAGCACAAAAGCCGTCTCCGGAGAGACGGCTTGGGATCCGGTCGCGGACGCGCCGGAAGGTGGTGTTCGGTCCGCCGGCATCAGGCGGTCCCGCGCCCCGCCAGGTCGCGCAGCAGCTGGGCGCGCGGCCGCAGCGCATCGTAGCGGCCGCCGGACTCGGCGATGCCGCGCAGCACGCGGTCCAGCTCCTCGGCCGCCTCGGCGGTGCGGCCCAGCATGAGCAGGCATTCGGCGATCTGCAGGGCGGGTTCCATGCTGCCGGGGAACAGCGTGATCAGCAGCGAATACATGCGGATGGCTTCCTCGTAGCGTTCGCACTGCTCCAGGCACAGGGCCAGGCCGGCGAGGTAGTGCCGCCGCGTGGGGCCGTAGATGGCCAGGATCGAGAAGATCGGCAGCGCCTGGGCGTACTGGCCCTGGATGACGTGGGCATAGGCCAGGGCGTAGACGACTTCGAGCTGCTCGGCGCTCAGGCGGGCGCCGGACGGCAGCGCCTGCAGTTCGTCGTAGAGCTGCTGGCCGAAGCGGCTGCGGGACTCGGTGGCGGGCTGGGACATGCGATTTTCCTCCTGGGGGCGGCGCGCCGGTCAGACCGTCGACCGGCCGCCCATGTTCATGGCGACCTGCTGCATGCTGTCGGCCGCGCCGGCGAGCATCCTGCTGACGACCTGGGCGCCTTCCTCGATCTGCTGGAGGATCTTCTTCATGTCCTCCTGGCCTTCTTCCATCTGCTTCTGCAGCTTGATCATCATCGCCTCGAGCGCCTTCTTGTCGGCGATCGCATGCTGGGCCTTTTCCTCCGTCAGGCCCTTGGAGATGGCCAGGCCGCCCTGCGCGACCTGGGTCCCGCCCGATACGGCGGCGGAAGTCCCGGTCACGACGGTGCCGAGGACCTTCAGGGTGGCGAGCATCACGTTGGAGCCGACCTGGGTCGCCGTCGAGGCCATGGACGTGCCGCCCGAGATCGCCACCATGGCGATGCCCACGCCGATGGAGGCCACGACCGTCAGGGCCATGCCGATGTAGCCGGCGGTCTTTTCGTCGGCGCCGGCCAGCAGCGCGATGCCCTGGGCCATGTTGCCCATCAGCGAAGGATCGATGGCCAGCATCAGCGGGCTGGAGAGCGCCAGCGCCCCGCCCACGATCTTGCAGATGCTGTCCGCTTTCTTGGCGTCCACGCCGCACACGTCGGTGAGGAAGCGCCCGACCGTGTGCCGGATCAGACTGTTGAAACTGATCTCGGGCCCGCCGCATTCCTGCGAAATGGCGCTGGCCAGGGTCGTGGTGGCGCTGATCGCGCCTACGACCGCCATGGCCAGCATGGGGGCGGCGCCTCCGGCCGTGGCCACCGTGGCGGCGGCGGCGACCGCCACGGTCACGATCGCGGCCACGAAGGCGAAGGCCTTGCCGATCCAGCCGAAGATCTTGCCCACCAGGCCCTTGTTCTGGGCCTGCTTGGCCTTGCCGATCCACTCGTCGATCTTCTTGAGCTGGTTCTCGGTATTTTTTTCGGCCTTGATGCGCGCGGACTCCAGGCTGCGCTGCGCGGTCTTGAGCTGCTCGTCCTGCGTCTTGCTGCGCAGGCTGCGCAGCAGGTCCACCATGTCGCTGGCGCTGAAGGCCTGATTCGGCGCGTCGATGCGCGGCGCGCCGTTCCTGTCGGTCAGCGGATCGCCGTCGCCCGGCTGGCCGGCCACCGCCTGCTGCCTGGCGAAGCTCAGGATCTCGTCGTAGAGCTTGCCCAATTCGACCTGGCCGGTCCCCGCGGCGCCGGCCGTGCCGCCGGAACCGCTGATCTGGCCCAGCGGCTCGCCGCCCATCGGGGGCGTATAGCCCGGTCCGTTTGCGATCGTCGTACTCATGTTCATTCCTGCCTGTGGTGGGTGCGCCGGTCAGACGTTGCGCGCGATGCTGCGGTTGGTCTCGCTGCGTGCCTGATCGATGGCGCTGATTTTGTCGCGGATGTCGCGGATCACGTCCATCATGTGCTGCATGATCTCGTTGGCCTGCTGCATGGACTGCTCGTGCACGCGGGCATCGGCGTCGTACCGGGCCTTCTGCGCATCGTGCTCCGCGGCCCGCTGCTCGAAGGCGGCGGCGCCCACGGTGCCGCCGCTGCCGAGCATGCCGCCCGCGCCCTGCGCCGAATCGCCGAAGGTCTTGGACCAGGCGCCGAGCTGCTTGCCTGCCACTTCCGAAACGCCGGCGCCCATGCTCGCAACGCCCAGCAAGCCGCCCATCACGCCGAGGCCGGCCGACGTGAAGCCGCCCGCCAGCTGGAACGCCCCCTGGACGAAGGCCTGCTGCATGCGTTCCTGCGCGGCGTTGCGGATTTCCTGGGCGGCGTTCTTCAGGCTGGCGATATCGGCCTCCAGGGCGGCGTTGCGGGCCTCGCGCGCCTGGTTGCGCATTTCCTGGGCGAATTTCTGGAACACCGCCATCACCGTGTAGATGTCGATGGCCGCCGTTTCCGGATCGAGCGTGCGAAAGGGAATCTCCACGCTGCGGCTGCCCGAAGGCTCGGGCAGCAGCGACTGCACCAGGGCCGCGACGCGGCCGGCATCGGTTCCGTCGAGCTTGACGTCGATCAGCCGGATCGCGGCTTCCAGCGTGATGCCGGTGGTCTCGACCATGCCCCGGGTGGCGGGATCGAGCGACTGGAGATCGATGCCGGGCGGGAGGCAGCCGGGCGGCAAGGTGGATTGCAGGGAAAGCGTCATGATGTGCTCCGGAATGCTGTCGCGGTTCTCGTATCGCGCCCCGATCGGCGTCCATGCAAGCTATGTGGACGCGAAGGGCGAAGTCGTTCCATGCGGAATCGTCACTGGACGGGGGCTTTCGCGCGCAGGGCCCCCAGCAGCGCCTCGGCCCGCGCCCTGATCGCATCGTGCTCGCCGGCCTTGCACAGGGTGTCGATCACCAGCACCAGCGATTCGGCCGCCTCGGCGGGCCTGCCCAGCGCGAGCAGGCATTCGGCGCAATGGAAGACCGGCACCGGGTCGTCCAGGCGCATCACCGTCACGATCATGTAGTGCTGCAGCGCTTCCTCGTGGCGCCCGGTCATCTGCAGGGCGCAGGCCAGGGCCAGCTGATAGCGCGAATCCATGTGATCGTAGGCCACCAGCCGGGCGAAGACCTTGAAGGCATCGTCATACTTGCCTTGCGCATAGAGCGCATGGCCGTAGGCGTACATGGCCTCGCATTCCTGGGCGGACAGGCCCATCGCCTGGGCCAGCGTGCCGCCCGCCTTCCAGAGCCCGAGCAGGCTCTCGGCGATGCCGGCGGCTTCCTGCTCGGTGATGGGGGGTTCCGTTTGCGCATTCATGGGCATTCCTTCGATGTGTGCTTGGCGCCGCGGCGGGCGGTCCTCAGATCATGTTGCGCATCTTGCGCGCGCCGCCCGTCCGGGGCGCGGCCTGGGCGAAACTCCGGCGCGCGAGCTCCTCGGCCACTTCGCGCTCGACGTCTTCCATGTCCTTGCGGAACAGGGCCTCGGCCTCGGCGCGCTCCTTGGGCCCCATGGACTCCTGCAGCTTGCGCACGTCCAGCCCGAGGTCCTGGAAGATCTCGGCGGTCGCCGCCAGGTCCCGCTCGGTCCGCCGGATCAGCGCCTCGGCCTCGCGCATGACTTCCTCGGGAGTCTTCTTGTCCATGGCTTCAATCCCCTTGCGTGTTCAAAGTCAGAAGTTGCGGATGATGTTGGAATTCGCGTCGGAGTGCTTCTTCTGCGTGCTGGTCAGGACTTCGACCGACTCGTTCCGCTTGTTGCCGAGGGACTGCAGGCGCAGCATGTCCGTCTGCTGGGTGTTGCTCTCGGCGTCGATCAAGCCCTTGATCTTGGCGATCGCCGCATCGATCTGGCCCTTGGTGACGCTGTCGATCGAGCCGGAACCCCCCTTCTCGGTGGCCTGGAAGGTCGCCTTCAGCAGTTCCTTGCTGTCCAGGCCCGCCGCGCCCAGCGCCATGCCGATGCTGTCGCGCACATTGGTGCCCTGGGTCACCGGTTCTCCAGTGGTGACGTGCGGTTCGGTCGTCTTCCAGCCGCCGGTATCGCTCAGCTTGGCCGTGGGGCTGGTGCTGCTGAATCGCGCGGCGGCGGCATTCAGCTCGCTCAGCACGTTGTTGTACCTGGCGATCTGGTCGTTGCGCCCCTGCACCGTCTTGATCTGTTCCACCAGCTGCTGGTCCATCAGTTGGACGCGTTCGCTCTGAATCATCTGGATGAGGGTCTGGATGTCGGCGGTGGCCAGCATCTCGTTGATGTTGATGCCGCCTGAGTTCGTCACGGGAAAAGTCATGATCGTCCGTCCTGTCGTGGGATCCGCATGGATGCGGGGTGCCGCCTGGTGAGTAACCGGACCCGCCCGGGAGTTCCCGCCGCGAAATCCGGCGCCGGTCCTCGTCCGGCCAGGCCGCCTGCTTCCGCATGAGTGCCAAGGGGCCGCCGGCGGTTCCCTGCCGGCGGCGCGTACTCAGGGAAAACCCCAGGATTGCGGGCCGTGCACGCTTCTTTCGCCTGCGGCCAGGGAACTTTCCGCCTCCGGTGGTTACTACCCGCCCACAGCATCCCCCTCGGAGCCCGCCCCACCATGAATCGCATCGACACCGGAGGACCCGCCCCCGGCTTCGACTCCCCCGGCCAGCAGGCCGGGTTCGACGCCGGGCAGTCCCGGACCGGCACGCTGCTGGGCGAACACGCCGTGCTGCTCGAAGGCGACATCTCCTCGCTGGGCGACGCGGCCGAGGAAATCAGCCTGCACATGGCGGAAAAGACCGAGGACAAGCACCACGCCGAACGCAAGCTCAGGCCCGAGCGCCCCGTGGAACTGCTGCGGCTCGGGGAAATCCTGGAAATGCTGCAGCAGACCCAGGACCCGAACGCCCAGGCCAGGCTCGAAGAACTGGCCGCCCGGCTGCTGTCGGGCCAGGGATCGCCCCGGCGGCAGGCGGCCCGGGCCTTCGGCGAGGTCTCGCAGCAATACCTGGCCCTGCAATACGCCCTGCGCAAGGGCGAGCAGGAAGGCGCCGCGCCCGAACTGCTGGAATCCCTGCGCGACGCGCTGGCCGAACTCGAACTCGAAAGCGGCCCCCGGATCCGGGCCGGGCTCAACACCCTGGGCAGCGCCGGGGAATTCGCCGCCGATGCCCGGGGCGTCCAATCCTTCCAAGACACCTACCGCGACATCGTCCTGGGCGAGGACACCCTAGCCTGGACATTTCGTCAGCAAGCCTGGTGAAGTGATTTTCGGGTGGTCAGGCTGCTCCGGCGACGCGGCGGCGGGGATCGGCGGCATGGGA
>NZ_JACHIB010000019.1 GCF_014203015.1 Castellaniella defragrans
ACTCGGCTTCTTGCATGGATGATCCCTCCTGATGTGATCATGAAGGGGTCAGTTCTCCATGTCGCCAGGGGGTCAGTTTGTCATGTCGCCTGACATCGAGTACGGCGCTGCGGGCTTCAATATCACCTCGTATGAGGATGACCCGCTTTACCAGATAGACGAAGCGAACCAGCGGATCACCTTTCAGCTCAAGCGCGATTCCTATACGCCGGTCGCAGTGCTCAAGGCGTTCATGAAGATTGGCCTGACATTGCTCCCCGACGAAGAAGTCGGAAACTTCCCACACTTGATGAGTTGGGTGAGGTCAACCGACCACAGTCGTCGATTTGCGGATCAGTGCCCGATCATTCGTACATTTCAGCCAGGGCCAATGCCGAACGATTATTTGTCCTGCGGCGAAAAGCTCACGTCGCGAACTATCCCTACATGTTCTTGGTACTGGCCTACGGGAACGAGGTATTCCAAGTGCAGTTACCGTCGGAAAAACACGACCTCGCCCTGAACGGTCAGCCAGTTTCAATTCTTCCCTTTCCGACACCGGGTTCACCAGACCCGGCACGGTATGGGCCATCCAAGGTTCGGGTGCTGGATCTAACCGGGCGTGAGGTAGTCAAAGGAGAGGTCGTTCCGGTTCAAGTTGGCTACGAACTTGCCGTCCACAAGACGGGGCCAGACGCGGCCTCGGAAGCGTAGAGCGATAAGAGGCGCGGGGTGCAGCCCGTGAACCCGACGGCGGCACGCCAGGACGCCCGGCTATTGCTGGAGTTTCCGGGACTACTTCGACGTACGCAACTCCAACAGGTGCCGCGCGGTTTCCAGCTCTTTCTGCAACAGTTCGGCATCCGGCAGCACGGTACGGTAGTTCGCCGCCATCACCTTCGAAGGCAAGCCTTCCAGCGCATACCGCGCCAGCGCATGGCCCTTGTCTGCGCACAGAATCAAGCCCACGGGCGGGTTTTCCTCGGGGTAGGCCCAATGTTCCTTGGCATAGTTGCAATACATGTGCATCTGGCCCACGTCCGCATGGGTCAGGCTCCCTAGCTTCAAGTCGATGATGACTAGGCAGCGCAACTTGCGATGGAACAGCAGCAAGTCCACCCGATACCAGGTCTGGTCGATGCGCAAGCGCCGCTGCCGCCCAATGAAGGTGAACCCTTCACCCAGCTCCAGAAGAAAATCTTCCAGCCGCCGGATCAAGGCGGCTTCCAGATCGGACTCCGAATACTCGTCCTTGAGGTCGAGGAACTCCAGCACATACGGGTCCTTGATGGCATCGCCCGGAGCGACGGCATCCTCGGGCTTCGGCACCGCGCCCTTGGCCAGCATCGCCGCTTTGTTTTTCGACAGCGCCGTGCGCTCATAGAACTGGCTGCCGATCTGCCGGTCAAGCTGGCGCACGCTCCAGCCGCCACGCAGCGCCTCGATTTCGTAGAACCGGCGGGCATGGTCGTGCTTGACCATCAGCAGCCGGACATAAGCTGACCACGGCAGCGTGAACACCTGCGCCAGCTCGGCGAGGCTCAATTTCCCAGGCACCGTCTGGGATTTCTGGCCGGGCGGCTCGTTTCCCAATTTCCCAGACAGTGTCTGGGAAATCTCGGAAACAGGGTATGCGAGGAAGAACCGCCGCATGTTCTCCAGGTTGTTGACGCCAAAGCCCCGCCCAAACCGCGCGGTCAGGTCAGCGGACAACCGGGCCATCAACTGTTCGCCGTACCCCGCGCGCCGCTTGCCCTGTTGTTCGGCCTCCACGATGCGGCGGCCAATCTCCCAGTAGCTGGCCGTCATCAGCGCATTGACGCTGCGCGCTGCTGCCTGGCGCGCGGCATTGAGCAGTTCCACGATGCCGCCGTGGATGCCCGCGTAGCCGGCAGGTACGGCGGCGGGTGCGGCTCCCACCGCCGCAGGGGTCTTCCTGGTCATGCGACCACCTGCGCAGGCCGCTGCGCCTCGGTGATCGTCTTGCGCCGGTTCGCCACCAACTCGGCGGCCTTGCGCACCGGGTCGTCCTCGGTGTGGACGTAGCGCATGAACATCGCCACGGTCTTGTGCGCCGTCAGCGCCATGCCGACCTTGACAGGGATGCCCGAGTTGGCAATGTCCGTGGCCGAGCGATGGCGGATGCCGTGCGTGCCCACATGGGTCGCGCCAGCCGCCTTGAGGGCGCGGCTCCAGCCGCCGTAGTACTCGCCCGTGGTCAGATGCTTGCCGGGGTGGCGCGGAGAAGGCAGCACGTAAGGGCTGCCCTCCTGCCGTGGGGCCGTCGAGAGCAGCCGGTAGGCTTCCTCGCTCATGGGCTTGGACATGCCGCCGGTCTTGCTGTCGGGCCAGACCACACGCCGGTTTTCCAGATCCACCCAAGCCCATTCGAGCGTGACGACTTCGGAGCGGCGACCGGCGAACTCGAACTGCAGGCGGATCGCCAGCGGGATGACGTAGTTCTCCAGGCCCTCGGCCTCGATGTGCTCCAGTCGCCGAAACAGCTTGCCCATGTCCTCGTCGCTGATGAGGTGGGTGGCCTTGCCGTTGGGGTACATCGGGACGTGGCGGCAGGGGTTGGTGCCGTCCGGCCGGTGGCCCCCACCTCGGCCAGGTTGAACATCTTGCGCATCACGCTGAAAGCGCGGTTCGCCTCGGCCGGCTTGTGGGCCATCTTCTTCATCGCCGTGGCCACGTCCGGCCGCTTCACATCCTGCACCTTCATGCGGCCCAGCATCGGAACGATGCAGCGGTCTATGACGGCCTGATACCCCCGCTGGGTGCTGGGCTTGTTGCGCTGCTTGGAGTAGTCCTCCATGAACTTGGTGCAGAGCTCCTTGACCGTGGGGGCTGCGCGGGCAGCGGCCTTGGCCGCGCTGGGGTCGCCGCCCCGGCGCACCTCGGCCAGCCATTCCTGGGCCAGCGAGCGGGCCTGCTCGACGGTCAGTTCCCCGTACAGGCCCAGAGCGGGCTTGCGCCGCTCGCCGGCGTTCGTGCGGTACTGGAGCATGAAGACCTTGCGGCCCGCTGGTGTAACCTTGCACAGGAAGCCGGGCACCAGCGTGTCCCGGAGTTCGACGGCCTGCGCCTGGGGTTGCGCAGCATCGACTGCGGACTTGGTGAGCTTGAGTTTTGCCACGATGACTCCTCGGAAAGACCCGATTCCCAAGAGCCATGTAGGGGCCAGCAGAGGGGAAGCCGGGTCAGGTCTCGGAAAGCACCGGCATATGTTGAGCTCGCCTAAGTTATTGATAAACCTGCTGTATCGGGCTTCGGCGTTGTCCAGCGAAGTTCGGTGCTGGAGTCATGGTGAAATGAAAAATGCCCGAAGCCGGGGCTTCGGGCATGGTGTGCCGCCGGGCCGCTCCAAGGCAGGCGGCGCCCTCCTTTCGGGGGAGGGGCGCCTTCCCGGGGTGGCCTCAGTGCGAGGTTTCCACCTGCTGCAGCGGTTCGTCCTGCGTCCGCGCGGCCGGCTTGCGGGCGCGGCCCAGGGGCTTGGGCGGCGCGGGCGGCACGTAGGGCGCGGTGGAGCGGGTCTCGACCATCTGCATGCCGGCGGCCTGCAGGGACTCGTCCAGCGAGGGCAGGGCGATCGGGTGGGACGCGTCCGGCGCGGCGGCCACCGAAGCCGGGGCCGGTGCCGGTGCCGCAGGCGCGGCTGCCGGCGCGGCCTGGACGGCGGCGGGCGCTTCCTGGGCCGCGGCTTCGTCCGCCTCGGCCTGGGCCGCGTCTTGCGCGGCCGGCTCGACCGCCGGAGCGGCTTCGACAACGGGCGCGGCCTTAGTGGCGGGCTCGGTCTGGGCGACGGGCCCGGCTTCGGCGACAGGCTCGGCCTGGGCGACCGGCTTGGCGGCAGGCGCGGCCTCGGCCACGCGGGCGGGTTCCGCCGCCGGTGCGGAGGCGGCGGCCGGAGCCGGCTCGGCCGCGGGCGCCGGTGCAGTTTCCACGGGAGACTGGACGGGCGCCACGGGGGTCCGGGCGGGTGCTTCGCCGGCGGCTTCGGCCTGGGCCTGGGCCGGCTCGACCGGCGTGCGGGCGGGCTCGGTGGGCGCGGGCCGGGCAAGCGGGGCATCGGCCGTGGTTTCGGCCGACGCCGGCGCGGCGGAGGCTTCGGCTGTCAGCGCTTCGGGGTCGAAGCGCGGCGTCTCGTGTGTTTCGATGGTCGGCGCATCGCCATCGGCCGAGGCGTCCTCGGTGGCGGCCAGGTCGGCGGCATCGCCGTTGCGGCGGCCGCGGCGGCCGCGGCGGCGGCGGCGCTTGCGTTCCGGGTCCGGGCTGTCCAGGTCGCCGTCGGCATCGGCGTCCACGGCCGGGCCGGCGACCGGCGCATCCTCGTCCTCGGCTTCAGGCAGGCTGCGCGGCGCATCCGGCAGGCCGTAGGCGTTTTCAGAGGGGGCCTGGACGGCGGCCGGCGCGTCGGCCGCCGGGGCGGTCAGCTCGTCGGCCTGGAGGTCGGCCGTTTCGCCCGCCTGCACGGCCATTTCGTCCGTGCGGCCGCGGCCCCGGCCACGCCGGCTGCGGCTGCGGCGCGGTTCGGCGGTCTCGTCCTGGACTTCGGCGACGACGGCGGTGTCGGCCTGGGCCGGCACGGCGGCGTCCGCGGCCGGGCGTTCGCGGCGGGAGGCCGGCCGGCCTTCCGGACGTTCCGCGCGCTCGGCGCGTTCCGGCCGTTCGGCGCGTTCCGGCCGTTCACCGCGTTCCGTGCGTTCACCGCGTTCCGTGCGTTCACCGCGTTCGGCACGCTCGCCGCGGCCGGTGCGTTCGCCGCGGGGCGCGTCGGTGCGGCGTTCGCCGCGGCGGCCGCCATTGCGGCCGGTGGCGCCGCGCCGGCGGCCGTCGCCGGATTCACGCGACGGAGCGGGCGCGGCCGGCTCGGCGGCGGGGGCTTCGGCTTCGGCGGCCGGGCCGGTAAACCAGCCGAACAGGCGCTTGAGCAGGCCGCCCTGCGGCGCGGCGGGCGCCGCGGCGACGGGTGCCGGAGCAGGGGTTTCGGCGGCGCGCGGCGCGCGTTCCACGTGGGCCGGCGCCGGCTCGGCGGGCTGGATGCCCTTGACCAGGGCCTCGGGCCGGGCCTTGGCTTCCTGAGCCTTGTTCGGCTGCCAGACGAGCTTGTCCTCGGGTTCCTGGGCGAGCTCGAAGCTGGTCTTGTTCTCGTCCAGGCGCGGATCGTCGTGGCGCAGGCGCTCGATGTGGTGGTGCGGGGTTTCCAGGGACTTGTTCGGGATCAGGACCAGATTGACCTTCAGGCGGGACTCGATCTGGCTGATGTCGCGGCGCTTTTCGTTGAGCAGGAAGGTGGCGACGTCGACCGGCACCTGGGCGTGCAGGGCGGCCGTGCCTTCCTTCATGGCTTCTTCCTGGAGCAGGCGCAGCACGTGCAGGGCGCTGGATTCGGCGTCGCGGATCACGCCGGTGCCGGTACATCGCGGGCAGGTGACGTGCGAGCCTTCGTTCAGGGCCGGGCGCAGGCGCTGGCGGGACAGTTCCATCAGGCCGAAGCGCGAGATCTTGCCCATCTGCACGCGGGCGCGGTCGAAATGCAGGGCATCGCGCAGGCGCTGTTCGACGGAGCGCTGGTTCTTGCTGTCCTCCATGTCGATGAAGTCGATCACGATCAGGCCGCCCAGGTCGCGCAGGCGCAGCTGGCGGGCGACTTCGTCGGCGGCCTCCAGGTTGGTGCGCAGGGCGGTTTCCTCGATGTCGGCGCCGCGCGTGGAGCGCGCGGAGTTGACGTCCACCGCCACCAGGGCCTCGGTGTGGTCGATCACGATGGCGCCGCCCGAGGGCAGGGTGACCGTGCGCGAGTAGGCGGTCTCGATCTGGTGTTCGATCTGGAAGCGGGAGAACAGGGGCACGTCGTCGCGGTAGCGTTTCACGCGGTTGACGTTGTCGGGCATGACCACGCTCATGAAGGCGGTCGCCTGATCGTGAATGTCGTCCGTATCGATCAGGATTTCGCCGATTTCAGGCGAGAAGTAGTCGCGGATGGCGCGGATGACCAGGCTGGATTCCAGGTAGATCAGGATCGGCGCCTTGTTTTCGCGGGCGGCGGCGTCGATGGCGGTCCAGAGCTGCAGCAGGTAGTTCAGGTCCCACTGCAGTTCCTCGACGCCGCGGCCGATGCCGGCGGTGCGGGCGATCATGCTCATGCCGGCCGGGATTTCCAGCTGGTCCATGGTGTCGCGCAGTTCCTGGCGGTCTTCGCCCTCGACCCGGCGCGACACGCCGCCGCCGCGCGGATTGTTGGGCATCAGCACCAGGTAGCGGCCGGCCAGGGAGATGAAGGTGGTGAGGGCCGCGCCCTTGTTGCCGCGTTCTTCCTTTTCGACCTGGATGATGAGTTCCTGGCCCTCGGCCAGGGCGTCCTGGATGCGGGCGCTGCGCACGTCCACGCCTTCCTTGAAGTAGCTGCGCGCGACTTCCTTGAAGGGCAGGAAGCCGTGGCGGTCTTCCCCGTAGTTGACGAAGCAGGCTTCCAGTCCCGGCTCGATGCGGGTGATGACGCCCTTGTAGATGTTGCCCTTGCGCTGCTCGCGCCCGGCGGTCTCGATGTCCAGGTCGATCAGTTTCTGGCCATCGACAATCGCGACGCGTAATTCTTCTTGGTGCGTCGCATTGAACAGCATGCGTTTCATGAGTGTGTTTCTCCGTAGTCAGGGCGCGCCGGATTCGGCGCACGGCCACGGGTCACTCGGTGTGCGATGCGGCAGTCTGCGAGGGGATCGGTGCGCTGACGAGGTCAGGCCGCGCCGGTCTCCTGGGGAGGGGGCACGGTGCGCCGGGGGGCGCGGGGTTCTGTCAGCAGGGAGGTCAAGGGCACGATACGTGGTTGACGAAATTGATTGCTGGGAACGGCGGACGCCGGCCATGGGGCCGCATCCGGTGCGGAAGAGCGAGCAGAATCTGCGGCGTCGCACGCGGCCTGACGTCGATTCCAGCGCCCGGCGGCAGCGCGCGGGGGAGGGAACCGGGACGGAGCCGGCGACCAAGGACCTGGAGGCTGGAAGTGAGGCAGTACAATGGGGTCCCTGCTGCCCGACGGAGATGCATCCATTGCGTCTCTACGCCCGGCGGTTTCCAGCCTCTATGGGCTGTTGCGATTATATGCCGCTTTTCCCTATGCGCAAAATAGTTGATCCGCCCGCCCCGCCGCCGGCCGTCCGCCTCGTGGTGGTCGGAACCGAGCACGAGGGGCAGCGGCTGGACAATTTCCTGCTGCGGGTCTGCAAGGGCGTGCCCAAGAGCCACGTCTACAAGGCCATCCGCGACGGCCAGGTCCGGGTCAACAAGGGCCGCAGCCGGGCCGACGTCCGCCTGGCCAGCGGCGATTCGGTGCGCATCCCGCCGCTGCGCCTGCCCGCGCCGGGCGCCGCCGCGCCGGTGCCGCCGGCCGACTTCCCGGTGCTGTACGAGGACGCTCACCTGCTGGTGATCGACAAGCCCGCCGGGGTGGCCGTGCACGGCGGCAGCGGCGTGTCCTTCGGGGTGATCGAGCAGCTGCGCGCCGCGCGCCCCGCCGAGCGCCTGCTGGAACTGGCGCACCGCCTGGACCGGGAAACCTCCGGCGTGCTGATGGTGGCGCGCAGCCGCAAGGCCCTGGTGGCCCTGCACGACATGATGCGCGAGAGCCGGGGGCGCAAGCACTACCTGGCGCTGGTCGTGGGCGACTGGGTCAACGACCGCCAGCACATCCGCCTGCCGCTGCTCAAATACCTGACGCCGGACGGCGAGCGCCGGGTGCGCGTCGACGCCCTGGGCAAGCCCGCCCACACCATCGTCACCCTGCAGCGCCGCTATGGCGGGCGCTATTCCCTGGTGGGGGCCGAACTGCGCACCGGGCGCACCCACCAGATCCGGGTGCACCTGGCCGCGCAGGGGCACCCGATCGCCGGCGACGAGAAATACGGGCCGGACGCCGTGCGCGCCGCCCTGGCCGCCCAGGGCTTCCGGCGCATGTTCCTGCATGCGCACCGGCTGGAGATCCCCCATCCGGTATCCGGCGAACCCCTCGTCTTTGAATCCCCGCTGCCGCCCGCCTGCCGGGCGCTGCTGGACCAACTGGAGCATGCCCGCCCATGAACGCCCCCGACCCGACGGCGATTCCCCCGGCACCGGTTCCGGGCCTCGACGCGCCGGTCAAGCAGTATCGCGCCGTGATCTTCGACTGGGACGGCACGCTGCTGGACTCCACCCATCACATCGTCGGCGCGCTGCTGGGCGCCTGCCGCGACCTGGGGCTGCGCGAGCCGTCCCGCGAGGAAGCCGGCTGGGTCATCGGGCTGTCGCTGCAGGCGGCCCTGTACCGCCTGGTGCCGGAACTGGGCGCCGACCGCGTGGACGCCTTCGTCGGCCGCTACCGCGCGCACTTCATGGCGCTGCAGCACGAAATGCGGCTGTTCGAGGGCCAGGCGCAGCTGCTGCGCGAACTGAGCGCGGGCGGGGCGGTGCTGGGCGTGGCCACGGGCAAGAGCCGCCGCGGCCTGGACGAGTCGATCGAGCGCCTGGGGCTGCACGATCTGTTCCACGCCACGCGCACCGTCGACGAGGCGCGCGGCAAGCCGGATCCGGACATGCTGCTGCAGCTGCTGGCCGAGCTGGACCTGGCGCCGGAGACGGTGCTGATGGTGGGCGACACCACCCACGACGTGCTGATGGCGCAGGCGGCCGGGGTGGACAGCCTGGCGGTCGCCTACGGCGCGCATGCGCCGTCCCTGCTGGAGTCCGCCCGGCCGACGGCGCTGGCCGCCACGGTGCCCGACATGCAGGCCTGGATCCGGGCGCGCGCGGGCTGATTTCCGGCGCATGGCAAGCCCATGCATCCGAAACGGGGCGTTCAGGCTGGAAGGCAATCCGCCGGCGGGCGGGGAACCTTTCCGCACGATTGAGGCCTAAACTGGATTGTCTTCCGACCGGTGGATCATCATGCGCGCACCCTGGGAAATCGGCATCCGGCCCTCCGAAATCACGTCCGAACCCGTCTGGCGGTCGCGGCGGCGATGGCTGCGGCAGGCGGCCCTGGGCACGCTGGCGCTGGGCGCGGGCGGTGGCCTGGCCCGGGCGGCCGGCCCCGCCGACGGGGCGGAGGGCCCCGCGCTGCCGGCCCCGCGCGCGGCCCGCTGGTCCACCGACGAGCCGCCCAACGCCTGGCGCGACATCACCACCTACAACAATTTCTACGAATTCGGCACCGGCAAGGGCGATCCGGCCGAATACGCGGGGCGGATGCGGCTGGAGCCCTGGACGGTGCGGATCGACGGCGCCGTGCGCAAGCCCCTGACCCTGGACCTGGACGCGCTGCGCCGGCTGGCGCCCCTGGAAGAGCGCGTCTACCGGCTGCGCTGCGTCGAGGCCTGGTCCATGGTGATCCCCTGGACCGGCTATTCGCTGTTCCATCTGCTGCGCCACGTGGAGCCGACGGCCGACGCCCGCTACGTGGTGTTCACCACGGCCCTGCAGCCCGAGGCCATGCCGGGCGTGTCGGCCGGCATCCTGGACTGGCCCTACGTCGAAGGCCTGCGCATGGACGAGGCCATGCATCCGCTGGCGCTGCTCGCCTTCGGCGTCTACGGCCGCGCCCTGCCGCCGCAGAACGGCGCGCCCCTGCGGCTGGTCGTGCCCTGGAAATACGGCTTCAAGTCGGCCAAGTCGCTGGTCGGCATCCGCCTGCAGGCGCAGCCGCCGGTCACCAGCTGGATGCGCGCTGCGCCCCGGGAATACGGCTTCTACGCCAACGTGAACCCGGCGGTGCCGCATCCCCGCTGGAGCCAGGCGACCGAACGCCGCATCGGCGCCGGCTTCTTCGCGCCGCGCCTGCCCACCCAGCCCTTCAACGGCTATGCCGAGGCGGTGGCCGGGCTGTACGCGGGCATGGACCTGGCGCGCAACTTCTGATGGGCGCGCGCGCGGATGGGGCCCGTCCCGCGGCTTCGGCCTCGGCCCCGGCTGCCGCCGCGCGCCGGCCGCGGCCGGGCGGCGGCCGGGTGCTGGGCGCCTGCGTCCATGCCTGCGGCCTGTTTCCCCTGCTGCGCTGGATCGCGCTGGGTCTGGCCGGGGGCCTGGGCGCCAATCCGCAGGAATTCCTCACCCGTTCCTCCGGCCTCTGGGCGCTGGCGCTGCTGTGGGCCACCCTGGCCGTGACGCCGGCGCGCCGCCTGGGCTGGTCCGGCCTGCTGCGCCACCGGCGCAAGCTGGGCCTGTACGCCTTCTTCTATACCGCGCTGCACGTCCTCGCCTGGGCGGTCTGGGACCGGGGCGGAGCGCCGGCCTCGATGTGGACGGACCTCTGGGCGCGCGACTTCATCGGCGTGGGCGCGCTGGCCGTGCTGTGCCTGATCCCGCTGGCGGCGACCTCCACGCAGGGCTGGATGCGGCGCCTGGGGCGCGGCTGGAAGCGCCTGCACATGCTGGTCTACCCGGCCGCGATCCTCTCGGCGCTGCATTTCGACTGGATGCGGGCGGGCAAGAACGATTTCCTGGAACCGCGCCTGTACGCGGCGGTCCTGGCGCTGCTGCTGGCCGCGCGCCTGCCGGGGTGGTGGCGCGGCCGGCGCGCGGCGCGGCGCGGCAGCCCCAGGGCGTCAGGCTGAACCGATCTGCGGGGCTGGCCCGCCTTGCCGCTCGCAAGCGGCCCGGACCCGGCAGGCGCGGGACGGTCCGCGGGGATGGCTGTCCTGTGTCCGGCCTTGGTCCGCCCCGTACAGAAACAAACAGCGTCGGCTCAGTCCGCCAGGTACAGGAACAGCGTCGGCTTGCGCTCGAAGTCCGGCGGCCCGGCCTTGCGCCACTGGGCGATGGTGCGCGTGGCGATGGCCTCGTCGTCGCAGGTCAGCGCGCTGGCGACGCACAGCCGCGTCGTGTCGCGCAGGGTGCGCAGCAGCGCCTCGAACAGCGCGGCGTTGCGGTAGGGGGTCTCGATCAGGATCTGGGTCTGCCGCTGCTTGTGGGACGCCGATTCCCAGGCGCGCAGCTGGGCGTCGCGCTCGTGCGCCTTGACCGGCGCGTAGCCGTGGAAGGCGAAGCGCTGGCCCTGCAGGCCGCTGGCCATCAGGCCCAGCATGATGGACGAGGGTCCGGTCCAGGGCACGACGCGGATGCCGGCGGCATGCGCCTGGGCGACCACCAGCGCGCCGGGGTCCGCGACGGCCGGGCAGCCGGCCTCCGAGACCAGGCCGAGGTCCTGGCCGGCGGGCACGGCGGCCAGCCAGGCGCGGATTTCCTCCGCCCGCGTGTCCGGCTTCAGGGTGTGGATGGTGATGTCCTGCAGCGGGACGGCGGTCTCGATCTGCTTCAGGAAGGCGCGCGCCGATTTCGCGTTTTCGGCGATGAAGCAGCGCAGCGTGGCGGCGATCTCGCGGGCGGCGCGGGGCAGCCAGCGTTCCGGGTCCGCCTGGCCCAGGCCGACGGGGATCAGGTGCAGGGTGGTCATGATCGGGGTGAATAAGCCTAAGTCTCGGGATGGGGGGCCAGGGGTTCCAGGCCGAAGGCCCGCAGCATGCGGCACAGCGCGATCAGGGGCAGGCCGATCAGGGCGGTGGGGTCGTCGCTGCGCATCCGCTCCATCAGCGCGACGCCCAGCTGCTCGGCCTTGGCGCTGCCGGCCGTGTCGAAGGGCTGCTCGACGCGCAGGTAGTGTTCGATCCGGGCGTCGTCCAGGGCCAGGAAGCGGCATTCGGTCGGCACCTGCTCCAGCAGCTGCCGGCGTCCGTCGGTGACGCACAGGGCGGTGTGGAACAGGACGTCGCGGCCGCCGAAGCGGCGCAGCTGGTCGCGGGCGGCCTCGAAGGAGCCCGGCTTGCCGATGGGTTCGCCCTGGAACACGGCGACCTGGTCCGAGCCGATCACCAGGGCGCCGGGGTGGCGCGCGGCGATTGCGGCGGCCTTTTCGCGCGCCAGGCGCAGCGACAGGTCGAGCGGCGATTCGCCCGGGCGCGGGCTTTCGTCGATGTCCGGCGACTGGACGGAAAAAGGCAGGTTCAGCCGCCGCAGCAGGGCGCGGCGGTAGGGCGAGCTGGAAGCCAGTATGAGCGGCATGGGGAAATCCTGGTGAAGTCCGTCAGTTTAGCGTGCACAGGATTGAGCGCGTACGGGAGCAGCACGCAGGAACGCACAGGAACATTGACCCTGCCCCCCATGATCAAGTATCATCTAGAGTTTTCCCGAGTACCAATTTCCATGGTCATCGATGCGACCGGTGATATGGCCGGTTTTGCGCGGGCCGGACGGAGCCTGGAGGGTGTGACGCGAACGAGCCAGTTCGCGCGCCTGTGCCAGGACCTGCCCGGGCAGCAGGACGGCGACATCCGCTGGCGCGTGCGCGGGCGGTTCGATGCGCCGACCGGACGGTCCTGGCTGGATGTCGAGGCCGAAGGGCCGGTGCGGGTCGTCTGCCAGCGCTGCCTGGAAGCCTTCAGCCTGACGCTGCGGGTGTCCAGCACGCTGGGCCTGGTGGAAACCCAGGCGCAGCTGGATGCCATGGATGCGCTCGAAGCCGAAGGCCAGGGCCCCGAGATCGAATATCTCGTCGCCGGGCAGCGCCTGGATGTCCCGGGCCTGGTCGAAGACGAACTGATCCTGGCGCTGCCCTACGCCCCCCGCCACGACGTGTGCCCGGGGGACGGGGACGCGGCGGAGCCGCCCCGCCGGCCTTCGCCGTTCGCGGTCCTGGAACGGCTCGGGAAAGACTGAATTTTCGTTCAACACACGGGCTCGTGCTTACCTTAAAATGAGCGGCCCCGATCACAGGAGTCATCATGGCTGTCCAGCAAAACAAAAAGAGCCCGTCCAAGCGCGGCATGCACCGCTCGCACGATTTTCTCACGGCTCCCGCCACGGCCATCGAGCCGACCACCGGCGAACTGCACCTGCGCCACCACATCAGCCCGAACGGCATCTATCGCGGCCGCAAGGTCCTGAAGACCAAGAACGACGAATAAGTCATCCGCGCACCGGTCTTTCCCCGCGCCGATGTCCCATTCCCATCCGATCATCGCCATCGATTGCATGGGCGGTGACCATGGCCTGCCGGTCACCGTGCCGGCGGCGATGGCCTTCGCCCAGTCGCATCCCGATACGCGGTGCCTGCTGGTCGGCGACGAGGCCCTGATCCGTCAGGTCCTGCAGCAGAACGCGGCGTCCGCCGGCCAGTTCGAGATCCTGCACGCCTCCGAAGTCGTCACCATGCACGATTCGGTGGAAGTCGCCCTGCGCCGCAAGAAGGATTCCTCGATGCGGGTGGCGGCCCAGGCCGTGAAGGACGGCCGCGCCGACGCCGCCGTGTCGGCCGGCAACACCGGCGCCTGGATGGCGATCTCCCGCTACGTGCTCAAGACGCTGGACGGCATCGACCGCCCGGCCATCGCCACCGCGCTGCCCAACCAGCAGGGCGGCTCCACCACGGTGCTGGACCTGGGGGCCAACGTGGACTGCACGGCCGAGCACCTGCTGCAGTTCGGCCTCATGGGGGCCGCGCTGGTGTCCGCCGTGGACCGCCGCGCGCAGCCCTCCGTCGGCCTGCTGAACATCGGCGAAGAACTCATCAAGGGCAACGAGGTCGTCAAGCAGGCGGCCGACCTGCTGCGCGGCAGCGGCCTGAACTTCTACGGCAACGTCGAGGGCGACGACATCTTCAAGGGCACGGTGGACGTGGTCGTCTGCGACGGCTTCGTCGGCAACGTGGTCCTGAAGTCCATCGAGGGCCTGGCGCGCATGATCGGCGCCATGATGCGCGAGGAATTCCGCCGCAACCCCTTCACCATGGCGGCGGGCCTGGTCGCCACCCCCGTCCTGCAGCGCTTCCGCGCCCGCGTGGACAATCGCCGCTACAATGGGGCGGCCCTGCTGGGCCTGCGCGGCATCGTCATCAAGAGTCACGGCTCGGCCGACGCCTATGCCTACGGCCAGGCGCTGCAGCGCGCCCGCGAGGCCGTGCTCAACGGCCTCCTCGAAGGCACCATCCAGCGCCTCGACGCCCTGCGCGGCCGCACGCCGCCCTCCGCGGCCGGCGAATCGGCCCCGACGGCCTAGTCCTCTTTTTCCGGAATCGATATGCCTTACGCCAGGATCACAGGAACGGGCGGCTATCTGCCCCCACGCGTCGTCAGCAACGATGATCTGGCCGCCGACCTGGCCACGCGCGGCATCGAGACTTCCGATGCCTGGATCACCGAGCGCACCGGCATCCGCCAGCGCCACATCGCCGATCCGGGCACCAAGACCAGCACCCTGGCCACGGCGGCCGCGCGCGCGGCGCTGGACAACGCCGGCCTGACGGCCGAGCAGCTCGACCTGATCATCGTCGCCACCTCCACGCCGGACTTCATCTTTCCCAGCACCGCCTGCCTGGTGCAGGCCAATCTGGGCGTGGGCGGCGCCGCCGCCTTCGACGTCCAGGCCGTGTGCAGCGGCTTCGTCTACGCCCTGGCCACCGCGGACGCCTTCGTGCGGGCCGGCCGCGCGCGCCACGCCCTGGTGATCGGCGCCGAGGTCTTCTCCGGCATCCTCGACTGGAACGACCGCCGCACCTGCGTGCTGTTCGGCGACGGGGCCGGGGCCGTGGTGCTCAGCGCCGCCGACGAGCCCGGCATCCTGGCCGCGCGGCTGAACGCCGACGGGCGCCAGCAGCACATCCTGTGCGCCGCCGGCAGCGTCGCGGGCGGGCAGGTCACGGGCGATCCCTTCCTGCGCATGGACGGCCAGGCGGTGTTCAAGCTGGCCGTCAATTCCCTGACGCGCTCGGCGCGCGAGGTCTGCGACGACGCCGGCATCGACGTCTCCGAACTCGACTGGATGGTGCCGCACCAGGCCAACATCCGCATCCTGAATTTCATCGGCCGCAAGCTCGGCCTGCCCGAAGAAAAGCTCATCGTCACCCTGGACCGCCATGCCAACACCTCGGCGGCCAGCGTGCCGCTGGCGCTGGACGTCGCCTGGCGCGACGGCCGCATCCGTCCCGGCCAGACCGTGCTGCTGCAAGGGGTGGGCGGCGGCTTCACCTGGGGCTCCGTCCTCGTGAAAATCTGAAGACCACATCCTGAAGACCGCATGATGAAGATCGCATTCGTATTTCCCGGCCAGGGCTCGCAGGCCGTCGGCATGATGGACGCCTGGGCCGGGGACGCCGGCGTCCAGGCCACGCTGCGGGCCGGCGACGAAGCGCTGGGCGAGGACCTCTCCGGCCTGATCGCCCACGGTCCCGCCGAGACCCTGAACCTCACCGTCCACACCCAGCCCGCCATGCTGCTGTGCTCCGTCGCGATGTACCGCGCCTGGCGCCAGGCGGGCGGCGCCGCCCCCGCCCTGGTGGCCGGCCACAGCCTGGGCGAGTATTCCGCCCTGGTGGCGGCCGGCGCGCTGGACCTGGCCGACGCGGTGCGCACCGTGCGCGTACGCGCCGAGGCCATGCAGTCCGCCGTGCCGGTGGGCGAGGGCGCCATGGCCGCCATCCTGGGGCTGGACGACGAGGCCGTGCGCCAGGCCTGCGCCCAGGCCGCCGAAGGCCAGGTCGTCGAGGCCGTCAACTACAACGCCCCGGCCCAGGTCGTGATCGCCGGCCACACGGCGGCGGTCGAGCGCGCCTGCGAGAGCGCGCGCGCCGCCGGCGCCAAGCGCGCCGTGGCCCTGCCGGTGTCGGCGCCCTTCCATTCGCGCCTGCTGGAGCCGGCCGCCGCCGTGCTCGCCCGGGCGCTGGCCGGCGTGGCCGTGGCGTCTCCGGCCATCCCCCTGATCAACAACGTCGATGTCGCCCGCCCGGCCGAGCCGGACGCCATCCGCGACGCGCTGGTGCGCCAGGCCTGGCAC
This sequence comes from Castellaniella defragrans, assembly GCF_014203015.1. Classification (GTDB taxonomy): domain Bacteria; phylum Pseudomonadota; class Gammaproteobacteria; order Burkholderiales; family Burkholderiaceae_B; genus Castellaniella; species Castellaniella defragrans. The sequence continues at coordinate 15,775 of NZ_JACHIB010000019.1, forward strand.
CCGGTCCGCTGGGTCGAGACCATCCAGGCCATGAAGCGCGACGGCGTCACCCACGTCGTCGAATGCGGGCCGGGCAAGGTCCTGGCGGGCCTGGTCAAGCGCATCGACCGCGAAATCAACACGTTCAACATCACCGATCCGGCGTCCCTGCAACAGACGCTGGAAGCTCTGGGAGGCTGACATGTCGGAACCTGTACTGACGGGCAAGATCGCCCTCGTGACGGGCGCATCGCGCGGCATCGGCCGCGCCATCGCCCTGGAACTGGCGGCCGCGGGCGCCACGGTCGTGGGGACGGCGACGTCCGAGGCCGGCGCCCAGGCCATCACCGAAGCCCTGGCGCCCCAGGGCGGGCGCGGCGCGGTGCTCGAAGTCAACGACGCGGCGGCCTGCGACGCGCTGCTGGCCGAACTGGCCGCCGAAGGCGGGCCGCACATTCTGGTCAACAACGCCGGGATCACCCGCGACGGCCTCATCCTGCGCATGAAGGACGAGGACTGGGCCGCCGTGCTGAACACCAACCTGTCGGCCGTGTTCCGCCTGTCGCGCGGCGTGGCCAAGACCATGATGAAGGCCCGCTGGGGCCGCATCGTCAACATCACCTCGGTGGTGGGCTACAGCGGCAACCCGGGCCAGGTCAACTACGCCGCCGCCAAGGCCGGCGTGGCGGGCCTGTCGCGTTCCCTGGCGATGGAGCTCGGCAGCCGCGGCATCACGGTCAACTGCGTGGCCCCGGGCTTCATCGACACCGACATGACGCGCGCGCTGAACGAAACCCAGACCGCCGCGATCCTGGGCCAGATCCCCCTGGGCCGGCTCGGTTCGGCGGCGGAAGTCGCCCATGCGGTCGCCTACCTGGCCAGCCCCCAGGCGGGCTACGTAACAGGGACGACGCTCCACGTCAATGGTGGTATGTACATGTAGGCATTCGGAACGGAGCCGGCCCGTCTAAGGTAAAATCCGTTCAACCTCAGCAGGCAGGCCCCGGCGCGACCGCGCTTCCGGAATGGAAGCCGTCCGGCGGCGGGGGCTGTTTTTTTGACACAAACCCGCAGCCCCGTCGGTCTCATTTGGCTATAATTCGCGGGATTTTTCTCAACTGGAGATATGCATGGAAAGCATCGAACAGCGCGTCAAGAAGATCGTCGCTGAGCAACTCGGCGTCAACGAAGCCGAGATCAAGAACGAATCTTCCTTCCTTGACGACCTCGGTGCCGATTCGCTCGATATGGTCGAGCTCGTGATGGCCCTCGAAGACGAATTTGAAACCGAGATTCCCGACGAGGAAGCCGAGAAGATCACGACGGTCCAGCAGGCGGTCGACTACATCACCTCGCACAGCAAGCAATAATCATCACCACCCTGCTGCGGCTTGCCGCGCCAGGGCTCGACGGCCTGACGCACCGAGCCGGACAGGCTGCCGGGGCGGTTCGCGGCGGGCGCCATCGGCGGGCTGAAACAGCCCGTCCCATCCGGCCCGCCGCGGACCGCCTTTTTCGTCCCGCGGCCATGCCGGGACGAAAACGCCCCCCGGCGGGGCGGCGGGCCGATCCGGTCCGCGGAGTCCTTTTTCATTTTCATTCTTCGTTCTAGCATCAGGAGCCGAGTCAGTGAAACGACGTGTCGTCATAACCGGATTGGGCATCGTCTCGCCCGTGGGCAACGATGTCCAGACCGCATGGGACAACCTCATCCACGGGCGTTCGGGCATCGGCCGGGTGACGCGTTTCGACGCCTCGGTGCTCAACAGCCAGATCGCGGGCGAGGTCAAGGGCTTCAACGTCACCGACTACATGGGCGCCAAGGAAGCCAAGCAGATGGATACCTTCATCCATTACGGCGTGGCGGCCGGCATCCAGGCCTGGCGCGATTCGGGGATGGACATCGCCACGGAAGACGCCGACCGCGCCGGCACCATCATCGGCTCGGGCATCGGCGGGCTGCCGCGCATCGAGGAAACCCAGATCGAATACCTGCAGCGCGGCGCGCGGCGCATCTCGCCGTTCTTCGTGCCGGCCTCGCTGATCAACCTGATCTCGGGGCAGCTCTCCATCATGCTGGGCCTGAAGGGCCCCAGCTACGCCGTGGTCTCGGCCTGCACCACCGGCCTGCATTGCATCGGCGACGCCGCGCGCCTGATCGAATACGGCGACGCCGACGTCATGGTGGCGGGCGGCGCCGAAAGCTCGGTCTCGCCCCTGGGCATGGGCGGCTTCGCCGCCATGCGCGCGCTGTCCACCCGCAACGACGATCCCGAGACGGCCTCGCGGCCCTGGGACCGCGACCGCGACGGCTTCGTCCTGGGCGAAGGCGCCGGCGCGCTGGTGCTGGAAGAATACGAGCACGCGCGCCGCCGCGGCGCCCGCATCTACGCCGAATTCCTCGGCTTCGGCATGAGTTCCGACGCGCACCACATCACCAGCCCGGACCAGGACGGTCCGCGCCGGGGCATCCTGCACGCGCTGCGCAACAGCGGCGTCAGCCCCGAGCAGATCAGCTACGTGAACGCCCACGGCACCTCCACCCCGCTGGGCGACAAGAACGAAACGGCGGCGCTCAAGCTCGCGTTCGGCGACCATGCGTACAAGCTGGTGGTGAATTCCACCAAGTCCATGACCGGGCACCTGCTGGGCGCGGCGGGCGGCATCGAGGCCGTCTTCACGACCCTGGCGGTGCACCACCAGATCTCGCCCCCGACCATCAATCTGTTCAACCAGGATCCCGAATGCGACCTGGACTATTGCGCCAACGAGGCGCGCGACATGAAGATCGACGTGGCGCTGTCCAATTCCTTCGGTTTTGGCGGCACCAACGGCTCGATGCTGGTGGGGCGCCTCTGATCGCGCGCCCGCGCGGCACCCGGGGGATCGCATGACCGAGCGCGAGGCCGATCTCGCGCTGGTCGAGCGCGTCAGGCGCGGCGAGCGCCACGCCTTCGATCTGCTGGTCATCAAGTACCAGCGCAAGATCATGCGGCTGCTGTCGCGCATGATCCACGACCCGGCCGAAATCGAGGACGTCGCCCAGGAGGCCTTCATCAAGGCCTACCGCGCGCTGCCGCAGTTCCGCGGCGACAGCGCCTTCTACACCTGGCTCTACCGCATCGCCCTGAACACCGCCCGCAACTGGCAGGCGGCCAGCTTCCGCCGGCCCGCCACCGTGACGCCCCTGGAAAACGAGGACGGTGAAACTTTTGACCAGATCGATGGCCTAAGCGATCACAGTACCCCAGAATCGCTGATGGCCAGCCGGCAGGTCGCCCAGGCCGTCAACGAGGCCATCGACGAACTGCCGGACGATCTGCGTCTTGCGATCGTGCTGCGGGAAATCGAAGGGATGAGTTATGAAGAGATCGCCAGCACCATGCAATGCCCCATCGGCACCGTCCGTTCGCGCATCTACCGCGCCCGCGAAGCCATCGCGGCCCGCCTGCGGCCGGTCATGGAACGCGATTCCGAGCGCCGCTGGTAAGGAGCCGTCATGAACGCCAAACCCGATTCCGCCGCGACCGAACGCGCCTGGGAGGCCTCCGTGTCCTCCTGGGTGGACGGCGAGGCCGACCTCCGTGCCGAGGAGCTGGACACGCCCTACGGGCGCCAGCTCTGGGACACCTACCACCTGATCGGCGACGTCATGCGCAGCCCGGACCTGGCGATCCGCCCGTCCGAGCGCTTCTACGTGCGCGTGTCGGCCGCCATCGAGGCCGAACCGCCGATCGTCGCACCCTCGCCGCTGGCGCGGCGCCACCTGGTGCGCAACGGCCTGTCGGGGCTGGCGGTGGCCGCGGCCGTGGCCTCCGTCGTCTGGATGGCCCGTCCCTTCTTCTTCGCGTCGGACGCGCCGCCCGCCGCCGCGCCGGTCGTGGCGCAGGCCGACGAGCCCGAGGCCGCCGATCCGGGGCTGGCCGACTACATGGCCGCGCACCAGTCGATGGCGGGCGCCGGCGCGGTGCGCCAGGTGTCCTACGACGGGATGGGGGCGCGCTGATGCCGGGCTGGGCGCGGGCCGGACGCCGGGCGGGGCTGTGCCTGGGGCTGGCCCTGTCGTGGGCCGCCGCCGTCGGCGCGGCCGAGGCCGATCCGCTGGCCTTCCTGCGCCAGGTCCAGGCCGCCGCCCGCACCCTGGACTACGCCGGCGTCACCGTCTACCAGCAGGGCCGCATGCTGCAGGCCACGCACCTGGTGCACCAGGTGGACGGCACCGGCGAACGGGAGCGCCAGGAAGTCCTGGACGGCTCGCCGCAGGAATGCCTGCGGCAGAACGGCATGGAACAATGCCTCCTGCCGGAGCACCGGCTGATCGTCATGCGGCCCGCGCACAGCGACCATTTCCCGGCGCTGCTGCTGGGCGAGGGCGAGGCCGTCCCGCGGCACTACGAATGGACGCCGCTGGGGCGCACCTACCGCGTGGCCGGGCGCGAATGCGCCGTGTCCGAACTGCGCGCGCGCGACGCCCTGCGCTACAGCTACCGCATCTGCACCGACCTGCAGAATCACCTGCTGCTCAAGAGCCAGACGCTGGACGCCGAGGGCCGCCTGGTGGACCAGGTGGCCTTCAGCAGCATCCATTTCGGCGCCGACATCCCACCCGGCGCGCTCGCCTCGCGCTGGAACACGCGCGACTGGCGCCTGCGCACCGAAACCAGCCGGCCGGCCAATCTCGCCGCCCAGGGCTGGCGCTTCGCGCCGCCCGCCGGATTCCAGCCCATCGCCGAACTGACGCGTCAGATGGGGGCCGGTCACGCGGTGGACCAGCTCGTGCTGTCCGACGGACTGGCGGCGATTTCGATCTTCATTGAAACCTTTGATCCGAAACGCGATCAAAGCATCAGACAGGGCGGCCTGCGACAGGGCGCGATCAGCATCTACCGCATGCGGCTGGCCTCCTACTGGCTGACCGCGGTCGGCGAGGTGCCCGCACAGACCGTGCATGACCTGGCGCACGCCGTGCAGTACCTGCCCCAGGCCGCCCACTGATCCCCTCATCCTCGAAGGAGAATTCCATGGCTTTTCATCTGCCGTATTCCGCCGTGGCGCGCGCGGCGGCGGGCGCCGCCCTCAGCCTGGCGCTGGCGGCCGCCCTGCCCATCGGCGCCGCCCAGGCGCAGCCGGTGGCCGCGCCCAGCGCGGCGCTGCCCGATTTCACCCAGGTGGTCGAGGCCACCGAAGCCTCGGTGGTCAACATCCGCACCACCGAGGCCGTGCCGGTGCGCCGCTCGCCCATGATGCCCGGAGACGGCGATCCCTCGGAACTGTTCCGCTGGTTCTTCGGCCCGGACTTCATGCCGCCCGGCTTCGGCCAGCCGAACCCGCAGGGTCCGCGCGGCCGGCAGCGGCAGCAGCCCGCGCCCTCCGAGGGCGAGCGCACGGTGCCGCGCGGCATCGGCTCGGGCTTCGTGATCTCGGCCGACGGCTACATCCTCACGAACAACCACGTCGTGGACAATTCCAACGGCATCTTCGTCACCATGACCGACGGCAAGGAATACAAGGCCAAGGTCATCGGCACCGACGCGCGCACCGACATCGCCCTGATCAAGATCGAGGCGTCCGGCCTCAAGCCGCTGCCCATCGGCGACTCGGACAAGCTGCGCAAGGGCCAGTGGGTGCTGGCGATCGGCTCGCCCTTCGGACTGGATTCGACCGTCACCGCCGGCATCGTCAGCGCGATCAACCGCGACACGGGCGACTACCTGCCGTTCATCCAGACCGACGTGGCCGTCAATCCGGGCAATTCCGGCGGCCCGCTGATCAATCTGCAGGGCCAGGTGGTCGGCATCAATTCCCAGATCGTCTCGCGCAGCGGCGGCTTCATGGGCATTTCCCTGGCCATCCCCATTGACGAGGTCATGCGCGTGGTCGAGCAGCTCAAGGCCCACGGCAAGGTCACGCGCGGGCGCATCGGCGTGCAGATCACCGAGGTCCAGGACGAGGTCGCCAAGGCCCTGGGGCTGGACAAGGGCCAGGGCGCCCTGGTCAGCAGCGTCGAGGCCGGCGGCCCGGCCGCCAAGGCGGGCGTGCATCCGGGCGACGTGATCACGGCCTTCAACGGCCAGGCCATCAAGCACATGACCGACCTGCCGCGCCTGGTGGGGGCGACCCGTCCGGGCACCACCGCCACGGTCCAGGTCTGGCGCAAGGGCAAGTCGCTGGAGCTGAAGGCCACCGTCGCCGAGCTCGACGACAAGACCGCCGCGGCCCAGAACGGCGAGGCGCCGTCCTCCGGCACCGGGGCGGACCGCCTGGGCCTGACGGTCAAGGCGCTGCCGCCCGACACCGGCGAGCAGGGCGTGGTGGTGGACCAGGCCGAAGGCGCGGCCGCGGAGGCCGGGATCGAGCCGGGCGACGTGATCCTGCGGATCAACGACGCCGACATCACCAGCCCGAAGCAGTACGCCCAGATCGTCAAGGACCTGGACAAATCCCGCCCGGCCGTGCTGCTGGTCAGCCGCGATCAGCAGTCCCAGTGGGTGATCATCAAGCCGCAATGATGCCCCCTGCGGGAAAAAGCTAAAATACGGCCTGAACGAGAAGGGGACGCCCCGCGGCGTTCCCTTTTCCATTTTTTCTTCCTTTCTATCCTATGGACCACATCCGCAACTTTTCCATCATTGCGCACATCGATCATGGCAAATCGACCCTGGCCGACCGTCTGATCCAGCGCTGCGGCGGCCTGCAGGACCGCGAAATGGAAGCCCAGGTCCTGGATTCGATGGACATCGAGCGCGAGCGCGGCATCACCATCAAGGCCCAGACGGCGGCGCTGCGCTACACGGCGGCCGACGGCCGCGTCTACGACCTGAACCTGATCGACACCCCGGGCCACGTGGACTTTTCCTACGAAGTCAGCCGCTCGCTGTCGGCCTGCGAGGGCGCGCTGCTGGTGGTGGACTCCACCCAGGGGGTGGAGGCCCAGACCGTGGCCAACTGCTACACCGCGATCGAGCTGGGCGTCGAGGTCGTGCCGGTCCTGAACAAGATGGACCTGCCCTCGGCCGACCCGGACGCCGCCGCCGCCGAGATCGAGGACGTGATCGGCATCGACGCCACCGACGCCATCCTGGCCAGCGCCAAGACCGGCCTGGGCATCGACGAGATCCTCGAAGCCGTCGTGGCGCGGATCCCGCCGCCCCAGGGCGATCCCGACGCGCCGCTGCAGGCCCTCATCATCGATTCCTGGTTCGACAACTACGTCGGCGTGGTGATGCTGGTGCGCATCGTCAACGGCACCCTGCGGCCCAAGGACAAGATCCTGCTGATGGCCACCGGCGCCACCCACCTGTGCGAGCAGCTGGGCGTGTTCACGCCCAAGTCCCAGCCGCGCGAGCGCCTCTCGGCCGGCGAGGTCGGTTTCATCATCGCCGGCATCAAGGAACTGCAGCACGCCAAGGTCGGCGACACCCTGACGCTGGCCGGCAAACCGGCCGCCGCGGCGCTGCCGGGCTTCAAGGAAGTCAAGCCCCAGGTATTCGCCGGGGTCTACCCGGTCGAATCCAGCGAATACGACCAGCTGCGCGATTCCCTGGAAAAGCTCAAGCTCAACGATTCCTCGCTGATGTTCGAGCCGGAAGTCTCCCAGGCGCTGGGTTTCGGCTTCCGCTGCGGATTCCTCGGCCTGCTGCACATGGACATCGTCCAGGAGCGCCTGGAGCGCGAGTTCGACATGGACATCATCACCACCGCGCCGTCGGTGGTCTACGAGGTCCTGCACCGCGACGGCACGCTGCTGCGGGTGGACAGCCCCTCGCGCATGCCCGAGGTCGGCCACATCCAGGAAATCCGCGAGCCCATCATGACGGTGACGCTGTTCATGCCGCAGGAATACGTCGGGCCGGTGATGTCGCTGTGCACGGCCAAGCGCGGCGTGCAGCTGGACATGAGCTACCACGGCCGCCAGGTGCACCTGCGCTACGAGATCCCGCTGGCGGAAATCGTGCTGGACTTCTTCGACCGCCTGAAGTCCGTGTCGCGCGGCTACGCGTCCATGGACTACGAGTTCAAGGAATACCGCGTGGCCGACGTGGTGCGCGTGGACCTGCTGATCAACGGCGACCGGGTCGATGCCCTGTCCATGATCGTGCACCGCGCCAACGCCCGTCCGCGCGGGCGCGAGGTGGTCACGCGCATGCGCGGCCTGATCCCGCGCCAGATGTTCGACATCGCCATCCAGGCCGCCATCGGGGCGGAAGTCGTCGCCCGCGAGAACGTCAAGGCGCTGCGCAAGAACGTGCTGGCCAAGTGCTATGGCGGCGACATCTCGCGCAAGAAGAAGCTGCTCGAAAAGCAGAAGGCCGGCAAGAAGCGCATGAAGCAGGTCGGCAACGTGGAAATCCCGCAGGAGGCCTTCCTGGCCGTCCTGCAGGTCGAGGACAAGTAGGAAAGTGAGAAAGGACGCCGCATGAGCTGGGATTTCGCCCTGTTGCTGTTCGTCGCGCTGGTCGTGACGGGCCTGGTCTGGCTGCTGGACGTCGGGGTCCTGCGCGGCCGGCGCCGCGCCCGCGCCGAGGCGGCCGCGCAGGCCTGCCGCAACAACGCCGCCGGGCTCGATCCCGCCGCCCTGCAGGTCGAGTGCGACCGGATCTACGAGCGGGCCAACCGCCCGTCCTGGTGGGTGGAATACTGCGTCAGCTTCTTCCCGGTGATCCTGTTCGTGTTCGTGCTGCGCTCCTTCGTGGTCGAGCCCTTCCGGATCCCGTCGGGCTCCATGCTGCCGACCCTGGAAAACGGCGACCTGATCCTGGTGAACAAGTACGAGTACGGCATCCGCCTGCCGGTGATCGACCGCAAGATCCTCGACGTGGGCTCGCCGCGGCGCGGCGACGTGGTCGTGTTCCGCTATCCGGTCGATCCCTCGGTGGACTACATCAAGCGGGTGATCGGGGTGCCGGGCGACGTGATCGAATACCGCAACAAGGTCCTGTCGGTCAACGGCACGCCGGTGCAGCGCGTGCGCGACGGCGACTACTACGAGCCCGACCGCGCGGTCTACGTGGGACAGTACCGCGAGCAGCTGGGCGAGGTGTCGCACCGCATCCTGCTCAACGTCCAGGCGCCGCAGGAACTCATGCCGATCACGCGCTTCCCGGATTTCCAGGCCTGCGCCTACCTGCCCGACGGCGTGCGCTGCACGGTGCCGGCCGGCCACTACTTCATGATGGGCGACAACCGCGACAACAGCCTGGACAGCCGCTACTGGGGCTTCGTGCCGGACCGCAACATCGTCGGGCGCGCCTTCTTCATCTGGATGAACTTCGGTTCGCCCAGCCGGATCGGCGGGTTCGAGTGATGGCCTCCCTGGAATCCCTGCAGTCCGCCCTGGACTACCGCTTCCGCGACGCGCGCCTGCTGGAACGCGCCCTGACCCATCGCAGCCACGGCATGCCGCACAACGAGCGCCTGGAATTCCTGGGGGATTCGGTCCTGAATTTCGTCGTCTCCACGCTGCTGTTCGCCGAGCACGCCGAAATGGACGAGGGCGACCTGTCGCGGGTGCGCTCCAATCTGGTCAAGCAGTCCGCCCTGGCCGACATCGCCCAGAACCTGTCCCTGTCGGCCCACCTGCGCCTGGGCGAGGGCGAGCTCAAGAGCGGGGGCTTTCGCCGGCCCTCGATCCTGGCCGATGCGCTCGAAGCCCTCTTCGGCGCCGTCTACCTGGACGGCGGCTATCCCGAGATCAGCCGCGTCATCGAGCGCCTGTACCGCCCGATCCTCGCGCACATCGACCTGCGCACCTTCGGCAAGGATCCCAAGACCCTGCTGCAGGAGCTCGTCCAGGGGCGCGGCCATCCGCTGCCGCGCTACGAGGTCGTCGCCACCCGGGGGGCGGCGCACGACCAGCTCTTCGACGTGGTCTGCGAGATCGCCCCGCTCGGCATCCGGGCGCAGGCCTCGGGCAGCAGCCGGCGGGCGGCCGAGCAGGCCGCCGCCGGCCAGGCGATCGCCGCCATCGAATCCCTGGGGCCGGTGCGCCGGGCGGCGCGCCGCCGCAAGCCGGCCCAGCTGTCCCTGCCCGTGGCCGTGGCGCAGGACGGAGCCCGGGATCCGCTCCCGGGCCAGGACCCGGCCCCGGCCCCGAAACAGGTTCAGACCCAGGCCCAGGAACAGGTCCAGACCCAGGCACGGGCGCGGGGCCAGACTCAGGACCAGAAGACATGAACGACGCTCCCGCCACGCACGACGCTCCCCCCCCCAGCCGCTGCGGCTTCGTCGCCATCGTGGGCCGCCCCAACGTGGGCAAGTCCACCCTGGGCAACGCCCTGGTCGGGGCCAAGCTGTCCATCGTCTCGCGCAAGGCCCAGACCACGCGCCACCGCATCCACGGCGTGCTCACGCGCGGCCCCGACCAGTTCGTCTTCGTCGACACCCCCGGCTTCCAGACGCGGCACGGCGGCGCCATGAACCGCATGATGAACCGGGTGGTCACCCAGGCCCTGGCGGAAGTGGACGTGGTGGTGCACGTCGTCGAGGCCGGCAAATGGTCGGCGGGCGACGCCGGCGTGGTGCCGCTGCTGCCGCAGAACCGTCCGGTGATCCTGGCGGTCAACAAGGTCGATGCCCTCAAGGACAAGAACGCCCTGTTCGCCTACGTGTCGCGCCTGATGGAGCAATTCCCCTACGCGGCGGTGGTGCCGGTCAGCGCGCTGCGCGACGTGCAGCTCGAAGTCCTGCTGCGGGAGATCGCCCGCCACCTGCCCGAGGGCGAGCACCTGTTCGAGCCCGACACCCTGACCGACCGGCCGCTGCGCTTCCTCGCCGCCGAGCTGATCCGGGAAAAGATCTTCCGCCTGGTGGGCGACGAGCTGCCCTACGGCTGCACCGTGGTCATCGAGCAGTGGGAAGAAAACGCCGAGGGCGCGCGCATCGCCGCCTGCATCGTGATCGAGCGCGACAGCCACCGGCCCATCCTGCTGGGGGCGGGCGGCCAGCACATGAAGCGCATCGCCACCGAGGCCCGCCAGGACATCGTCAAGCTGCTCGAAAAGCCGGTCTTCCTGGACGTCTACATCAAGGTCCGCAAGGGCTGGTCCGACCGCGAGGCGGCGCTGCGGGAACTGGGCTATGAGTAGACGCGGCCAGCGCATCCTGGATGCGCGCGGCTACGTGCTGCACGCCAGCCCCTGGCGTGAAACCTCTCTCGTCGTGCAGGCCTTCACCCGCGACCACGGCTGCGTCGCGCTGGTGGCCAAGGGCGCCAAGCGCCCCTATTCGGCGCTGCGCGCGGTGCTGGTGGGCTTCCAGCCGCTGTGGCTGTCCTGGACCGGCTCGGCCGAGGTCCATACGCTGACGCGCGCCGAATCCGGCCCGGTGCGGCTGCTCGACGGCCGGGCGATGATGTCGGGCTGGTACATGAACGAACTGATCCTGCGCCTGCTGGGGCGCGAGGACCCGCACCCGGGCGTGTTCGACGCCTACGAGGCCGCGCTGGACGCCCTGGCCGGCGCGCGCGGCCGCCCCCACGCCGCCGCGCTGCGCCGCTTCGAGTGGCTGCTGCTGGAGCAGGCCGGCTACGGGCTGGACGTCCCGATGCCGGACTTCGAGCAGGCGGGCGCCGAGCCGGCGCTGCGCCAGGCGCTGCGCGAGCGCCTGGACGAGCTGCTGGAAGCGCCCCTGCGCACGCGCCAGGTGCTGATGGACCTGCAGCGCTACTGAACGGGCCGCCGCGCGATGAAAAAAGGCATTCTGCTGTCGGTGGCGTCCTCGGCGCTGTTCGCCACCATGTATTTCTACGCCACGCTGATGCAGCCCTTCGACGGCGACATCGTGTTCGCCTGGCGCATCCTGATGGGGCTGCCGATGCTGGCGCTGGTGGTGCAGCGGGCGCGCGGCTGGGGGGCGGTGCGCCAGACCGCCCGGGATTTCTCCCGCGGCCGCTTCCTGGCGGCCATGATCGTGTGCTCGCTGCTGCTGGGGGTGCAGCTGTGGCTGTTCGTGTGGGCGCCGCTGCACGGTCACGCGCTGAACGTGTCCATGGGCTATTTCCTGCTGCCGCTGGTGATGGTGCTGGTCGGGCGGCTGTTCTACCGCGAGCGGCTCAGCGCCTGGCAGGCCTGGGCGGTGGCGTTCGCCGCCCTGGGCGTCGGGCACGAATGGTGGCGGCTGGGGACGGTGTCCTGGACCACGCTGCTGGTGGCCCTGGGCTATCCGCCGTACTTCATGCTGCGCCGCCGGCTGCGGGTCGATGCGCTGACCAGCCTGTGGTTCGACATGTTCTTCCTGCTGCCCGCGGCGGTCGTGATCCTGCAGGCCCAGGCGGCCGAGGCCGTGCGCCTGTTCGCCGCGCATCCGCGCCTGATCCTGCAGGTGCCCGTGCTGGGCCTGCTGAGCGCGGTGTCGCTGTCGATGTACCTGGCGGCCAGCCGCATGCTGCCCCTGTCCCTGTTCGGCCTGCTGAGCTACGTGGAACCCGTGCTGCTGTTCTGGGTGGCGTTCCTGCTGATGGGCGAGCCCGTGGCCCCGGCGCAGTGGCTGACCTACGTGCCGATCTGGATCGCGGTGGGCCTGGTGGCCGCGGAGGGGATCAGAAAATTGAAGGCCTCGCCGCCTGCGGGAGGCGGCGCGGCCTGAACCGGCCGTGCGGGCCGGGGCCCGCTTGGGAGGTTGGATGCTATTCGCGGTTGCCGCCGAAGATGCCCAGCAGCATGAGCAGGTTGGCGAAGATGTTGTACAGGTCCAGGTAGACCGCCAGGGTGGCGGAGACGTAGTTGGTTTCGCCGCCCTGGACGATGCGCTGCAGGTCGACCAGCAGGAAGGCCGAGAAGATGCCGATGGCCAGCACCGACAGGGTCAGCATCAGGGCCGGGAGCTGCAGGAAGATGTTGGCCACCATGGCGACCAGCAGCAGCACCACGCCCACGAACAGGAATTTCTGCAGATGGGTGAAGTCGCGCTTGGTGGTGGTGGCGACGGCGGCCATGACGCCGAACACCGCCGCGGTGCCGCCGAAGGCCAGCATGATCAGCTGGGCGCCGTTGCCCAGGCCCAGGACGTGGCCCAGCAGGCGCGACAGCATCACGCCCATGAAGAACGTGAAGCCCAGCAGCAGGGCGACCCCCAGCGAGGAGTTCTTGTTGCGTTCGATCATGAACATCAGGCCGATGGCGCCGACCAGGAAGATCAGCGTGCTGATGCCGGGGCTGGTGGCCATGGCCTGGTTCATGCCGAAGGACAGGCCGACGGCGGCCCCCAGGACCGTGGGGATCAGCGACAGCGCGAGCAGCCAGTAGGTGTTGCGCAGGACGCGGTTGCGGACGGCGGCCGGTGCGGCGTAGGCGCCGGCGTTGGGAAGCGTGTGGCGGAAGTCGGTCATGATGGCGGATTCCTGTGGTGCGTGGGGCCGGCGCGAAACGCCGGCTGGAATGACTCCAATCTTACAACAAGCTGAACGGTATCGTCCATGCGAGGAAGACATCGTCCGGCACCCTCCCGGAAGGCCGGGACGGGGTGGTTCAAGGACTTGGACACTCAGCCGCCGGGATGGTTCCCCACGGCGGGGTGGTCGGCCGGCAGGCGGTGGCCCCGCACCTCGTGGCCGGCCTGCTGGTACAGGGACCAGCGGCGCCGGGCGGCCTGAATGTCGGCCTCGTGGCCGGAGACGATTTCCAGGATGCGCTCGAAGCGTTCGGCCCGCGGCGGGCAGTCCAGGTCCAGGTTCAGCAGCCAGCCCAGGGGCGGCGTGCCGGCCAGGGTCTCGGCATCGGCCACCAGGACCACATCGGCCTGGCCGGCCAGGGGATCGCCGGCCAGGGCATGCGGGATGAAGCTGGCCGGCTCGAATTCCCAGAGCAGGGCGTCGAAGCGCTGCAGGCGGCGCGCGTCGGTGCAGTACACCAGCAGCCGGCGGCCGGCGCCGACGTGGCGCGCCGCCGTGCGGCAGGCCATGCGCAGCCGGTGCGCCGCGCCGTAGGCGAAATCCACCCGGGTCATGCGGCCGCGGGCGCCTGCGCCGGGCACTGGCCCAGCAGGTAGCTCACCAGCAGGGGCACGGGGCGGCCGGTGGCGCCCTTCTGCTTGCCTTCGTGCCAGGCGGTGCCGGCGATGTCCAGGTGCGCCCAGGGGTACTTGCCGGTGAAGCGCGAGAGGAAGCAGGCGGCGGTCACCGAGCCGGCGGGCCGGCCGCCGATGTTGGCCATGTCGGCGAAATTGGATTTCAGGAGATCCTGGTAGGCATCGTCCAGGGGCATGCGCCAGGCCGGGTCCAGCGCCCGGCGGCCGGCGGCGAGCAGGTCCGTGGCCAGGGTCTCGTCCTGGGTGAACAGGCCGCTGTTGACGTGGCCCAGGGCGATCACGCAGGCGCCGGTCAGGGTGGCGACGTCGATCACCGCGGCGGGCTTGAAGCGTTCCGCGTAGGTCAGGGCGTCGCACAGGATCAGGCGGCCCTCGGCGTCGGTGTTGAGGATCTCGATGGTGCGGCCCGACATGCTGGTGACGATGTCGCCGGGCTTGTTGGCCGTGCCGCTGGGCAGGTTCTCGCAGCTGGGGACGATGCCGATGATCTCGCGCGGCAGGTTCAGCTCGGCCACGGCGCGCATCGTGCCCAGCACGCTGGCGGCGCCGCACATGTCGAATTTCATTTCGTCCATGCCCGGGCCGGGCTTGAGCGAGATGCCGCCGGCGTCGAAGGTGATGCCCTTGCCCACCAGCACGATGGGGGCGGCCTTGCGGGCGGCGGCCCCGGCCGGGGTGTGGCGCAGGACGATGAAGGCGGGGGGCTCGGCCGAGCCGCGCGCCACCGACAGGAACGAGCCCATCTTGAGGGCCTCGATCTTTTTCTGGTCCAGCACTTCGGCCTTCAGGGTCTTGAACTGCTTGGCCAGGCTGCGCGCCGTATTGCCCAGGTAGGTGGGGGTGCAGACGTTGGGGGGCAGGTCGCCCAGCAGGCGGGCGAGGTTCATGCCCGCGCCGATGGCCGCGCCCTGGTCCAGGCCGACGCGCGCGCGGGCGGCCTGGCCGCGGCCCAGGTGCAGGACGAAGGCGCGCAGCTTGGCCGCGGGCTTGGGCTTGCTGAAGGTGGTGTCGTAGCGGTAGGTGGCGGCGCTGGCCGATTGCGCGGCCGTGCGGGCGCAGTCGGCGACGTCGGCGTCGGCGCAGGGCAGGGCGCACAGGGTGGAGACCGCGTGACCGACGCCGGCGCGCACGCAATAGGCGGCCAGGGCCTCGTGGGCGCGCGCCAGGGTGGCCGCCGGGAGGCGTTCCTGGGCGCCCAGCCCGAGTAAAATGACGCGTTCGGCGGCGATGCCGGCGGGGGCGTGCAGCGTCAGGATGGCGCCGGGGGTGGCATCGAATTCCGCCTTGGCGATGGCCCGGATCGCGCCCTTGGACGCCTGGTCCAGGGCCTCGGCCGCGGGGCTCAGGACGCCGTCCTGGAACACGCCCACGGCCAGGGCCTGGGTCTTCAGCGTGTGCAGGGATGCCGACGTCGTTGTGCTAAATTCCATTCGTTTTCCTTGGGTCCGGTGGATTCGGGGATCAGACGGTCCATTATTCCGCATTTTTCCATGACATTGTTCAAGCGCGCCGTCTTTTCCGAGATCACCAGCCACGCGGGCATCGTGTTTTCCACCCTGCTGGTGGTGTGGCTGAGCGTGCTGATCGTGCGCCTGCTGGGCGAGGCCGCCAACGGCGACATCGGCGCCAACGTGGTGCTGGGCCTGGCGGCCTTTTCCAGCATCACCGCGCTGCCGGTGATCCTGTCGGTGTCCCTGTTCGTGGCGGTGCTGACCACCGTCACGCGCAGCTACCGCGAGTCGGAGATGGCCGTCTGGTTCGCCAGCGGCCTGTCGCTGGCCCAGTGGCTGCGTCCGGTGATGCGCTTCGCCCTGCCGGTGGCGGCCGTGGTGGCGGTGCTGACCCTGTCCGCCTCGCCCTGGGCCTATGGCCAGATCGCCGAATACCGCCAGCGCTTCGAGCAGCGTTCCGACCTGTCCAAGGTCTCGGCCGGCCAGTTCATTGAGACCGACGACGGGCGGCGGGTCTTCTTCGCCGAATCGCCCACCCGGCCGGACGACGAGCTGGGCCGGGTGGTGGCGCGCATCATCGAGCCCGAATGGCTCAGCGTGGTCACGGCCGAAAGCGCCGCCATCCGCACCGAGCCCAACGGCGACCGCTTCCTGGTGCTGGGGCCGGGCCACCGCTACGATCTCAAGCCGGGCTCGCCCGAGATCCGGCTGCTGAACTTCGACCGCTACGGCGTGCGCATCGAGAGCCGCACCGACCCCGGAGCCCTGGAAGCCAGGCGCCAGGAGGCCCTGCAGCAGATCAAGGCGCGCCCGACCCTGGACCTGGTCGCCCTGGGCGACCCCGAATCCATGTCGCAGCTGATGTGGCGGCTGTCGCTGCCGCTGGCGGTGCTGAACCTCGCCCTCATCGCCCTGCCGCTGGGGGCGGTGAATCCGCGCCTGGGGCGTTCGGGCGACCTGCTGATCGCCGGCCTGCTGGCGCTGCTGTACATGAATCTCATCAATCTGTCGCGCGGCTGGATCGCCAACGGCGTGCTGTCGTTCGGGGTCGGCCTGTGGCTGGTGCACGTCGCCTTCCTGGCCCTGGGCCTGGGGCTGATGTGGCGGCGCCTGCGCATGCCTCGGCCCAGGCGGCGCAGGATCCGGGCGGCCTGACGACCCGGATTCCGCCCGACGCGGGCCGCCGGCCGCGCGCGGCGACCCCCGGGACGTGCGCTTCGCGCGCAGGTTCGCCCGCGGGGCGGCTCAGGCGGCCGCCGGCGCGGCGCGGCGCCCCGGGGCGTAGGACGGCGTCCAGTCGCCGGCGGGAGTGCGCAGTTCGCGGGCGCGGCCCTGCAGCAGGTCGCGGTTCAGCGCCACGGCCTGCTTCAGGTAGTCCCACAGGGCCATCACGCGGCGCGTGCGGCGCAGGTCCTCGTGGCAGTACATCCAGAAACTGCGCGTGACCAGGATCGAGTCGGCCAGCACGGGCTCCAGGCGCTCGTCCTGCGCCGCCAGGAAGCAGGGCAGGATCGCCAGCGCCTGGCCGCCCAGGGCGGCGTGGTACTGGGCCAGCACGCTGGTGCTGCGGAACACCACGCGCGAAGGCTGCACCAGGTCGTCCAGGTAGCGCAGCCGGTCGCTGAACAGCAGCTCGTCCACGTAGCCGATGAAGGTATGCCGGCCCAGGTCCGCCTGGCGCCGGATCGGCGCGTGGCGCGCCAGGTAGTCGCGGGTGCCGTACAGCCGCAGGCTGTAGTCGGCCAGCTTGGTGCACAGGTAGGGGCCGCGCTGGGGGCGTTCGAGCGCGATGGCGATATCGGCCTCGCGCTTGGACAGGCTGATGAAGCGCGGCACCGGCATGATGTCCAGCGTCATCGCCGGGTGGCGGCGCTGGAAATCCACCATCAGGGGAGTCAGGACCGTGCTGCCGAAGCCTTCCGTGGAGCCGATGCGCAGGTGGCCGGAAGGCATCTGGGCGGCGCCGGACAGGGATTCGCGGGCCGCCAGCAGGGTGCTTTCCACCTGCTCGGCGTGGGCGAAGAAGCGCAGGCCTTCCTCGGTGGGGGTGTAGCCGCTGGCGCGGGATTTCTCGAACAGCGTCACGCCCAGGTCCTGCTCCAGCGCGCGGATGCGCCGCGTGACGGTGCTGTGCCGCACGCCCAGGCGCTGCGCGGCGGCGCTGGCCCGCTGCGTGCGGGCGACTTCCAGGAAATAGCGGATCGCGTCCCAGTCGGCCATGGTGTTCCCCCTGCACGTTTCCTTGTGCAATTATCGTCAACGAATGTGCAAATATTTTGATGGTAATAAGTTTTTTACACAACTAAACTGGGCCAGGGAGCAAGGGAACCTTTGCCCGGATGCGCCGAGGCACGCGGCGCGAGACCCGTCCGGAGGTTTCCTATTCCTCATCCCGCCGCGCAGACGGCGGACCTGCGGACCCGCCGGACGCGCCCGGCATGCGCGCGGCGCGCGGACGTGTCCACGGGACCCCCAACGACAACGGAGACAAGACCATGCAGAGATTCACCCCCACCCTGGCGGCGGCCCTGTGCGCCACCGCGATGTCCCTGTCCGTTTCGCAGGCGGCGACCCCGCCCGTCAAGATCGGGGTGCTGACCGACATGTCCGGCACCTACGCGTCCATGGGCGGCATGGGCTCGGTGGCGGCCGCGCAGCTGGCCATCGACGACTGCCTGAAGGCCGAGTGCAAGGACATGAAGATCGAGCTGGTCTCGGCCGACAACCAGAACAAGGCGGACGTGGGGGCGGCGCGCGCCCGCGAGTGGTTCGACCGCGACGGGGTGACGGCGATCGCCGACCTGACCAATTCCGCGGTGGCCCTGGCGGTGCAGAACATCGCACGCGAAAAGAACAAGGTGGTGATGTTCTCCGGCCCGGCCACCACGGACCTGACCAACAAGAACTGCTCGCCGGTGGGCTTCCACTGGATGTTCGACGTGTATTCGCAGTCGATCGGCGGCGTCAAGGCCATGTTCGACAAGGGCGGCAAGTCCTGGTTCTTCATCACGGTGGACTACGCCTTCGGCCACTCCCTGGAAAAGGGCGCCTCCGACATGGTCAAGGCCCTGGGCGGCACGGTCAAGGGCTCCGTCCCGCATCCGCTGAACGCGCCCGACTTCGCCTCCTACCTGCTGCAGGCGCAGAGCTCCGGCGCCCAGGTCGTGGCCCTGGCCAACGGCGGCCAGGACACCGTCAACGCGATCAAGCAGGCGCGCGAATTCGGCATCGTCAAGGGCGGCCAGCGCCTGGCGTCCCTGCTGGTGTTCCTGTCCGATCTGCGCGCGCTGGGCCTGGAAAACGCCCAGGGCCTGAGCTACGTGGACGGCTTCTACTGGGATTTCGACGACGCCTCGCGCGCCTGGTCCGACCGCTTCGCCCAGGCCTACCAGGGCAAGAAGCCCACCATGACGCAGGCCGGCGTGTATTCCAGCGTGCGGCATTACCTGAAGGCCGTGGCGGCCACCGGCTCCACCCAGGGCGACACGGTGGCGGCGAAGATGCGCGAGATCCCGATCCAGGATCCGATCATGCACAATGCCTCGATCCGTCCCGATGGCCGGGTGATCCACGACATGTACCTGTACGAGGTCAAGACCCCCGCCGAATCCAAGGGCGAATGGGACCTGTCCAAGCTGGTGGCCACGATCCCGGCCCAGGACGCCTTCCAGCCCCTGTCGGCCTCGACCTGCCCGCTGGTCAAGCATTGAACCGGGCCCCGGGGCCGATACCGGACCGGACCCGGGCCCGATACCGATTTCCGCTTTGTTCCGCTTTGTTCCACTTTGACGAACGTCACCGGACGTTCACCGAATCTACCCAGGAGGTTTTAATGAGCGACATCCCACGCGTCCCGCTGCTGATCGGCGGGAAACTCGTCCAGTCCGAAACCACGGAATGGCGCGACGTCATCGATCCGGCGACCCAGGAAGTGGTCGCGCGGGTGCCTTTCGCCACGCCGGCCGAAGTCGAGCGGGCGGTGGCCGATTCCAAGGAGGCCTTCAAGACCTGGCGCAACACCAGCCAGGCCAAGCGCCGCCAGATCATGGTGGATTTCGCCCAGCTGCTGCGGGAACACACCCCGAAGATCGCCGAGGCCATTTCCCGCGAGCACGGCAAGACCCTGCCGGATGCCGAGGGCGAGGTCGCGCGCGGCCTGGAAGGCGTGGACCACGCCGCGTCGGCCCACACCCTGCAGCTGGGCGACTATGCCGAAAATGCCGCCACCGGCATCGACGTCTATTCGGTCATCCAGCCCCTGGGCGTGTGCGCTGGGATCACGGCCTTCAACTTCCCCGTGATGCTGCCGTGCTGGATGTTCCCCATCGCCGTCACCTGCGGCAACACCTTCGTCTACAAGCCTTCCGAGCAGGATCCCACGGCTTCGCTGATGGTGGCCCAGCTGGCCCTGGAAGCTGGCCTGCCGCCCGGGGTGCTGAACGTGGTGCACGGCGGCGCGGACGTGGCCAACGCCCTGTGCGACCATCCCGACATCAAGGCCGTGTCCTTCATCGGCTCGACCCGCGTCGGCACGGAGATCTACCGCCGTTCCTCGCACGCCGGCAAGCGCTGCCAGGCCATGATGGGCGCCAAGAACCACAGCGTCATCATGCCCGACGCCGACCGCGAGGCCGCCCTGAACTCGATGCTGGGCGCCGCCTTCGGCGCGGCCGGCGAGCGCTGCATGGCGATCTCCGTGCTGGTGCTGGTGGGCGAGGCGCAGAAGTGGCTGCCCGACTTCGTCGAGCGCGCGCGCAAGCTGAAGGTCAACATCGGCCTCGACCGCCAGGCGGACCTGGGCCCGCTGATCTCGCCCGCCGCCAAGCAGCGCGTCGAGGGCCTGATCCAGAAGGGCGTGGACGAAGGCGCCGAGCTGCTGCTCGACGGCCGCGGCATCCAGGTGGCCGGGTATGAAAAGGGCAACTTCGTCGGGCCGACGGTGTTCAGCGGCGTGAAGCCCGACATGAGCATCTACCGCGAGGAAATCTTCGGGCCGGTGCTGTCGGTGGTGCTGGTGGACACGCTGGAAGAGGCGGTGGAGTTCATCAACGCCAATCCCAACGGCAACGGCACCTCGATCTTCACGCAGGACGGCGGCCATGCCCGCTACTTCCAGAACAACATCGACGTCGGCCAGGTCGGGATCAACATCCCCATCCCGGTGCCGGTGGCCTGGTTCAGCTTCACCGGCTCGCGCGCCTCGAAGCTGGGCGACCTGGGCCCCAACGGCCGCCAGTCGGTCTACTTCTGGACCCAGACCAAGACTGTGACCGCCCGCTGGCAGGCCCATCCGCGCGAGGTCAACACCACGATCTCGATGAAGTAGGCTCGCGCCGCGGGCCAGCACTCCGGCCTTCGCGCCGGAGTTTTCTTTGGTGCGCTCGGCGCGCGCCGGCCCGGAGGCGCCCGGCGTCCCCCGGCGCCCGGCCCGGGATGCCGTCCGGCAGGCCGCCAGGACACCGTCCGGGGCCCTCCCGCCCCCGGAACCTAAACTAATAACAAAAAATCATATGAACCAGGTTCTATATTACATATAATGGCTCTTCCTATAGGGCCATCGTCATGAACCTGCAGCAATTCCGTTTTGTCCGCGAAACGATCCGGCGCAACTTCAACCTGACCGAAGCCGCCCGTTCGCTGTACACGTCCCAGCCGGGGGTGTCCAAGGCCATCATCGAATTCGAGGACGAGCTCGGTGTGCGGATCTTCGAGCGGCACGGCAAGCGCCTCAAGGGCCTGACCAAGCCGGGTCAGGCCGTGTCGGCGGTCATCGACCGCATCATGCGCGAGGTGGACAACCTGAAGAAGGTGAGCGACGAATTCGCCCAGCGCGACGAAGGCTCCCTGGTCATCGCCTGCACCCATACCCAGGCCCGCTACCTGCTGCCGCGCGTGATCCCGGCGTTCCGCGCGCGCTTCCCCAAGGTCCACGTGTCCCTGGCCGAAGGCAACCCCGAGCACCTGGCCAGGCTGGTCCTGCACGAACAGGCGGACCTGGCCATCGCCACCGAGACCCTGGCCCAGACCCCGGGCCTGGTGGCCCTGCCGGTGTACGCCTGGGAGCACACCCTGGTGGTGCCGCCCGACCATCCCCTGACCGAACTGACCTCCAGCGCCGCGCGCAACCTGTCGCTGGATCACCTGGCCAAATACCCCATCGTCACCTACGACCGGGCGTTCTCGGGCCGGCGCGCCATCGACGCGGCCTTCGAGCGGGCCGGGATCGAGCCCGACATCGTGCTCGAAGCCATCGACGCCGACGTCATCAAGACCTACGCCGACATCGGCCTGGGCATCGGCATCATCGCCGGCATGGCCTTCGACCCGCGCCGCGACAAGGGCCTGGTCGGCCTGCCCGCCGGCCACCTGTTCGGCCGGCACACCACCAGCGTGGCGATCAAGCGCGGCGTGTTCCTGCGCGATTTCGTCTACGTGCTGATGGAGATGCTGGCGCCGGAACTGACGCGCGACGTGGTGTCCGAGGCCGTCGCGCAGCCCGCCCCGCCGGTCCGCGACGCGGCTTAGACCCCCAGATAGGCCCGCTTCAATTCCGGATCCTCGATCAGGTCGCGGGCCGGGCCTTCGCGCACGATCCGGCCGGTCTCCAGCACGTAGGCGCGGTCGGCCGCCGCCAGCGCCAGGTGGATGTCCTGCTCGACCAGCAGGATGGTCACGCCCTGGTCGCGGATGGCCGTCAGGTTGTCCATCAGCTGGTCCACGATGATCGGGGCCAGCCCCAGGCTCATCTCGTCGACCATCAGCAGGCGCGGGCGCGCCATCAGGGCGCGCGCCATGGCGCACATCTGCTGCTCGCCGCCGGACATGCTGCCGGCCAGCTGGCGCCGCCGCTCGGCCATGCGGGGAAACAGGCCGTAGACCTTGTCCAGGTCGGCGCGCACCTCCGCCTTGTCGTCGCGCCGGTAGGCGCCCATCAGCAGGTTGTCCTGCACCGACATGCGCGGAAAGAGCTGGCGGCCCTCGGGCACCTGCACGATGCCCAGGCGGAAGATCGCGTCGGGCGTGAGTCCGCCGATGGAGCGGCCTTCCCATTCGATGGTGCCCGACTGGACCGGCAGCAGGCCCGAGAGCGTGCGCAGCAGGGTGGTCTTGCCCGCGCCGTTGCTGCCCACCAGCGCCAGGAACTCGGCCGGCCGGACGTCCAGGGAGACCGACTGCAGCACCCCGACCAGGCCGTAGCCGGCCGACAGGCCGCGGATCCGCAGCAGCGCGTCCCGCGGGGCGGGTGCGGGCGTGGTGGCGTTCATGAGCGCTTCTTCCCGAGATAGGCTTCGACGACGCGGCTGTCGGTGAGCACGCTGTCGGGCGCGCCGTCGGCGATCTTCTCGCCGTGGTGCAGCACCATGATGCGGTCCGACAGGGTGCGGATCGCCTTGATGACGTGCTCGATGACGATGATGCTGATGCCGGTGCCGCGCACCTTGCGGATGATGTCGATGACTTCGTCGATCTCCACCAGGTTCAGGCCGGCCATGACCTCGTCGCACAGCAGCACGCGCGGCTGCATGGCCAGGGCCTTGGCCAGCTCCAGGCGCTTGCGGTCGGGGCCGCCCAGGTCCTCGGCGCGGTGGCCGGCGTGCCGGCCCAGCCCGACGAAGTCCAGGCATTCGCGGGCGCTTTCGCGCGCCAGCGCGAGTTTGGCCTGGCCCCGCCCGCGGCCGAACAGGGCGCCGACCGCCACGTTGTCCAGCACCGACAGGCCGGGGAAGGGCTGCATGATCTGGAAGGTGCGGCCGATGCCCAGGCGCGCGCGGCGGAAGGCGGCCAGGCGGTCGATGCGCCGGCCGTCGAACCAGACCTCGCCCTCGGTGGGGTCCAGGGTGCCGCTCAGCAGGCTGATCAGCGTGGTCTTGCCCGCGCCGTTGGGGCCGATGAAGCCCAGGATCTCGCCGGGCAGCAGCGAGAAGCTGACGTCGTGCACGGCCACCAGCCCGGCAAAGCGGCGCGTCAGGCCGCGGGCTTCGAGGATGGGCTTCATGCGGCCTCCCCGGCGCCGCGCGCCGTCCCGGCGGAAGGGAATTCGCCTCTGGAGCGGTCCTGCGTGCTCATAGCCGATGCATCCGGATGTTTTCGATGAAGTAGCGCCAGCCCGTGCGGCGGTAGCGCCGGGCGACGTCGGCCAGGCCGCGCGGCATCAGCACCACGGCGACGACGATGACGGCGCCGAAGAACAGGCCGGCGATGCTGGTGACCTCGCTGGACAGGAACTCGGAGAGGGCCGACAGGATGAGCGAGCCGACGATGGGGCCGAGGACCGTGCCCGGGCCGCCGAAGACCGCCATGATGATCATCTTCACGTTCAGCGTGATGTCGAAGGCGCTTTCCGGGTCGAGGAAGGTGATCCAGTAGGCGTGGATGCCGCCGGCCAGGGCGCTGAACACGCCGGCCAGGGCGAAGGCCAGGACCTTGTAGCGCGTGGTGTCCACGCCCATCACGACCGCGCCTTCCTCGTTCTCGCGGATGGCGATCAGGCCGAAACCGAAGCGGCTGCGCGTCAGCCACCAGACCGTCAGGGTGGCCGCGACGAGCAGGCCCAGCGACAGTTCGTAGAACAGGGGATCGTCGTTCAGCGGCGGCAGCACCAGGCCGATGTTCTGGCCGGCCAGCTCGACGTTGGAGACGATGGCCGCCATGACCTGGGCCAGGGCCAGGGTGGCGATGGCGAAATAGTGGCCCTTCAGGCGCAGCACCGGGATGCCCAGGCAGATGGCGAAGACCACCGCCAGCAGCACGCCGAAGGCCAGTCCCGCGGCGAAGGGCAGCTGCCACTGCACCATGGCGATGCCCACGCCGTAGGCGCCCAGGCCGTAGAAGGCGGAATTGCCGAAGGACGGGTAGCCGGCGTAGCCGCCGATGATGTTCCAGCCCTGGGCCAGCACGGCCAGCAGCAGGGTGCTGATGCCGAACTGCACGAGCGTGTCCGAGCCGTACAGCGGCAGCAGTGCGAGCGCGACCAGCACGGCCAGGGCGAGGAAGATGCGCGCGGCCGTCATGCGGTCCTCCCGAGCAGGCCGCTGGGGCGCAGGATCAGCACCAGCACCAGCACGCCGAAGCTGGCCACGTCGGCGAAGGTCGGGCCGACGTACAGGGTGGTCAGCGCCTCGATCAGGCCCAGCACCAGGCCGCCGGCGATGACGCCCAGCGGCGTGTCCAGCCCGCCGATGATGGAAATCGCGAAGGACTTGGCGGTCAGGGTCGCGCCAATGTAGGGGTTGATCTGCGACACGGTGCCGTACAGGCCGCCGGCCGCGCCGGCCAGCGCCAGGCCCAGGCCGAAGGTCACGGCGTACAGGTGGCGCGGCTCGACGCCGTGCAGGCGCGCCGCCGCCAGGTTCTGGGCGGTCGCGCGGATCGCCCGGCCCAGCCGCGTGTGCAGCAGGAAGCGCCACATGGCCAGCGTCAGCAGGATGGCCAGGCCCGACGCCGCCAGGCGCACCAGCGGGACGGTCACGCCCAGGACGTCGATGTTGCGCCCGGAATAGGACGGGTTGATGGTGCGGAAGTCGGCCGAGAACACCAGCTGCGCCAGGTAGGTCAGGACGACCTCCAGGCCGAAGGTGATCAGCAGCGTGTTGAACATGGGCGCCCGGGCGATGAGGTTCAGGATGCCGCGCTGGATCGCGTAGCCGATGCCGAACATCAGGACCGCGGTGAGGGGCAGCCCGAGGAAGGGATCCAGGCCCAGCCAGGTGTAGCTGTACCAGGAGATGTAGGCGCCCAGCATGATGAAGGCGCCGTGGGCCAGGTTGACGATGTTGAGCACCCCCCAGACCAGGGCCAGGCCGAGCGCCATGATGGCGTACAGCCCGCCCTGCAGGATGCCGTTGACGAGGACTTGCAGCAGAAGGTCCAAGGCGGGCTCTCCCGGGATCGTGAAGGGGGATCAGCGCTTGGACCAGTCGGGCATCGGGTATTTCGCGTCGCGCAGGAACTTGCTGCCGTCGAACACGGCCGCGGGCTTGCCGTCCTGCACCTGGATCACCACCTGGTCGAGGTCGATCTGGCCGTTGCCGGCGAAGGCGATGTGCCCGTAGAGGCTCTGGAAGTCGCTGCCGGCCAGGGCGTCGCGCACGGCCTTGGGATCGAGCGACCCGGCCTTCTCGATGGCCTTGACGATGGCCTCGACGTCGGCCACGCCCGAGGCGGCGTGGTAGTCGGGCTCGTAGCGGTACTGGGCGCCCCAGGCCTTGGCGAACTGGGCGGCGTCGCCGAACCAGTCGTCCTTCAGCGTCTCGCTGGGCAGCCAGGCGGACATGCCGAAGGCATATTCGGCGTCCGCGCCCAGGGCCTTGCGGAAGTCCTCGCTGGGCACGCCCACGGTGAAGGAATAGAGCTTGGGCGAGACGTCCAGGCTCTTGGCCTGGCGGATGAAGTTCAGGATCTCGGTCTCGTGCCCCGCGACCAGCACGGCGTCGGCCTGCTTGGACTTGATCTGCGACAGCAGGGTGTTGAAGTCGCTGGCGTTGCTGCTGTAGCGCTCGTCGATCACGGTCTTCAGGCCGGCCTGCTCCAGCAGCGGGCGGGTGCCCTTGGCCACCGACACGTCGAAGGCGTCGTCCGCGTAGAGCAGGGCGATCTGGGCGGGCGCCGGCTTGAGCTGCTTGAGCATGGCGATGGTGCTGCCGAAGTAGTTGCTGGCCGGCGCCAGGGTGCCGAAGACGTACTTGAAGCCGCGCGAGAAGATCTGGTCCGAGGCGCCGCCGCCCTGCACCATGGGGACCTGGTATTTTTCCGAGACGGCGGAGTCGGCCAGGGCGAAGTTGCTGGCGAAGGGTCCGAGCAGGAAGTTCACCTTGTCCTTGGAGACCAGCTGCGTGTACTGGCGCACGCTCAGGTTCACGTCCGACTGGTTGTCGTAGATCTTCAGCGCCAGGGTGTATTGCTTGCCGCCGACCTGGACGCCGCCCTTGCGGTTGATCTGGTCCACCGCGAGCTGGTAGGCGTCCTTGTAGTAGCGCCCGGTGTTGGCCACGGGCCCGGTCAGCTGGACCGAGGCGCCCAGGACGATCTCGTTGCCGGCCGCCTGGCTGGCGGGGCTGCCCAGGCTCAGGGCCAGGGCCAGGGCCGCGCAGGGCAGCCCGTCGCGCAACAGGGTGTGCATGGTGTGTCTCCGTTGGAAGGGTTCTTCTTTCGGAAATTGTGCGCCGCGCCCGGTAACAGTTTTCTGAACGGAAATTGACGGGAAACTGAATTCTCCGGGGAAAGAGGGGAAGTGCGTCAGGGTAAATCCCGAGACGATGCGAAGCCTTGTTACATCAAACAGAATTGCGTTTGTTAATAGGAATGATTATCATTAACTATCAAAACCACGATCACAGGCCGGTCATCCACCGCACCGGCTCACCACCCGGAGTCGATTTCATGGCGCAATCGCAACTGCAACCGCAATCGCAGTCCCAAGTCAGTGCACTGATCGTCGGCGCGGACCGGCTGGGCAACATCCCGGACCTGCTGCGCGACCACAACATCGCCATCCGCCATCACATCAGCGGCCGCGATCCCGCGCATCAGAAAAAGGCGCCCGCGCTGCCTTCCGGCACCGACCTGGTCATCCTGCTGACGGATTTCCTGGGGCACAACGTGATGAAGACCTTCCGCCTGGCGGCGCAGCGCGCCGGCATCCGCGTGCTGGCATGCCGGCGGTCGGTGTGCAGCATGCAGCAGGCGCTGGACCAGTGCGGCTACTGTAAAGCATGCCCGCTGCGGGAAGAGAACACGGCCGGCTCGGGGGCGCGCGTCTCGTGCAAGCGGCGGGGCGGGCACGGCGGGCTGGCTCTGCAGGCGTAGACGCGCGGGCCCGGTGTGGAAAGCCCCGGCAAGGCGCCGGGGCTTCTCTTTTTTGGACGGAGCCGTCTCAGGGAAGGGGCCGCCTCAGCGCTTGGCGGCCACGCGCCTGGTGCTCGTGTGCTTTGCGGCCGCGGACTTGGCCGCTGCGGGCCTGGCGGCCGTGCGCCTGGCCGTCGCGGGCTTGGCGGCGGCGTGCTTGGCGCTGGCATGCCGGGTGTTCGCGTGCTTGCCGCCGGACGCGGGCGTGGCGGCCGCGGGTTCGGCGGCTTCGACGGCCGCGAGCGAGCTGGCGTCGGACTGCGCCTGCAGGCGCCGGGCGCCGTTGTAGCGCTTGCGCCAGTAGGCCATGTCCATGCTGTCGACGCGGATGCTGGCGCCGGTGCGCGGCGCGTGCAGGAATTTGTGGTCGCCCAGGTAGATGCCGACGTGCGAATAGCGCTGGCCCAGGGTGTTGAAGAACACCAGGTCGCCGCGCCGCAGTTCCTCGCGGTCCACGGAGATGCCCTGCTGGGCCTGCTCGCGCGCCCGGCGGGGGAGTTTCAGGCCGAGGGATTTTTCGGCCGCGTAGGCGACCAGGCCGCTGCAGTCGAAGCCTTCGCCGGGGGCGTCGCCGCCGTAGCGGTATTTGACCCCCAGGAACTTCATGGCGGTGGCCGCCAGGGTCTTGGGCGCCTGGCTGGTGCCGTAGAGTTCCGCTTCGGGGGTGTCGATGGCGAGGCTGCGCTTGTTGTCGAGCCAGGCGCCCAGCGGATCGGACTGGGTGCTGAGCAGGTAGCTGTCGCGCAGCAGGTGATTGGAGGTGAGGCTGGCGTCGGCCGTCTTGCGGGGCTGGTGCGCGCATCCGGCCAGCGCCACGAGGCCCGCGCACAGCAGCAGTTTCAGGGAACGGACCGCCAGGGGGCGGGGTGGATTCGGCTGATCTGAGGCGGAATGGGGCGGTGGCATGGGCGGATGGCTAACGGATGTCGTCGCCCGCAGCCGCCTCGCGTGGCCGCGGCGCTTAAACGAGCGCGGCACGGGTCGCGGGCTGGCCGGATACCGGGCGCCGGGTTGATCTGATGGGTTGCCCGCCCTGCGGACAACTCTCCGAGTGTAGTGGATCGAGCCGGTCGAGTAAAGCCGGGATTTGGCCGGGGTTTGGCCTTCCTTTCCCTGCGCTGCCCGCGCGTCTTCCATCGGGCTCCCATCAGGCTCCCATCAGGCCCGCGTCAGTCTCGCGTCAGGCGGGCGTTGTATGTTCGGCGCCAGGGTGTAGCATGTCACCCATTCAGCATGCCATCCTTTCCATCCACTCTATATAGAAACTCCCGCGGTCCGCACGGGCCGCAGGGCGGCACCGGAGACGAACCCATGCAGAAAGTCCGCGAATTCCATCGCCAGTCGATCCAGGACCGGGAGGCCTTCTGGGCGCGCGAGGCCCAGCGCATCCACTGGGAAACCCCCTTCACCCGCGTGCTGGATTATTCCCGGCCGCCGTTCGCGCGCTGGTTCGTCGGCGGGCGCACCAACCTCTGCTACAACGCCGTCGACCGCTGGCTCGACACCCAGGGCGACCAGCCCGCCCTGATCTGGGTGTCCACCGAGGTCGACCAGGAAATCGTCTACACCCGCGCCGATCTCGCGCGCGAGGTCAACGCCGCCGCCGCCACGCTGCAGGAACTCGGGGTCGTCCAGGGCGACCGCGTGCTGATCTACCTGCCCATGATTCCCCAGGCGGCCTTCTTCATGCTGGCCTGCGCCCGGCTGGGCGCCATCCATTCGGTGGTGTTCGGCGGCTTCGCCGCGCACAATCTGGCCCAGCGCATCGACGACGCCCAGCCCCGGGTGATCGTGTCCACCGACGCGGGTTCGCGCGGCGGGCGGCCGATCGCCTACAAGCCGCTGCTGGACCAGGCGATCGAGCAGTCCTCCCATGCGCCCGAGCGCGTCGTGCTGGTGAACCGGGGCCTGGCGCCCATGGACCTGACGCCGGGCCGCGACCTGGAATACGCGCCCTTGCGGGCGCGCCACCTGGATGCCCAGGTGCCGGTGGTCTGGCTGGAATCCAACGAACCCAGCTACATCCTGTACACCTCGGGCACGACCGGCAATCCCAAGGGCGTCCAGCGCGACGTCGGCGGCTACGCGGTGGCGCTGTGCGCGTCCATGGAATACATCTACGGCGGCAAGCCGGGCGACGTCTATTTCTCCAGCAGCGACGTGGGCTGGGTGGTGGGGCACTCCTACGTGGTCTACGGGCCGCTGCTCAACGGCCAGGCGACCGTCATGTACGAGGGCACGCCGGTGCGCCCCGACGCCGCCATCCTCTGGCGCATCGTCGAGATCTACCGCGTCAACGTGCTGTTTTCCGCGCCGACGGCGATCCGCGTGCTGAAGAAGCACGATCCCGCCCTGCTGAGCCGCCACGACCTGTCCAGCCTGGAGCGCATCTACCTGGCGGGCGAGCCGCTCGACGAGCTCACCGGCCAGTGGCTGTCCGAGGCGCTGGGCAAGCCCGTGATCGACAACTACTGGCAGACGGAGACCGGCTGGCCGATCCTCTCGGCCCAGCCCGGGATCGAGGAAGTCCCCACCCGCTTCGGCAGCCCGTCCTTCCCGGTCTACGGCTACGACGCGCGGGTGGTCGACGAGACCACCGGGCGGGACTGCGGCCCGAACCAGAAGGGCGTGGTGGCGATCGAGCCGCCGCTGCCGCCGGGGGCGATGAGCACGATCTGGGGCAACGACGAACGCTTCGTGCGCACCTACTTCCAGTCCTTCCCCGGCCGCCTGTGCTATTCGACCTCCGACTGGGGGCTGGTGGACGACGACGGCTACTGGTACATCCTGGGCCGCACCGACGACGTGATCAACGTCGCCGGGCACCGCCTGGGCACGCGCGAGATCGAGGAATCGGTCAACACCCACCCGGCCGTGGCCGAATCGGCGGTGGTGGGGGTGGCGGACCAGCTCAAGGGCCAGGAGGCCATGGCCTTCGCCGTGCTGCGCAATCCCGCGCTGCTGGAAGAATCCGGCGCCCGCGAGCGCCTGGAAGCCGAGATCAAGCGCGTCATCGAGCAGCGCAACGGCGCCGTGGCCCGCCCGGCGCGCATCCTGTTCGTCAACACCCTGCCCAAGACGCGCTCGGGCAAGGTCCTGCGCCGGGCCATCGTGGCGCTGTGCGAAGGCCGCGATCCGGGCGATCTGACGACGATCGAGGATCCGGGCGCGCTCGACCAGATCCGTACGGCACTGTGAGCGGGCGGCGGGACGCAGCCGGATCCGGGCCGGGTGCGGACGGGTCGGGCGGCCAGCCGGACGCCGGCCGACCCGGCGCGGGCCGTCCGGACGCGGACGGGGCCGCCGCACGCGCCGGCTCGCCGCTGCGGCCGGGCGTGAGGCGGCGCGAGGTCTGGTCCTGGGCGATGTACGACTTCGCCAATTCCGGCTATACCACCGTGGTGCTGACGACGGTGTTCAACGCCTATTTCGTCGGCGTGGTGGCGGCCGGGAAGAGCTGGGGCACCCTGGCGCTGACGGCGGCGCTGTCGCTGTCCTACCTGGCGGTGATGCTGTGGATGCCGGGCCTGGGCGCGCGGGCCGACGCGCGCGCCGGCCACCGCCGGCTGCTGTTCTCCAGCACCGCAGGCTGCGTGCTGGCCACGGCGATGCTGGCCAGCGTGGAGCCGGGCGACGTCGTCTGGGGGCTGCTCTGGCTGGCGCTGTCCAATGTCTGCTATTGCATCGGCGAGTCGGCGGTGGCGTCGTTCCTGCCCGGGCTGGCGCGGCCCGAGGCCATGGGGCGGGTGTCCGGCTGGGGCTGGAGCTTCGGCTATTTCGGCGGCATGCTGGCCCTGGGCCTGGCGCTGTGGGTGGCGGCCGCGGCGGAATCCGGCGGCCTGCCGGCCCAGGCCTACGTCCCCTGGATCATGGGGCTGACGGCCGTCCTGTTCGCGGCGGCGGCGCTGCCGGCGTTCCTGTGGCTGCGCGAGCCCGGCACCGGCGCCGGCCGCCCGCCGGTGGCGATGCTGGCCCAGTTGCGGGCGGCGTGGCGCGAGACCCGCCGCGACTTTCCCGACTTCCGCCGCCTGCTGCAGTGCATTGCCTGCTACCAGGCGGGGATCGCGGTGGTGATCACGCTGTCGGCCGTCTACGCCACCGAGGTCATGGGCTTCGGCATGCGCGAGACCATGCTGCTGGTGTTCCTGGTGAACATCGGCGCCGCCGTCGGGGCCTTCTGTTTCGGCTACCTGCAGGACCGCATCGGCCACCGCAAGGCCCTCGCCCTGACCCTGCTGGGCTGGATCGCCATGGTGCTGCTGGCGGTCTCGGCCCGCTCGCTGCCGGTGTTCTGGACGGCCGCCGCCCTGGCGGGGCTGTGCATGGGGACCAGCCAGAGCGCGGGCCGGGCCATGGTGGGGGTGCTGGCGCCGGCCAGCCGCCCGGCGGAATTCTTCGCCCTGTGGACCTTCGCCGTGCAGCTGGCGGCCGTGGTCGGGCCGCTGTCCTACGGCGTGCTGGTCTGGGCCACGGCGGGCAATCATCGCGCCGCGCTGCTGGCGACCGGGCTGTTCTTCCTCGCGGGCCTCGCGCTGCTGGGGCGGCTGGATTTCGCGCGCGGCATCCGCGCCCGGGATGAGCCCGGACACAGGTCAGTCCCTGCGGACTGACCTGTGCCGGGCGAATCGGAGCGGCCTGCAAGCCGCGACGTGGAGAGCTGCCACGGCTGGAGAGTCCCTGCGGACTGACCTGTGCCGGGCGAATCGGAGCGGCCTGCAAGCCGCGACGTGGAGAGCTGCCACGGCTGGAGAGTCCCTGCGGACTGACCTGTGCCGGGCGAATCGGAGCGGCCTGCAAGCCGCGACGTGGAGAGCTGCCACGGCTGGGGAGTCCCTGCAAGCCGCGACGTGGGCAAGTCACGCGGTAGACCGCCCGACCCTGCGCCGCAGCGCCTTCCCGCCCGGAGGCGGGTAGCATTTGTCAGTATCGAGTAAGCAACGTGCGGTACGGTTGCAACATTCAAACATAAAGTGAACGCATCACTAAACTCAGGAGCGAGCCATGACCACGGAGATCGAATCCATATTGGTGGAAAACCGGGTGTTTCCGCCGCCTGCCGACCTCGTCGCGCAGGCCAATGTGTCGGGGATGGAGGGCTACCAGGCCCTGTGCGACGAAGCCAAGCGCGACCCCGACGCCTTCTGGGCCCGCCTGGCCAATGAAAACCTGGTCTGGTCCAAGCCCTTCACCCAGGTGATCGACGAGTCGAACAAGCCGTTCTACAAGTTCTACGCCGACGGCCAGATGAACGTCTCGGCCAACTGCCTGGACAAGCACCTGGGCACCCCGGCCGAGAACCGCACCGCCATCATCTTCGAGGCGGACGACGGCAAGGTCACCAAGGTCACCTACAAGGAACTGCACGCGCGGGTCGCGCAGTTCGCCAACGCCCTGAAGTCCCTGGGCTACCAGGCCGGCGAGCGCGCCATCATCTACCTGCCCATGTCGATCGAGGCCGTGGTCGCCATGCAGGCCTGCGCCCGCCTGGGCATCATCCATTCCGTGGTGTTCGGCGGCTTCTCGTCCAAGAGCATCCACGAGCGCACCGTGGACGTCGGCGCCTCGCTGGTGATCACGGCCGACGCGCAGTTCCGCGGCGGCAAGGCCATCGCGCTGAAGGACGCCGTGGACGAGGCCATCGCCATGGGCGGCTGCGAGGCTGTGCGCAAGGTCATCACCTACAAGCGCGCCGGCACCGAAGTCCAATGGAACGACGGGCGCGACCTGTGGTGGCACGACGTCGTCCAGGGCCAGTCCGCCGACTGCCCGCCCGTGGCCGTCGACGCCGACCATCCGCTGTTCATCCTGTACACCTCCGGCTCCACCGGCAAGCCCAAGGGCGTGCAGCATTCCAGCGCCGGCTTCCTGCTGTGGTCGCTGATGACCATGAAATGGACCTTCGACGCCAAGCCGACCGACGTGTTCTGGTGCACGGCCGACGTGGGCTGGGTGACGGGCCACTCCTACGTCACCTACGGCCCGCTGGCCGCCGGCGTGACCCAGGTGGTCTTCGAGGGCGTGCCCACCTATCCGGACGCCGGGCGCTTCTGGAAGATGATCCAGGAGCACAAGGTCACGATCTTCTACACCGCGCCCACGGCCATCCGCTCGCTGACCAAGCTGTCCGAGGCCGATCCCAAGGTCCATCCCAAGTCCTTCGACCTGAGCACGCTGCGCATCATCGGTTCGGTGGGCGAGCCCATCAACCCCGAAGCCTGGGTCTGGTACTACAACAACGTCGGCGGCCAGCGCTGCCCGGTGATCGACACCTGGTGGCAGACGGAAACCGGCGCGCACATGATCACGCCGCTGCCGGGCGTCACCCCGCTCAAGCCGGGCTCCTGCACGCTGCCGCTGCCGGGCATCGATGCCGCCATCGTCGACGAGACCGGCGAAGAGGTCGAGCGCGGCAAGGGCGGCTTCCTGGTGATCCGCCGCCCGTGGCCCTCGATGATCCGCACGATCTGGGGCGACCCGGAACGCTTCAAGAAGACCTACTTCCCCGACGAGCTGAAGGGCTACTACCTGGCCGGCGACGGCGCCCAGCGCGACAAGGACGGCTACTTCTGGATCATGGGCCGCATCGACGACGTGCTGAACGTCTCGGGCCACCGCCTGGGCACGATGGAAGTCGAGTCGGCCCTGGTGGCGCACGAGATGGTGGCCGAGGCCGCCGTGGTCGGCCGCCCGGACGACACCACCGGCGAGGCCGTGGTGGCCTTCGTGGTGCTCAACGGTCCGCTGCCCCAGGGCGACCAGGCCGCCGTCGTGGCCAAGCAGCTGCGCGACTGGGTGGCCAAGGAAATCGGCCCCATCGCCAAGCCGCGCGAGATCCGCTTCGGCGAAAACCTGCCGAAAACCCGCTCGGGCAAGATCATGCGCCGCCTGCTGCGCGTGGTCGCCAAGGGCGAACCCATCACCCAGGACGTGTCCACCCTGGAAAATCCCGGCATCCTGGACCAACTGGCCCAGGTGCGGTAACGCGTGTCGGACGATGCGCTGTGATCCAGCGCATCGGACACAAGCAAAGGGGCGGGGGAATCCTCCGCCCCTTTTTTATGTGCGCCCAGCATGGGCGCACTCCTGGAGGGGCCGCCCCAAGGCAAAAAGCGGCCCCCTCCCCGTTTACGCCCCCCTCATTTCCTCATTCGCATTCCAGCAGGGGCGTCAGCAGGCCGTCGAGCCAGTCGTTGAAGATCAGCAGGCGCCGGGGCCGGTAGCGGGCGTAGGGGTGCACCAGCTGGATCGGCATGGCGGGCGCCGGCCAGGCGGGCAGGACTTCGACCAGTTCGCCGCGGTCCAGGTGCTCCTGGACGTCGAACGCCGGGACCTGGATCATGCCCAGTCCCGCGAGGCAGCAGGCGATGTAGTTCTCGACGTTGTTCACCGCCACCGGCCCCGGCATCCTCAGGGCGTGGCGGGCCGGACCTTCCATCCATTCCCAGGGCACGGGCTGCTCGCCGATGGTCGCCGGCAGGTAATGGATCGCCTGGTGGCGCGGCAGGTCGTCCGGGGATGCGGGCATGCCGAACCGCGCCAGGTAGTCGGGGCTGGCGCAGTTGACCATGCGCAACCGGCCCAGCGGCCTGACGATCAGGCTGTCGAGCCCCGCCGAGCCGACCCGCAAGGCGCAGTCGAATCCCTCCCGCGCCAGATCGGTGAGC
Source organism: Castellaniella defragrans (assembly GCF_014203015.1). Taxonomy (GTDB): domain Bacteria; phylum Pseudomonadota; class Gammaproteobacteria; order Burkholderiales; family Burkholderiaceae_B; genus Castellaniella; species Castellaniella defragrans. The sequence goes on from NZ_JACHIB010000019.1 coordinate 50,735, forward strand.
CGGTCGCTGGAGCCGAGCAGGATCTCCAGCCTGGGGTGGCGCGCGTGGAATTCCAGCAGCGCCGGCGCGATCAGCCGCCGGGCGATGCGGCTGGGAACGTCCACGCGCAGGCGCCCGGTCATCTCGGTCTCCTGCGTATGGAAGAAATGCTCCAGGCTTTCCGCATCCTCGATGAAGAGACGGGCGCGCTCGAAGAACTCCTCGCCGTCCGGCGTCAGCTTGACGTGCCGCGTCGTCCGGTTGAACAGGCGCGAGCCGAGCCGCCTTTCGAGTTTCTGGATGGCCAGCGAAGCCGTGGGCCTGGGAATGCCCAGGAGCGCCGCGGCGGTGGTGAAGCTGCCGCTGTGGGTGACGCTGACAAAGACCCGGATTTCGTCGATCAGGCTCATGGATTGGTATTGGAAGCTGACAGGTGAATCAATATTTCCGCTATTTATTACTTTATGAATATCCCATACACTGCTGTTCCCATCAAGGTGACGATGCAAAATCCGCATGAGCGATAAGGACATGGGTGGCCGTCATTACGTTTGAAATAGATGGAAAACGCTTAACAAACAAGCAGTTCCATCTCGAAACCCAGGCGGAACCATGCGCAAGAACCTGCCCGTCACGCAAAACGTCCATGCGTATCCGGCACACCAGACGCTCATCTCCATCACCGACCTCAAGGGGCGGATCACCTATTGCAACGACGATTTCGTCAGCGTCAGCGGCTATCGGCGCGAGGAATTGCTGGGGCAGCCGCACAACATCCTGCGGCACCCCGACATGCCCGAAGAGGCCTTCCGCGACTTCTGGGAAACCATCCAGGCGAGCGGGATCTGGAGCTCCATCATCAAGAACCGGCGCAAGAACGGAGATGCCTACTGGGTGAGGGCCAATGCGACGCCCATGCGCAAAGGGCATGAAACGGTCGGCTACCTGTCGGTCCGCACCTTGCCGACTCCCGCGGAAATCGAGACGGCCGAGAACCTGTTCGCCCTCATGCGCGGCGAAGCCGCGAAGGCGGCCGGAAACGGCCGGCGCCTGAAGCACGTCTTCAGGAACGGCATGCTCAGGCGCCGGGGCCTGGCGGGCCTGGCGGGCGCCGTCCTGCATCCCGGCCGGATGGCGGCGCTGGGCCTGTTCGTCGTCCTGGCCGCCGCGGGCGCGCCGGTCGCCGCATTGCTCGGCGCGCCCGCCTGGGGCGAGGGGCTGGCGGGCCTGCTGGCCGCCGGGGTGGCGCTGGCCGGCATCCGGTCCGTCGCGATCCGGCCGGTGGCCGAGGTCGCGCAGGTGGCCGAGCGCCTGGCGAGCTGCGATCTGTCGGCCTTCGTCCGGATGGCCGAGCAAGGCGCCACGCGCAGGCTGCTGCTGCCCATCGGCCAGCTGGCCCTGGCGACCCGCACCGTCATGGTGGACGTGCGTAACGATCTGCGGACCCTCTCCGACATGGCGAAAGCCGTCGCCTCCCAGAGCTCGGACCTCGCCTCGCGCACGGAAACACAGGCCGCGAACCTGGTCCAGACCGCCGCCGCGATGGACGAGATCAGCAGCACGGTGGGGCAGACCTCGGACGTGAGCAAGGCGGGCCTGGAAGCCGCGCAGGAAGCCGTCCGGGCCGTGGAAGCCAGCCAGGAAACCACGCGCGACGTCTCGGACGTGATGAAGGAAATCGCGCAGTCCTCCCTGGATGTCGGCGCCTTCGCCAAGGTGATCGAGGACGTCGCGTTTCAGACCAACATCCTGGCGCTCAACGCCGCGGTCGAGGCCGCGCGGGCCGGCGAGCACGGCCGGGGTTTCGCCGTGGTCGCGGCCGAAGTGCGGGCGCTGTCCCAGCGCACCACGACGGCGGCCAAGGACATCCGCAACCTGATCCAGCAATCCCAGGAGCGGGCGAGCCAGGGCAACCAGAGCGTGGCGCAGGCGCAGGCGCGGATGGCCGACGTGGTCGCCAGCGTCGAGCGCGTCAAGCAGATGCTGGAAGAAATCAGTGGCGCGGCCGGCGAGCAGGCGCGCGGCGTGAACGAGATCAGCGCCGCGCTCCAGCAACTGGACCGCATCACGCAGGAAAATACCTCGATGGTGGAGGTGCTGACGGGCGCCTCGACGCGGATGAGCGCCAAGGTGGACCAGGCCGGGAGCAACATCATGGTGTTCCGGATCTCCCCGGACGACAGGACGCATGCCGAAACCGACGCCGTGGAACTGCGCCGGCAGATCAGGGCGAATGGCCTGGACCTGGAGGACGCCGCGTTGGCTCCGGGGCTCCCGTCCACGGAGCCCCCGCGCGGGCGGCGGGCCGGGCGCCCGGGGCCGGCTCGGGCGCCTGCCCAGGTGGCCTGCTAGTGCGCCAGCCCCGGCAGCAGCGCCTTGGTGCCCGCGAAGGTCATTTCCACGGCGATGGCCGCCAGGATCATGCCCATGACGCGGGCCATGATGACGCGCATCTTGGTCGAGAGCAGCTTGCCGATGGACGCGGCGAAATACAGCACCGCGAAGACCGAGGCCAGCACGGCCACCAGCACGATGCCGAACCCCAGGTACTGCGCCGAATGGCGCGCCTGGGCGCCGTAGATGATGAGCGTGGCGATGGTGCCGGGGCCCACGATCATGGGGAAGGTCAGGGGATAGAAGGCGGGGTTGTCCTCGACCTCGGCGCGGGCCGCCAGGCCGCCGACGTTCTTTTCCTGGGTGGCGCGCTCGTGCGAGGTGATCGGCTGGCCGTTGAGCATGGACAGCGCGATGCCGCTCAGCACCAGCCCGCCGGCGACGCGGAAGGAATCCAGGCTGACGCCGAAGAAGCGGATGATGTGGCTGCCCGCCAGCGAGATGACGATGCACATCGCCGTGGTGTAGATCAGGATCGCCACCGCCTGGCTGCGCTGTTCGGCCACGGTCTTGTTGCTCGTGACCGCCAGGAACAGCGGCAGGATGATGAACGGATTCATGATGGCGAACAGCGCGCCCAGGAACTTGGTAGCGAAGGTGATGTCCATCACATCCCGTTGTAGACCGGCCCCTCGCCGCCCTGCGGCGTCACCCAGACGATGTTCTGCGTCGGGTCCTTGATGTCGCAGGTCTTGCAGTGGACGCAGTTCTGGGCGTTGATCTGCAGGCGGTCCTCGCCGGTCTCGGTCTTGACGAACTCGTACACTCCGGCCGGACAGAAGCGCGCTTCCGGGCCGCCGAATTTCGCCAGGTTGATCTTCACCGGCACCGTGTCGTCCTTCAGCGTCAGGTGGACGGGCTCGTTCTCGTCGTGGTTGGTGTTGGAGATGAACACCGAACTGAGGCGGTCGAAGGTCAGCTTGCCGTCGGGCTTGGGGTAGTCGATGCGCGCGCATTCGGCCGCCGGCTGCAGGCAGGCGTGGTCGGGCTTGGTGCGGTGGATGGTCCAGGGCATCCGGCCCTTGAACAGCCATTGCTCGATGCCGGTCATCAGCGTGCCGACGGTGCGGCCCTTCTTGAACCACTGCTTGAAGTTGCGCGACTTGTTCAGCTCGGCGTGCAGCCAGGAGCGCTCGAAGGCGGCCGGGTAGGCGGTCAGTTCGTCGTGGCTGCGGCCCGCGGCCAGGGCGTCGAAGGCGGCCTCGGCGGCCAGGGCGCCGGACTTGATGGCCGAATGGCTGCCCTTGATGCGCGAGGCGTTCAGCATGCCGGCCTCGCAGCCCACCAGCACGCCGCCGGGGAAGCAGAGCTTGGGCAGGGACAGCAGCCCGCCGGCCGTGAGCGAGCGCGCGCCGTAGGCGATGCGCTTGCCGCCCTCGAAGGTGGCGCGGATCGCCGGATGGGTCTTGTAGCGCTGGAATTCCTCGAAGGGCGAGAGCCAGGGATTGGCGTAGTCCAGACCCACGACCAGGCCCACGGCCACCAGGTTGTCGTTCAGGTGGTAGAGGAAGGAGCCGCCGTAGGTGTCCGAATCCAGCGGCCAGCCGGCGGTGTGCATCACCATGCCGGGGCGCGCCTGCGCGGGATCGACTTCCCAGAGTTCCTTGATGCCGATGGCGTAGCTCTGCGGGTCGCGGCCGGCGTCCAGGCGGTATTTCTCGATCAGCTGGCGGCCCAGGTGGCCGCGCGAGCCTTCGGCGAAGATCGTGTAGCGCGCCAGCAGTTCCATGCCGGGCTGGTAGGCGTCGGTGTGGCTGCCGTCGCGCGCCACGCCCATGTCGCCGGTCAGCACGCCGCGCACGGCGCCGGACTCGGTGTAGAGGATCTGCGCGGCGGCGAAGCCGGGGAACACGTCCACGCCCAGGGCCTCGGCCTGCTCGCCCAGCCAGCGGGTGACGTGACCCAGGCGCACGATGTAGTTGCCGTGATTCTTGAAACAGTCCGGCAGCAGCCAGGCCGGCGTGGCGCGCGCGCCCGATTCGGTCAGGAACAGGAAGCGGTCGTCGGTGACGGCCACATCCAGCGGCGCGCCGCGTTCCTTCCAGTCGGGGATGAGCTCGGTCAGGGCCTGGGGATCCATCACGGCGCCCGAGAGGATGTGGGCGCCGATCTCGGCGGCCTTTTCCAGGACGCAGACGCTGACGTCCTGGCCGCGCTCGGCGGCCAGCTGTTTCAGGCGGATCGCCGCCGAAAGACCGGCCGGCCCGCCTCCGACGACGACGACGTCGTATTCCATCGATTCACGTTCAGTCATGGGTGCATTCCCGTTGCTTGATGAGCGTTGAGGATACTCTGGACAAGTCCCCGCGCCGCGTGCATCTGCGGACTCGGGCGGTCTGCGGCGTTGCTCGTCCTTGCCATGGCGCCGGCCATGGCTGCGGTTCGCGCCTTGCATCCCATATCCCGATCCGCGGCGCCCGCTTTCCGCTCGACTTGTTCAGAATATCCTGGCGAGGCCGGACCCCGCCATGTTGCGGGCCATTGTATTGCAGAACCCGGCCGCGGCCATGGCCAGGATCGGTTCATATCGGGACAGGCGAAATGCCGCGGCTTGTCCATGTTCTCTTCACGTTCTTTCCATGTCCGTGCGGCCTTGCCGCCCTTCGCTGCGCGCGGGCGGGTCCTGGCGGCCCGCGCCGCGCGGGGAGAAGAGGGTGCAGCACCAGATTTCGCTGACGATGCGCGCCGCGTCGTCCACGGGCAGCATCTCCGCCGCGGTGTCGGGGTGGGCGTACCAGACGTAGGCCGACTGCTCCGTCATCGAGGCCAGGGCTTCCAGGGAGACCCGCGCCGGCATGCCGTTGATCTCGGTGATGCCGTGGTCGCGCTCCAGCGCCGTGGCGACCCGCACGATGTGGCGCTCGCGCATGTACCACCACATGTCGTCGTAGCGCTGGTCCACCATGGTCGCCTCGATGAAGGCCCGCATCACCTTGCGGTGGTTGCGGTAGTGGCCCAGGTAGCCGCGGTTGGATTCGAGGATCGCCTCGTCGGGGCGGTCGCGGAAGCTCTGCCGCTCGCCCGGCCGGCTGGCGGCGTACAGCTCGTTGTGGATGTCGTGGATGATCGCCAGGAAGACGTCGTCCTTGTTGTCGAAGTAGCGGTACAGGGCGCCCATCGAGAGGTGGGCCCTTTCCGCCAGATCGCTCATGCGCATCGAGACGTAGCCGGCTTCGCCGAAGATTTCTCTGCCGCTCGCCAGGATGCGGGCCAGGGTCGCCCGCCCCTTCGGGGTGGTGGGCTGGGGAAGGTTCGGTTCCGGGGCTTTTTTCAGCATTTCCTGTTTTTTTAAAAAAAGCGACATCACTATTGCTTTTTGGCGCAGCGTCGCTTAGAGTATGGGCATACAAGAAAAAATTCGGTTAGCGAGGATGGAGACATGGTACATCAATCGAGTGGTTTGCCGGCTGGGGATTTCCGTTACGAGGGCCAGGTCGCGATCGTGACCGGCGCGGGCAGCGGGCTGGGGCGGGCGTACGCCATGCTGCTGGCCGCCCGCGGCGCCCGCGTGGTGGTCAACGACATCGGCATGCGTCCGGGGCCCGACGGCGCGCCCGTCAGTTCGGCGGAGCTCACCGTCCGCGAGATCCGCGCGCTGGGCGGCGAGGCCGTGGCGGACACTTCCTCGGTGGCCACCCGCGAAGGCGGGCAGGCGATCGCCGAGCGGGCGCTGTCGGCCTACGGGCGCATCGACATCCTGGTGAACAACGCCGGCAACATCTCGCTCACTTCGTTCAACAAGCTCGACCTCGCCGACGCCGCGCCGATCTTCGACGTGCACGTGTGGGGCGCCTTCAACGTGACGCAGCCGTGCTACCAGCAGATGGTGCGGCAGCAGTACGGCCGGATCGTCTTCACCACGTCCGGCGTGGCGCTCTTCGGCAACGGCGGCATCGCGCCCTACGCGGCCGCCAAGGGCGGCGTGTTCGGGCTGCTGCAGGTGCTCAAGCTCGAAGGCGCCCGCCACGGCATCCGGGTGAACGCCGTCGCTCCCATGGCCTCCACGCAGCTCACCGAGGACGTCGAGATGCCCCAGTACCACCAGGTCAGCGAGGACATGGTCGTCCCCGAGCTGGTGGCGCCCGTGGTGGGCTATTTCGCGTCGCGCGAATGCCCCTGGACCGGCGAGACCTGGTCCGCCGGCTCGGGCTCGGTCGCGCGCATCTTCATCGGACGCACGCCGGGCTTCTTCAAGCATCCCATCGACCAGGGCGCCCTGACGGTCGAGGACGTGGCGGGCCACGTCGATCGCATCCGCAGCGAAGCGGACTACACGACGCCGGAAAGCTGGCCCGCCGAATGGGCGCTTCTGGTCGATCTTCTGACGGACCGCAAGTGAGTGCCGGAGCGCATCGTGAACCGTACGGAAATCCATGAATTCCTGAAGACCCTCGATTTCGAGGGGGCGGGCCGGCTGACCCTGCCGGATCTGCTGGAAAAGCGCGTGCAGGCGACGCCGGAGGCGGTGGCCGTCCGCTCGCCCGCGGGCAGCCTGCGCTTCGACGAATGGCTGGACGGCGCCCGCGCCGTGTCCGCGCGGCTGCGGTCGTCGGGCGCCTACCGGCCCGGGACCCCGGTCCTGGTCTGGGTCGATACGGCCGACGCGCGCCAGGTGGTGATCGCGCAGCACGGGGTGCTCGACGGCGGCTGCATCGTCGCCCCGCTGGACGACCGCCTGAGCGTGGCGGAAGTCCGGCGCTTCGCCCAGGACGTCGCGGCGAGCGCCGTGATCGCCAGCCGGGGGCTGCTGTCCTCGCGCAAGGACGAGGACCTGCTGGAATTCATCCCCGAGGGCCTGCCGCCCGAAGGCGATCCGCTGGACCTGCTGCTCTTCGCCGCCGTGGACGGGGCCTTCCGGCTCGTGCCGTCTCCCGGAGACGGGGCGGCGCCGGCCGAAGGGGTGCGCGCGCAGGCGGACGATTGCGCGCTGCTCGCCTTCACCTCGGGCACGACGGGGCGGCCGAAGGCCGCGATGATTACCCACGGCGGCTGCGTGCAGCTGGCCGAAAGAATGGTCAACGGCGTGTTTCCCGCGCCCCGCGGGGGGCGGCCCGTCGGTCCGGACGACGTGATCCAGTCGCCCGTGCCCGCCTACCTGCCCACCAGCATCGTCAATACGCTGTACGCCGCGGTGCTGGCCGGATGTCCCCTGAGCTACCGGGGCCGCCGCTTCGACCCCGAGGCCGAGGAAAGGGAAATGGCGCTGGCGGGCACGACCATCTACGCGGGCGCGCCGGCCCACTACGCCATGATGTGCCAGCGGCCGGCGAGCGACGACTCGCGCGGCGCCCGGGTGCAGATCATGACCGCGAGCGGCGCCCCCATGACCGCGGCGCTCTACCGCACGATGCGGGAGCGCTGGCCGCGCGCCGCTGTGGCCAACTGGTATGCCCTGAACGAAACGATGGTCGGCCAGACGCTCAATTTCGGTCCGGACATGGAGCTCGATCCCACGGCCATCGGCCGGCCGGTCTGGCCGACCGAGCTCGCCGTGGTCGACGAGGCCGGCCGGCGATGCGCGCCCGGGGAATCCGGCGAGGTGCTCCTGCGGGCGCCGGGGCAGATGGTGGGCTACTACCTGAACGAGGCGGAGACGGCCAAGCGCATCGACGCGGACGGCTGGGTGCACACCGAGGACATCGGCTTCGTGGGCGCGGAAGACGGCCTGCTGCGGCTCACCGGGCGCAAGAGCGACCGCATCAACCGGGGCGGCTTCAAGTTCTATCCCGCCGAGGTCGAAGAAGTGCTGCTGGGCCACGAAGGCCTGGCCGACGCGGCCATCCTGGCCATCCCCGATCCAATTCTGGGCCAGGACCTGGTGGCGATGGTGGTGGCGGCCGAGGGCGGGCAGATGCTGGCCGAAGCCGACATCCGGGCGTTCTGCCAGGACCGGCTGTCGCGCAACAAGGCGCCCAGCCGGGTGTATTTCGTCGACCGGCTGCCGCGGAGCGGATTCGGCAAGGTGGTGAAAAAGGAACTGATCGCGCTCTGGGAAGCCATCGAGTCCCGCGGCGCCGGCCGGTGACCGGGTCTGGTCTCGGCTTCTTATCTGGATTTCAACCCGAGGAAATAGGGAGACAGCAATGGAACCGTTGTTCTACAGCATGCAGGAAATCGTCATCGCCGTGAAGGACCTGGACAAGGCGACCGACCGGCTGAGCGAAATCTTCGCCGCGCCCGCCGACGGCCTGGCCTCCGAGCCCCTGGAAGGCATCGAGCTGATCCAGCGCGGCGTCTGGATCGGCAAGGAAAGAATCGCCATCGTCGCCGACGCCACCGGCACCGGCCCGCTGGCCCAGGCGATCGAGAAGCGCGGCGAGGGCATCCACGAGATCTGCGTGAGGACGCGCAACCTGGAGGAAGCGATCGCGCACTTCAAGGCCAAGGGCGTGCGGCTCACGCGCGACGAGCCCTACGTCCTGAAGAACTACGAATACCGCGGCGAAGTCTTCTCCGAGGTCCGCATCGTGTTCATCCATCCCGCGAGCTGCTATGGCGTGCTCGTCGAGGTCCAGGAATGGGTCAAGTAGCGTCCGGCCCCGGACGATCCCGCGCACCGACACCGGAAACAGCCATGTCCAACGATCTTGCTCAACTGGCCGGGAAGGACCTCGGCGCCCATGCGGCCGCATACGACGCGAACAAGGCGATCCTGTACGCGCTCGCCGTGGGGGCGGCCGCCGCGGAACTCGACCTGGTCTACGAACGCGACCTGCGTGTGCTGCCGACCTTCGGCTGCGCGCTGGGCCTGTGGGCCGTGGAGGCCGCGGGCCGGCTGGGCGCCTACGATCCCAGGTCGTCCCTGCACGTGGCGCAGAAAATCCGCGTCCACCGGCCGCTGCCGGCCTCCGGCAGCATCGGGATGCGGGGCCGGGTGGCCCACGTCTACGACAAGGGCAAGGCGGCCCTGCTCGAAATCGAGGTCGAATCGGAATTCTTCACCGCGGCCTACACCATCTTCCTGCCCGGCATGGGCGGCTGGGGCGGGGACCGCGGGCCGTCGGCCGCGCCCGCGGCGGACCTCGCCTTCACGCAGGCCACCGAAGTGGCGACCACCCCCGAGCTGGCGGCCCTGTACCGCCTCACGGGCGACCTGCATCCCGTCCACATCGACCCCGAGGTCGCCCGCACCAACGGATTTTCCCGCCCGATCCTGCACGGGCTGTGCACCCTCGGGATCTCGGCGCGCGTCGTCGCCCGACAGCACGGCGCCCACCCGGCCGACCTGCGCAGCCTGGAGGCCCGGCTCACCTCGCCGGTGCTGCCCGGGGAGGCGCTGACGGTGGAATCCGGGCGCGCGGCCGAGGGCATCCATTTCCGCACCCTCTCCAACGGCATGGCGGTCCTGAGCGGCGGCAAGGCCGTGTTCGGCTGAAGCGAGGCCATGAAAATGAATCGAGCGACCCTCAACGACATCGACGTCGCCTACACCGTGGAAGGATCGGGTGACCCGGTCGTGTTCGTCCATGGCCTGGCCGAGGACCGCCACACCTGGAGCGGGCAGCAGCAGGCCCTGGGCGGCCGGTACCGCGGCTACGCCTGCGACCTGCGCGGGCATGGCCTGACGTCCCTGGGGCAGGCCGACGGCACCCTGGCGCAGCTGGGCCACGACCTGCTGGCCTTCCTGGAGCGGGTCACCGGGCCGGCCCGCGTCGTCGGGTTCTCGCTGGGGGGCACCATCGCCCTCTGGGCGGCCGCCGAACGCCCCGACCTGGTGCGCAAGTCGGTGGTGCTGGGGACCTCGTCGGTCGTCGGCCGCGCGGCCGTCCAGTTCTACCAGGACCGGATCGCCCAGGCCGCCGACACCGGCTCGGCCGCGTTCCGGGACGCCCTGCGGGCCGACACCGAGGCCGGACTCCACCGGCAGCACGCGTCCCTCGGGCGGATCGTCGACGCGCGCCTCGCGGCCGTCGGCGACGGCCGGGGCTACGTCAATGCCGCCCGGGCCATGATGGGCCTGAATGCCGAGCCGCTGACGCCGCGCCTGGCGCGCATCGAGACCCCCGTGGTGGTGATCGGCGCCGAGCACGACCGGTTCTGCCCCCAGAAGGCGGCGACGATTCTGCTGGACGCCCTGCCGGGCGCCGCCTTCCTGACGATCCCCGAGGCCGGGCACCTGATGAACGTGGACAACCCCGATGCGGTGACGCAGGCCCTGCGCCAGGCCCTGGCCGGCTGAGGCGGCGGCGCCCCCCTTTACCCGCTTTCCCCGCGGGCATGGCGGCCGGGATCCCGGACCGCCGCGCGATGCGGGCAGTCCGATCTCGAAGTGGTTCGATCTCAAGGAGATGTTGAAATGGTTGAAGGCAAAGTGGCACTCATTACCGCCGCCTCGGGCGCGGGCATCGGCAGCGCGATCGCCCGGCAGCTCGCCGAGGACGGCTACGACGTGGTCATCACGGATGCGCACGAACGCCGCTGCCGCGAGTTCGCGCAGCAGCTGTCCGAACAATACGGGCGTCCGTTCCTGGCCGTCCCCCTCGACGTCAGCGACGCCGCCGGGGTCGAGCGCTGCGCCGCGCAGGTGCTGGACGAGAAAGGGCGGATCGACGCGCTGGTCAACAACGCCGGCTGGTCCACCATCGCGCCCGTGGCGGAACTGGCGCTGGCGGACTGGCAGCGCTGCCTGGACATCGACCTGACGGGGACGTTCCTGACGATGCGCCACATCCTGCCCGCCATGATCGCGCGCGGCAGCGGGGCGATCGTCAACATCAGCTCGATCGCGGCCTACGAGACCTCCACCGAGCACGGCGCCGCCTATTCCGCCGCCAAGGCGGGCGTGCTGGCCCTGACGCGCGTCGCCGCGGCCGAGAACGGCCGGCACGGCATCCGCGTCAACGCCATCACGCCGGGCCTGATCTACAACGATTTCCTGCGCAAGATCTATCCGGCCGAATTCTTCGACGGCTACGCGGAAAACCGCTCCCTGGTGGGCCGGATCGGACGGCCCGAGGACGTGGCCGCGCTGGTGTCGTTCCTGCTGTCGGACAAGGCCGGCTACATCACGGGCGAGGTCTACGGCATCAGCGGAGGAGTCCATCCCCATGGCTAAGGACGTCAGCCTTCTCTCGATCGCGGAACTGGTGCGTTCGTACCGGGACCGCTCGCTCAGCCCGGTGGACGTGGCCGAAGCGTTCTTCGCGCGCATCGAACGGTACGACGGCGCATTGCACGCCTACGTCGAGACCACCCGCGACCTGGCGCTGGCGCAGGCGCGCGAGGCCGAGCGCGCCTACGCGTCGGGGAAGGCGGACGCCGCGCTGGCCGGCATCCCGGTCGCCATCAAGGACGCCTTCCACGTCGCGGGCGTCCCCACCACCCTGGGCTCGGACGTGTACCGCGGCCTGGTCTCCAAGGGCGATTCCGGCCTGGTGCGCCGCCTGCGCGCCGCCGGCGCCGTCTTCCTGGGCAAGACCAATACGGCGGAATTCGGCCAGTCCGCGACGACCGAGAACCTGCTCGGGCCGGACACCGCGACGCCCTGGGATACCGCGCGCACGGCCGGGGGGTCGAGCGGCGGGTCGGCGGCCGCGGTTGCGGCCCGGCTCGCCACGGTCGCCGTGGGCTCCGACGGCGGCGGCTCGATCCGCATTCCCGCGGCCTTCTCGGGCATCTTCGGCCTCAAGCCGTCGCCCGGCCTGTGCGGCGACGAAAACGGTTTTCGCGGCATGTCGGAATTCGTCGGCGCCGGGCCGATGGCCCGGTCCGTGGCCGATGCGCGGATCCTGCTGGGCGTGCTGGCCGGCGCGCGCTTCGAGCGCGGCGCGGACACGCGGCCCCTGCGCGTGTGCTACTGCCCGGCGCCCGAGGGCCGGCCGGTCGATCCGGCCGTGGCCGATCTGGTGGAACGCGCCGCCAGGGTTTTCGAGGAGATGGGGCATTCCCTTGAGGAAGATCATCCTCCGATCCAGGGCTGGGGTGATATTTTCGGACCCCTGGTCCTCGAAGAGGAACACCGCGAACGGGGGCACCTCTTGAAGCTCTGTCCGGACAGGCTCACCCGCTACGAGCGATCCACCCTCGAGGCCGCCGTCGCGCTGGATCCCGACGACGTCCTGCGCGCCCGCGCGCTGCTGCCCGATTTCCGCGGCCGCCTGGACGCCTTCTTCGACCGCTACGACGTCGTGCTGGCGCCCGCGACGGCCGTGCCGCCCTTTCCCCTGGGGCAGCGGCCCAAGTTCATCCGCGGCGTCGCCGTGGACCGGCTGTGGGGCGCGTTTCCGTTCACCGCGCCGTTCAACGTGGGCGGCGTCGCCGCGGCGGCGGTGCCCTGCGGCCTGGCCGGCGGCCTGCCGGTGAGCGCGCAGCTCGTGGTCCGGGCGGGAGCGGAGCGGCTGCTGCTCGATGCCGCGCAGGATTTCGAGGAAGCGGTCGGGTTCGATCGCGGCCCGCTGGATTCGATGTGGACCTGACCCCGCGGATGCGGCCCTGACACCCCCGGAACGAACCCATGCGCGCAGACCTCGTCAAGCAAACCCTCGAAGGCTCCGTCCTGGTGCTGGAGATGCACGATCCCGCCGCCCGCAACGCCCTGTCCCTGGGCCTGCTGTCGGCCCTGTCCGAGGCTGTCGGGCAGGCCGGCGAGGACGTGCTCGGCATCGTGATCACGGGCGGCGCGGAGTGTTTCAGCGCGGGGGGGGATTTCCGCGAACTGAAGGGCACGAGCGAGGACCTGGCCTACGACGATGCGGTGTCCGCCGCCGTCGCCACGATCCTGGCATCGGACCGGATCGTCGCCGCGGCGATCGAAGGACCGTGCATGGGCGCGGCGGCCGACCTCGCCCTGGCCTGCGACTACCGCATCGCGGGCGCCGGCAGCTACGTGCAGATTCCCGCCGTGCGCCTGGGGATCCTGTACAACCCGGCGGCGCTCGAGCGCATCGGGCGGTCCTATCCGCGCGACACCGTGCGGCGCCTGCTGCTGGCGGGCGAGCGGTTCGACGATCACGAGGCCCGCCGCGCCGGCCTGTTTTCCCGCGTCGTGCCGCGGGGCGAGGCCCTCGGCGCGGCGCTGCGGGATCTGGCGCGGCTCGATGCGCGGCAGGCGGACGCCGTGCGGGCGACCAAGCGGCTGCTGGCCGAGCTGGAGGCGGGCACGGCCGACCGGGCGCAGTGGCAGCGGCGGCGCGCCGAGCTGCTGGATTCCGAGCAGCGGGGGGCCGCCATCCGGCAGGCGCATGCACGTTTTATCGACAAACCGGAAACGCGCCGGTGAGCCGCCTCGCGGCACGGCATCGAGCGGTTCCCCGAACGAGGATGGAGAGAAGCAGATGGCACGGAACATGAAGGCGGCGGTCATGCGCCAGCACGGCGGCCCCGAGGCGCTGACGGTGGAAGAGGTGGCCCGGCCGGTTCCCGGCGCGGGCGAGGTCCTGGTCAAGGTGGCGGCGTGCTCGCTCAGCCGGCTGGACATCTTCATCCGCGACGGCATGCCGGGGCGCGTCATCCCGATGCCGCACGTCGGCGGCTGCGACGTGGCGGGCTGGATCGAGGAGATCGGGCCGGAGGTGTCCGGCGTGGAAATCGGCGCGCCGGTCCTGATCGACCCGTTCTGGAACGGCGAGATGCTGGGCGAGGCCTACTGGGGCGGGTTTTCCGAATACGTCGCGGTGTCGGCCCAGGGCCTGCTGCCGCTGCCGCAGGCCGCGCGCTTCGTCGAATATTCCTGCCTGCCCACGGCCTACGGCACGGCCTACCGCATGCTCCACACCCGGGGCCGGCTGCGGGCCGGCGAATCCCTGGTGGTGGTGGGCGCCAGTGGCGGCGTGGGCGTCGCCTGCGTCCAGCTGGGCGCGCGGGCCGGCGCGCACGTCATCGCCTGCACCAGCAGCGAGGACAAGGCCGCGCGGCTGAGGACGATCGGCGCCGACGAATGCGTGGTCGCCCCGGACGGGCAGTTCGGCAAGCAGGTCTGGAACCTGACCGGCAAGCAGGGGGCCGACGTGGTGGTCGACTTCACCGGCAGCGCCACCTGGACCCAGTCCCTGCGCTCCGTGAAGCACGGCGGCCGCCTGCTGTGCTGCGGCGCGACCACCGGCTTCGAGGCGCACACCGACCTGCGCTATCTGTGGACGCGCGAGATGGACATCCGGGGGTCGGACGGATGGAAGACCGAGGACCTGCGGGAGCTGCTGGGGATCATGGCCGGCCATGAATTCGATCCGGTGATCCATGCCGTGTTCCCGCTGAGCAGGATACAGGATGCCATGCGCGAACTGGAGGGACGCACATGCTTCGGCAAGATCGTCGTCGTGCCGGACGACGTGCAGGCTGCGTGACGCAGAAGACGGATGGACGACATGCAGCAGATGTAGCAGACGTGTAGAAGACTTGCGCCGACCCGGCGCCCCGGCGCGCGAACCATGATTCCATTATCAATAGACAGGAGACAGATCATGAAAACCAGGCCGCTATTCCTTGCCCTTGCAATGACGTTTTCCGCGAGCAGCTTCGCCGCGGACCCTTCCCTCGTGTTCACGTCCTGGGGCGGCACCACGCAGGACGCCCAGAAGAGCATCTGGGCCGACGGCTTTTCCAAGGCGCAGAACATCGCCGTCCTGCAGGACGGCCCCACCGACTACGGCAAGATCAAGGCCATGGTCGAATCCGGCAACGTGTCCTGGGACGTGGTGGACGTCGAAGGCGACTACGCGGTCCGGGCCGGCATGGAGGGCATGCTGGAAAAGCTCGACTTCTCCGTGATCGACAAGAGCCGCCTGGATCCGCGCTTCGTCACCGACTACTCGGTCGGCAGCTTCTACTATTCCTTCGTCATCGGCTGCAACAAGGACGCCGTCAAGGCCTGCCCCAAGACCTGGGCCGACCTGTTCGACCTGGCGAAATTCCCCGGCAAGCGGACGTTCTACAAGTGGTCGGCCCCGGGCGTCATCGAGGCCGCGCTGCTGGCCGACGGCGTTCCCGCCGAAAAACTCTATCCGCTGGATCTGGACCGGGCCTTCAAGAAGCTGGACACCATCAAGTCCAGCATCGTCTGGTGGAGCAGCGGGGCGCAATCCCAGCAGCTGCTCGCCTCGGCGGAGACGCCCTACGGCTTTTTCTGGAACGGCCGCCTGACCGCGCTGACGAAAACCGGTGTCAACGTCGAGACGTCCTGGGACCAGAACATCACGGCCGCCGACATGCTGGTGGTGCCCAAGGGCGCCAAGAACAAGGCGGCGGCGATGAAATACATCGCCTTCGCCACCAGCGCCGCGTCGCAGGCGAAATTCGCCGAGCTCACCGGCTACGCGCCGATCAACCTGGTCTCGCCCACGCTGATGCCCAAGGAGGTCCGCGACACCCTGCCGGACAAGCAGGCCGCCACCCAGGTCAACGCCAACCTGGGGTACTGGGCCATGCACCGCGACGACATCGGCACGCGCTGGTACGCCTGGCAGGCGCAGTGACGGACGCGCCATGACAACGGCATGACAACGGCATGACATGCGGATCCGGGCCGCCGCGGCGGCCCGGATCCGGGGGCAGGGATACGCCATATGGTTTCTTCGATTTCGACGGGCGGGGCCGGCGGGCGGGGAGCGGGGAAAAGACCGCTTCCTTCCGGCCCCATCGCCTACATTGCGCCGGCCCTCGTGCTGATCGCGCTGTTCTTCATCGTTCCGGTCCTGATGCTGCTGCTGCGCAGCGTCCTCGAACCGGTCCCGGGGCTGGAGAACTACGCGACGCTCTTCGGCTCGACCACCTACCTCAAGGTGTTCTCCAACACCTTCCTGGTGGCCTCGCTCGTGACGATCGTTTCCGTCGTCATCGGCTTCCCGGTCGCCTGGGCGCTGGCCATCCTGCCCCGGCGCTGGGCGGTCTTCCTGCTCGCGGTCATCGTCCTCTCGATGTGGACGAACCTGCTGGCGCGGACCTACGCCTGGATGGTGCTGCTGCAGCGCACCGGCATCATCAACAAGACCCTCATGAATCTGGGCATCATCGACAGCCCGCTGGCGCTGGTGAACAACATCACCGGCGTGACGATCGGCATGGTCTACATCATGCTGCCGTTCATCATCCTGCCGCTCATGGGGGTGATCTCGTCGATCGACGCCTCGATCCTGCGCGCCGCCGCGCTGTGCGGGGCCGGCAAGTGGCAGAGCTTCACGCGCGTGCTGCTGCCGCTGTCGCTGCCGGGCGTGGCCGCCGGGGCGCTGATGGTCTTCGTGATGTCCCTGGGCTACTTCGTCACCCCGGCGCTGCTGGGCGGCGCATCGAGCATGATGCTCGCCGAGCTCATCGCCCAGCTGGTCCAGTCGCTGGTCAAGTGGGGGCTGGGGGGCGCGGCCGCGTTCGTCCTGCTGGTGGTGACCCTGGGGCTGTATTTCCTGCAGCTGCGTTACCTGAAGGTCGACAAGAGGAGTTAGCCATGCTGCTGGATTTCAATCGCCTCGGGGGCCTGCGCTACTTCCTGATCCTCGTCACGGGACTGGTGCTGCTGTTCCTGATCCTGCCCATCGTCTTCATCGCCGCGCTCTCGTTCGGCTCATCGCAGTGGCTGATCTTTCCGCCGCCCTCGTGGACCCTGAAGTGGTACTACGAGCTGTTCGCGGATCCGCGCTGGCTGTACACCGCCCTGACGAGCCTGAAGATCGCGGTCATCGTCACGGTGCTGTCCGTCGCGCTGGGCTTCCTCGCCTCGCTGGGCCTGGACCGGGGCGAGTTCCGCGGCAAGGAGCGCATCCGCGCGCTGTTCCTGACCCCCATGATCCTGCCCGTGATCGTGCTGGCCGTGGCGCTCTACGCCCTGTTCCTGAAGCTGGGCCTGGCCGGGACCACCGTCGGCTTCGTCATCGCGCACCTGCTCGTCGCGCTGCCGTTCTCCATCATCTCGATCAGCGGCGCGCTGGAAGGGTTCGACAAGTCGATCGAGGACGCCGCCATCCTGTGCGGCGCCTCGCCCTGGGAGGCGCGGCTCAAGATCACCATCCCGTCCATCCGGCACGGCCTGTTCACGGCCGCCGTCTTCTCCTTCCTGGCCTCCTGGGACGAGGTGGTCCTGGCGATCTTCATGTCCAGCCCGACCCTGCAGACGCTGCCCGTCAAGATCTGGACCACCCTGAGGCAGGACCTGACCCCCGTGGTCGCCGCCGTATCGACCATCCTGGTGGCGCTCACCGCCGTGCTGATTTTCGCTCCGCTGGTATTTCGCAAGAGGCAAAAAGATGACTAGACCTTTCCTGAGCATCCAGGGGATCCGCAAGGATTACGGGGATTTCACCGCCATCCGGGACGTGACGCTCGACATCGCCCGGGGCGAGTTCATGACCTTCCTGGGGCCCTCGGGCTCCGGCAAGTCCACCACCCTGTACATCCTGGCCGGTTTCCAGGATCCCACCGAAGGCGACATCCTGCTCGACGGCGAGAGCCTGCTTTCGGTGCCTTCCCACAAGCGCAACATCGGCATGGTGTTCCAGCGGTACACGCTGTTCCCGCACCTGAGCGTCGGGGAAAACGTGGCCTTTCCCCTGCGGGTGCGGCGCTGCGCCAAATCCGAGATCGAGGACCGGGTGCGGGCGGCGCTCAAGCTCGTCCACCTGGAGGATTTCGCCGACCGCAAGCCCGCGCTGATGTCGGGCGGCCAGCAGCAGCGCGTGGCCCTGGCGCGGGCCCTGGTCTACGATCCGCCGCTGCTGCTGATGGACGAGCCGCTGTCGGCGCTGGACAAGAAGCTGCGCGAGGACCTGCAGTTCGAGATCCGGCGCATCCACCAGGAAACCGGCGTCACCATCCTCTACGTCACCCACGACCAGGAGGAAGCCCTGCGCCTGTCGGACCGCATTTCCGTCTTCAGCCAGGGCCGCATCGAGCAGATCGGCACCGGCCAGGAACTCTATGCGCAGCCTGCGACCCGCTTCGTGGCCGGCTTCATCGGCGACAGCAATTTCCTCGCGGCCGACATCCTTTCCGTGGCGGAAAACAAGGCGAAGCTGTCCATCTGCGACGGCGTCGTCGTCGACGGCGTGCCGGTCCAGGGACGGCCGACGGACTCGGACCGCCCGACGCTGCTGCTGCGGCCCGAGCGCATCTCCATCTCGCTCGACCCGCAGGAGTGCGGCGTGCCCGTGACGATCCGCGACCTGACCTTCCTGGGCAACATGGTCGAGGTGAGTTCCGTCACGGACCGGGAGGAGCCCGTCAAGATCCGGATTCCCTTCGGCAACCGGATCGTCTCGGAACTGGCCTCGGGCGATCGCGTCTGGGCCAATTTCGATCCCGGGGCCCTGCACGCCTTCTACGGCTGAGCGCCCTGGCGCGGGCGGCGGGCGGCGCGTCCGGCAGGGGCGGCAGAGACAGCGCGGGCGGCAGGGGCGGCAGGGGCGGCGCGGGCGGCGGTGCGGGCGGCGGTGCGGGCGGCGGTGCGGGCGGCGTGTGGCGGTACGGTGGTACCATATTCCGGCTGCGGGCCCTGGAGGGTCCGCGGTCTTCCGGTCCCACCCCTCACGGTCCCACCACTCGCGCAGCCCGCCCATGCCTTCGGATTCCACCGCCACGCCGCCCGCTTCCGGCACCTTCACAACCCCCCCGATCGACGTCCGCTGGGGCGACATGGACGCCCTGCGCCACGTCAACAACGCGGTCTACTTCTCCTATTTCGAGGAGGGCCGGGTGCATCTGTTCGCCGCGATGGGCCTGGGCGCCGCCTCGGGCCGCTACGGCGTGCTGGCCCATGCCTCGTGTGATTTTCTCAGACCGCTGTTGTATCCTGCCCGTGTCGTCGTCGGCATGAAGCTCCTGCGCGTCGGGCGGACCAGCCTGGAACTGGACTGCTGGGTCGCCGATGCCGGGGATGCCGCGACGCTCTACGCCCGCGGCCGCAACGTGCTGGTGTGCACCGATGGCGCCACCGGCCGGCCGGTGCCCTGGACCGACGCCGACCGGCGGGCGCTGGACCGCTGCTTCGCCGCCTGATACCGTTGCCGCTTTCGATTTCGATTCCCGTTCGATTTCTATTTGATTTCTATTTGATTTCTGTTTGATTTCTGTTTGATTTCTGTTTGATTTCTGTTTGATTTCTATTCGATTTCTGTCCGATTTCTGTTCATCTACGAAGGAACCGTTGTATGGATAAAGTCTACGAGAGTGCCGATGCCGCCTTGCGCGGCGTCGTGGCCGACAATCAGATGATCGCCGTCGGCGGCTTCGGGCTGTGCGGCATCCCCGAGGCCCTGATCGCGGCCCTGCGGGACTCGGGCGTGCGCAATCTCACCTGCATCAGCAACAACGCCGGGGTCGACGGCTTCGGTCTGGGGCAGCTCCTGTCCACGCGCCAGATCACCAAGATGATCGCGTCCTACGTGGGCGAGAACAAGGAATTCGAGCGCCAGTACCTGGCGGGCGAACTGGAACTGGAATTCACGCCGCAGGGCACGCTGGCCGAAAAGCTGCGCGCCGGCGGCGCCGGCATCCCGGCGTTCTTCACCGCCACCGGCGTGGGCACCGTGGTGGCCGAGGGCAAGGAGACCCGCGAATTCGACGGCCGCACCTACATCATGGAACGCTCCCTGGTGCCGGACGTGTCCCTGGTCAAGGCCTGGAAGGCCGACCGCAGCGGCAACCTGAAATTCCGCCGCACGGCGCGCAACTTCAACCCCAACGTCGCCATGGCCGGCCGCATCACCATCGTCGAGGTCGAGGAAATCGTGCCCACCGGCACCTTCGATCCGGACGAAGTCCATCTGCCGGGGATCTACGTGCACCGCATCGTCCTGAACGCGCATCCCGAAAAGCGCATCGAACAACGCACCATTCGTCAATAAGGAGGCAGATCATGGCTTGGGATCGTGAACAGATGGCGGCGCGCGCCGCGCAGGAACTGCGGGACGGCTACTACGTCAACCTGGGCATCGGCCTGCCCACCAAGGTCGCCAACTACGTGCCGGAGGGCATGGAAGTCTGGCTGCAGTCGGAAAACGGCCTGCTGGGCATCGGCCCCTTCCCCACGGAAGACGAGGTCGACGCCGACCTGATCAACGCCGGCAAGCAGACCGTGACGACGCTGCCGGGTTCCTCGATCTTCGCCTCGGCGGATTCGTTCGCCATGATCCGCGGCGGCAAGATCAACCTGGCCATCCTGGGGGCCATGCAGGTGTCCGAAAAGGGCGACCTGGCCAACTGGATGATTCCCGGCAAGATGATCAAGGGCATGGGCGGCGCCATGGACCTGGTGGCCGGCGTGGGCAAGGTCGTGGTGCTGATGGAGCACGTCGCCCGCGCCAAGGACGGCACCGAATCCCAGAAGCTGCTGCCCGCGTGCACGCTGCCGCTGACCGGGGTGGGCGTGGTGAATCTCATCATCACCGACCTGGGCGTGATGGAAGTCACCGACGACGGCCTGCGCCTGACCGAACTGGCCCCGGGCGTGACGGTGGACGAGATCCGCGCCAAGACGTCCGCCAAGCTGGACGTGTCCGCCGTCGCCTAGGGAGGTTCTGAACACGTTTCCGCTCGACGCATTCAGACCTTCCCCGAGGAAATCGCCGTGACCCTGCCGCACCCCCTGGAGACGCCCGCCGATCGCATCGCCGCCCTGCGCGGCCGGCTGGCGCAGTCGGGCCTGAGCGCCTGCCTGGTGCCGACCGCCGATCCGCACCTGTCGGAATACCTGCCGGACCATTGGGCCGCGCGCGCCTGGCTGTCGGGCTTCGACGGTTCGGCGGGCAGCCTGCTGGTCACGGCGGACTTCGCCGGCCTGTGGACCGACAGCCGCTACTGGGTCCAGGCCGAAGCCCAGCTGCGGGGTTCCGGCATCGTCCTGATGCGGGCCGGCGCGCCCGACGTGCCGGATCCGCTGGACTGGGTCCTGGCGCATCTGGCGCGCGGCGGCCGGGTGGCGGCCGACGGCCGGGTGCTGGACCTGGCGGCGGAAAGCCGCTGGCGCGCGGCCCTGGACGAGGCCGGCCTGGCGCTGGTGCTGGACCAGGACCCGGTCGGCGCGATCTGGGCGCAGCGCCCGGCCCTGCCCGAGGCCCCGGTCTTCGAGCACCTGCCGCCGTACGCCTGCCGCGCGCGGGCCGGCAATCTCGCCGCCGTGCGGGCCGCCATGCGCGAACACGGCGCGGCCTGGCACCTGCTGTCCTCGCTGGACGACATCGCCTGGCTGCTGAACCTGCGCGGCGCCGACGTGGACTACAACCCGGTCTTCCTCGCGCACGCGCTGCTGGACGCGGATCGGGCGCGCCTGTATGTGGCGCCCGGCAAGATCGACGCCGCGCTGGCCGCCCGCCTGGCGGCCGACGGGGTGGAACTGCGCGACTACGCCGCGCTGGCCGCCGACCTGGCGGCCCTGCCAGCCGGCGCCGCGCTGCTGGTGGATCCGGCGCGGGTCACGGCGGGCACGCTGTCGCACGCGCCCCAGGCGCGGCGCATCGAGGCCATCAATCCGTCCCAGCTGCTGAAATCCGTCAAGAACGCCGCCGAGGCCGACCACATCCGGGCCGCCATGGCCCAGGACGGCGCCGCCCTGTGCGAATTCTTCGCCTGGTTCGAGGCCGCCCTGGCGGCGGGCGAGCGCATTACCGAGATCGACGTCGATGTTCATCTGTCGGCGGCGCGCGCCCGGCGCCCGGGCTTCGTCAGCCTCAGCTTCGCCACCATCGCCGGCTTCAACGCCAACGGCGCCATGCCGCACTACCGCGCCACCGAATCGTCCCACGCCGTCATCCAGGGCGACGGCCTGCTGCTGATCGATTCCGGCGGGCAGTACCTGGGCGGCACCACCGACATCACCCGGGTCGTGCCCATCGGCACGCCCTCGGACGAGCAGCGCGCCGACACCACCACCGTGCTGCAGGCCCACATCGCCCTGGCGCGGGCGCGCTTCCCGGAAGACACGCCGTCCTCCGTGCTCGACACCCTGGCGCGCATGCCGCTGTGGCGCCGGGGCCTGGACTACGGCCACGGCACCGGCCACGGCGTGGGCTATTTCCTCAACGTTCACGAAGGCCCGCAGACGATTTCCGTGCGCGGCCACGCGCGCCCCCACCAGGGCATGAAGGCCGGCATGCTGACGTCCAACGAACCCGGCCTGTACCGCGACGGCCGGTGGGGCATCCGCATCGAGAACCTGGTGCTGGCCGTCCCGGCCGGGCGGAGCGAATTCGGCGCCTTCCTGGAATTCGAGACCGTCACCCTGTGCCCCATCGACACGCGCTGCGTGATGCGCGAACGGCTGTCCGCCGACGAGATCGCGTGGCTGGACGCCTACCACGCCCGCGTGCGCGAGCGCCTGCTGCCCCTGGTGGACGGCGCGGCGCGCGACTGGCTGCTGGCGCGCACCGAAGCGCTGTAGTCCGGCCGGGCCGTGGCGGCGCCGCCGTCGCGGAAGACCGCTCCGGGATCCGAGGCCGGCGGCGCCGCGGCGCGCGGGTCCGCCCTACGCCAGCCAGCGCCCGAACCAGGCGAGGGTGCGGCTCCAGGCCAGTTCGGCCGCGTCCTTGTCGTAGCGCGGGGTCGAGTCGTTGTGGAAGCCGTGGTTCACGTCCGGGTAGATGTGGGCCTCGTAGGTCTTGCCGTTGGCCTTCAGCGCGGCCTCGTAGGCCGGCCAGCCGGCGTTCACCCGGCTGTCCAGGCCGGCGTAGTGCAGCAGCAGGGGCGCCCGGATCCGGGGCACGTCCCCGGGGCGCGGCTGCATGCCGTAGAACGGCACGGCCGCCGCCAGCTCGGGATAGGCGACGGCGGCCGCGTTGGCCACGCCCCCGCCATAGCAGAAGCCGACGATGCCGACCTTGCCGGTCGAGCCGGCCACGGTGGGCAGGAATTCGATCGCGGCGAAGAAATCGTTCATCAGCTTTTCCGGATCGACCTGCTGCTGCAGCTCGCGGCCCTGGTCGTCGTTGCCGGGATAGCCGCCCTTGGACGTGAGGCCGTCGGGCGCCAGCGCCATGAAGCCGGCCTTCGCCAGGCGCCGGGCGACGTCCTCGATGTAGGGGTTCAGGCCGCGGTTCTCGTGGACCACCACGACGCCGGGCACGTCGCCCGCCGCCTTGGCCGGCCGCACCAGGTAGGCGCGCACCGTGCCGTTGCCCCTGGGCGAGGAATAGGCCAGGTATTCGGCGTGGATGTCCGGATCGGTGAAGGACACCTGCTCGGCCAGCGCGTAATCGGGCGACAGCGCGGCCAGGATGGAGGCCGCGCCCACGGTGCCGACGGCGTAGCGGGACGCGCGGTTGAGGAATTCGCGCCGGTCGATCAGGCCGTGCGCGTAGAAATCGTAGAGTTCCAGCAGTTCCGGCGCGAAGTCCTTGGCGGTGAGTCTGGACATGGCGTCCTCCCGGGGCGTGCATGATGGGGACGGAATCATGGTAGGCGAGAGGCGGCGTGGCGGTAAAGTGTCGACTGGATACAGTCCCTGCGTCCGGTGCCGGACCCGGACGCCGCCCACGGAAGCCGGACTCGCAAGCCCGACGCATCAGCCGGGCTGGCAAGCCGGAATCGGGCGCCGAGTCGGCCCCGAAGGACTGGCTGTCGCCCGGGACCGAGCGGTTATAATCCAAATTTCCCGCTGCGCCCGTCCACACCGGGCACCTATGAAATGACCAAATACGTATTCGTCACGGGGGGAGTGGTCTCCTCCCTGGGCAAGGGCATTGCCGCGGCGTCGCTTGCCGCGATCCTCGAATCCCGCGGGCTGCGGGTCACGATGCTGAAGCTGGATCCCTACATCAACGTGGATCCGGGCACCATGAGCCCCTTCCAGCACGGCGAGGTCTTCGTCACCGAGGACGGCGCGGAAACCGACCTGGACCTGGGCCACTACGAGCGCTTCGTGTCCGCCCGGATGCACAAGGTCAACAACTTCACCACCGGCCAGATCTACGAATCGGTGCTGCGCAAGGAACGGCGGGGCGACTATCTGGGCAAGACCGTGCAGGTCATCCCCCACATCACCAACGAGATCCAGGACTTCATCGCCCGCGGCGCCAAGGCGGCCTTCGACGGCCAGGCCGACGTGGCCATCGTGGAGATCGGCGGCACGGTGGGCGACATCGAATCGCTGCCCTTCCTGGAAGCCGCGCGCCAGATGAGCCTGCGCCTGGGCCGCAACCAGTGCGCCTTCGTGCACCTGACGCTGGTGCCCTTCATCGCCTCGGCGGGCGAACTCAAGACCAAGCCGACCCAGCACTCGGTGCAGAAGCTGCGGGAAATCGGCATCTACCCCAACGCCCTGCTGTGCCGCGCCGACCGGCCCGTGCCCGACGACGAGCGCGCCAAGATCTCGCTGTTCTCGAACGTGCCCCTGGACGCGGTGATCTCGGTCTGGGACGCGGACTCGATCTACAAGATTCCCGCCATGCTGCACCAGCAGGGTCTGGACAGCCTGGTCTGCGACGCGCTGGCCCTGACCCCGCCGCCGGCCGACCTGACGGTCTGGGACCGCCTGGTGCACGACCTGGAAAACCCCCGCGAATCCGTCACCATCGGCATGGTGGGCAAGTACGTCGACCTGACCGAATCCTACAAGTCCCTGTCCGAGGCCCTGGTCCACGCGGGCATCCACACGCACGCCCGCGTCAACATCGAATACCTGGATTCCGAGGAAATCGAGACCCAGGGCACCGGCTGCCTGGTCGGACTGGACGCCATCCTGGTGCCGGGCGGCTTCGGCAAGCGCGGCACCGAAGGCAAGATCAAGGCCATCCGCTACGCCCGCGAGCACGGCATCCCCTACCTGGGCATCTGCCTGGGCATGCAATTGGCCGTGGTGGAATTCGCCCGCCACGTCGCCGGCCTGGGCGGGGCCAACAGCACCGAATTCGATCCCTCGGCGGCCCACCCGGTGGTGGCCCTGATCACCGAATGGCAGGACCGCGAGGGCCGGGTCGAGCGGCGCGACGCCTCTTCCGACCTGGGCGGCACGATGCGCAAGGGCGCCCAGCGCTGCCCCGTCAAGCCGGGCACCCGCGCCTTTGAGATCTACGGTCCGGAGGTCAACGAGCGCCACCGCCACCGCTACGAGGTCAACAACGTCTACGTCCATCGCCTGGAAGAGTCCGGCCTGGTGATCAGCGCCCGCACGCCCACCGAAAACCTGCCGGAAATCATGGAGATTCCCTCGCATCCGTGGTTCATGGGCGTGCAGTTCCACCCGGAATTCACCTCCACCCCGCGCGACGGGCATCCGCTGTTCACCAGCTACATCCAGGCCGCGCTGGCCCACCAGCGGCGCCAGGCGGAAAAGTCCGGCTCGGAAAAGTCCGGCTCGGAACAGCCCCAGGCGCAGAAGGCCTGAGCCCGGCCGCACCGTTCAAGGAGCCTCCCATGCAGCTGTGTCACTTCCAGGCCGGCATCGACCATCCCCTGTTCCTGATCGCCGGGCCCTGCGTCATCGAGTCGCGCGAGCTGGCCTTCGAGACGGCCGGCATCCTGCAGGAAATGACCCGGGCGCTGGGGATTCCCTTCATCTACAAGAGCTCCTTCGACAAGGCCAACCGCAGCTCCGGCGCCTCGTTCCGCGGCCCGGGCATGGACGAAGGCCTGAAGATCCTGGACGACGTGCGCCGCCAGCTCGGCGTGCCGGTGCTGACCGACGTGCACGAGACCGGCCAGGTGCGCGAGGTCGCGGCCGTGGTCGACGTGCTGCAGACGCCGGCCTTCCTGTGCCGCCAGACCGACTTCATCCAGGCCTGCGCGGCGACGCTGAAACCCGTCAACATCAAGAAAGGCCAGTTCCTGGCGCCGGAAGACATGGTCCAGGTCGTGTCCAAGGCGCGCGCCGCGGCCCTGGAGGCGGGCGGCGACGGCGGCAACATCCTGGTCTGCGAGCGCGGCGCGTCCTTCGGCTACCACAATCTGGTGTCGGACATGCGCTCGCTGGCCATCATGCGCGGCACCGGCTGCCCGGTGGTGTTCGACGCCACGCACTCGGTCCAGCTGCCGGGCGGACAGGGCACGCATTCCGGCGGCCAGCGCGAATTCGTGCCGGTACTGGCGCGGGCGGCCGTGGCGGCCGGCGTGGCGGGGGTGTTCATGGAAACCCACCCGAACCCCGACCAGGCCCTGTCCGACGGCCCCAACGCCGTGCCGCTGGACCGGATGCGCGGCCTGCTGGCCTGCCTGGCCGAGCTGGACCGCTGCGTCAAGCAGTCCGGCGCGCTGCGCGACGGCGGCCTGTGAAGCCGCCGGCAGGGCGAAATAGTCGTTATAAACGCCGTCGTGTGCGGCCGGCCGGCGCCCCGGGGTAGACTGGCTGCGCGAGCATCCCGTTAAAATGGCGGGATTCCCATTTTCACCCACCCCCTACACAGGCAGGACTGTCAGACCATGAGTGCAATCGTAGACATCATCGGACGCGAAATCCTCGATTCGCGCGGCAACCCCACCGTGGAATGCGACGTGCTGCTCGAATCGGGCGCCATGGGGCGGGCGGCGGTGCCCTCCGGCGCGTCCACCGGTTCGCGCGAGGCCATCGAACTGCGCGACGGCGACAAGTCCCGCTATCTGGGCAAGGGCGTGCTGCGCGCCGTCGAGCACGTCAACACCGAGATCTCCGAGGCCCTGATGGGCCTGGACGCGCAGGAACAGACCTTCATCGACCGCACCCTGATCGACCTGGACGGCACGGAAGACAAGAGCCGCCTGGGCGCCAACGCGATCCTGGCCGCCAGCATGGCGGTGGCCCGCGCGGCCGCCGACGACGCCGGCCTGTCGCTGTACCGCTATTTCGGCGGCAGCGGCCCCATGCAGATGCCGGTGCCGATGATGAACGTCATCAACGGCGGCGCGCACGCCAACAACACCCTGGACCTGCAGGAATTCATGATCCTGCCGGTGGGCGCCTCCAGCTTCCGCGAGGCCCTGCGCATGGGGGCGGAAGTCTTCCACGCCCTGAAGAAGATCATCGGCGCCAGCGGCATGTCCACGGCGGTCGGCGACGAGGGCGGCTTCGCCCCCAACGTGGCCAACCACGAGGCCGCGATCGAGCTGATCCTGAAGGCCATCGGCGAGGCCGGCTACGAGGCCGGCTCCCAGGTGGTGCTGGGCCTGGACTGCGCCAGTTCCGAGTTCTACCGCGACGGCAAGTACCACCTGGCCGGCGAAGGCGGCATCGCCCTGGGCTCGCAGGACTTCGCCAACCTGCTGGCGTCCTGGTGCGACAAGTACCCCATCGTCACCATCGAGGACGGCATGGCCGAGGACGACTGGGAAGGCTGGAAGCTGCTGACCGAACAACTGGGCCGCAAGGTGCAGCTGGTGGGCGACGACCTGTTCGTCACCAACACGAAGATCCTGCAGAAGGGCATCCAGCAGGGCATCGCCAATTCGATCCTCATCAAGATCAACCAGATCGGCACCCTGACGGAAACCTTCGCCGCCATCGAAATGGCCAAGCGCGCCGGCTACACCGCGGTGATCTCGCACCGGTCCGGCGAAACGGAAGACTCCACCATCGCCGACATCGCCGTGGCCACCAACGCCATGCAGATCAAGACCGGCTCCCTGTCGCGTTCCGACCGCATGGCGAAGTACAACCAGCTGCTGCGCATCGAGGAAGAGCTGGCCGAGGTCGCCTCCTATCCCGGCGTGTCGGCCTTCTACAACCTGCGCTGACCCGCGCCTCGCGCCCATGCGCCTGCTGAGCCTCGTCCTGCTGGCCCTGACCCTGGCGACACAGTATCCGCTGTGGTGGGGCAAGGGCGGCTGGCTCAGCCTGCGCGACCTGCAGGCGCAGGTGCAGGCGGAGACCGAGGAAAACGAGGCCCTGACCGCGCGCAACAATGCTCTGCAGGCCGAGGTCCAGGATCTCAAGACCGGGATCTCGGCGATCGAGGAGCGCGCCCGCAGCGAATTGAACATGATCCGCGAGGGCGAGTACTTCGTCCAGATCCTGCCCCGGCAGTGAGGGGGCGGGCCGCGGCCGGGGTGCGCAGGCCGCGCCGCCGGCGGGCCAGGCCGCCCCTTCCGGCGCGCAGGTTTCAGGGCGCGGGTTTCAGGGCGCGGGCGCGCAGGCCTCGGGTCCGGGCCCATCCCCGTTCACGTCCCCATCCGCCGCCGCCTCGTCGGCCGGAGCCGTCTCCGCCGCGGGCGGGTTTCCCACGTCTTCCGCATCCCCGCCCGGCACCGCACTGCCGGGGGCCGAGGCCGGGGCGGGGGCCGCACCCCGTGTCACCCGTCCGTCGGCCAGGTCCGTCCAGGCGGCCGGGTGCGACTGCATGGCGACGCTCACCCGGCGGCGGAAGGGCAGGTAGCCCGCCGCCATCAGGCGGGCCTGATCGGGGTCGCCGGCCAGGGGCGCCAGGGCGCGTACGATGGCCGCCGTGCCCGGCACGAGGGGGCGGTGCGGCCACCACAGTTCCAGCACCAGCGTATTGGCTTCGTGGATGGTGAGGCCGGAGCGGGGGCCGCGTCCTTCCGGCCAGCCCTGGGCCAGCCGGCGGGCCTGCTGCAGCGCCTGGTAGTCGTTGCGGATGAGCGGCTGGCCGGGATGGTCGCGTGGCCCCCGCAGGGCGGGATCGGCGTGGTCCAGGAAGGCCTCGGGGCTTGGCCGCGCGATGCGGATGCGCCAGGGCGCGCCCAGGGCGGCCCGGCGTTCGCGCAGGGCGCGGGCGGCGGCGCGCGGATCGGGGTAGGCCATGCGCAGGCCGTGCTCGAAGGCCTGGGCGATGGCCTGCGGCCGCGCCTGGCGCGTGGCGCCCGCCCGGGCGGCCTCCATCAGGGCCAGGCTGAGCGTCTGGCGCAGGCCCGACCAGTGGGCGGCCTCGACGCCGCCCAGCCCCAGCGTCAGGATCGGGATGGACGCCAGCAGGAAACCGGCCGCGCCCGCGCCGCGCTGGCGGTGGCCGGCGGCGCGGGAGACGGGCACGGGCACGGGCACGGGCGCCGGCGCGCGCCGCGTGCGGACGGGCGGGAGGCGGAGCGGCGCGGAAGCGGCATGGCATGGATTCGGCATGCGGGACAGTATGCGGCCCGTCCGGTGGCCCCGCCAGTGGGACAATTACGCCGTGACCGGGATGTCACGCGCGGCGCCGTCCGGTTGCGCTCCTGCCGGTGCCGTCCGGTCCAGCTCCTGCCGGCGCCGCCCGCTCCAGGTTCTGCCGGCGCCGTCCGGCCCGGGCCTTGCCGGTGCAATCCGGGCCGGGCCTGGCCTTACTGCAGCGTGTCCGAGCCAGGCGCCTGCAGGGAGCCGCCGGCGTCGGTGAACAGGGCGGCGCAATCCACCGCGTCGAAATCGTAGGGCCGGCCGCAGAAGTTGCAGGCGATGTGCACGTGGCCCTGCTCGGCCAGGATGTCCTCGACTTCCCCGCGTCCCAGGGTGCGCAGCATGGCGGCGACGCGCTCGCGGCTGCAGGGGCAGTGCCAGCGTACCGACCGCTCCGGAAAGACCAGCAGGTCGTCCTCCCAGAAGAGGCGGCGGATGAGCGTGTCGGTGTCGGTCGTGCGCAGTTCCTCGCGGCCCAGCGTATCGGCCACGGTGGCGCAGTGTTCCCAGGACGCTTCGGCGGCGTCGGACCGTTCCTGCGCGCCGGCGGGGCCGGCCTCGCCCGGCATGCGCTGCAGCAGCAGTCCGGCGCAGACCTGGGCGTCGGCGGCGAGCCAGAGCCGGGTGTCCAGTTGCTCCGAATGCTTCATGTAGTGCTCCAGGACGGCGGCGACCGTGTCGCCTTCCAGCGGCACGATGCCCTGGTAGGCGGCGGCGCCCGCCTGGCGGTTCGCGGGATCGAGCATCACCATGAAGCGGCCCTGGCCGTCGGCGTTGAGCAGGTCCTGCAGGGTGGCGTCGGCGGGCGGCGCGGCGTCGTCGCGCAGGTGCGCCGTGGCACGCAGGTCCAGGGTCGAGGTGCATTCGACCATGATGAGACGCACCGGGCCGTTGCCCTGCAGCTGCAGCACCACCGAGCCGTCGAACTTGATGTTGCCCGCCAGCAGGGCGCTGGCGGCGGCCAGTTCGCCCAGCAGGCCGACGAGGACCGGGGGCAGGTCCTGGTGGGCCAGCCCGGTGCGCCAGGCCTGGGTCAGGCGCAGGGCCTGGATGCGGGTGCCGCGGTCGGCGGTCAGGTATTTTTTCAGGATGTCGCTCATGCGGGGATTCCGGAGGCGCGCGGCCGGGCGGGATTCAGGCGGCGGAGGCGGCGGGGCGCAGGTCGCGCAGTTCGGTGCCCAGCAGCCGGTCGTGCAGGAACTGGCCCTGGGGGTCGATCCAGGTCCAGAGGAAGATCGAGAACGGCGCGCAGACGATCAGCAGGTCGAAGGAGGCCCAGCCGGTGACGCGCGACAGCCCGGCGATCGCCAGGGCGGCGAGCAGCGGCAGCGGCCACAGCAGCAGGTAGCGCAGCAGCATGCGCGAGCCCCGCAGGGGCAGGCCGCCCCGGTCCGTGAGGCGGATGTTCCAGGTCTTCATCGGCAGGGTCTGGCCGCCGCGCCGCCAGCAGGCGAGGAAATAGACGCCGATGGCCAGGAAGAGGAACGCCTGGCGGCCATGGCGCAGCGCCAGGCCGCTGCGGCTCTGGGTCAGGGTGTCGAACAGGTAGCCCGCGAGAAACACCACGCCAAAGAGCAGCACGCCTTCGTACATCATGCAGGCGAAGCGGCGCAGGCGCGGGGGAGCGGCGGGGACGGCCGGTGCGGGATCGGACATGTGCGGCGGATGGGCTTGAAAACCGCTCATTATCGCTGAATTCGCCGCGGGGCATGGCCGGGCGGAAATGACACCGGGCGAAAATGACCGGAGGAAGACCCGTTCAGCCCAACCCCGCCGGCGAACCTACGCCGGCTGAAACCTGGCCGGGCAAAACCGCACCGGGCAAAGCCGTACCGGACAAAAGACGAGGGCCGCCCGATGGGGCGGCCCTGGGATCCGGCCGGAGGGGATCAGTGGGCGGTGCGGACCGAGTGGTGCACGCGGCCTTCGGGGGCCTTGAAGAAGCTCGCGACCTTGTGGAACATCTGCTTGATGGCGTGGTCCAGGGCGTATTCCTGTTGGGCGTTGATGGCTTCTTCCAACAGCTGGCGCTCCAGGGCGTCGGTCAGGCGGATGTCGGTGTTCTGCAGGGTCTTCATAGCAAGCCTCTTTGCTTGAGAAAGAGCGTTTCGCTCGGGTTAACCCTATTATAGGGAAAACCCTAGGTACTATGCAAGTCCCTGGTCCGGTCCCTGGTCAGGATCGCCGGCGGGCCCCGCGATCCCCGTGGCGAAAAACCTACGCCTTGTCCCGGTAGCCCGCCGCCACCAGCTCGAACTGGAACAGGCGGCAGTCCAGGGCGCCGTTGTGCAGCGGGTGGCGCCGCCGGGCCTTGAGCCGCATCCGCGACGGCAGGTCGAGGTCGCTGGTGATGACGTTGAGCTGCCAGCCGCCGTAGTGGCGCTTCAGCCAGCTCGCCCATTCGGGCCACAGGTCGCCGTCCTCGTCCGCCAGCCGTTCGCCGTAGGGCGGGTTGGTGACGATCCAGCCGGCCGGCGCCGGGGGCGGCATCCGGCGCGCATCGCAGACCTCGAAGCGGATGGTGTCCGGGCTCAGGTGGGCGCGCTCGGCGTTGGCGCGCGCCGCCTCGATGGCGCCCGGGTGGATGTCGCAGCCCGCCAGGGGCTGCTCCAGGCGCGGCGCGATCCGCGCGCGGGCGTCTTCCTTCAGGTCGCGCCACAGGCGGGCGTCGTGGGCGCGCAGCCGCTCGAAGCCGAAGGGCCGCCAGATGCCCGGCGGCACGCCCAGGGCGATCCAGGCGGCCTCGATCAGCAGGGTGCCGCTGCCGCAGAAGGGGTCGAGCAGGGGCGCGTCGGGCGGCCAGTCGGACAGGGCCAGCAGCCCCGCCGCCAGGTTCTCGCGCAAGGGCGCCTCGCCCTTGTCGAGCCGCCAGCCGCGCTTGAACAGGGATTCTCCCGAGACGTCCAGGTACAGGGTGGCGTGGCGCTCGTCGAGGAACAGGTGGACGCGGGCGTCCGGGCGGACCGTGTCGATGTCGGGCCGCGCGCCCTCGCGCTCGCGCAGGCGGTCGCAGATGCCGTCCTTGGCGCGCAGGTTGCAGTATTGCAGGCTGCGCATGGGGCTGCGGACGGCCGAGGTGTCCACGCGCAGGGACTGATCCGGACCGAACCAGCGCTCCCATTCGGTATCGCGCGCCAGGGCCAGGATGTCGTCCTCGTCGCGGACTTCGGCGTGCGCCACCTGGACCAGGATCCGGGTGGCCAGGCGCGAATACAGGTTGGCGCGCAGCACGCCGGACCAGTCCGCCTGGAAGTGGCAGCCGGCGCGCCCGGCGCGCACGGCTTCGTAGCCCAGCGCCTGGAGTTCCAGCGCGAGGGCTTCTTCCAGGCCGTGCGGGCAGGGCGCGAAGATCTCGAAGGTCTCGGCGCGGCGCGGCTGGCGCGGCGTGCGCGGCAGGCGCTGGATGCGCGGCCCGTCCGCGCTGGAGGCGTCCGGCCCGGGGGCGCCGTCCGCGCCGTGGGACGTGGAAGGCGGCGCATCGGGCACGGGTCGCCGGGGCGGCCGGGCGTCGGGCTGGTCGGCGCGCGGTTTGCGCGGGCCGTCCGGACGCGGGCGGCCGGCGGCGGGCCTGTCCGCCCGGTCCCGTGCCGGCGCGCCGGATTTCGGGCGCGGGGCGGAACGGCCGGCCGTACCGGAGCGGGCGGGGCGGTCGGCCGCCGCTTCCCGGGCCGGCCGCCGGGGGGCGGATCCGGTACCGGCGGGGGCCTCGGTCCTGGTTGGGCGTGTCGTCCCGGCCGGAGCCTGCGCCCCGGCGCCGGCTTCCGCTTCGGCCTGCGGCCGGGCCTGCTGGGCGTGTTCGCGCAGGGCCGCCTGGCGCGCGCGGGCACCCGAGCGCTTGCGGGGCTCCTCGTCCGCTCCGGCGCGGGCGGTGGGGGCGCCGGGCGCCTTTTTCTTCAGGTTGAGGGTCTTGCGTGTCGTGGAATCGTTCATCGGCGATCAGAAGGGTTTGACGACCACCAGGATCAGGACCAGCAGCAGCAGCAGGACCGGAATTTCGTTGAACCAGCGGAAGTAGCGGTGGGAATGCCGGCTGGTGCCGGCGGTGAGGGCGCGCAGGTGGTGGCGGCAGGCCAGGTGGAAGACCAGCAGGCCGGCCACGGCCAGCAGCTTGGCGTGCATCCAGCCCTGGCCCCGGCCGATGCCGTAGCCCAGCCACAGCCACAGGCCCAGCGCCAGCGCCAGCGCGGCCAGCGGCGTCATGAAGCGGTACAGGCGCCGCGCCATGCCCAGCAGCGTGGCGCGCACGGCCGGGTCGCCCGCCTGGGCCAGGTTGACGTAGATGCGCGGCAGGTAGAACAGCCCGGCGAACCAGGACGTGACGAACAGGATGTGGAAGGCCTTGACCCAGAGCATGAGAATCCTTGCTATGACGATGGGATGCTCATTCCCGCAGCTGGCCTTCTCCGGTCAGCACCCATTTCTGGATGGTCAGGCCTTCGAGCCCGACCGGGCCGCGGGCGTGCAGGCGGTTGGTGGAAATGCCGATCTCCGCGCCCAGGCCGTATTCGTAGCCGTCGGCGAAGCAGGTGGGCAGGTTGACGTAGACCGAGCTGGAATCGACCTCGCGCTGGAATCGCTGGGCGGCGGAGAGGTCCTCGGTGACGATGGACTCGGTGTGCTCGGAGCTGTAGCGCGCGATGTGGTCCATGGCCTCGTCCAGGGAGTCCACCACCCGCACGGCCAGGATGGGGGCGTGGAATTCCGTGGCCCAGTCGGCCTCCGTGGCCGGGATCGAGCCGGGCAGCAGGGCGGCGGCGCGCGGACAGGCGCGCAGTTCGACTCCCAGTTCGGCGAAGCGGGCGCCGGCGCGCGGCAGCCAGGCGTCGGCCACGTCCGCGTGCACCAGCAGGGTTTCCATGGCGCCGCAGATGCCGGTCCGGTAGGTCTTGGCGTTGATGGCGATGTCCAGGGCGCGGTCCAGGTCGGCGGCCTTGTCCACGTAGACGTGGCAGTTGCCTTCCAGGTGCTTGATCAGGGGCACGCGCGATTCGTCGGCCAGGCGGGCGATCAGGCCCTTGCCGCCGCGCGGGATGATGACGTCGATCCATTCCGGGTGGGTGATCATCTCGCCCACGGCGGCGCGGTCGGTGGTGTCCACGACCTGCACCGCGTGCGGCGGCAGGCCGGCGGCTTCCAGGCCCGCCTGGATGATCGCGCCCAGGGCGCGGTTGGAATGGAAGGCCTCGCTGCCGCCGCGCAGGATGGTGGCGTTGCCCGATTTGAGGCACAGGGCGGCGGCGTCGATGGTCACGTTGGGGCGGGATTCGTAGATGATGCCGATCACGCCCAGCGGCACGCGCATGCGCGCCACGCGCATGCCGTTGGGCCGGGTGGTGGTTTCGCTGAGGCTGCCGACGGGGTCGGGCATGGCGGCGATCTGGAGCAGGCCCTCGATCATCAGGTCCAGCGCCCGGTCGGACAGGCGCAGGCGGTCCATCATGGGGGCGTCCAGCCCGCGTTCGGCGGCGGCGCGCAGGTCGTGTCCGTTTTCGGCCTGCAGCCAGGCGCGGCGGGCGCGCAGGCCGTCGGCCATGGCGCGCAGAGCGGCGGCCTTGGCGGCGCCGGAGGCCGAGCGCAGGATGCGCGCCGCCTGGCGGGCCTGGCGGCCCAGGGTCTGCATGGAAAAGCCGGTGGTGGTGTCGTTCATGTCGTGTCCGTCAAAAAGCCCCCGCGCCGCGCCCGCGGAGCGCGTCCCGGGCGGGGCGCCTTCCGCCCGGGGGCGGCCCGGCGGCGGAAAGTCATCGTCGCGGCGATCCCGCGGTGGCGATGCGCATCACCAGCCGCTCCAGTTCGTCCCAGGGATCCTGCAGGCGTCCGGCGACCGGGATTCCCTTGATGATACGGTCGATTTCGTGGGCGTGGCGCAGGGCCGGGGCCCAGGCCGCCGCGGGCACCCGGGCCAGCGCCTGGCGCGCCAGCTTTTCGCGCGCGCCGAACAGGCGCTGGGCGCGCAGCGCGGCGTCCAGGCCGCTGCGGGCGTGGGGCGCCAGGCGCGCCAGGATGCGGATTTCCTCGCCGACGGCCCAGAGCACCAGCAGCAGGGCCTCGCCTTCGGCCTGCAGCCCGCGCAGCACGGTCAGCGCCCGGTCCGCCTGTCCCAGCAGCATGGCGTCGCGCAGATCGTAGAGATTGTAGCGGGCCACGTTCAGCACGGCGGCCTGGACCTGTTCCAGGCCGAGCGGCCCGGCGGGATGCAGCAGGGCGAGCTTCTGGATTTCCTGATGGGCGGCCAGCAGGTTGCCTTCGACCTTGTCGGCCAGCCAGGCCAGCGTTTCGGCGTCGGCCGTGTGGCCCTGGCGTTCCAGGCGGGCGGCGATCCAGTCGGGCAGCGCCGTGCGCGGGATCGAGGGGATGTCGGTCCAGGCGGCGCCGGCCTTCAGGACCTGGACCCACTTGGCCTGCTGCGTGGCCCGGTCCAGCTGCGGCAGGCGGATCAGGATCCGCACGTCGGGCAGGTGTCCGTCGCCGGCCATCGCGGCCAGTTTCTGCAGGGTGTCGGCCCCGGTCTTGCCGGGCTTGCCGGTGGGCACGCTGATTTCCAGCAGGCGCAGGTCGCCGAACAGGGAGGTGTTCTGCGAGGCCGCCAGCGCCGTGCTCCAGTCGCTGCGGGCGTCCATCACCAGGTGGGTGCGCTCGGCGCAGCCCAGCCGGAGGGCGGCGGCGCGGTAGGCGTCGGCCGCCTCGGTGAGCAGCAGGATCTCGTCGCCGCTCAGGACCGTGCAGGCCGGCAGCTCGCCGGCGCCGGCATAGTGCTCGGTCAGGCGGTCCGCAGCCGAGGCGCGCGCCATGGCCTAGGGCCGGATCGGGGCCGGCCCGGCCGGCGGCGCGGCGTCGAGGACGGCGTCGTCGGGCATGGGCACGACGGGGCGCTCGGCGGCGTTGGCGTAGGCGGCGCGGACCTCGGGCGAACTCATGCGGCGCAGGATCTGGTCGATCAGGCTGTTGCGCATGTCCCTGAAGGTGCGCTCGATTTCGCCTTCCTTGGCCTGGACGATGCGGTCGTTGTAGGGCAGCTCGCGCACGCTGAGCAGGGTGGTGGGCGGCAGCAGCACGTGGCCGCCGCGGTCCAGCAGCTCGAACTGGAAGGCCAGGTTCAGCTCGTATTCCTCGACCCGGCCGTCGGCGTCCAGGGACAGCTGGCGCAGGTTCTGCGATTCGGAGGTCTGGTGCAGGTAGACGTCGGCGTCCTGGCGGCGGTCGGTGAAGCGGGTGCCGGGCGAGTTGGCCGTGATGGCGCGGCGCAGCCGGGCGCCGAATTCGGAATCCAGGTTGATGTTGGTGTAGATCGTCTGGAAGGGCAGCGGCGTGGCGCCCTTCAGGTGGAAGCCGCAGGCGCCCAGCACCAGCAGGGCGAGGCCGGCCAGGGCGAGGCGCAGGAGGCGCGGCAGGAAGGCGAAGGGAACCATGGGCATGTTGTGGCCTCAGCCGACGACGTTGACCAGCCGGCCCGGCACGACCACCACGCGCTTGGGCTCGCGGCCTTCGAGGAAGCGGGCGACGGCTTCGTGCGCCCGGGCCAGGGCCTCGATGGCGGGCCTGTCGGCTTCCTGGGGCACGTCGAGCTGGCCGCGGACCTTGCCGTTGACCTGCAGCACCAGCTCGACCGTGTCGGCGCGCAGGGCGGCTTCGTCCACCTGGGGCCAGGGGGCGTCGAGCAGGTCGCCCAGCGCGTCGGCCAGGCCCAGTTCGCGCCACAGCTGCCAGGTGACGTGCGGCACCACGGGGTACAGGACGCGCAGCAGGATGGAGGCGGATTCGGCCAGGGCCGGGCCGGACACGCCCGCCTGGGCGGCCGATTCCAGCGTGTTGAGCATCTTCATGGCCGTGGAGACCACGGTGTTGTACTGGATGCGCTGGTAGTCGTAGTCCGCCTGGCGCAGCAGGCCGTGGATCTGGCGGCGCAGGCCGGCGGCGGCCTCGTCCAGCGCGGCCCCGTCGAGGGGCGCGGCCGCGTGCCGGCGGATGTCGTCGTGGTGGCCATGGCAGAAGGCCCACAGGCGGCGCAGGAAGCGGTGCGCGCCCTCGACGCCGGAGTCCGACCATTCCAGGGTCTGCTCGGGGGGACTGGCGAACATCACGAACAGGCGGGCGGTGTCTGCGCCCAGGCCGTCGATCAGGGACTGCGGATCGACGCCGTTGTTCTTGGACTTGGACATGGTGCCGATGCCGCCGTAGTCCACCGGCGAGCCGTCGGACTTCAGGCGCGCGCCGACGATGCCGCCCTTGTCGTCGGTGATGTTCTCCACCTGGTCGGGCCAGAAGTATTCGATGCCGCCGCGCGCGTTCTTGCGCGAATAGATGTGGTTGAGCACCATGCCCTGGCATAGCAGCCGCGTGAAGGGCTCGGAGAACTTCACCATGCCCAGGTCGCGCATCACCCGCGTCCAGAAGCGCGCGTACAGCAGGTGCAGCACGGCGTGCTCGATGCCGCCGATGTACTGGTCCATCGGCATCCAGTAGTCGTTGCGGGCATCCACCATGGCCTGGTCGTTGCCCGGCGAGGTGTAGCGCATGAAATACCAGGACGAATCGATGAAGGTGTCCATGGTGTCGGTTTCGCGCCGCGCCGGCTTGCCGCAGGACGGGCAGTGGCAGGACAGGAAGGCCTCGTCCTTGGCCAGGGGGTTGCCGGTGCCGTCGGGGACGAGGTGCTCGGGCAGCACCACGGGCAGGTCCTTTTCAGGGACCGGGACCGGGCCGCAGTCGGGACAGTGGATGATGGGGATCGGGGTGCCCCAGTAGCGCTGGCGCGAAATGCCCCAGTCGCGCAGGCGCCAGGTGATGCGCAGTTCGCCCAGGCCCTGGGCCTTCAGGTCGGCGGCCACGGCCTGGATGGCTTCGGCGGTGCTCAGGCCGTCGTACTTGCCGGACTGGACGGTGCGGCCGATCTGCTTGTCGGCGTACCAGTCCTGCCAGGCTTCGGTGGAATAGGTCTTGCCTTCGGCGGCGATGACCTGGCGGATGGGCAGGCCGTACTTGCGCGCGAAGGCGAAGTCGCGTTCGTCGTGGGCGGGCACGCCCATGACCGCGCCGTCGCCGTAGCTCATGAGGACGTAGTTGCCGACCCACACCGGCACGGGCTCGCCCGTGAGGGGATGGATGACGGACAGGCCGGTGGGCAGGCCTTCCTTTTCGCGCGTGGCGAGTTCGGCCTCGGTGGTGCCGCCCTGGCGGCAGGCCTCGATGAAGGCGGCCAGCCCGGCGTTGCCGCGCGCGGCGTGGGCGGCCAGGGGATGTTCCGGCGCCACGGCGCAGAAGGTGACGCCCATGATGGTGTCGGCGCGCGTCGTGAAGACGTGCATCAGGCCGTCCTGGATCAGCCGGCCCTGCTCGTCGCGGATGTCGTGGCGGAAGGCGAAGCGCACGCCCTCGCTCTTGCCGATCCAGTTTTCCTGCATCAGGCGCACGCGTTCCGGCCAGCCGGGCAGGCCGTCCTTCAGGGTGTCGAGCAGTTCGTCGGCGTAGTCGGTGATGCGCAGGTAGTAGCCGGGGATTTCGCGCTTTTCCACCAGGGCGCCGGAGCGCCAGCCGCGGCCGTCGATGACCTGTTCGTTGGCGAGCACGGTCTGGTCGACCGGATCCCAGTTGACGACCTGGGTCTTGCGGTAGGCGATGCCCTTTTCCAGCATCTTCAGGAACAGCCACTGGTTCCATTTGTAGTAGGCCGGATCGCAGGCGCACATCTCGCGCGACCAGTCGATCGCCAGCCCCATCGCCTGCATCTGCTTCTTCATGTAGGCGATGTTGTCGTAGGTCCACTGGGCCGGGGGGACGCCGGACTTCATGGCGGCGTTTTCCGCCGGCATGCCGAAGGCGTCCCAGCCCATGGGCATGAGGACGTTGTATCCGCGCATGCGCAGCTGGCGGGTCATCATGTCGTTGATGGTGTAGTTGCGCACGTGACCCATGTGGAGCTTGCCGCTGGGGTAGGGCAGCATCGAGCAGGCGTAGAACTTGGGCTTGGGCGAGCCGTCCGCAAGGGTGGCGTGCTCGGTGACGCGGTAGACGTCGCCTGCGCGCCAGTGGGCCTGGGCTTCGGTTTCGACCTGGTTCGGAAGGTAGCGTTCCTGCATGGATCTGTCTGGGAAAGGGGAATGAAAAGGGCCAGCCCGACATTATAGAGGGTCTGTGTGTCTGGTCGGGACAGGCCCGCCCAGCCTGCCCCTGGAAGTGTCTTGGCGCGACAAAGAAAAATCCCCGCTCGCGGGCGGGGATTCGAGGAAAACCGGTGAGACGGTCCGGGAGAGGCGGCCCCGGATTATTTCAGCTTGGTTTCCTTGTAGTCGACGTGCTTGCGCGCGACCGGATCGAACTTCTTGATCAGCATCTTTTCCGGCATGTTGCGCTTGTTTTTCGTGGTCGTGTAGAAGTGACCCGTGCCGGCGGTCGATTCGAGCTTGATTTTCTCGCGGATGCCTTTAGCCATGATGTGCTCCTAGGGGCGGCCGATCAGGCCAGTTCGCCACGGGCACGCAGGTCGGCCAGGACGGCGTCGATGCCGTTCTTGTCGATGGTGCGCAGGGCCTTGGTGGATACGCGCAGGCGCACCCAGCGGTTTTCGGATTCGACCCAGAACCGGCGCGATTGCAGGTTGGGCAGGAAACGACGCTTGGTTTTGTTGTTCGCGTGCGAGACGTTGTTGCCCACCATCGGGCCTTTGCCGGTTACTTGGCATACGCGTGCCATGGTCTCACCTCTGTATATGTATATCGGGAAAGCCTTGCATTCTATACTCAAATTGCCATGCAGATCAAGCGGGTTGCCGGGGCGATCGCATGGCGATGCGGCCGGAAAGCCACGACAGGACCGCGCAGGCCGCCAGCACGGCGGTCAGCGGCAGGGGAGTGCCGGTGTGCCAGGCGCTGACGGCGAAGCCCGCCAGGGCGCCGCAGAGCATCTGCAGCGAGCCCATCAGCGCCGAGGCCACGCCCAGGCGCGGGCCCTGGTTGGCCAGGGCCAGGGCGGCGGCGTTGGGGCCGACGAAGCCCTGGCTGGCCATGAAGCCCATCAGGCACAGCATCAGCAGGGGCAGGGAGATCCAGTCCAGCAGGGTCAGCGCCAGGCCGCACAGCGTCATCAGCACCAGCGTGCCCTGGGCGCGCGCCAGCAGGCGGATCGGCGGATGGCGGTTCAGCAGGCGGGCGCTGGCCTGCGAGGCCACGATCAGCGCGGCGGCGTTCAGGCCGAACAGCAGGCCGAACCAGCGCGGATCGATGCCGTAGATCGTGATGAAGACCTGGGGCGAGCCGGAGATGTAGGCGAACAGGCCGCCCGAGCCGAAGCCGCCCGCCAGGGTGTAGCCCATGAAGCGGCGGTGGGTCAGCAGCAGGCGGAAGCTGGCGGCGATGGCGCCGACGGCCAGCGGCGCGCGCCGCGCCGGGTCCAGGGACTCGCGCATGTACAGCGCCACGGCCAGCCACAGGCCGACGCCGGCCAGGCCCATCAGGTAGAACACGGTGCGCCAGGAACCCAGCGTCACGGCCTGGCCGCCCAGCAACGGCGCCAGGATGGGCATCACGCCCATCACCAGCATCAGCAGGGACAGGGCCTGGGCGGCCTCGCGCGTGTCCAGGTGGTCGCGGATCACGGCGCGGGGGACGACCATGCCGGCGGCGCCGCCGAAGGCCTGCACCACGCGCCACAGGATCAGGTGGTCGATGTCCCGGCTCAGCGCGCAGGCGACGGATGCCACAGCGAACAGCGTCAGGCCCAGCAGCAGCGGCGGCTTGCGGCCGTAGCGGTCGGCCAGCGGGCCGTAGACCAGCTGGGCCAGGGCCAGGCCCAGCAGATAGCTGGCCAGGGTGCGCTCGACCTGCCCCGGATGGACGCCCAGGTCGGCCGCCATGGCGCCGAAGGCGGGCAGGTACATGTCGATGGCCAGGGGGCCGAGAGCGGCCAGCGCGCCCATCAGGATCAGCCAGGGAGGCAGCAGCGGCGGGGACGAGGGGGAAGCCGAAGGGAAAACCATGGGAGCGGGGAGGGGCCGGAAACGCGCCGGAGGCGGATGCTTGAAGCGGTGGGGATTGGCGCTACTATAACAAGGTCTTTCATATGACTGAGGGAGGCCCCGTTGAGTGCAACCGCATCGATCATCGAGAACAAACTTGGGTCATTGCCCATGCCGGTTTCCATGGAACTGCCGGACGGACAGAAGATCGGCCCCGCCGACGCCGCGGTCCGCCTGCGCGTGCGCGACGCGGCCGTGCTGGCGCATTTCGCGGCGGGCGAGGTCGGCGTCCTGGGCGAGGACTACGTCGAGGGCAAGTTCGAGTTCGACGGCTCCATGCGGGACCTGATGCGCATGGCGGCCAGCATCCTGCCCGGGTCGCCCGTCGATCTGGCCCGCTCGGGCTGGCTCACCAGCCTGGTGAAGCGGCTGGTGTCGGTCTGGCGCCATTCGATCGAGCGCGACGCGCGGCAGATCGAATTCCACTACGACCTGTCGGACGACTTTTACGCCCTGTGGCTGGACCCGCGCCGGGTGTATTCCTGCGCCTACTACCGCGAGCCCGGCTTCACCGTCGCCCAGGCCCAGGAAGCCAAGCTCGACCACATCTGCCGCAAGCTCGCCCTCAAGCCGGGCGAGCGCTTCCTGGACGTGGGCGGCGGCTGGGGCGGCCTGATGCTGTGGGCGGCGGAAAACTACGACGTCGATGTCACCGGCATCACCCTGTCGAACAACCAGCATGCCTACGTCAACCGCCTGATCCAGGAAAAAGGCCTGGCCGGGCGCGTGCGCATGGAACTGCTGGACTACCGCAAGCTCGACGAATCCCGGCCCTACGACAAGATCGCCTCGGTGGGCATGTTCGAGCACGTGGGGCGGGCCCAGCTGACCGGCTATTTTTCCAAGCTGCGCCGGCTGGTGCGCTCCGGCGGCCTGATCCTGAACCACGGCATCACGGCGGGCGGGCTGGACAACACCGAACTGGGCGCGGGCATGGGGGGATTCATCGAGAAGTTCAT
Organism: Castellaniella defragrans; assembly: GCF_014203015.1. GTDB lineage: Bacteria > Pseudomonadota > Gammaproteobacteria > Burkholderiales > Burkholderiaceae_B > Castellaniella > Castellaniella defragrans. Next base: position 92,997 of record NZ_JACHIB010000019.1, read on the forward strand.
CTTCCCCGGCGGCGAGCTGTCCCACATCCATTACGTGCAGCAGACCCTGGCCGAGGCCGGCCTGGAGGACCTCGACGTCGAGAACCTGCGGCCGCACTACGCGCGCACGCTGTGGGCCTGGAGCGACGCCCTGGAAGCCCGCCTGGACGAGGCCCGCGCCATCCTGAACACCCCCCAGGGCGAGCGTTCGCTGCGGGCCTACCGGATGTACCTGGCGGGCTGCGCCATGGGCTTCGAGCACGGCTGGATCGCCCTGCACCAGATCCTCGCCCAGCCCCAGCCGACGGGCCGCTCCGACGAGCTGGACTACCCGCCGGGGCAGGCCTATCCCTGGCGGCGCGACTACATCTACCGCGACCGCTGAATCCATCCGCTCCATCCCCCGGCCGGCGCCGGGGGGCACGCGCAGTGAACGAGGCCGGACACGGAACAGTCCCTGCGGACCGTTCCGTGCCCGGCGGATCCGGGCGGCATGCGGGCCGCGCGGTGAAGGAAACCCGCCCGCGTTCCCGGCGTTTCCATCCCCCGTTCCGCGCCCGGTTCCGGCCGGTTTTCGTCAACCGGGTTTATTTTCCGTCATCCGGTGTGTAAAATAGCGCTTCTTCTGTAGTTCTTTTTTTCAATCCTGACAGCGTCCGTGTCCGCCCGACCCGGCCCTGTCTGTCCAGGGCGCTCGCGCGCCTGCAGTGCTGGTATGTATTGGCGGCCCGCGGCCGTCTTCCGCACACCCTCCCCTAAGCTATGGCGTCGGCCCCGCATCGCGTATCCGGCGTCTCCGTAACCCAAAGGAGGCATTCATGTCCATCTCCGCTTTTTCGTCGCCCCGTGCGATCCGTTCCCCCCGCCTGTCCCGTGCCGCGCTGGGCTTCGCCCTGTCGGCCGCGCTCGCGGGCCTGTCGCTGGCCCCGTCCGTGTCCCGGGCGGCCGACGCGCCGCAATGCGAGCTCGACCGCGCCGTGCGCTTCGGCGGCATGAACTGGGAATCCAACCTGGTCCTGGTGGAAGTCGAACGCTTCATCGCCAAGCACGGCTACGGCTGCGACTCCGAGGTCCTGCCGACGGAAACCCTGCCGGCCCTGGCGGCGCTCGAACGCGGCGACCTGGACATCAACAGCGAGATCTGGCTGAACAGCACCCTGGAGCCCTGGACCAAGGCCGAGGCCACCGGCCGCGTCAAGCGCATCGGCGACATCTACATGGGCGGCGAAGCCTGGTTCATCCCCAAGTACACGGCCGAACGCCTGCCCGGGCTGAAAAAGGCCGCCGACCTGCCGAAGTTCAAGGACGCCTTCAAGGACCCGGAGGAACCTTCCAAGGGCCGCTTCTACGGCTGCCCGGCCGGCTGGGGCTGCGAGGTCGTCAGCACCAACCTGTTCAAGGCCCTGGGCCTGGGCGACACCTTCACGCTGTTTTCGCCGGGCACCGGCGCGACCCAGAAGGCGGCCCTGACGGCGGCCTACCAGCGCAAGGAAAACGTCGTCTTCTACTACTGGTTCCCGACCCCGCTGGTGGGCTCCATGGACCTGGTCAAGCTGGAGCTGCCGCCCTACGACGCCGCCAGGCAGAAATGCCTGACCGATCCGAACTGCGAGAATCCCCAGGCCTCGGACTATCCGGAAAACCCGGTGTTCACGGCGGTCACCGCCAAATTCACCCAGGACGCGCCCAAGCTGACCGGGTTCCTGTCCAAGGTCAAGGTGCCCCTGGACGTGATGAACCAGACCATGGCCTACATGGAAAAGAACGAGGCCGAGCCCCAGCCCACGGCGATGTGGTTCCTGAAGAACCAGCAGGCCGTCTGGTCCGCATGGCTGCCCGCCGACGTGACGGAGCGTGTCAAGGCCGCCCTGTAAGGAGGCCCGCATGTTTCCCGAACTGATTGCGGCGCGGGATCTGCAGCGGCCCATCGACGAGTTCGTCAATGGGCTGGTGACGCAGTATTCCGACGTGCTGCGCGCCCTGACCCAGCCCCTGCTCGATCTGCTGGTCTGGTCCGACGGCCTGTTGCGGCATTCGCCGTGGTGGGCGGTCGTGGCCGTCATCATGGGCCTGGCCTGGCTGGGCAGCCGCGCCTGGCGCTTCAGCCTGGCCATGGGGGCGCTGCTGTGCCTGGTGGGGGCCATCGGCCTGTGGGAGGCCGCCATGCAGACGCTGTCGCTGATGATCGTGGCGGTGGCGTTCTCGGTGATCATCGGCATCCCCCTGGGGATCGCCATGGCCAGCTTCCGCTGGGTGCGCGCCGTGATGCTGCCGGTCCTGGACGTCATGCAGACCATGCCCAGCTTCGTCTACCTGATCCCGGTGGTCATGCTGTTCAACCTGGGCAAGCTGGCGGCGCTGTTCGCCACGGTGATCTACGCCGTGCCGCCCGTCATCCGCCTCACCGACCTGGGCATCCGCCTGGTGGACGCGGAGGTGCTGGAGGCCTCGCGCGCCTTCGGCGCCAGCCGCAGCCGCCAGCTCTTCGGCGTGCAGCTGCCGCTGGCGCTGCCCAACATCATGGCGGGCATCAACCAGACCACCATGATGGCGCTGGCCATGGTGGTGATCGCCTCCATGATCGGCGTGCGCGGCCTGGGCTACGAGGTCCTGCAGGGCATCAACCGCCTGCAGGTCGGGCGCGGCCTGCTGGCCGGACTGGGGATCGTGATCCTGGCCATCATCTTCGACCGCATCACCCAGCGGTTCGGCCGGCGCTGGCAGGTGCGGGGGAACTGACATGAGCAAGATTGAAGTCCGCAACATCTACAAGATCTTCGGCCCGCACCCGGAGCGCTGGCTGCCCGCCGCCCGCGAGGGCCTGTCCAAGGAGGCCCTGCTGGAGCGCAGCGGCCACACCCTGGGCCTGCGCGACATCAGCCTGTCCATCGAGGAAGGCCACATCCACGTCATCATGGGGCTGTCGGGCTCGGGCAAGTCCACGCTGATCCGGCACTTCAACCGCCTGATCGAGCCCAGTGCCGGGCAGATCCTGGTCGACGGGGTGGACGTGGTCAGCCTCAAGCCGCGCGAACTGGAACGCTTCCGCCAGAGCAAGATGAGCATGGTGTTCCAGCGCTTCGGCCTGCTGCCGCACCGCACGGTGCTGGACAACGCCGCCTACGGGTTGGCGGTGCAGGGCGTGCGCCGGGACGCGCGCAACGAGCGTGCGCGCCACTGGCTGGAGCAGGTCGGTCTGTCCGGCTTCGAGGCCCAGTATCCCCACCAGCTCTCCGGCGGCATGCAGCAGCGCGTGGGCCTGGCCCGGGCGCTGGCCACGGATGCCGAGATCCTGCTGATGGACGAGGCGTTCTCCGCCCTGGATCCGCTCATCCGCCATGAGATGCAGGACCAGCTGCTGGCCCTGCAGGCGAGGCTGAACAAGACCATCGTCTTCATCACCCACGACCTGGACGAGGCCCTGCGCCTGGGCAACCGGATCGCCATCCTGAAGGACGGCGAACTGATCCAGGAAGGCACGCCCGAGGACATCCTGCTGTCGCCGGCCAACGACTACATCGAGTCCTTCCTGCAGGACGTGAACCGGGGCAAGGTCCTGAACGCGTCCCACGCCTGCAACGAGCGCCCCCTGACGCTGACCATGCGCACGCACCCGGCGCATGCGCTGGAGCGCCTGGCCGCCCGGGACTACGACTACGCCGCCGTGCTGGACGGCAAGCGCCTGGCGGGCGTGCTGATGCGCGCCGATGCGCAGCGCGCCGCGCAGGCGGGCGCGCGCGACATTTCCCGGCATCTGAGCGACATGGCGTCCGTGCCGGCTTCGGCCGGGCTGGACGAAGTCCTGGCGCGGCTGCTGCGCACGCCCGAGCCGCTGGCGGTGACGGGCGAGCAGGGCGAGTTCATCGGCGTGCTGTCGCGCAGCAAGGTGGTGGAACTGGTGACCGCCGCCACCACCAACGGTTCGGGCGAAGCGGGGCCGGACCCGGAACCGGCCGAGCAGGCCGCCGGATCCGGGCAGGCCGCCTGATCGCCCGCGGAGCCGCGCGCTCCGGGGCCGCCGGCGCCCCCGGGCCGGCCCCGGCTCAGGCGCCGCGCGCCTGCCGGCGCAGCACGTGGCCGTACCAGGTGAACAGCAGCAGGGCCGACAGCAGCAGCCCGAGCATCGCCATGATCCACATGGTGGCGGCGCCCACGGGCGCGCCCGACATCAGCCGGCGCGCCAGCGGGGCGAGGGCCCCCGCCGCCGGCCCGTAGCCCAGCCACCAGCCGCCCACCAGGCCCAGCCCGGTCAGCGCGGTGACCTGCAGGATCAGCGGCACCAGCGCGATCTTGTAGGCGCGCAGGATGTAGGCGCTGATGCAGTGCATGGCGTCCCAGAAATGGAACCACGGCGCGATCTGCAGCAGCGTCAGGGCGATCGCGGCCACCCGGACCTCGTCCGTGTAGGCGCGCACGATGGCGTCCTGGCCCACGATCAGGACCACGCCGGTGAGCAGGGCGCCCAGGGCCACCAGGCCGATCCCGCTCAGCCCCGTGCGCCGCGCCAGCGCCGGGTCGAGCGCGCCCACGGCCTGGGCCGTGAGCGAGGCGGTGGCCAGGCTGAGCGACATCGGCAGCATGTAGGCCAGGGCGATCAGGTTGGCCAGGATCTGCTGCGCGCCGCTGACGTACAGGCCGTCGCGGGCGATCAGCAGCGCCATGAAGCTGAAGGCGCAGACTTCGATCAGGTAGGACCCGCCCATGGGCAGCCCCAGGCGCAGCAGTTCCTTCTGGTCGGCCCAGCGCGGGCGTTCCAGCCGCGGGGCCAGGGCGCGGAAGGCGCGCCGGTGGCGGATCATCCACAGGCCGGCGGCCAGCATCATCCAGTTCACCGCCAGGGTGGCGATGCCCGCGCCGACGACGCCCAGCGCGGGCAGGCCCAGGCCGCCGAAGATGAACCAGACGTTGAACAGCAGCTTGAAGACGATGCTGCCGAGATTGATCGCCATGACCTCGCGGGTCTGGGAGATGGCCGTCGAGGTGGCGTAGATCGTGCGGAACAGCAGGGCCGGGGGCAGGGCCAGGGCGAGGGCGATCAGGTAGCCCGCCACCCGCCGGCGCACTTCGGGCTCGACGTCGCCGGACAGGCTGAGCCAGACGTCGGGAAACAGCATGCTGGCGCCGCCCAGGGCCGACAGGAGCAGGGCCAGCCAGACGCCCTGGCCCCAGGCCCGGCCGGCCTCGCGCAGCCGGCCGGCGCCGAAGTGCTGGGCGATGATCGGGATCAGGGCGTGCACCACCCCCATCAGCCCGACGAAGACCGTGATGTAGACCGAGGCGCCCAGCGACATCGCCTGGAGGTCGGCGGCGCTGGCGTGGCCCACCATGGCGGTGTCGAGGACGGCGAAGACGATCCCGGCCCAGGAGCTGACCAGGATCGGCCAGGCCTGCCGCAGGATGGTGCGCCAGGGGGCGGCGGGCCGGCCGGCGAGGGAGGCGTCGGTCATGGAAGGCACGGATTCATCGGACGGCAATTCATTGGATCGCAATGAAAGGAAGGGGAAGGGGCGCGGAGCACGGGCGCCCCGGGGATCCTAGGGTTTCAGGCGCAGCAGGCGGAACATCTCGTGGCGGTCGGGCTCGCGGCGGCCTTCCCAGAGCGCGGGATGGTCGGCCAGCCAGGCTTCTCCCGTCTCCAGGCTGCGGGGGCTGAGCTGCTGCAGCAGCAGCGGGCAGTCGTCGTCGAAGCTGAATTCGATGCCGTCGAAGACCAGGAACGACGCCCGCTGGCCGCTGCCCAGCCCCTGGGTGCGGACGCATTCGCCGGGCTGGCGGTGCTGCGCCAGGGCCGCGGCCAGCGAGGCCGAGACGGCGCGGTAGCTGCGCACGTAGTCGAGCGCCGGCATCCAGAGCGTGGCCAGCAGCAGCCAGGTGGTGATCAGGCCGCCGGCCGACAGCGCCGTGCCGCGCCACAGGCCGGCCGGGTGGCTGCGCAGGCGCCAGCGCACCAGGGCGATCCAGGCGAGGGTGCCCAGCGCGGCGAAGGCCGCGGCGGGCCAGGCGACGTGGGGCTCGAAGCCGCGCGTCTGGCGGGTGATGTTGGCGGCGATCTGGGCCGGCCAGCCGGCCTGCAGCGCCACCCAGCCCAGCCACACCGTGGCGGCCGTCAGCGAAAAGCACATCACCGCGAACCAGTCCAGGGTGTTGACCACGCCGCGCCGCAGGGTCGGCAGGGCGAAGGCGGCGAGGACGGCGCAGGGCACGGCGAGCGTGCTGTATTCGGGCTCGAAGGGGTCGGCGCTGGCCAGCAGCGTCAGCAGCGCCCCCGCGGCGAAGCCCAGCGGGATGCCGATGTGCGGCGCGCCGAACCAGCCGCGCCAGCGCCACAGCGCCAGCAGGGCCAGCGGCCAGGTCGGCCAGAGGAACCAGGGCAGGTCGCGCAGGATGCTGCCCCAGGATCGCGCGTCGGGCCAGTCGAAGGCGTTGCGCGTCCAGCGCAGCCAGCTGTCGGTCCAGTAGGGACCGAACGTCCGGGCGGGTATCCACCACAGCAGGATCAGCGCGGCGGCGATCAGGGCGCTGGCCGCCAGCCATTTGCGTTCGGCCGCCAGGGCGCCGCCCGGCAGGAAGGCGACGGGCACGGCCAGGATCAGCGGCAGGCAGCCCAGCCAGCCGCGCGCCAGGAAGGACAGGCCCACGGCGAGTCCCAGGGTGACGGCGCCCGACACCGGATGGTCCAGCATGCGGGCCACGGCGTAGAAGGCCAGCGCCTGGCAGGCGATCAGCGCCGGGATCTCGGCGGTCTCGTGCATGCGCCAGACGATGCCGACCGTGGCCACGATCAGCAGCAGGGCGGCGTCGGCCAGCATGCGGCCGTAGTCGCGCGGATTGGGCTCGCCGCCGAAGGGCAGGGCCAGCGGCTGGGCCTCCGGGCGCCGGCCCAGCAGGTAGGTGCCGTACCAGATCGAGCCCGTGAGCAGCGCGAACCACAGCAGATTGGGCACGCGCGAAGCGATGATGGCCGCGTCCAGGGGGCTGGCGAACAGTTCCAGCAGGGGGCGCAGCGCCCAGATGGAGAAGGCGCCCACCCAGGTGACGAGCGGCCCGTCCTGCGCCTGGGCCAGGTGGCCCACCTGGGGCAGCAGCCAGGCGTGGTCCCGGCCCGACAGGGCCGTGAGCATGGTCGCCAGGCCGGTGACGTCGTCGGTCTTCCAGGGGTCGCGGTAGAACAGGCCGGCCAGGATGTAGACCAGCCCGAAGCCCAGCAGGAACAGCCGGGGCAGTTTGGCGGCGGCCGTGGCCGTCAGCCGGGCGGGCGTCGATCGCAGGTCTTGGGACAGCACCGGGGAAGCACCAGGGAAAAGGGGGCGGATGGCGCCCATGTTAAATGAAAAAGGCAGCCTGACGGCTGCCTTCTGGAACCCTTGCTTGCTGCTGGAACTTGCGCAGCGTGGGGGCACTTACTTCTTGACGGTGCCGGCGGTGCGGGCAAAACGGGCGCGGAACTTTTCCACGCGGCCGGTCTCGACGATGCGGGTCTGGGCGCCGGTGTAGAAGGGATGCGATTCCGAGGTCACGTCGCACTTGAAGAGCGGGTAGGTCTTGCCGTCGATCTCGGTCGTTTCGCGCGTATTCAGCGAGGAGCGCGAGATGAACTTGTTGCCGGTCTGCAGGTCGAGGAACACGACCTCGCGGTATTCGGGATGAATGCCTTCTTTCATGATGAAATCCGTGGGTGGATGATGGGGGACCGCCAGCCGGATGGACGCGGGGACTCCCTGCAAAAGGGATGCGATCCGCATCAGAACCCTGGCAACGTATCCAAGATAAGCCCACCATTCTACTACGCGGGCGAGGGAAGGTCCAGAGACGCGGGTCTGCCGGCGGCCCCGGCTGGCCGCGCATCACGAGACGGTCCCGCCGTACAAGCGGCTTTTCGGTCAAGGCGTAGCGCGACGGAGAATCCGTTCACACCTGCCCTCGCTCCGCCAGCGACGTGACCTCGGTGGCGCCGACGATCAGGTGGTCCAGCAGCCGCACGTCCACCAGGGCCAGGGCCTGCTTCAGCTGGCGCGTCAGGGCGACGTCGGCCGGGCTGGGCTCGGCCAGGCCGGAAGGGTGGTTGTGGGCCAGGATCAGGGCGGCGGCGTGGTGCCCCAGGGCGGCCTTCACGACCTCGCGGGGGTAGATCGAGGCGTGCGACAGCGTGCCGCGCGCGACCTCCGCGCATTCGATGAGCTGCAGCTGGCTGTCCAGGAACAGGGCGATGCAGTGCTCCACCCGCAGGTGCGCCAGGCGCAGCGCGCAGAACCGCTTCACCTGCTCGGGCTGGCTCAGGGCACGGCCGTTGCGCAGCGGCTCCTCGACCGCGCGCCGGCTGAGTTCCTGGACCGCGAGCAGTTCGCAGGTCTTGGCCGCGCCCATGCCGGGGAAGGCCAGCAGTGCCGACGATTCCGCCGCCAGCAGGCGGCGCAGCCCGCCGAAATGCTCGATCATCCGGCGCCCCATGTCCACGGCGTCGCTGCCGCGCGTGCCGGTGCGCAGCAGCACCGCCAGCAGCTCGGCGGACGTCAGCGCCTGGGCGCCGTGGCGCAGCAGGCGCTCCCGGGGACGTTCGGAACAGGGAGATCGGGTGTCTTGTGGCATGATAGGCCCTAAAATGATCAGGTTTGCATTGAATCCCTTTACGGTGGCATTTTGACTTCAACCCAAGCCGCGCAGCACGTCCGACCGGACTCTTATGTCACGCTGCACTACCGCATCGAACTGCTGACGGGCCCCGGCGCCGGCACCGTCTTCGTCGATACCTTCCTGGATCGGCCCGCCACGCTGCAGATGGGCATCGGCCAGTGGGCGCCGGGCATCGAATCCCTGCTGCTCGACCGCCCGGAGGGCGAGCACTTCACCGCGGACGTGCCGGCCGCCCAGGCCTACGGCGAACGCAACCCCGAATTGCTGCGCTGGGTCGCGCGTGACGAAATGACGCGCAACGCCCCGCCGGACACCGAATTCGAGGCGGGCGACATGGTCGAGTTCGTGGCGCCCAACGGCGGCCGCTATTCCGGCGTGCTCAAGACCCTGCGGGACGACGCCGCCCTGTTCGACTTCAACCATCCCCTGGCCGGCATCGACCTGCAGGTCGAGATCAAGATCCTGGGGGTGCTGTGAGCGGCGCGGCCCCCCTGAGCACGGACGCGATGGGCGCGGCCGCGGCCGGCGAGGCCGCCGCCCCCGGCGCCGAGATCGTCCTGGCCCAGCCGCGCGGCTTCTGTGCGGGGGTGGACCGGGCCATCGAGATCGTCGAGCGCGCCCTCGAAATCCACGGGGCGCCGATCTACGTGCGCCACGAGATCGTGCACAACCGCTACGTGGTCGAGGACCTGCGCGCCAAGGGCGCCGTCTTCATCGACGAGCTCGAGGACGCGCCCTCGGGCGCGATCGTCATCTTCTCGGCGCACGGCGTCTCGCGCGCCGTGCGCGACGAGGCCGCCCGGCGCGGCCAGCGCATCTTCGACGCCACCTGCCCGCTGGTGACCAAGGTCCACGTCGAAGTCGCCCGCATGCGCAAGGAAGGCCGCGAGGTCATCATGATCGGCCACCGCGGCCACCCCGAAGTCGAGGGCACCCTGGGCCAGGCCGACGATGGCATGTACCTGGTCGAATCGGTGGAAGACGTCCAGGCCCTCCAGGTGCGCCATCCGGACCGTCTCGCCTTCGTCACCCAGACCACGCTGTCCATCGACGACGCCGCCCAGGTGGCCGACGCCCTGCGCCGGCGCTTCCCCGGCATCGCCGAGCCCAAGAAAAGCGACATCTGCTACGCCACGCAGAACCGCCAGGACGCGGTGCGCGTCATGGCGCCGCAATGCGACCTGGTGCTGGTGGTCGGCAGCCCCAACAGCTCCAACTCCAACCGCCTGCGCGAAGTCGCCGAGCGCAAGGGCGTGACCGCCTACCTGCTCGACCATCCCGACATGATCGATCCCGAGTGGCTGCGCAATGCCCGGCGGGTCGGCGTGACCGCCGGGGCCTCCGCGCCCGAAGTCCTGGTGCAGCAGGTGATCGGCCGGCTGAAGGAACTGGGCGCGCGCTCCGTGCGCCCCCTGGACGGCGTGCGCGAGCAGGTCGCCTTCCCCCTGCCGCGCGAACTGTCCCGCAAGCGGCCCGAATGATTCCCGGCCGGACCCCTGAACGGATCCCCGGATCGGACCCTCAAACGGACCCTCGAACGGACTCTCGACAGACCCCAAAACGGACCCGACGGCCATGAAGATCGGATTCTGCGGACTGGGCCGCATGGGCGTGCCCATGGTGCATCGCCTGCTGCAGGCCGGGCACGAGGTCCACGTCTGGAACCGCTCCCCCGGCCCGCTGCGCGGCGTCCAGGCGGCCGGCGCCCGCGCCTGCGCGAGCCTGCGCGAGCTGGGCGAACGATGCGCCTGGGTCGCCCTGTGCCTGTTCGATGCGGAGGCGGTGCGCGACGTGGTGTTCGGCGCGGACGGGCTGGCGCGGGCCGGCGCGCTGGAACTGCTGATCGACCATTCCTCCATTCCGCCGGCCGAGACGCGCGAATTCGCCGGACGGCTGGCGCAGGCCAACGGCGCCGTCTGGCTGGACGCGCCCGTGTCCGGCGGCACGGGCGGCGCGGCGGCCGGCACCCTGGCCATCATGGCGGGCGGCCCGGTCGACGCCTGCGCCCGCGCGACCCCGCTGCTGATGGCCTACGCCAGCCGGGTGACCCACATGGGCCCGGTGGGCAGCGGCCAGGTGGCCAAGCTCTGCAACCAGACCATCGTGACCGCCACGATCGCCGCCATCGCCGAATCCGTCGCCCTGGCGCGGGACGCCGGGGTGGATGCGGCGCGCCTGGACGAGGCCCTGGCGGGCGGCTGGGCCGATTCCACCCTGCTGCGCATTTTCGTGCCGCGCATGACCCAGGCGCCCGGGCCCGCCCAGGCTACCCTGGACACCATGCTGAAGGACCTGGACACCGTGGCGGCGCTGGCGCGCGCCCAGGGCTCCGCCATGCCGGTGGCCGCGGCCGCCGGGCAAAGCTACCGCCTGGCCAGCCGCCAGGGCCTGGGGGCGCAGGACGCCTCGCAACTGATCCGGCTGTACGACCGCGCCCCCGGGCGCCCCGATGGAGAAGATCCCCGATGAGCCACCGCTCCCTGAAGACCGCCGCCGCCGTCGCGGCCGCCCTGGCCCTCGCCTACACGGGCGCCTCCTGGTATGCCGGCCGCCTGGCCCAGGAGCGCGTGGAGGCCTGGGTCGATCAGGCCAACCAGGAAATCGCCGCGCAGTGGGCGTCCGCCGATCCGCGCCCCGTCCTGACGATCCAGGCATACCGGCGCGGCGTGTTTTCCTCGGACGTGCGCTACGGCTTCCAGTTCCGCGACGACGAGGGCCGCGACCAGACCCTGGGCCTGCATGACGCCCTGGCGCACGGCCCCTGGCCCTGGGCGGCCGTGCGCCAGGGCGAATGGCGGCCCGCGGCGGCCCTGAGCCTGATCGAGCCTCTGCCGGGCGGCCTGTGGCAGCCCTGGTTCGACGCACAGCCGGCCGGCACGGCGCCCTGGACGCTGCGGTCCCGGATCGGATTCGACGGCCGGGTGGCCTCGCAATGGCGCCTGGAGCCCACCCGGCTGGCCGACAACCGGCTGGACTTCAGCGGCGGCCTGGTGCGCATCGACTACGATCCGGGCACGCGCGAGGCGGCCGTGTCCGGGCGCATCGACCGGCTGGCCGCGGTGGACGCGGATTCCGGCGTCCGGGTGCGGTTCGAGGGCCTGGATCTCGACGGCCGCACGACGCGCAGCGGCGAGGCCGACCTGCAGTCGCGGCAGCACGCCCGGTTCGGAGAGGTCCACGTCGACGTCCCCGATGCGCCTGCCCTGGCGTTCATCGGGCCGTCGCTGAGCTCGGACACCGTCCGCACCGGCGGCCTGCTGGACAGCCGCCTGGCCTACGACCTGGGCCAGCTGCAGCTCGATCGCCGGGACCTGGGCCGGATCACGCTGGCGCTGTCCGCCGAGCACCTGGACGTGGCCGGACTGCAGGCCCTGGCCGACGCGCTGGGGCAGCTCAATCGCCGCGAGGATCCGGACGCGGAACTGTCGGAGCAGGACCGCCAGCGCCTGCGCGCGCTGGCAGTGCCCGTGCTCGCCGCCGGCCCGCGCCTGACGCTCGACGCGCTGCGCTGGGAAACCCCCCAGGGAACGAGCGAGCTCAAGGCCCAGGCCGAATTCCGCCCGGCGCCGGAGGACGCCCCGCCGGACCTGGGCGGGCTGATCGAAAGCGCCATCCGCCAGCTCTCCGCGCACCTGAGCCTGTCCAAGCCCATGCTGCTGCAGGTGGTGCGCCAGACGCAGCACGGCGAGGGCGCCGACATGGCCGTGGCGCTGACGAGCATGCTGTTCGACCAGTACGTCGGCCGGCTGGAGCGCCAGGGCCTGGTGCAGCGCCAGGGCGACGCCATCGAGGCCGACTACCGCTATGCCGACGGCCAGGTCACGGCCAACGGCCGCGCGATGTCGCCGGCCGAGTTCGCCGCGCAGTTCGGCGACCTGGCGGGTCTGGGCCAGTAAGCCCGCCCGGCCCGCCCCGGGACGGACGGGGCTCCTCCGGGCGGCTTGCGGGCCGTGCGGCGGATGGCGGACGGCCGCGGGCCGCGCGGCGCGGAAGACATTTCACAAAATTGCGCGAATCGACACTCGGGTAATCCTTGATGCCCGAGTGCTGGAGTGTGCGTGGCGTTCTGTGCTATGTTTCAAAAAATTTACAGCAGGGACGCAATCCGACCCCGCCGTCGAGTCTTTCCGCCACTCGTGGTCACACTCAAAGAGGTAACGATGAACAAGATCTTCAAGCGGACCCTGGGCCTGGCCCTCGTGTCCATGGCCATGGCGACCGCGCAGGCCGCCGACACGAGCTACGTCTACTGTTCCGAAGGCTCCCCCGAAGGCTTCAACGCCGCGTTCTTCACCTCGGGCACGACCAACGACGCGACCCACCCCATCTTCGACCGCCTGGTCGAATTCAAGGCCGGCACCACCGAGATCGTGCCGGGCCTGGCCGAATCCTGGGACGTCAGCGAAGACGGCAAGGTCTACACCTTCCACCTGCGCAAGGGCGTGAAGTTCCATTCCAGCAAGCTCTTCAAGCCCAGCCGCGATTTCAACGCCGACGACGTGCTGTTCTCGTTCCTGCGCCAGAAGGACGCCGACCATCCCTTCCACAAGGTCTCGAACGGCTCCTACCAGTACTTCGACGGCATGGGCATGGGCAAGCTCATCGACCGCATCGAAAAGGTGGACGACCACACCGTCCGCTTCGTCCTGAACCGTCCCGAAGCCCCGTTCATCGCCAACCTCGGCATGGACTTCGCCTCCATCCAGTCGGCCGAATACGCCGACGCCATGATGAAGGCCGGCACGCCCTCGAAGGTCGATACCGATCCCATCGGCACCGGCCCCTTTGAATTCGTCACCTACCAGAAGGACGCGCGCATCCTGTATAAGGCGTTCAAGTCCTACTGGGGCGACCAGCCCAAGATCGGCCGCCTGGTGTTCGCCATCACGCCCGACGCTTCCGTGCGCTACGCCAAGCTGCAGAAGAACGAATGCCAGTCCATGCCGTACCCCAACCCGGCCGACCTGGACGCGATGCGCAAGAACAAGGACATCCAGCTGCTGGAGCAGGCCGGCCTGAACGTCGGCTACCTGTCCTTCAACACCGAAAAGAAGCCCTACACCGACGTGCGCGTGCGCCAGGCCCTGTCCATGGCCATCGACAAGCCCGCCATCATCGCTGCCGTCTTCCAGGGCGCCGGCCAGCCGGCCAAGAACCTGCTGCCGCCGACGATGTGGGGCTACAACGACGCGGTCCAGGACTGGCCGCACGACGTGGCCAAGGCCAAGGCCCTGCTGGCCGAGGCCGGCTATCCGGACGGCTTCGAGACCGACCTGTGGGCCATGCCGGTGCAGCGTCCCTACAACCCCAATGCGCGCCGCATGGCCGAGATGATCCAGTCCGACTGGGCCAAGATCGGCGTCAAGGCCAAGATCGTCACCTACGAATGGGGCGAATACCTGAAGCGCACCAAGGCCGGCGAGCACCAGACCATGCTGATCGGCTGGACGGGCGACAACGGCGACCCGGACAACTTCCTGGCGACGCTGTTCAGCTGCGCGGCGGCCAAGGACGGCTCCAACTACTCCCGCTGGTGCTACCAGCCCTTCGAGGAGCTGATCCAGCCGGCCCGCACCACGTCCGACCACGCCAAGCGCGTCGAGCTCTACAAGCAGGCCCAGGTCATGATGCATGAGCAGGCCCCGGCCGTCATGATCGCGCACTCCACGGTGTTCGAGCCGCTGCGCAAGGACGTCCAGGGCTATACCGTGTCGCCGGTGGGCCGCCACATCTTCGACCACGTCAGCCTCGGCAAGTAAGCCTCTTCGCCGACCCGCGATCCGCGCCCCTGCGCCTGCCTGACAGGTCCCGCAGGGGCGCGGATCGCCATTCCTCAACCGGGTCCCTCCCGCGGGGACACTTGCGCGCCATGCTTTCCTTCATCCTCAAACGCGTCGGCCTGGCCATCCCGACGTTCATCGGTATCACGCTGCTGACCTTTGCGTTCATCCATCTGATCCCCGGCGACCCGGTGATGATCATGGCGGGCGAACGCGGCCTGTCTCCCGAACGCCATGCGGCCATGATGGCCCAGCTGGGCCTGGACCAGCCGCTGTGGGTGCAGTACGGCCATTACGTCTGGAACGTGCTGCACGGCGACCTGGGCACCTCGCTGACCACCCGCGAGCCGATCTGGTCCGAGTTCGTGCCGCGCTTCCAGGCGACGCTGGAACTGAGCGCCGTCGCCATGGTGATCGCGCTGCTGATCGGCATCCCGGTGGGCGTGCTGGCCGCCGTCAAGCGCGGCTCCTTCTTCGACCACGCCGCCATCACCGCCGCCCTGACCGGCTATTCCATGCCGGTGTTCTGGTGGGGCCTGATGCTGATCATGCTGGTGTCCGTGCAGCTGGACCTGATGCCGGTGTCCGGCCGCATCGGCGCCGCGGTGTTCCTGGACCCCGACCAGCCGCTGACCGGTTTCATGCTGATCGACACGCTGCTGTTCGGCGAAGAGGGCAATTTCCTCGACGCCCTGCACCACATCCTGCTGCCGGCCTTCGTGCTGGCGACGATTCCGCTGGCGGTGATCGTGCGCATGACGCGCTCCTCGATGCTGGAGGTGCTGAACGAGGACTACATCCGCACCGCGCGGGCCAAGGGCCTGTCGCGCCTGCGGGTGGTCGTGGTGCACGCCCTGCGCAACGCGCTGCTGCCGGTGCTGACGGTGATCGGGCTGCAGGTCGGCGTGCTGATGGTCGGGGCGATCCTGACCGAAACCATCTTTTCCTGGCCGGGCGTCGGGCGCTGGCTGATCCACGGCCTGGAGCAGCGCGACTATCCGATCGTCCAGGGCGGCGTACTGATGGTCGCCACCCTCATCATCATCGTCAACATGTGCGTGGACATCCTGTACGGGCTGGCCGATCCGCGCATCCGCCATCGCCGGGGGAGGAACTGACATGTCCGCGACCGCAAGCTCCAACGCGACGCCGGCGCCAAATCCGGCGGCAACCTCGGCCGCCGCCACGGCCGTCCCGGCGCCGCCGGGGCCGTTCAAGTCATTCTGGCAGGACTTCAGCCGCAACCGCGGAGCGCTGACCGGCCTGTACTACATCGTCGCCATGCTGCTCATCGCGGTCTTCGCGGGGCTGATCGCGCCGCACGACCCGTCCATGCAATACCGCGACGCCCTGCTGCAGCCGCCCGCCTGGCTCGACGGCGGCTCCTGGCGCTTCGTGCTGGGCACCGACGACGTGGGCCGCGACATCCTCTCGCGCCTGATGCACGGCGCGCGCCTGTCGCTGCTGGTCGGCTTCCTGGTGGTCAGCGTGTCGCTGGTGCTGGGGATCTTCTTCGGCGTCATCGCCGGCTACGCGGGCGGGATCGTGGACATCGCCATCATGCGCGTGGTGGACATCATGCTGGCCCTGCCCAGCCTGCTGATGGCGCTGGTGCTGGTGGCCATCTTCGGGCCGTCCATCGTCAACGCCTCGCTCGCGCTCAGCTTCGTGGCGCTGCCGCACTACGTGCGCCTGACGCGCGCGGCGGTGCTGCGCGAGATGACCTGCGACTACGTGACCGCCTCGCGCGTGGTGGGGGCGGGCCCCTGGCGGCAGATGTTCGTCAACATCCTGCCCAACTGCCTGGCGCCGCTCATCGTGCAGGCGTCGCTGGGCTTTTCCAACGCCATCCTGGACATGGCCGCGCTGGGCTTCCTGGGCATGGGCGCGCAGCCGCCCACCCCCGAATGGGGCACCATGCTGGCCAACGTGCTGCAGTTCGCGCAGAGCGCCTGGTGGGTCGTGACCTTCCCGGGCCTGGCCATCCTGCTGGCCGTGCTGGCCTTCAACCTGATGGGCGACGGCCTGCGCGACGCCCTCGACCCGCGCCTGAAAGTGTAGGAAGACGGACCATGCTCGAAATCCAGAACCTGTCCGTCCATTTCGGCGACGAAGCCGCGCCCTTCAAGGCCGTGGACCGCATCAGCTACCGCGTCGAGGCGGGCGAGGTGGTCGGCCTGGTGGGGGAATCCGGCTCGGGGAAATCCGTCAGCTCGCTGGCCCTGATGGGGCTGATCGACTTCCCCGGCCGGGTGCACGCCGACGCCCTGCGCTTCGACGGCCGCGACCTGCTGCGCATGCCGGAAAAGCAGCGCCGCTCGCTGATCGGCTCCGAGGTCTCGATGATCTTCCAGGATCCGATGACTAGCCTGGATTTTTCACCAAAAGGAATCGGCACATCCCTGAAACCCGCATAAAATCAAGGTGCGAACAAGATTTTGGGGAAAGATGTGCCGATA
>NZ_JACHIB010000020.1 GCF_014203015.1 Castellaniella defragrans
TAAAACCGATTCATCTAGGGGTTAACCCGAGTGCCTGGCGGCGAAGAAACGAGACTATAGCACGCTTTTTTGGAGAAGGGCAAATCGGAGCGGACCATCGGGCGAAAAATCCGCTTTTCTCTGGGGGGGGCCCAGGAGGTTCGGTATGGGGCGCCGCTTCGGTGGGGGCTGCCGCTTCGGTGTGGGTTGCTGCTTCGGTGCGGGGCACCGCGTGGACAGCTCGGCCAGTGCGCGCCCCCTGCCGGAACAGGCTGCGAACAGTCCCGGCAGGGGGCGCACACCGGCCCTACGCGAGGAGGGGCGCCGGTTAAAAAACGGCGGCTGAAAAAAGCACCGGCTGTAAGGAGGGGTGTCGGCTGTAAAGAGGGGCACCGGCTGTAAAGAGGGGCGGCGGCTGTAAAGAGGGGCGGCGGTTTTCTGGGGCGGCGCTGGACAGTCCGCGGGGGGAACCCATCATCGGAGACTCTTCCGCCTCGTGGGCGGCCCGAGGTGATAAATTCATGGTCAATCCTCCATCAAAGAACAGGCTCTCATGCCCAGCAGCGAAGACATTCTCATCAACGTCACTCCCTTCGAGACCCGCGTGGCCCTGACTGCCCAAGGGGTGGTGCAGGAACTGCACATCGAGCGCAGCATCCAGCGCGGCCACGTCGGCAATCTGTACCTGGGGCGCGTGGCCCGGGTGCTGCCGGGCATGCAGAGCGCCTTCGTGGACATCGGCCAGGAGCGGGCAGCCTTCATCCATGTGGCCGACCTGCGGCAGAACCGCCATGCCCGCACCGGCAGCGGCGACCATACGCCGCCGACCCCCATCGAAAAGCTGCTGTTCGAGGGACAGCCCCTGCTGGTCCAGGTGATCAAGGATCCGCTCGGGACCAAGGGCGCGCGGCTGTCCACCCACATCAGCATCGCCGGCCGGATGCTGGTCTACCTGCCGCATGAGCCGCACATCGGCATTTCCCAGCGCATCGGCAACGAGGCGGAGCGCAATGCGCTGCGCGAGCGGCTGGTGGCGCTGAAGCCCGCCGACGAGCCCGGCGGGTTCATCGTGCGCACCCAGGCGGAGGACGCCAGCGACGAGGAGCTGGCGGCCGACATCGCGTACCTGCGCACGCTGTGGGCCAACATCCAGACCCGCGTGCGCCAGGTGCCGGCGCCCTCGCCCGTATACGTCGAGCCGACGCTGGCGCAGCGCGTGCTGCGCGACATGGTGACGCCCGACACGGCGTCCATCACGGTGGATTCGCGCACGGTGACGCAGGAATTGCGGGAATGGGCGCAGCGCTACACGCCGTCGGTGGTGGACCGCATCCACCATTACAGCGGCAACCGGCCGCTGTTCGACACGGCGAACGTGGACGAGGAGATCGCCCGCGCGCTGTCGCGGCGCGTGGACCTGAAATCCGGCGGCTACCTGATCATCGACCAGACCGAGGCGCTGACGACGGTGGACGTGAACACGGGCGGTTTCGTGGGCGGGCGCAATTTCGACGACACGATCTTCAAGACCAACCTGGAGGCGGCGGTCGCCATCGCCCGGCAGCTGCGGCTGCGCAATCTGGGCGGGATCATCGTGCTGGATTTCATCGACATGGACGACGCCGGCCACCAGGCGTCCGTGCTGGCCGAGCTGAACAAGGCCCTGGCCCGCGACCGCACCCGCACGACGGTCAGCGGCTTCAGCCAGCTGGGGCTGGTGGAGATGACCCGCAAGCGGACCCGCGATTCGCTGGCGCACCAGCTGTGCGAACCCTGCCCCACCTGCGCATCGCGCGGCACGGTGCGCACGCCGCGCACGCTGTGCTACGAGATCCTGCGGGAAATCCTGCGCGAGGCGCGCCAGTTCGATCCCAAGGAATTCCGCATCGTCGCGGCGCAGGCCGTGATCGACCTGTTCCTGGAAGAGGAAAGCCAGCACCTGGCGATGCTGGGGGATTTCATCGGCAAGCCGATTTCGCTGGAGGTCGAGGCCAGCTACAGCCAGGAGCACTACGACATCGTGCTGCTGTAGCGTACTGCCGTAGCGTGCTGCTGCAGGGCACTGCCATAGCGGGCTGCCGTAGCGTACTGCCGTAGCGTACTGCCATAGCATGCCGCCGTAGCGCACTGCTGCAGGGTACCGCCGTAGCGGCGCGGGCGCGTCAGTCTCCGATCGCGTCCAGCTTGTTTTCCCAGCTGGTGTCGGCCTGGCAGGAGTCGGGCTTCATCATGGCGGTCATCATGCGGTGCACCCGGTCCATCTGCCCGGCATGGTAGCTGTAGGCCTGGACGTTGATGCTGCGGTTGTGCAGCAGCGTGAGGCTGAGCACGATGCTGCGGTCCCAGCCGGCGTCGGGCGTGGGGCGGTAGACGACGCGCCCGAAGGCCGATTCGCCGGGCACCATCTCGAAGGTGTAGGTCTCGCCGCAGGTCCGCGCATGCCGGAACAGGTTGCGCTGGACGCCGGCGAAATCGATCGGCAGCCGGCGGCGTTCCGTCAGCAGGTACCGCTCGGTCTCCAGCTGATCGAGCCCCAGGCCGGCCGGCTGCGCGGCGCAGCCCGCCAGGACGACGGCCAGGGAGGCCAGGGTAAGGGTGATTCTCATCGTGCGACTCCGGAAATAGCTGACTGGACGGCTTGACTGAATGAACGGCTTGACTGAACGAACGACGTGAAGAACGAACGGCTTGACTGAACGAACGGCATGGCTGAACAACGACGGGGCCGAACGGCGGCGGGCACGCCCGAAGGGCTCCGGGGGCGGGCCTCAATCTCCGAGCGGGACATCCTGGAACTGCAACTGGTACAAGCGGGCGTACAGGCCGCCGGCCGCCAGCAGCTCGGTGTGGCTGCCCTGTTCGACGATCTGCCCCTGGTCCAGGACGACGATGCGGTCGGCCTTCTGCACGGTGCTGAGCCGGTGGGCGATCACCAGCGTCGTGCGGCCGGTCATCAGGCGTTCCAGCGAGGCCTGGACCTGGCGCTCGGATTCGTTGTCCAGGGCCGAGGTGGCCTCGTCCAGGATCAGGATCGGCGCATCCTTGATGAGGGCGCGGGCGATGGCCAGGCGCTGGCGCTGGCCGCCGGACAGCGCGCTGGCGTTGCTGCCGACACGGGTATGGATGCCCTCGGGCAGGCCGTCGACGAATTCCAGCAGGCTGGCCGCCTCCAGCGCCGCGCGGATGCGGTCTTCCGGCACCTCGCCGAGGATGCCGTAGGCGACGTTCTCGGCCACCGTGCCGTCGAACAGGACGACGTCCTGGCTCACCAGCGACAGCTGCGAGCGCAGGGCGCCGAGCCGCAGCTCGCGCACGTCGATGCCGTCGATCAGCACCCGGCCCGCGGTGGGCTCGACGAAGCGCGGCAGCATGTTCACCAGCGTGGTCTTGCCGCTGCCCGAGCGCCCCACCAGCGCCACGGTCTGGCCGGCCGGGACCGTGAGCGTCACCTGGTCCAGGGTGTCGCGGCCCGCGTCGGGAAAGCGGTGCGTGACGGCCTGGAAGACGACCTCGCCGCGCAGGCGGCCGTCGATTTCCCGGGTGCCGGTGTCCGCCTCGACCGGCTCGTCGATCAGGGCGAAGACGCTTTCGGCGGAGATCAGCATGCGCTGCGCCGCGCCGGCGATGTTGGTGAGCCGTTTCAGGGGGTCGAAGATCTGGCCCAGCGCGGCCATGAAGGCGGCGAAGCTGCCCACCGTCAGGCCGTGGTGGTTGGCCTGGTACAGGGCCACGGCGACGACGATGGCCACCGACAGGGCGACGAAGAATTGCGAGATCGGCGACATGGCCGAATCCGCGCTGGCCGCGCGCATGGCGAAGCGGCGCAGGCGGGCGTTGACGTAGGCGAAGCGCTCGCGCTCGCGCGCGTAGCCGTCGAACAGCTTGATGACCCGCTGGCCGTCGATGCCTTCGGAGACGACGTGGGTCAGCTCCGCGTTCATGTTGATCGTGTCGCGATTGATGCGCCGCAGGCGGCGGATGAAATAGCGCCCCGTCACGACGGACAGCGGCAGCATCACCAGCACGATCAGCGTCAGCTGCCAGGACATGTACAGCAGCACCGCAAGCAGGGCCACGACCGTGAGGGATTCGCGCACGATCACGCGGATGACCTCGGTGGACAGGCCGCTGACGTTGCCGGCGTCGATGGTGAAGCGGTTGAGCAGCCGCCCGTGGTCGCGGGCGCGGAAGGTCTCGTCGGACATGCCCAGCAGGCGGTCGAACATGTCGCGGCGCAGCGCCAGCAGCATGTTGTTGGCGACCCAGGACATCAGGTAGGTGCCGCCGAAGGTGCACAGGCCGCGCAGCAGCATCAGGCCGACGACGGCCAGGGGGATGGACCAGATGTAGTCGGGCTGGGCGCCGGTGAAGCCTTCGTCGAGCAGGGGCTTCATGATGACCGCCAGCAGGGGCTGGGTCGCGGAGGCGATGCTGAGCAGCACCAGGGCCAGCAGGCCGACCTTCCAGTCCCGTCCCAGGCGGACGTAGATCTGCCGCCACAGCTCCAGGCGCACGGGGCGGCTGTCCACGGGATGATCGGTGGTGGTCTTCACCCGGCACGCTCTCTTATATACTTTGGGAACCACGCATTTTAGCCCGTTCGCGCCTCCGGACCGCGGCGGGCGCCGGAGCCGCCGCGTTGACACCCTCCCCCAGCCCCGTCCTGTACGTCCGCCTGCCCAACTGGGTCGGCGATGTCTGCATGAGCCTGCCCAGCCTGGAAGCGCTGCTGGCCACCGGCCTGCCCGTCGTCGCCTGCGCGCGGCCCTGGGCGGGTGATCTGCTGGCGGCCTATCCGCTGGCCGGCTTCGTCCCGATGCAGGGCGCCTGGCGCACCGACCGGGCGGCCGTGCGCAATGCGCGCCGGCAGGCGCGCCACGGACGGCCCCTGGGCCTGCTGCTGCCCGATTCCCTGTCCAGCGCCCTGGTGTTCCGTTTCGCGGGCATCCCCTGCGCCGGTTACCGCGACGACGGCCGCAGCCTGATCCTGCGCTGGCCCTGCGCCAAGCCGGCCGGGCCGCTGCACGCGGTGCAGTCCTGGTATCACCTGACCCGCCACGCGCTGGCGCAATGGCGCCTGCCGCAGCCGCCCCCCCAGCCCGCCGAGGAACTGCGCTGGCGCGCCGCCATTCCGCACGAGGACGAGGCGGCCCGCGCGCTGTCCCGGGCGGGGCTCGCCAGCGGCGGGTTCGTGCTGATCGCGCCGACGGCGACGGGGCTGCACAAGGGCCGCGTCAAGGTCTGGCCGGGATTCGACAGCCTGACACGCTCCCTGCAGGCGCGCGGTCTGACGGTGGCCATGGCGCCCCCCGAGGCCGAGCGCCAGGCCGCGCGCGAGGCGGCGCCCACCGCCCTGCTGCTGCCGCCCCTGGGCCTGGGCGCCTTCGCGGCCCTGACCCGGCGCGCGGCCCTGGTGATCTGCAACGATTCGGGGGTCTCGCACCTCGGCGCCGCCGCCGGGGCGCGGCAGATCACCCTGTTCGGCGTCACGGACTCCGCCCGCACCGGCCCCTGGTCGAACCGGGCCGTGCGCATGGGCCGCATGGGCGCCTGGCCGGCCGCCCCCGAGGTCCTGTCCACCGCGCTGGATCTCATCGACACGCCTCCCGCCGCATGACGCTCACCGCTTTTCTCGGCAACCTGCTGATCCCCCTGAACCTGTCGGTCACCCTGCTGGTGCTGGCGCTGCTCCTGTTCATCCTGCGCTGGCGCAAGACGGCCGGCATCCTGGCGGCCGGCGCCCTGGCCTGGGTGCTGTTCTGGTCCCTGCCGACGTCCTCGCTGTGGGCCGGAGGCCTGCTGGAGCAGCGCTACCCCTACCAGGCGGCGGCGCAGATGCCGACGGCCCAGGCCATCGTGGTGCTGGGCGGCAATTCCGCCAACGGCCGGCGCAACTGGTTCGAGCCTTACGACCGCAACACGGCGATCCCGCGCACCGACACGGCCGCCCGGCTGTACGCGGCGGGCCGCGCGCCCCTGATCGTGGTCTCGGGAGCCGCCCTGGACGGCGGCCAGAGCGAGGCGGCCATGATGGCCGCGGCCCTGGAGCGCGAGGGCGTGCCCGCCCAGGCCATCGTGAAGGAAAACCAGAGCGATACCACGCGCGAGAACGCGGTCTACACGGCCCGGCTGCTGCGCGACCGGGGCATCGAGCGCTTCCTGCTGGTGACCTCGGCCCTGCACATGCCCCGGTCCATGGCGAGCTTCCAGAAGCAGGGCCTGAACCCGATCGCGGCGCCCTCGCCCCCCCAGATCGTGGTCCCGGACGACCCCGATTTCTCGTTCTGGCTGCCGGACCTGCGCGCGCTGAACGCCAGCCGGTCGATCATCAAGGAATACCTGGGGCTGCTGGTCTACTGGGCGCGCGGCTGGGCCTGAGGCCGGGGGCCGCCGGCGAAGCGCCCGCGCGTCCGCCGCTCCCTTTGCCGGAGGACGCGGAAAGCGCCGGGATTCAGGACGGGGCGCCGGCGCGCTCGCGCAGGATGTCCGCGTACAGGTCCAGGTACCGGCGCGCCACTTCCGGCCAGGCGTGGCGCGCCAGCACGTCCTGCGCGCCGGCCAGCAGCCGCTCGCGCAGGTCCGCATCCGCGCGCAGCCGCCCGATGGCCTGCGCCAGTTCGTCCGCGCGCTCGGGATGGCTGAGGACCAGGGCTTCCGCACCCGGCCGGACGTACTGGGCGAAACCGCACCAGGGCGCGGGGCTGAGGATCACCGGCAGGCCGAAGGACATGGCCTCCAGCGGCGCCATGCCGAAGCTGTCGTTCAGGGTGGGATGCACGTACAGGTCGGCCGCCTGGTAGTAGGGCTCGACCTGCGAGGTCTCCGCCACCAGGTGGGTGCGGCGGCGCACGGACTCCGGCGCGCGGGCCACGCACTCGCGCGAGGCCGCATTGGCGCCGACCACCAGCAGCAGCACGTCGTCAGGCAGTTCGGCCAGCGCGCGCAGCACGGTGGGCAGGCCCTTGCGCATCGGATTGCGCGCCACCAGCAGGCACAGCGTGCCCTCGGCCGGCAGGCCCAGCCCGGCCCGCGTCCGGCGGCGCCGTTCGGCGGAGACCGGCTCGGCCTGCGCCACGCCCGGGGCGATCACGGGCGCGTCCAGGGCCGGGCCGTAGGCCTGCGCCAGCTGGTGGGCGATCAGCTGCGACACCGCCACCACCCGATGGCCCGGGCGCGGCGCCACGCGGCGCGCCTCCAGGCCGAGATAGGTCCGCACCCGGGGGCTGAGGCGCGACAGCCAGCGCCGCAGGCCGGGCATGGGCTGCACCCGCCAGCGGTAACGCACCGGCGTGACGTGCACGACCTCCACGTCGCCGCACCAGCCGTTCATGTGGGAATGGACGATGTCGAAGCCCGGGCGCGTGGCGCGCGCCGCGCGCCGGGCGAACAGCCAGACCCGGATCCAGCTGGGCCAGCGCCGGCCGACCGCGATCGGCCGGAACGGCAGCTTCAGGTCGCAGGCGGGGTCGTATTCCCGGGCGAAGACCGTGACCCGGTGGCCGGCGGCGGCCAGTTCGCGCATCAGCGCCACGCCGTAGGCCTCGGCCCCGCCGTAGCGGTTGCCGAAACGATCGACGACGAAGGCGATGGACAGGGGGGATTCAGCCATGCGCGGCGGCTTCGGCCTTGCGGCGGCGCCTGTCTTCGAGCTGCGTCAGGCATTTCTGCAGGAAACGCAGCAGATGGGTCGAGCGCATGACGGCCACGCGCGGCAGCGCGTAGGGATCGTCGTCCGGCCGCGCCAGGCCGCGCGCGGTGGTGGTGGCGCTGTCGTAGCCGGCGGCGCGCGCGACGTCCGCCAGCGCGGGCGTGAATTTGCCGTAGGGATAGCAGAAGGCCCGCACCGGAGCGCCCGCGATCTGCTCCAGCGCGTCGCGCGAATCGCGGATTTCGTTGACGGCGAGCTCCGGCGAGATGCGCGGCAGGACGGGATGGTTCAGCGTATGCGAACCGGCCTCGTGGCCGGCGGCCACCCAGGCGCGCACCCCGGCGGCGTCCATCAGCGGCGCGGGCGGCACGCCTTCGTCGGCGTCCCAGACGTTGCTGCCGCCCAGCTGACGCACGACGAAGTAGTTGGTGGCCTCGAAGCCGCATTCCTCCAGGACCGGAACCGCGTGTTCCAGCACGTTGGCATAGCCGTCGTCGAAGGTGATGCCGACCACCCTGCCCTGCTTTTCCCCGCGCAGATAGGGCATCAGGCGGGCCATGGACAGCCCCCGGTAGCCCAGGCGCCGCAGCCACAGCATCTGGCGCCGGAAATCCCGGGGATGCACGGTGAGGCCCCGGTAGGGCGTACCGCGCGGTCCGGGTTCCCCGATCTGGTGATACATGAGGATAGGAATCATCAGCGGATTATATCGGGCCGCCCGGGCCCGTCCATCCCCACTGCAGGCATGATGGACGGATCGCGCCGGGCCGCTAGTCCTGCGCACAGACCTGCCGGTAGAACTCCAGGGTGCGCCGCGCGAAGACCTGCATGGAGAAGCTCTCCTGCGCGCGGGCGCGGGCGGCGGCCGGCATGCCGGCCGAGATCGGCTGCGACAGCCGCTCCCGCAGCCAGGCCTCGGCCGCGTCCACGTCGCCGGCCGGGACGATCCAGCCGTCCACGCCATGGCGCACGACCTCGGGCAGGCCGCCCACGTCCGACACCAGCGTCGGCAGGCCCATGGCCAGGGATTCGCAGGCGGCGAAGGAACAGGCCTCGTGGAAGGACAGCACGAAGCCCGCGTCGGCGGCGGCCAGGATGCGCTCCGGATCGTTCACCAGGCCGGGGAACACCACCAGGCCGTCCAGGCCCAGGGCCTGAAAATCCTGCTGCAGCCGGCCGCGCGGCACGTCGCCCGCCACCAGCACGCGCACCCGCCGGCGCTGCTGCTGCGGCAGGCGGGCGAGCGCTTGGGCCAGCACCAGCCAGCCCTTATCCCGGTCCGTGCCGCCGACGCTGGCGAGCACCAGGACATCCGCGGGCGTCTCTCCCAGCAGGGCGCGGCGGGCTTCCCGCGCGTCGGCGGGCGCCCAGGGGCGGAAGCGCTCCGCATCGACACCGTGATGGATGGCGCGCAGCGGCCGGTGACGGTAGGCCGACCGGCGCAGCATGGCGGTGACGAACTCGCTGACGCCGATCGCGCCCTCGGTGGCGCAGCGCGCCCGCAGCCAGTGGCCGAAGCCCTGCACCGGCATGGTGTTGTGCTTGGTCCAGACGATGCGCGGCGGGCGGCGCAGGCCCAGGCGGGCCAGCATGGCCTGGCGATGATCGGCCGAGCCGTTCACGTGGACCAGGTCGAAATCGCCCTCGCGCAGCAGGCGGCGCAGGTGCGCGACCTCGGCCAGCATCGGCGCCGGGCGCGTGCTGAAGGAGGCGGCCACGCAGCGCACCCCCGGAATCCGGCCGGCCTGGACATACAGGCGGCTGGTGCCGGGCGTGGCCACGGTCACCTGGTGCGCGCCCTGGAAGCACCGCGCCAGGTTGACGACGTAGGTGGCGTGGCCACCGCCGTTGCGGGGGTGGAAATTGGTGTAGAGGATCCTCATGCCTTCTTCAGGAACGCCGGGACCCGCGTCCCAGCCAATACAGTTTCACGTAACGATAGAAGCTGCCCGTGGCCGCCATGCCGGCCAGCACCAGCCCCTGCCAGCCGTCCAGGAAGCCGCGCCGCAGGACGTAATGGCGCACGAAGGTCCAGAGGCCGTGGCCGAACGGCCCCAGCGCCGTGGTGCGGCGCCCCCGCTCGAAGGCCGCGCGGGCCGCCTCCGTGGAATAGCGGTTGATTTTATCGATGAATACTTCCAGGGTGGCGTAGGGGTAATGCAGGAAGTGCCCGGACAGCGTGCCGGTCCGGCCCCGGACCTCGACCCGCTCGTGCACGGCGGCGTCGGTGAAGCGCCCCGCCTCGCGGCGGAACAGGCGCACCACGTAGTCCGGCCACCAGCCGCTGTGACGGATCCAGCGGCCGCAGAAGTTCGACAGCCGGGCGATGCGGTAGGCCTCGGCGGCAGGCGCCCCGATGGCCTGGCGGATCGCCCCGGCCAGCTCGGGCGTGACCCGCTCGTCGGCGTCGATGGACAGCACCCAGTCGCCGGTGGCCAGCGCCAGGGCGCGGTTCTTCTGCGGACCGAAGCCGGGCCAGTCCGGCGCGACCTCGACCCGCGCGCCGCGCGCCCGGGCGATCTCGCGGGTCGCATCGGTGCTGCCGGAATCGAGCACGATGATCTCGTCGGCGAAGGCCACGGAATCGAGGCAGTCGCCGATGTGCGCGGCCTCGTTCCGGGTGATGACGATGACCGACAGCGTCATGCCTTCACCCCGCGTAGCGCTGGCCGCGCTTCCACCGCTTCCAGGCGTTGAAGGCCGGCGCGACGAGGGGATGGGCCGCCACGCGGATGCGCCGGCCGACCGAGGCGCCGGAAGTGTCGCGCACGGCGAAGCGGAAGATCGAGGCCGGATCCGAGCCGGGCCGGTTGCGGCCGAAGGCGCGCGTCGTGTACAGGTGGCGGAATCCTGCCGCCTGGGCGACGCGGACGTAGTCGGGATCGAAATAGCCCTGCGGCCAGCACAGGTGGTCGGAGACCTCGCCCAGATGCCGCGCCAGGCAGGCGCGCGACTGCGCCAGTTCGTCGGCCATGCGGGCGTTCTTGTCGCCCGCCTGCTTGTCCCAGCGGGTATGGGTATGCGTGTGGCTGTGGAATTCGCAGACCCCGCCGGCCCGCATCCGCTCGATCTCCGCCCAGCGCAGGGCGATGCCGGCGGCGTCGCCCGCGGCCACGCGGCGCATGCATTCGGCGTGATCGGGCGTTTCCGGCAGCGCCGCCCCGCCCTCGCCCGCGCAGGCGCGCGCGGGCCCGTCGCCGATCCAGGACGTGACCAGGAAGATGACGGCATGGAAGCCGTATTCGCGCAGCAGCGGCCAGGCGTGGACGTAGTTGTCCAGGTAGCCGTCGTCGAAGGTGATCAGCACGGAGCGCGCGGGCGCCGGCGTGCCCGCCAGGTGCGCGGCGAATTCGTCGCAGCTCAGGCTGCGGTAGCCGTGGTCCCGCAGCCAGGCCAGCTGGTCGCGGAAATGTTCCGGCGTGACGTTGATGGCGCCCCCGGCGGGGGTGACGTGGTGGTACATCAGCACAGGGACTATGCGGTGCCTGCTCATGGGGCGCGCTCCTCCAGCCATCGTCCATAGCATTGCTCGGTGCGGCGCACCAGGCCGTCCAGGGTGAAGCGGTCGCCTTCGCGCACCGCCCGCATGCCCGCCAGGCCCATGGCGCGGCGGCGCGCCGGATCGTCGATCAGCGCCGTCAGCGCCGCGGTCAGCGCCGCCGTGTCGCGGGGGGGCACGAGCAGGCCGGTCTCGCCGTCGCGCAGCATCTCCGACACCCCGCCCACGTCCGTACCGATCACCGGCAGGCCGGCGGCGGCGGCCTCGACGAAGACCGTGCCGGAGGCCTCCTGCTCGGTGGCCAGGGCGAACAGGTCGAAGCCGGCCAGCACGTTGGGAATGTCGGCGCGGCGCCCGGTGAAGAGGATCTTGCCGTCCAGCCCGAGCGCGCGCACGTGGGCCCGCAGGTTTTCCAGGGTGGGCGAGCCGTCGCCCACCAGCACCAGGAAGACGTCCGGTCGCGCCAGCAGCCCGGCCATGGCGTCGATCAGGGCGCGATGGCCTTTTTTCTCGCGCATCACGGACACGCAGCCGACCACGACGGCGTCGGTCGGCAGGCCCAGCTCGGCGCGCAGGGTGGAGTGCTCGACCGGGTCGGGCAGCGGAATGGGGGAATAGACCGTGGCCACGCGCTCGGGCGGGGCGCCGTGCTCCAGCAGCAGGCGCCGCACGTGCTCGCTGACCGTCGTCACGCAATGCGGCACGCCGGTGTACGACACCAGCGAGCCCGGCCTGACCGCCAGGTGCCGCGTGCGCACGATCAGCGGCGTGCCCGCCAGGCGCGCCGCCACGCCCGCCAGCATCGTGTCGCGGCGGCTGTGCGTGTTCAGCACGTCGAAGCGGCCGTCCTTCAGGATGCGCCGCAGGCGCAGCACGCCGCGGAAGTAGTTGCGCGGGCCGTCCATCGGCATCGTGTGCACCGTGAAGCCCTCGTCGGCCAGGCGGCGCGCCAGCCGGGCGTGCGGCTGGCAGGCGGCTTCCATGTGATGCCCATGCGCACGCATGGCGCACATTTCCTTGAAGATGCGGTTTTCCTGGCCGCCAAAGCCGGTCGCCGCCTCGGAATGCAGGATGCGCAGCGGCTTCATCCGTAGTGGATCTCCACGTTGTCATGGGACAGCCACTGCCGCGCGTCCGCGATCAGGGTCTCGTCCATGCGCACGCGCCAGTCCTCGCCCAGGCGCAGCAGGCAGGAGAAGCGCGCGCCGTTCAGGCGCAGTTCCACCGGCACGCCGGCTTCGGCCGAGCGCCAGGGCGCCAGCAGGCCCTCCAGGCGGCCGGGGTCCAGATCGCCGGACACGGACAGGCGCAGGCTGCGGGCGCGGCTTTCGCGCACGCGCTGCAGGTCGTAGAGTTCGTCGGCCGACACGCGCAGGCCGCCGGAATAGTCGTCGTGGCTGACGCGCCCCTGGATCACCAGGGGGCGGTCTTCCTTCAGGCTCTGGCGGTGCTGCTCGTAGAGTTCGTTGAAGATCGCAACCTCGATCTGGGCGCTGCCGTCGTCCAGCAGGGCGTAGAGCATCTTGCCGCGCCGGGTCATGCGCACGCGCACTTCCGCCAGCACGCCCGCCAGCCACTGCGGCCCGCGCGAGGGCGCCAGCCGCGCCAGCGGCGTGGGCGCGATGCGGCGGATCTCGTCGCGCCAGGCATCGAAGAGGTGGCCGCTGAAATAGAAGCCCAGGGCGGTCTTTTCTTCCGTCAGGCGGGTTTCCAGGTCCCACGGCGGGACGCGCGCGAGTTCGTCGGCCACCAGCGCGTCGGTGTCGTCGTCGAACAGCGAGACCTGGTTGGCGTTGCGCTCGGCCTGCTCGGCGGCCTCGATGGCGCTGCCCAGGGCCTCCAGCAGGGCCGCGCGGTTGGGCTCCAGGGAGTCGAAGGCGCCGGCGCGGATCAGAGCCTCGATGGTGCGCCGGTTGACGGCATGGCGGTCCACCCGGGCGCAGAAATCGAACAGCCCGGTGAAGCGCCCGCCCGCCTCGCGCGCCGCGATGATGGCTTCCACGGCGGACTGGCCGGTGCCCTTGACCCCGCCCAGGCCGTAGCGGATGGTGCGCGGCGGGCGGCCCCGGGCGGTGTGCTCGTCAGCCACCGGCGCGAAGCGGTAGCCGGATTCGTTGACGTCGGGCGGCAGGACGGCCACGTCGTTTTCCAGGGCATCGCGCCAGAAGACCTGGATCTTGTCGGTGTCGTCCATGTCCGACAGCATGGTCGCGGCAAGGAATTCCGCCGGATGGTAGACCTTGAGCCAGGCGGTCTGGTAGGAAATCAGGGC
This sequence comes from Castellaniella defragrans, assembly GCF_014203015.1. GTDB lineage: Bacteria > Pseudomonadota > Gammaproteobacteria > Burkholderiales > Burkholderiaceae_B > Castellaniella > Castellaniella defragrans. The sequence continues at coordinate 13,399 of NZ_JACHIB010000020.1, forward strand.
GTAGGCGGCCGAGTGGCTCTTGTTGAAGCCGTAGCCCGCGAACTTCTCCATCAGGTCGAACAGGTGGGCGGCGAGTTCCGGATCGTAGCCCTTCCTGGCCGCGCCTTCCTGGAAGATCACCCGGTGCTTGGCCATTTCCTCGGGCTTCTTCTTGCCCATGGCGCGGCGCAGCAGGTCGGCGCCGCCCAGGGAATAGCCGCCGATGATCTGCGAGATCAGCATCACCTGTTCCTGGTAGACGATGACGCCGTAGGTGCTCTTGAGCACGGGTTCCAGGTCGGGGTGGAAGTAATCGACCTCGGCGCGGCCGTGCTTGCGGTTGACGAAATCGACCACCATGCCGGATTCCAGCGGCCCGGGGCGGAACAGCGCCAGCAGGGCGACCACGTCCTCGAAGGTGTTGGGCCGCATGCTTTTCAGCAGTTCCTTCATGCCGCGCGATTCGAGCTGGAACACCGCCGTGGTGTTGGCCGCCGACAGCAGGTCGTAGGTGGCCTGGTCGTCCAGCGGCAGGGCCATCAGGTCGAAGTCGCGCTTGTCCGGATTGAACTCGCGCACGTAGCGCACGGCCCAGTCCAGGATGGTGAGGTTGCGCAGGCCCAGGAAGTCGAACTTGACCAGGCCGGCGGCCTCGACGTCGTCCTTGTCGAACTGGGACACGACGCTGGACTCGCTGCCCGGCTGGCAGTACAGGGGGCAGAAGTCGGTCAGCTTGCCTGGCGCGATCAGCACGCCGCCGGCGTGCATGCCGATGTTGCGCGTCAGGCCCTCCAGGGGGCGGGCCAGGTCGATGAGGGCGTGGATTTCCTCGTCGGTGTCGTAGAGTTCGCGGAAGGCGGGCTCGTGTTCCAGCGTGCGGTCCAGCGACCAAGGATCGGCCGGATTGAAGGGGATCATCTTCGAGAGCCGGTCGCAGACGCTGTAGGGCATCTCCAGCACGCGGCCGACGTCGCGCACCACGGCCTTGGCGCCCAGGGTGCCGAAGGTGGCGATCTGGCTGACGGCGTCGCGGCCGTACTTTTCCTTGACGTATTCGATGACCCGTTCGCGGTTGTCCTGGCAGAAATCCACGTCGAAGTCGGGCATGGACACGCGCTCGGGATTGAGGAAGCGCTCGAACAGCAGGTCGTAGCGCAGCGGATCCAGGTCGGTGATCCCCAGGCTGAAGGCCACCAGCGAGCCGGCGCCCGAGCCCCGCCCCGGCCCCACCGGCACGCCGTGGCTCTTGCCCCAGTTGATGAAGTCCTGCACGATCAGGAAGTAGCCGGGAAAGCCCATGCCGATGATGGTGCGGCATTCCAGGTCCAGGCGTTCCTGGTAGGCGGGCATCTGGCGGGCGCGTTCGTCGGGGTCCGGATACAGCTGGACCATGCGGCGCGCCAGGCCCTCGTTGGCGAGCTGCACCAGGTAGTCGTCCAGCGACACGCCGTCGGGCGTGGGGAACAGCGGCAGCTGCGGCTCGCCCAGGGTCAGGGTCAGGTTGCAGCGGCGCGCGATCTGCACCGCGTTGGCCAGGGCCGAGGGCACGTCGGCGAAGCGGCGCGCCATGTCGGCGCTGTCGGGCATGTACTGCTCGGCCGTGAAGCGCCGCACGCGGCGCGGATTGCCCAGCAGTTCGCCTTCGGCGATGCAGACGCGGGCCTCGTGGGCGCGGAAGTCGGACGGCGCGATGAACTGGATGGGGTGCGTGGCCACCACCGGCAGGCCGCAGTCCGCCGCCAGGCGCAGCGCCGCCTGGACGTAGGCCTCGTCGCCGTCGAAGCCGGCGCGCTGCAGCTCGATGAAATAGCCGTCCGGGAAATCGGCGGCCCACTGGCGCGCCAGGCGGCGGGCCTCGTCGTCGCGGCCGGCCTCCAGGGCCTGGCCCACGTCGCCCGCGCGCGCGCCCGACAGGGCGATCAGGCCGTTCCTGCCCGACAGCCATTCGCGCCGCAGTTCCGCCCGGCCCCGCTGGCTGTTTTCCGTCCAGGCGCGCGACAGCAGTTCGCACAGGTCCAGGTAGGCGGCATGGCAGGAGGCCAGCAGCAGGACGCGGAAGGGCTTGTCCTCGTCGGCCGGATTGTGCAGCCAGGCGTCGCAGCCGGCGATGGGCTTGATGCCGGCCTTGCGGGCCGCCTTGTAGAACTTGATCCAGCCGAACAGGTTCGCCAGGTCGCTGATCGCCATGGCCGGCTGGCCGAATTCCCGCGCGCGGCCGATCAGGTCGGGGATGCGCGCGATCCCGTCCACCACGGAAAATTCCGAGTGGCTGCGCAGGTGGACGAACAGGGGGGTATCGGGGGACGTGGTCATAAGAGGGATTGTACTTAGGCTGGAGGACTTGCCCGCCCCCACAGGGTGGACAGGGGGGCGGCCCAGAGGCCAGGGCCCAAAGGCATCGTTTCCGCGCCGTCGTACAGCAGAACGCCCATCCTGAATCGCTCTCCCGCCGCCCCGGCCAGTTTTCTCAGGCCGCGCAAATCGCGCTCCTTGACCGTGGCCGCCGCCTTCACCTCGACGCAGACCAGCCGCCCCGCCGCATTCTCGATGACCAGATCGACCTCGAACCGATCCACGTCCCGGTAGTACAGCAGCCGATAATCGCCTTCCGATACGCCGGCATGCTTGAGCAGCTCTCCGAACACGAAGGACTCCAGCACGTGGCCGAACCGCGTGCGGTCCTGACGGATGCCTTCCTCGTTCAAGTCGAGCAGCGCGGCCAGGAGGCCCGAATCGATGAATTGCAGCTTCGGGGTCTTGACGACACGATTGAGGCGGTTGCGCGCCCAGACCTCGACCCGCTTGAGCAGGTACATATGCTCGAAAGCCGCCAGATACCGGGCGGCCGTCTTGGCATCCAGCCCCACCTCGCCGCCCAGTTGGGTGTAATTGCACATCTGCCCGGCCATCTGCGCCAAGGCCTTCAGGAAGCGGGGCAATTGATCCAGTTTTTCGATGCTGGCCACTTCGCGGACATCCCGCTGGATGAGCGCGTCCGTGTACTGCCGCATCCAGGCGGCACGGCGCCTGGACGAATGTCTGGCGATCGCTTCCGGGTAGCCGCCGGACAGCACGCGCCCGATCAGGCCATCGCCCTGCACGAGGGGTTCGGCTTCCAGGATGCGCCCGGCAAAGGCATGATCGATCCAGTTGGCGTCATGCGACACGAGTTCGCTCTGGGACAGGGGCAGCAGACGCAGGGTTTCCATCCGGCCGGCCAGGGAGTCGGCCACGGCCGGCAGGGCCATCAGATTGGCCGAGCCGGTGAGAAGGAATCGTCCGGGCCGGCGATCCTCGTCCACGCTTTTCTTGATGGCCAGCAGCAGCTGGGGCGCACGCTGGACCTCGTCGATGACCGCCCGATCGAGATCCCGGACCAGGCCCACGGGATCCTCGCGCGCCGCCAGCAGGGTCAGTTCGTCATCCAGGGTCAGGTAGCGCAGCCCCTGCTGCGCCACGCGGCGCACCAATGTCGTCTTGCCCGACTGCCGGGGCCCGGCCAGCAGCACGACCGGCGTATCGCCCAGGGCTTCGGCAATCCGCGGCTCGATCCAGCGGGGATACAGGGGCGGCGCGATCATCATCGGGGAACCCTGACGTAAATACAGGCCCATATTACCGTGAATCGGGGAATTCAATGACGTGGATTCAGGAAAACAATGACGTAAATCCGGGAATTCGCATCCGTGAATTCCGGAATCCAGAAAGCCGGAACCCTCTCCTTCTCTCTCTAGCGCGGCAGGGCGGCCCAGGCCTTCTCCAGGCGCTTGACCGAGACCGGGAAGGGCGTGCGCAGGGTCTGGGCATAGAGCGCCACGCGCAGTTCCTCCAGCTGCCAGCGGAAGGCGTCGAGCCGGGCGTCGGGCGCGCCCTTGAGCGCCGCGCGCGCGCGCTGCCAGGGCGTGGTCAGCCGGGCGATGTCGGCCATGGCGGCGGCGTCGCGCGCGGGGTCGGCGCGCAGCTTGTCGATGCGCATCTGCGCGGCCTTCAGGTAGCGCGGCAGGTGCCCGAGCTGCTCGGGCGGCGTGTCGCGCACGAAGGCCGGCCCCACCAGGGCGTCGAGCTGCTGGCGGATGTCCTGCTGTGCCTGGGGCCAGGGACGGGCCTGCGGCAGTTTCTTCAGCAAGGCGGCGCGCTCGGCCAGGATGGCGCCGGCCAGGCGGGCCAGCTCCTGGGCCAGCAGGCCCAGGCGCGCGCGGCCTTCCGCGCAGCGCCGCTCGAAGGCCGCCGCGTCGGCGGGCCAGGGCTCCATCAGGCAGGCCTGGTCCAGCGCCGCGTCGATCAGCTGGTCGCGCAGTTCCTGCTGGGTGCCCAGGTCCATGTACAGCATGCCCATGCGGGTCAGGTCCGGCAGGTTCTTTTCCAGGTAGCGCACCTGTTCCCGCAGCGCCAGGCGGAACAGCCGGCGCAGGCCGACCGCGTGCACGCGCCGGGCCTCCTGGGGATCGTCGAAGACGTCCAGGTCGCAGGATTCGCCGCGGTCGCGCAGCGCCGGGTAGCCGATCAGGGACTGGCCGCCGCGCTGGATCTCCAGCAGCTCGGGCAGCTCGCCGAAGGTCCAGGCCGTCAGGCCCTCGTGGTCCAGGACGCGCGAGGCCTGCTGGTCGCGCGCGGCCAGCTGCTGGAACGAGGCCTGGGCCTGGCGGCCGTGCTCGGCGCGCAGCTGGTCCAGATTGCGGCCGCCGGAGAGCATACGGCCGTGCTCGTCCACCACCTTGAAGTTCATGAACAGGTGCGGCGGCAGGGTCTCCAGCTTGAAGTCGGTAGGCTGGACGCGCACCCGGCACTGTTCCCAGATGTCCCGCGCCAGGGCGTCCAGCAGGCCCATGCCGGGATCGGCGGCGCGCTCGAACCAGCGCTCGTGGAAGCCGGCCGCGTAGTCGGGCAGCGGCACGCAATGGCGGCGCAGCTTCTGCGGCAGGGATTTCAGCAGCAGATGGACTTTTTCCTTGAGCATGCCCGGCACCAGCCATTCGCAGCGCGCGGCGTCGATCTGGTTGAGCGCGAACAGCGGCACGGTCAGCGTCATGCCGTCGCGCGGCGAGCCGGGCTCGAAATGGTAGTCCACCGCGAGTTCGGTCCCGGCCCAGGCCAGGCGGCGCGGAAAGACCTCCGTCGTGACGCCGGCGGCGTCGTGGCGCATCAGTTCGTCGCGGCTCAGGTTCAGCCGCGCGGCCGCCTCGGCGTCCAGGCCCTTGTACCAGGCCTCCAGCGTGGCCGTCTGGCACACGTCGGCGGGGATCTGCCGGTCGTAGAAGGCGTGGATCAGCGCGTCGTCCACCAGGATGTCCGGGCGGCGGCTCTGGTGCTCCAGCCGCTCGATGGACGCGATCAGCCGCCGGTTGTGGGCGATGAAGGGCAGCTTGCTGTCGATGTCCCCCGGCACCAGGGCGTCGCGGATGAAGATTTCCCGCGCGGCCCTGGGATCGACGCGGCCGTAGTGCACGCGGCGCCCGGTGTACACCGGCAGGCCGTGCACGGTGCCGCGCTCGTTGGCGACGACCTGGCCGGCCTTCTTTTCCCAGCGCGGGTCGGACCAGGCGCGCTTGAGCAGGTGGGCGCCGGCCCGTTCGACCCAGGCCGGCTCGATCTGCGCCACGCAGCGGGCATACAGGCGGGTGGTCTCCACCAGCTCGGCCGCCAGCACCCAGCGGCCGGCCTTCTTCTGCAGGGGCGAGCCCGGATGGATGGCGAAGCGGATGTCGTGCGCGCCCTGGTACAGGCCGCCGTCCTCGGATTTCATGCCGATGTTGCCCAGCAGCCCGGCCAGCAGGGCCATGTGGATCTGCTCGCGCGTGGCCGGGGTCTGGTTCAGCCGCCAGCCCTGCTCGCGCGCCAGGGTCAGCAGCTGCGTGTGCGTATCGTGCCATTCGCGCAGCCGGATGGGCGAGAGGAACTTCGCGCGGATCTGGTCCACCAGCTTGCGCTGCGAGGCCTTGTGCGCGACCTGCTCGCCATACCACTGCCAGAGCTTGAGCCAGGCGAGGAATTCCGACTGCTTGTCGTTGAACTGGGCGTGGGCGTTGTCGGCGGCCTCGCGCGCCTGCATGGGACGGTCGCGCGGGTCCTGCACGGACAGCGCCGCGGCGATGACGAGGATTTCCGCCAGGCACTGGTGTTCGTGCGCGGCGAAGACCATGCGCGCGATGCGCGGATCGACGGGCAGCTTGGCCAGGACGCGGCCCACGTCCGTCAGGCGGTTGCGCTCGTCGAGCGCGCCCAGTTCCTGCAGCAGCTGGTAGCCGTCGGCGATGGCCCGGCCGGTGGGCGGCTCGACGAAGGGAAAGGCCTCGATGTCGTCCAGGCGCAGGGATTTCATGCGCAGGATGACGGACGCCAGGGACGAGCGCAGGATTTCCGGGTCCGTGAAGGCCGGCCGCTGCTTGAAGTCGTCCTCGGCGTACAGGCGGATGCACACGCCCGGCCCCAGGCGGCCGCAACGGCCGGCGCGCTGGTTGGCCGAGGCCTGGCTGACGGGCTCGATGCGCAACTGCTCGACCTTGCTGCGCCAGGAATAGCGCTTGATGCGCGCCAGGCCGCTGTCCACGACATAGCGGATGCCCGGCACGGTGAGCGAGGTCTCGGCCACGTTGGTGGCCAGCACGATGCGCCGGACGTTGCCGCGCGGATGGAAGATCTGCTCCTGCTCCGCGCGCGACAGCCGCGCGTACAGCGGCAGCACCAGGGCGCCGGCCGGATGGCGCTTGCGCAGGGCCTCGGCGCATTCGCGGATTTCGCGCTCGCCGGGCAGGAAGACCAGCACGTCGCCGGTGCCGTGGCGCGCGCATTCGTCCACGCCGTCCACCACGGCATCGACCAGGTCGCGCTCCTCGTCGCCCTGCGCCGGTTTGCGGCCGGCGGAATCCTCGTCCCCGTCGCGCCGCACGGGACGGTAGCGCAGTTCCACCGGGAACAGGCGGCCCGAGACCTGGATCACCGGCGCCGGCCGCTCCGGCGTGCCGAAATGCCGGGCGAAGCGGTCCGCGTCGATGGTGGCCGAGGTGATGATCAGCTTCAGGTCCTTGCGGCGCGCCAGCAGGCGCTTGAGGAAACCGAGCAGGAAATCGATGTTCAGGCTGCGCTCGTGCGCCTCGTCGATGATGAGGGTGTCGTAGCGGCGCAGCAGCGGATCGCGCTGGGTCTCGGCCAGCAGGATGCCGTCGGTCATCAGCTTGATGGCCGTCGCCGGGCCGGCGCGCTCGGAAAAGCGGATCTGGTAGCCCACCCAGTCGCCCAGTTCGGTCTTCAGTTCCTCGGCCACGCGCTGCGCGACGGACGTCGCGGCCAGGCGGCGCGGCTGGGTGTGGCCGATCATGCCGGCGCGGCCGCGCCCCAGCTCCAGGCAGATCTTGGGCAGCTGGGTGGTCTTGCCCGAACCGGTCTCGCCGCAGACGATGACCACCGGATGCGCGGCGATGGCGCGCGCGATCTCCTCGCGGCAGGCGCTGACGGGCAGGTCTTCCGGATACTGGATGGGCGGCAGGGGGCGGTCGCCGGCGCCGGCGGGCGGGCGCGGCTGCGCGGCCCGGGCGGGCGTCCGGCGGGTCGGCTGCGATGGATTTTCTGGCAAGACGTCGGGTTCCACGAAGGGATGAAGCGTGCTGTCCGCCCGGCGCCACAGAATGCGGCCGGGAAAGGACAATCGCTCATTATAATTTCGCTATCGCCCGAGACGCCCTTCCCCCTTCATTCCCCGCCGCCGAATCCGCCGCCCGCCATGAGTTCCACTGAAACCGACACCTATTCCGCCCAGGACGCCCCCGAATTCGCCCCCGCGCAGTTCGTGCGCTGGTTCCGCGAGGTCGCGCCCTACGTGCACGACTTCCGCGGCAAGACCTTCGTGGTGGCCTTCGGCGGCGAACTGATCGAGGACGGCGGACTGGAGGACCTGGTGGCCGACCTGTCCCTGCTGTCGGCGCTGGGGATCAAGCTGGTCCTGGTGCACGGCTCGCGTCCCCAGGTCAACGAGCAGCTGCGCCTGAAGGGCCAGACCACCCAGTTCGGCCGCGGCACGGAGCCCACCAGCCCGGAAGCCCTGGAATGCGCCAAGGAGGCCGCCGGGGAAATCCGCCTGGACATCGAGGCCGCCTTCAGCCAGGGGCTGCCCAACACGCCCATGTCGCACGCCAAGATCCGCGTGATCTCGGGCAATTTCGTCACCGCGCGGCCGGTGGGCGTGATCGACGGCGTGGACTACCGGCGCGCCGGCACGGTGCGCAAGCTCGACATCGAGGCGATGCGCAACGTCATCAGCCAGGGCGCCATCGTGCTGCTCTCGCCGCTGGGCTTCTCGCCCACCGGCGAGGCCTTCAATCTGGCCATGGAAGACCTGGCCACCAACGCCGCCGTGGCGCTGCGCGCCGAAAAGCTGATCTTCCTGACGCAGAACCGCACCGTCACCGAGACCGACGGCTCGGTGGACACCGAACTGGCCCGCAAGGACGCCGACGACCTGCTCGCCCAGGGCATCCTGGACGAGGACACGTCCACCTTCCTGCGCCACGCCTCCCTGGCGGTCAAGCGCGGGGTGGCGCGCGCGCATCTGGTGCCCTACACCATGGACGGCAGCATCCTGCTGGAAATCTTCACCCACGACGGGGTGGGCACCATGGTGGTCGAGGACACCCTGGAAGACCTGCGCCCGGCCATGGCCGACGACGTGGGCGCCATCGTCCAGCTGATCGAGCCCCTGGAGGCCGACGGCACCCTGGTGCCGCGCGGCCGCGCCGTGATCGAGCGCGACGTGGAAAAATTCACGGTGCTGGAGCACGACGGCGTGATCTACGGCTGCGTGGCCGTGATCCCCTACCTGGAGGACGGCATGGCCGAGATGGCCTGCCTGATCGTGCACCCCGAATGGCAGGGCACGGGCGACGGCGAGAAGCTGCTGCGCCACGCCGAGACCAGCGCCCGCGCCCTGGGCGCCCGGCGCCTGTTCGTGCTCACCACGCGCACCTCGCACTGGTTCCTCAAGCGCGGCTTCGTGCAGGGCGGCGTCTCCGACCTGCCCCACGAGAAGCGCGCCCACTACAACCATTCGCGCAACAGCCTGGTGTTCATCAAGCGGCTGTAAGAAACCGGACGGCGGGACGGGCGCCTGGCGGGATGCCATGTCCGGGCGGCGGCGCGATCACGGCCCGGCGCGGCCCCGGCCCGCGGCCCCGCGGGGCTACAATGCCGGCTTTCCCCACAGCGATGACGAGGCGCCCGACATGGCACGCATGATCCAATGCCGCAAACTCAAGCGCGAGGCCCAGGGCCTGGACTATCCCCCGTACCCCGGCGAACTGGGCGTGCGCATCTGGCGCGAGATTTCCAGGGACGCCTGGGCCAAGTGGCTGGACATCCAGACGCGGCTGGTCAACGAGAACCACCTGAGCCTGGCCGACCCCGAGGCGCGCAAGTTCCTCGCCGGACGGATGCAGGCGTTCCTGTTCGACGACCAGGACGTCGAGGCCCAGGGCTACGTGCCGCCCGGGGCCTGAGTGCCGCCCGGGGGCTGAGTGCCGCCTGGGGCCTGAGCGCGGCCCCGACTCGCCCCGCCGCTGCGTGAACGCCAGGCGGGCACCGCGGCGCGGGGCCGCCTGCGTCCTTCAGGCCCGCCCTGCGGCGCGGGGCCGTCTGCGCACGGCCTTCGGGCGTGTCCCGCGGCGGGGATCAGCCGCGCGTGTCCTTCGAGGCGTCGCGCGGCTCGGGCGGCTCGCCGCGCGCCAGCCGTTCGGTGTTGGTGACGCCCGTGTGGCGCACATCGTCGCCGCGCACCATGTAGATCACGCGCTCGGCCATGTTCTTGGCGTGGTCGCCGATGCGCTCCAGCGCGCGGGCGATGAAGATCAGGTCGATGGAGCGCGAGATCGTGCGCGGATCCTCGATCATGTAGGTGATGATGTGGCGCAGGGAGGCCTTCCATTCCTTGTCCACGTCCTTGTCGTTGCGCACCACCTGGGCGGCGGCGACGGGATCCTCGCGGGCGAAGGCGTCCAGCGCCGCCCGGATCATGCTGGCCACCGCGTCGGCCATGTGGCGCAGTTCCACCACCGGCTCGTAGGATGAATCGGACTCGTGCAGGCGGCGGGCCACCTTGGCGATCTTCTCGGCCTCGTCGCCGCAGCGTTCCATGTCGGTCAGCATCTTCGAGATCGACAGCAGCAGGCGCAGGTCGCCCGCGGTGGGCTGGTTGCGCGCGATCAGCTGGCTGATGCGCTCGTCGATGTCGACCTCGAACTGGTTGACCTGCCGCTCGTGCTCGCGGACCCGGTCCACCAGATGCAGCTCGCCGCGGGACAGGGCCTGCATGCCGTCCAGCACCATGGATTCGACCAGCCCGCCCATCTGCAGGAACATGGACCGCGTCGTTTCGAGCTCGCTGTGAAATTGCTTGTTGGTGTGTTCCAATCCGGGACCTCTGTCTGCCTGTGTCTGGGGGCCGTCCAGGCGCGTTCAACGAGCGCAAAGCGTACCATCGCACCCGCCGCCTGGGAAGGAACCCCCAGCATAGCAGCGCCATGTGACGGAAACATGACGGCGGGCCCACGTCCCGTCCCGGCCCGGTCCCGCCCTCCCGCAGGGCAAGGGAGAGGGAGAGCGGGGGCGCCGCCGGGCCGGCTTCAGTCGAGCAGTTCCAGTCGCGACACGCCGTCCTGCCCCGCCACCAGCGCCACCTGGGCGCCGGAGATCGCGAACAGACCGCAGCAGACCACGCCCGGGATGTTGTTCAGCAGCGCCTCGAATTCGGCGGGATCGCCGTAGTTCAGGCCGGAAACGTCCAGGATCTGGTTGCCGTTGTCCGTGACGAAGCCTTCGCGCAGGCACGGCTGCCCGCCCAGCTGGCGCACCTGCCGGGCGACGGCCTCGCGCGCCAGGGGGATGACCTCGATGGGCAGCGGAAAGGCGCCCAGGCGCTCGACCAGCTTGGACTCGTCGACGATGCAGACGAAGCGGTCCGCCACCGAGGCGACGATCTTCTCGCGCGTCAGCGCCCCGCCGCCGCCCTTCACCATGTTCAGCTGGGGGTCGATCTCGTCGGCGCCGTCCACGTACAGCGCCAGCGCGGCCACGTCGTTCAGGTCCAGCACCTCGATGCCCGCCGCCCGCAGGCGGCGCGTGCTGCGCTCCGAGCTGGACACCGCCGCGCGGAATTCCTGCCGGTGGGGCGCCAGCAGGTCGATGAAGCGGTCCACCGTCGATCCCGTTCCCACCCCCAGGATGCTGTCGGGCTGCAGTTGCGGCAGCACGTGGTCGAGGGCGGCCTGCGCCGCCTGTTGCTTGAGTTCGTCCTGAGTAAGCATGGGGATGTCCGGAGAGGGTCTGGGAGGCCCGTATTGTAATTTGCAATGGTCCCGTTCCTCGCAATGGCCCCCGTTCCGTCATGGCACCCCGTCCCGTCATGGCGCCCCGTCCCGTCATGGCACCCCGTTCCGTCATGGCACCCGTCCCGTAACGGCGCCGTTCCGGCGACGCATCTTTCCGGCGACGCATCCTTCCGGCGACGCATTCTGTCGTGGGCCGCCGCTAGACTGGCTTTGTGTCCCCACTCGCAAAGGAATCGCAGCAATGCCGCCCACCGAAGCACAATGGAACCGCGCCCTGGACTACCTGCGCGCAGCCCAGGGGCTGCTGATCACCGCCGGCGCCGGCATGGGCGTGGATTCGGGCCTGCCGGACTTCCGCGGCAAGGAGGGCCTGTGGAAGGCCTATCCCGCCCTGCGCCAGGCCCGCCTGGATTTCAAGCGCATCGCGCAGCCCGAGGCCTTCGACCGCTGGCCCGCGCTGGCCTGGGGCTTCTATGGCCATCGCCTGTCCATGTACCGCCGCGCCGTGCCGCACGCAGGCTTCGGCATCCTGCTGCGCTGGGCCGAACGCCTGCCCCATGGCGCCTTCGTCTTCACCAGCAACGTCGACGGCCAGTTCCAGCGGGCGGGCTTCGACCCGGACCGCATCCTGGAATGCCACGGTTCGCTGCACTGGATGCAATGCCACGCCCATTGCCGGTCGCGGATCTGGCCGGCCGACGGCTTCGAGCCGGATGTCGATCCGCATACCTGCCGCCTGCGCTCCCCGCTCCCGCTTTGTCCCGACTGCGGCGCCCTGGCCCGCCCCAACGTCCTGATGTTCAACGACCTGGACTGGGAAATGGCACGCATGGTGGCCCAACGCGACCGTCTGAACGCCTGGCTGGAATCCGTCGGCGGCGACCGCCTGGCCGTCATCGAACTGGGCGCGGGCCAGGCGATCCCGTCGGTGCGCCACTTCAGCCTGCGCACCGGCCACCCCATCCTGCGCATCAACGTCCGCGACAGCGCCATTTCTCCGCGCTGGGGCGTGGGCCTGGAAGGCACGGCGCTGCAGACGCTGCGATGGCTGGACGCCCGCATCTGATCCATACTGGCGGTTTTACGCGCCCCGCCCCCGACATGGCCAAACGATCCTCGACCCTGGAAACCACCCTGCTGGCACTGGAAATGCTGCGCCGGATTCCACGCGCCCCCCGCTCGATCACCGCCGGCGAACTGCACGCGCAACTGGTCGCCAGCGGCTTTGAACGCGACCTGCGCACCATCCAGCGGCAGCTGGACATGCTCAGCACGCACCTGGGCATCGAACGCGACGACGGGAGCGCCCCCTACCGCTACCGGTGGCTGCCGCACGCCAGGCCGCTGGCCATCCCCCACCTGAGCCCGCAGGAATCCCTGCTGCTGAAGCTGGCCGAGGAACACTTGCGCCCCCTGCTGCCCGCCCACCTGATGAAATCCATGGAAGGTTTCTTCGTCCAGGCGCGGCACAACCTGGAACCCGATGGCAATGCCCGGCTGGAACGCGAATGGCCGTCCAAGATCCGCACCGTCGCCACCAGCCAGCCGCTGCTGCCGCCGAAAATCGTGCCCGGCGTGCTGGAGACGGTCAGCGAAGCCCTGTACCATAACCATTGGCTGCGGCTGGACTACAAGAATGCCGCCGGCCGGCGCACGACGGTCGAAGTCATGCCCCTGGGCCTGGCCCAGCAAGGCCCCCGCCTGTATCTGGTGTGCCGCTACCGGGGGTTCGACAACGAGCGCAGCCTGGCCCTGCACCGCATCCTGAGCGCCGGGCAGGCCTCCACCATCCCGTTCGACCGGCCCCGGGATTTCGACCTGGCACAATACGACGCCGACGGCCGCTTCCGCTTCGGCGAGGGCGCGCTCGTCCGCCTGCGCTTCCGGATCGACCGGCGTACCGGCCATCATCTGCGGGAAACGCCGCTCTCCAAGGACCAGACGGTCACCGAGTGCGACGGCGACCGGCTGGAAATCGCCGCCACCGTGGTCGACAGCGCCATGCTGGACCAGTGGCTGAAGGGCTTCGGCGACGCGGTGGACGGGGTGCAAAAGGAGGCGGTGGCCTGAGCCGCTGCGCCGGCGTGGCCGGGCAGCGCGCGTCGCTGTGGCTGCAGGCGCGCGTCGCCTCCCCTATCCGGGGGCGCGGGCATGCGCGATGCGACATGCACGGCGCGATTCATAGAATCAGTGTGACGACAAAGCCCTGGCGTCATATTCTGTCGCGTACCGGTCCGATCATGGCTCCGTTCCCATTGTCTCCAGGAGTTTTCCGATGAACGTCACGCCCTTCTCCCCAGCCGACCTCGACGCCCTGCGCCAGGCCCACGCCCTGCTTGAAAACCCGGGCCTGGCCGCGCGCATGACGAACCTGGTCGGCACGCCCATCGAGAAAGTCCTGGACCGGCTGCCCGAAGGCTGGAGCGCCCAGATCGGCCAGGTCACCCGGCTGGCGCTGAGCAAGGCCGCCGACGCCGCCCTCTTCACGATGGACGACAAGCCCCGCGACCGCAGCTCGAACTGGTGGCACAAGGTGGGCGCGGCCGCCACCGGCGGCGTGGGCGGCTTCTTCGGCCTGCCCGGCCTGGCGGTGGAACTGCCGATCTCCACCACGATCATGATGCGCTCGATCGCCGACATTGCCCGCAGCGAAGGCGAATCGCTGGCCGATCCCGGCACCCGGCTCGCCTGCCTGGAAGTCTTCGCCCTGGGCGGCAAGAGCGCGGCCGACGACGGCGCGGAAAGCGGCTACTACGTGGTGCGCGCGGCGCTGGCGCGCGCCATCAGCCAGGCCGCGGAATACGCCGCCGGCAGCGTCGCCGTCGAGAAAGCCGCCCCGCCCGCCCTGATGCGCCTGATCACGATGGTGGCCGAGCGCTTCGGCATCCAGATCACCGAAAAGGCCGCCGCCCAGGCCATCCCCGCCCTGGGCGCGGCGGGCGGCGCCCTGATCAACACCCTGTTCATCGACCACTTCCAGGACATGGCGCGGGGGCACTTCATCATCCGGCGGCTCGACCGGCGCTACGGCACGGAGGTGGTGCGGCTGGCGTACGAAGACCTGCACGGGCGGCGCGCGGACTGACCCTCCGGCGGGGAACGGTCCGCCGGCGCGGGTGGAAACGGCCGCACGGCCGCCGAAGGGAATGCGGAAAAAGGGGTATTCAAACTTTTTTTCGCAAATTTGCAATAATTCCGCGTCTCCCGAACGTTCCTCCATCATGCTCGACCTATTCTCCGGCTTGCCCCTTTCGGTCGGGCTCAGCCTGGTCCTGGCGCTGGCCCTCGTCCTGGTCTTTGAATTCATCAACGGCTTCCACGACACCGCCAATGCCGTCGCCACGGTCATCTACACCAAGGCCATGCCGCCGCACCTGGCGGTGCTCTTCTCGGGCATCTGCAACTTCCTGGGCGTGCTGCTCGGCGGCGTGGGGGTGGCCTACGCCATCGTCCACCTGCTGCCCGTGGAGCTGCTGCTCAACCTGGACAGCGGGCGCAGCCTGGCCATGGCGTTCTCCATGCTGGCCGCCGCCATCGTCTGGAACCTCGGCACCTGGTATTTCGGCATCCCCGCGTCCAGCTCGCATACGCTGATCGGCGCGATCCTGGGCGTGGGCCTGGCCAACGCCCTGCTGACCGGCCTGCCCGTGGGCATCGGCGTGAACTGGGGCAAGGCCATCGACATCGGCCTGTCGCTGATCATCTCGCCCGTGGCCGGCTTCATCGTCGCGGCGCTGCTGCTGCTCGGCCTGAAGAGGCTGTTCGCCGGCTCGAAGATGCACAAGACGCCCGAGCAGCGCCGCGCCATCGACAACAAGAAGCACCCGCCCTTCTGGAACCGGCTGGTGCTGGTGCTGTCGGCGATGTGCGTGAGCTTCGTGCACGGTTCCAACGACGGGCAGAAAGGCATCGGCCTGATCATGCTGGTGCTCATCGGCATCGTCCCGGCCAAGTTCGTGCTGGATCCGGCCAGCACGCCCTACCAGGTCCAGCGCACCGTCGACGCCGCCGCCCACCTGGGCGACTTCTACCAGCGCAACGCGGATACGCTGGGCGACTACCTGGCGCTCAAGCGGCCGCTGCGCACCGATCCGCCCCAGACGGCCCACTGCGATCCCCAGGATACGATGAGCGTCATCCGGGCGGTGCGCCGCAGCCTGGACGGCGTGCGCGTCTATGACGACCTGCCGCCCGACGCGCGCGTGCGCCTGCGCCGCTACCTGCTCTGCCTGGACGACACCGCCCGCAAGGTGGCCGGCCTGGACGCGCTGTCCCTCAGCGAAAAAGCCGATCTGCGGCGCCTGCGCGCCGACCTGACCGCCACGACGGAATACGCGCCGCTGTGGGTGATCGTCGCCGTCGCGCTGGCCCTGGGCGCCGGCACCATGCTGGGCTGGCGCCGCGTGGTACTGACCGTGGGCGAAAAGATCGGCCGGCAGGGGATGACCTACGCCCAGGGCATGGCCGCCCAGACCACCGCCGTCGTCGCCATCGGCGTGGCCAACATCTTCAGCCTGCCGGTCTCCACCACCCAGGTGCTGTCCTCGGGCGTGGCCGGCACCATGGTCGCCAACCGCAGCGGCCTGCACAACGGCACCGTGCGCATCATCCTGCTGGCCTGGCTGCTGACCTTCCCGGCCAGCATGCTGCTGTCGGCGGGGCTGTTCAGCCTGGCGGTGTGGGGGTTGGGGGTGTGAGGGGGGCATCGCCGGTATCCTCGGCATCGCTGGTACCCCCGGTATCGCACATCATGGCATCCGCTCTCTGGCGGCTTGACAGTATCTCAATGGAGATACAGAATCCATGGAAAGGGAGGATCGGCTCATGGCCCATTCCACGATGCTGCACGTCCGGGTGGACGAGGAAATCAAGACGCAGGCCAGCGAAGCACTGGCGGCGATGGGGCTGTCCGTCTCCGACGCGGTACGCATCCTGCTCAAGCGCGTGGTCAACGATCAGGCTTTCCCGCTCGAACTGAAGGTGCCCAACGCGGCCACACGCGCGGCCATGGAAGAAGCCCGCGCCATCGCACAGTCCCGTGCAGCACGGTTCAGTTCCGCGGACACGCTGATCGATGACCTCGAAAAAGCCAGCTGACAGCAAGCGGGCCAGGCCTCCGAGGACGTGCGACCACACCCGGGCTTTTCTCAAGGATTGGGAACGTCTTTCCCACTCGGGCCGCTACGATCTGACACGCCTGAAGGACGCAATGCTGCTGCTCATCGCGGACGATGCGCCGCTGGGCCCCGAATGGCGGGACCACCCGCTCAAGGGCGAGTGGGCCGACCACAGGGAATGCCATATTGGCGGCGATTTCCTGCTGATCTACCGGGCGGATGGCCATGCCGTCATCTTCGTGCGGACCGGCACGCATTCGGAATTGTTTGAAGAATGAGGGACGAGGCTTGTCAAGCGACATCAGGAATCGCCCCCTGATAATTATCGATATCAAACACAAACGACAAGTTCTTCAAACAAACCCAATCCCCCTCTTCCCGGCATCCGGCTTCAAATCCATCTCCATCCGCAAAGCCCCCAACACCCCCACATGATCCGCAAAGGGCTTGAACCGGTGCTGACGCGCGATGACGGCGAAATCCCCCGGAGCCAGCATGCGCATTCCATCCAGCACCCGCCAGACGGACTCGCTCGGTTCCAGCAAACCCATCGCCTTGCTGTGCCGCTGATACAAGGCCCGTGCCTGCTCCGGCCTCAGATAATGAAACCGGACCTTCAGGTCGAACCGGCGCAATGCCGCCTCATCCAGGTTGTCCATCAGATTGGTGGAGGCGATGAAAACCCCGGTGAAGGATTCCATTTGCGTCAGCATTTCATTGACCTGGGTGATTTCCCAGGACCGGCTGGCCCCCCGGCGGTCCTGCAGGAAACTGTCGACCTCGTCGATCAGCAGGATCGCACCGTCCCGCTGGGCGGACTCGAAGGCCTCGGCGATCTGTTTTTCGCTTTGACCCACCCACATGGACAGCAGATCGGACGCGCGGCGTACCAGCAGCGGCTTGTCCAATTCGCGCGCCAGCCACTGCGCCCAGGCGGTCTTGCCGGTGCCGGGCGGGCCGTACAGGCACAGGCGCGCGGATTCCACACGCGCCAGCCCCTGGACCAGGGACGGCAGGTCGGCATCCGCGCAGGACAATGCGGGGTCGTAGGTGTCGGGCAGATCGGCGGCTGACGCCCGCAGCAGCGCATCCTGGCCACAGGCTTTCAATGTGCCGCCGATCAGACGCTCGATGACCGCGCCGGTGTCGGCGTGCGCGGCAGCGCCCGCCGGATCGGATTGCGCCAGATGCACGACATCAACAGCTCGAGTCAGCAAAGCCGGCGGCAACTGCTCGATGGCGGACAGGCGTGCCTTGGCCCGGGATGTCAAAAAATCCCCAACGGCGGATTCGATCAGTTCCGCCCGCTGCCGGCGGGCCGGCACGGGGATTTCGATGACCAGATCGAAGCGGCGCAGGTAGGCCGGATCGATGCAGGCCACCGAATTGCTGATCCAGAGGGTCGGGACGGGATTTTCCTCCAGCAGGCGATTGATCCAGGCCTTGCTGATCTGCATATGGGCACTGCCACGGGACACCAGGAATCGGCCCGCCCCCGCAAACACGTCTTCGGCTTCGTCGAACACCAGCACAGGCCGGGGGCTGCGTGCGAATACGCACTGTGCGGTCCGGTAGGCGCGCAGACGCTTGTCGCCGCCGATGGCGTCACCGTCCTCGTCCTCGATGCAGACCTCGAAAGGCGATGCGTCCAGCATCTGGGCCAGCAGGCGGGACAACTGGGTCTTGCCGGTGCCCGGGCGGCCATGCAGCAAGACATTCACGCCGGGACGTCGGTGCGCCAGGGCCTGGCGCAGATAGGGAATCAGGGTGTCCAGCCAGGGCTGCACGTGAACATAGTCGTTCAACGACAGTTCCGGTGCGGGCGGCATGGATACGACACCTTCCAGCAACTCGACAGGTTCCGCATCGCGCGAGATCAGCGTGGCGGCAAACTGATCCGAGACGAACGAGAAAGAACTTTTATCGTATTTGGAGCCCAGCGACCAGGAGACGGACAAGAGGCCGCTGCGGACCAGGCGTCCTTTGGACGACAGCACGGCCTGGATATCGGCCGGCGCGTGCTCCAGCAAGGAGCCCAGGACACGATACATGCGGCTCGGACTCAGGGCATTGCCCAGCAATTCCATGGTTTCGCCCAGCAGCGAGTTATTGGCCAGCAATGCCGTGAATTCCAGGATGGTCCGCTCGGCCGCGGTCAGCCCCATCAAGGGCGCCAGGCGATCCAGGTTGCGACGCAGAGGACTGTCGTCCTCGTCCTGCTCGGCCTGTTCTTGCTCAGCCGCCTCATGCTGTTCGCGCAGCAACCGCAAGACGGTCTTGGGGTCGAAGTCCTCTTCGTCCATATCGACCCAGTCATCCAGGCCCAGAGCACGCGCGATGTCATCGTCATAAAGGCGGTCCTTGTCGATGAATTTGCGATGGCCCTGCAAGGGCACCAGGATGCGCAGCATCCAGAGGTGCGTCTGACGATCCAGGGAACGCTCCGGACGGGCGCTCCCGATCTTGATCCGGCTTTTTTTGGGGCTGGCGATACGCGACATGAAAAGCTCCTGTGATGAGCTTTCATTGTCCGCATGCGGGCGACAGAATATGTCGCCATCAGAGGGCCGTCAGCCCCCTACCCCGCCCGCTTCGCCGCCTGGATCTGCATGCGGTTGACCGCCACCACGACGATCCCCACGGCGACCATGAACAGGGTCGCCAGGGCGTTGATCTCGGGTTTCAGGCCCAGGCGCACGCGGGAAAAGACTTCCAGCGGCAGGGTCGTGTAGCCCGGGCCGGACAGGAAGGATGCCACCACCACGTCGTCCAGCGACAGGGTGAAGGACAGCAGCCACGCGGCCAGCAGGGCCGGGGCGATCAGGGGCAGCGTGATCTGGAAGAACACCCGCAGCGGCGAGGCGCCCAGGTCCAGGGCGGCCTCTTCCAGCGAGCGGTCCAGGTCGCGCACGCGCGACTGGATGATGACGGCGACGTAGGCCGTGCACAGGGTCACGTGGCCCACCCAGATGGTGAACATGCCGTTGCCGTCGGGCCAGCCGAACACCTTGGACATTTCCACGAACATCAGCAGCAGCGAAATGCCCAGCACGACCTCGGGCATGACCAGCGGGGCGCTGAGCATGCCGATGTACAGGCCGAAGCCGCGGAACCGCCCCATGCGCGCCAGCACGTAGCCGGCCCAGGTGCCGACCGCCACCGCCGCGGTGGCGGTCAGGGTGGCGATGGCGAGCGAGAGCTTCGCCGCCGACAGCAGCGCCTGGTCCTGGAACAGTTCCGCGTACCAGCGCAGCGAGAAGCCCGACCACGAGGTCATCAGCGTGGAGTCGTTGAAGGAGAACACCATCAGGCAGGCGATGGGCACGTACAGGAAGCCGTAGCCGACCACCAGCGTGAGGAAGCGGAACCAGCCGCCGCCGCGCTTCATGTCCGCGCTCCCAGCTGGCGGGCCTGGTTGTACTGGAAGATGGACAGGGGCACGAGCAGCAGCAGGACCATCACGCAGGTGACGGCCGCCGCCATCGGCCAGTCGGCGTTGTTGAAGAATTCGTTCCACATCACGCGCCCCATCATCAGGGTGTTGGCCCCGCCCAGCATTTCAGGGATGACGTATTCGCCCACCGACGGAATGAACACCAGCATGGCGCCCGCCACCACGCCGGGCATGGACAGCGGCAGCGTGATCCGCAGGAAGGCGCTCCAGGGCCGCGCGCCCAGGTCGTAGGCGGCTTCCAGCAGGCGGTAGTCCAGCTTCACCAGGTTGGCGTACAGCGGCAGGATGAAGAACGGCAGGTAGGCGTAGACCAGGCCGATGTAGACGGCCAGGTCGGTGCGGTAGATTTCCAGCGGCGCGTCGGTCAGCCCCAGGCCCATCAGCAGGTGATTCAGCAGCCCGTCGTTGCGCAGGATGCCGACCCAGGCATAGACGCGCAGCAGCAGCGAGGTCCAGAACGGCAGGATCACGCCCAGCAGCAGCAGGTTGCGGATCTCCGGCCGCGCGCGGGCGATGTGGTAGGCCATGGGATAGCCGATCAGCGCGCAGCAGACGGTGGTGACCAGGGCCATCTTCACCGAGTTCAGGTACACGGCGGCGTACAGGCTGTCGGTGAACAGCAGCACGTAGCCGCGCAGGTGCAGCGCCAGCGTCAGGGTCTGGTCCTGCAGGGTGGCGATGGGCGTGTAGGGCGGGATGCCGAACTGCAGGTCGGAAAAGCTGATCTTCAGCACCAGCAGGAAGGGCACCAGCAGGAACAGCGCCAGCCAGGCGTAGGGCACGCCGATGGCGAATTGCCGGGCGCTGGGGCGGTGGCCGGGAAGTTTCAGATGCATCGGCGGCTCCGGGCGCAGGGGTCGATGAAGGCGGAGGACGGACAGCCGTCAGGAGGCCAGCACGGTGCCGGCGTCGTGGGACCAGGTGACGTAGACTTCCTCGTCCACGCCGGGCGCGTCGGACTGGCTCCAGTCCAGGCTGGGCACGCTGGCCTCGATGGTCTGGCCGGCATCCAGGCGGATCTGGTAGCGGGCATAGCTGCCCATCCAGGCGACGTGCGACACCATGCCGTGGCCCCAGTTGGATTCGGCCTCGGGGACCTGGCGGCCGACGCGGATCTGCTCGGGCCGGATGGAGACGTGGACTTCCATGCCCAGGGGCTCGCTGATGCCGTGGCTGACGTACAGCGGGCGCGACAGCGCGTCGGTCTCGATCAGCACGTGGTCGGGCTCGTCCACCACGATGGTGCCGGTGAACAGATTGGTCGATCCGATGAAGCCGGCGACGAAGCGGGAATTGGGAAAGGTGTAGACGTCGTGCGGCGTGCCGCACTGGACGATCTGGCCCTCGGTCATGACGGCCAGGCGGCTGGCCATGGTCATGGCCTCTTCCTGGTCGTGGGTGACCATGATGCAGGTGACGCCGACCTGGCCCAGGATCTTCACCAGCTCGATCTGGGTGGCCTGGCGGATCTGCTTGTCCAGCGCCGACATGGGCTCGTCGAGCAGCAGCAGCTTGGGCCGCTTGACCAGGCTGCGCGCCAGCGCCACGCGCTGCTGCTGGCCGCCGGAGAGCTGGTGCGGGCGGCGGCGCGCGTAGCCGGCCATCTGCACCAGATCCAGGGCCTCGAACACGCGCTCGTGGATCTCCTGGCGCGGCACGCCTTCCTGCTTCAGGCCGAAGGCCACGTTGGCCTCGACCGACATGTGCGGAAAGAGCGCATAGGACTGGAACATCATGTTGACCGGCCGCCGGTGCGGCGGCAGGGCCGTGATGTCCTCGTCGTCCAGGATGATGCGCCCGGAGGTGGGCTCCTCGAAGCCCGCCAGCATGCGCAGCAGGGTGGACTTTCCGCAGCCCGAGCTGCCCAGCAGGGCGAAGATCTCGTGGCGCCGCACCGACAGGGAGACGGACTTCACGGCCACCGTGTCGCCGAAGATCTTGACGACGTCGTCCATGCGCACGAAGTCGTCGGCCTCGCCCTGGCGAGGCATGCCGCGCGGATCCTGCATCGCCTTC
Source organism: Castellaniella defragrans (assembly GCF_014203015.1). GTDB lineage: Bacteria > Pseudomonadota > Gammaproteobacteria > Burkholderiales > Burkholderiaceae_B > Castellaniella > Castellaniella defragrans. The sequence goes on from NZ_JACHIB010000020.1 coordinate 35,277, forward strand.
AGCGCCCGGTCTTGAGCTGCGCCCACATCTGCGTCTGCAGGCGCAGGATGTTCAGGGGCTGCGGCTTGATGACGAACAGGGTGCGCGAGACCTCGGGCGAGGGGTAGATCATGGGGTTGCTCGCGACTTCCTCGACCACGTACTTGCGCGCCTCCTTGTTGGCGTTGGGGTAGTACATGGTGTTGGTGATGGCCGCGTGCACCTGCGGCGTCTCGATGTAGTTGATGAAGGCGTGCGCCTCGTCCACGTGCTCGGCGCTCTTGGGGATGGCCATGGTGTCGAACCAGACCGGCGCCCCGCCGTCGGGGATGACGTAGTCGATGGCGTAGGACTTCTTGGCTTCCTTCGCGCGCGACGAGGCGATCATCACGTCGCCCGAGAAGCCGTAGACCATGCACAGGCCGCCCGAGGCCAGCTCGTCGATGTAGCCCGAGGAGCTGAACTGGCGCACGTAGGGCCGGATGGTCTTCAGCAGGGCCAGCGCGGCCTCGTAGTCCTTGGGATCGCTGCTGTTGGGATCCTTGCCCAGGTAGTGCAGCGCGGCCGGGAAGACCTGCGCGGCCTCGTCCAGGATGGAGATGCCGCAGGACTGCAGCTTGGCCGCGTTTTCCGGCTTGAACAGCATGTCCCAGGAATTCAGGGGCGCGTCCTGGCCCATGAGCTCGCGCACCTGGGTGACGTTGTAGCCCAGGCCGTTGGTGCCGTAGCCCCAGGGGATCAGGTACTGGTTGCCGGGATCGACGGTGGCCACCAGGGCCATCAGGTCGGGGTCCAGGTACTGCCAGTTGGGGATCTTGGAGCGGTCCAGCTTCTGGAACAGGCCGCCCTGGATCTGGCGGGCGGCATAGTGCGTGGACGGCACGACCACGTCGTAGCCCGACTTGCCCGTCAGCAGCTTGGCCTGCAGCGTGTCGTTGGTGTCGTAGACGTCGTAGCGGATCTTGATGCCGGTGGCCTTCTCGAAACCGGAGAGGGTGTCGGGCGCGGTGTATTCGGCCCAGTTGTAGACGTTGACGACGCGATCCTGTGCGGACGCCGGAACCGCGGCGATCAGCGCGGCGGCGGCCAACAGGGTGTGTACGGTGCCGATTTTCATGGCATGGGCCCCTAGCATGGAGGAAAACAACGGGATAACGCATCCCACCACTGCGCTCCGCGCGCGCCGGCTACCTTAACCAAAGACCGACGCAGGCGCAACCGGTTTTTTTCCGCCTGTCCCGGGGATACCACACCCAGGCGCGCGCGGTCGAAGTCGATCAGCCAGACTTGATCGTCGGCGTCGAACAGGATGTTGTAGGCGTTCAGGTCCGCGTGCCAGACGCCGGCCGCGTGCATGGCGGCGATGGCCTGGGCGACGGCGGCGGGATCGGCCCGGTCCAGGCGGCCCGCCAGGGCCTGCGCCCCCGCGATCCGGGCGATCAGGATGGCGTTGCGGTAGAACGGGGAAGCGCCCGGGCGCCAGTACGCCGCGCCCAGCGGTTCGGGCACGCGCAGTCCGGCCCGGCGCAGATGGTCCAGCACCCGGACCTCGGCATAGGCCCGCACGCGGGATGCGCCCAGCCACAGGTAGGATTCGCGGCCGCCCAGCCGGGCGCGCAGGCCGCCGCGCCGGTAGTGGCGCAGGACGGCGGGGCCGTGGACGCCGTCGACGAACCAGGCGGCCTGGCGGCCGCCCTCGCCCACCGGCGCGGCATCGGGCCGGCGCGCGTCGAACCAGCCCGCATCGGCCTGTCCGGCGAAGCGCGCGGGCACGCAGAAGGCGCCGCCTGGGAAACGATGCGCTGCCCAGCCCGGTGGAGTGCAATTCATCGTTCATCTCTCCTTGGATTTGATCGGCTGGGTGTGTCTTGGCATGAGGCATCTCTCCACCTCGCGGCCTGCATGCCGCTCGGATTCGACCGGCACGGAACAGTCCGCAGGGACTGTTCCGTGCCCGGTCTCATCCCCGCATCAGCAGCAGTCCCATGATCACCAGCAGCATGCAGGCGAAGATCAGCTTCAGGCGCGCCTCGGGCAGCGCATAGGCCAGGCGCACGCCGTAAGGCACGCACAGCAGGCTGCCGGCCGCCAGGGGAATGCCCACCAGCCCATGCGCCTGGCCGTGCCAGGCGTAGGTGGCCAGGGCCACGCAGGTGCCCGGTACGATCATCGCCAGCGCCACCGCCTGGGCCGAGGTCTGGCGCAGGTGGAAGAACGCGGTCAGGAACGGCACCGCCAGCACCGCGCCGCCCACGCCGAAGATCCCGCCGGTCAGCCCGGCGAAGACGCCGACGCAGAAATACCAGCGCTTGCGCACCTGGCCGACCTCGCGGTAGAAGGCGGCCGGGCGGGGCCGCGCGCGGCGCCCCAGGCTCTCGCGGAAATAGAACAGCGCGATCAGGAACACGAAGCCGGCGTAGATGCGGCGCAGCAGCCAGGGGTCCAGGCCCAGGGCGATCCGCGCGCCGATCCAGGTGCACAGGATCGAGCTGCACGCCCCCGCCGCCGCCGAGCGCCAGTCGATGGGCGCGTGCTGATGGTATTTGCGCAGGGTGAGCAGAATGGCCGGCAGCACCATGATCAGCGCCGTCCCCTGGGCGGCCTGCTGCTCGTAGCCCAGGACCAGCCCCAGCAGCGGGATTGCGAACAGGCCGCCGCCGATGCCCAGCACCCCGCCGGAGAACCCGATCAGGCCGCCCGCCGCGAGGCAGGCGGGAATCAGCCAGAGCCCGTCCATCGCGCGCCTTTCAGGACAGCACGCCGAGCACGTCCTCGACGCGGTCGACGGCCTGGATGCGCAGGCCCTCGATGGGCTGGCGCGGCAGATTGGCGCGCGGCACGACGGCCAGGCCGAAGCCCAGCTTGGCGGCCTCGCGCAGGCGTTCCTGGCCGCGCGGGGCCGGGCGGATCTCGCCCGCCAGGCCGATCTCGCCGAAGGCCAGCAGGCCGGCCGGCAGCGGCCGGTCGCGCATGGACGACAGGATCGCCAGGGCCACGGCCAGGTCGGCGGCCGGCTCCATGATGCGCACGCCGCCCACGGCGTTGACGAAGACGTCCTGATCGTAGGTGGCGATCCCCGCGTGGCGGTGCAGCACGGCCAGCAGCATGGCCAGGCGGCTGCTTTCCAGGCCCACGGACAGGCGGCGCGGATTGGGCACGTGGGCCGTGTCCACCAGGGCCTGGACTTCGACCAGCAGCGGACGGGTGCCTTCCTGGGTGGCCATGACGCAGGAGCCGGCGACCTCGCGCGAGTGTCCCGCCAGGAACAGCGCGGACGGATTGCTCACCCCGCGCAGGCCGCGGTCGGTCATGGCGAACACGCCCAGTTCGTTGACAGCGCCGAAGCGGTTCTTGATGGCCCGCACCAGGCGGAACGAGGAATGGGTGTCGCCCTCGAAGTACAGGACGGTGTCGACGATGTGCTCCAGCACGCGCGGGCCGGCCAGCGCGCCGTCCTTGGTGACGTGGCCGATCAGGATCAGGGTGACGCCGGTCTGCTTGGCGATGCGGGTGAGCTGGGCGGCGCATTCGCGCACCTGCGACACCGAGCCGGGCGCGGCGGTCAGCTCGCCGGAATAGAGGGTCTGGATGGAATCGATGACTGCCACGCCGGGCCGGCGCTCGACCAGGGCCTGGGTGATCTGCTCCAGGCGGATCTCGGCCAGCAGGTCCACGCCGTCGCCCGACACGCCCAGGCGCTGGGCGCGCAGGGCGACCTGCTCGGCGGATTCCTCGCCCGTGACGTAGAGCACCGGGCCGCGTTCGGACAGGCTGGCCAGCGCCTGCAGCAGCAGGGTCGATTTGCCGATCCCCGGGTCGCCGCCGATCAGCACCACCGCGCCGGCCACCAGGCCGCCGCCCAGCACGCGGTCGAATTCCTCGATGCCGGTGGGGTTGCGGGCCTGCTCGCGCGCCTCGATGTCGGACAGGCGGCGCACCGGAGTGGAGGCGGCCAGCGGCGCGTAGCGGTGGCCGGAGGATCCCGCCGGCGATTCGCGGGTTTCCTGCAGCGTGTTCCAGGCGCCGCAATGCGGGCAGCGGCCTTCCCACTTGGCGGAGGTGCCGCCGCAGTCCGAGCAGAGGAACAGGGTGCGCGCCTTGGCCATCAGCGGCCCGCCAGGCTGCCGCCGCCGTCCACGCCGATTTCCTGGCCGGTGATGAAGGCCGCCCCGTCGCCCAGCAGGAACACCACGGCGGCCGCGACCTCGTCGGCCTGGGCCAGGCGCCCCATGGGGATGGTGGCCAGCACGGCTTTTTCGGCATCGCTGCCGACCGGGCATTCGGCGCGGAACAGGCCGGTTTCCACCGGCCCGGGCGAGACCGCGTTGACCGTGACGCCGTAGGGCGCCAATTCCAGCGCCCAGGTGCGGGTACAGCCCAGCAGCGCGCTCTTGGCCGCCGCATAGCTGGTGTGCCCGGCCTGGCCATGCACCACGCGCCCGCACAGATTGACGATGCGGCCGGACTTGCGCGCCTTCATGCCCGGCACGAAGGTCTGCACCGCCTGGACGGCCACGCGCACGTTCAGGTCGAAGGCCTGGTAGAGCGAGGCCAGATCGACCTCGCCCAGAGGTTCGGGCATCGCGGGCCCGACGCAGTTCACCACCGCGTCGACCGGGTACTTTTCGCGGATGACGCGCAGCAGTTCCTCGGTCTCGCCGGCGTTGGCCAGGTCGCAAGCGTACAGGTAGCCGGGAAAATCGATGTCGGCCACGTGCCGCGCCAGGCCGACGACGTGACAGCCCTGGTCGGCCAGGCGCTGGCTGACGGCCCAGCCGATGCCCTTGGTGGCGCCGGTGACGAGCACACAACTGTTTTTCATGAAGCATTCCTCCGCAGGCGGGGATTCACAGGACGCGGCGCGGCACCCGGGGCGTCACGGCGGTGAGCAGTTCGTAGCCGATGGTGCCGCAGGCGGCGGCGACCTCGTCCACCGACGGGCCGCCCTGCCCCCACAGCACGACCGGAGCGCCCACCGCCGCCTCGGGCACGGGGTCCAGGTCCACGGCCAGCATGTCCATGGACACCCGGCCGACCAGGCGGGTGCGCACCCCGTCCACCGCGATCGGCGTGCCGGTGGGCGCGTGGCGCGGATAGCCGTCGGCATAGCCGCAGGCGACGATGCCGACCCGCATGTCGCGGGGCGCGCGGAAGGTGTGGCCATAGCCCACCGATTCGCCCGCCGGCACCCGGTGCGCGCCGATCAGGCGGGCGGACAGGGTCATGGCCGGACGCAGGCCGAAGGCATCGGCCGGCTGGTCGGCGAAGGGCGAGGAGCCGTACAGGCAGATGCCGGGACGCACCCATTGCGGGTCGCCGGCGATGCCCGCCGCCAGGCCCGGCGTCAGGGTGGCGGCGGAATTGCACAGGCTGACCGGGCCGGACAGGCCTGCGGTGGCCCGCAGGAAACAGTCGATCTGGGCCCGCGTGACGGCGGGATCGTCGTCCGCGCGGGCGAAGTGGGTCATCGCGCCGACCTGGCCCAGCACGCCGTCGGCCTGCAGGGCCAGGGCGCGCGCGTGGGCCGCGCGGAATTCGTCCGGCTGGAAGCCCAGCCGGTGCATGCCGGTGTTGAGCTTGACGAAGGCGTCGATCTGCCGGGCGACGGGGCTGGATTCCAGCATGTCGAACTGCTCGGCGCAATGCAGCGCGGCGCCGATGCGGTAATGGACCAGCGTGTCGAGGTCGGCGGGCTCGAAGAAGCCTTCGAGCAGCAGCAGCGGACCGGTCCAGCCCAGCTCGCGGCAGCGCACGGCTTCTTCCAGGTCCAGCATGGCCAGGCCGTCGGCCTCGGCGAAACCGGCCAGGGCGGCCTCGATGCCGTGGCCGTAGCCGCGCGCCTTGATCACCGCCCAGATGAAGGGCGCGGCGCCGGAGGCGTCCCGCCGCAGGCGGCCGGCCACCGTGCTCAGATTGTGGGACAAGGCTTCGGTGTCGATCGTCGCCAGGATCGGGCGCGGCATGTAATCCCCCGGAAAGCGGAAAAGGAGGCGACGGCCCCGGAACCGGGCCGCGCGGGCACTTTGAGAATCAGCCCGTCGGGCCGCGGTTGCATCGAGATGAAAAACCACGGCCGGACAGGCTGTCCGGCTAAGTATACTGCCTCATCATGGCCGTCGATCACTACGAAAACTTCCCCGTCGCGTCCCTGCTGCTGCCCGCCCGGCTGCGCCCGGCGGTGCGCGATCTGTACGCCTTCGCGCGCGGCGCGGACGACATCGCCGACGAGGGCGACGCCCCCGCGCCGGCGCGCCTGGAACGGCTGGAAGCCTGGCGCGCCGCGGTCCGGGACCTGGGTGCCGGGCGGCCGATCCGGGCGCCACTGTCCGACGGCGACCGCGCGATCTTCGCCCGGCTGGGCGACACCGCCGTGCGCCACCGGCTGCCCGTCCAGCCGCTGCTGGACCTGCTGTCGGCCTTCATCCAGGACCTGAGCGTCACGCGCTACGCCGACGAGCCGGCCCTGCTCGACTACTGCCGCCGCTCCGCCAACCCGGTCGGGCGCCTGATGCTGCACCTGTTCGGCCGCACCGATCCTGCGGACCTGGCCCAGTCCGACGCCCTCTGCACCGGACTGCAGCGGGTCAATTTCTGCCAGGACGTGGCCCTGGACCAGGCCAAGGGCCGCTGCTACATCCCCCTGGACTGCCTGGAACGCCACGGCCTCGACCCCGCCGCCCTGGACGCGCCGTGCGCCGATCCGGCCGCGCCGCCGTCCGACGCCTGGCGGGACGCGGTGCGCGAGCAGGCCGCGCAGGCCCGCCGCGCCCTGCTGGCCGGCAGCCCGCTCGCCTGGCGCCTGCCCGGCCGCATCGGCCTGGAACTGCGCCTGGTGGTGCACGGCGGCCTGCGGGTCCTGGAAAAGCTCGCCGCGGGCGGCTACGACCCTTGGCGCAACCGGCCCATCCTGGGCCGCGCCGACGCCTTCCTGCTATGCTGGCGCGCATTCTGTACGCCGCGCCCCCGCGCCGCATCGCCCCATGGCTCCTCTGAATCAGTCGAGCGTTAAGCAGGCGCTGCGGATCGGAGAGAATCCATACCATGACGCCTGACGAATACTGCCAGCAGAAGGCCGCGCGCAGCGGCTCGAGCTTCTACTACGCCTTCCTGTTCCTGCCGCCGGAGCGGCGCCGCGCCATCACGGCGCTGTACGCCTTCTGCCGCGAGGTGGACGACATCGTGGACGAGGTCGGCGAGCCCTCGGTCGCGCGGATGAAGCTCGCCTGGTGGCGCGACCAGGTCGGCCTGATGTTCGACGGCAAGCCCGACCATCCGGTGGCCATCGCCCTGGCGCGGCACGTTCCCGCCTTCGGGCTGCGCCCCGAGCCCTTCTACGCCGTGATCGAAGGCATGGAAATGGACCTGGACCAGTTCCGCTACGCCGACTGGAACGCCCTGCGGGAATACTGCTGGCGGGCCGCCGGCGTGGTCGGCGACCTGTCGGCCGCCATCTTCGGCCACACCGACCCGCGCACCCTGGAATACGCCGAGACCCTGGGCCTGGCCTTCCAGATGACGAACATCATCCGCGACGTGGGCGACGACGCCCGGCGCGGGCGCATCTACCTGCCGGCCGACGACATGGCGCGCCACGGCGTGACGGTGGACGACATCCTCGACGGCCACTACACCGAAGGCTTCCAGGCCCTGATGCGCCAGCAGACCGAACGCGCGCGCGCGCTGTACCGCGACGCCATGCGCGCCCTGCCCGAGGCCGACCGCCGCGCGCAGCGGCCCGGCCTGATGATGGCCGCCATCTACGTCGCCCTGCTCGACGAGATCGAGCGCGACGGCTGGCACGTGCTGAACCAGCGCATCGCGCTGACGCCGATCCGCAAGTTCTGGCTCGCCTGGAAGACCTGGGTCGGCGGCGGCCGGGGGCTGGTGCGCCGTCTGGCGCAATGAGCGCGCCGGGCGGCGCCCCCGCGCGAATTCCCTCTCCGGAAGAAGGCGCGCAGCGCCAGGGGGCCGGCATGAGCGCGCCGCGATGAGCATCGCCGTCGTCGGCGCCGGCTGGGCGGGCCTGGCCGCCGCCGTGCGCCTGCGCCGGGCGGGCCGGGCGGTCCGGGTCTACGAGGCCGCCACCGCGCCGGGCGGCCGGGCGCGGTGGATCGACCATCCCGGACTGGGCCTGCGGATCGACAACGGCCAGCACATCCTGCTGGGCGCCTACAGCGCCACCCTGGCGCTGATGCGGTCCCTGGACGTGGACCCGGCGCGGGCCCTGCTGGCCGGGGACCTGGACCTGCGATCGGCCGACGGCGGCCTGAGGCTGCGGTTCTGGCCGCTGCCCGCGCCCCTGCACCGCCTGGGCGTGCTGCTGGGCAGCCGCGGGCTGGACGGCGGGCGGGGCCGGCGCCACCTGGCCCGCGTGTTCGGCGCGCTGGAGCCGCAGCGCGTCGATCCGTGCGCGACCGTCGCGGACTGGCTGGCCGGCCTCGGCTGCCCGCCGGACCTGATGACGCGCCTGTGGGAGCCCCTGTGCGTGGCCGCCCTGAACACGCCGGCGCGGGCGGCGCAGGCGCGCCTGTTCGTCCGCGTGCTGGCCGACAGCCTGGGCGCGGGGCCGGCCGCCAGCCGCATCCTGATCCCGCGCGACGGCCTGCATGCGCTCTGGCCCGCCCGCGCCTGCGCCCTGCTGGGCGAGGGCCTGCGGCGCCAGCGGGTGCGCGCGATCGCACCCGGCCCGGCGGGCGGCTGGCGGGTGGACGGCGAACCGCACGCAGGCGTCATCCTGGCCGTGCCGGCCGCCGAAGCCCGGCGCCTGCTGGCGCCGCTGCCCGGGGCGGCGGACTTCCTGGACGGCTGGACGGAGCCGGCGCACTCCGCCATCGGCACCCTCACCCTGCGGCTTGCCCGGCCCTGGGATTCGGGCCGGCCCATGCTGCTGCTGCGCGACGAGCCGGCGTGCGACGCCTGGGGCCAGTGGCTGTTCGACCGCAGCGCCAGCGCCCGCGCGCACGCCGAACGCCGGCTGGTCCACGTGGTCATCGGCACGGCGGACCGCTACGCGGGCCGGGATCCGGCGCGCCTCGCGGCCGGCGTCATCGCCCAGATCCGCGCCCAGGCGGCCGCGGGATCGCTCCCGCCGCTGCCGCAGATCGAGGCCCACGCCCTGGTCACCGAGCGGCGCGCGACCTTCGACGCCGTCCCGGGCCTGCGGCGCCCCGGCATGGCCACCCCCTGGCCCGGCCTGCTGCTGGCCGGCGACTGGACCGACACCGGCTATCCGGCCGTGCTGGAAGGCGCGGTGCGCAGCGGGCTGGCGGCGGCCGACGGCATCCTCGCCGCCTGAGACCGGCCGGCGCGCGGCGCCCGCGGCCTCACCGACGCGCCGTCACGAGACCAGCGCGGGCCGGCTCTGCGGTTCGCCCCTCTGCTCGCCCCTTTGCTCGCCCCGAAGTTCGCCCTGCAGCCAGCCGTACAGGTCGCGCGGATCCGCCTGCCCCGGCGTGACCTCCACCCAGGTACCCACCTGGTGGGCCTCCGCCTGGGCCTGCAGGAAGCGCAGCGCGGAATAGTCCTCCAGCGCGAACCCGACCGAGTCGAACAGCGTCACCTGGTCCGCCCGCGTCCGCCCCGGCGCGTCGCCCGCCAGGACGCGCCACAGTTCGGTCACGGGGAAATCGGCCGGCATCTGCTGGATCTCGCCTTCCTTGCGCGTCTGGGGCGGGAATTCGACGAAGACCTCGGCCCGGCGCAGGATCGCCGGATCCAGCTCGGTCTTGCCGGGGCAGTCGCCGCCCACGGCATTCAGGTGCATGCCCGGCTCGATCAGGGCGTCGTCCAGCACCTGCGCCCGGCCCTGGAAGGCCGTCACGGTGGTGACGATGTCCGCGCCCCGCACGGCTTCGGCCACCGAATCGCAGAGCCGCACGGACAGCGGCCGCCCGGGCAGTTCGGCCGCCGCCAGATTGCGCGCCAGGCGTTCCGAGGCGCGGCGGTCCAGGTCGTGGAGACGCAGTTCGCGCACGCCCAGCAGGGTGGCGAAGGCCAGCGCCTGGAAGTCGCTCTGCGCCCCGTTGCCGATCAGCGCCATCGAATGGCTGTCGCGCCGCGCCAGGACCTGCGCGGCCAGGGCCGACATCGCGGCCGTGCGCAGCGCCGTGGTCAGGGTCAGCTCGCTCAGCAGGCGGATCATGCCGGTGTCGCAATCCAGCAGCGCGCCCATCGCCATGACGGTGGGCAGGCCGTGGCGCCCGTTGCCCGGGTGGCCGTTGACGCATTTGAAGCTGTAATGCGTGCCGTCGGTGATGGGCATCAATTCGATGGTGCCCTGCTCGGAATAGGCGGCGATGCGGGCTTCCTTGTCGAACTCGGGCCAGCGCAGGTAATCGGCCCGCAGCGTGCCGGCCAGGCCCCGCAGGCAGGCGGGCAGGCCCAGCACGCCGATCAGCCGGGCGACGTCGTGGGTGTCCAGGAACAGGGTGCGGGGCAGCACCGGAGCGGGGGCGTGCATGGCGTGTCTCCTTGGGATGTGATGTTCTGCATGCAGTGTGGCCCAAGGGTAAGACAATGTATATCGCCAATCCTGCCGCTATTCCGCCATGAAACTGGCAGAACGGCACAAGGAATTGGACAGAGTGATCAGTGCGGTCCGCTTCCGCCCGTTCCGCCGTTCATTTTTCCGCCCGTTCTTCCGCCCGTGCCGATGCGCCGCATCCGGCGGCGCGCACGCGCCGCCGGACCGCTCCGGCTCCGGGACGGGCGGCCGCGCTACAGCGCGTGGCGATGCACGTAGTCGGCCACCAGGCGGGCGTCGCAGTCCATGACCTCGACGCGCTGGGGCAGCCGGTCCAGGTCGCGCAGCGCGGCCGGGACTTCCGGCGATTCGCCGGTGGCCTCGACGATGGTCTCGGCGAACTTGGCCGGCAGGGCCGTTTCCAGCACCAGCATGGGCACGCCGTCCTCCAGGTGCTCCAGGGCGACCTTCACGCCGTCGGCCGTGTGCGGATCGATCAGCACGCCGGTCTCGCGGCGGATGTCGCGGATGGTGCGCAGGCGGTCGGCGTGGGTGCTGGCGCCCGCCACGAAGCCGTAGCGCTCCGTGAACGCCGGCCGCAGGCCGGACAGATCGAACTGCCCGGTGGTGCGCAGTTCCTCCATCAGCGCCTGCACGCGGGCCGGATCGCGGCCCACCAGGTCGAAGACGAAGCGCTCGAAGTTCGAGGCGCGCGAGATGTCCATCGACGGGCTGGAGGTGGCGTGCGTCTGGCTGGCCGCGCGCGGCCGGTAGACGCCGGTGCGGAAGAATTCTTCCAGCACGTTGTTTTCGTTGGTGGCCAGCACCAGGCGGCGGATCGGCACGCCCATCTCGCGCGCGATGTGGCCGGCCAGGATGTTGCCGAAATTGCCCGAGGGCACGGCGAAGGACACCGGCTCGCCGGGCCCCTGCGTGGCCCGCAGCCAGCCCCAGACGTAGTACACCACCTGGGCGGCGATGCGCGCCCAGTTGATGGAATTGACGGCGCCCAGACGGTGGGCGCTCTTGAAATCCAGGTCGCCGGCCAGCGCCTTGACGATGTCCTGGCATTCGTCGAACACGCCGCGCACGGCGATGTTGTGGATGTTGGCGTCCTGCAGCGAGTACATCTGGGCGCGCTGGAAGGCGCTCATGCGGCCGTGGGGCGACAGCATGAACACGGCCACGCCGCGCTTGCCGCGCAGCGCGTATTCCGCCGCCGAGCCGGTGTCGCCGGAGGTGGCGCCCAGGATGTTGAGCGTCTGGCCGCGCCGCGCCAGCACGTATTCAAAGACCTGGCCGAGGAACTGCATGGCCATGTCCTTGAAGGCCAGCGTCGGCCCTTCGGACAGGCCCAGCAGCGACAGGCCCGGGCGCAGCGGCTTGACCGGCGCGATGCGCGGGAACACGTCGGGCGCGTAGGCCGCGTGCGTCATGCGCGACAGGTCGCCGGGCGCGATGTCGTCGATGAACAGGCCCAGCACGCGGGCCGCCAGGTCGGCGTAGTCCAGCCCGCGCCAGGATTCCAGGGTGGCCGCGTCCAGCTTCGGCAGGGTTTCGGGCAGCGTCAGGCCGCCGTCGGGCGCCAGGCCTTCGAGCAGGATGTCGCAGAAAGGCTGCGGGGCCATGCCGCCCCGGGTGGACAGGTATTTCACGTGATGTTCTCCACGCGCAGGCGGGTCACGTCCGAACGCACGAAAGGCAGGCCATGGATCGCGCGCAGGGCCTGGTCCACGTCGCCCTCGCGCGCTTCGTGGGTGAGGAAGATGATGTCGGCCTGGTGCTCGCCGTGGGGCTGCTGGAACATCGAGCCCACGGAAATGCCGGCGTCCGACAGCACGCGCGCCAGGTCGGCCAGCACGCCGGGGCGGTCGTCCACCCGCAGGCGCAGGTAGAAGCAGGTGCGCACGTCCGCCATGGGCAGCACGGGAATGTCGGCCATGGCGTCGGGCTGGAAGGCCAGGTGCGGCACCCGGTGCTCGGGGTCGGCCATCTGCAGCCGGGTCACGTCGACCAGGTCGGCCACCACGGCCGAGGCCGTGGGCAGCGCGCCCGCGCCCTGGCCGTAGTACAGCGAAGGGCCGACCGCGTCGCCGCGCACCAGCACGGCGTTCATGGCGCCTTCGACGTTGGCCAGCAGGCAGTGGTCGGGCACCAGGGCGGGATGGACCCGCAGCTCGATGCCTTCCGGGCGGCGGCGGGTGATGCCCAGCAGCTTGATGCGGTAGCCCAGGCGCTCGGCGTGGACGATGTCCTCGGAGGCCAGGCGGGAAATGCCTTCGATGTAGGCCTTGTCGAACTGTACCGGAATGCCGAAGGCCAGCGAGGCCAGCAACGTGAGCTTGTGGGCCGCGTCCACGCCCTCGATGTCGAAGGTGGGGTCGGCCTCGGCGTAGCCCAGGCGCTGGGCCTCGGCGAGCACGGCGTCGAAGGGCAGGCCGCGCTGGCGCATCTCCGACAGGATGAAATTGGTGGTGCCGTTGATGATGCCGGCCAGCCACTGGATGCGGTTGGCCGTCAGGCCCTCGCGGATCGCCTTGATGATGGGGATGCCGCCGGCCACGGCCGCCTCGAAGGCGACCATCACGCCGCGCGCCTGGGCGGCGGCGAAGATCTCGTTGCCGTGCACGGCCAGCAGGGCCTTGTTGGCCGTGACCACGTGCTTGCCCTGGGCGATGGCTTCCAGGATGCAGTCGCGGGCCACCGTGTCGCCGCCCATCAGCTCGACGATGATGTCGATGTCCGGGTCGCGCGCCAGGGCCATGCCGTCGGTGGTGACGGCGACGTCCGGCCCCACCAGCGCGCGCGCCTTGGCCACGTCGCGCACCGCCACCGCGGCGACCTCGATGCGCCGTCCGGCGCGCCGGGCGATCTCGCCGCCGTTCTGGGCCAGGACCGTCCAGACGCCGCCGCCGACGACGCCCAGGCCGAGCAAACCTACGCGGATCGGTTTCATTTGAGCAGCCCGTCCTTGCGGAACATGTCCTTGATGCCGCGCACCGCCTGACGGGTGCGCTGTTCGTTTTCGATCAGGGCGAAGCGCACGTATTCGTCGCCGTATTCGCCGAAGCCGATGCCGGGGGACACGGCGACCTTGGCGTCGGCCAGCAGGCGCTTGGAGAATTCCAGCGAGCCCTGGGCGCGGTAGGGCTCGGGGATGCGCGCCCAGATGTACATGGACGCCTTGGGCACGTCCACCGGCCAGCCGGCCTCGTGCAGGCCGCGCGCCAGCACGTCGCGGCGGCTGCGGTACTGCTCGACGACTTCCGCCACACAGTCCTGGGGCCCTTCCAGGGCGGCGATGGCCGCCACCTGGATGGGCGTGAAGGTGCCGTAGTCGTGGTAGCTCTTGATGCGCGCCAACGCGTTGACCAGCTCGCGGTTGCCCACCATGAAGCCGATGCGCCAGCCGGCCATGTTGTAGCTCTTGCTCATGGTGAAGAATTCCACCGCCACGTCGCGCGCGCCGGGCACCTGCATGATGGACGGCGCCACGTAGCCGTCGAAGGTGATGTCGGCGTAGGCCAGGTCGTGCACCACCAGGATGCCGTGTTCGCGCGCCAGCGCCACGATGCGCTCGAAGAAGGACAGCTCCACGCACTGGGCCGTGGGGTTGCTGGGGAAACCCAGGATCATCATCTTGGGCTTGGGGATGGTCTCGCGCACCGCGCGCTCGATCTCCTCGAAGAAATCCAGTCCGGGCGTCATCGGCACCGAGCGGATGTTGGCGCCGGCGATCACCGCGCCGTAGATGTGGATCGGGTAGCTGGGATTAGGCACCAGCACCGTGTCGCCCCGGTCCAGCGTGGCCAGCATCAGGTGGGCCAGGCCTTCCTTGGAGCCGATGGAGACGATGGCCTCGGAATCCGGATCGATGTCCACCCCGTAGCGGCGCTCGTACCAGGTCGAGATCGCGCGGCGCAGGCGCGGGATGCCCTTGGACACCGAATAGCCGTGGGTGTCGGGGCGGCGGGCGACTTCCACCAGCTTGTCGACGATGTGCTGCGGCGTGGGGCCGTCCGGATTGCCCATGGACATGTCGATGATGTCCTCGCCGCGCCGGCGTGCGGCCATCTTGAGTTCCCCGGTGATGTTGAACACGTAGGGGGGCAGGCGCTCGATGCGCGGAAAGCTCGTCATGATGGTCCTCGGCAGGTGGGCTGGAGTCGTGCGGATGGATGCGGTGCAGCAAACTCGATAATCTATCGCATGCGTCCGCGACTCGCAAATGGGCGGGCTGCAATGGGCGGACGGGGACGACGATCTCGACGAGCCGGCAGGAAATCCGGCGGTTCCCCGGAATACAATGGTCGGCCTGCACCGGCGCGGCCATCCGCCCTCCGGGCGGCCGTTGAACGAGGAACCGCCCATGACGCAATCGCTCCGCCTGGTTCTTGCCCTGCTTGCGGCCGGCATCGCCCTCGCCGTGTCCGGCGGCGCGCGGGCGCAGGCGCCGGCGCCGAAGATCGGCGTGGTGGTGATGCACGGCAAGGCCGGCTCGCCGGGCCGGCACGTGGCGGAACTGGCGGCCGCGCTGGAGGCCAAGGGTTGCCTCGTCGCCAATCTCGAAATGCCGTGGTCGGGACGGCGCAACTATGACGTCGGCGTCGCCGCCGCCGAGCGGGAAGTCGCCGCCGCACTGGACGCCTTGCGTGCGCGCGGCGCGCAGAAGCTGTTCGTCGGCGGACACAGCCAGGGCGGGCATTTTGCCCTCTACCTCGGCGGCCGGCTGCCGGTCGATGGCGTGATCGCCATCGCGCCGGGAGGCAATTCCAACAGTCCGCAAGCCCGCGAACAGGTGGGCGAGGCCGTGGCCCTGGCTCGCAAGCGGGTCGGCGAAGGCCGGGGCGAGAGCAGGACGCGGCTCGTGGACTACGAGGGTGCGCGCGGCGCCTATCCCGTCGCCGTGGCACCGGCGGTCTATCTCGACTGGTTCGCCCCCGACAGCCCGTTGAACCGGGTGAAGCCGGAGCACGCGCTGAACCCCGCCGTGCCGGTCCTGTTCATCGTGCCGACCCGGGACTATCCGGGTCTGCTCAAGGTCAGGCAACAGCGATTCGCCGCCCTGCCGCCGAATCCGCGAACCGAGCTGTACCAGCCGGAGGCCAGCCACACCGGCGCGCCCTCGGCGTCGATCGACCGGATTGCCGAGTGGATGGCCGCCGTGGCAGGGGCCCGCTGAGCGGCGCAGGATGCGCACGGCGCAACACCCATGCAGCCGATTTTTCAACGCCTGGGAGGAAGCCGGCCGCTGCACGCCGGCGCTCCCCGCCCGCGGGCTCCGGTCCCGCGGGGAAAGCGCTCCGGCCCCCGGCACGATCGCCCGATCGATTGCGCTATCATCACGAGGAACACCGGAGCTTGCCCGTGCTATTGCAAAAAGACCTGAATCCCGCGCTCAACACCGTCACCGCCTACGGCGACGGCTTCCTGGAAATCAATCGGGTCCGCTACGACGGCGCCATCTGCTTCGCCCCCGAAGGGCCGGTGCGCGGCCTCGCCCTGCGCGGCGTCGCCGACATCGATGCCGCCTTCCTGCAGGACCTGGTCGGCCTGAAGCCGGCCGCGCGCGATCCGCTCGCCTTCCTCGACGACGCGGCGCCCGCCGCCGAGCTGCCCCCGGGCGCGCCCGAGGTCCTGCTGATCGGCACCGGCCCGCGCCAGATCTTCCTGCGTCCCGAAGTGCTGCGGCCGCTGCTGGCGCTGGGAATCGGCATCGAAACCATGACCACCCAGGCCGCCGCCCGGACCTACAACATCCTCATGTCCGAGGAACGGCGCGTGCTGGCCCTGCTGCTACCCGGAGACCCCTCATGACCCCCATCGCCATCGGCCGCCCGCTGCCGCCGCTCACCGCCGAAACCACCCAGGGATCCTTCGACTCCGCCGCCCTGCACGGCAAGCCCTTCGTGCTGTACTTCTATCCCAAGGACAACACCCCCGGCTGCACCACCGAGGCGCAGGATTTCCGCGACCGCCACGCGCAGTTCCTGGCGCTGGACTGCCAGATCTTCGGCATTTCCCGCGACACCCTGAAATCCCATCAGGGCTTCGCCGACAAGCAGTGCCTGCCCTTCCCCCTGATCGCCGATTCCGACGAGGCCCTGTGCGCCCTGTTCGGCGTGATGAAGCAGAAGAACATGTACGGCAAGCAGGTGCGCGGCATCGAGCGCAGCACCTTCCTGGTCGACCGCCAGGGCGTCCTGGTCCAGGAATGGCGCGGCGTGCGCGTTCCCGGCCATGCGGACGAAGTCCTGCAGGCCGCGCAAAACCTGGCCGCCTAGGGCCTGTCACAGGAGCCTACATGCCCCTTCCGAAACCGCCGGCCCGCCCGGGCGACATCATCGAAACCGCCGTCCGCGCCGCCCCGCGCGAGACGGCCCCGGCCCCGGCCGTGCCCGGCCCCGCCCTGGACACCTCCCGCTCCGCGTCCCGCGGACGGGGGTCGAAAGCCCGCCCGCTCGCCGCCATCCTGTCCAGGCCCGCCGGGCGCGCGGCGCCGGCCGCGCCTGCGCCCGCTCCCAAGCCCGCCCAGGCCTCCACCCCCGCCCAGGCACCCGCCCGCGCACCAGCCCCCGCCGCGGCACCGGCGCCCGCCGCGGTGCCGGCCCCCGCCACGGCCGCGGTGCCGGCCGCCCCCGCCCGGACCGCCCGGGCGCCGGCCACGGACAAGCCCGCCCCCGCGAGTCCGGCGCCGGCCGGCGCGGCGCCCGCTCCGGCCCGCCCCGCCGCCGCCCGCGCACGGCCGAAACGCCTGCCCACGGCGCAGCGCAAGCTGTTCGTGCTGGACACCAACGTGCTGCTGCACGATCCCTCGTCCCTGTTCCGCTTCGCCGAGCACGACGTCTTCCTGCCCATGATCGTGCTCGAAGAACTCGACCACCAGAAAAAGGGCATGTCGGAAGTCGCGCGCAACGCCCGCCAGGTCAGCCGCCACCTGGACCAGCTGATCGGCACCGCCGATCTGTCCAAGGGGGTTCCGCTGGATGCGCTGGGCAATGCCGACGCCCTGGGCTCGCTGTATTTCCAGACCCGCCCCACCGACACGCGCCTGCCCCTGGAACTGCCCATGGGCAAGGCCGACAACGTGATCCTGGGCATCGTCCACGGCCTGCGCGAGGAAAACCCCAAGCGCGAGATCGTGCTGGTGTCCAAGGACATCAACATGCGCCTGAAGGCGCGGGCGCTGGGCCTGCCGGCCGAGGACTACCTGAACGACCACGTCCTGGACGACTCCGACCTGCTCTACGACGGCGTCATGCCGCTGCCGGAAAACTTCTGGAACAAGCACGGCAAGGACATCGAATCCTGGCAGCAGAACGGCCTGACCTGGTATCGCGTGCGCGGACCGCTGTGCGGCCAGTTCATCGTCAACGAATTCGTCTACTACGAAGGCGAGATGCCGCTGTACGCCCAGGTGCGCGAAGTCACGGGGAAAAGCGCCGTGCTCTCCACCCTGCGCGATTTCAGCCACGCCAAGAACAGCGTCTGGGGCATCACCACGCGCAACCGCGAGCAGAATTTCGCCCTCAACCTGCTGATGAACCCGGACATCGACTTCGTGTCGCTGCTGGGCCAGGCGGGCACCGGCAAGACCCTGCTGGCCCTGGCCAGCGGCCTGGCCCAGACCTTCGAGACCAAGCGCTACACCGAAATCATCATCACCCGCGCCACCGTGCCGGTGGGCGACGACATCGGCTTCCTGCCCGGCACCGAGGAAGAAAAGATGCTGCCCTGGATGGGCGCGCTGGAGGACAACCTGGAGGTCCTGCACCAGGGGGCGACGGGCGCGCTCGGCGCTCCCGGCAGCGGCAACGGCCAGGACTGGACCAAGACGCCCGCCATGGACCTGATCCGCTCGCGCATCAAGGTCAAGTCCATGAACTTCATGCGCGGGCGCACCTTCCTCAACAAGTTCCTGATCATCGACGAGGCCCAGAACCTGACGCCCAAGCAGATGAAGACCCTGGTCACCCGCGCGGGCCCCGGCACCAAGATCGTCTGCCTGGGCAACATCGCCCAGATCGACACGCCCTACCTCACCGAGGGCAGTTCGGGGCTGACCTACGTGGTGGACCGCTTCAAGGGCTGGCCGCACGCCGGCCACATCACCCTGCAGCGCGGCGAGCGCTCCCGCCTGGCGGACTATGCCAGCGACGCCCTCTGATCCCGGCATCCCGGCCGCGCCCGCCGGCGCGCCCCTGGCCATCACGCTGGGGGACGCCGCGGGCGTCGGCCCGGAGCTGATCGCACACCTGTTCGCGGAAGGCCTGCCCCACCCCACCGTGGTCTACGGCGACGTGGGCGCCCTGCGGCGCGCCTGCCGTGCACTGGGGCTGGACGGCCGCCTGGAGATCCGTCCGCTGGACGCCCCCGGCGCGGGCACGACGCAGGGCGTGATCGGCGTACTGAACCGCTGGGACGCGCTGCCGGCCGACCTGCCCTGGGGCCGCGAGGACGCCCGCGCCGGGCGCGGCGCCTACGAATACCTGTGCCACGCCATCGACGACGCCCTGGCGGGCCGCGTGCGGGCGCTGGTGACGGCGCCGCTGCACAAGGGCGCGCTGCACGCGGCCGGCATCGATTTCCCCGGCCACACGGAAATCCTGGCGCAGCGCAGCGGCACGGCGGACTACGCCATGATGCTGGCCAACGACGAACTGCGCGTGCTGCTGGTGACCATCCACATCGCCCTGGCCGCGGTACCGGCGGCGCTCAGCGCCGCGGCCGAACTGCGCGCCATCCGCCTGGCGCAGCGGGCCTGCCGCCAGGCCGGCATCGCCCGGCCGCGCATCGCCGTGGCGGGCCTGAATCCGCACGCGGGCGAAGGCGGCGCCTTCGGCGACGAGGAAGCCCGCCACATCGCGCCGGCCCTCGCCGCCGCCCGCGCCGAGGGCCTGGACGCCACCGGCCCCTGGCCGGGCGATACCGTGTTCATGCGCGCCCGCCGGGGGGAATTCGACATCGTGGTCGCCCAGTACCACGACCAGGGCCTGATCCCGGTGAAGTACCTGGGGCTGGACGAAGGGGTGAACGTGACCGTGGGCCTGCCTTTCGTGCGCACCAGCGTGGACCACGGCACGGCCTTCGACATCGCCGGGCGCGGCCTGGCCGACCCGGCTTCGCTGCGCGCGGCGGTGCGCATGGCGCTGAAAATGACCGCGGCGAATCCGGGCTGATCCGCCCCGAATGCCGCTGTGCCGCCCATCGTGCCGGTGGCGGGACCGCCGCGGGCGGGCCGCCGGTCTCGGGGATCAGAATCCCGCCGCCGCCGATCAGAACGCGGGCGCCGCCGAGAAATTCAGGAAGCGCGTGCTGGAGCCCTGGAAGGTCAGGCGCACCGTGCCGATCGGGCCGTTACGCTGCTTGCCGATGATGATCTCGGCCGTGCCCTTGTCCGGCGAATCGGGGTTGTAGACCTCGTCGCGGTAGATGAAGATGATCACGTCGGCGTCCTGCTCGATGGCGCCGGATTCGCGCAGGTCGCTCATGACGGGCCGCTTGTTGGGGCGCTGCTCCAGGCTGCGATTGAGCTGCGACAGGGCGATCACCGGGCAGTTCAGCTCCTTGGCCAGGCCCTTCAGGGACCGGCTGATCTCGGAGATTTCGGTGGCGCGGTTTTCCCCGCCCGAGCCGGACATCAGCTGGATGTAGTCGATGATGATCAGGCCCAGCTGCCCGCACTGGCGCGCCAGCCGCCGCGCCCGCGCGCGCAGTTCCATGGAACTGAGCGCCGGGGTCTCGTCGATGTAGATCTGCGCTTCCTCGACCTTCTGCACGGCGTGGGTCAGGCGCGGCCAGTCGTCCTGGTTCAGCTTGCCGGTGCGCATGCGGTGCTGGTCCAGCATGCCGACCGAGCCGATCATGCGCATGGCCAGCTGCACGGCGCCCATTTCCATGGAGAACACGGCCACCGGCAGGCCCTGCTCGATGGCGACGTGCTCGCCGATGTTCATGGAAAACGAGGTCTTGCCCATGGACGGCCGCCCGGCCACGATCACCAGGTCGCCGGCCTGCAGGCCCGAGGTCATGCGGTCCAGGTCGTTGAAGCCGGTGGGCACCCCGGTCACGTCGGAATCGCCTTCGCGGTGATAGAGCTCGTCGATGCGCTCGACCACCTGGGCCAGCAGCGGACGGATCTCCTGGAATCCGGCCATGCCGCGCGCACCTTCCTGGGCGATCTGGAACACGCGGGACTCGGCCTCGTCGAGGATCTGCCGGGCTTCCTTGCCCTGGGGATTGAAGGCGGCCGAGGAGATCTCGTCGGCGATCGAGACCAGCTTGCGCAGCATGGACCGCTCGCGCACGATCTCGGCGTAGCGGCGGATGTTCGCCGCCGAGGGCGTGTTGTGCGCCAGCGCGTTCAGGTACTGCAGGCCGCCGCATTCGTCGGACTTGCCGGCCGTGGCCAGGGATTCGTGGACCGTGACGACGTCGGCCGGCCGCGCCAGCGCCACCAGCCGGGCGATGTGCTGCCAGATCAGGCGGTGGTCGTAGCGGTAGAAGTCGTCCTCGGTGAGGACGTCGGCGACCCGGTCGAAGGCGGCGTTGTCCAGCAGCAGCCCGCCCAGCACCGACTGCTCGGCCTCGATGGAGTGCGGCGGCACACGCAGGTAATCCAGTTGCGCGTCGGCTTCGATTTCCAAACCCTGTCCTCGATACGGGGGCGCGGCACGGCGCCCGATGAAAGGCCCCCGCGCGGCGCGGGCCGGCGGCGGGCCGCCCGGATCCGCCGAAGCGCGCCGGGCGAATGAAAAAGGGCCGGCGCAATGCCGGCCCTTTCAGCGGCGCCGCGCCATTCCCATCGTGAGAAATGTAGCACGGCGGCGCGGCGGTGCCTCAGGCCATTTCGCCCTGCACGTTGATCGTGATGTCGGCCACCACGTCGGCGTGCAGCGCAACCTGCAGCGGGAACTCGCCCACGGCCTTGATGGCGCCGTCGGGCATGCGGACCTGGGCCTTGTGCACGTCGGTGAAGCCGGCGGCCTGCAGCGCGGCGGCCACGTCCATGTTGGTGACCGAGCCGAACAGGCGGCCGTCGACGCCGGCCTTCTGGCTGATGGTCAGCACGTAGCCGGACAGCTTCTCGCCCACGGCCTGGGCCGCGGCCAGCTTTTCGGCCTGGTGCTTTTCGAGTTCGGCGCGGCGGGCCTCGAATTCCTTCAGGGCGGCGTCGGTCGCGCGGCGGGCGATCTTCTGGGGGATCAGGTAGTTGCGGGCGTAGCCGTCGCGCACACGAACCACGTCGCCGAGGTTGCCGAGATTGACGACTTTTTCAAGCAGGATGACTTGCATGACGGGAGACCTCGGATCAGTTGTGGTTGTCGGTGTACGGCAACAGGGCCAGGAAGCGCGCGCGCTTGATGGCGGTGTCCAGCTGGCGCTGGTAGTGCGCCTTGGTGCCGGTCAGGCGGGCCGGGATGATCTTGCCGTTTTCCTGGATGAAATCGCGCAGGGTGTCCAGATCCTTGTAGTCGATCTCTTCGACCTTGGCGACGGTGAAGCGGCAGAACTTGCGGCGCTTGAACAGCGGATTCTGCTGCCCGAACTTGCGCTTTTCCTTGGTTTTCTTGAAGTAAGCCATGATGGTTGCCTTTATCTCTCTAGGGCCGGGCCCTGCCCGGCATGTTCATTCAGTGTGCCTGCGCGATCCGCTGGATGTGGAACACCAGCCGGTCCGAGCCCTGCCGGAGGGGCGCCAGGAATCCGACGGCCTGGACCAGCGCGCCGATCGGCGTCCCGGCCAGTTCCCGGGCCACGTCCCCCAGGGCCACCGCCTGCAGTTCCATGCGGACGGTGCGGGGGGATCCGGCTTCCAGGACCTCGGATTCGTGTGCCATCCGGAGCCGCAGCACCGGCGTGCCCGCCGGCGTGTGGCGCAGCGGCTCGGCCTCGGCCACGCGCGCTGCGATTTCGACCCGGTTCACGGAATGCGCGGGCTCCGGATCAGGAATTCGTAGACTCGGTGGCGGTCGCCTTGCGGGCTTCCTCGCGCTCGACCGACTTCATCATGATCGACGGCTCGGTGTGGGCGTGCCTGGTCTTGACGAACAGGTGGCGCAGGATCGCGTCGTTGTAGCGGAACGAGTGTTCGAGTTCGTCCAGGGCGGCCTGGCCGCACTCGATGTTGAAGCACACGTAGTGGGCCTTGACGAGCTTCTGGATCGGGTAGGCCAGCTGGCGGCGGCCCCAGTCCTCGACGCGGTGGATCTGGCCGCCATTGCTGGTGACCATGGCCTGGTAGCGCTCGATCATGGCGGGCACCTGCTCGCTCTGATCGGGATGCACGATGAACACTACTTCGTAGTGGCGCATGTAAGACTCCTTGTGGATATCTGTGGTGTGGACAGACAGCCCGCCGGCACGATGCGAAATCCCGTCCTGGGAATCACGGACACGCCAAAAATCGGCATGCCACAAGCACGGTCGAGCAAGTAACCCGGCATTCTAGCACATCGGCCGGGGTGAGGGAGTGGACGGCGCGCATCGTCCCTCCGAGGGGTGACGCGCCGGCGTTCCGGCGCCGGCGCTAGGCGCTGCGCACCACCGCGTAGGCGGAATGGTTGTGGATGGACTCGAAGTTTTCCGCCGTGACCTGGTAGGACGCCACGCCGGGCAGGCGCTGCAGCATCACGGCCACGTCGCGCACCAGGTCCTCGACGAATTTCGGGTTCTCGTAGGCGCGCTCGGTGACGAACTTTTCGTCGGCGCGCTTGAGCAGCCCCCAAAGCTCGGACGAGGCCTGCGATTCCACGCCGCGGATCAGCGCGTCCAGGTCCACGGCATCGACCGCGTCGTATTCCAGGTCCACGCAGACGTGCGAGCGCTGGTTGTGGGCGCCGTAGTCCGAGATCGCCTTCGAGCACGGGCACAGGCTGGTCACCGGCACCTGGACGGACAGGGAAAAGCGCGGCGCCTCGCCGCGGCGCACGCCGACGCGCCAGCGTACCTGGTAGTCCATCAGGCTGCGCACGCCCGACACCGGCGCGGGCTTCTCGATGAAATAGGGAAAGCCGGCCGCGACGTCGCCCGCGTCGGCGTGCAGCAGGTCGAGCATGGACCGCGCCAGGGCGCACAGGGCCGCGGGCGTCATGGGCTCGCCGCGGTGCGCTTCCAGCAGGGCGATGAAGCGCGACATGTGCGTGCCTTTTTCGTCGGCCGGCAGGGCCACGGTCATTTCCCAGTCGGCGACGGTCGCCTGGGGCCGGCCGGCGCCGGACGCGACCACCAGGGGGTGGCGCACGCCGCGCACGCCCACCCGTTCGATGGCGATGCGGCGGGTGTCGGGTCCGCTTTGCACGTCCGGCATCGACATCGCCACCGGATCCAGCAGGGTGTTCATGAAGCATTCCTTTTCAAGCGCTGGCGTATCGACGCCTCGATTCCACCGGCATCCAGGCCGAGCCCGGCGAGGATGGCCTTCTGGTCCCCGTGATCGATGAATTCGTCCGGCAGGCCCAGCTGCAGGATCGGGCGGACGATCGCCTCCCGGTTCAGCCATTCGGCCACGGCGCTGCCGGCGCCGCCCATGACGGCGCCCTCCTCGACCGTGACGAACAGGCCGTGGGTGTCGGCCAGCCGCCGCAGCAGGGCCTCGTCCAGCGGCTTGACGAAGCGCATGTCCACCAGCGTGGCGTCCAGCGCCTCGGCCGCCCGCGCGGCTTCTGGCAGCAGCGTGCCGAACACCAGCAGCGCCACGTCCCGGCCCTCGCGCCGCACCACGGCGCGGCCGAGTTCGACCGGCTCCAGGCTGTCGCCGGGATCGGCGCCGCAGCCCGCGCCGCGCGGGTAGCGCACCGAGGCCGGGCCGGGATGGAGGAAACAGGTGTTGAGCAGCAGCCGGGCCTCGCGTTCGTCCGAGGGCGTGGCGATCACCAGGTTCGGGACGCAGCGCAGGTAGGCGATGTCGTAGTTGCCGGCGTGGGTCGCCCCGTCG
Organism: Castellaniella defragrans; assembly: GCF_014203015.1. Classification (GTDB taxonomy): domain Bacteria; phylum Pseudomonadota; class Gammaproteobacteria; order Burkholderiales; family Burkholderiaceae_B; genus Castellaniella; species Castellaniella defragrans. The sequence continues at coordinate 59,654 of NZ_JACHIB010000020.1, forward strand.
GCGCCGACGATGCCGGCCCGGTCCAGGGCGAAGGTCACGTCCAGGTTCTGCAGCGCCACGTCGTGGATCAGCTGGTCGTAGCCGCGCTGCAGGAAGGTGGAGTAGATGGCCACCACGGGCTTGCAGCCCTCGCAGGCCAGGCCGGCGGCGAAGGTCACGGCGTGCTGCTCGGCGATGCCGACGTCGAAGTAGCGCCGCGGGAACCGGCGCTCGAACTCGACCAGGCCGCTGCCTTCGCGCATGGCGGGCGTGATGCCCATCAGGCGCGCGTCGGCGGCGGCCATGTCGCACAGCCAGGCGCCGAAGACCTGGGTGAAGGTGCGGCGCGCGGGTGTGGCGGGCTTCTGGATGCCGACCGAGGGATCGAACTTGCCCGGGCCGTGGTAGAGCACCGGATCGGCCTCGGCCAGCTTGTAGCCCCGGCCCTTGCGCGTCACGACGTGCAGGAACTGCAGGCCGCCGAGCCGGCGCAGGTTTTCCAGGGTGGGGATGAGCACGTCCAGGTCGTGGCCGTCGATCGGGCCCATGTAGTTGAAGCCCAGTTCCTCGAACAGGGTGGCCGGCGACAGCATGCCCTTGGCGTGGCCTTCGAGCTTGCGCGCCAGCGCCAGCACGGGCGGCACGTGCTGCAACATGGCCCGCCCCATGTTCTTGGCGCGGGCGTAGAACTGGCCCGACAGCAGGCGGGCGAAGTAGTAGTTCAGCGCGCCCACCGGCGGCGAGATCGACATGTCGTTGTCGTTCAGCACGACCAGCAGATTCACGTCGGGGGTGACGCCGGCGTTGTTCAGGGCCTCGAAGGCCATGCCGGCCGTCATCGCCCCGTCGCCGATCACGGCGACGTGCTGGCGATCGATGCCGGCGTTGCGCGAGGCCACGGCCATGCCCAGCGCGGCGGAGATCGAGGTCGAGGAATGCGCCGTGCCGAAGGCGTCGTACGGCGATTCGGCGCGCCTGGGGAAGCCCGAGATCCCGCCGCGCTGGCGCAGGCCGGCCATGGCCTCGCGGCGCCCGGTGAGGATCTTGTGCGGATAGGACTGGTGGCCCACGTCCCAGACCAGCCGGTCGTGGGGCGTGTCGAACGCGTAGTGCAGCGCCAGGGTGAGCTCGACCGTGCCCAGGTTCGAGGACAGGTGGCCGCCGGTGCGCGACACGGAGTCCAGCACGAACGCGCGCAGTTCGACGGCCAGGTCCTTGAGCTCCCGGCGGTCCAGCCGGCGCAGGTCCGCCGGCGACTGAATGCCTTCCAATAGTCTAGTCATGATGCCTTGGATGCAGGGTCTGTCCACGCTAATGGGACCTGCCGATGATGTAGTCGGCCAGCTCGCGCAGGCGGCAGGCCGACGGCCCCAGCGGCAGCAGCGCGGCGCAGGCCTGCTCGCGCAGGCCGGCCAGCAGTTCGCGCGAGCCGTCCAGCCCCATGATGGAGACGTAGGTCGGCTTGCCCTGGGCGGCGTCCTTGCCGGCGGTCTTGCCCAGGGTGGCCGAATCGGCGGTCACGTCCAGGATGTCGTCCACCACCTGGAAGGCCAGGCCCATGGCCGAGGCGTAGGATTCCAGGCCGGCGCGCACGGTGCTGCTGGCGCCGGCCACCACCCCGCCCAGCAGCACGCTGGCTTCCAGCAGGGCGCCGGTCTTCATGCGGTGCATGTGCTGCAGCGCCTCGATCGGCAGGGCCTGGCCGACGCTGGCGCAGTCGATGGCCTGGCCGCCGACCATGCCCTCGCTGCCCGCCGCGCGGGCCAGCAGCCGGACCGCCTGGACCGTCAGGGCCGGCGCGATGGGCATCTGCGCCAGGCAGTCGAAGGCCAGGGGCTGCAGCGCATCCCCGGCGAGCATGGCGAGCGCCTCGTCGTCGAACTGGCGATGCACGGTGGGCCGGCCGCGCCGCAGGTCGTCGTCGTCCATGCAGGGCAGATCGTCGTGGATCAGCGAATAGGCGTGGATCAGCTCCACGGCGGCGGCGGCGGCGTCCAGCGCCAGATCCTGCGCGGCGGCCGTGCCGTTGGGAGTGCGGCTGGCTTCGCCGGCGGCGTAGACCAGGGCGGCCCGCACCCGCTTGCCCGGCCCCAGGACGGCATAGCGCATGGCTTCGTGCAGGCGCGCGGGATCGTCCTCGGCGGGCGGCAGCAGGTCGTCGAGCACCGCCGCGGTGTGGTCCACCCGCTCGCGCAGCCAGGCGTCGAAATTCCCCGCGACAGCGCTCATGTCGCGTCCCGCGCCGCGGCGTCGTCGAAGGGCTGGAGCAGCTGGCCCTGGAGCACCTGGACCTGCTGCTCGACGGCTTCCAGCCGCCGCTGGCACACCTGGGCCAGCGCCACGCCGCGCTGATACAGGGCGATGGACTCGTCCAGGCCCAGGTTGCCGTCGTTCATGCGGCCGGCCAGGTCCTCGAGTTCGGCCAGCGCCGTCTCGAAGTCCTGGGGCAATGGATCGGCGGGCCGGGATGGCGGGGCCGGCGGCGGGGTTTGATCGTTGACCATGGGTTTCATCTGAGCATTCCAGACTGGATTGTACGGGAACCCCGCCGGACCATGAAACCGCCCCGGGCCCGATCATCTGCGGGGTGGGGTACAATTTCGACCCCTGCCCCGGACCGGGCTTCACGTGGTGCCGGGGCCATGCGGTCCGGCCGCTTTTCGCGGCCGACCGGCTCGGGCGTTTTTCTTCGCGCCGACCCGGCCGCCGTCCATCCCCCGCCCCGACCGCCGGAACCGCCGGTGCCGGGACGTCCCGGCGGCGCTCCGGGCGGTTCCATTCTTGCGGGGGGAACCAATGACCAACCCTTACATCCCTTCCGGCGCCGATCTGGCCAGCCAGCTTCCGGTCCACCACTACTTCGATCCGGCCGTCCTGGCCCGGGAACGGCGCCACATCTTCGAGCGCAGCGCGTGCTACGTGGGCCACGAGAAGATGGTGCCCGACCCCGGCGACTGGCGCACCCTGGCCCACGAGGGCGGCGGCCGGGTCCTGCTGCGCGACCGGACCGACGTGCGCCTGCTGTCGAACGTCTGCCGCCACCGCCAGGCCCTGATGCTGGGCAGCCAGACGGGGCGCGACGCCGATTGTTCGGCCGGCAACCTGTGCGCCACGGGCGGGCGCATCCTGTGCCCGATCCACCAATGGAGCTACGACACCCAGGGCCGGCTGCTGAACGCCCCGCTGTTTCCCGAGAAACCGGACCTGCGGCTGCGGGAATTCCCGCTGCGCAACTGCCATGGCCTGCTGTTCGAGGGCGCGCGCGATCCGCTGGGCGACCTCGGCGGCCTGTTCGAGCGGCCGGAATTCGATTTTTCCGACTACGTGCTGGACCACGTGGAAGTCCACCCCTGCCACTACAACTGGAAGACCTTCATCGAAGTCTACCTGGAGGACTACCACGTCGGCCCCTTCCACCCGGGGCTGGGGCGCTTCGTCACCTGCGACGACCTGGAATGGGAATTCGGCGAATTCCACAGCATGCAGCGCGTCGGCGTCCACCAGGCCCTGGGCCAGCCCGGCACCGAGGTCTACCGCCAGTGGCACGACCGCCTGCTGCAGTACCGCTCGGGCGCCGCGCCCGATTTCGGCGCGATCTGGGTGACGTATTTTCCCACCCACATGATCGAGCTCTATCCCCACGTCCTGGTGCTGTCCACGCTGCACCCCGTCAGCCCCCAGGAGACCGTCAACGTGATCGAGTTCTACTACCCCGAGGAAATCGTCGCCTTCGAGCGCGAATTCATCGAGGCCCAGCGCGCGGCCTACCTGGAGACGGCGATCGAGGACGACGAGATCGGCGAGCGCATGGACGCCGGCCGCCGCGCCCTGATGGAGCGCGGCGAAAACGAATGCGGCCCCTACCAGAGCCCCCTGGAGGACGGCATGGCGCACTTCCACGCCTGGTACCGCCGCATGATGAACCCCGTCACGGATCAGTTCCCTGCGGACTGATCCGTGCCTGGTGAATCGGAGCGCCTTGCAAGGCGCGAGGCGGGAGTCAATCGCCTTTCGCCACCGGCCGGGCGGCGTCGGCGCACCATTCGCTCCAGGATCCCGGATACAGGGCCGAGCCGCGCAGGCCGGCCAGTTCCATGGCGAAAAGGTTGTGGCAGGCGGTGATGCCCGAGCCGCACTGATGGACGATGCCGCGGTCCAGCCGGCCGCCCAGCAGGGACTCGAATTCCGCGCGCAGTTCGGCGGCGGGCTTGAAGCGCCCGTCCGGGCCCAGATTGCGTTCAAACGGCCGGTTCAGCGCCCCCGGGATGTGCCCCGGCACCGGATCGATGGGCTCGACCGCGCCGCTGAAGCGCTCGGGCGCGCGCGCATCCAGCACCGTGAAGCGCGGCTCGTCCAGGTTGGACAGCACGGCGCGGGCATCGACCACGGGCATCGAGGGCTTGCCCGAGAGGACCAGCCCCTGGATCGCCTGCGCCTCGCTCAGCGAGGGCGCGCGCGCGCCGGTCTCGACGGCGCCGCCGGCCGCCAGCCAGGCGGCCCAGCCGCCGTCCAGCACCGAGACCGATTCGTGCCCCAGCCAGCGCAGCATCCACCACAGGTGCGCCGCGAACATGGCGTTGCCGGCGTCGTAGACCACCACGTCGGTGCGGGCCGTCAGGCCCTGGGCCCGCATCAGGGCGGCGAAATCGGCGCGATCCGGCAAGGGGTGGCGGCCGTTGCGCCCGGTCTTGAGGGCGCACAGCTGGGTTTCGTGGTCCAGGTACAGGGCCCCGGGGATGTGGCCCGCTTCGTAAGCCCGCCGGCCCGCCTGATGGTCCGCCAGGTCGTGGCGCACATCGAAGACCAGGCAGCCCGGCCGGGTCAGGCGCTCGCGCAGGGCCTCGGGCTGAATCAGCAATGCGGTCATGACGGGTTTACCTCCTTCGTGAAAACTAGGCCGCGCCGCGGACGCCCCGCAGGGCGCGCGCCTCGGTGTATGTGCGCCAGACCGACAGCAGGCCGGAACCGATGATCAGCGCCATGCCGGCCCAGGCCAGCGGCGCCGGCCGGTCGCCCCAGAACAGGACGCCGATCAAGGCGGCAAAGATGATGGTCATGTACTGCAGCGCCGCCGTCAACAGGGTAGACCCCAAGCCGAAGGCCCGGGTCATGGCCAGCTGGCCCACCAGCCCCGCCACGCCCAGCCCGACGAGCGCCAGCAAGGCCAGGGGGTCCGTGGTGCGCCAGCCCTGCAGCGCGATGCCGCCCAGGCCGCTCAGGCAGACGCCCAGGGAGAACAGCAGCACCGTGCGCCATTCGGGCTCGCCGATCTGGCCCAGCTGGCGGATCTGCATCATGGCGACGGCCGCCAGGCCGCCCGCCCCCAGCCCCATCAGGGCCGCGATCCACTGGTCGTGCTGAATGCTGGGGCGCAGCACGCCCAGCACCCCGAGAAAACCCGCCAGCACGGCCAGCACGCGCACCGGGTCGCGCTGCGCGCCGCCGAAGAACAGCATCCAGCCGGCGATGAACAGCGGCGCGGTGTAGTTCAGGCTGACGGCCGTGGGCAGGGGCAGGCGGGACAGCGCGAAGAAGCCCAGCCACATGGACGTGATGCCGCTGAGATTGCGCCAGACGTGCAGGCGCCAGCTGGACGGACGGATCGTGCGCCGCGTGGCGCGCGCCCAGAAATACAGCAGCAGGACGGAGGGGATGCCACGGAACAGGACGATTTCCGGCAGCGTGGCGCCGATGTCGGCGGCGACCTTCACGAAGGCCCCCATCGCGGCGAACATGGCGCAGGCCAGCAACATCCACAAAGACTGCATGCGTCACCACGACACGAACAGGAAGCCGATACTATACACTTTGGCCATCATCGTTCCTTTCCTGCGGAGCCCTGCCCCACATGAAGCGCATCATCCTGTTCCTCGCGACCAATCTGGCGGTCGTGCTGGTGCTCAACATCGCCATGAACCTCCTGGGGGTCGGGCGCTATCTCACGGCCAACGGCATCGATCCGGCCGCATTGCTGGTCTTTGCGGCGCTGGTGGGCTTCACCGGCTCGTTCATCTCGCTGCTGATGAGCAAATGGATGGCCAAGACCAGCACCGGCGCCCGGGTCATCGATCCCCAGGCGCCGCGCGACCGGCGCGAGGCCTGGCTGGTGGCCACCGTGCACCAGCTGGCCGACCGGGCCGGCATCGGCCGCCCCGAAGTCGCCATCTACGAAGGCGCGCCCAACGCCTTCGCCACCGGCGCCTTCCGCAACGAGTCCCTGGTGGCGGTGTCCACCGGCCTGCTCTCGTCCATGACCGAGGAGGAAGTCACCGCCGTCCTGGGCCACGAAGTCGCCCACATCGCCAACGGCGACATGGTCACCCTCACCCTGATCCAGGGCGTGGTCAACACCTTCGTCATCTTCCTGTCGCGCCTGGTGGGCTACTTCATCGACCGCGCCGTGCTCAAGAACGAACGCGACGTCGGCATCGGCTATTACGCCAGCGTCTTCGTCTGCGAGATCCTCTTCGGCGTGCTCGCCTCGATCATCGTCGCCTGGTTCTCCCGCCGGCGCGAATTCCGCGCCGACGCGGGCTCGGCGCACCTGCTGGGCGCGCGCGAGCCCATGATCCGCGCGCTCGCCCGCCTGGGCGGGATCGAGGCCGGCGAACTGCCCAAGTCCTTCGCCGCCTCGGGCATCACGGGCGGCGCCCTCGGCGCCCTGTTCGCCTCGCATCCGCCGATCGAACAGCGCATCGAAGCCCTGCGCCGGCAGGCGGCCTAGGGCGGGCACCGGACGGCCGCCCGCCGTGCGCGAACTCCAGGTCCTGGTCGCCTTCGGCGGCTTCGTCGCCCTGCTGCTGTGGGGCGTGCACATGGTGCAGACCGGCGTGCAGCGGGCCTTCGGCAAGGCGCTGGGCCTGTGGATGGGCCGCGCCATGGGCTCGCCCCCGCGCGCCTTCGGCACGGGGCTGCTCATCACCGCCGCCATCCAGAGCAGCACGGCCACCGGGCTGATGATCACCGGCTTCGCCCTGGACGGCCTGGTGCCCCTGGTGCCGGGTCTGGCGGCCATGCTGGGCGCCAACGTCGGCACCACCCTGATCGTCCAGGCCCTGTCCTTCGACCCCACCGCGCTGGCGCCCGGGCTGGTGCTCGTCGGCGTCTGGATGTTCCGCCACTACGAGCCGGGCCGCGCCCGCGACCTGGGGCGGGCCCTGGTCGGCCTGGGCCTGCTGCTGCTGGCGCTGCACGAGCTGGTGACGCTGTTCGAGCCGCTGCAGAACGCGCCGCTGCTGGGCGGCGCCCTGCTCGCCCTGGCCGACGCGCCGGTGATCGCCCTGGCGGCCAGCGCGGCGCTGACCTGGGCCTCGCATTCCAGCGTGGCCGTGGTGGTGCTGATCATGTCGCTCGCCCATCACGACCTGGTCCCGCCGGAGCTGGCCTACGCGCTGGTGCTGGGCGCCAACCTGGGCACCGCCATCAATCCGGTCCTGGAAGGCGGCGGCGAGGGCAACCCCGCCGCCCGGCGCCTGCCCATCGGCAACCTGGGCACGCGCGCCGCCGGCTGCCTGCTGGGTCTGGCCCTGCTGCCCTGGGCCGGCCCGATCATGGCGGCGCTGGGCGACGCTGCGCACGCCGTGGCGAACTTCCACCTGCTGTTCAACCTCGTGGTGGCCGCCTGCTTCATGCCCGCGCTGGAACCCTACGCCCGGCTGCTGCAGCGGCTGCTGCCGGCGCGCGCCGATCCCCACGACCCGGCCCGCCCCCAATACCTGGACGAATCCGCGCGCGAAGTCCCGTCCGTGGCGCTGGGCCAGGCCGCCCGCGAGGCCCTGCGGCTGACGGACCTGCTGCGCGAATCGCTGCGGCTGACCGGGCAGGCCCTGCTGCGCGACGATCCCCGGGCGACCAGCCAGGCGCGCTACCTGAACGGCGCCATCAGCCAGCTGGACCGCTCGGTGACCGCCTACCTGGCGACCCAGGACCAGGAAAGCCTCAGCGCCGACGACGCGCAGTACCTCAAATCCATCCTGACCTTTTCCATGAACGTCGCCCACGCCGCCGACGTGTCGGGCATGGGCCTGCTGGGCCACGCGGGGCGGCTGCACAAGAAGCACTGGGAGCTGGATCCCGAGCAGCAGGCCGAGCTGGCCGACGTCCTGGAGCGGCTGCAGCGCAACCTGCGCCAGGCCGCCGCCGTGTTCGTCTCGGGCGACCGCGCCGCGGCGCGCGCCCTGGCCTTTGAAAAGGAACACTTCCGCGCCCTGGAAGCCCGCGCGGCCGAGCGCCACCTGGACCGCATCAAGACCGGCCGCATCGACGCCGCCGACATCGGCGCCTTCTACCTGGAAATCCTGCGCGACGCCGGCGGGGTGAACGCCTGCCTGGTCAACGCGGCGGCCTACCCCGTGCTGGACCGCCACGGCGAACTGCGCCCCAACCGGCTGCGCGAATCGGAGTGAGCCCGCCGCGCCGTGCGCGGCGCACGCGGCACGAGCCTGCCGGCCGCGGGACGCGCCCGCGCACCGCCGCTCAGTGCGCGGCGCCCCAGTCGGGGCCGACGCCGACCTCGGCCACCAGCGGCACCGCCAGTTCCGCCACCCCCGCCATCAGCACCGGCACCCGCTCGCGCAGGGCCTCGATCTCGTCGTCGGCGGCGTCGAACACCAGTTCGTCGTGGACCTGCATCACCATCAGGCTGCGCAGGCCCTCGGCGTCCAGCCAGTCCTGCACCGCCACCATGGCCATCTTGATGAGGTCGGCCGCCGTGCCCTGCATGGGCGCGTTGATGGCGGCCCGCTCGGCGGCGGCCGCGCGCGGCCCCTTGGCGCCGGACAGTTCCGGGAAATACAGGCGCCGTCCGAACACGGTCTCCACGTAGCCCTGCTCGCGGGCCTGGCGGCGGATGCGGTCCATGTAGTCGGCCACGCCCGGGTAGCGCATGAAATAGCGGTCGATGTAGGACTTGGCCGCCGCCCGGGTGATGCCCAGGTTGCTCGCCAGGCCGAACTCGCCCATGCCGTAGATCAGACCGAAGTTGATGGCCTTGGCCGCCCGCCGGTGCTCGGCGTCGACCTGGTCCAGGGGCAGGCCGAAGACCTCGGCCGCCGTGGCGCGGTGGATGTCTAGTCCCTGGGCGAAGGCCTGGCGCAGATTGGCGTCGCCCGACACGTGGGCCATCACGCGCAATTCGATCTGCGAGTAGTCGGCCGACACGATCTTCCCCAGGCTGGACACGAAGGCCGAGCGCACGCGCCGGCCCTCGGCCGTGCGCACGGGGATGTTCTGCAGGTTCGGGTCGGACGAGGCCAGCCGTCCGGTCACCACGGCGGCCTGGGCGTAGCGCGTGTGCACCCGGCCGGTGCGCGGATCGATCATGCGCGGCAGCTTGTCGGTGTAGGTGGATTTCAGCTTGGCGATGCCGCGGTAGTCGAGCAGCAGGCGCGGCAGGGGGTAGTCGGCCGCCAGGCGGGTGAGGACGTCCTCGTCGGTGGAGGGCGCGCCGCCCGCCGTCTTGCGCAGCACCGGCAGCTGCATGCGCTGGAACAGGATCTCGCCCAGCTGCTTGGGCGAATTCAGGTTGAAGGGCTGGCCCGCCAGGGCGTGGGCCTGGGCCTCGAGGTCGATCATCTGCCGGCCCAGCTCGTGGCTCTGCGCCGCCAGCACCTTGGCGTCGATGGCCACGCCGTTGCGCTCGATGCGCGTGAGCACGTCGGAGGTGCGGATCTCCAGTTCGTAGATGCGCTTCAGGCCGGCCTCGGCCTCGACCTTGGGCAGGAGGACCTGGTGCAGGCGCAGGGTGAAGTCGGCGTCCTCAGCGGCGTAATGCGCCGCCTGGTCCAGGGCGACCTCGTCGAAGCCGATCTGGCGCGCGCCCTTGCCGCACAGGTCCTCGTAGGTCGTGCCCGTCAGCCCCAGCCACTGGATGCACAGTTCCTGCAGGTTCACGCGCCGGTGGGACTGCAGCACGTAGGCCTGCAGCATGGTGTCGTGGCGCACCCCGCGCAGGGCGACCCCTTCGTTGGCGAACACGTGGGCGTCGTACTTGGCGTGGTGCAGCAGCTTGGGCGCGGCGGGGTCCTCCAGCCAGGGGCGCAGGCGTTCGAGCACCAGGGCGCGGTCGAGCTGCTCGGGCGTGCCCGGCCCGCGATGGCCCACCGGCACGTAGGCCGCGCGGCCGGGCTCGATGGCGAAGGACAGCCCCACCAGGCGGGCCGCCATGGGATCCAGGCTGGTGGTCTCGGTGTCCAGCGCGGCCAGGGGCGCCGCCCGCAGGCGCGCCAGCCAGCGGTCCAGCGCCGCCTCGTCGAGGATGGTTTCGTAATCGATGGCGTCGGGCGCGGGCGGCACCTCGCGCGCCGCGCGGGCGTCCTGGACCGGAATGCGGCCCGGCTCGCCGGTTTCCTCGCGCAGCCAGGTCCGGAAGCCATAGGTCTCGTACAGCCGCACCAGCGTCTCGTGGTCGGGCGGCCGCAGGCCCAGCGCCGCCGGCACCCAGCCGTCCTGCAGCTCGCAGTCCAGGCGCACGGTGAGCAGGTCGCGCGTCATGGGGAAATTCGGCGCCGCCGCGCGCAGGTTTTCCCCGGCCACGCCGCGGATCTCGCCCGCATGGGCGACCAGGGTGTCGATGTCGCCGTATTCGTTCAGCCACTTGACGGCGGTCTTGGGGCCGACCTTCTCCACCCCGGGCACATTGTCCACGGCGTCGCCGGTCAGCATCAGATAGTCGACGATGCGCTCGGGCGGCACGCCGAACTTGCGGATCACGCCCTCGCGGTCCTGGCGCTCGCCCGACATGGTGTTGATCAGCTCCACCCGGTCGTTGACCAGCTGGGCCAGATCCTTGTCGCCCGTCGAAATGATGGTATAAAAGTCGTTTTCGCCCGCCTGGCGCGCCAGGGTGCCGATGATGTCGTCGGCCTCCACGCCCGGCGCCGCGATCACGGTCCAGCCCAGCGCGGCGGCGGCCTCGTGGATCGGTTCGATCTGGGCGCGCAGGTCGTCGGGCATCGAAGGGCGATGGGCCTTGTAGTCGGGGTAGATCGTTTCCCGGAACGAACCGCCCGGGGCGTCGAACACGCAGGCTCCGTGAGTCGCCACGTCCTTGTAATCCAGCAACAGCCTCCGTAACATGGAGACGACGCCATACAGGGCTCCGGTGGGTTCGCCGCGCGCATTGCGCAGATCGGGCATCGCATGATAGGCGCGGTACAGGTAGCTGGACCCATCCACGAGCAACAAGGTTTTTTTCATGACGGACAATAAGACGAAACGCGTTTCGGCCGAACAACAGATTCCCACGATTATTGCAGAGATGCGCGCGGCGGCCTCGGCCTTCCAGAAAATCGGCCTGGGCGTGAGCATCTTCGGCAGCGCCCGGGTTCCCCGCGGCCACCCCTTCTACGCCCTGGGCATGGAACTGGGCGCGCGCATCGCGCAGCTGGGCCTGCCGGTGATCGCCGGCGGCGGCCCGGGCCTGATGGAGGCCGCCAACCGCGGCGCCTTCGAGGCGGGCGGGCGCAGCGTCGGGCTGAACATCCGCCTGCCGCGCGAAAAGACCGACAATTCCTACCAGACCGACAGCCTGCACTTTGAATATTTCAATTCGCGCAAGGCCTCGTTCTTCATGCACAGCCTGGCCTACGTGGTGCTGCCCGGCGGCTTCGGCACGCTCGACGAGCTGTTCGAGGCCATCACGCTGGTGCAGACCATGAAGCAGCCGCCCGCCCCCATCATCCTGGTGGGCGTGGAATTCTGGTCCGGCCTGATGGACTGGGTCCGCGACCAGCTGCTCACCCACGGCATGATCGGCCCCTTCGACCTCGACCTGCTGCTGGTCTCCGACGACATCGACGAAATCGTGCGCCTCATCCAGGAAGCCGCCCAGATCGAGCAGCGCCGCGAACCGGCGCTGCCGACCTGAATCCGGCCGCGGCCGGCGCCGGCTCCGCGGCCGGGGCCGGGCATCCCTAGGGGTAATGCTCGATGCGCCCCGGCAAAAACCTGGGTTAACATCACGCCTTGTCACCGTCGGCCGGCGCCACCCGCCGCCCGACCACCCAGGAGAACCATGCGATGAAAACCACCCTGCTCGGGGCCGCGCTGCTGATCGCGGCCGGCCTGATCCCCGCCGTGGGCGCCGCCGCCGACGCCAAGGAACTCAAGATCGCCACCGAAGCCGGCTACCCGCCGTTTGAATACCGCAACCCCAACGGCCAGCTCGAAGGCTTCGACATCGACATCGGCAACGAGCTCTGCAAGCGCCTGAACCGCACCTGCGTGTGGATCGACCAGTCCTTCGACAGCCTGATTCCCGGCCTGCAGGCGCGCAAGTTCGACCTCGCCAATTCCACCATGACCGCCACCGAGGCGCGCAAGAAAGTCATCGACTTCTCCACGCCCATGTACATCGTGCCGGTCAAGCTGATGGTCAAGAAGGGCAGCGGCCTGCAGCCCACCGCCGAATCCCTGAAGGGCAAGCGCGTCGGCGTGCAGCAGGGCACCACGATGGAAACCTACGCGCGCAAGCACTGGGCGCCCAAGGGCGTCGAGGTCGTCGCCTATCCCAGCTACACCAACGCCTACGTGGACGTCACGGCCGGCCGCCTGGACGCCACCTTCCAGGAAGCCCAGAGCGCGGTCGAGGGCTTCCTGAACAAGCCCGAAGGCGCCGGCTACGAGCTCGCCGACATGACGCTGGACGACCCGATCCTGAACGAGCCCATCGCCATGGGCATCCGCAAGGGCAATGCGGTCAAGGCCGACGTGGACAAGACCCTCAAGGCCATGCTGGCCGACGGCACGATCCAGGGCTACGCGAAGAAATATTTCGCCGAAGGCCTGATCCAGTTCCCCGCCCAGTGATTTCGCGCCCGCCGCGCCATGCCGCCTGAGCGCGCGCCCGGGCCCGGCCTCCCCGGAGGCGGCCTGGCGGGCTCCGTCCGGCGCGGCGCGGCCGGCGCATCCCGGGCAGGGCGCCGCCGCACCGGCCCGCGGGCCGGAATCCTCCACTCCATCGTCCATCCCCGATACCCATGTTTCTAGACGGCTACGGTCCCCTGCTGCTGGAGGGGACGTGGGTCACCATCAAGCTCGCGCTGCTGTCCCTGGCCGTGGCCGTGGGGCTGGGGCTGCTGGGCGCCTGGGCCAAGCTGTCGGCCTCGTGGGGCGCCCGCCTGGCCGCCACCGCCTACACCACGCTCATCCGCGGCGTCCCGGATCTGGTGCTGATGCTGCTGATCTTCTTCAGCATGCAGATCTACCTGAACGACCTGACCGACCTGCTCGGGCTGGACCCGATCGACATCGATCCCTTCGGCGCCGGCGTGCTGACGCTGGGCTTCATCTACGGCGCCTACTTCGCCGAGACCTTCCGCGGCGCGTTCATGGCCGTGCCCTACGGCCAGATGGAGGCCGCCACGGCCTACGGCATGCGCGAATTCCAGGTCTTCCGCCGCGTGCTGTTCCCGCAGATGATGCGCCACGCCCTGCCCGGCATCGGCAACAACTGGCAGGTCCTGCTGAAATCCACCGCGCTGGTGTCGCTGATCGGCCTGACCGACCTGGTCAAGGTCGCCCAGGACGCCGGCAACGTCACCTTCCGGGTGTTCCTGTTCATCAGCCTGACCGGCCTGATCTACCTGGCCCTGACCACCCTGTCCAACGGCATCCTGTACTGGCTGGACCGCCGCTACAGCGTGGGCGTGCGCGAGGCGCAGCTATGACCGACGTGCTCGAACAGTTCTGGCGCGCCTACCTGTACGCCAGCAACGGCAGCCCGTCGGGCATGGCCATCACCCTGTGGCTGCTGGTGCTGTCGGTGTCGATGGGCTTCTTCGTCTCGATCTTCCTCGCCGTGGCCCGGGTGTCCTCGCGCCGCTGGCTGTCGGTCCCGCTGTGGGCCTTCAGCTACGTGTTCCGCGGCACGCCGCTGTACGTGCAGATCCTGTTCATCTACGCCGGCATCTACAGCCTGGACTTCGTCAAGGGCACCCCGCCGCTGGCGGCGTTCTTCCAGAGCGGCTTCAACTGCCTGGTGCTGGCCCTGACGCTGAACACCGTCGCCTACACCACCGAGATCTTCGCCGGCGCCATCCGCGCCACCAGCGCCGGCGAGATCGAGGCCGCGCGCGCCTACGGCATGACGCGCTTCGCGATGTACCGCCGGGTGATCCTGCCCTCGGCCCTGCGCCGCGCGCTGCCGGCCTACAGCAACGAAGTCATCCTGATGCTGCACGCCACCTCCCTGGCCTTCACCGCCACCGTGCCCGACATCCTCAAAGTCGCCCGCGACGCCAACTCGGCCACCTACCAGACCTTCGCGTCCTACGGCCTGGCCGCCCTGCTCTACCTGTGCCTGTCGTTCGCACTCATCTGGCTGTTCCGCCGGTTCGAGCGCCGCACGCTGGCCTACCTGGGCACCCACCGCTAGGGCCTGTTCATACCGATCCCCATGTCCAAACTCGAAGTACTCAACATCCACAAGCGCTACGGCGACAACGAGGTCCTCAAGGGCGTCTCCCTGACGGCCAACGCCGGCGACGTGATCTGCATCCTGGGCTCCAGCGGCTCGGGCAAGTCGACCTTCCTGCGCTGCATCAACTTCCTGGAAAAGCCCAATCAGGGCTCGGTGTCGCTCAACGGCGAAATGCTGAAGATCGTCCACGACAAGCACGGCGAGCCCCACGCCGCCGACCTGGACCAGCTGCGCCGCCTGCGCTCGAAACTGGCGATGGTGTTCCAGCACTTCAATCTATGGGCGCACATGAACGTGCTGGGCAACGTGATCGAGGCGCCGATCCAGGTGCTGAAGCTGGGCCGCGCCGAAGCCGTCGAACGCGCCCGCCACTACCTGGCCAAGGTCGGCCTGGACCCCAAGGTCGAAACCCAGTATCCCTCGTCCCTGTCGGGCGGCCAGCAGCAGCGCGTGGCGATCGCCCGCGCCCTGGCCATGGAGCCCGAGGTCATGCTGTTCGACGAGCCCACGTCCGCGCTGGACCCGGAGCTGGTGGGCGAGGTGCTGAAGGTCATGCAGAAGCTGGCCGAGGAAGGCCGCACCATGCTGGTCGTCACCCACGAAATGGGCTTCGCGCGCAACCTGGCGTCGCAGGTCATGTTCCTGCACCAGGGCGTGGCCGAGGAGGTCGGCGCCCCGGCCGATATTTTCGACAACCCGCAAAGCCCGCGGCTGCGGCAGTTTCTGTCGGGGAACCTGAAGTAGGGCCCGGCCCCGTGCCGGAACGATTCACCATCCGTGGCCGATCACGAAACCGGCCAGGCCCGCAATGGCCATCCCGAAGATGAACAGCATCGCCCAGAGCGGCGCGATGACGTATTTCCTGAAATCCCGCAGCAGGATCTGAACCGCATCCACCATCTCCCCCTTCGCCACGCGGATCGTGTCGTCGAACTCGCGCTTGGCGAACTGGATCTGCTCGTGCAGTTCGCCGGACAGCGTCCGGATGTTGTTGCCGGCCGCCGCGTCGAACTGGGCGGCCGCCTGCTGGATGGAGCGGTCCAGCGCTTCCTGGACCTTGGGCAGGTTCGCGTCCAGGATGTCGGTCGCCGCCGTTTCCAGGGCCTGGCCGAAGTTCTGCGAGGTTTCTTTGAAGTCGAACACGGGCGTGATCCTTTCGGGCGGTTCTTTCGGGTGATCCTTTCGGGGGATCGGTCGGGGGGAGTCCGCTAGCGCGCGGGGTTCAGGCGTCCTCCCGCTGCCTGCGCAGGGACTCGTTTTCCTTTTTCAGCGCCTCGTGGCTTTCGTACAGCTCCCAGCCTTTGCGCAGGACGGCGTAGAGTCCAATGATGGCCAGCAGATTCTTCATGGTCAACTCCTGAAAGGATGAAGGGCGGCATCCACCGCCTTTTCCAGAGCGGTCAGGCGGCGGGTCTTGACGGGCCTGTGGCCGCAGCGCGCGCAGACCGGGGAATGCGGGAGCATGCCGCTGGTCTGGCCATGCCAGAACACGTTGCCGGCGGGACGGCTGGCGGGCCGGTGGACCCGCTTCCAGCCGCAGGCCGGACATTGCAGCATGAAAGGTTTGGGCGGAACGAGCATGGGGCGGCTCCTGCTTTGGAATGTCCACGGATCGATGCTAGGCGCGGGGCGCGACATTTCGTGTCGCATCGAACGAAAGCCGGGACTGCGCGTTCCATGCCTGGGATATTTTCGTCCGTTCGTACTTCCCAGTCTGGCGGGGGAATCTGGGCCTGCCCAGAATGAGGCTTCCTGCATCCGGAAGCCCGCCATGCCCGATCGGAACGACGCTTCGCCTGCCGCTGTTGCTTCTACTGCTGCCCCTGCTGCGGCTGCTTCGGCTGTCCCCGCCGCGATGGCGGCGGATGCTGCCGCTGCCGTCCCCGCCGACGACCACGACAGTCCCTGGAAGGAGGCCCTGGAACTCTTCTTCCGCCAGGCCATCGAACTGCTGGCGCACGCCCTCTACCAGGTCATCGACTGGTCGGTGGCCCCGCAATTCCTGGACAAGGAACTGCAGGCCCTGGGCGTCCCGGATGGCCCGCCCGGCCATGGCCGCCTGCATGCCGACAAGCTGGTGCGGGTACGCCACAAGGACGGCGCCGACGCCTGGATCCTGGTCCACGTCGAAGTCCAGGGCGGCGGCATGGGCGCCCGCGCCCTGTCCCGGATCGCGCAGCGCATGTACCGCTACAGGACGCGCATCGAACACCGCCACGAAGGCCTGAACGCCCGCGCGGGGCGCGCGCCGCCGGCGCTGTTCAGCCTGGCCATCCTGGTGGCCAGCCGCTCGGGTCCCGAACGCCTGGAATACCGGCGCGAGTTCCTCGGCCAGGGTGTGTATTTTTCCTTTCATGCCGTACACTTGTCCCAGTGGCTGGGCCGCTGGAGCGAGCTGGAATCGCTGGCGCGCACGAACCCGTTTGCCGTGGTGATCATGGCGCAGCTGCAGGCCCTGCGGTATCGGACCGGGGCGCAGCGGCTGGAGCCCACTGTCTCGCTGGTGCGGCTGCTGTACGGGTACGGTTACGACCGGGAACACATCCAGCCGCTGCTGCGGCTGATCGAATGGATGCTGCGGCTGCCCGCACAGCAGGAGCCGGCCTATCTGGCGGCGGTGGAACGCCTGGAACAGGAGCGCAAGATGAGCTACGTGACGATCGCCGAGCGGCTGTATACGCAAAGAGGCGTGGAAAAGGGCCGCACCGAGGGCCAGGCCGACCTGCTGCTGCGCCAGATCCAGCGCCGCTTCGGGGCGGTGGATGCCGCCATCGAGCAGCGCATCCGCGCCGCCGGCGCGGACGATCTGGAAGCCTGGTCGCTGAACTTCGTGGACGCCACGACCCTGGACGAGATCTTCCGCTCCTGATCCCTGGCGGGATCGCTCCCGCATCGTTCAAGACCGCTGCCGCATCACCCGGCGCGGGATGATATTCGCGCCCACGCCCTCGCGGGGCTGCTCCGGCAGCCTTCAGAACCGCCGCCGCATCACCCGGTGCGGGATGCCCGCGTCCATGAAGGTGTCGCCCTCCTCCACGAAACCGTGGCGGGCGTAGAAGGGCCGGGCCTGCAGTTGCGCGTCCAGCACGACTTCCGCATCGCCGCGGCGGCGGGCCGCATCCATCAATGCGGTGAGCAGCAGCGAGCCGACGCCCTGGCCGCGCCAGGCCCTGCGCACGGCCATGCGGCCGATGTGGCCGTCGGGCAGCAGGCGGCCGGTGCCCATGGCCTGCCCGTCGGCATCGTAGGCGATGGCGTGCAGGCATTGCGCGTCGCGGGCGTCCAGCTCTTCTTCCAGCGGCACGCGCTGTTCCTCGACGAAGACCTCCAGGCGGATGCGGCTGGCCTCGACGCCCAGCGCGTCCCAGTTGCCCGTGACGACGCACCGGCCAGCGGCATCCCGCGCTGCCTCGGCCGATGACCCCGGATCGCCCAGGGCGAAATCCAGCACCTCGGGCAGCCAGTCGGCGAAATCGGACATGCCGTGGTCGCTGCCCTCGATGATGCGCTGGCGGCAGCCCGCGAAGCGCGCCCGCATCTCGCGCCAGTCCAGGACCTCGTCGCCGGTGGCGGCCAGCAGAAAATAGCGTTCCGGCCGCGTCAAGACCGGGATGTCGGCCTCGGCCCGCGCCAGCTCCTCCACGTAGCCGGGCAGGAATTCAAACGGCGCGTCGCCATGGAAGGTGCGGTGCGAGCCGACCTGGGTCGCCAGGTCGCGCGCCGCATGGACGACGGGATTGAGCAGCACGGCGCGGCAGCCCAGGCGCTCGGCCAGCCAGGTGGCGTAAAAGCCGCCCAGGGACGAGCCGACGACTGTCAGGCGGGCCACAGCGTCCTCGCCGGACGGCGCCCGGCCCCCCTCCCCCTCTCCGGCGGGCGTATCGTCGCCGGCTGGCGGCGCACCGCCCGAACGTCCGTCGCCGGACGGCGCATCGGCAGCTTCGGGCGCCGCGCCTGGGCATGAGCCGGCAGCCCCCGCGCCCAGGCGGTCCCGCACCAGCCCCAGGGCCAGTTCCAGCGCGGCGGCCGGACTGGCGGGCAACTGCGGGCAGCACCAGTCGGACGCCAGGCCGCGCTCGGCCAGGGCCCGGGCCATCAGGCGGGCCTTGAAGGAATCGGGAGAGGATCGGAATCCGTGCAGGTAGAGGATCATGAAAAACGCGGCGCGGCGTTCCGGGCGCCACGGCGGCGCGCGACGGAGCCGTGGGCCCATTTTAAGCGGCCCCGCCGCCAGCAGCGCCGTGCGGCACACCGCCGGCGCGCCGCAAGACGCTGTAAGATCGACGCATCCGCATTTCCGCATCCCGATCCCTCCCCCGCCATGCCGCTACTCGAACCGGTCAGCACGCTGCGCACCTACGATGGACAGGCGGACGTCCACGTCCACGATCATGCGCAGGTGATGATGCCGCTGGCCGGGCGCATGGAACTGGAAGTCGACGGGCATGCCCTGTTCACGGATCCGTCCTGCGGCATGCTGATTCCGGCGGGCGCCCGGCACGCCTATTGCGCGCGGCCCGGCACCCGCATCCTGGTGATCGACGCGCCCGAATCGGCCGGGCTGGAGCGGCTGCGGCGCTTCGCCCTGACGCCGGCCTGCCGCGCCCTGGGCGGCCAGGGCGATGCCGCGCGGCAGCTGGCCCTGCTGCTGGACCTGCCCACGGTGCTGGCCTCGCGCCGGGGCCTGGATCTGGCGCGCCTGGACGCCGCCCTGGCCGGGGCGCTGCACGAGGCCTGGCCGACGGCCCGCATGGCGCGGCTGTTCAACCTCAGCCCGCAGCGCTTCCACGCCCGGCTGCTGGAGCTCACCGGCCGCACGCCGGGCGACCACCTGCGCGCCCTGCGGCTGGGGCGCGCCAGCCGGGCGCTGGCGCGCGGCGCGACGCTGGAAGCCGTCGCCGCGCAGGTCGGCTACCGTTCGGGCAGCGCCCTGGCCTATGCGCTGCGGCGCGACCGGGGGACCGGCGCCCGCGCGCTGCGCCAGCCCGCATCCTGAATCCGCCTGCGGCGCGAACGCCTCCGGCCACCGCCACGGCGCGGCACACGCCCGGGCGTCCCCGCACCATCGCCGCCAGCCCCCGGACGGACCATGAGCGTTTCTCGACAGACGCCCGGCGCTGGATACGCCATCATGAGGGCATGAGCACGACATCGAATCCTTCCCCCGCCGCCTCGCAGGCGCGGCCCCTGCAAGGCATCCTGCTGGTGCTGGGCGCCGGCATGCTGTGGGGCACCACGGGCACGGCCCAGAGTTTCTCCGACGGCGCGCTCTCGCCCTACTGGGTGGGCGCCCTGCGCCTGGGAGTGGCGGCCCTCTTCTTCCTGGCCTATGCCGGCTCGGTCAATGGCCTGCCCCACCTGGCCCGCCAGCTGGCGGGCCTGGACTGGCGGCGCACCGCCTGGGCCGGCGCCTGCATCGCGGGCTACAACCTGGCGTTCTTCGCCGGGGTGAAATCCACGGGCGTGGCGGTGGGCACGGCGCTGGCCATCGGCAGCGGCCCGATCTGGGCCGGCCTGCTGCAGCTGGCCGGCGGCGCGCGGCCTGGCGCCGGCTGGTGGACGGGCACGCTGCTGGCGGTGGGCGGCGGCGTGCTGCTGGTGTTCGGCCGCGCCGGCGACCTCCAGGCCGATCCGCTGGGCATCGCCCTGTGCCTGGCCGCCGGCCTGGCCTACGCGCTCTACACCCTGCTGAACAAGCGGCTGGTGGATCGCTCGGCGCCGGCCGTCACCACGCTGGGCGTGTTCCTGGTGAGCGCCCTGCTGGCCCTGCCGGCCGCCGCACTGTGGGCCGGGCCGCTGCAGATCACGCCCTCGGGCTGGCTGGTGGTGGGATTCCTCGGCATCGCCTCGACGGGGGTCGCCTACCTGCTGTTCACCACGGGCCTGCGCAGCATCAGCGCCGCCAGCGGCGTGTCGCTGGCCCTGATGGAGCCCGTCACCGCCTTCCTGCTCGCCCTGGTGGTGGTGGGCGAGCGTCCCGGCGCGCTGGCCTACGCCGGCCTGGCGGCACTGCTGGCGGGACTGGCCATCGTGATCCGGGCGGAAACCCGCTGATCCGGGCCCGCATTCGACCGAGGCGCGAGGCAAGCCACGGCGCGATATGGCCGATGCAAACCCGTGCAAACACGAAGACCCCGCCATGAGGCGGGGTCTTCGCTGGTTCGGCTGGCCCGAGGATCAGGCCGATTCGATCAGGCCGATTCGCGCAGGCTGCGGCGGCGCTCGTGCTCCTGCAGGTAGCGCTTGCGCAGGCGGATCGACTTGGGCGTGACTTCGACCAGCTCGTCGTCGGCGATGAACTCGACGGCGTATTCCAGGCTCATGGCGATGGGCGGCACCAGGTCGATGTGCTCGTCCTTGCCGGAGGCGCGGACGTTGGTCAGCTTCTTTTCCTTGATCGGATTGACCACCAGGTCGTTGTCGCGCGAATGGATGCCGATGATCATGCCTTCATAGACCGGATCCTGGGGCGACACGAACATGCGGCCGCGCTCCTGCAGCTTCCACAGGGCGTAGGCCACGGCGGTGCCGTCGTCCTGGCTGATCAGCACGCCGTTGCGGCGCTCGCCGACGCCGCCCTCGCGCACCGGCGCGTAGTCGTCGAAGATGTGGCTCATCAGGCCCGTGCCGCGCGTGAGCGTCATGAATTCGCTCTGGAAGCCGATCAGGCCGCGCGCCGGGATGCGGTATTCCAGACGGGTGCGGCCGCGCCCGTCGGGCTGCATGTCCTGCAGGTCGCCCTTGCGCCGGCCCAGTTCTTCCATCACGCCGCCCTGGTGCGCATCCTCCACGTCCACGGTCAGCAGCTCGTACGGCTCGCACTTGACGCCGCCGATCTCCTTGAACATCACGCGCGGACGCGACACCGCCAGCTCGTAGCCCTCGCGGCGCATGTTCTCCAGCAGGATGGTCAGGTGCAGTTCGCCCCGGCCGCAGACCTCGAACACGGTGTCGTCGTCGGTGTCGTTCACGCGCAGGGCGACGTTGGACTTCAGCTCGCGGTCCAGGCGGTCGCGCAGCTGGCGGCTGGTGACGAACTTGCCCTCGCGCCCGGCCAGGGGCGAGGTGTTCACCATGAAGTTCATGGTCAGCGTGGGCTCGTCGATGCGCAGCATGGGCAGCGCCTCGGGCACGGCCGGGTCCATCAGGGTGCAGCCGATGCCGATGTCCTCGATGCCGTTGATCAGCACGATGTCGCCGGCCTCGGCCTCGTTCACCAGCTCGCGCTCCAGACCCTTGAACTTCAGCACCTGGTTGACGCGGCCCTTGAAGGACTCGCCCTCGGGACCGAACTTCACCGCCACGTCCTGGCCGGCGCGCAGACGGCCGCGGTTGATGCGGCCCACACCGATCTTGCCGACGTAGCTGCTGTAGTCCAGGGAAATGATCTGCAGCTGCAGGGGACCGTCGGCGTCGTCGTCGCGCTGCGGCACGTATTGCAGGATGGCGTCGAACAGGGGCCGCATGGTGCCCGAGCGCACGTCGTCGGTCAGCCCGGCGTAGCCCGACAGGCCCGAGGCGTAGATCACCGGGAAATCCAGCTGCTCCTCGGTCGCGCCGAGCTTGTCGAACAGGTCGAAGGTGGCGTTGACCACGTAGTCCGGGCGCGCGCCCGGGCGGTCGACCTTGTTGACCACCACGATGGGCTTCAGGCCCAGCGCCAGCGCCTTGCGCGTGACGAAGCGGGTCTGCGGCATCGGGCCTTCGACGGCATCGACCAGCAGCAGCACGCCGTCCACCATGGACAGCACGCGCTCGACCTCGCCACCGAAGTCGGCGTGGCCCGGGGTGTCGATGATGTTGATGTGCGTGCCTTCGTATTCGACGGCGCAGTTCTTGGCCAGGATCGTGATGCCGCGCTCGCGCTCGATATCGCCCGAATCCATCACCCGCTCCGACACCTGCTGGTTGTCGCGGAAGGTGCCGGACTGCCGCAGCAGCTGGTCGACCAGTGTGGTCTTGCCATGGTCCACGTGGGCGATGATGGCCACGTTGCGCAAAGCTCGTTTCATAGAATGTTGTCCTCGGTGGAAGCGCTTGCCGGGCGCAGACCGTCCGGCAAGGCGTGTAAAGGGATCAGCGCCGCGGCCGGCGCTTCCATGGCCTGCAGGGCTTCCAGCCCCACGGCCTGCTCGATCGAAAACGGCCCGACGGCGGTGCGCCGCAGGGCCGACAGGTGCGCCAGGCAGCCCAGGCGGCGGCCGATGTCCTGGGCCAGGGTGCGCACGTAGGTGCCCTTGCTGCAATGCACCCGCAGCCGGGCGCTGCGGCCGTCGCAGGCCAGCAGCTCCAGCGCATGGATCACGATCCGGCGCGGCGGGCGCTCCAGCTCGATGCCCTGGCGGGCGTATTCGTACAGCGGCCTGCCGTCGCGCTTGAGCGCCGACACCATGGGCGGGATTTGCTCGATCTCGCCCCGGAACGGAGCCAGCGCGGCTTCCAGCGCGGCGGCGTCCACGCCGGCGAAATCGTCCGGCGCGCGCGCCGTGACGTGGCCCGTCAGGTCGCCGCTGTCGGTCTCCTCGCCGAAGGCCAGGGTCGCCTCGTAGACCTTGTCGGCCTCCAGCATGGCGGCGGAAATCTTCGTCGCGCGGCCGAAGCAGCAGATCAGCAGGCCCGTGGCGAACGGGTCCAGCGTGCCGGTGTGGCCCGCCTTGCGGGCGTCCACCGTGCGTTTGGCGCGCTGCAGCGCATGGTTGCTCGACAGGCCCTCCGGTTTGTCCAGCAACAGGACTCCGTCGAGCATCTGCCCGCGTCGGGAAGCCATCGTTCAATCCGTCCAGATGAGTGACGACCGCCCTGTCAGGGCTGGCCGTCCGGGTCTTCGAGTTCGGGGATGTCCGAAGCGCCCGCCTGGGGACGGTTGGCCCGATCGATCAGTTGCGTGAGTTCGATGCCGCGTGCCAGCTGCGCGTCGTGCACGAAGCGCAGGGTGGGCACCGTATGGATGTGCAGCAGCCGGAAGAGCTGCGAGTGCAGCCAGCCCGCCTTGTCGTTGAGGGCCTGGGCGGCGGCTTCGGGCTCGGCGCCCAGCACGGTGAAGTAGACCTTGGCATGGGCGTAGTCGGCCGACAGATCGACGCCGGTGAGCGTGATCAGGCCGGCGCGCGCGACGTCGAGCTCGCGCTGCACCAGGGCCGCCAGGTCCTTCTGGATCTGGTCGGCCAGGCGCGTGTTGCGTCCGGGATTCGGCTTGGATTTATGACGACCCATGATTCATGCCGCGCGCTCAGAGCGTGCGGGCGACTTCCTTGATTTCAAAGACTTCGAGCTGGTCGCCCACCTGGATGTCGTTGTTGCCCTTGAGCGTGATGCCGCAATCGAAGCCCGCCTTGACTTCCTTGACGTCGTCCTTGAAGCGGCGCAGCGAATCCAGCGAGCCGGTCCAGTGCACCACGTGGTTGCGCAGCAGGCGGACCTGGGAATCGCGGCGCACGAGGCCTTCGAGCACCATGCAGCCGGCGATGTTGCCCACGCGCGACACGGTGAAGATCTCGCGGATCTCGACCAGGCCGATGACTTCCTCGCGCTTTTCGGGCGCCAGCATCCCCGACATGGCGTTGCGCACGTCGTCGATCGCGTCGTAGATGATGTTGTAGTAGCGCAGGTCGATGTCGTTGGTCTCGGCCAGCTTCTTGGCCGAGGCGTCGGCCCGCACGTTGAAGCCGATCACCACGGCGCCCGAGGCGATCGCCAGATTGACGTCGCTTTCGGAGATGCCGCCCACGGCCGCGTGCACCACCTGCACCCGGACCTCGTCGGTGGAGAGCTTGAGCAGCGACTGCACCAGCGCTTCCTGGGAACCCTGGACGTCGGTCTTGACGATCAGCGGCAGGGTGCGCACGCCCTCGCCCAGGTTGTCGAACATGGACTCCAGCTTGGCCGCCTGCTGGCGGGCGAGCTTGACGTCGCGGAACTTGCCCTGGCGGAACAGGGCGATCTCGCGCGCCTTGCGTTCGTCGTTCAGGACCAGGACCTCGTCACCGGCGGCCGGGACCTCGGCCAGGCCCTGGATCTCGACCGGGGTCGAGGGGCCGGCTTCGGACGTGGGCTTGCCGGTGTCGTTCAGCATGGCGCGCACCTTGCCGAAGGCCACGCCCGCCAGCACGGCGTCGCCGCGATGCAGGGTGCCGCTCTGGACCAGGATCGTGGCCACGGGGCCGCGGCCCTTGTCCAGCCGGGCCTCGATGACGATGCCCTTGGCCGGCGCGTCGACGGGCGCCTTGAGTTCCAGGATCTCGGCCTGCAGCAGGACGTTTTCCAGCAGCTCGTCGATGCCCTGGCCGGTCTTGGCGGATACGGGGATGAAGGGCACGTCGCCGCCGTATTCTTCCGGCACGACCTGCTCGGCCACCAGTTCCTGCTTGACGCGCTCGGGATTGGCTTCCGGCTTGTCGATCTTGTTGATCGCCACGACCAGGGGCACGTTGGCCGCGCGGGCGTGGTGGATGGCTTCCCGGGTCTGGGGCATGACGCCGTCGTCGGCCGCCACCACCAGGATGACGATGTCGGTGGCCTGGGCGCCGCGGGCGCGCATGGCCGTGAAGGCCTCGTGGCCCGGGGTGTCCAGGAAGGCCACCACGCCGCGGTCGGTCTTGACGCTGTAGGCGCCGATGTGCTGGGTGATGCCGCCGGCCTCGCCGGTGGCGACCTTGGTGCGGCGGATGTAGTCCAGCAGCGAGGTCTTGCCGTGGTCGACGTGGCCCATGACGGTGACCACCGGCGCGCGCGGCAGGGCCTCGGCCTCGTCGGAGGATTCGGTGTCGGCGAGGAAGGCTTCCGGATCGTCCAGCTTCGCGGCGATGGCGGTGTGGCCCAGTTCCTCGACCACGATCATGGCCGTTTCCTGGTCCAGGATCTGGTTGATGGTGACCATCTGGCCGAGCTTCATCAGATGCTTGATGACTTCGGCCGCCTTCACGGACATCTTGTGGGCCAGGTCGGCGACGGAAATCGTCTCCGGCACGTGGATCTCGCGGGCGATGAATTCGGCCTGCATCGGTTCCTGGTGCTCGGCCTGGCGGCGGCCCTTGCCGCGCGCGCCCTTGCCGCTGCTGCGGCCGCCCTTGCCGCCCGCGCGCCAGGCATCGCGCCCGGCGCCCGGCGACAGCGTCTCGGCCTTGGAAGGCTTCTTGCGGCCGTCGTTGGACCAGCTCGAGGACACGTCGGCGGTCTTGATGACCTTCTTGCCCTCGGATTCCTTCTTGGCGGGAGCCGCCTTGGTGCCGGCGGGCTTGTGCAGCGTGCCGGTGGTGGCGGGCTCCTCGGGTTCCGGCGCGCGCAGGACCTTGCGCGGCTGGCGCATCATTTCGCGCAGGGCGGCGGCCTCGGCCTCGGCGGCGCGGCGGGCGCGCTCGCGGTCGGCGTCGGCCGGCGCGCGGCGGGCCTTGCCCGGCGTGGCCTGCGGCGCAGCCACCGGCGCGGAGGATGCGGCTGCGGGTTCGGTACGCGAAGCCGGCGGTTCGGCGGCCGGCGCGGGTTCGAGCGCGGCGGGCGCCTGGGCCGCGGGCTCGGCAACAGGGGTTGTGCTCACGGTGTCCTGTTTGGTTGCGGTCGGGGCCTGGGCCTCGGCGGGTTCGTTCTGCTGTGCGTCGGGCTCGGCCGGCGCGGGGGCGGCCTCGGCCGCCGGCGCGGCCGGCGCGGCCGGCGCCGCCTGGGGCGCAGCGGGCCCGGCCGGGCGGCTCTCGGCGGCCGGCTGGGCCGCGGCGGCGGGCTCGGTCCGGACGGCGGGCGCTTCCGGCGCCGGCGCGGCGGCGGCCGGGGCGGCCGGGGCGGCAGGCGCTGCGGTCTGGGCGGCGGCTTCGGCCCGGGCGGCCTCGGCCGGCTCGGGGCGGTCGCGCTTGACCAGCACGCGCTTCTTGCGCACCTCGACCTGGATCGTGCGCGAACGGCCGGAACTGTCGGCCTGGTGGATCTCGGACGTCTTGCGGCGCGTCAGCACGACCTTCTTGCCCGTGTCGGAACCGTGCGAACGCCGCAGGGATTCGAGCAGGGCGCTCTTGTCTGCTTCGGTCACGTCGGCGTTCACCGAGTCCAGCTCGACGCCGGCCGAGCGGAAATGATCCAGCAGGACGTTGGCGGGCATGTTCAGTTCTTCGGCGAATTGGGCGACGGTGTTACTCGGCATTCGACTCTCTCTTTCACTACGTTGAAGGGCTGCGCGGTTCGATGCGACGTGGCGATCAGGCCTCGTCGTCCTCGAACCAGTGGGCCCGCGCCTGCATGATCATGTCGCTGGCGGTGTCCTCGGGCAGCCCGGTCAGTTCGGCCAGCTCGTCCGCGGCCAGTTCGGCCAGGTCGTCGAGCGTGGTGATGCCTTTTTCGGCCAGCTTCGCCACCAGGGCCGGGTCCATGCCCTTGATTTCCAGCAGGTCGCGGGCGGTCTGCACGCGCTCTTCCTGGGCGATGGCCTCGGTCAGCAAGGCGTTGCGCGCACGCGTGCGCAATTCGTTGACGGTTTCCTCGTCGAAGGCCTCGATATCCAGCAGTTCCTGCAGGGGCACGTAGGCGATTTCCTCGAGACCGGTGAACCCTTCGTCGATGAGGATGTCGGCGACTTCCTCGTCCACGTCGAGTTTCGTGATGAAGGTGTGGCGCAGCGCCGCGCGTTCGGCATCCTGGCGGCTCTGGCTTTCCTCGGGCGTCATGATGTTGATCTGCCAGCCGGTCAGCTCGGACGCCAGGCGGACGTTCTGCCCGCGCGCGCCGATGGCCTTGGGGAGGTTTTCCTCGTCCACCACCACGTCCATCGCGTGCTTGTCCTCGTCCACCAGGATCGATTCGACGTGCGCCGGCGCCAGCGCGCCGATCACGAATTCCGCCGGGTCGTCGGCCCACAGGACGATGTCCACCTGCTCGCCGCCGAGCTCGTTGCGCACGGCCGTGACGCGCGAACCACGCATCCCGACGCAGGTGCCGATCGGATCGATGCGCTTATCGTACGCCACGACGGCGATTTTGGCACGCACGCCCGGGTCGCGGGCGGCCGCCTTGATTTCGAGCAGGCCCTGCTCGATCTCGGGGACTTCGTTCTCGAACAGCTCGCGGATGAAGTCGGGCGAAGTGCGCGACAGGATGACCTGCTGGCCGCGCGCGGCGTGATCGACCTTCAGGACGTAGGCGCGCACGCGGTCGCCGGCGCGGATGTTTTCCTTGGGGATCATCTCGGTACGCGGCAGGCGGGCCTCGACCTTGCCGATCTCGACGATGGCGTCGCCCTTGTCCAGGCGCTTGACGGTGCCGGACACGATGGTCTCGCCCCGGTCCAGGAAGTCGTTGAGCACCTGCTCGCGCTCGGCGTCGCGGATCTTCTGCAGGATGGCCTGCTTGGCGGCCTGCGCGCCGATGCGGCCGAATTCGATGGGTTCGAGGGGTTCTTCGATGTATTCGCCGACCTCGATGCCCGGCACGATGTCCTGGGCGTCGGTGAGGAGTTCCTGGGCGTCGGGCTCCTGCAGGCCGGCCTCGTCGGGCACGACCAGCCAGCGGCGGAAGCCTTCGTGCTCGCCGGTCTGGCGGTCGATGGCCACGCGGATGTCCACGTCTTCCTTGAACCGCTTTTTCATGGCCGAGGCCAGCGCGCTTTCGAGAGCGCCGAACACCACTTCGCGTTCGACGTTTTTTTCACGCGCCAGGGCGTCGACCAACAGCAGAATTTCGCGACTCATCGCTTCTTACCCTTGAAATCGAGAACGGGGTCCAGCCGAGCCCGGTCCACATCGTCAAAAGAAAACGGCAGCGTCCGTGGCTGGCCGGACGGGTCTTCCCAATCCAGGCTGAGCACGGGCGGTTCGTCCCCGCTGGCCCGCAGGATGCCGGTGAAGGTCTTGCGGGAATCGACCGGCTCGCGCAGGCGCAGTTCGATGCGCTCGCCGGCGAAGCGGACGTAGTCCGCCAGGCGGCGCAGGGGCCGGTCCACGCCGGGGGAGCTGACCTCCAGGCGCTTGTAGTCGATGTTTTCGACCTCGAACACATGCGACAACTGGCGGGAGACCTGTTCGCAGTCCTCGATGCGCACCCCGCCGGGGCGATCGATCACCACACGCAAAAGCCCCAGGGGCGCGCGTTCCACATCGACCAGTTCCACATCGAAACCCAGCAGGGCCTGCTGGGCGACCGTCAAGATATCCGCCATAAATTCCAAAAAAAAGGGGCTGTCCCGCAGCCCTTTGTTCGCCCCGGGAAAACCCGAAGCCCATTCAGGAACCGCCGGCGGCTCGCATGTGTCGGCACAATGGCCGGCATGCTGGCTGACGTGGCGCCGCTGGCGCGCACGCTGGCAAAACCCCCGGTGGACACAGCACAAAGGTGCTGTAAAGCCTTACATTATAACAGCATTTCTTTGCCCGAAGACCCTTTTTCATGGAAGCCCGCGCACGGGCCGGATCCTGCGGGGTACGGGGCGGACCGCCGCTTCGCCCCGTACCCGCCGCCCGCGGCCTTCCGCGAAATCAGCGGCCGCGGCCGAGGAAGCCCAAACGGGACTCGTGCGCATGGGCGCCCCGGGGCTGGCGTTCGCCGCCCTCGCCGCCCGCCTGCTTGCGCGCGGGCTTGCCGCCTGGCTTGGCGCCCGGCTTGCGGCCGGATTTCTGGGCCGCCTTGGGCGGACGCGCCGCCGCGGGCGCGCCCTCGGCGGGGGGCTGCCCCGCCCCGCCCTGGGCCGGCTTGCCCGACTTGCCGGAGCGGGCCGGCTTGCCGGCGGACTTGCCCGCCGGTTTTCCGGCCGCCTTGCCCACGGGCTTGCCCGGCTTGCCGGGACGCGCGGGACGGGCCTTCGCGGGCCGGCCTTCGGCATGCGTCTCCGCGGCCTCGAAGCCGGGGGCATGGGATTTCCGGGCCGGCTTGCGGCCGGGCTTCGCGGCCTGGCCGGACTTGCCGCCGTCGGGATGGCCGTTGGCCAGTCCGCCGCTGATGAGCAGCCCGGTGGTGAACGGATCGATGCCGCCCTTGCGGCCGCCCGACACTTTCCCCCGGCGGTTCAGGCGCGCGCCGTTCTGGCCGTTCTGGCCCGGCGTGCCGAACCCCGGCGGCAGGGCGCTGGCGTGCGACAGCGGCTGGCGCTCGGACTGGCTGTCGTCCTCGTCGGCGCCGCGCAGCAGGCCCAGCTGCACCATCAGCGCGCCGACCAGGCTGGAATCGAGCTCGTCCCAGCGCCCGCGGCGCAGATTGGTGGGCAGCATCACGTCGCCGAAGCGGGTGCGGATCAGGCGGCTGACGGTCACCCCCGCCGCCTCGAACATGCGCCGCACCTCGCGGTTGCGGCCTTCGCTGAGCGTGACCCGGTACCAGCGATTGCTGCCTTCGCCGCCGATGTAGTCCAGGGAATTGAAATGGGCCTCGCCGTCTTCCAGCTGGATGCCGCTGGTCAGGCGGGCCTGCGCGTCTTCGCCCAGCTCGCCCAGGACGCGGACCGCGTATTCGCGTTCGGCTCCGTAGCGCGGATGCGACAGCCGGTTGGCGAGGTCGCCCGAGGTGGTCAGGATCAGCAGGCCTTCGGTGTTCAGGTCCAGGCGTCCCACCGACAGCCATTTGCCGGTGCGGATGCGCGGCAGGCGGGCGAACACGGAGGCGCGGCCTTCGGGGTCGTCGTGGCTGACGATCTCGCCGGCCGGCTTGTGATAGAGGATGACGCGGGGCAGCTTGCCCGCCTTGGGGCGCGCCACCAGGCGGCCGTTGACGCGGACCTTGTCGTCCGGGCCGATGCGCTGGCCCACGTGGGCGGGCTCGCCGTTGACGGAGACGCGGCCGGCGATGATCAGCTCTTCCATCTCGCGCCGCGAACCCACGCCCGCGTCGGCCAGGACCTTGTGCAGCTTCGGCATGAGGACGTCGCTGTTCAGGTAGCGGTCCAGCCGTTTGGCGGTCGGGTGGGCGTCGTTCAGGTAGTTCAGGGCGCGGTCGGCTTCTTCCGCCGTGCCCGCATCGATGCCCGCGCCGGGATCGGCTGCCCGGGCTTCGGCGCCCGGGGCATCGCCCTGCTGCGCGTCTCCCCGGCGGCGGCGAAACGGCGTACGCAGCTTGCGTCCGCGCGGCTTGCCGTTTTCCGGCCGGCTGTCGGCGGCGGGCGGGGTTTCGGGCGCGTCCGTTCCGGCGCGCGGCATCGTCTCTATTTCTGCTGTCATGGGGTTCGGTGACTCCTACACAAAATTCTGTTCTTCATTCGTCGGGGCCTCGCGGCCGCGGTGCCGGGGGATCGAGCGCATCGGCGCGCGCCGCAGCTTCCTGCGCGGGCGCCGGCCCGGCCGCATCCGCGCCGGCCGCCTCGCCGGCTCCGTCCCCGTCAACCACGGCGTCCGCTTCCTGCGCGGCCCGCGGTCCTTCCGCCGCGTCGAACGCCAGGACGCCCAGCGCTTCCGCAGGGTCCTCCGCGTCGAGCGCGGGCAGTTCGTCCAGCGCCCGCAGCCCGAGGTCTTCGAGGAAACGGCGCGTCGTCCCCAGCAGGGCCGGACGCCCCGGCGCGTCGCGATAGCCCAGGGTTTCGATCCAACCCCGGTCTTCGAGGGTGCGGATGATCTGTGCCGAGACCGTGACGCCGCGGATGTCCTCGATGTCCCCGCGCGTCACGGGCTGCCGCCATGCGATGATGGCGAGCGTTTCGAGCACGGCGCGAGAATAGCGAGGCGGTTTTTCGGGGTTCAGGCGCCCCAGGTAACGCTGCATGTCGGGACGGCTCTGGAAGCGCCAGCCACTGGCGATCTGCACCAGTTCGAGCCCCCGTTCCTGCCAGTCGAGCTGCAGGGCAGCCAGATGGCGGCGGATGTCGTCCCCGGAAATCGTGTCTTCAAAGAGACTGCGCAGATCGGCGACCGAGAGAGGCGCATCGGCGCACAACAAGGCCGTTTCCAATACGCGCAGGATTTCCGTTTCCGTCATTTTAGCTTGAACTCCGCTCGGTTGCTTGCATTATTTTCGCAGACTTGCTATAGTCTTGCTTTCCAGACGCGGGGTGGAGCAGTCTGGCAGCTCGTCGGGCTCATAACCCGAAGGTCACAGGTTCAAATCCTGTCCCCGCAACCAGATTCAGAACGCAGGCCGGATTCCCGTGGAATCCGGCCTGTTTTCGTTTCGGGTGCGGGTATCCGACCCCGGTATTCCGACCCCCGACCGCCAACCCCAGACCGCCCATCCTCCCCGCTACGCCCCGACCCCCGGGGGGGCGTGCGAGCGCATGGCCTGCTGCCGCACCAGGGCCTCGAATTCGGCGGCCGGCAGCGGGCGGCTGAGCAGGTAGCCCTGCCAGGCATGGCAGTGGTGCCGCTCCAGGAAGGCGCGCTGGGCTTCGGTTTCCACCCCTTCGGCGATGACGCGCAGGCCCAGGCTGATGCCCAGGGCGACGATGGTGCGCGCGATGGCCGCGTCGTTGGGATCGGTCAGCACGTCGCGCACGAAGCTCTGGTCGATCTTCAGCTGGTCGAGCGGCAGGCGCTTCAGGTAGGCCAGCGACGAATAGCCCGTGCCGAAATCGTCCAGCGAGAAGCCCACGCCATAGCCCTTGAGCTGCACCATCTTGCGGATCGTGTCCTCGACGTCCCGCAGCAGCAGGCCTTCGGTGAGTTCGAGTTCGAGCCGGCTCGCGTCCGCGCCGCTGCCCGCCAGGGCCGCCAGGGTCTGATCGACGAAGCCGGGCTGGTGGAACTGGCGCGGGCTGACGTTGACGGCCAGGCTCAGGTGCGCGAACACGGGATCCCGGGCCCAGCGGGCCAGCTGCTCGCAGGCGGCGCGCAGCACCCATTCGCCCAGCGGCAGGATCAGGCCGGTTTCCTCGGCCAGGGGGATGAAGGCGGCCGGCGAGACGAAGCCGTCCTGGGGATGGTGCCAGCGCAGCAGCGCCTCGCAGCCGATGATGCGGTCCCGGTCCATCTGCGGCTGGTAGAACAGCTCGAACTGGCCCCGCTCCAGGCCGATGCGCATGTCCAGCTCCAGCGTGGCCCGCCGGTGCACCGCGGCCTGCATCAGCGGATCGTAGAAGCGCAGCGTGTTGCGCCCCGCCGCCTTGGCCTGGTACATGGCCAGGTCGGCCCGCTTGATGTGCTCGTCCACGCCCTGCTCCAGCCCCTGGAACACCGCCGCCCCCATGCTGACGGTGGCGTGGTAGTGCTCCGCCCCCAGCAGATAGGGCGCGCTCAGCAGCGCCAGGATGCGCTGGCCGATTTCCTCCGCCTGGGCGGCGGCCTCTTCGGGCGAGGCGCCCAGGTCCTCCAGGACGACCACGAATTCGTCGTCCCCGTGCCGCGCCACGGTCTGCGAATCGGGCAGGCTGGTCCGCAGGCGCTCGGCCACCTGGCGCAGCATCAGGTCGCCGCTGTCGTGGCCGCGGGTTTCGTTCAGGGTCTTGAAATGATCCAGGTCCAGCATCAGCAGCGCGCCCCAGCGCTGATGGCGCGCCGCCGACGCCAGGGTCTGCTGCAGCCGGTCCAGCAGCAGGCGGCGGTTGGGCAGGCCGGTCAGGGAATCGTAGAAGGCCAGGTAGTTGATTTCCTCCTCGGCCGCGCGGCGCTGGGTGAGGTCCTCCAGGGTCAGCAGGTAGTCGTCGCCCAGCAGGACGCCGGCGACCTCGATCGTCCGATGGCGGCCGTCGCCGCACAGGATGCGGTATTCGCCCGCCGCGATGACGCCTTCGCCCGACCGGCGGGCCGCGTCGCACAGGCGCGACCAGCGCTGGCGCGCCCGTTCGCGCACGGCCGGGTCGGGACAGATCCGCGCCCACCAGGCCTGCACGTCCGGGACATCCTGCTCGGTGTAGCCGAAGATCTGCACGAACTGCCGGTTGCGGAACGCGATGCGTTCGTCGTGCCGCACCAGGCACACGCCCACCGGCAGGTGGTCGAGGATGCTGCGCAGGCGCCGCTCCCGCTCCCGCAGCGCGTCCTGCATGCGGCGCCGCTCGTCGATGTCCTGGATGACGGCGATGTGGTAGTCGGGCGCCTCGCCCGGCTGCCAGATGGGCGAGACCGTCAGGTCCACCCAGATCGGCTCGCCGCTCTTGCGCAGCACGCGCTTCTCGATGCGGAATTCGCGGATTTCCCCCGCCTGGACGCGCTGCATCTGTTCCAGGTCCAATGCCAGGTCGTCCGGATGGGTCAGCTGGCGGAAGTCCAGCCGCAGCAGTTCGTCGCGCGCATAGCCGAGGATGTCGCAGTATTTCTGGTTGACGCGGACCAGGCGGCCGGTCTTCACGTCGGTCAGGGATACGCCCACCGCCGCCTGGTTGAAGACGGCGCGGAAGCGTTCCTCGCTGCGCCGCAGGGCCTCGTGGGTGGAGGCGACTTCGGTGTAGGCGCGCGTGCGCTGGCGCGCCGCCAGGGTGGCCAGCGCCGCCAGCAGCAGGGTCAGGACCGCGCCGGCGCCACCGATCCACCAGGGCATGCGGCGCTCGGTGGGAGACAGCAGGGGATGGCTGGGCGTGAAGCTCAGGCGCCAGGTGCGGCCCATCACGTCCAGCAGGCGGGTTTCCTCCAGCCCCAGCAGGGAGGCGGAATCGTCCGGCGGCAGCACCGAGACGCCCAGCGCGGCCGGCACCCCCGGCACGCCCGTGCCGCCCACGTCCTCCAGCCGCACCGACAGGCCGCGCAGGAAGCCGGAGGCGCGGATGGCGTCCAGCATCCCGCTGACCCGCACCACGGCGGCGACCGCGCCGATGAAGCGGTCGCCCTCGCCGCGATGGAACACCGGGAAGCGCAGGACGAAGGCCGTGCTGTCCTCTTTTTCCTGCAGCAGGGCGAAAGGCGCGGAGGCGGCCGGATGGCCAGTCGCCCGCCCCATCAGCAGGGAGGCCAGGTTGGCGGGCTGGGAGGCGATGTCCAGGCCCCACACGCCCGCGTTGCCCTCCCTGGGCCAGAGGTATTCGACGATGTAGTGGTCGGGCCGTTCGATGCGCGGATGGATGACGGGCACGGAGGCACCGGCAGGCGCCCCGCTGCGGGCGCGCAGCCGCGCTTCGTAGGCGGGCAGTTCGCGGGCGGGCACCCAGCGCACGAAGGACAGGTTCACCAGTTCGGGATAGTTCTTGCGGACGTCGTGCTGCGTCACCACGCGGTCGAACAGCCGGTCGTCCAGCTCGGGATTCACCGTGAACAGGTCGCGCAGGCCGGCCACGACCTCGGCATAGGCCACGATGCGCTGGGCGATGGCGTCGGTGGAAGAGCGGACCTCCTCGGAAAACCGGAGCTGGGCGATCGACCGCCCCGTATCCCGTTGCTGCAGCGCCAGCGCGTAGGTGAGACCGAAGCCGAACACGGCCACCACGAGGCCGGGAAACCAGAGGCTGAATGTTCGTCTTGCGGAAAATGCCGCCATGAGGCTCCTCGATCGTAAGGGCAGGCAAAGACGCAGGGGGGAATTCATGCGCACCCCGCCGGGCGGCGGCGCTCCTGGGATAAGAATAGCGGTTTTTCCGCGGTTGTCGTGGAATGTTTCAAATAGCGGCGCTTGCGGCCTCGAAACGCGCGTCCCGGCGGAACCACGGCCCCGCCGGCGTCGCCGCGGATTCACCAGCGCACGAAGAACAGCACCCAGGCCCAGCAGAACGGCAGCAGGCCGGCGGCCACCAGGACCACGGCCGCCAGCCTGCGCAGCGGCTGGCACGTGCGCAGGCCCGCCAGCCGCCACTCGAAGCGCAGGCTCCAGGCCAGCGCCAGCGCCAGCAGCGTGAAGCGCACCGGATTGGCCCAGCCGGTGGAGACGCCCTCGTGCTGCAGCAGGGTCAGCGTCGTGGCCGACAGCCCCAGGAACACCCCGGCGCCCGCGGCCGGGATCAGGCCCTGGGCGAGCTTGTGCACGCCCGCCAGGCGGCTGCGCAGCAGCCGGCCGTCCGCATCGCGGACGCCGGGCCGCTCGGCGGCCGGCAGCGCGCGATCGGCCAGCCACAGGCCGCAGAACACGGCCCCGCCCACGACGGCCGCCGCGCCGCCGATGAAGCACAGGATGACGGCGCCGTCCAGCCAGCTGAAGCTGTCGTTGACTTCCGGATAGTGGGTCAGGATGAACCAGGGCGCATTGTCGGCCAGGGGCCAGTAGATGTCCCGCGCCACCAGCCAGGCCGCGGCGGACTGCTTGAGGGACACGAACCAGGGGCTGGCGCTCCACAGGAAGGCGCCCACCGCCAGGCCCATCAGGCCGAAGACGATCAGCGCCGTCTGCCAGCCGCCGCCCTCGGCCACGTGGACGATCTCGGCCTCCGGCGAGCGCGGCGTCAGCGTGATGGCGCCGCGGTAATCGCTGCAGCGGCCGCACATGTGGCATTCGGCCGCGCCCTGCATGTTGCGCAGGGGCAGCAGCGGCGCGCAATTGATGGTTTCGGTCCGCCGCACGGGCGCGCGCCAGGCGGCGGCGTCCACCCGGTAGTGCCAGGGCGCGAGCTTGGCCAGCAGGTTGAACACCCCGTTGACCGGGCAGAGGTACTTGCACCAGACGCGCTTGTCGCGCCCGTAGAGCCAGCCGACGATCATGGCGGCCACGGTGGAGCCGCCCAGCACGGCCGCGACCGCCCAGGGATACTGGTAGACACTGACCAGCTGGCCGTAGATCGTGGTCAGGCTGAAGGCCACGAAGGGCCAGCCGCCCCAGCGCATCCAGCGCGGGATGGCCCGCCCGCGCCCGTGCCGGCTGGCCCATTCGGTCAGCGCGCCCTCGGGACAGAACAGGCCGCACCAGGCGCGCCCGAACAGAGGGATGGACACCAGCACGAAGGGCCACCAGATGCCCCAGAAGGCGAACTGGGCGAGGACGGTGAGGTTGTTGAAGACGGAGGCGGTGCGGTCCGGCAGCGGCATGGCCGCCGGAATCGCCAGCAGGGCGACGTAGACGGCGACGATGGCCCACTGCATCCGCCGGATCGCGCGCTGGTGGTCGCGCAGGAAATCCCCCGCGCGCGCGACGCCGGAACGGAAGGAATGTGACGAAATCATGCGGCTATGCCATTTCACGTCTTGAGGCCAAGGCGGTATTCTCCCCGCATCCCCTCTTCCAAGCAAACAGGAGTTGCCTCATGAAAGCCATCGGATACCGGCAGGCCGGCCCCCTCGACCGCGACGACGCGCTGGTCGACATCGAACTCGATCGCCCCGCGCCCCGGGGCCGCGACCTGCTGGTCGAAGTCGCGGCGGTGTCCGTCAACCCGGTGGATACCAAGATCCGCCGGAACGTGTCGCCCGAGCCCGGCCAGTGGAAGGTGCTGGGCTGGGACGCCGTCGGACGGGTCGCGGCCGCCGGCCCCGAGGCCACGCGCTTCCAGCCTGGCGACGCGGTGTTCTACGCCGGCGCGCTGGACCGGCCGGGCGCCAACAGCGAATTCCACCTGGTCGACGAACGCATCGTCGGCCGCAAGCCCCGCTCGCTCGGCGACGCCGAGGCGGCCGCCCTGCCCCTGACGGCCATCACCGCCTGGGAAATGCTGTTCGACCGGCTCGACGTGCGGCGTCCGGTGCCCGGCGCGGCGAACGCCGTCCTGATCGTCGGCGGCGCGGGCGGCGTGGGCTCGATCGCCATCCAGCTCGCCAAGGCGCTCACGGACCTGACCGTCGTCGCCACCGCGTCCCGTCCGGAGACCCGGGCCTGGGTCGAGGCGCTGGGCGCCGACCACGTCGTGGATCACCGCGAACCCCTGGCCGCGCAGGTGGCGGCCCTGGGCCTCGGCCAGCCCGCCTTCGTCTTCTCGACGACCGCGACCGACCGGCACGCGGCGCAGATCGCCGAGCTGATCGCCCCGCAGGGCCGCCTGGGCCTGATCGACGACCCCGAGGCCATCGACGTGAAGCTGTTCAAGCGCAAGTCGGTGTCCATCCATTGGGAATTCATGTACACCCGCTCGATGTTCGGGACCGTGGACATCGAGGAACAGGGCCGCCTGCTGGATGAGGTCTCCCGCCTGGTGGACGCGGGCCGGCTGCGCACCACGCTGACCGAGACCCTGCGGCCGATCGACGCGGCCAACCTGCGGAAGGCGCACGCCCTGCTGGAAAGCGGCCGCGCCCGGGGCAAGATCGTGCTGGAAGGCTTCCGGACCTGAAGGGCCGGGGCCCCCGGGCCCGGACGCCGCGGACGGGGCGCCGGCGACCGGGAGCCGAGGAACGGGCCCGACGGCGCGTGGGGACCAGCGACCCGCGGCGCGCCAGACCCGCGGCGCGCTACGCCGCCGCGCCCGCCTTGGCCCCGGCGGCGGCCGGCGCGGCCCCGCGCGAGGCGCGGCGCAGCAGCCACGCCACGATGCCCCAGTACGCCAGCCAGATCAGCAGCTGCGACAGCGCGGGGTAGGCGCGGTAGCCGGCGAAATCGGCCAGGACCTTGCCCAGCCCGCCTTCGGTGTCCAGCAGCCAGGACGTATCCCACACCGGGTCCATCAGGGTCGGCAGCACGTCGAGCGAAATCAGCCGGTCCGTGGCCGACACCAGCAGCGCGCCGGCCAGCAGCAGCAAAAGAATTTCCGTCAGCTTGAAGAAGCGCCGCCAGGTGATGATCCGCCCGCCCAGCTGCAGCAGCCAGAAAGTCAGCAGCGCCGCCGCGAACCCGCCCAGCCCGGCCAGCACCATGGCGCCGACGCCGCCCGCGTCCTGCGAGGACAGGACGGTGCCATACAGGAAGACCACGGTCTCGCTGCCTTCGCGCGCGACGGCGATCATGACCAGGGCGAGCAGGCCCCACCAGTGATCGCCGCCGACCTGCTCGGACGCGCCCGATTCCAGCTCGCGCTTCAGGCCGCGCCCGTGGGCACGCATCCAGACGACCATCTGCACCACCAGCCCGCAGGCCGCCAGCGCCATCAGGGCCTGGAACCATTCCTGGCCCTCGTCGGACAGCCAGGAGGAAATCCCCAGCAGCACCAGCGCCAGCGCGCCGGCCAGCAGCAGCCCGGCGCCGACACCGCCCCACAGCCAGGGCAGGCCGCGCCGGCCTTCCGGCGAGGCGCGCAGCCAGGAATACAGGATGCCGACGACCAGCAGGGCCTCGACACTTTCACGCCAGACGATGAAGCCGACTTGTTCCATGATGATCAGGATCCATCCATGCTCGTCAGGGCTTGGGCAGCACCACCAGGGTGCCCTTCACCTGGGGATGGAAGTCGTCGAAGAAGGGATATTCGCCCGGCCGCGACAGGGTCAGCACCACGAACGAGGTGACCCCCGGCCCGAGCACCTTTTCCTTGCGCAGCGGCAGGCTCTCGAATTCGACGGCCTCGCTGCTTTCGTTGACCAGGACGATCTTGAAGCGGCCCGCCGGTACTTCCAGGCGGGCCGGCTCGAAGGTGCCGTCGGCCTTGAAGGTCAGCGTGTAGACCGGCATGTCGGCGGCGCGGGCCGCCGGCAGCGGCGCCAGCCAGCCCGCCCACGCCAGGGCCGCCAGGGCCATCCAGACGCGCATGCGTGTCGTCATGACAGCCGCCCCGCGATCAGTAGCCGCCCTTCTTGCCGGTGCCGGCATAGACGAACTCGTATTTGACCTCGAAGGTCTTGAACCACGGCGCGACGCCGGTTTCCTTGTCCACGTGGCGGCCGAAGTGGTTGTTGTGCGCGGTCTCGGGCGAGCCGATGACGAAGGTCAGGTTGTATTTGCCCGGGCCTTCGAGCTTGACGTTGTCGCCGTAGTGCGGACCGTCGTTGGCCACCATGGGCATCAGGTCGCCCTTGAGGACCTTGTCGCTGCCCTGCTTCTGCAGCACGTACTGGATGTTCAGGTACGGCGCCCAGGCGCCTTCGGGCAGGCCGTTCTTGTTGTCCGCCGTGGCGTGGATGTCCGCTTCCAGGTGGATGTCGGAATCCTTCGCGGCGCGCATCATGCCTTCCGGTTCCATTTCCACCGGCTGCAGATAGACCGCCGCCACTTCCAGCCCGTTGAGCTCGCTGGGCTCGCCGATGGGGTATTCGGCCGCCAGGGCGGAAGAAGCCAGGCCGATGCCGGCCAGCGCGACGAACAGTTTTTTCACCATGAACGATCTCCGTGGTAATAAGAGGAATGATTCTCGTTACGAAACTATAACACCCGGAGGCCGGATTGGAACGGGGTTGGATCAAAAAGAATGCGCCGCGGAGGTGCGGCGCGACCGGACGCGGGGCCCGG
The DNA here is from genome assembly GCF_014203015.1 of Castellaniella defragrans. GTDB lineage: Bacteria > Pseudomonadota > Gammaproteobacteria > Burkholderiales > Burkholderiaceae_B > Castellaniella > Castellaniella defragrans. The sequence goes on from NZ_JACHIB010000020.1 coordinate 99,102, forward strand.
CCGGCCCGCGGTCATTTCTTTTTCTTTCCGCCTTCGGGCGGCTGCCCGGCGAAGGGAAAGGCCGAGAACATGGTGCGCGTCTGGTCCTGCATCTGGTCCTGCATCTGGACGAACAGGCCGCGGCTTTGCTCGATGTAGTTGTTCATCATGTTCTGCAGGGCCGGGGTCTGCATGCTCATCAGCTGGGCCCAGGCTTCCGGGCCGAAATGCTGCTGGTACAGCCCCTGGGACTGCTCGGCCATGCGGTCCTGGATGTCCATCAGCACCTGGATGTTCTTTTCCAGGAAGGTGCCCATCACGCCCTGCATGGCGTGGCCGTAGAAGCGGATGATCTGCGCCAGCGCCTCGGCCGAGAACATGGGCACGCCGCCGGATTCTTCTTCCAGGATGATCTGGAGCAGGATGCTGCGGGTCAGGTCGTCGCCGGTCTTGGCGTCGACGACCTTGAACACCGCGTTGTCCAGGACGAGCTGCTTGATGTCGGCCAGCGTGATGTAGGCGCTGGACTGGGTGTCGTAGAGGCGGCGGTTGGGGTATTTCTTGATCAGCCGTTCCGCCTGGGGTGGATGGGTGTGGCGTGCCATGATCAACCCATGTGCAGGCCGCCGTTCAGCGAGAAATCCGCCCCCGTGGCAAAGCCTGAATCGTCGGACGCCAGCCAGGCGACGATGGAGCCGATTTCCTCCGGCGTGCCCAGGCGCTTGACCGGGATGGTGGCGACGATCTTTTCCAGCACGTCGGGGCGGATGGCCCGCACCATGTCGGTGCCGATGTAGCCCGGCGAGACGGTGTTGACGGTGACGCCCTTGCTGGCGACTTCCTGGGCCAGGGCCATGGTGAAGCCGTGGATGCCCGCCTTGGCGGTGGAATAGTTGGTCTGGCCGAACTGGCCCTTCTGGCCGTTGACCGAACTGATGTTGATGATCCGCCCCCACTGGCGGTCCACCATGTCGTCGATGACCTGCTTGGTCACGTTGAACAGGCTGTTCAGGTTGGTGTCGATGACGGCGCGCCAATCTTCCTGGCTCATCTTGCGGAAGACGCCGTCGCGCGTGATGCCCGCGTTGTTCACCAGCACGTCGACCGGACCGAATTGTTCCTTGACCCTGACGAAGGCCTCGACCGTGGAATCCCAGTCGGACACGTTGCCCACCGAGGCGCTGAACTTGTAGCCCAGCGCGGCCTGCTCGTCCAGCCACTTGGCGTGGTCCCGGCTCGGACCGCAACCGGCCACCACCGTGAAGCCTTCTTTCGCGAGGCGCTGGCAGATCGACGTTCCGATGCCGCCCATGCCCCCCGTCACGTAAGCCAGTTTGCCGCTCATGGTGTTCTCCTTTTCAGACTGCTTTGACTTTGACATAGCGCCCGGGTGCGGGCTCTATGGCGGGATATTTTCGATTGCCCGGGGTGCGGCGGGCGGGCCGCCAGTCCTCCGAGTGCCCGGCCAGCCATTCCAGCCAGTCGGGCCACCAGCTGCCGCGGGCATGGGCGGCCTGTTCCAGCCAGGCGTCCGGATCGCCCGGCAGGGCGGCGTCCCGATCCTGGGACCAGTAGCCGCGGCGGCCGCGCTCGGGAGGGTTGACCACCCCCGCGATGTGGCCCGATTCGCCCAGCACGAAGCACAGCGGCCCGCGCAGCAGCCGCGTCGAGGCGTAGGCCGAGGTCCAGGGCACGATGTGGTCTTCGCGCGAGGCGTACAGGTAGGCGGGCATGTCCAGGGCACCGAGATCGGCGGCTTCGCCGCAGATGCGCAGCTGCCCGGTCATGAGGCGGTTTTCCAGGTAGGTATTGCGGAAATACCAGGTGAAGAACGGCCCCGGCAGGTTGGTGCCGTCGGCGTTCCAGGCCAGCAGGTCGAAGGCCCGGGGGGATTCGCCCAGCAGGTAGTTGGAGCCGACGTAGTTCCACACCAGTTCGGAAGGCCGCAGGAACGAGAAGGTGGTGGCCAGCTCGCCCGCCGTCATCAGGCCGCCCGCGCCCAGCTGCTGCTCGCGCGCGCGGGCATGCTGCTCGTCGACGAAGACGTCGAGGATGCCGGTCTCGCGGAAATCCAGGAAGGTGGTCAGCAGGGTCAGCGCGGCCACCGGGTCTTCGCCGCGCGCACGCGCCACGGCCAGGGCGCTGGCGAGCAGCGTGCCCCCCACGCAAAAGCCCAGGGCGTTGATCTGCGGCTGGCGGGTCACGTCGCGCACGACCTCGATGGCCCGCAGCACGCCGTCCTCGACGTAATCGTCCCAGGTCTTGCACTCGATGCCGTCGGTGTCGTCCGGCAGCGGGTTGCGCCAGGACACCATGAAGACCTCGAAGCCGGCCTGCACGGCATGCTGCACCAGGGAATTGGCCGGCTGCAGGTCGAGGATGTAGAACTTGTTGATGCAGGGCGGCACCATCAGCAGGGGCCGCCGGCGGACCTTCGCCGTCTGCGGCCGGTACTGGATGAGCTGCATCAGGGCGTTTTCGTGGATCACCGTCCCCGGGGTGACGGCGAGATTTTCGCCCGGCGCGAAGGCGGATTCGTCGGTCTGGGTGATGCGGCCGCGCGTCATGTCGCGCATCAGGTTCGCCAGCCCGCGCTGCAGGGATTCGCCGCCGCTGTCGGCCAGGGCCTTCAGGGCGTCGGGGTTGGACGCCAGGAAATTGCACGGCGCAGCGGCCTCGATCCATTGCATGACGGAGAACTGCAGGCGTTCGCGCGCGGCCTCTTCGAGATCGGCGGCCTGCGCCAGGCGCCGCAGCGCATCGGCCATGAGCAGATAGGCATGCGCCGAGAACAGGGCCTGGGGACTGGCGGCCCAGGCGTCGGAAGCGAAACGGCGGTCGGCCGGCGGGGTCAGCGCGCCTTGCCGGAACCGGTCCAGCAGCGCCTGCCACGCCTGGGTGAAATCTGACTGAATGGACGCCAGTTGGGCGGGTGCGACCCCGGGCGGCGTCCGCCTGTGTGAAGAATTCCGATCAGCCATTCCACCATCCCTTGTACTGCAAGGACCCCGTGTCAAGCGACACCAGGAATTGACCCCCTGGCGACACCTAAAACTGACCCCCCCTACGGTTGAACGAACGGCTGCCCGATGGCAGCAGAACTG
>NZ_JACHIB010000021.1 GCF_014203015.1 Castellaniella defragrans
CCAGTTCTGCTGCCATCGGGCAGCCGTTCGTTCAACCGTAGGGGGGGTCAGTTTTAGGTGTCGCCAGGGGGTCAATTCCTGGTGTCGCTTGACAAAGGCCTGCCATGGCATGAAAAAGCCCTCTGAAGAGGGCTGATGGTCTATGGGCGGCGGTCTATGTCCCTGTGCCTGGCCAAACGTCGAAGCGTGGCGGTTGTGCCGTCCATTTCGAAGGTTATTTGCCAGGACCTGTTCGGAAAAACATCGACCTTGAGGATTCTTGGGTCGAAACATCCTTGCAGGGAGTGGAGACGCAATTTTGCCGGCTGCGGGTTTTGCAGTAGCAGTGCCAGAACCCTCGGGACGGCACGCTGCACATCTGATGGCGCCTTGAAAAGATCCTGCTTGAACGACGCACGGTAGTCTATGGCGTCTATCTGAACGCGCCCCATTGAATCAGGACTTGATCGCCGCCATTAGGTCCGCTACGGACGTGAATGGACCTTTCCCGGATAAAGGAGATAGATTCGCGTCGTGCTCAAGAACTGCCCACAGCATCTCGTTGAGAGAATCGTGAGCGTCTTTTAGGTTTATCAGCACTTGTTCAAAGGACTCAACAACTCCGTCATCGGGACGCAGGGATCGATCGCTTATGGCAGATTTTTGTCGCGAGGAGATGATGCCATACAGGCTTTCAAAAACGCTCATTGCGTGGTCGAAAATGTCGTGGAGTCGGCCGCCGTCATCATCAATCGGTTCGTTTGCAGCATGCACGTCTTTGGCGCAGATGGCCCGGGTGGCCGTCTTGCAGCGTTCCGCCACCGTTCCGAACAGCTCAGATAGCATTGCGTTGACTTCGACGGTTGTTTCGATGTCTCGCAGCAAATCCAGAGAGCGCGCGCTATCTTGGGCTGCGCCCTCGACAACGAATCGGACTAAGCCGACTTGTACTCTTTTCTGATTTTGCATTTTTAACCTCACCACCATTTTCTGACGCACGAACCGCTCCAGAATCGCTAATCTGGTTGTGGATAGCCTAATTTTTGGGTATGTTTCGCGCACAGCGAAAGAGCGGAAACAGACAAGAAGGTCAGTTATCCACATACGAGATTCGGCGCTTCGGAGGACTTGCAGGAGAGCTCCCCCAACCAGCGCAGTACCACGACTCTATCACATAGGACTCAAATTTGTCTCTAAGGTTCCATTGTGATATGAGACCGCAACCGCACCCAGCACCAAGCGCCCCTCGAGTGTCAACAACCGCCACAGCCTGCCACTGCCTGGCCGTTGCCCGCCACCGGTTGACACTTCGTTGGCACCCAAACGAAAAAAGGACCTACGCCATAAACGCAAGTCCTTGATTTCATTTGGAGGCGCAAGCCGGAATCGAACCGACGTACACGGATTTGCAATCCGCTGCATCACCACTCTGCCATTGCGCCGGTGATGTCCGATGGCCGGGTGAGGCCCGGCCAAGTCCAGCATTATACGATATTTCTCGTTACCGCATCTCGAACGCCTCCCGGTGCACCGACACGTCTCCCAGGCCCAGGGAGCGCAGGCCGGACTCCAGGCTGTGGGCGAGCCCGGCGGGGCCGCAGAACCAGACGTCGAGTGTGCCGCCGGCCTGGGCGTGGTCGCGCCGCAGGGTCTCGGCGTCCAGGTGCTGGCCCGCGCTGGCGTCGTGCACGTGCAGGGTGATCCGGGGCAGGGGGGCGCACAGGCGCCGCAGGCGCTCGACGAAGGGATCGTGCGCGGCGTCCCGGACGCAGTAGTGCAGCTGGACGCACGGCGCCCGTTCGGGCTGGGCCTGCAGCGATTCGAGCCAGGCCAGGAACGGCGTGATCCCGATGCCGCCCGCGACCCAGGCCTGGCTGGCGCCGCCGCGCTGGTGGTCGAAGCGGCCGTAGGGGCCTTCCACCTGCACCGGCTGGCCGGGGCGCAGGTGCCGCGCCAGCCCGTTGGTGTAGTCGCCCAGGGCCTTGATCTGGAAGCACAGGCGCCGCGCCCCCGGCTGGTCGGCACAGGCGATCGTGAAGGGGTGGGCGCCTTCCGCGGCATCGAAGGTGACGAAGGCGAACTGGCCCGCTCGGTGGCCGGGCCAGCCGGCGTCCATCGCGCATTCGACTTCGGTGATGCCCGAGGGCAGGGCGCGCACGGATTCGATCCGGCCGGCGTGGCGGCGGCGGGTGCCGATGCGCTGGCCCAGGGCCAGGACGGCCGCCACGCTGCCGCCCAGCATCAGCGCGCCCATGATCAGGCCCAGGGGCTGCAGCCACCAGTTGGCCGGGGTCAGGGCGGCGGTGTGGAACACCAGGGCGAGATAGAGGGCGGGCATCACGCGGTGCAGGATGCGCCAGGACTTATAGGGAAAGGCTTTCCACAGCGTGACCACCAGCGAGGCGATGAGCGCGTAGATGACCCATTCGCCGACGTCCTTGGCCAGTCCGTGGCCGGGCTGCAGGAAATCCAGGGCGGGGAATTTCTCGGGCTTCTGGATCGCGGCGCCGATCAGGCCGGTCATCACCCCCTTGCTCAGCTTGATGAGCCAGTGCGCCACGCCCAGGCCGATGGCGAGGATGCCGGCCCACTTGTGCAAGCGGTAGATGCGGTCCATGCCGCCCAGGGCCGGTTCGAGCCAGGCGGGGCGGGTGGCCAGGATCATGACCAGGGACATCAGGCCCATGGACCAGACGCCGGTCAGGTAGATCGCCTGGGTGCGGGCGACCCAGGGGGCGTCGCCGGCGATGGGGTTCAGGAAGAAGGCGTCCCAGGACCACGCCAGGGTCAGGATGCCGAGGAAGGCGAGCAGCAGGTGCCGGGTTTTCATGAGGGGTTCCATGTTCATCATTCGCATGGCCGAACGGTTCGGCGATGGAGGCAGTATGGGATCCGGCGCCTGAATCGGCGGTGAAGCCGGCATTCATCCGCGGTTCATGCTGGCGAGGCGGGGAGTAGCGCGGCGAGGCAGAACGGCGCGGCAGGGCAAGGTAGCCGGGCAAGGTAGCGCCGCAGGATAGCGGGGCAGGGCAGCAGGGCGGGACGGCCGACCCGCCCGTGGAGCGGAGCGGTAGCCCCGGACGTGGCAGGATCCTTCATGTTGCAAGCGCGCGTATCGGGGAGCCGGACGGCGGCGGCCGCCGTGCTAAGGTGGAACATCCCCTCAGCCGGCAGCGAGGAAGCCATGCCCAGCACACAGTCCACGGACCAGGCCGGAACGCGGCGCTATCTCGTCCTGTTGCGGTCCGACGACCCCGCGGGAAGCGTCCGGACACTCGCCGAGCTGACCCGGGTGCCCGTGGTCAGCCGTTCGGACGAGGCCGCCATGGCGGCTTTTACGCGGCAAGCCCCATGCGCCCTGGTCTTTGAACGCATCGGCGCCGCGCGCGTGCATTGCACCGAGCAGGTCGGGCAGCGCCTGGCCGAGGCGGCGGCGGCTGGCGACGGCACCATCCTGGCCGTCGAGCCCGAGCGGACGGTCTACGCCATCGCCGCCGGTTTCCGCATGCGGGCGCCCGTGTGCGGCCAGGCCGGGGACGCGCCGGCCGGAGGCGGGCGCGCCGGGCGCGGCCGGAGCGGCAGCCGGTCCGGCGGCCAGGCCGGCTCCGGCGCGACCTGGGGCGTGCGCGCGGTCGGCGCCGATGTCTCGCCCTATACCGGCAAGGGCATCCGCATCGCGGTGCTGGACACCGGCCTGGACCTGTCCCACCCGGATTTCTCCGGCCGCGCCATCGAGACGCGCTCCTTCGTGGAAGGCCAGTCCGTGCAGGACGGCAACGGCCACGGCACGCATTGCGCGGGCATCGCCGCCGGCCCGGCGGCCCCCGCCGCGCAGCCGCGCTACGGCGTGGCCGGCGAGGCGGAACTGTACGTGGGCAAGGTCCTGAACGACGAGGGCAGCGGCGGCGACGGCGGCATCCTGGAAGGCATCGACTGGGCCGTCGAGCACGGCTGCCACATCGTTTCCATGTCGCTGGGCAGTCCCGTGGAGCCGGGCCAGGGCCATTCGGCCGTGTTCGAGGCGGTTGCCCGGCGCGCGCTGGCGGCCGGCACCCTGATCGTGGCGGCCGCGGGCAACGAGAGCCATCGCCCGGAATCCGTGGCGCCGGTGGGCCATCCGGCCAACTGCCCCTCGATCCTGGCCGTGGCCGCCGTGGACGAGGCGCTGCGCGTGGCGCCGTTCTCCTGCGGCGGCCTGGCGGGCGAGGGCGGCGAGGTGGACATCGCCGCGCCCGGCGTCGATGTCCTTTCGGCCTGGCCCGCGCCGGAGCTGCACCACCGCATCAGCGGCACCAGCATGGCCACGCCGTTCGTGGCGGGCGTGGCCGCGCTGCATGCGCAGGCCGATCCCGCCGCCCGCGCCGCCCGCCTGGGCGAGCGGCTGGCGCAGTCCGCGCAGGCCCTGAGCGACCCCGCCCGCGACGTGGGCGCCGGCCTGGCGCGGGCGCCCGCGGAGGCATGACATGGCCCGGATCCGCCTGACCGTCCTGGTGCGCGAGACGTGGCGCGACCGTTATCCCCTGGTCGTGGAGCATTGCCGGCAGGCGGGGCTGGCGGTGGAGCGGGAACTGGTCGCCGTGGGCGTCATCGCCGGCAGCATCGAGGAAGACCGGGTGCCCGGCCTGGCGCGGGTCGAAGGCGTGTCGGCCGTGGAGCCCGAGCGCGTCAACCGGGCCCTGGGAGACTCCTGAACGGGGCCGCGGCGGCGTTGTTGTTAAGATGACGCCTTTACCGCATTCCGCTTCGATCCATGGGTACTTTGCTGCCGCTCATCACCGGCACCATCTGGCTGTACGTGCTGGTGCGCTTCGTCTGGCCTCTGCCGTGGGGGATCGGCGCGCGCGCCGCGCTGGCCTGCGTGCTTCTCCTGGTGGCCCAGTACCACTGGATCGTCCGCAGCTTCTTCGGCTCGCTGGCTTCCCCTGAGCTGCCCCAGGACATCCTCGTCGGCCTGGGCTGGGCCTTCGGCGCGCTCCTGCTGCTGGCGATGCTCCTGCTGCTGCGCGACGTGGCGGCGGGGCTGGTGTTCCTGTTCGCGCGCGGCGCGGGGCGGGCCATGCTGGTCGGGCGGACGCTGAACTTGTCCCTGGGGGCGCTGGCCCTGGTCCTGTCGGCCATCGGCACCTGGCAGGCGGTGCGGGTGCCGGACGTCAAGGACCTGGAGCTGACCGTGCCCGGCCTGCCGCCGGCCTTCGACGGCTACCGCGTCGTGCAGCTGACCGACCTGCACGTCAGCCGCCTGCTGCCCGAGCCCTGGGTGGCCGCCGTGGTGGCGAAGACCAATGCGCTGGACGCCGACCTGGTGGTGATCACGGGCGACCTGGCCGACGGCTCGCCCGAGGCCCGGGCGGCCGACGTGCGCCCCCTGCACGACCTGCGGGCGCGCGACGGCGTGCTGGCGATCCCCGGGAACCACGAATACTACGCCGACTACCGGCGCTGGATGGCCGCCTACCGGGCGCTGGGCCTGGACATGCTGGAAAACGCCCACGTCGTCATCCGGCGCGGCGACGCGGCGCTGGCGGTGGCCGGCATCACGGACCGCCAGGCGGCGTCGTTCGGCCAGCCGCGGCCCGACCTGGACGCGGCCCTGAAAGGCCTGCCGCCGGGCGTGCCGGTGATCCTGCTGGCCCACCGCCCGGAGGGCGCGGCGCGGCACGCGCAGGCCGGGGTGGCGCTGCAGCTGTCGGGCCACACGCATGGCGGGCAGATCCTGGGGCCGCACCTGCTGACGCAGTGGGCCAACGAGGGCTACGTCTCCGGCCTGTACCGCGTGGGGCCCATGCAGCTGTACGTCAGCAACGGCACGGGCCTGTGGAACGGCCTGGCGATCCGCCTGGGGCGGCCGTCCGAGATCACCCGGATCGTGCTGCGGGCGGGGAAATAGGCGCATGGACTCCCTGTGGCTGCTGGCCGGCGCCGGCTTCATGGCCGGCGCCATGAACGCCCTGGCCGGCGGCGGCACCTTCGTCAGCCTGCCGGCGCTGATCGCGGCCGGCGTGCCGCCGGTGCTGGCCAACACGTCCAGCACGGTGGCGCTGTACCCGGGCAGCATGGCGAGCGCCTGGGCCTACCGCGACAATCTCTCGGGGGTGGCCGAGGTGCCCCTGCGGCCGCTGCTGATCGTGACGGTGCTGGGCGGCATCGCGGGGGCGCTGCTGCTGCTGACCCTGCCCTCGCGCTCCTTCGACGCGGCGCTGCCCTGGCTGCTGCTGATGGCGACGTTCGCCCTGGGGTTCGGGCGGCGGATCGGGGAATGGGTGCGCACCCGCTGCCGCCTGCCGCGCGCGGTGGTGCTGTGCCTGCAGTTCTGCCTGGGCGCCTACGGCGGCTACTTCGGCGGCGCCGTGGGCATCATGATGGTGGCGGTGTGGGGCCTGCTGGGCGCGCACGACCTCAAGCGCATGAGCGGGCCGCGCGTGCTGATGGTGACGGCGGCCAACACCATGGCCGTGCTGATCTTCATCGCCGCCGGCGCCGTGGACTGGCCGGCCACCGCCGTCATGCTGGTGACCGCCAGCCTGGGCGGCTACGCCGGGGCGCTCGTGGGCAGGCGCATCCCGGGGCCGGTGGTCCGCTACGGTACGCTGGCCCTGACGATCGCCATCACGGTGGCGTTCTTCGTGCGCGCGTACGGCTGAATCCGCGCGGCGTCACGACGCCGCTTCCAGGGCCTCGTCGGGCTCCTGCGCCAGGAAGCCGCCGCTCTGGTGGCGCCACAGGCGCGCGTACGTGCCGTCCTTCGCCAGCAGTTCCGCGTGGCTGCCCTGCTCGATGATGCGGCCTTCGTCCAGGACGACGAGCCGGTCCATGGCGGCGATGGTGGACAGGCGGTGGGCGATGGCGATCACCGTCTTGCCCTGCATGATTTCGTCCAGGCTTTCCTGGATCGCCGCCTCGACCTCGGAGTCCAGCGCGCTGGTGGCTTCGTCCAGCAGCAGGATCGGCGCGTTCTTGAGCATGACGCGGGCGATGGCGACGCGCTGGCGCTGGCCGCCCGACAGCTTGACGCCGCGCTCGCCCACCAGGGTGTCGTAGCCCGTGCGCCCGCCCGGGTCGCCCAGTTCGCGGATGAACTCGTCGGCCTGGGCGCGGACCGCCGCCGCGCGGATCTCCGCGTCGCTGGCGTCGGGGCGCCCGTAGGCGATGTTGTCGCGGATCGAGCGGTGCAGCAGCGAGGTGTCCTGCGTCACCATGCCGATGGCGCCGCGCAGGCTGTCCTGCGTCACGTGGGCGATGTCCTGGCCGTCGATCAGGATGCGGCCGCCGTCCACGTCGTAGAAGCGCAGCAGCAGGTTGATCAGCGTGGACTTGCCGGCGCCGGAGCGCCCGACCAGGCCGATCTTCTCGCCGGGGCGCACGGTCAGGTCGAGCCCGTCGAACACCTGCCGTTCGCCGTTGTAGTTGAAGGACACCGCCTCGAAGACCACTTCGCCGCGGCGCACTTCCAGGGGCCGCGCATCGGGCGCGTCCAGCACCTTCGGCGGGTGGGTGAGGGTGGCGATGCCGTCCTGCACGGTGCCGATGTTCTCGAAGAGCGTGGCCATCTGCCACATGATCCAGTGCGACATGCCGTTGACCCGCAGGGCCATGGCCGTGACCGCGGCGACCGCGCCGGTGCCGACGTGCCCGCCCTGCCAGAGCCACAGGGCGTAGCCGCCCGCCGACAGGATCAGGCCCGCCACCAGCGTCTGGTTGACGATCTCGAACTGGCTGACCAGGCGCATCTGGCGGTAGCCCGTGTCCTGGAAGTCCTCCATCGCGGCGCGCGCGAAGCGGGCCTCGCGCCGGGTGTGCGAGAACAGCTTGACGGTGGCGATGTTGGCGTAGGCGTCGGTCACGCGCCCGGTCATCGAGGAGCGGGCGTGGGCCTGCTCCTGCCCGACCTTGCCCAGGCGCGGCACGAAATACGCCATGGCCAGCCCGTAGAGCGCGAGCCAGCCGATGAAGGGCAGCATCAGCCGCCCGTCGAAGCCGCCCGCCACCGCGATCAGGGTGAAGAAATACACGCCGATGCCGAGCACGATCTCGCTGAAGGTCAGCAGCACGTCGCGCACCGCCAGGGCGGTCTGCATGACCTTGGTGGTGACCCGGCCGGCGAACTCGTTGGAGAAGAAGGACAGGCTCTGGCGCAGCATCAGCCGGTGGAAGTCCCAGCGCAGCCGCAGGGGGAGGTTGATCGCCAGCACCTGGTGCTGCATCGTGGTGCGCAGCGCCACCAGGGCGATGCTGGCGACGAGCACGATGGCGATGCCCCACAGCACGCGCTGGACGTGCGCGGCGGCCTGCGTGCCCGTCTGCCAGGCGGCCAGCAGGTCCACCACCTGGCCGAGGAAGGCGAACAGCCAGGCCTCGTAGATCGAGACGGCCGCGCTCAGCGCCGCCAGGGCGGCGATGTAGCGCCGCGTGCCGCGCGTGCAGGCCCACAGAAAGGGGAACAGGCCCTGGGGCGGCAGCGGCGCGTCCTCGGGCGGGAACGGGTCGAGCAGACGTTCAAACCTGTGCAGCAAATGAAGCTCCGGCGGGCGGACGAGGATCCGCCCGTCCTTTTTCCATCTAGTTGGCGAGCAGCACCGGCACCGTCATGGAGGCCAGCAGGGTGCTGGTGGCGCCGCCCATGATCCATTGGCGCATGCGGCTGTGGCCGTAGGCGCCCATGACGATCAGGTCGGTGTCGGTGTCGGTGGCGGTGTTCAGGATGACGTTGCCGACGCCGTAGCCCTTGCTGTCCTTCAGCAGGTGGCGGGGCTTGGGATAGCCCAGGCTGACGCAGTAGTCGGAGAAGTCGTCCTCGTGGATGTCGCGCTCGCGCATCAGCTTGTCGTCGCGGTCGATTTCCAGCACGACGAGCGCCTGGCAGTGGCGCAGCAGCGGCGCGGCGTCGGAGAAGGCGCGCGCGGCCTCGCGGCGCTGGTCCCAGCAGAACAGGATGCGCCGGCCGATGGTGTCGATGGGGCCGAAGTTGGGGATGAGCAGCACCGGTCGGCCCGAGGCCATGACCACGGATTCCGGCAGATTGGGCCGCAGCGCCGACAGGTTGTCGTTCGGGTCGGCCTTGCTCATCAGGAGCAGGTCGCAGTGGCGGGCGTGCATCGTCAGGCCGTCCTCGGAGTCGCCGTGGGGCGCGCGCCAGTGGGCCCGCACGCCCGCTTCACGGGCCTTGTCGAGGAACAGCGTGCGGGTGGCCTCCCGGTGCTCGTCGCGCCGCTTGCGCAGGCTGTTGCGGATGTCCTGGGGCAGGATGTTTTCATCCTGCTGGAGGCCGGCGACGCTGGCGGAGGGGTAGACGCCGACGACTTCGGCCTCGCGCTCCCTGGCCAGCCGCAGGCCGATGTCCATGCGGCGTTCGCAAACGGTGTCGTCGTTGAGGTGGATGGCAATACGGCCCGGCATACGAAACTCCCTCGTGGTGTGGTGGAATCTGTGCTGCGTTCCCCCCATCTTATCCCAGGCCCGGGGTCCTGTGCGGTTCGGCCGCGCGCGCCCGGCTGACGCAGCGCAAGCCCGCGCACGGGCGCAATTCGTCTATAATCCGCTCCTCAAGGGGAGTAGCTCACTTTCCGCGGCATCGTCATGACGGCGTCTCGCGCTTGCGCGGCGCCCGGTGCCCGGGCAGCCCGGGATCCAGCGAACGGATCCGGTTGCGAGCAAGACCTTGCCGCCCAGGGCAAGGTTCGTCTTCCCGCCATGCAGATGGCCCGATCCTCCCGGCGGTTTTTCCGACAACCGACTACCCGCAACCGGGGGACCCATGCTCGAATTTCTTCAGACGCTCCATTGGGCGGCCGTTTTCCAGATCATCCTGATCGACATCCTGCTGGGTGGCGACAACGCCGTGGTCATCGCCCTGGCCTGCCGCAACCTGCCGCGCGCGCAGCGCATGCAGGGCATCCTGTGGGGCACCGCCGGGGCCATCATCCTGCGCGTGGCGCTGATCGCCTTCGCCCTGACGCTGCTCGACATCCCCTTCCTGAAGATCGTCGGCGCGCTGCTGCTGCTGTGGATCGGCATCAAGCTGCTGCTGCCCGAGGACGGCGGACACGGCAAGATCGCCGGAGGCGCCTCGGTCCTGGCAGCGGTCAAGACGATCCTCGTCGCCGACTTCGTCATGAGCCTGGACAACGTCATCGCCATCGCCGGCGCGGCCCAGGGCGCCCATCTCGATCACCAGCTCGGCCTGGTGATCTTCGGGCTGCTGGTCAGCGTGCCCATCATCATCTGGGGCAGCACGCTGGTCTTGAAGCTCATCGACCGCTATCCGCTGGTGGTCACCTTCGGCGCCGGACTGCTGGGCTGGATCGCGGGCGGCATGCTCGTCACCGACGTCGTCGTCACGGATCGCCTGGGCCCGCCCTCCACGGCGCTGAAGCTGGCCGTGGAAGCCGCCGGCGCGCTGCTGGTCGTCGTGCTCGGCCGCTGGCTGGCGAGCCGCAAGGCGGCGCGGGCGGCCGGCAGCGCTGGCTGACCGAAGGGGCCGGGACGCGGGCCTGGGGCGCCCGTGCGGGGCGCCTCGGAGGTTGTCCCGGCCGAGCCCGCGGGCCGGGCCGCGGCGCCCGTCTCAGGACAGGGCGCGCAGCCAGGCCACCGTGGCCATGCCCAGCAGCGTCATGGCCAGCGAGCCGGCGACGTGCACGACGATGGCGGTGGCCATCCACCCCAGCCGGCCCTGTTCCAGCATCACCGCCAGCTCGGCGGAAAAGGTCGAGAACGTCGTCAGGCCGCCGCAGAACCCCGTGATGACGAACAGCCGCATCTGGGGCGACAGGCCCGTGTGCCCGCCGAATGCGGCGATGGCCGCGCCGATGATGTAGCCGCCCAGCAGGTTGGCCGCCAGCGTGCCCAGCGTCAGATTGGGGAATACGTCGTTCAGGGCGTGCCCCAGCACCCAGCGCAGGAGGGCGCCGAGCGAGGCGCCGAGCGAGATGGCGAGGATGGAACTGGGCATGGCGATCTCCGGTGTCTGACAATGAAAAATGCCTACGGGCCCGGCGGTGCGCCGGGGGCCGTAGGCATCATCAGCCGCGGCGCGCGCGGCGGTTTCGTGGAGGAATGCCATCTCCAGATGAGGGCGATGTTAGCAGCGCCGCCGCCGGTTCCGCAAGGTGCCCCACGCTGGGGCCCCCCGCTGCGCAGCGGCCGCTTGCTGGTTCTCACGGGGGCGCTTTTGCCTTGGGGCGGCCCGGTGGCAAAAGGCGCCGTTCAGCGGTCCCGCGTTACACTGGACCGGTCGTTTTCCCGAATCTTGCGGAAGGAGTGCATCCATGCTCAAAGGTAAAAAAGCGGTCGTCACCGGTTCCACCAGCGGCATCGGCCTGGCCATCGCCCGTGAACTGGCCCGCCAGGGCGCCGACCTGGTCATCAACGGCTTCGGCGAGGCCGACGCCATCGAGCGCGAGCGCGCCGGCCTGGAAAAGGACTTCGGCGTCAAGGCCGTCTACCTGAACGCCGACCTGATGGACGCGCAGGCCGCGCGCGACTTCATCGCGCAGTCGATCCAGGCGCTGGGCGGCATCGACATCCTGGTCAACAACGCCGGCATCCAGCACACCGCCCTGATCGAGGACTTCCCGGTCGACAAGTGGAACGCCATCATCGCCCTGAACCTCTCGGCCGTGTTCCACTGCACCGCCGCCGCGCTGCCGGCGATGAAAAAGCAGAAATCCGGCCGCGTCATCAACATCGCCTCGGCTCACGGCCTGGTGGCCTCGGTCAACAAATCGGCCTACGTCGCCGCCAAGCACGGCGTGGTCGGCCTGACCAAGGTCACCGCGCTGGAGAACGCCGGCACCGGCGTGACCTGCAACGCCATCTGCCCGGGCTGGGTGCGCACCCCCCTGGTGGAAAAGCAGATCCAGGCGCTGGCGCAGCAGAAGGGCATCGACATCGAAGCCGCCGCCAAGGACCTGCTGGCCGAAAAGCAGCCGTCGCTGGAATTCGTCACGCCCGAGCAGCTCGGCCAGGCCGCCGTGTTCATCGCCTCGGACGCCGCCGCGCAGATGACCGGCACCACGCTGTCCATCGACGGCGGCTGGACCGCCCGCTGAACCCGGGGGCCGACGCATGCTGATGGTCCTGTCCCCGGCGAAGAAGCTGGACTACGACTCGCCGGTGCGCACGACGCTGCAGTCGCAGCCGGTGTTTCCCGAGCAGACGCGCGAACTGGCCGGGATCCTGCGCACGCTGTCGGCGGACGACCTGGCCGCCCTGATGGGCCTGTCCGACGCGCTGGCGCGCCTGAACGCCCAGCGCTACGCCGCCTGGGTGGACGCGCCCGACGCGCGCCATGCGCGCCAGGCGGTGCTGGCCTTCAACGGCGACGTCTACGAGGGCCTGCGGGCGGCGGAGCTGTCCGACGCCCGGCTGGCCTGGGCGCAGGACCATCTGGCCATCTTGAGCGGCCTGTACGGCGTGCTGCGGCCGCTGGACCTGATCCAGCCCCACCGGCTGGAGATGGGCACGCGGCTGCGCACCGGCCGGGGCGCCACCCTGTACGCCTGGTGGGGCGACCGGATCGCCCGCGAACTGAACCGGCGCCTGGACGCGCTGCCCGGCGAGCGCATCCTGCTGAACCTCGCCTCGGGCGAATACTTCAAATCCGTGGACCGCCGGGCGCTGGACGCGCGCGTGGTCGAATGCGTCTTCCAGGACGAGAAGAACGGCGCCTGGAAGGTCGTCAGCTTCCACGCCAAGCGGGCGCGCGGCCTGATGGCGCGCCACGTCATCGACCACGGCATCGACGCCGTCGCGGGCCTGCGCGATTTCGCAGCGGAAGGCTACGCCTACGCGCCGCGCGAATCCACCGCCGACCGGCTGGTGTTCCGGCGCCCGGCCTGAGCGGTTCGGCGGTCCGGGCGGCGGCCCGGCGCCGCGCCGCTCTCACAGGAGACATGAATTGGCACGCGACGCGAATGCGAACCTCTACACCGTGCTGCGGGGCGGCTTCCCCGCCGACCTGGACGCCGTGGCGATCGAGACGCCCGGGCGCACCTACAGCTGGGCGGACATCGATGCCATCAGCGGCCGCATGGCCGCGCTGCTGCGCTCGTTCGGCGTGCCGGCGGGCGCGCGCGTCGCCGTCCAGGTCGAGAAATCCCCCGAGGCCCTGATGCTGTACCTGGCGACCCTGCGCGCCGGCCTGGTCTACCTGCCGCTGAACACCGCCTACCGCGAGGCCGAGGTGGCCTATTTCCTGGGCGATGCCGAGCCCGCCGT
Source organism: Castellaniella defragrans (assembly GCF_014203015.1). Lineage (GTDB taxonomy): Bacteria > Pseudomonadota > Gammaproteobacteria > Burkholderiales > Burkholderiaceae_B > Castellaniella > Castellaniella defragrans. The sequence goes on from NZ_JACHIB010000021.1 coordinate 13,192, forward strand.
GGTGGTCTGCGGGGACGGCGCCCAAAGCGGGTGCGAATCCCTGGCGCGCGCCCGGGGCGCCGTCCGGGTGCTGACCCTGAACGCCGACGGCGGCGGCTCCCTGGCCGAGGCCGCCGCGAAGATGGACCCGGCGTTCGAGACCGCGCACAGCGCCCCCGGCGACCTGGCCGCCATCCTGTACACCTCCGGCACCACGGGGCGCAGCAAGGGCGCCATGCTGACGCACGCCAACCTGGCCGCCAACGCGCTCACCCTGCGGGACTTCTGGGGCTGGCGCGCCGACGACGTGCTGCTGCACATGCTGCCGATCTTCCACATCCATGGGCTGTTCGTGGCGTCCCACGGGGCGCTGCTGGCCGGCGCGCGGATGATCTGGCTGCCGAAGCTGGACGTGGACCAGGCCTTGCGCTACCTGCCGCGCTGCACCCTGATGATGGGCGTGCCCACCTACTATGTCCGGCTGCTGGCCGACCCCCGCTTCACGCGCGAGACCTGCGCCCACATGCGGCTCTTCATCTCCGGCTCGGCGCCGCTGCTGGTGGACACCTTCCGCGAATTCCAGGCGCGCACCGGCATGACCATCCTGGAGCGCTACGGCATGAGCGAGACCGGCATGATCGCCTCCAACCCCTGGGACGCCGCGCGCGGCGAGCGCATCCCCGGCACCGTGGGGCCGGCGCTGCCCGGCCAGGCCGTGCGGGTGGTGGACGACGCCGGCCGGCCGGCCCCGGTCGGCGAACCGGGCCACATCCAGGTGCGCGGCCCCAATGTCTTCGCCGGCTACTGGCGCATGCCGGAAAAGACGCGCGAGGAATTCACCGCCGACGGCTGGTTCCGCACCGGCGACATCGGCGCGCTGGGCGGGCCGGGCATCCCGGACGACTACCTGAGCATCGTGGGCCGCAGCAAGGACCTGATCATCTCCGGGGGCTACAACGTCTACCCCAAGGAAATCGAGATGGTCATCGATGCCATGCCCGGCGTCCAGGAATCGGCCGTGATCGGCGTGCCGCATGCGGATTTCGGCGAGGCCGTGGTGGCGGTGGTGGTGCCGCGCGCCGGGGCGTCGGTGGATCCGGCCGCCATCCAGGCGGGCCTGAGATCCGGCCTGGCCAATTTCAAGGTTCCGAAGAAGATCCACGTGATCGATGCGCTGCCGCGCAATGCCATGGGCAAGGTCCAGAAGAACGTGCTGCGGCAGCAGTACGCCGGCCTGGACTGAGGGCGGTCCAGCCGGCATCCCTTCATCTTCGCCGTCGGCCGGGGGCCGGGGGCCGCTTGCGCCGCCGGCTCCCGGCCGCGCCCTCAGCCTGCGGAGACGGCCGTCCGGCTCCGCGCGGCCGCCGGGGCCGGCGGCGCTTCCAGCGCCCGCATTTCCTCGTCGATGCGCTGCGCGGCCTTGATCATCTGGCGCAGGGGATAGGCGAGGGCGGCGTGATCGCCCTCGGTCTCGATGACGTTGGGCGGCGCGGCCGCCCGGCCCGCCAGCGCGTCCTGCGTGGCCGCCAGGGCCTGCCGGATGCCCGCGGGGGCGTCGTCGATCAGCGCCAGGTGCGGGATCACGGCGGCGATCTGCGAGGCCAGGGTGTGGTTCTGGATCAGCAGGCGGTTCAGTTCCGGCACGTGGCGCTGGCGGCTGACGGGCTCGTCCATCATGCGGTAGAAGGCCGAGGCGAAGTTGCTGAAGGCGATGTGCACGTTCTTGCGGGCCAGCTTCCAGCGCACCTCGGTTTCCTGGCGCTCCGGAGAGTCGGCCGCGCCCGCCGCCCGCGCGGCGCGGCAGGCGCGCACGTGCTCCAGCCCGCTGTCCAGGAAGGCCTGGTTGGCGGCGCGCAGCGTCCGGGCCAGTTCGCCCAGGGTGTTGCGTTCCCAGGACGGCAGGATGTAGCTGCAGGTGAGCGCCAGGATGCTGCCGATCACGGTGTCCGCCAGGCGCTCGCCCACCACGGCGTTGGAGCCCGGCGCCAGGAAATGGAACACCAGCAGCACGAATAGGGTATTGAACACCGCCGACAGGGTGTAGTTCACCTGGACCAGGCTGTAGCCCAGGATGCTGCAGGCCACCAGGATGACCAGGTAGGCGTCGGGGCTGTGCACCAGGGCGAACAGCGGCAGCGACAGGCCGCAGCCGATCAGCGTGCCCATCAGGCGCCAGCCGTTGCGCTGGCGCGTCAGCGCGAAGCCGGGCTTCATGATGACCAGCACCGTCAGGATGATCCAGTAGCCGTGGCCCGCCATGCCCGGGTCCAGCGCGTTCACCAGCGGGGTGCGCGCCAGCAGGGCGCCCACCATCATCGCCAGCAGCGCCGCGACCGCCACGCGCAGCGCGTAGCGGAAATGCGCGGACTTGCGGTTCAGGTTGCGCGTCAGCAGCCCCGCGCGCCATTTCTGCCGCGTGAGGAAGCGGTTCAGCGACTGGCGCGCGCGTTCCGGATCGGTTTGCGGCGGGACCGGGTTCACGGAATGGTCGGCCATGCGGTCCACCTGGCGGGTCATGTTGCGCAGCCGGCGCAGCACCTGGACCAGCAGGGCGTAGAGTTCCGGATCGGACTGCGGCATGCCGCCCTCGCGCAGCTGCTGCAGCTCGAATTCCAGGGCGCGCAGTTCGGCCTTGACGCTGTTGCGCACCCGGTGGTGGCGGTTGCGCGCCACGTTCAGGGCCAGGCCGTCGAGGTTGGCGGCGAGCTTCATCATGGCGTCGCGCACGAACAGCAGGACGTCGCTGTCGGGCAGCGCGCGCCGCAGGGTGGCGTAGTCCGTGTGGGTGGCCACCATGCTGTCGAGCAGGTTGATCATGTCCACGAACAGGTTCAGCAGCCCCTGGCGCAGGCGGTCGGCGCGCGAGGCGGTGCCGCGCGGCTGCTCGCGCAGCACCATGTCGCGCGCGGCCTGGTGGGCCTCGGTCATGAGGGCCTGGCGGCGGATCAGGTTGCGGTAGCTGTCGTCCAGGTCCTGGTGGACGTCGTAGAAGCGGGCCCGCGCGGCGATGTAGTCGGCCGTGGCGAACAGCGCCACGGACAGGGCCTGCTGTTCTTCGCGGTGCCACAGCAGCCGGTGGGCGGCGGCGCTGTAGAGCAGGTAGAAGGCTCCGCCCAGGAACGAGGTCAGCGTGTGCTGCAGCACGTCGGCCGGCGTCAGCGGCGTGCGCAGGGTCAGGGTCATGATCAGCAGGCAGGCGAAGCCCAGCAGGCCGCCGTGCTTGCCGTAGACCGTCAGCATCGAGAAGCCGAAGCACAGGGCGGGCACGATCAGCCAGACGGCCAGGACGTGGCTGGAGGCCAGGCCGGTCAGGGCCGTGGTGGCCGAACCCAGGCACAGGGCGGCGAACATGCCGTTGATGCCGTAGCGCCGCGGGCCGCCGGGCTGGTCCAGGATGGCCACGCAGGCCGCGCCGACCGCCGCCACGAAGCCGCCGGCGTGCCAGCCGAAGACGCCGGACAGCACCAGGGCCGGCAGCAGCACGCCCGTGGCCTGGCGCAGCCCGCCGAAGAAATAGTGGCTGTAGAAGAAGCGCTGCAGCTGCGAGGTGGGCGAGATCATGCGGGCCGCGTCCGGGAAGGAGGGGAGGGGCGATGGCGCCAGTATAGAAAATTGCCGCCGGATCGGCCGGGTGCGCGGCGAAAAACGGTGTCCGGCTGCGTCTTTGCACCCTGGCACCGGCCCGCGCACCGGCTTGTGCATCGGTCCTTGTATCGGTCCTTGCACCGGTCCTCGCACCGGTCCTCGCATCGGCCCTTGCCGCGGTCCATGGACCCGCCCGCGCACCGGCTCTTGCACGGCCCGTGCACCGGCTCGCTTGCGGCCGATGTTGCAACGCGGTAAATTAGCCCATCGGCCGGCCCCATGGCGGCCATCCGATACGGCGAATGCTCCCGGGTCACACGCCCGGTTTTTTTCGTCTTCCGTCTTTATGTCCCAGGATGTGTCACAAGCGCGGTCCGGGGCGTCCATTTCCACCACGTTGCGCCCCATGGGCGCGTGTGTCTTGTGCCAAGGGGCGCAGACTGGTCCCGCAATGTGTCCGGGCAAAGCGATTCCGTGAATCGCCCAGCGTCGGATCATGTCGCGGATCGCCGGGACTGGCCCGGGCCGCCGATCAGGCCGCTTGGTGCTCGATACGGGTCAAGAAAGGAATCATCATGGAACTCAATGGCGCCGACATCGTCGTGCGTTGTCTGATCGAGGAAGGCGTAGACCATGTGTTTGGCTACCCCGGCGGCGCGGTCCTCTACATCTACGACGCGATCTACAAGCAAGACAAATTCCAGCACGTGCTCGTGCGGCACGAACAGGCGGCCGTCCACGCCGCCGATGCCTATTCCCGCTCCTCCAACAAAGTCGGCGTCTGCCTCGTGACCAGCGGTCCGGGCGTGACCAATGCCGTCACCGGCATCGCCACGGCCTACATGGACTCGATCCCCATGGTCGTGATCAGCGGCCAGGTGCCCACGCACGCCATCGGCCAGGACGCCTTCCAGGAATGCGACACGGTCGGCATCACCCGGCCCTGCGTCAAGCACAACTTCCTGGTGCGCGACGTCAAGGACCTGGCCGAGACCATGCGCCGCGCCTTCTACATCGCGCGCTCCGGCCGTCCCGGCCCGGTGCTGGTGGACATCCCCAAGGACGTCTCCGTGGCGATGTGCAAGTACACGCCGCCGCGCGCCCCGGTCCAGCTGCGTTCCTACGCGCCGGTCACCAAGGGTCACCAGGGCCAGATCAAGAAGGCCGTGCAGATGCTGCTGGCCGCCGAGCGTCCGATGATCTACGCCGGCGGCGGGGTCGTGCTGGCCGACGCCGCCGACGAGCTGCGCAAGCTGGTGCGCATGACCGGCGCGCCCTGCACCACGACCCTGATGGGCCTGGGCGCCTATCCGGGCACGGACGAGCGCTTCGTCGGCATGCCCGGCATGCACGGCACCTACGAAGCCAACATGGCGATGCAGCACTGCGACGTGCTGATCGGCATCGGCGCGCGCTTCGACGACCGCGTCATCGGCAATCCCAAGCATTTCGCCCAGGTGCCGCGCAAGATCGTGCACGTGGACATCGACCCGTCCTCGATCTCCAAGCGGGTGCGGGTGGACGTGCCCATCGTGGGCGACGTCAAGGAAGTCCTGCAGGACCTGCTCGGCCTGTACGCCCAGTCCATGGCCGAACAGGGCGCGGCGGAACGGCGCCTGGATGCCTGGTGGAAGCAGATCGACGCCTGGCGCGGCCGCAAGTGCCTGGACTACGAGGCGTCCGACACGGTGATCAAGCCCCAGTTCGTGGTCCAGAAGCTGTGGGAAATCACGCGCGGCCAGGCCTTCGTCACGTCCGACGTGGGCCAGCACCAGATGTGGGCGGCCCAGTACTATCCCTTCCCGGAGCCGCGCCGCTGGATCAATTCCGGCGGCCTGGGCACCATGGGCGTGGGCCTGCCCTACGCCATGGGGGTGCAGATGGCCAATCCGGACCGCGACGTCGCCGTCATCACCGGCGAGGGCTCGATCCAGATGAACATCCAGGAGCTGTCCACCTGCAGCCAGTACCGCCTCACGCCCAAGATCCTGTGCCTGAACAACCGCTACCTGGGCATGGTGCGCCAGTGGCAGGAAATCGAGTACGGTTCGCGCTATTCGGAATCCTACGTCGACGCCCTGCCGGACTTCGTCAAGCTCGCCGAGAGCTACGGCCACATCGGCATGCGCATCGACAAGCCGGCCGACGTCGAGCCGGCCCTGCGCGAGGCGTTCACGAAATACAAGGACCGTCTGGTGTTCATGGATTTCATCACCGATCAGACCGAGAACGTCTGGCCCATGGTGAAGGCGGGCCGCGGCCTGACCGAGATGCTGCTGGGTTCCGAGGATCTGTGAGGGGATAAGACATGAAACACGTGATTTCCATCCTGCTGGAAAACGAACCCGGCGCCCTGTCGCGCGTGGTGGGGCTGTTTTCGGCGCGCGGCTACAACATCGAGACGCTCACCGTCGCGCCCACCGAGGACGCCACCCTGTCGCGCATGACCATCGTCACGGTCGGCTCCGACGAGATCATCGAGCAGATCACCAAGCACCTGAACCGGCTGGTGGACGTGGTCAAGGTCGTGGACCTGTCCGAAGGCCCCCACGTCGAGCGCGAGCTCATGCTGATCAAGGTGCGCGCGGTCGGCAAGGAACGCGAGGAAATGAAGCGCATGGCGGAGATCTTCCGCGGGCGCATCATCGACGTCACCGACAAGACCTACACCATCGAGCTGACCGGGGTGCAGGACAAGATCGCCGCCTTCATCGGGGCGCTGGACCGCAGCGCCATCCTGGAGACGGTCCGCACCGGCGTCTCCGGGGTGGGGCGCGGCGAGCGCGTATTGAAGTTGTGAGCCCCCTGCTGCGGCCCGTCTCGCGGCTTGCATGCCGCTCGGATGCTTCAGGCATGAAATAGTCCGCAGGGGCTATTTCATGTCCCCCCCTCATCCCAACCTCTCGTTTCAGAATCAATAAATCGGAGTATCCAACATGAAAGTTTTCTACGACAAAGACTGCGACCTGTCCCTGATCAAGGGCAAGACCGTCGCCATCATCGGCTACGGCTCGCAGGGCCACGCGCACGCGCAGAACCTGAACGATTCCGGCGTCAAGGTCGTCGTCGGCCTGCGCAAGGGCGGCGCGTCCTGGAAGAAGGCCGAGAACGCCGGCCTGGCCGTCAAGGAAGTCGCCGAGGCCGTCAAGGGCGCCGACCTGGTCATGATGCTGCTGCCCGACGAGAACATCGCCCAGGTCTACCGCAGCGAAGTCGCCGCCCACCTGAAGGCGGGCGCCGCGCTGGCCTTCGCCCACGGCTTCAACGTGCACTACGGCCAGGTCGTGCCGCGCGCCGACGTGGACGTCATCATGATCGCCCCCAAGGCCCCGGGCCACACCGTGCGCAACACCTACACCCAGGGCGGCGGCGTGCCGCACCTGGTGGCCGTGCACCAGGACGTCTCGGGCAAGGCCCGCGACCTGGCCCTGTCCTACGCCATGGCTAACGGCGGCGGCCGCGCCGGCATCATCGAGACCAACTTCCGCGAGGAGACCGAGACCGACCTGTTCGGCGAGCAGGCCGTGCTGTGCGGCGGCACCGTCGAACTGATCAAGGCCGGCTTCCAGACCCTGGTCGAGGCCGGCTACGCGCCGGAGATGGCCTACTTCGAGTGCCTGCACGAGCTGAAGCTGATCGTGGACCTGATCTACGAAGGCGGCATCGCCAACATGAACTACTCGATCTCCAACAACGCGGAATACGGCGAGTACGTCACCGGCCCGCGCATCGTCACCGACGCGACGCGCGCCGCCATGCGCCAGTGCCTGGCCGACATCCAGTCCGGCGTCTACGCCAAGAACTTCATCCTGGAAAACGCCGCCGGCGCCCCGGAACTGACCTCGCGCCGCCGCCTGAACGCGGAATCGCAGATCGAGCAGGTCGGCTCCAAGCTGCGCGCCATGATGCCGTGGATCGCGGCCAACAAGCTGGTGGACCAGTCCAAGAACTGATCCTTTCCACGCTGCGGACAGCCGGCCACCTTGCCGAGGGGCCGGCTGTTTTTCGTTGGGGCGCCGGCGGGTCCGCGCGCGGGCATGCCCCCGCGCCGGCCCGGCCCGGCCCGCGCGCGGCGCGGATCCGGCGCGGCGTCCGGCATCCGGCATCCGGCATCCGGCGGCATGCCGCTTGCGTGTCTCCCCATGCCGAATTGGGTTATTCTTGCGCCTACCATGAAAATCCCCCCGTATCCCCATCCCCTGATCGCCCGCGAGGGCTGGCTCATCCTGGCCGGCGCGGCGATCGTTTCCCTGCTGGTGACCTGGTGGTCGCCCTGGGTCTCCATCCCGTTCTGGGTGTTCACGCTGTTCGCCCTGCAGTTCTTCCGCGATCCCGCGCGCGAGGCGCCGGAGGGCGAAGGCCTGGTGCTGTGCCCGGCCGACGGCCGCGTCGTCTGCGTCGTGGACGCGGCCGATCCCTACGCGGGCGGGCGTCCCGCCTTGAAGATCAGCGTCTTCATGAACGTGTTCAACGTCCACTCGAACCGCGTCCCGGTCGACGGCGAGGTCCAGTCCATCGAATACTTCCCGGGCCGGTTCTTCAACGCGGCCCTGGACAAGTCCTCGCTGGAGAACGAGCGCAACGCCATGGTGCTGCGCACGCCCGGCGGCCACATCGTCACGGCCGTGCAGGTGGCCGGCCTGGTGGCCAAGCGCATCCTGTGCCATGCCCAGGTGGGGCAGAAGCTGTACGCGGGGCAGCGCTACGGTTTCATCCGCTTCGGTTCGCGGGTGGACGTATACTTGCCTCCAGGGACCCGGCCCAGGGTCGCCCTGGGCGACAAGGTCAAGGCCACCCGCACGGTCCTGGCCGAACTGCCCGTCCCGCCCCGCGATGACGCCTCAGCAGCCTGAATCCATGCCTGACGAACCGCAGCGCCGCCGCAGCATCTACCTGCTGCCCAACGCCTTCACCACCGCCAACCTGTTCGCGGGCTTCTACGCCGTCGTCCAGGCCATGAACCAGCACTTCGACGTGGCGGCCATCGCCATCTTCCTGGCGATGGTGTTCGACAGCATGGACGGGCGCGTGGCGCGGCTCACCAACACCCAGTCCGCCTTCGGCGAGCAGTACGACTCCCTGGCCGACATGATTTCCTTCGGCATGGCGCCCGCGCTGGTGATGTACGAATGGTCGCTGCAGGGCCTGGGCCGCTGGGGCTGGCTGGCCGCCTTCGTCTACGTGGTGGGCGCCGCCCTGCGCCTGGCGCGCTTCAACGCCAACATCGGCAAGGTCGACAAGCAGTACTTCCAGGGCCTGCCCAGCCCCGCGGCGGCGGCGCTGGTCGCCGGCTTCGTCTGGCTGTCGGTGGACAACAAGCTGTCCCTGTCCGACGGCGTCATCCCCTGGGCCGCCTTCGCAATGACGGTCTACGCCGGCGTGGCCATGGTGTCCAACGCGCCGTTCTTCAGCGGCAAGTCCTTCGCGCTGGGCCGCAGCGTGCCCTTCTGGGTCATGCTGGTGGTGGTGGCGGTGTTCGTCTTCGTCTCCAGCGATCCGCCGGTGGTGCTGTTCGCCCTGTTCGTGCTCTACAGCCTGTCGGGCTGGGTGCTGCTGCTGTGGCGCGTGCGCCGGGCGCGCCGCCTGGGGCAGCGCATGCGCAGCGCCGAAGGCGCCGACGACGCCGGGAGCGGGCCATCCTGAACGGATGTGCGCGTTCCGGGCCGCAATCCGCTATAATCTTCCCCGCGCCACGATTTGCGTGGCGTTTTCATTTCATCCCACGGCAGCGCGCCTCGGTGCTGCCGCCTGTCCATTGAGGAATAAAATGTCTGTTGCAGATATCGTCAAATCCGACATCGTTGCGCAATTCCAGCGCGCCGCCAGCGACACCGGCTCTCCCGAAGTCCAGGTGGCCCTGCTCACGGCCCGCATCAACGAGCTGACCGGCCACTTCAAGACCCACAAGAAGGACCACCATTCGCGTCGCGGCCTGCTGCGCATGGTCAGCCGCCGCCGCAAGCTGCTGGACTACCTGAAGGGCCGCAACCCGGATTCGTATCGCGCGCTGATCGAAAAACTCGGCCTGCGCAAGTAATGCCCGGGGGCTTTGCTCCCCTTCGCACGAGCCGTGCCCGCTGCATCGTTTTGCGCAGCGTGCGCGGCTTTTTGTCATGGGTCGCCGCAATCAGCCCCGCCTCCGGTGGGCGGGTCGCGGGCAGGAGCCTCGCGGGCGCCCCTTTTATAGGATCAGAAAATGTTCAATAAAGTGAGCAAGTCGTTCCAGTACGGTCAGCACACTGTCGTCCTGGAAACCGGCGAAGTCGCCCGCCAGGCCGGCGGCGCCGTGATGGTGTCCGTCGACGACACGGTGGTGCTGGCCACGGTGGTGGCCGCCAAGACCGCCAAGCCCGGCCAGGACTTCTTCCCGCTGACCGTCGATTACGTCGAGAAGACCTATGCGGCCGGCAAGATCCCGGGCGGCTTCTTCAAGCGCGAAGGCAAGCCCTCCGAAAAGGAAATCCTCACCTCCCGCCTGATCGACCGTCCGCTGCGTCCGCTGTTCCCGGAAGGCTTCTACAACGAAGTCCAGATCATCATCCATACGGTGTCGGTCAATCCCGAAGTCGATCCCGACATCCCCGCCCTGATCGGCGCATCGGCCGCCCTGGCGATCTCCGGCATCCCCTTCAACGGCCCGGTGGGCGCCGCCCGCGTGGGCTACATCGACGGCCAGTACGTCCTCAACCCCAGCGCCTCGCAGGTGCGTGGCGAATCCCAGCTGGACCTGGTGGTGGCCGGGACCGAGGCCGCCGTGCTGATGGTCGAATCCGAAGCCAAACAGCTGTCCGAGGAAGTCATGCTCGGCGCCGTGGTGTTCGGCCACGAGCAGATGCAGGCCGCCATCAACGCCATCCATGAACTGGTGGCCGAGGCCGGCAAGCCCGAATGGGACTGGCAGCCCGCCCCGCGCAACGAGGTCCTGGCCACCGCCGTGCGCGCGGCCGCCTTCGAGCCCCTGAAGGCCGTCTACCAGCTGCGCGACAAGCAGGAGCGCACCACGCGCCTGCGCCAGGTCTACGCCGACGTCAAGGCCAAGCTGGCCGAGCACGCGGCGGCCCGGGGCGACGACGCCCCCGACAGCGTCGAAGTCGAGAACATGCTGTTCGCCCTGGAATCGGAAATCGTCCGCGGCCAGATCCTGAACGGCGAGCCGCGCATCGACGGCCGCGACACGCGCACCGTGCGCCCGATCAGCATCCGCCTGGGCGTGCTGCCGCGCGCCCACGGCTCGGCGCTGTTCACGCGCGGCGAAACCCAGGCGCTGGTGGTCACCACCCTGGGCACCAAGCAGGACGAGCAGATCATCGATTCGATCATGGGCGAGTACCGCGACCGCTTCATGATGCACTACAACATGCCGCCGTTCGCCACCGGCGAGACCGGCCGCTTCGGCGTGCCCAAGCGCCGCGAGATCGGCCACGGCCGCCTGGCCAAGCGCGCCCTGTCGCCGCTGCTGCCCGCCGCGGAAGACTTCCAGTACACCCTGCGCCTGGTGTCCGAGATCACCGAGTCCAACGGCTCCTCGTCCATGGCCTCGGTCTGCGGCGGCAGCCTGTCCATGATGGACGCCGGCGTGCCGGTCAAGGACCACGTGGCGGGCGTCGCCATGGGCCTGATCAAGGAAGGCGGCAAGTTCGCCGTCCTGACCGACATCCTGGGCGACGAGGATCACCTGGGCGACATGGACTTCAAGGTGGCCGGCACCGTCGGCGGCATCACCGCCCTGCAGATGGACATCAAGATCCAGGGCATCACCAAGGAAATCATGCAGGTGGCGCTGGCCCAGGCCCGCGAAGGCCGTCTGCACATCCTGGGCAAGATGCGCGAGGCCATCGACGGCTCCCGCCAGGAACTGTCCGACTTCGCGCCGCGCATGCTGAGCATCAAGATCAACCCGGAAAAGATCCGCGACGTGATCGGCAAGGGCGGCGCCACCATCCGCGCGCTGACCGAAGAAACCGGCTGCCAGATCGACATCAGCGACGATGGCAGCATCACCATCGCCAGCGCCGACCTGGACCGCGCCCACGAAGCCGAGCGCCGCATCAAGGAACTGACCGCCGACGTCGAGGTGGGGCAGGAATACCAGGGCACCGTCCAGCGCCTGCTGGATTTCGGCGCCATCGTCCAGGTCCTGCCCGGCCGCGACGGCCTGCTGCACATCTCGGAGATCGCCAACTACCGCATCGCCGACATCAACGACGTGCTGAAGGTCGGCCAGACGCTGCGCGTCAAGATCCTGGAAGCCGACGAACGCGGCCGCCTGCGCCTGTCGGTCAAGGCGATCGGCGGGATCGAGGCCCAGGGCGGTCCCTCCGCTCCGGCCGCGCAGTAATCCCGCATCGTCTCCGCGGCCCGCGGGGCCGCGGAAGCGAACGAAAAAGACGCCTTCGTGGCGTTTTTTTCGTTCCGGCCGGAGAAAAGGCGCATGTGGCGCCGGAAAACCGGCGTGCGCCGCGTGTCTTCGGGCGTGCGCCGCGTGTCTTGCGCCGTGGCGCGGGGCGCCTGCCCGCGTGTCCGCCTGTCTGTGCGCCCGCCTATCCCAGGCCGGACAGCTGCTGCGTCAGGTAGGTGCTCAATGAGTTCATCTGCGCCATCGCGGCGTCCAGCGCGGTGAACTGCTGGCGATAGGTGTCCATCTGGGCGGCGATGCGGTCGGAGGTCTGGTCGTACTGGGCCTTCAGGTCGTTCAACATGTCGTTGGCGCCGGCGGTGGCCGATGAAAACGACCCGCCGCTTTGCAGGAGATCGGCCGTCAGGGTCTGGAAGGCGCCGCCGATGCCGGTCGATCCGCCCAGGAGGCTTCGCACGTCCGCGGGATCGCTGGCGAGCAGGTCGGACAGGGTATCGGCATTCAGCGAAAGCTGCCCGCTGGCGGGATCGGTGCTCAGGCCGAGGTTGAACAGGGAGCCGATGGCGCCGCCCGGGACGGACGTGTCGAGCGCGTCGAACAGCCGTTCCTGGACTTCCAGGGCGAGCGGATCGCCCGTGAGGGGACTGCCGGTCTGGGTCGTGGTGTCGTAGGCGGTGAGCGACTGCAGGGTCGAGAGCACGCTGTTGTATGCCGTCACCAGGCCTTGCGCGGCCTGTATCGTCTGCGCGTCGTCGTGGGTGAGGGAGAGCGTGGCGGGCGAGGCGTCCACCGCGTTCAGGTCGAGCGTGACGCCCGTCACCGCGCCGTCCACCGTGTTGCTCTGGCTGGTGATGGCGATGCCGTCGATGTGCAGCAGGGCGTTGCTGGCCGGGTTTTCGGTGACGCTCGAACCGGCGCCCTGGGTGAAGCCCAGGATGTCCTGCAGGCTGGCGTTGTCGCTGCCGATGCTGGCGACCGCCGCCTGGGTGCCGGTCTGCCGGGCGATGAGCAGCAGGTGATAGGGGGTGCCCGAGCCGTCGTTGATGATCGTGGCCGATACGCCGAGCGACGCATCCGCGTTGATGGCGCTGGCCAGGCCGCCGAGCGAAGTGTCCTTGCCCGTGAGGTCGAGTACGTGGCTCGTGCCGTCGGCCAGGGTGAAGGTGATCGTGCCGCCCGTGCCGTTGCTGGCGGTGCGGCTGGCTTGCCCGGCGCTCGCCAGGGTCTGCGCGCTTGCCAATTGATCGACCGAGATGCTGTATTGCCCGGCGATGGCCCCGCTGCCGACGCTGGCCGTGAAGGCGGGACTGCCGACGCTGGCCTGCAGCGTGTCGAAGGCGGACGCGTCGGCCAGGGTCTGCGCGGCGGTCTGCAGGCCGCCGAGTGCGCCTTGCAGCTTGCCGTAGGCCGACAGGGTGGCGTTGAGCGAGTCTTCCTGGTTCTGGATGGGCTGCAAGGCCGCGTCTTCGCCAGTTTCCAGCTGTTCGAGGAGGGTGCCGAGCGGCAGGCCCGAGCCCACGCCCAGCGACGAAATCGTGGAGACATCAGAGGAACCGGCTGAAATTGCGGACAAGGCCATGATGAACTCCGGTGAGCGGTTTCCCTGGGGCAGCGGCCCGGCGGAAAAGTTCAGTGATCCATTGGTAAATGAGTGTTTCCGCCGTGGGGCGCCGGGCCCGGCCGTGCGATGGGTGGAGGCCCCCTTCGCCGGACCGCTGCGCGGCGGCGGCCGGGCCGGCCCCCGCAGGCACGCCGCGCTACCGCAGGGTCAGCACGATCTTGCCGATCTGTTCGCCCGCGTCCATCATGGCGTGGGCGCGCGCGGCCTCGGACAGCGGGAAGGTCGCGTGGATCGAGGGCCGCACCGCGCCGGATTCCAGCAGCGGCCAGACGCGCTCGCGCAGCGCGCGGGCGATGCGGGCCTTGAATTCCACCGGGCGCGCCCGCAGCGTCGAGCCCGTCACCGTCAGGCGGCGGCGCATCACCTGGCCGCAGTTCAGCGTGCCGCGCGCGCCGCCCAGCAGGGCGATCATCACCAGCCGGCCGTCGTCGGCCAGGGCCTCGATGTTGCGCGCCAGGTAGTCGCCCGCGACCATGTCCAGGATCACGTCCACGCCGCGTCCGTTCGTCAGCGCCTTGATTTCCGCGACGAAGTCCTGCGCGCGGTAGTCGATGCCGCGCGTGCAGCCCAGCGCTTCGATGGCCCGCACGCGCTCGGCGCTGCCGGCGGTGGCGTAGACCGTGTGGCCGAAGGCGCGCGCCAGCGCGATGGCCGTCGTGCCGATGCCGCTCGCGCCGCCGTGGACCAGCAGGGTCTCGCCGGGCGCCAGGGCGCCGCGGTCGAAGACGTTGCTCCAGACGGTGAAATAGGTTTCCGGCAGCGCGGCGGCTTCGACCATGGACAGCCCGGCCGGCACCGGCAGGCACTGCGCGGCCGGCGCCGTGCAGAATTGCGCGTAGCCGCCGCCGGCCACCAGGGCGCAGACCGCGTCGCCCGGCTTGAATCCGGCGGATTCCGGCGCGCCGCCGACGATGCGGCCGGCGACTTCCAGGCCGGGCAGGTCGGATGCGCCGGCCGGAGGCGGATAGCTGCCCTGGCGCTGGAACACGTCGGGCCGGTTGACCCCGGCGGCCTCGACCTCGATCAGGACTTCGCCGGGACCGGGAACGGGGGTGGGGCGGTCCGCCATGCGCAGGACTTCGGGGCCGCCCGGCGCAGTGATTTCAATGGCTTGCATATGGCGCTCCTTGGAATGTGCACGGGGCATTATGCGCTACACTTTCGGTCTTCGATGCGGAAGCGTGCCAGAGCGGTTGAATGGACCGGTCTTGAAAACCGGCGATGGGGCAACCCATCCGTGAGTTCGAATCTCACCGCTTCCGCCACTGATCGGGGAAGCCACGACATGGATCACTGCATCAAGGGGCGCAGCGCGCTGACGCCGGAAAACCGGGAATGGACGCGCCGGGCCATCCGCGTGCTCGAAGCCGACGGCAGGCGTTCCGCCGATACGCACCTGGTCAAGCCGGACTTTCCGGGGCTGCGCGGCATCGACATCTACTTCAAGGACGAGAGCACGCACCCCACCGGCAGCCTCAAGCACCGCCTGGCGCGTTCCCTGTTCCTGTACGGCATCTGCAACGGCCGCATCCGCGAGGGCACTCTCCTGGTCGAGGCCTCCTCGGGCTCGACGGCCGTGTCGGAAGCCTATTTCGCCCGCCTGCTGGGGCTGCCCTTCGTCGCCGTGATGACGCGCTCGACGAGCCAGCAGAAGATCCAGGCGATCGAGCGCTTCGGCGGGCGCTGCCATTTCGTGGAGCACGCCCGCGAGGTCTACGGCGCGGCCCAGGCCATCGCCGACGAGGCCGGCGGCTATTACCTGGACCAGTTCACGCACGCCGAGCGGGCCACGGACTGGCGCGGCAACAACAACATCGCCGAAAGCATCTTCCGCCAGATGTCGGGCGAGCACCACGCCGTCCCGGCCTGGGTGGTCATGAGCGCCGGCACGGGCGGCACCTCGGCCACCATCGGGCGCTTCATCCGCTACCGCAACCTGGACACCCGGCTGTGCGTGGTCGACGTCGAGGGCTCGGCCTTCTACGAGGCCTGGCAGAGCGGCGACATGGACGTCACCGCGACCGGCTCGCGCATCGAGGGGATCGGGCGCCCGCGCGTCGAGCCCTCCTTCATCCCGACCGTCATCGACGAGATGATCCGCGTGCCCGACGAGGCCTCGATCGCCGCGGCGCACGTGCTGTCCGACCGCCTGTTCCGCCGCGTGGGCGGCTCGACGGGGACGAATTTCATGGGCGTGCTGTGCATGGCCTCGCTCATGCGCGAGCAGGGGCGCACCGGCTCGCTGGTCACCCTGATCTGCGACAGCGGCGACCGGTACGCCACGAGCTACTACGACGAGGGCTGGCTGCGCGCGCAGCGGCTGGACATCGGTGGCTGGCGCGCGCGCATCGAGCGCTTCCTGGACACCGGGGAAGGCTCCCTGCTGTGAGCCCGAGGACGGCGGCGGCCATTGCGGGCCTGCTGCTGGGAGGCCTGCAGCAGGCGCCCGCGTCGGCGGCGGCGGTCGCCGATTGCGATGGCGCGCGGCGCGTGCACCTGCGGGAATCCGTCGTCGTCAGTCCCGAGGCGCTGGCGGAATTCAGCGCCCTGCCGCCCCTGCGCGTGCTCGCGCTGGATGCGCCGCCCATGGCGCGCCGCGAGGCGGATGGACGCACCTATACCGGCATCGGCATCGACGTGTGGTGTTTCGTCGCGCTGCGGCTCGGTCTGCGTTACGTGATCGAGCCGGAACCGGGCCTGACGGTGGCGGAGAAGATCGGCCGGATCCAGGAGGGCGGCGCCGACGTCCTGGTGCCGCTGAGCCTGCAGTCCGAGCGCGCACGGCGCGGCCTGTTCACCCGGCCCTATTACGAAAGCCGCTACGCCATCATCGCCCGCAAGGGGCGGGAACTGGCGATCCACCAGATGGCAGACCTGGCGCGCTACCGGGTCGGCGTCGTGCACGGCGTCGCGTTCGAGCCCATCCTCAGGGGGCTCGTGCCGGCGGAGCGGCTGGTCGCCTACGATCAGGCCTCCAGCGACGGGATGTTCGAGGCATTGCGCGAGGGCGCGATCGACGTGGCGGTGTACAACCGGGGCATTTTCGCCGAGAAGCGCTACAGCCACGAGTATTTCGACCTGGAAGTCGTCCTGATCCTGCGCGAATACCCGCGTGCCTACCGGTTCTACTTCAGCGACACGCCCGAGCACCGGCGCCTGGTGCGGGCGTTCGATCGCTACCTCGCGGCGATGGACGTGTCGGACTCCGTCGCGCAGCACGAAGAGGGCGAGAGCCAGCTCATCGAGCGCTACGTGGCCCAGCGCAGCCAGCGGGTGCTGCTGCAGGTCGCCAGCGGCGTCGCCGTGCTGCTGGCCCTGGCGTCCTTTCTGGCCCTGCGCCGATACCGCCGCCTGTCCCGCCTGCTGGCCGAGCGCAACCAGTACATCCTGCGCCAGCAGGAGGCCCTGCGGGCCGCCAACCGGGAGCTGGAGCGGCAGAGCCAGACCGATGGCCTGACCCGGCTGGCCAACCGCCGGCATTTCGACCAGGCGCTGGCGCGCGAACACGCACGCTGGCGGCGCACGGGAGCGCCGCTGAGTCTGATGCTGCTGGACGTGGATCATTTCAAGCGCGTGAACGATCACTACGGCCATCAGGTCGGCGACGACTATCTGCGCGCCATCGCCCAGGCGCTGCGCAGCAGCGTGGTCCGGCCCGCCGACCTGACGGCGCGCTACGGCGGCGAGGAGTTCGCCTGCCTGATGCCCGACACCGGTTCCGAGGCCGCGCGGGCCGTGGCCGAGCGCATCCGGGAGGAGGTGGCGCGGCTCGCCCTGCCGGGCGTCCCCGAGGCGGACCACGCTCCCGTGCGCCTGAGCATCGGCATCGCCACCCTGGCGGGCGGCCACGCCGGCGCCCAGGATCTGCTGGCCGCCGCCGATGCGCAGCTGTACGCCGCCAAGCGGGCGGGGCGGGATCGCGTCCACGCCGTCGTGCTGGATTGAGCATTCGGTACAATGCCGCATCGCATCGCGCCCGAGTGGTGAAATCGGTAGACACAAGGGACTTAAAATCTGTTTTGTCAAGTCCTTCCTGCTAGAACTGCCGAGCCAGAAGGTCAATAGTGACAACGGTTTGCGGGCATCCGAGCTGTAGCTTTGCAGCTAGGCTTGACGGCCAGGGGCCAGCTAGGCGCCAGTAGATGGAGGTAGGTGTTTTCAGTGTGTTGAGCACTACGCCCGAGTGGTGAAATCGGTAGACACAAGGGACTTGAACAATTTGAGCCTTCGGGGGGAAACGCCCGAAGTGAAGCCCGTCAAAGTCGGCGAACGCCCTGGATGCTTTTGCATCCGAGCCAACGCCGAGCCAAGCCCAAGCTACAGCTTGGGAAGGTGTAGAGAGCAGACGGCGGGCACCTACGGCCGCAAGGCTATGGTGAAGGCGTGCTCCAGACCACGAACGCCCTGCGTTGAGCAGGGCGGCGGCGAAAGTCGAAGTGGTAAGAAAATCCCTCGCCGAAAGGCGTGCCGGTTCGATTCCGGCCTCGGGCACCAATCCAAAGCCGCCCCTGTTCACGCAGGGGCGGCTTTTCCGTTCTTGGGCTGTGTGCGCTTGAATCCCCGATCCCCCACCATGAACGCCTCCAGCATGTGCGGGATCAGCGTCACGGCATCGACCGCCTCGCCATACGCCTGCGCGTGCAGCGCGGCGTAGCGATCGAGGTCTGCTTTCAGGCTGGCCGGACACGCGAAGGTCAGCTTGACGTTCTCGGTCTTGGGCAGCGGCCCGAGCCGCAGCTTCTTGGTCGTGCTCATTGCGAAGCTCCCCGATTGAAGAACAGCGGCTGGTACGGCCGCAGCACCAGATCCCGGTTGACGATGATCCGCACGGGCAGGCCAGGCCGCTCGGTCAGCGTCGGCTGGATGTTCATGTTGCGTCGGGTGATCTCCTGGCCGACCTGATTGATGCTGTCCTGGGCGCTGTCACGCCCGGCAATGACGATGCGGTTGCCGTCCTGGCGGTTCTCTGGCGCGGCCAGCTCTGCGCCGACGCCCAGCAGCGTCGTCAGCACCGCACCGGCAAAGATGCGGTTCCAGTGCCAGTCCACGTCATCCTCCAAGCCCGCGTAGCCGGCCGGGTCGGTGCCGACAAGGTTGTCGAGCGTCAGCGAGGACGTGTCGGGCAGGATGATCCGATTCCACACCACCTGCACGCGGCTCTGTCCGTAGCTGACCTGGCTGTTGTAGCGCCCGAGGATGCGCGACCCCTGCGGAATCAGCAGGAACTTGCCGGTGGCTGTGTCATAGACCGGCTCCGTCACAGTGCCGATCACGTCGCCCGGCAAGTCCGACTTGATGCCTGTCACCAGCGCGCCGGCGATCACCGTTCCGGCCATCACCTGATAAGGCGACGCGGGCAGCGCCAGATTGCCGGAATTGCGGGTTTCCGTAGAACCGGCTTTCAGGAACGCCTCTTTCTGGTCTTGCCGGTTCTGCACGGTCGTCGGGTCGGCGGGCTGGGCCGCCGTCGAGGCAGGCCCGGCAGCGAGAGGATCAAAGGCCGCAAGTGTGTTTGCAACACCAGGCGCACCCGGCGCAGCTTGCGCAACCGTGGCGGCGGCTTGGCCCTGGCCGCCCGAGCGGAAGAACACCGACGAGGCCGCCGCCGCGTCCGCCTCCTTGCGCAAGGCATCTTCGGGATCATGGCCTGGCGGCGAATAGCCCGGCGTCACCGGCTGCTGCGAAGCGACGATGGCCGGGCCAAGGTCGCCGGGCAGCGGCGGCCCCAGCTCGGGCACATCGGGCGGCAAGGCTGGTGGCAGCTTCGAGTAGTCCGTCGGCAGCGCATCCAGCCCTTCGGACTTCGAGACGCGATCGACGTTGTAAAGCTCGGTTTGCTCGCCCGCACTGCGTCGCTGCGGTTGTAGCGACCAGATCGTGGCCCCAAGGACGGCGACCGACAGGCCGCCGACGAGGATGGCCAGCGTGCGCCGGTTCAGGCGAGTGACCGGGCGCGGCTGGGCGCGCAGCGCCACCGCTTCCGGCGCGACCTTGCCTGCCTGCGGCGTGGCGAGGTCGGGGGTGTCGTCCTGGCTCATGGTCAGTTCCTCCGCGCAACGCCGTCCGTGCGCTCAATTCGCACCACGTCGCCCTTGTCCCCGCCCAGGCGCAGTTCGGCGGCACCGAACAGCCGATCCACGATGTAGTACGGCGAACGGAAGCGGTAGTTGACCAGTTGCCCGTCGCCTTCCGGCCCGATCACGAACAGCGGCGGCAGCTCGCCTTGCGCGATGCCGGCGGGGAACTGGATATAGACCTTCTGCCCGTCGTCGAAGGCGCGTAGCGGCTTCCACGGCGGGTTGCTACCGCTGACCGCGTAGCGGAAGCGCAGGTTTTCCAGCGACAAGCCGGAGTCCACCGGCGCGGCGGCGCTGGCCGCCTGCGCCTGGCGCTGCAAGGCCAGCATCCGGTCACGCGGATACTCCCAAGAAGCCGACGCCATCCACGTCTTTTCCGTCGAAGCCAACTCCAGCAGGTACGTCCTGCGGTTGGTGGTGATGACGAGATTGGTCTTGAGGCCCGAGCGGATCGGCTTGACCAGCACATTGACGCGCAGGTCAGCACCGCTGCCGCTCGACGTATCGCCCACGATCCAGCGCACGGTATCACCAGCGGCCACCGTCACCAGCTCCTCGCCCGGCTGGAGCGAAATCACGGTCACGCGGCCCACGGCTGCATAGACTTGGTAGAGCGCGCCATCGGTGAACGGCCACACCTGAATCGCGTTGACGTATCCCTCGCGCGTGGGTGCGACGCGCGCCTCGGCATTGGCCCGTGAGACGCGCACCTTCTCGTCGGCTGGTTCCGGCGTGGGCTTGGTGTCCTCGGCTTCGGGCAATGGCTTCAACTGCGCCGGCATCGGCAGCACCTCGGGCACCGCCACCACCTCCACCGGCGCGGGTGGCTCGGGTAGCGGCTGGGCCTGCACCGGCTCATCGAGCGAGATGGTCGGCGGTGGCTTGCCCTGCGTGGCGCAGCCCGCCAGGGCAAGCAAGATCACCGGCAAGGCGGATTTACGGAAAAGATCATTCATGGCTTGGCTCCTTCGGAAGAATCCAGTTCGCGGCTCCACGACAGGCCGTTGACGTAGATGCCCAGGGGGTTCTTGCGCAGGCGTTCTTCGGTGCGCGGCGGCTGGAGCACGATGGACACCACGGCCGTCCACCGCTCTAAGCCCGCCGCGGCGCCGTTGACGTAGCGGCGTTCCGTCCAGCGCACGTTGAAAGACGTGTCGCTGGCGCGCACGACGCTGGTGATCTGTACCGTCACCGACTCCTTGCCGATGCGCGCGAACGGGTCGTTGACCCGCGCGTAGTCGTTGAGCACGGCCGCGCCCTTGTCGGTCGTGTAGTCGTAGGCGTCCAGCCAGTTCTGGCGGACGACGATGGGGTCGATGGACAGCGAGCGCACCAGCGTCACGAAGCGCGCGATGTGGTGCGCGGTCTGCGCATCGTTGGGCCGGTACGGCGTGGCGGCTTCGCCCACGGCGCGCACCTGGCCAGCGTTGTCCACCTCCACGACGTAGGGCGTCACGAAGGACTGCGCCGAGCGCCACACCAGGCCGCCAGCCATCAGCAACGCGAGCGTCAGGCAGCCGAAGGCCATGAGGCGCCAGTTCTTCGCCTGCACGCGCGGCGAGCCGATGCGCTCGTCCCACACCTGGCCGGCAGCTTGGTACGGCGTGGCAGGCTGCGGCGTGTCGGCATAGCGCACCTGCGGTTTCTTGAATCGCATGGTCAGTTCTCCTTATGAATCGGAATCGCGCAGGCTCGGCCCCTGGCCGGAGCCGCCGCCATCGCCACCGCGTAGCGTGTGGGCGGTGGTGGTCGCGGCATGGGTGAGTTGCTGGCGGCGATGCAGGCGTTTGGCCCAAGCGGGCTGTTCCTGTTTCTGTGCGGTAGCGGCGCTGGCTGCGGCCTCGCCTGCGCCACCCTGACCGGATGCCGCACTGCCATCGGCAGCAGCGCCATTCCAGCCAGCGCGGAAGGGAGCGGCCATGCGCTGCCCGGCAGCGGAGGCGCGGGATGCCGCGCCTCGCCCGGCTGCCTGCGCGCCGGTCTTGGCGACGTTGCCTAGGCCTGCCATTGCGCCTTTCGCACCACCGCCTGCGGCGGCGGAGCCAGCCTGGAACGCCGATTTCGCACTGCCAGCCGCCGACGTGGCCGCACGCGCACCAGCGCCGGCCAGCTTGGCGGCAGCCGGTGCCATGCGCGCGCCAGCGGCCACGGCACCGCCTACGCCCGTCGCGGCAGCGCCGATGGCGACGGCCGTGCCGGCAGCGCCGACAGCAGCACCGGCCATCGCACCCGCGCCGAGCTGCGGCGCACCGGACACAAGGCCCGTGGCGATGCCAGGGCCGAAGATCCCCAGCGCCAGCAAGGTGAGCGAGGCCAGCATGATGACCAGTGCGTGGTCGAGCGACGGCTCATCGGGATGGACTTGGAACTGAGTGAACAGGCCCGAGCCGATACCGACGATCACGGCCAGCACCAGCACCTTGACGCCGGAGGCCACCACGTTGCCCAAGACCTTTTCGGCCAGGAACGAGGTCTTGTTCCAAAGCGCGAACGGCACCAGCACGAAGCCCGCGAGCGTGGTCAGCTTGAACTCGATCAGCGTGATGAATAGCTGGATCGCCAGCACGAAGAAGCAGAGCACCACGACCAGCCAGGCGAGGAACAACACCAAGATGGCATCGAGGTTCAAGAACACCTCGGGAAATCCCATCATGTCGTCGAGCTGGAGGAAGATCGGCCCGCCCGCGTCAAGGCCGGTTTTCGCCAGCCGGCCCGGCTGCAAGAAGTTCTCCATCGTGATGGCAGAGCCGGTGGCGGTGATGCCCAATCCCGCGAACGAGCGGAAGACGATGCTCGCCAGCCAGTTGAAGTTGTTGATGATGTAGGCGAAGGCGCCGACGTACAGCACCTTGCGCAGCAGCTTGGCGATCACGTCCTCGCCCTGGCCGGTGGCGTGGCTCATGGCCCAATACAGGCCGGCGATCGTCATGTCGATGACGATCAGCGTGGCCGTGAGGAACGCCACTTCGCCCCGCAGCAGCCCGAAACCCGAGTCGATGTAGGCGGAGAAGGTGTTGAGGAACTGGTCGATGATGGTCACGTCATTCATGGCGTGCCCTCCGGTTCGGTCGGCGGTGCCGGCGCTACGCCATCGGCTGGCTCATCGAAGCTCGGTGGGATCGACGGCAGGTCGGCCAGCGTCTGGTATTCATCTGGCCCGGCCTCGCCGGAAAAGAAGCGCCGTCGGAAGGCTTCGGCGGCGGCGCGACAAGCGTCCTCGCCCGTGGCCTGCCGGTCGGCCGCGCATTGCGCGCGCAATGCCTTGAGCCGCATGGGATCGGCGGCCAGGGCATCGACATGGTGGTCGGCCGGCTGCTCGCCGCAAGCGGCCAGCAGCACGACACCAAGGGCGAGGACGCATCGCATGGCGGCCTCCCGTCAGTTGCCGTAGAAATCCACGCGCTGCGGCGTGTACTGCGTGCCATCGCCCAGGAAACGTCGCCGCACCTCGCGGGCGCGCTCGGTGGCCGCCGCCTGCCGCGCCAGTTCCAGCGAGGCCGCACGATCCTGCGTGATCTGGAGCCGTTGCGACTGGATCGACTGCTTGGCCTGCAATGCCAGCAACTGGTTCATGGCCTGCATGGCTTGCAACGCACCTTGAGCCGACTGGCTCTTGCCCACGAGATCGGCCAGCACGCTTTCGTCTTCGCCCAGGTTCTGCGACACCTGGGCCTGCATCTGCATCGTGGTCTGCAAGCCGTTGAGGGTGTTCTTCCAACGCTCCTGCGCGTCGCGGTACATCTGGTCGCCGCTCACCGTGGCGGCGTACTGCTCGGGATACAGGCGCGCGAACTCCCGATCCAGATTCGTCACGTCGTAGGCCAAGCCGCGAGCCTGGGCGATCAGCCGCTCGGTCGTCGCCAGATTGGCGCGCAACTGGCCGACCACGCTGGACGGCAGGCTGGCGAGGTTGCGCGCCTGGTTCATCAGCATCTGCGCTTCGTTCTGAAGCTGCTGGATCTGGTTGTTGATCTGCTCCAGCGTGCGGATTGCAGTCAGCGTGTTCTGCACGAGGTTCGTGGGGTCGATCACCACCCATTGCGCATGGGCGGTGGCAGTGCAAAGCATGGCCGCGATGGCGGCGGCGATAAGGCGCTTCTTCATGGCAGGTTCTCCTGGGGTTGGTCAGCGAGGGAACCCGGCGCGAGGCCGGGGAACGAGGGCAGCAGGTCGGCCGCCCAATCGAGGCCGCGATGGCGCAGCCACGCGCCCGCGAAACCGGGTACGCCGGCGTCCAGCAGCACGCGGTCTATGTCGCGCTGGTCTTGCGGCGTGGATGCGCCCGCGAAGGCCAGCGCCGCCGGCCCCAGGTCGAGGTCGAACAGGCGGTTGCCGAGGCGGGATTGGTAGTAGTAGTCGCGCTTGGGCTGCGCGGTGGCGACGATTTCGATCTGCCGCTTGTTGAGGCCGAAGCCCTCGTAGATCGTGCGAATCTGCGGTTCGGTGGCCTGCGGGTTGGGCAAGAAAATCCGACTCGCGCAGCTCTCGATGATCGCGGGCGCGATGCTCGAATCCTTGATGTCGGCGAGGCTCTGCGTGGCGAAGATGACGCTGACGTTCTTCTTGCGCAGCGTCTTGAGCCACTGGCGGATACGCGCGGCAAACGCCGGGTCATCGAGGAACAGCCAGGCTTCATCGAGGATCAGCAGCGTGGGCGCACCGTCGAAGCGTTCATCGAAACGCGCAAAGAGGTAATGCAGCACGGCCATGACGGCGGCCTTGCTGTGCATCAACTCCTCCATCTCGAAGCACTGCACGTCGGCCATGCCCATCCGATCGTGATCGGCGTCCAGCAGCTTGCCGTGGGCGCCGCCGAGCACGTAAGGCGACAGCGCCTGCCGCAGCGCGTTCGATTGCAGCAGCACGGAAAGCCCCGTCATCGTGCGCTGCTCCAGCGGCGCACCGGCGAGACTTCCCAGCGCCGACCAGATGGCCGCTTTCTCATCGGGGCCGACCGCCACGCCTTCGTGCAGCAAGCGGCCTTCGATCCATTCAGCGGCCCAGGTGCGGTAGCCCTCGCGGTCGATGCGCGCGAGCGGCTGGAAGGCGATTTCGCCATCCGTGCCCAGGTCGTAGTGTTCGCCGCCCAGGCCGAGGATGGCGGCCCGCATGGAGCGGCCCATGTCGAAGGCGAAGATGCGCGAGCCGCGATAGCGGCGGAACTGCATCGCCAGCGTGGCGAGCAAGACCGACTTGCCCATGCCGGTCGGGCCTGCGACCAGCGTGTGGCCCACGTCGCCGATGTGCGTCACCAGCCGGAACGGCGTCGCGCCATCGGTGCGCGTGACGATCAGCGGCGGGCCGGCGAGGTGGTCGTTCTTCTCTGGCCCGGCCCATACCGCCGACACCGGCATCATGTGCGCCAGGTTCAGCGTCGAGACGATGGGCTGGCGCACGTTCGCATAGGCGTTGCCAGGGATCGAAGACAGCCAGGCATCCACGGCATTGAGCGTTTCGGGGATGGTGACGAAGCCCCGGCCCTGGATGGCGCGCTCCACCATGCGCAGCTTCTCGTCTGCGACGGCGGCGTCCTCGTCCGTGACGGTGACGGTCGCCGTCAGATAGCCGAAGGCAACTTGATCGCTGCCCAGCTCCTGCAAGGCAGCGTCGGCGTCGGCGGCCTTGTTGTTGGCGTCGGTATCGACCAGCGGGCTTTCCTGCTGGAAGATCGTTTCGCGTAGCAGCGCGATGACGTTCTTGCGCTTGGCGAACCACTGGCGGCGCAGGCGGGCGAGTTCTCTTTCCGCCTCGGCTTTGTCGAGGCAGAGAAAGCGCGTGCTCCAGCGGTACGCAAAGCCAAGGCGGTTGAGGTCGTCCAGAATCCCCGGCCAGGTCGAGGTCGGGAAGCCCCGCACCGACACCACGCGCAGGTGCTGGTCGCCCAGCATGGGCGCCAGGCCACCGACCAGCGGCGAGTCGGTCAGCAGCGCGTCGATGTGGAACGGCACTTCGGGCACGCCGACGCGATAGCGCCGCGTCGAGATGGTCGCGTGCAGGTAGGTCAGCGTCTGCGCGTCATCGAGCCAGTCAATCTCCGGCATCACGCCGTCGAGCAGGTCAAAGACGCGATCCGTTTCCGCGACGAAGGCTTGCAGCCGCTCGCGCCAGTCCACGCCATTCGTTGGCGTGTTCTCGTAGAGCATCTTGGCTGCACGGGCGCGGGATTCTTCCGGCGGCAGGTAAAGCAGCGTCAGGTGATAGCCGCTCTCGAAGTGATTGCCCGATTCCTCGAAGGCGGCCCGGCGTTCTTCCTCCACCACCCAGGAAAGCGGCTCGGGAAACTCCGAGTGCGGATAATCGGCCGCAGGCCGACGCTCGGCTTCGATGAACAGCGCCCAGCCCGATCCCATGCGGCGCAGCGCGTTGTTCAACCGTGCCGACGTGGCGATCAGCTCGCCTTGCGTCGCGCTGTCGAGGTCGGGCCCACGAAACCGGGCCGTGCGCTGGAAACTGCCGTCCTTGTTCAAGACGACGCCCGGCGCAACCAATCCGGCCCACGGCAGCCAGTCGGCGAGCAAGGCCGGGCGCTGGCGGTATTCGGCAAGGTTCAGCATGGCGGCGTCCCCTCACACGTCCAGCAGCGGGCGGTGCTTGATGTGCCGGGCGAACACGGCCATGAACTGCGGATCGACGCGCGCTCCCCACACCGCCAGCGAATGGCCGACGATCCAGAGCACCACACCCGGAATCCACAGTTGCAGGCCCAGCCCGACAGCGGCGGCCAGCGTGCCGTTCGCAATGGCGACCGTTCGTGGTGCGCCGCCCAGTAGGATCGGCTCGGTCAGCGAGCGATGCAGCGGCACCTCGAAGCCGGCTGCGAAGGTATCCGGGGCACTCATACGACGGCCCCGCCGGAGAAGCTGAAGAACGACAGGAAGAAGCTCGAAGCCGCGAATGCGATAGTCAGACCGAACACGATCTGGATCAGCTTGCGGAATCCGCCCGACGTGTCGCCGAAGGCGAGCGCGAGGCCGGTGGCGATGATGATGATGACCGCGACGATGCGCGCCACCGGCCCCTGGATGGATTCAAGGATGGATTGCAGCGGGCCTTCCCACGGCATCGAGGAACCGGCGGCCTGCGCGGTTCCGGCCAGGAACAGCAGCAGCGCGGCCAGCAGCAGCCCTTGCGCCGCAGGGCGGGCCAGACTGCGCAACCGCGCGAAGCCGGACAGCTCGGCCAGGTGGGAAGGCGGATTTACGGAAACACGGAAAGCATGGGCGTGTGTCATGGCAGTTCTCCAAGAGAGTCAGGGGACAGGGATGTCGCCGCAGCAGGTGCGGCATCGGGGATCGGCAGCAGCTCGGGGAACGGCGTTTCCAGGGCATCCGCCAGTTGGTAGCCCACGCCGTCGAAGCCGACGACGCGGGCAATGCTCTCGATGCGGCGCTTGCGCCCGCGCCCGGCGATGTGGATCACCACGTTGACCGCCTCGGCGATCAGCGCACGCGGCGGGTTCACCGCCACTTCGAGAATCAGTTGCTCCAGGCGCAGCAGCGCGCCGAGCGCGGAGCCGGCATGGATCGTGGCGATGCCGCCGGGGTGGCCCGTGCCCCACACCTTGATGAGATCCAGTGCCTCGGCGCCGCGCACCTCGCCGACGACGACACGATCCGGGCGCAGGCGCATGGACGAACGCACCAGCTCCGTCATGGACACCACGCCTGCGCGCGTGCGCAGCGGTACGTGGTCGCGAGCCGCGCATTGCAGCTCCACCGTGTCTTCGAGCACCAGCACGCGGTCGCCGGTGGCGGCGATCTCCGCGAGCAAGGCATTGGCGAGCGTGGTCTTGCCGCTGCTGGTGGCGCCGGCGATCAAGACGTTCTGCCGCTCGCGCACCGCGCGAACGAGAAAGCCCGCCTGGGCGCTGGTCATCATGCCGTCGATGACGTATCGCTCCAGCGGGATCACGCCGATGGCGCGCTTGCGCAACGCGAAGGCCGGCCCCGGTGAGGCGGGCGGCAAGATGCCCTCGAAGCGTTCGCCCGTTTCGGGCAACTCGGCCGACAGCAGTGGTTGGCCGCGATGCACCTCCGCGCCGACGTGGGCGGCCACGAGGCGGATGATTCGCTCGCCGTCCGCTTCGGACAGCTCCACGCCCATCGGTGCGCGCCCGCTGGACAGCCGATCCACCCAAAGGGTGCGATCGGGATTCAGCATCACCTCCACCACGTCCGGGTCTTCGAGCGCGGTGGCGATCAGCGGCCCCATCGCCGTGCGCAACATCTGGATGCGGCGGTCGAGCGACGTGGCGCTCATGGACTGCGGAGCGGCGCTCATGACGCACGCTCCCGCGCTTGCGCGGCTGCCGCCGCGTCCTCCATCCGCATCGGGTCGGGATGCAGCTCCTCCACCACGTCGCGCACCAGGCTGCGCCCGCGCAGCAGGTGGCGGCCCAACTGTTCAACGAACTGCTCGAAGCGCGCCTTCCCCTGGGCGCGAGCGGCCTCTTGGTGCGCTTCGGGGACTGGCGTGCTGACCGTGAGGTAGTAGCGAATGAACAGTGCCAGCGTCTCGATGGCGATGTTCTGGTCACGTTCCATGCGCTCCGCCTGGCGCGACAGGCGATCAAGGCGTTTGGCGATGGCCGCCTCGCGCTGGTCGGCGGCATCGGGCGACAGCCACGATGCGAGCGCCGCTGCGACAATGGACGACTTGGACACGCCTTTCTTGGCGGCCAGTTCGTCCAGCCGCTTGGCGTGCTCGGGCTGAATGAAGAGATTCAAACGGTGCTGGGTCATAGCTCGATGCCGTCGTTGGGGTCGAGGGAAGCCAGCCGGGCCGTGCGCTGCATGGCCGGATCAAGCTGGCGAGGAAGGGGAAGCGGCAGGTCGTCGTCGTCCAGCAGGCCGAGGTCGGCCACAGGCGCGGCCAGCTCGGGGTCGTAGGCGACGGTTTCGGAGAGTTCGGGCTGACGGCGCGGGCCGCCGTCGTCGGCTGCTCCCAAGTTCTCCAGGCCATCGGCGGATGCCGTGGCCGGTGTGGCGGGCACGGCAGGAATCGCCAGCCCGCTCCAGTCGTCGGGCCGCGATGGCGGCGCGTCGGCGTACTGCCCATCCGCCAGCGCGGGCGGTGGCAGCACGCGACGCTTGAAATTAGCGTCCGCGTAGTAGCGCAGCTTCTTCGCCTTGATCGGCGCCACGCTGGACACCATCACCACGGCCTCCTCAGGCGGAAGCTGCATGACTTCGCCCGGCGTCAGCAGCGGGCGCGCGGTTTCCTGGCGCGACACCATCAGGTGCCCCAGCCACGGCGCGAGCCGATGGCCCGCGTAGTTGCGCTGGGCGCGCAGCTCGGTGGCCGTGCCCAGCGTCTCGGAGATCCGTTTGGCGGTGCGCTCGTCGTTCGTGGCGAACGTCACGCGCACATGGCAGTTGTCGAGGATGGAGTGGTTTTGCCCATACGCCTTGTCGATCTGGTTGAGCGACTGCGCGATGAGGAAGCTGCGGATGCCGTAGCCCGCCATGAAGGCCAGCGCCGTCTCGAAGAAGTCCAGGCGCCCCAGCGCAGGGAACTCATCGAGCATCAGCAGCAGCTTGTGGCGGCGCTCGATCCCATCGGAGCCATCGAGCGATTCGGTGAGGCGCCGCCCGATCTGGTTGAGAATCAGGCGAATGAGCGGTTTCGTCCGCGATATGTCCGAAGGCGGCACCACCAGATACAGCGATACCGGATGCTCGGCCGCGATCAGGTCAGCGATGCGCCAGTCGCAGCGCGAGGTGACTTCGGCCACGGTCGGGTCGCGGTACAGGCCGAGGAACGACATGGCCGTGGACAGAACGCCCGAGCGTTCGTTGTCGCTCTTGTTGAGGACTTCACGCGCCGCCGATGCGACGACCGGATGCGGCCCATCGCCGAGGTGCGGCGTGGTCATCATCCGGTGTAAGGTCAGCTCGAACGGGCGGGCCGGGTCGGACAGAAAGTTGGCGACGCCGCGCAGCGTCTTGTCTGCACCCGCGTAGAGCACATGCAGGATCGCGCCAACCAGCAGCGCGTGCGAGGTCTTTTCCCAATGGTTGCGCTTCTCCAGCGCGCCTTCGGGATCGACCAGAATGTCCGCGATGTTCTGCACGTCGCGCACTTCATGCATGCCGCGCCGAACCTCCAGCAGCGGGTTGTAGGCCGCCGACTTCGCATCCGTGGGGTTGAACAGCAGGCAATGCGAGAAGCGCGAGCGCCAGCCGGCGGTGATCTGCCAGTTCTCGCCCTTGATGTCGTGGATGACGGCCGACGCGGGCCAGCTCAACAAGGTGGGAACTACCAGGCCCACGCCCTTACCCGAGCGCGTGGGCGCGAAGGTCAGGACGTGTTCCGGGCCTTCATGTCGCAGGTACTGGCGATCGTGCTGGCCCAGGAACACTCCGGCAGGCTGCGTGAGGCCAGCCCTGCGAATGTCCTGTGCGTTGGCCCAGCGCGCGGAGCCGTAGGTCGTGACCAGGCGCGCTTGGCGCGAGCGCCAGACCGACATGGCGATGGCAACGCCCACGGCGACCATGCCGCTGGCACCGGCAATGGCGCCGCCGGTGTCGAAGACTTCCGGCGCATAGGCGCCGAAGAAGAACCACCACTCAAACAGCTTCCACGGGTGGTAGATCGACGTGCCAAGAAAGTCGAACCAGGGCGAGCCAAGGCGTACTTGGTAGCCAAGGGCCGCTGCTGTCCATTGTGTGGCGCCCCACACTCCGGCGATCACGATGCCGAATACCACGGCGATCTGACCGAACAGCACGTTCGTCCCTTGCATGACCTGGCCTCCGATTTCTCCTGCGCTTTTTCCTCATGGAAAGAGCGGCACAAGGACGTGCCGCAGGCGTCAGGTTCGGTGCCGGGTCAGTGCCGGTCAAAGACCGTTTTCAGCAGAAAGGTCGAGCAAAAGGACAGAGTTCGCGCGGTGTCTAACCAAAGAAAAACGCCGCAAGCGAAGGCGCGTTGCGGCGTGTCGAACAAAAAAATGAAGGCGAAGCGGCTATCCACCAACAATCAGAACTTGGGCGATTCCTTCGGCGGCGTGTAAGGGGTTTCGCCATCGCCGTAGAACCGCTTGCGCGTGGCCTCGGTCACCCGGTTGCACAGCAAGTCGCCCAGCTTCGGTCGGTCGGTCTTGCATTGCTGGCGCAGCTCTTTGAGCCGCTCGGGATTGGCCGCCAGTTCTTCCACCGTCGGGATATTCGCTTCCGAGGTGTCGGCCTTCTGAGGCATCTCAGACGGGCCGCAAGCAGTCAACGCGGCAGCCAGTAAAAGCGGAAGTATCTTCCTCATGATGCGGGTTCCTCCGATATGTCAGAACAGCGGCCTCGCATAGGCCTGGGAGATTCCAGGGATTCGATCGCCTGTACGCGCCCAATAAATCGTTCTAGCACTTCCAGCGGCTCACTTTCGGGATACAGCAAATAAGTGGTCAGCGGCGGTACGCGCGACGCCAGAGGCCGGGCCACTACGCCAGGTTCACGGCTGGCAGCAATGCGCGCCGCACCTGCCAGCCCAAGCGCAAAGCCTGCCGCCACCAGCGCCATCATCAGGTCGGCGGATGCCACTCGTTCCGCGATCAGCGGCTCCATTTCGGTACGGCGCAATACTCGCTCGACATGCTTGGCATGGCCTTCACAGATTTGTGGGTCACACAGGACAAGCGGATAGCGCAGCAGTTCGTCCAGAGGAATCCGCTTGTGGGCCAGCAGTGGATGCCGAGCTGGCACCGCAACCATGAGCGGATCGCTCCAGACAGGTAGAGCGAAGATGCCATCGCCTACCTCGTCGGACTGCGCAAATCCCACGTCGTACGAGTCGTCATGCAGTCCCTTGATCTGCTGCGACAGTGGAATCTCGAAGAATCTGAGTTCCACTTCGGGTTCTTCCTGCCGGCATTGCGCCAGCAATGCCGGCAAGCGCGACGGTGTAATGCCGTCCGATAATGCTACGCGCAATTGTCCGTGAAAGCCGTTAGCTGCCGCTCGCACGCTATCCCGTGCTTGCTCCAAGGCGGTGAATACACGGCGCACATGCTCCAAGAACAACTTGCCAGAACGGGTCAATTGCGTGCTGCGCGTGGTGCGCGCAAATAGCAGGACACCCAACTCCTCCTCAAGCTCCTTGATTGCGCGCGACAACGGTGATTGCTCGATGTGCAGTCGCTCGGCAGCACGAACAAAGCGAAGCTCCTCTGCAACTGCGAGAAAGTATCGAAGGTGGCGTAACTCCATTCTTTCTATCTCGCTGACGTTTCATTTTCGGTCAAATCAATCACCCATATATGCAGCTTTAAGAAGATTGGCGCATATTTGAAAATTTCAGCTCGGTAGCGATTCTTTAAGTCGACTTGCAAGCCATGCAGCTCATTTTTGCAGTGCGCAAAAAGGAGACGAATCCAACCACAACAGTGTCAATGAGGATAGCGTCTTGTATTTGATTGAATACTCTTACGCCGGAGGCCTGAAAACCATACCTCAAGCAGACTCCGCTCGTCGTAAATTCAACATAAATTTACGATCACAGCCGCCGCGCGCGTACGCGAACGTCGAGGCGCTTGACCGACTTCACTAAACTCGTGTGCGACAGCGAAGATCCTCATAATTTACGTAGAATTTATGCGTGGAGATTGTTCATGAATGGAAAATTTACGCGCCTTCACTGAATACTTGGTTGCATGGGCATTTCGCTATTCGTTCGCGAGAAAAATCATGCATTTCGAAAAAATTCAGGCGATTAGAAAGGTCGTTGCTGCGATCAGCGTGCTGCTGCTTGGGGCGGCAACCAGCGTTCAAGCGCAAGTCTCCGGCAATGTTGCATTGACGTCGGACTACGTGTGGCGCGGCTCTTCACAGACACGTGAGAAGCCAGCGGTTCAAGCAGGAGTCAAGTACGCCCACGACTCCGGCTTCTATGCTTCGGCCTGGGGTTCCAACGTCAAGTTCAAGCCAGATAACAATGCCAGTAGCGAATTCGATATCGCTCTGGGCTGGAGCGGCAAGCTGGCAGAAGACTGGGCGCTTGATGCGTATTACCTGCGCTATCAATACCCCGGTACACAAGGCTCCCCCAACTGGAACGAAGTCAACGCGGCGCTTACTTGGCGCGACAACTACTGGCTGTCGGTGGGGCGCTCCACGAACGCGATGGCCAGCAAGACAACTGGTACCTATGCGCTCATCGGCGTGCGATACCCCGTCAATGAAAAATGGCGTTTCGAGGGCACGCTAGCGCGCTACTTCCTGGACAGCGCCTACGCGGATAGCTACACCCACGGCTCCCTGGGCGTGGTGTGGGGATTTCAAGCCCCATTCGAGGCAAGGCTGACGCTGCACGGGACGGACTCCGCCGCAAAAAGAATGTTTCCCAGTATGGCGGGCTCTCGTGTTGAGTTCGCTCTGCAAGCCTCTTTCTAGAAATCATTAACTTGCCAGCAGCCTGGCAATTCTCAATAAAGGTGGATCATGAATTTGATTATCGGATTGATATCGTTCGGATTATTTGCATATTTGCTTTACGCACTGATTAGGCCTGAAAAATTCTGATCACAAAATTATTCAAATCAATCGAGGTGCATTTATGGGTGATTTCTTGTTTTTGGCATTGGCTTGCGGATTTTTCGTAATCACGGCGGGGTTCATCGTTGGCCTCGAAAAAATTTGATCGGAGTCCAAGATGACTGTCGACATTGTCCAATTCGCCATCATCCTTGTGATCATGACCGGCCTGGTCGTGGTGCTCGGGAAATGGATGGCACGTCTTTTCACAAGTCCTGCGCATAGTTTTCTGGAGCGTGGTACCTATCGAGTTCTTGGCGTTGACCCGTCGGAGAAGATGTCATGGAAACGCTACGGGATGGTGCTCGTCCTGAGCAACGCCACCATGATGCTCCTTGGCTACGTTCTGCTGCGCGTGCAGCAGTATTTGCCTGGCGATGCGCTGGAGAGGGCGTCTCAAACGCCTGATCTGGCATTCAATACTGCGGCTTCTTTCATCACCAACACCAACTGGCAAGCCTATTCAGGCGAAAGCAGCCTGTCCAACTTCTCACAAATGGCGGTCATCACCTTCTTGATGTCCGTTAGCGCAACAACGGGCGTGGCTGCCGCAGGGGGGTTCATCCGGGGCCTGAGCCGCAGGTCCACCGGCGACATCGGTAACTACTGGGTGGATTTCACTCGTGTGCTCTATCGGCTCCTGCTGCCACTGTGCTTCGTGATGGCACTGGTTTATGTCTGGCAAGGCATGCCGCAAACGCTGAGTGCCGACGCAGTTGTCGCCACGCTCGAAGGAGCCAAGCAGCAGATCATCATGGGGCCGGTCGCGAGCTTCGAGACGATCAAGCACATCGGCACCAACGGCGGTGGCTTTTTCGGCATGAATGCCGCACATCCGTTCGAGAATCCGACGCCGCTGACCAACACGCTGCACATGCTCAGCATGCTGCTGATCCCATCTGCGCTGACTTACACGTTCGGCTCGATGATCATGCGCCGCAGGCAAGGCTGGGCCTTCTTTGGCGCCTTCGTTGTGATGTTCGTAGGCTTTCTTGCGTTGATCTACAACGCGGAGCATAGCGGCAATCCGATGTTGACGCCCCTGGGCGTGGATCAGACGCAAAGCGCTCTGCAGGGTGGCGGCAACATGGAAGGCAAGGAACTGCGCTTTGGCGTGGCTCAAAGCAGCATGTTTGCAGCAGTAACCACAGCCGCAACCACCGGCTCGGTGGACTCGATGCACGACTCCTACACCCCGATGGGCGGTTTCGTTCCGTTGGCGCAGATGATGCTCAACAACGTATTCGGTGGTGATGGCGTGGGTCTGATCAATCTGGTCACTTACGCCATCCTCACGGTGTTCCTTGTGGGCATGATGATCGGCCGCACTCCTGAGTTTCTTGGCAAGAAAGTCGAGGCACGGGAGATGAAGTACGTGATGATCGCCGTGCTCGCCCATCCGTTGAGCATCCTCGGATTCACGGCCATCGCATGCCTGGTCCCGGCCACCATGGAAAGCTTGGCCAACCTCGGGCCACACGGCTTCAGTGAAGTCCTGTATGCGTATACGTCAGGCACGGCGAACAACGGCTCTGCGTTTGCGGGCCTGAATGCCAATACGCCTTTCTTCAATACGACCATCGGCCTGGCCATGCTCGTGGGCCGCTACTTCACGCTGCTGCCCATGCTCGCGGTCGCTGGAGTAATGGCAGCCAAGAACAGCATTCCGGCCAGCGCAGGAACGCTCTCGACAGCCACGCCCCTGTTCACGGGGCTGCTGGTTTTCATCGTCCTCATCGTCGGCGGACTGACTTTCCTGCCCGCTCTCGCTCTGGGTCCCATCGTGGAGCACTTACTGTTGCTCACGGGCCAGACCTTCTAAGGAGTAGCTATGACTGAAATTCAAACACAAGTCAGCCCGGCTGTGACATCGGCATTCAGCGGTGTCACCCGCCCGGTGCTTGTTTCTGCCGTGCTCTTCATGATCGTGACCGGACTGGTGTATCCACTGGCCACTACTGGTGTGGCCCAACTGCTCTTTAGCGATCAGGCGCAAGGCAGTTTGATTACTCGCAACGGACAGGCCGTCGGCTCGCGTGTCATTGGCCAGCTTTTCACGCAGCCTCAGTATTTCCATGGCCGCCCCAGTGCCACCTCCGGCACTGACCCGAACGATCCAGCCAATTCGATCGACCAGCCGTACAACGCTGCCAACAGCGGCGCGAGCAACCAGGGGGCGCTGAGCAAGAAACTGCTCGACGCCGTGGCAGAGCGCACCAAAGCCTACCGGGAGGAAAACGGTCTGGCAGCTGACGCGAAGGTACCGGTCGATGCGGTGACCGCATCTGCCTCCGGCCTTGACCCGCACATTTCGTTAGCGAACGCCCGGCTGCAAGTGCCCCGGGTGGCAAAGGCGCGCAATGTGCCTGAGAAGGATGTGCTGTCGGTGCTGGAACAGAACACAGCGCAACGTCAGCTCGGCGTTCTTGGCGAACCCCGCGTCAATGTGCTGGAACTCAACCTTGCACTGGACGAGGCCTTCAAGGCCCGGCCAGTCACTCAATAAAGCTGGGAGTTTTTATGTCCCAAACAAAAGTCATCACGTCTACTAATAGCACCGGCCCATCTGGTAAGCCGCCAAACCCTCAGCCCGGCGCCCTGCCATGGTCCTCGATTATTGGTGAAGCGTTCCGTAAGCTGTCTCCAAGGGTGCAGATGAAGAACCCAGTGATGTTTGTCGTGTATATCGGCAGCATCGTGGCAACGGTTCTGGGGATTCAGGCTGTGCGAGGAGATGGCGACGCCCCGGCGGGCTTCATCTTTGCAGTGGCTGCCTGGCTCTGGTTCACCGTGCTCTTCGCCAACGCAGCCGAGGCATTGGCCGAGGGCCGCGGCAAAGCGCATGCTCAAGCGCTGCGCGCCTCTCGGCGGCGAGTGGTTGCCCGTGTGCTCAAGGAACCTAAGCTAGACGGTACGAGCTGGCCCGTCCCCAGCGACGAATTGGCCGTGGGTGCTTACGTCCACGTCAACGCCGGAGAAACCATCCCAGCGGACGGTGAGGTACTGGTTGGGGTTGCCTCCGTCGATGAGTCAGCCATCACAGGGGAGTCGGCCCCGGTGATCCGCGAGGCTGGGGGCGATCTCAGCTCAGTTACCGGCGGAACCCGCGTGCTCTCAGACTGGATCATCATGCGCGTCACAGCGAAGCCTGGTGAGGCGTTCCTTGACCGCATGATCGCCATGGTTGAGGGTGCCAAGCGAGGCAAGACACCTAACGAGCTTGCGCTGAACATCCTGTTGGTCGCCCTGACGCTGATCTTCCTGCTGGTGTGCGTGACCCTGTTGCCGTTCTCCATGTTCGGCGTACAGGTCAATGGCGCAGGGCAGCCGGTGAGCATCACGGTCCTCATTGCCTTGCTCGTGTGCCTGATCCCGACCACCATCGGCGCGCTGCTATCGGCGGTCGGCATCGCCGGCATGAGCCGGATGATGAACGCCAATGTTCTGGCGACCTCCGGCCGTGCGATCGAAGCTGCTGGTGACGTTGACGTGCTCCTGCTCGACAAGACTGGCACAATCACCCTAGGCAACCGTGAAGCCGTCAGGTTTGTACCCGCTCCAGGCCTCTCGGAGCAGGCTGTTGCCGACGCTGCCTACCTGGCTTCGCTGGCCGACGAAACGCCGGAAGGCCGTTCCATCGTGACGCTGGCCAAGCGCAGCTTCAATGTCAAGCCTCGGACACTGGATGGTGCGCAGCCCATTGCATTCAGTGCGATGACACGCATGAGTGGCATCGACATCGATAATCGGCAACTGCGCAAAGGGGCTGCATCGGCGATTCGTGCCTATGTGGAGCATGCCGGTGGGACGTTCCCTGAGGCCGTCAATCTGACAGTCGAGGAAATTTCTCGGCGCGGCAGCACCCCCCTGGTTGTGGCTGACGGCCCCCGCGTCATCGGTGTGGTTGAACTCAAGGACATCATCAAGCATGGAATCAAGGAGCGCTTCGCCCAGCTGCGTTCCATGGGCATCAAGACGGTCATGATCACGGGTGACAACAGGCTTACCGCTGCCTCGATTGCCGCTGATGCTGGAGTGGACGACTTTCTTGCAGAAGCGACGCCTGAAGACAAGCTCAGCCTGATCCGCAAATACCAGGCCGAAGGCCGCTTGGTGGCGATGACGGGAGACGGCACCAACGACGCACCCGCCCTTGCACAGGCTGACGTGGCAGTGGCCATGAACAGCGGCACTCAAGCCGCGAAAGAAGCGGGCAACATGGTGGATCTGGACAGCAATCCCACCAAGCTTCTGCGTGTCGTCGAGGTGGGCAAGCAGATGATCATGACGCGAGGGGCATTGACCACGTTCAGTGTAGCGAATGACCTGGCGAAGTACTTCGCGATCATTCCGGCCGCGTTCGTCGCCACTTATCCGGCATTGGGAGCATTGAACGTGATGGGCTTGCACAGTCCCAGCTCGGCGATTCTATCCGCGGTGATCTTCAATGCGCTGATCATCGTCGCCTTGATACCGCTTGCCCTACGTGGCGTGAAATATCGGTCCGAACCTGCATCCCACCTGCTCAGGCGCAATCTACTGATCTACGGGGTCGGTGGCCTCATCGCGCCGTTCATTGGAATCAAGCTGATAGACATTCTACTGACCCCATTCTTCTGAAATTTAATCCTATGGAATAATTGGGCAACGCTAAAAACGTTGCCCAAAACTCTAGGACGTTACCGAGTTACGAGGACCGCCTTATGGGAGCGACCCAACCCATAAAATCCGACGCCATACTGGGTGAACTCAAGCGAGAATCTGCCGGGCGGTTGACGGTATTTCTGGGTGCTGCGCCTGGCGTTGGCAAGACCTACGCCATGCTGGCCCGTGCGCGAGAACTGCACCGCCAAGGGGTGGATGTCGTTATTGGTATCGTCGAAACCCATGGCCGTGGCGAGACCCGGGCTCTGGTCGAGGGGCTCCCACTGCTGCCTCGCAAAACAATTGAGTATCGAGGGCGGCAACTGGAGGAAATGGACCTGGATGGCTTGCTAGCACGCAAGCCGGCAATTGCCTTAGTAGATGAGCTGGCCCATCGCAATGCCCCTGGAAGCCGTCATGAGCGGCGCTGGCAGGATGTGGAGGAATTGCTCAACGCCGGTATCGACGTTTACACGACGGTCAATATCCAGCATCTGGAGAGTGTGAACGACGTTGTGCACCAGATTACAGGTATTCGAGTAAGCGAGACTGTTCCTGACACTATTTTTGAGCGTTTGCGTGACATTCGTCTGGTCGATTTGCCTGCGCGCGAACTGATAGAACGTCTGAACGATGGGAAAGTCTATATTCCCGAACAGGCTGCGAGAGCGCTACAGGCGTTCTTCTCACCGTCCAATCTCACCGCCTTGCGTGAGCTTGCAATGCAAACGGTGGCGGAGCACGTCGATGTCGACCTTCGCGAAAAGCGTGCCGCACGCGGGCTGGCAGGCAGTCCCATCCAACACCATGTGCTGATCGCCATTGATGGCCGGGGACAATCCGAATATCTCGTGAGAGCGGGTTCCAGAATGGCCGAGCGACGTGGCTCGCCATGGTCAGTGGTCACCGTAGACACAGGAAGGTCTGCCGACGCGACACAGCAAGTAGGCAGCATCGCCCAGCCGATCTCATGGCTCAGAAGGAACGCGCGTGCTGAGCAGCAACGTTTGATGGAGATCGACAAGGCTTTTGCGCTAGCGCGCAATCTTGGCGGGGAGACGGAGGTGATGAACAACACCGACGTCACGCAGGCATTGCT
The DNA here is from genome assembly GCF_014203015.1 of Castellaniella defragrans. Taxonomy (GTDB): domain Bacteria; phylum Pseudomonadota; class Gammaproteobacteria; order Burkholderiales; family Burkholderiaceae_B; genus Castellaniella; species Castellaniella defragrans. The sequence continues at coordinate 52,076 of NZ_JACHIB010000021.1, forward strand.
GGACGCTGCGGAAGCGCGCGGCGCAAGATCCATTGTGATCGGTCGCACACGCGAGCGTCCTTTCGCCCGAATGTTCAACCGTACATTGACGCAGCAACTGCTTCAGCGCGGCGCTCGCTACGAACTGACGATTGTCAGCACACCGCAGGCGCGGCAGCAGACGATATATTGGACGGACACGGCCAGCAGCCGAATTACGAAACGGGAAGTCTCGCTGATTCTTCTGGCCAGCGCTGCCGCCATAGGTTCAGCAGCCTTGGCTGAACGAGTTCTAGGATTACAGGATCTGTCGCTGATCTTTCTCGTCGCCGTTGTGCTGGTCGCGTCACGCACTCGCATGGCGTCAGCAGTTATCACTGCAGTTCTCTGCTTCTTGGCCTATGATTTCTTCTTTATCGAGCCAAAGCTTACCTTTCTGATCAGCGCCCCTCGGGGCGTCGCAACCGTAATGCTGTTTCTCGCAGCAGCACTGATCGCGGGGCGCTTGGCTTCGCAACTACGCAGACAAGTAGTGGCACTGCGAGCCGCCAACACTCACGCTACAGCAATGCAGAAATTGGGACGCCAACTTGCCAAGGCAGCCGATCTTGGACAGGTTATTGCGTCAGGCGCCTCGATACTAAGATCGACCCTTCATGCCGAAGCATGGATACGCATCAACGGGGAATCGGGGCCTACCGCAGCCACAACCCCGCTTACCGATAAAGATTTGATGGCGGCGGACTGGACGCAACAACACGGACAAATGAGCGGGCGTTACACAGACACCTTGAGTAGTTCCAGTTGGCTGTTCCTCCCAGTGCGTTCGGACAAAGACGCGCTAGGCGTGGCCGGACTAAGGTTCCGGTCGGATATGGGTCGTCTATCGTTTGAGCAGCGCCGCCTCGCAGAAAGCATGGTGGAAGACATTGGTCAGGCGGCGCTACGCACGCGGTTGGTATCACAATTGGAGGAGGCGCGGGTCACGGGAGAAACGGAGCGTCTGCGGTCCGCGTTGTTGTCATCCGTGTCGCACGATCTGCGCTCGCCCTTGTCATCGATGATAGGGGCGGCCGACAGTCTGGCGCGGTACGGCAAGAACATGGGAACGGAGGATCAGCAGAGTTTGCTGGAAACCATTCATATTGAGGGCGAACGCCTGGATCGCTACATTCAGAACCTGCTCGACATGACGCGACTTGGGCAGCAGGGCCTGACGTTGACGCGCGACTGGATCGGTATAGACGAATTAGTGGGGTCGGCGTCAAGGCGTCTGCAACGGTACGAGCCGAATATCCGCCTGGAGCTCGACATTCCCTCGGGGCTGCCGCCGATTCATGTCCATCCCGCCCTAATCGAGCAGGCTTTGTTCAACGTGATGGAAAACGCGGCAAAGTTCTCCCCTCTGGAAGTTCCCATCCACGTGAAGGTCCAGCGCAATGAAGATGGTCAATTGCAAGTAGACGTCTCGGACCGTGGTCCCGGCATTCCAGAAGACGAACGACGACGCATCTTCGATATGTTCTACAGCGTGGAGCGTGGCGACCGGGGCAAGCAAGGGACTGGTCTGGGATTGACGATAGTCCAAGGCATCGTGGGCGCCCATATGGGCAGCGTCCAGGCACTGCCCGGACGGGAAGGCAAGGGAACCACGATCCGTCTGACCTTGCCGTGGGGCGAATATGCCAAGCAAGAGGCGAAAGAAGATGATGGGACGACCTAATGAATCGACTGCGAGCGCGCCGGCTGCCAGGATTCTTGTAATCGATGATGAACCGCAGATTCGCAAGTTCATCGACATCAGTTTGCGTTCGCAGGGCTATGCCACCCTGTTGGCAGGAACGGGACGCGAGGGACTAACGCTGCTAGCCAGTAAGGGGGCGGATCTCGTCGTTCTTGATCTGGGGCTGCCGGACAAGGACGGAAAGGAAGTTCTCAAAGAGCTTCGGCAGTGGTCACGCGTGCCTGTCATAGTGTTGACGGTGCGGTCCGGCGAGGAGGAAAAGGTAGCCTTGTTAGATGCGGGCGCTAACGATTACGTGACCAAACCATTCGGTGTCGAGGAACTCATGGCGCGTATTCGCGCATTCCTGCGAACCGTAGGATCTGGTCTGGAGGAAGGTCCAGTCTATGACGATGGGACTGTCAGCATAGATCTGGTAAACCGGGAAGTGACGGTTCATGGCCAGATCGTCACTTTAAGTCGTAAGGAGTTTTCTCTACTGTCTCTATTGGCTCTCCAACCAGGACGGTTGATCACGCAAACGCAAATTTTAAGGGAACTGTGGGGACCGACGCACGACGAAGATGCTCACTACTTACGCATTCTTGTCGGCAAGTTGCGTCACAAACTTGGAGACGATGCTTCCGCACCCCGTTATATCGTGACTGAACCTGGGGTTGGACTGAGATTCATCGCCAAGGAACGACAAACGGCTTGAACTGAATACTGTGATCGGTAGCAAGTGGTTAGCCGATTGATTGCCCGCGTTGCCGACCAACTTCCCAAGTCGCCCTGCCGCTGCGCACTGTCGCTGCAATCTGCTGCCCTAACCGCTGCTCGATCACCGGCTTCCAGGGCACCAGGCTGAACCCCATGCCGTCATCGAGCATCGCATAGCGCCCGCTGGCAAGCATGACGGAGCGCCGGTAGATGCCAGCCACGCGCTGTCCGTCGGCCACGGGGCGATGCTCCAGGCCCGTTTCGGCCGTAATGTCCTTGGCGACCTGTGCCAACTCCCGGTTGCGCAGCGTGCCCAGCAGGTTGCGCGCCAGGATCACGCGCTGCCCGCGCCGCTCGGCCAGCCCCTGCTCGACCAGAAAGTCGGCGCGCTGTTGCATGGCCTGCTTGGCGTCGCCACCAAAGCCCAGATCGCCCAGGCCCGAGCCGCCGCCGATCAACTGCTGGTCGAGCCAGGTGGACCCGATCACGCGGGCCTGCCGCTCGATGGGCAGGTGCGATTTCAGTTCCACGGCCACGCCGCCCAGGCGCTGCGCGTCGTACTGGCGGCCTTGCTCGGGCAGATCGCCCGGCACCTTCCATAGCCCCTCGGTCACGCGCTCCACGATGCCGGCCCGGCGCAGGGCTTCAAGCCGGCGAACGTGGGCCGCCACAACCTCCTGCGGGTCGCGGCCCGGCACGGCCTGGCCCTGTGCCACGGCCAAGTGATGGTCGGTACGGTACAGGCCATTGCTCGCCAGCGCGGCGATGTTCCTGTCGGCCGCGCGCACGTCGGCCGATCCCTTCACCTCCACCACGGCCCCGGTCGGGTAGTTCGCCAGCTCGTCGCGGGCATTGAGCGCGACGTAGTGCGCCTTGCCGTCCACCCCGTCGATGACCAGATAGCCCCGGTCGCGCAGCTCGTCGGCCAGCCCCTTCGCGGCCACGCGCCCGAGGATAGTTCGGCCATCGTCGCCCGGCTCGAACACCACCAGTTCTCGCGGCTGCCCACTCATTGCCCGCTGCATCGTGCGGATGATGTCGCCACGCTCGCCCAGGGCGCGCAGGGTCTTCTCTGCATCGGCATGAACGGCCCAGGTGCCCGGCTGCGTCTCGTCGGCCAGGCCCATGCGCTGCAAGCGTTGCAGGCGGCCGATCAGCAGCAGGCGTTGGCGCTGCAAGCGGGGTTCGTTGAGCCGTTCGACATGCACCAGGCCATCGTCGCCGGCCTCGCGCTTCAAGGTGCGATCCAGGCTCGTCCACCGCTCTTGCTCCACCTCGCGCTGCAAGGTCTGCTGGATCTCCAGCTCGGTGCGCGGCCCCAGCCATTCGGTCGCCAGTTCGGCGGCCCGGTGGCGGAGGCCGTCGGCGATGTAGTCGCCCGCGATGATGAGGTCTTTGCCCGTGTCGTCACGTCCGCGCACGACGATGTGCGTGTGCGGGTTGTCGGTGTTCCAGTGGTTGACCGCCACCCAATCGAGGCCGGTGCCCAGATCGGCCTTCATGCGGCCCATGAGGTGGCGCGTGTAGGTGCGCAGGTCTTCCAGTTCCGCGCCGTCCTCGGGGGCGAGGATGAAGCGGAAATGGTGCCGGTCGTCGGCGCAGCGTTCCTTGAAGGCGTCGAGGTCGGCGGCATCGGTCTGCGGCCCGTAGGCTTGGCCCGGCTCGCCATCGCGGCCCACACCGTCGCGCTCGATGTAGCGCAGGTGCTTGGCAAGCGACTGCGGGCTGGCCTGGCGCTGGTTGACCAACAGCGTCTTGATGGTCACACGCCGAGACATGGGCGTCAGCTTCGCCCCGGCGAAGCGCGCCGCCGTGTGGCCGCGCCCCAGGCGCGAGCCGGGCCGCTGGCCGGTGCCCCTCCCGGTGCCGCTGGCAGTGCCAGGACGGCGCACAGCGGACTTGCCGCTGCTGGCCTTGCCTGCCTGCTTGAGCACCTTGGAGACGAAGCCCTGGCCCCGATTCTTCGGGGCGCTGGGGCGGATGCGGAAATCGTCGTCGCGGCGGTCGGTCATGGCTGCGTTCCCTGCAAGCTCCGGCGTGTCCGGTCGTGCGAAGCACGCAGACATGCCCGCATCGGCGCCGGCTTCGCGCCACAAGCGGCACGGCGGCGAAGCCGCTGCGTGCCGCGCAACCCCCATGTGCAGACTGGCTTTTGACGCGGCCCGGTGCCGCGTCCTTTTGTCTTGCCTTCCGCCTTTGCCCCTCGCTGGCGCTCCGGGCAGCGGCGGCCCGGCGGCGCTGCTGCGCGAGCAGCCAGCGCGCCGGCGAACGCGGACACGGCCGCAGGCCGGGCGCGTTCGAGGCAAGACGCCTGCACGTTGGACGGCTGCGCCGAAGGCAACGCGAAGTGCGGTGCCCAATGCGTAGGATTGGCACCCGCACTGCACGCGCGACGACACGGCGACGAACAGCAGAACGACACGCCCGATGGCACGATGAGATGCACGGCGACGTGCAGCGAATCGACGGCCTTCATGGGCGGGATTCCAGCCAGACCGGATGCGCGACGCCGATCACGGCGGATGCGCTGACCGGCCCGAAATACCGGCTGTCGAACGACGCCGGGTTGGTCACACTCAAGAGGAACAGTTCGCCGGGTTCGAGGCGGCGGCATTGCTGCCAGGATGGCAGCGGCCGGCCCCAGCGGTCAGCAGGCAGCACGGCGGCCGAAGGCACGCCGTCGATGCGGACAACGCGGCCAGTGATGCACACCTCCTGGGGCGCGACGGCGCCCACGCGCTTGAGCAGTGGCACGCGCGCCGGCAGGTAGCCGCGCTGCGCGGCCAGCGCGGCGGCATCTGTCGGCACCGTGGTCAGGACGATGCTGTCCACGGACAAGGGACGTGGCAGCGAGCCGGCACCGTGGTCCAGCGGATCGACGCGATACCAGCCGACCGCCACGCTGTCGGACGGGTTGTAGATCAGGCGCGGCAGAGGCTGCACGAAGGACGCCCAGGCGAGCGCAGCGAGGCCGCAGGCGGACAGGCCCGCCAGCACGAGGCGAGCGCGCAAACGTGCGCGGGGCGAGCGAGGACGCGGCGCGGTGCCGGCAGTGGAAACGGCGGTCATGGCAGTGCCCTCGCAGTCAGCCAGGCGGCGTGCCGCTCGGCGGTGTATTCGGGCAGCGGCAGGCGGGCAGCGAGCCGGTTGGCGAGCGTGCGCCAGTACGCCGGCGAGACGCGGACGGGCGCGATGCCCAGCGCCTCGATGGCGTCGATGCGCTCCAGCACGGCGCGCACCTGCATCTCGCCTTCGGCGTGCAGCAGCAGGCGCGCGCCCGGCTGCACGCCGGGGATGCGCTGCGCCGCGTCGAGCGGCGTGCAAGCCTGCATCACCATGAGCTGCCAGCGGATCGTGCCGTAGTCGTTGGCTTGCCAGCGGATGCGGCAGAACATAGCGCCCGGCAGGAACACCGCGCAGCGCCGCCAGCGGTCGAGCTGGTGCGTGCGCGCGGGTTCGCCGAAGCGCAAATAGAGCTTGAAGCGCGGTTCGATGTAGGCCAGTGCCACGCGCGTCAGCGGCGCGCTGGCAGGCTGGCCGGAAGGTGCTGCGAGCGCAGCCGTAGCCGCGCCAGCGGCAGGCGAAGCGGATGCGGTCATGGGGTGTTCTCCCTGCGGTGTTCTGGAAACTCCCGCTCCAGCAGGCCGCGCAGCAGGTCGGCCGCGGTCACGCCCTGCGTGAAGGCCGACACCTTGATGCGCGCTCGCATCGCGGGCGTGATGTCGAGAGTCAGGCGGGCGGTGTAGAGGTCGCCCTTGTTGAGCGCATCGGCGTCGCCCTGGCGAATCCACGCCTCGGCATGCGGATTCGCGGGCGGACGCGCGCCGATGCCGACGCGCTTGGCCGTGCGTTTGCTGTTCGGTGGCGGCTTCGTTGTCATGCCGGCCACCGCAGCAGTTCGTCCACCAGCGCGGTGATTTCGCGCGCGGCGGCGCTGTCCGGCGCCGTCTCGCGTGCAAGCCGGCCAGCGGCAACGCTGTCGGCGAACACGATGCGCTGATGCACTTCCGCGTGCAGCGCAGGAAGCGGCTGGTCGGCCAGCGCCTGGCGCGCTTCGCGCCCGATCACGGTGGTACTGACGCGCCGATTGATGACGAAGGCCGCGCGCAGCGCAGGCCGGAACACCTGCGCCTCGCGGATCAGCGCCACCATCTCGGCGCTGGCCCACAGGTCGTAGGGGCTGGGCTGCACGGGGATCAGCACGTGCTCAGCCGCCAGCAGCGCGGAGCGCGCCAAGGCGGCGATGCGCGGCGGGCCGTCGATGACGACGTGATCGGCCCGTCTGGCGAGTTCTGGTGCTTCCTGATGCAGCGTTTCGCGCGCGAGGCCCACGGCGCTGAACAGCCGTGGCAAGCCTTGCTGGCTTCTGCGCTGCGTCCAGTCCAGCGATGAACCCTGCGGGTCGGCGTCCAGCAGGACGACGTGCTGGCCGCGCATCGCAAGCTCCCCGGCGATGTGCGTGGCGAGCGTGGTCTTGCCCACGCCGCCTTTTTGATTGAGCAGAGCGACGATCATGGCACGGCCCCCCATGCTGGAAAGCCGGACTTTTGCTGCTGCGCTTGGAGCCGAGTGATGGTTGTCCACCGCAGCGGCGTTTCTCTACTAAAAGTTAGAGAAATTAAGTTAGGGAAGTTAGAGCGCGCGCAAACCCAATGCTGGCGCGGATTTGCGGCCGATCGGCACGCCTGATAGCACGATAGGCCCACGCCTGATAGCACGATACCCCGCACGCCTGATAGCACGACGCCATCCACAGGCTTTCCCGGGGTTATTCCCGTGCCGTATGCGGCACGGGCCGGAAGGTCAGCAGCTCCATGCCGTTGTCCGGCATCCGCTCGATGCCCAGGACGTAGCCGGGCAGCGACTGCCGCGCTACAAGCGCGCGCAGGTCGCAGGCGAAGTCGTAGGGCTTCGCGGTACTGCCCGATTTCCGGTGCAGGTAGCGAAAGTCGAACTGCCAGCCGTATGCCTGCTTGCCGCCGTGCTTGCGCACTAAGCGGTACAGCCACCGCTCGATGCCGCCCGTGAGCCGGAAATACGCCGGGTCGATGGTCAGCACTAGGGCGGCGTCGAGCACGCCCGCATAGAACCAGTCCGGCAGGATCAGCTCGATGCCCAGCGGCGTGCCATTGGCATCGGCCAGTTCCTTCCATTCGTTGATCCACGAGAAACGGTGCAGGCGCCGTCCGGTCGTCTCGCGGATGGACGTGGCCACCGTGGTCGATTGCAGCCGGTCGAGTGCGGCCTTGAGCCGCTGGTAGTCGCGCAGCGACTTGCCGCGCCCGATGAAGCGCAGGATCTCGTAGGGCGTCGCGCGCATCAGCCGCGACGGGCGCAAGCCTGCGTCCTTCGCCTCCACGATCTGCGAGGCCGCCCATATCAGCACGTCCGCATCCCAAATCGTGGCGATGCCGTGCTCCTGCGTGCCTTCCACGCGAATCGTCACGTTGCCCGCACGGAAGTCGATGGGCTTGACCCGCTTGGACTTGCCGAGCGAGAAGAACGGATAGGCCATCAAATCCTGGCTGTCGCGCGGCGCCATGTCGCCGGGCAAGGCGCGGAACAGGTCGAGCTGTTCGCGCTCCTGCAACGGCCGCTGCCGCATGGGCAGCGCAGTGCTGGACATGGCGATGGCCTGCCGCACGCCGCCGATCAGCGCGCACGGCTGTCGGCCGAGTGGTGCTCGGCGTATTCGGGATCAGAAGTCGTCTCGAAGCTGCGGTCGGCGGCCCAGGCATCGAGGTCGGCCACGGCGTACATGACGCGCCGCCCGAACTTGCGAAAGCGCGGGCCGCCGCCAATTACGCGCTGCTTTTCCAGCGTGCGCGGCGACAGGCGCAGGTATTCGGCGGCTTCGTCGTTGGTGAGATAGCGTTGGGGCTGCGCGGCAGTGGTCGAGACAGTGGCGGCAGGCCGCAAGGGAGCGGGACGCATGGTGTGAACCTCCATCGGTTGAAAGCGCCCGGCCACACAGCGCGACCGGATGGAGGCAGTCTCAGAAAACGCGGCCCTTCTACTCAGGGTCGTTTTGCGTCCACATCAAAACGACCCTTCTCAAGCGGCGGAAGCTGTGCTAGGTGGCGATAGCCGCCGCGCATCAGCGCATCGCCGCGCCGCACCAGGCGGCGCACCTTCGAGCGCAGGCCGCCGTCGCTGTACCAGTCGGCCACGGCGTCGGCACCGAACAGTCCTTCGCCCACATCGCGCAAGGACGCACCCGCGAGGGTCGCGTCGAGCGCCTGCAAGGTGTGCAGTTCCAGCAGCGCGGAAGGTGTTGGCCTGGGCGTGGTGGCAGCGAAGGTCGCCCCGCGTGCATGACCGCGCACAGGGGCGGCAGTGCCGCTCCGTTGGGCATAGGCCACGGCCATGCCGTCTTCCAGGCCGGGCGCCAGCGCAAAGCGCAGGCAATGGCCTGGGCTGCGCGCGATCAGCGCCAGCTTCTTGCCGTCGTGGAACAGTTGCTTGTGGCCGGGGATGCGCCAGAACGCGAAGGCGGTGGCATCCTGCGGCGGATCAGCGTCGGGGTAGAGCTGCACCACGGCAGCATGACCAGGCAGCCAAGCTGGATGCGCGTCACGCGCATCCAGTGCCGGGTCTTCCAGCAGACGCAAACCCCAGCGATGCGCTGCATCAGGCCGGCGATGACGGCGTAGCCAGTCGAGCCGGTAGTCGGGATGCCTGCGCAGGTACTCCCAAGCGAGCGCGAGCGCATCCAGCCAAAAGACATACAGGTATGCGGCAGTGGGATACCAATGCGCGAGGTGATGAGGATTGACCATGACGCCTCCTCCTGCGAACAGGACTCGCCGCCACGGAAGAACTACGCGCTACATCGCCCTCGTCGGAACGTCATGGGTTAAAAAGGCGGATGGGGCTGTCAAGACCGATTGGCTCCGATGTGTTGCGGTATTCGTCTCAATGCTGCGGCGGCAGCGCCACGACCGGGGACACTGCACAAGCCAGCCTGCCGCAATCCGCGCCAAGCATCCTGTCTATTTGGGTCAGACTGGTGGGGCTACGCCGCAAGAATCTCGATTGAGACTTACCCGGTATGACACCAGACTGAAAAAGTCACAGTAGGCCGTATTCAGTCCGGGATCGCTCCGTCGCGCTCGGCCAGCCGGGTGTACTCCGACAGCGTGCGGGTGGGGCGGAAATAGAGGTCGCGCATCACGGGCTGCCGGCGCGGCCCGACGATGCCGGCCAGCTCAGACAGCTTGACGGTTCCTTGCGCCGGCATTCCGATTCCCAGGTCGATGAGGCCCCAGGCGGTGTCGCCATCGGCGGGATCGAGTGCGGCCAGCAGCCAGGTCACATGCGCGTCCGGCGTGAACAGCCGCACCACGGGCACCGGGTCGATGGCCTGGCCAGCGGCACGAGCCTCGCCGTTGGCGAGCAGTTGCGCGCGCTCCGGGACGGTGGCGAGTGGCTGGGGCATGGTCGGCAATCCCACAAATCCAATGATGCACGGATGCGGTTTCACGTTGAAGCGCAGAACCGCCAAACCGGATTTACGCCTTCGTGCGCAAGCACGGATGCGCTTGCGTGGCTTTGCTGGAACCCGCCGATGCGGATTTCCGTAAAGGCACAAAAACGTAGAACACCAAATGAACACTATAGATTGTAGTCCTATAGGGCGCAATGGGCTGTCATCTTGGTTTTTCGAGGGAAACCATAGGTGGCGGCAGGGAACTCATTGGCGAAGGCGTTGAAGACAGTTAGAAAGGCGCGTGGCTTGAGCCAGGAAGCCTTCTCTGACGTGTCCAGTCGCACCTATATGAGCACCCTCGAACGCGACCTGAAAAGCCCGACCCTGCATAAGCTGGCCGAGTTGTGCGAGGTGATGGAGATCCACCCGCTCACGCTGCTGACGCTGGCCTACGCGGGCGACAGCCCGCACAAGGCCGACGAGCTGCTGGCGCAGGTGCGCCAGGAGCTGGAGGCGGTGTTGAAGGAACGCGATGCGGCAAAGCCGCGCGCGTGACGCGGTGATGTGCTGCGAACAGCAGCACAGCGCCCCGCCGCGGTGGGCGGGGCGCTGCGGCGGTCACGCCGCCTGGGGCTTGCTGCGCGACCAGATCAGGTCGTGCGTGCCGTCCTCGCCTTCGATCAGGCGGGCATAGACCGGCGCCGGGAACGAAGGATCGTCGAGGGTCACGGACTTGTATTCCCGTCCGGCTTCGCTGGTCTTGTTCCACGCCGCGCCGATGTCGTGGCCGGCGGCCTGGAGGCGAAAGTCGGGGGCGTTCTCGCTGTTGCCCTTGTCGTTGGGAACCAGCTTGACCTTGACGTTGAGCGTCAGGGTGCGCAGCGTGCCGGTGAAGCCGTCTTTGTCTGCGGTGAAGGTACCGATGTTGGCCATGATGTTTTCTCCTTTCGGTTGAACAAGGTTCGCGCCCATCGCGTCCTTGTTGTGATCCGACCGGCGGGGGACGGGCTGGCTGCACCGCTTGCGGTCGAAACGCAGTGGAGAGCCGGGAGGCGAAAAGAATTTGCTGCGCGAGGAAGCCGCGCAGCGGCGGGGAAATTGTTTTCGCCGGACGGTTGCAGCCATGAAGCCCGAGGCGCAGCCGTGCCACCGCCAGGATTCACAACGAGACAAGGACGCCTTGGGCCGAACCGCTCCGAAAGGAGATGGGGCCGACTCGGCATCCCCGCCCGAAGGCTTCTCCGGCTCGCCCGCTGACGCGGGCCAGGTCAACCATCCGACGACAAGTGAGAACGTCCCCGCCGCACCTTGCGGCGCCGGTCTTGAGGCGTGGCGTGGAAGCTCCATAGCGATGCCGGGCGGGTTGTCCGTGAACCGTCCTTCGTGACGTGATGGGCAGGAACCGCCAGCGTTGAGGACGGCACGCACCTGCACAACCTGCCGCAGCGAGCGCCAGCGTGTTCGCCAGCGCCCCGTCCATTGCGGCGGGGCGCTGGCCGGGCCGATCCGGCGCAGCCGGTTCGGCTGCATCGAGGGGCGCCAAGCATCGCGCGGCGGGGATAGCCCGCGGGGCTTTCCCCTGGAGGCAAGCGCAGCGCGCAGCGCCGCAGGCGCGAAGGCGTGAGGGATTGAAGCCGAATGGCCGTGACAGCGAAGTCGGCACGGGGCGCAGCCCGAAAGCCCGGCGGCGCTGTGCGCCGACACGCCCAGGCCGTTCCAGATTTCCAAACAGGAAACGCGGACATGCCTCTGATGAAATGGGCGCGGCCTACGCTGCGGGCTATGCACTCGGCAAGCCGAAAACTGCTGGTGATTCCTGCGCACTGCGGGCGCTTCGGCTTGCAGTCCCATGCGGGCCTGCTATTGCCGGGCGGGAAGCCCGGTCACGTCAACGCCGCCGCCTGAACTTCCGTGATGGCGGCGGCGTTCCGACTCGGCTGTGAACGCGGTTACTCCTTCGTCTCGATGAGCCACCACACGGCACGCGGCAAGGCGCGGCCCGTGATGGGGTGAATGTCAGTGAGGTCGGCGAGGGCCGACCAGCCCGAGCGCGGGCGGTAGCCGCGCACGTCGCCGTCGCCGTGCCAGCGGCGGACGCGCACCGTGCCGGGGGCGTAGATCGCCGCCATGCGCGGGCGGCTGGTGGTGGTGCGGGTCATGGGGGCTTCTCCTTGCAGCGAAGCGCCCCGGTCGAGGCCGGGGCGCTTGCCTTCGGCGCGGGTCAAGCGGCCAGCGCCTCTGCGGGTTCATCCGCCACGGCATCGGCATCCTCCGGGGCGTCCTGCGCCTGCGTTTCCGCCGGCGCAGCTTCCGGGCCTTCGGCCTTGAAGATGGCGGGCATCCAGCCCGTGCCATCGGCCAGCCGTTCGGCTTCGCTGGCAATGTCGGCCTTCTTCAACTTCGCCAGTCGGGTGACGGATTCCGGTGCAAACGCGGCCACGGCATCCAGAATCACGGCCTTGGAAATGTGCTTGAAGTAGCCTTCTGCGGTCGGCTTCCACCATGCGGCCATGTCGAGGCCCACGGCCTGCGCCAGTTCCTCGCCGGGTTGCTGCACCGTGGCGCGAGGCGTCACCACGTCCACCGTGGAAGCCACGCACACGGCCAGCAGCCGCACCAGTTCGTCTTGCGATTTCGCCAGCAGCACGGCGAACAGTTCGGCGCTGTCCTCCGGCAAGGCTTCACCGGCCACCTGTTGCAGTTCGCGCAGCGCCACGGCGGCGGGCGATTCCGGCCAGTCCGGGGCCATGCCTTCCAGTCGGTCTTGCGTCGTGAGGCGCACGCCGAGCGGCAGGCCATCGCCGTAGGCGTCGGGCTGCAAGACGGTCTGCACCATGCCATGCACCAGCGCGGCCAGCGCGACGTGCGGATGCCGTGCGACTTCGATTTGCAGCGCCGCCGTGCGGTGGGCGCTCAACCGCTGCGCCAGCCGGTCGGACAGGCTCGCGGCCTTGGGCGCGTCGTCGGCGTCCTCGTGCTCGTCGTTGGCGGCTTCGCCTTCGGCACTGCCGAAACCGCGCCGCAGCTTTTCCAGCGTGCGCAGCGCCTTGGCCTCGGCTTCGCGCAGCAGGCCGCGATGAATGACGGCCTCGCCGTTGCGGTCGATGGTGACGATGGCACCGGCCACCTCGCGCACCTCGGGGGCATAGCCCTGCAAGGCATCCTCCGCGTCTTGCAGTTCCCCGACCACCTGATCGCGCCGCTGTTCCAGCTTCTCGGCCTTGGCCTCGTCCTCGGCGTCGCAGGCATCTTCCAGTTCGGCGTCGATCTTTTCGAGGCGGTTTTTCAGCGAGGCGATGCGGCGGGCCTCGCGGGTGGTCGGCTCGCGGCGGTGGCGCGGGGCGTTCTGGAACGCCTGCCGTTCCTCGTAGGCCAGATGCGGCACGGCCTCCACCCATGCCCAGCCCTCGGCGCGCACGTCCTCGGCCAGCGTTTCCAGCTTGTCGCGCACCAGCGTTTCCAGCACTCCGGTATCGGTGAGGTAGGTTCCGGCATCACCTTCGGCGAACAGGTCGCGGCGGACGCCGCCGCCTGCCTTCCGGTAGGTGTCCAGCCCGACGAAGCGCACCAGCGCGTGCGTGGCGTTGATTTCGCGCTCGGTCAGGCGCTCGCGCAGCTTGGACGGGCTGCGCTGCCATTCCGGCGCAGCATAGAACGCGGCTACCTGCGCGGCGTGGTCGTCGGTGATGGTCAAGGCCATCAACTGTTCCAGCGTCACGCCACCGGCCCGGTAATCGGCCATCAGGCGCGGCGAGACGTTCGCCAGCTTCAAGCGGCGCTGCACCACCAGCGGGGACACCCCGAAGTCGGCGGCAATGTCCTCGATGGGTCGGCCTTCCTTGACCAGCGCGGCAAAGGCCGCGAACTGGTCGGCGGGGTGCATGTTCTCGCGCTGCACGTTCTCGGCGAGGCTGACGGTGCGGGCCGAGGCATCGGGCACCTGTAGGCACGGCACTTCGTAGTCGGTGGGGATGCGCTTCTTCTTCGCCAGCAGCTTCAAGGCGGTCAGGCGGCGGTCGCCTGCCACCACCTCGTAAGCCTCGCCATCTGCGGAAAGGATGACGATCAGGTTTTGCAGCAGGCCGATGCGGGCAATGCTCGCGGCCAGTTCGGGGATGGACTGGCGCGGGGTCGTGCGGACGTTGCGCTTGGAGCGGCGCGGCAGCAACTGCGAGAGGGGAACCAAGATCAGGTTCTTGGTCGGGTCGGCCACTTCCAGCGGTGCAGCGGCTTCGATGGCGACGGCTTCGGTTTTGAGTACGGCGTTCATGGTGATTTCTCCTAGCGGTTGGGATGCAGCAGCGAGAGAAGCGGCAAGGGCTGCTGCCTGCCCCTGCCGCGTGGGGATTCAGGCTTTCAACTGGCGCAGGCCATCGGCCAGCAGCCACAGGGCGCGATTCAGGCGCACGCTTTGGTCGATGCCCTGCACGGGCCGGGTGGTCTGGCGGCGGCCATTCGCGGCGCGGGCGGACAGGCCGCCTTTGGTCAAGTTCTCCTGCGTGCGGTTGAATACGCTCCACAGGTCGCGGCGGTCGTCGTCATGGCGGCGCGGCATCAGGATTTGCGATTCCGTGATGGGCGCGGGCTTGTCCTCGTCGTACTTCAACGCCAGCGCAGCGCGGGCGAACACTTCCGATTCCCCGGCGTCGAGCGTGATGGCGCGCATAGCATCGCGGGATTCCTGCGCCCGGTCGAAGCCGTGCAGGACTTCGTAAGCGCCTTCGATGACGTGTCCGGCTACGTCGCCCTTGTGCGGCACGCGCACGTCGGCCACGGTGTCGCCGCAGACAAGCCCATTGCTGCAAACGAAGCGGAACATCCCGGCCAGCATCTGATAGCTGCTGGTGCCGTCATGGGAGTTCAGCAGGATGATTTCGTTGGCCTCGCGGCCGTTGATCTGGCTGGCGTGGCGCAGCCGGATCATGTGCTTGGTGTAGTCGCGGCGGTCGTCGTGGCGCACGCGGGTCTGCGTCACCATGAAAGGCTCGAAGCCTTCCCCGCGCAGTTCTTGCAACACCGTGGCAGTGGGGATGTAGCTGTACCGCTCGGAGCGGCTTTCGTGCGGGGCGTCCGCGAAGATGGACGGGGCCACGGCCCGGATTTGGTCGTCGGACAAGGGGCGTTCCGAACGCAGCATCGGGGAACGGGAAGCGAAGCGGGATGCGAGTTGCATGGCATTTCTCCTGACAAAGAAAAAAGGTTTGCTGTTCACCGCACACCGGATTCCTAGATTCGGAGCCCAGCCTTTCGGCTGTTTGGTGCGGTCGGCACGAGGAACCCGGTTGGCCCTGTTGCCACCGTCTTTCCTGAGTTCATCGCCCGCGACGGTCAGGAGCGCGCGAACGAGGGCCGTCAAGGAGGCAAGCGCAGGGTTGGTGCGGCCCGCAGGCGCAGCCGAGGACACGGCCCTGCGCGCCTTGACGGCACACGGCCGCGGGCTACAGTCGCGGACAAGGTGATGAAGTCAGGGGAGACGGCTGGACATGGCAACGGCCCTCCAACACGCTGACCGCACGGCAAGCGAAGCGCGCAGGCCCGAAGCTGGAAGCCGGGCCGGAGGCGTCAGCCGAGCGGAGCGAGGGAACGATGGAAGCCCGGAAGGGGCGAGACGCCGCAGGCGGCTCGATGCGCAGCGCGCACGACAGCGCGACCGGCCATGTTTCTTGGCCGGGGACGCACAGCCTTCAATGCTCGATGCACAAGCTCATGCGCCGGTCATGGGGAAGCGTGTTCGACAGCGACTGCTGCGGTCTGGCCGATCCGGCGCAGCCGGTTCGGCGGTCTTTGAGGGGCGCCAAGCACCGCGCGGCGGGGATAGCCCGCAGGGCTTTCCCCTGGAGGCAAGCAAAGCGCGCAGCGCCCCGCAAGGGGCGCGTAGGCATCACGCCGAGTCGTCAGGGCGCAGGCTGGATTCCAATACCGGCATCCACGGCGATGACGAGTCCAGCAGGTAGCGCGCACCGCGCGCGTACAGACCCGACAGCCCGGTGGGCTGGTAGAACCCGGTGACGCGGCGGCGGAACTGTGCGCCGTACTCGTTGGTGTAGATCACCGCGTCGCCGATCTTGAAGCGCAAGGGCTGGCCGTTCTCCGGCGCGAACGGTTTGAGCGCATCGTGCTGCGCGGTGATTTCGATGATGTAGTCGTGATGGCTGCTCATGGCATGGATCTCCTTCGATGGTCGAGAAAGCACAAAGCACAAGGAGCGCCTTGCGGCGCTCCCAAGGCCAGGTCAGACAGCGATCCGCCCGGCCAGCCGCGCATCGCGCGCATAGACGCTCAACCGCTTCTCGGCGCGGAAAGACAGGTCGCGCTCGATCGGCAGGCCCAGCCCGCCGCGCACCGTCGCCAGCTCGCCCAGGCTGACCCAGCCGATTTCCGGCGCCCCCAGGCCCAGGTCGCAAAGACCAAAGGCGTGGTCGTGGTCGTCGGGATCAATCTCGGTCAGCAGCCAGGTCGCGCCGGCGTCCGGCGTGAACAGCTTGACCACGGGGGCCGGATCGAAGTCCGGGTTCTCCAACGATTCGCGGCCGTTGGCCAGCAGCACGACGCGCTGCTCGTCAGTAATGAGTGCGTTGTTCATGGTGAACTCCTGAAAGGATGCCGGGCGGAATTGCCCGACCCTTCCGGGGCACGGCGCAGCGCAAGCAGTCAGGGGTCGCAGACGGCCGCCAGGACGCAAGCGCGCATGGCGCGCATGGCGCGCGCCGCCCTTGACGGCGAGAACGCCGTGGCACGATGAAGGGAACAGCAAGACCGCCTCCCTCGCACCTCCACGCAGTCCCGTTTTCGGCAAGTGCGCAGCACGCGTAGGCCCGCGAGGGCCGGAGTTGCGCCGCCGGGCGCAGCAAAAAAAAGGGGGCCGAAGCCCCCAAGGGTCAAAGCAGGCCGCGCTCGGCGAATGACGTGGTACGGCTTCCCGCGACGATGATGTGATCCAACGTGCGAACGTCCACCAGCGCCAGCGCCTGCCGAAGCTGCGAGGTCAGCGCCTTATCGGCCGCGCTCGGCTCGGGGTTCCCGCTCGGATGGTTGTGCGAAACGATGACCGCCGCCGCATTGAGTCGCAGCGCCTGCTTCACTACCTCGCGCGGATGCACCTCGGCGGCGTCGATCGTGCCGTGGAACATCTCCACGTAGTCGATCAGCCGATGGCGCGTGTCGAGGAACAACACCGCGAAGACTTCGTGCTCGAAGCCGGCCAGCTTGGCGCGCAGGTAGTCCTTCACCGCCTCCGGCGACGTGAACGTCGCGCCACGCTGCATCTTCTGTTCGATGACCTGGCGTGCGGCTTCCAGAATCTGGTCGGCGTCCGCCGGCCGATAGCGCCCACGGCCATCGCGCACCATCAGCGGGGTATCGAGAGAGAGGGTCAGTTGCGACATGATCGTGCTCCGGTTGCTCGGGCGGAATTGCCCGGAACCGGCGCCAGCACGGCGCAGCGCAAGCAGTCAGGGGTCGCAGACGGCCGCCAGGACGCAAGCGCGCATGGCGCGCGCCGCCCTTGACGGCGAGAACGCCGTGATACGGTGAAGGGAACAGCAAGACCGCCCACACCCGCCCACTGCACACAGTCGGCTTTTGGGGCAAGCGGAGCGCGCAGGCCCGAGAGGGCCGGAGGCGTCAGGGGTCAAAGCCGAATGGCCGCGATTCGGCACGAAGCGCGGGGCGTAGCCCGCGAACCCGACGGCGGCACGCCGGGACGCCATGAGGTTCTGTTTGCTAGCTCCTTGCACAATGATTCAATAAATGTTGTATTATCGAACCATGAACGAAGATCAAGCCGTTTCCGCCCTTGGTGCCCTGGCCCATACCCAGCGCCTGCGCGTGTTCCGCGCCCTGGTCGTCGCCGGCCCCGAAGGGCTCACGCCCAGCGTCCTGGCCGACCAGCTCGACGTGGCCCGCAACACCCTGTCCTTCCATCTGAAGGAGCTGGCCCATGCCGGCCTCGTCACCATCGAGCAGCAAGGCCGCAACCTGATCTACCGCGCCGACTTCGCGCAAATGAACAGCCTGCTCGGCTACATGACCGAGCACTGCTGCCAGGGCAGTGCGTGCGAAGTCACCGAATCCTCCTCTGCCTGCAAGTCCTGCTGAAAGGAAATCCCCATGAAGCGCTTTCACGTCCACCTGCACGTCGATGATCTGAACCGCAGCATCGGCTTCTACTCCCAACTGTTCGCCGCGCAGCCCGCGCGTGTCGAAGGCGACTACGCAAAGTGGATGCTCGAAGACCCGCCGGTGAACTTCGCCATCTCCACGCGCGGCAACAAGCCGGGCATCGACCACCTGGGCATCCAGACCGACGACGCCGACGAACTCGCTACGCTGAAGGCCCGCGCGCAGGCCGCTGACATGGCGCTGCTCGACGAAGGCACCACGACCTGCTGCTACGCGCGCAGCGAGAAGCACTGGATCACCGACCCGCAGGGCGTGGCCTGGGAACACTTCCACACGCTGGGCAACATCCCCGTCTTCAACGAAGCGCCCCAGCCTGCGCCCGGCGCCGCCGCGGCGTGCTGCGCGCCGCGTTCCGCGAAGTCGGCTACTTCCTGCTGCTGACGCGAGGCGCGCATGACGACAGAAACCACCTATAACGCCTTGTTCATCTGCACGGGCAATTCGGCCCGGTCGATCCTCGCCGAAGGCATCCTCAACGCATTGGGCCAGGGGCGCTTCCGCGCCTGGTCGGCGGGCAGTCATCCGAGAGGCGAAGTGCATCCCTTGGCGCTCGCCACGCTGGAGCGCCTGCATCTGCCGGCGACCGGCTACCGCAGCAAGAGCTGGGACGAGTTCGTGGCGCCGGATGCGCCGGTGTTTGACTTCATCTTCACCGTCTGCGACAACGCCGCCGGAGAGGCGTGCCCGCTCTGGCCGGGCAAGCCGGTGTCGGCCCATTGGGGCGTGCCCGACCCAGCGGCCGTCGAAGGCACGGAGGAACAGCAGCGCAAGGCGTTCACGGACGCCGCGATCACGCTGCGCCGGCGCATCGAACTGTTCCTGTCGCTGCCCCTGAAAAGCCTCGATGCCATGTCCTTGCAGCGCGAGCTGCGCGACATTGGCCGCCAGTGAGGCCGGCGCGATGACCGCAGGAACCGATACCGCCGGCCGTGCGCCGGCGGTGCCCGCCATGAGCGGCTTCGAGCGCTACCTGACCGTGTGGGTGCTGCTGTGCATCGTCGCCGGCATCGCCCTGGGCCAGCTTGCGCCCGGCGTGTTCCAGGCCATCGGCCGCATGGAAGTGGCGCAGGTCAATCTGCCGGTGGGCCTGCTGATCTGGATCATGGTGATCCCGATGCTGCTCAAGGTGGACTTCAGTGCGCTGGGCCAGGTCAAGCAGCACTGGCGCGGCATCGGTGTCACGCTGTTCGTCAATTGGGCGGTCAAGCCGTTCTCGATGGCGCTGCTGGCGTGGATCTTCATTCGCCAAGTCTTCGCCGAGTGGTTGCCGGCCGACCAGCTCGACAGCTACGTGGCCGGCCTGATCCTGCTGGCCGCCGCGCCCTGCACGGCAATGGTGTTCGTCTGGAGCCGGCTGACGGGCGGCGATCCGGTGTTCACGCTGTCTCAGGTGGCCTTGAACGACACCATCATGGTGTTCGCCTTCGCGCCCATCGTAGGGCTGCTGCTGGGCCTGTCGGCCATCACGGTGCCGTGGGACACGCTGCTGGTGTCGGTGGTGCTCTACATCGTCATCCCGGTCATCCTCGCGCAGCTCTGGCGCCGCACGCTGCTGCGCCGGGGCCGGGCCGCGTTCGATCAAGCCCTGGAGCGCATCGGCCCGCTGTCGATCGCGGCCTTGCTGCTGACGCTGGTGCTGCTGTTCGCCTTCCAAGGCCAGGCCATCCTGCAACAGCCGCTGGTCATCGCCATGTTGGCGGTGCCCATTTTGATCCAGGTGTTCTTTAACTCCGGCTTGGCCTACTGGCTCAACCGCAAGGTGGGCGAGAAGCACAACATCGCCTGCCCCTCGGCGTTGATCGGCGCGAGCAACTTCTTCGAGCTGGCCGTGGCGGCGGCCATCAGCCTGTTCGGCTTCCATTCCGGCGCCGCGCTGGCCACCGTGGTCGGCGTGCTGATCGAGGTGCCGGTGATGCTGCTGGTCGTGCGCGTGGTCAATCGCTCGCGCGGCTGGTACGAACAGGCTCCGCGCAACGCGGCAAGGCATTCAGCATGAGTACCGTCACGATCTACCACAACCCGGACTGCGGCACGTCGCGCAACACGCTGGCGCTGATCCGCGCCAGCGGCATCGCGCCCACGGTCATCGAGTACCTGACGACGCCGCCTGACCGCGAAACCTTGAAGGCTCTGATCGCACGGATGGACATGGGCGTGCGGGACGTGCTGCGCATCAAGGGCACGCCTTACAAGGAACTCGGGCTGGATGCTGCCCATTGGAGCGACGACGAACTGATCGACCAGATGCTGGCGCATCCGATCCTCATCAATCGGCCCATCGTGGTGTCGCCCCTGGGCGTACGCCTATGCCGGCCCTCGGACATGGTGATCGAACTGCTGCCGCAGCGGCCGGCGGGCGAGATTCGCAAAGAAGACGGTACGCCGCTGCTGGTGGATACGCCGACCGCGGGCAACGACACAGGCCTCATCATGGCTTTGCAGGAGGCCGGACTTCCCACGGACGATCTGACCGAACCGGGGCGCAGCTTCTTTGCCTATGCCACGGTGACAGGCAAGCGCGTGGGCTACGGCGGCTTCGAGCGGATGGGACGGGATGTGCTGGTGCGCTCCCTGTTCGTGCTGCCGCACGCGCGCCAGCGCGGCATTGGTGGCGGCATCCTCGCGCTGCTGCTACGCCGCGCCTTCGACGAAGGCGGGCGCGACGCTTGGCTGCTGACCACGACGGCAGCGCCGTTCTTCGAGCGCCAGGGCTTCAAGCCGGTGGAGCGCACAAGCGCACCGGCTTCAGTGCTGGCGACGCGGCAGGCTGCGAGCTTGTGTCCTGCCAGCGCAGCGTTGCTTAGGCGGCCGATTCATTTGTAGCGCAGGCTGGTGCAGCCGCGGAACCCGACGGCGGCACGCTGGGACGCCCAGCTATTGCGGGAGCTTCCTGGGCTGTTTCGCCGCGCGCGATTCCAGCAGGCGCCGCGTGGTTTCCAGCTCCTTCTGCAACAGTTCGGCATCCGGCAGCACGGTGCGGTAGTTCGCCGCCATCACCTTCGTCGGTAAGCCTTCCAAGGCGTACCGCGCCAGCGCGTGGCCCTTATCGGCGCAGAGGATCAAACCCACGGGCGGGTTTTCATCGGGATAGGCCCAATGCTCCTTGGCGTAGTTGCAATACATGTGCATCTGGCCCACGTCCGCATGGGTCAGGCTACCCAGCTTCAAGTCGATGATGACCAGGCAGCGCAACCGCCGGTGGAAAAACAGCAGATCCACCCGATACCACGTTTGGTCGATGCGTAAGCGCCGCTGCCGGCCGACGAAGGTGAACCCTTCGCCCAGCTCCAGCAGAAAATCCTCCAGCCGCTGGATAAGGGCCGCTTCAAGATCGGATTCGGAATACTCATCCTTGAGGTTCAGGAACTCCAGCACATACGGGTCTTTGATCGCATCGTCGGGCATGACGGCATCCTCCGGCCGGGGCGCAGCGCCCTTGACCAGCATTTCCGCCTTGTCCTTCGACAAGGCGGTGCGCTCGTAGAACTGGCTGCCGATCTGCCGATCCAACTGGCGCACGCTCCAGCCGCCGCGTAGCGCCTCGGCCTCGTAGAAGCGGCGGGCGTGCTCGTCCTTGACCGACAGCAGCCGCACGTAGGCCGACCACGGCAACGTGAACACCTGCGCCAACTCGCCCAGGGCCAATTTCCGAGACGCTGTCTCGGATTTCTCGGCAGGCAATCCGTCCCCCGATTTCCGAGACAGTGCCTCGGAAATCACCGGCCGGGGATAGGCGGCGAAGAACCGCCGCATGTTCTCCAGGTTGTCCGGGCTGAATCCGCGCCCGAAGCGGGCGGTCAGGTCGGCGGACAACCGGACGATCAACTGTTCGCCGTACCCTGCGCGCCGTTCGCCCTGTTGCTCGGCCTCCACGATGCGGCGACCAATCTCCCAATAGCTGGCCGTCATCAGCGCATTGACGCTGCGCGCCGCCGCCTGGCGGGCGGCATCGAGCAGTTCCACGATGCCGCCGTGGATGCCGGCGTAGCCGGCAGGCACGGCAGCGCCTTTTACTGCTTTGGGCGTCCGGGCGCTCATGCCGTGGCCTCCTGGGGCTGGCGTTGCCGCGCCTTCGTGATGGTCTGGCGCCGGGTCGCCACCAGCTCGGCCGCCTGGCGCACAGGATCGTCCTCGGTGTGGACATAGCGCATGAACATCGCCACGGTCTTGTGCGCTGTCAGCGCCATGCCGACCTTGAGCGGCACGCCCGAATTGGCAATGTCCGTCGCCGAGCGGTGGCGGATGCCGTGGGTGCCGACCTTCGGCACACCGGCACGGTCAAGGATGCGCCGCCACGCCTGATAGTAGGAGTGGGGGCTTAGCGGCTTCTTGTGATCGAGGATCGCAGGGCAAACGTAGGGCGAATCGCCATAGTGGGGGGCACTCTCCAACAGGCGGCGAGCCTCGGCGCTCAGGGGCTTGGACATATCGCCGGTCTTGCTGTCCGGCCATACCACCCGGCCGTTGGGCAGGTCGAGCCAATCCCATTGCAACAGCAGGATTTCCGACATGCGCGCCGCGAACTCGAATTGCAGCCGGACGGCCAGCAGGTGGATGGGATGTTCCAAGCCCTCGGCCTCGGCCTTCTCCAGATAGGCGAACAGCTTGGTCATCTGGTCGTCGGTAATGAGCCGGGTCGAACCCTTTTCCGGGTACTTGGGGACGTGACGGCAGGGATTGGAGCCATCGGGCCGGTAGCCCCACAGTTCGGCCAGGTTGAACATCTTGCGGACGAGCGACAGCACGCGGTTGGCTTGGGTGGGCGACTTCTCCATGCGCTTCATCAGCGCGGTAATGTCGTTGCGCGTGACCTCGTGAGCCTTCTTGCTGCCGAAGGCCGGGATGACGAAGCTGTCGATCTGGTACTGGTAGCCGGCCTGCGTGCTGGGCTTGTTGTGCGGCTTGGAGTGGTCGTCCATGAACCGGCCGCACAGCTCCTTGACCGTCGGCGCCTTGCGGGCTTCGGCCTTGTCGAGTCCGGGATCGCCCCCGCGCCGGACTTCGGCCAGCCAGTCTTGCGCCAGCGATCGGGCCTGTTCGACCGTCAGCTCGCCGAACTGGCCGATTGCCGGCTTGCGCCGCACGCCGGAGTTCGTGCGGTACTGAACCATGAATACCTTGCGGCCGGTTGGTGTAACCTTGCACAAGAAGCCCGGAACGAGCGTATCCCGGAGTTCCACGTCGCAGGTTTGCGCCTGCGCCGTGTCAACGACGGACTTGGTGAGTTTGATCTTTGCCATGAGGTGCTCCTGAAAGGCCCCGATTCCAGGGGCCGGCTAGGAGCCAGGCGGAGGAGAACCGGGGCGGTTTGCATCGCGCACCGGGATATGATCGAAGGCATTGGTCTGGCGGAAAACCTGCTACAGCAAGCCACATCCAAGTCCAGCGTTAGCCCGGTGCGGATGCCATGCTCTGGCTTAAAATCCCTCGCCGCAAGGCATGCCGGTTCGAGTCCGGCCTCGGGCACCATGGTTTTTCGCGTCCCATCCGCCTTGCGGACATCCATCTTTTGCCGAAGGGGCGCAGTGCGTCATCCGCCGGCGCATCTTCGGTGCCGCATCACCAGGCAGCGCATTGTTCGATAAGACATTATTCGGTACCGCATCATCCGTCAGCGCAGCGGTGCCCGATTCCCGCCTGGATGGTAGTTTCCCGGTACGGTTATCGCAGAACGGCATAACAGAAAGAATTCGATACGTGGTGGCCGCGGCAGGGCTTCCCTTTAAGATTGAACATCCTTAGACCGGGTCGGCGACGGGGTTTTTGATCGGACCCGCGATGTCCCCATCGACAGCGAGACCACACCATGCGCAACCTGAAAATCGGCACCCGGCTGACCCTGGGATTCGGCTTCGTGATCGTCCTGCTGCTGGTCCTGTCGGGCATCGGCGCCTGGCGCATCCTGGACACGCAGCAGGACAACCAGGCGCTGGACCAGCGGCTGCGCACCACCGCGCTGATCCAGCAGCTGGCGCGGCAGATCAACAAGAGCGCCAACCTGACCCAGGCGACCCTGTCGGCCGATCCCGATACGCTGCGGCGCCTGAAGCAGGACATCGAGACCACCGAGGGGCAGACGGTCGAGGTGGACGGCCAGCTGGCGGCGGCGCTGTCCCAGCCGCAGGCCGCCGGCCTGCTGAAAGAGATCGGCCAGGCCCGCGAGGCCTTCGTCCAGCGGCGCAGCCAGGCCTTCAAGGACCTCGACAGCGGCAACTACGGCGAGGCCGACGCCTTCTTCAATCAGGAAATGCCCAAGCAGACGGCGGGGCTGATGGAGCGGATCGACCGCCTGTCGCAGCTGCAGACCGATTCGGTGCAGCGCCTGTTCGAGGAGAGCGCGCGCACGAGCCGGCTGGGCCTGACCGTGTTGGCCGTGGCCACGCTGCTGGCCCTGATCCTCGCGCCGCTGTTCGCCTGGCGGGTGACGCGCTCCGTCACCCATCCGCTGCGGCATGCCGTGAAGCTGGCGGAAGCCGTGGCGCACCGCGATCTCAGCGCCGACGTCGTCGCCCGCGGCAGCGATGAGATCGGCCAGCTGCTGAGCGCGCTGGCCACCATGACGCGCAACCTGCGCAGCGCCATGACCGAGGTGCGCACCGGCTCGGACGCCATCGCCTC
>NZ_JACHIB010000022.1 GCF_014203015.1 Castellaniella defragrans
TAGCGGCGCGCGGCCTCGTAGGCGCCCTGGGCCGCGCCCACCGAGCAGGTGGCGATGTTGATGCGCCCGCCGTCCAGGCCCTTCATGGCGAAGCGAAAGCCCTCGCCTTCCTCGCCCAGGCGGTTTGCCACCGGCACCCGCACGTTCTCGAAGGTGATCGGGCGCGTGGACTGGCTGTTCCAGCCCATCTTGTTTTCCTTGCGGCCGTAGGCGATGCCGGCGCTGTCGGCGGGCACCACCAGGGCGGAGATGCCGCGCGCGCCCTCGCCGCCCGTGCGCGCCATGACCACCAGCACGTCGGTGTCGCCCGCGCCCGAGATGAAGGCCTTGGCGCCGTTCAGGACGTAGTGCTCGCCCTCGCGGCGCGCGCTGGTGGTGAGCGAGGCGGCGTCCGAGCCCGCGCCGGGTTCGGTCAGGCAGTAGGAGGCGAGCTTTTCGCCACTGGCCAGCAGCGGCCCCCAGTGCTCGCGCACGCCGGGCTGGGCCCAGGAGCCGATCATCCAGGTGGCCATGTTGTGGATGGTGATGAAGGCGGTGGTGGAGGGATCGACGGCGGCCATCTCCTCGAACACCAGCGTGGCGTCCAGCCGCGGCAGGCCCAGCCCGCCGATGGATTCGGGCGCGTACATGGCGCAGAACCCGAGCGCGCCGGCCTTGGCGAAGGCCTCGCGGGGGAAGATGTGTTCCTCGTCCCACTGCGCCGCGTAGGGGGCCAGTTCCCCCTGGGCGAACTCGCGGGCGGCCTGGGCGAAGGCCTGTTGCTCCTCGGTGAGGCGAAAATCCATGGTGCGTCTCCTTGCCGCGGCCGTGCCGATCCGGGGGGATGGCTCAGGCCAGCGCCGCGGTCAATTCCGGGACGGCGGCGAACAGGTCCGCCGCCAGGCCGTAGTCGGCGACCTGGAAGATCGGGGCCTCCTCGTCCTTGTTGATCGCGACGATCACCTTCGAGTCCTTCATGCCCGCCAGGTGCTGGATGGCGCCCGAGATCCCGATGGCGATGTAGAGCTGCGGCGCGACGATCTTGCCGGTCTGCCCGATCTGGCAGTCGTTGGGGGCGAATCCCGCGTCCACCGCCGCGCGCGAAGCGCCCAGGGCGGCGCCCAGCGCGTCGGCGAGCGGTTCGAGCACCTCGCGGTACTTTTCCCCGCTGCCCAGGCCCCGTCCGCCGGACACGATGATGTCGGCGGACACCAGCTCGGGGCGGGCGCTGCGCGTCAGTTCGCGGCGCGTGACGGTGGCCAGGCCCAGGTCCGGCCCGGCGGCGAGCGCCTCGATGGCGGCGGCGCCGCCCGGTCCCGCCGGCTCGAAGGCCGCGCACCGCACGGTGATCGCCTTGACCGGATCGCCGCTGCGGACCGTGAGCAGCGCGTTGCCGGCGTAGACCGGACGCACGAAGGTGTCGGCGGATTCGACGGCGACGATGTCCGAGATCTGCGCCACGTCGAGCAGCGCCGCGATCCGCGGCATCAGGTTCTTGCCGTGGCTGGAGCCCGGCGCGACGATGTGGCTGTACTGCGCCGCGTGCTGGACGACGAGGGCGGCGATGTTCTCGGCGGTCTGCGTCCCGTAATGCGCGGCGTCGGCCACTCGCACCTTCGAGACGCCGGCAATCCCGGCCGCCTGGGCCGCGGCGGCGGCGCAGTCCGCGCCGGCCAGCAGCACGTGGACGTCGCCGCCCATCCGCACGGCGGCGGTCACGGCGCTGCGCGTCATGCCGTGGATCGATCGGTTGTCGTGTTCGGCAATGATCAGGATCGTCATTTTCAGATCACCTTCGCTTCGTTCTTGAGTTTGTCCATGAGTTCGGCCACGTCGGCGACGCGCGCCCCGGCGGCGCGCCGCACGGGTTCCCGGGTCTTGACGATTTCCAGCCGGGGCCTCGTGTCCACGCCCAGCCCGTCGGCCGGGAGGACATCCAGCGGCTTTTTCTTGGCCTTCATGATGTTGGGCAGGGTGGCGTAGCGCGGCTCGTTCAGGCGCAGGTCCGTGGTGACGATCGCGGGCAGCCGCGCCTCCAGGGTTTCCAGGCCGCCGTCGATCTCGCGGGTCACGGCGATGCGGTCCTGCGAGACCTCCACCTTGGAGGCGAAGGTCGCCTGCGGCCATCCCATGAGGGCGGCCAGCATCTGCCCCGTCTGGTTCGCATCGTCGTCGATCGCCTGCTTGCCGCAGATCACCAGCCGCGGCGTTTCTCGCGCGCAGACCGCCGCGAGCAGCTTGGCCACGGCCAGGGGCTCCAGGCGGGCCTCGGTCTGGACCAGGATGCCGCGGTCCGCGCCGATGGCCAGGGCGGTGCGCAGGGTTTCCTGGCAGGCGGCCGCGCCGCAGCTCACCGCCACGACCTCGCTGGCGATTCCGGCCTCCTTCAGCCTGACCGCCTCCTCGACGGCGATTTCGTCGAACGGGTTCATGGACATCTTGGCGTTGTCCAGATCCACGTCCGTTTCGTCCTTGCGGACGCGGACCTTCACGTTGTAGTCAAGCACGCGCTTGACGGGCACCAGAATCTTCATGTTGCTCCCTTCTTTGCATGGATGTGGAATTCGGCGGTGGTTTCAGGCGGCCGCGGGCCGGCCGTGGCGCGGCATCAGAGCGATGCGCATAGCGTTTTCCATTGGGCTTCCAGCAGGGCGCGGTGTTGCGGCGCGGCGATCGCCATGAGCCGCTGCGCGCGCTGCGGAATGGATGCCCCCCGCAGGTCGGCCACGCCGTGCTCCGTGACGATGAGGTCCGCGACGTGCCGCGGCGCGCCGACGAGCGCGCCGCCGGAGAGCCTGGACACGATGCGGGATCGCGCGCCCGCGGCCGCCGTGGACAGCAGCGCGAAGACCGCGCGGCCGCCCCGCGAGAGCCGGGCGCCGGCCGCGAACGCCGGCATTCCGCCCACGCCGGCCACCAACTGCCGGCCCAGCGTGTCGCAATTGACCTGCCCGAACAGATCGACCTCCAGGGCCGCGTTGATGGCGACGAAGTTGTCGATCGCCGCGATCCTGCGGGGGTCGTGGGTTTCGTCGACCGGGGCGAACAGGAAGGTGTCGTCCAGGGCGGCGCGCCGGTAGTAGTCGCGGTCGCCCAGCGCCACGCCCAGCGTCACGGCGGCCCGTCCCTCGATCACGCGCCCGTCGATGAGCGGCACCACGGCCTGCGTGGCCATGCCGGCGTGCAGCCTGAGCCCGCGGTGCCCGCGCAGCGCATCGAGCACCCCGGTGACCATCCTGCCGATGCCGAGCTGGATCGTGTCCCCGTCGCGCACCAGGCCGGCGATGTGCCCGGCCAGGGACGCATAGGACGCGGATGCCGGTTCGGCGGGGTAGGTGAGCAGGTCGGCCGGGGCCTCGATCACGGCGTCGCATTCGTCCAGCCGGACGTGGGCGGCTCCGTGCGTGCGGGGCATGGCCGGGTTGATGTGCGCGACCCTGCGCTTCGCCCTGGACCAGGCCGCCGGCGCGAAATCGTGGCATATGCCCAGGCTCGACCGGCCGGCCGGGTCCGGTTCGCTGGCCTGCACGACGGCCAGGTCGATCTCCAGCGAGCTCAGGTCCCGCCATGCGCCCAGATAGTCCGTGGGCAGGAGCTCGACGCGCTCGTCCTGGAAGCCGGGCCGGAAGGCGGGCGACATGAAATAGGCCCGCTGGCGGGCCCGCGGATGCAGGCCGACATAGGCGCCGTCGTTGATGCCGGGAAAGAACACGCCGACGAAGCGCACGTCGGCGGCCTTTTCCGGACGGGCGCGCAGGGCGTCGCGGAGGACCAGCGATTCGCCGGTCATGCCGGCGAGGAACACGGTCATGCCGGGTTCGAGCGTATCGACGATGGCCTCGGCCGAGCGTCGGGGCGGCGAGCCGATCATGGCCGGTCCTTCAGGCGCCGAGGCGGCCGATGATGGAGATGGCGCAGACGTTCTGGTGCGGATGTCCGCCCAGGTTCTGCGTCAGCCCGAGGTCCGCCTTGGGCAGCTGGCGTTCGCCCGCGCGGCCCAGGATCTGCTGGTAGAGTTCATAGACCATGCGCAGCCCCGAGGCGCCGATGGGGTGGCCGAAGCACTTCAGGCCGCCGTCCACCTGGCAGGGGATCGCGCCGCCGCGATCGTAGCGGCCGTCCAGGATGTCGTAGGGCGCGCGGCCCGGGTCGCTCAGGCCGAGGCTTTCCATCAGCACCAGCTCGGTGATCGAGAAGCAGTCGTGCACCTCGATCAGGTCGAGCGCGGCGCGCGGATCGTCGATGCCCGCCTCGCGGTAGGCGCGCGCCGCGGCGACTTCGGCCGTGCGGATCGAGGCGCCGTCCCAGGTGTTGAACTGGGCCTCTTCTCCGTTGGAGACCGCCACCTGCAGCGCCTTGACGGTGACCATGTCGCGCCGGCCGAGCCTTTTCGCGGTTTCCACCGTGGTGACGATGGCGCAGGCCGCGCCGTCGCTCACCCCGCAGCAGTCGTAGAGCCCCAGCGGGGCGGCCACCGTGGGCGCCTTCAGCACGTCCTCGATGGTGATGCGGTTGCGCAGGTGGGCCTTGGGGTTGAGCGCCGCGTTGTCGTGGCTCTTGACGGACACGTGCGCCATCGCGCGCTTCAGGTCTTCGAGCGAGATGCCGTAGCGGGCCTGGTACGCGGTGGCGAGTTGGGCGAAGGCGCCCGGCGCCGAGGCGTTCGGCTGCCAGAGGTCGGGCACGATGCCGCGCGTGCGCACCGGCAGGCCGCCGTATCCGGTGTCCTTGAGCTTCTCGACCCCGAGCGCGAGGGCGACGTCGTACGCGCCCGAGGCGACGGCGTAGACCGCGCCGCGCAGCGCCTCGGTGCCCGTCGCGCAGGCGTTCTCCACGCGGGTCGCGGCGATGAAGGGCAGGCGCAGGCCCTGGGCCAGGGGGCCGGCGGTCTTGCCGACGTTGTTTTCCTCCAGGCACACGCCCAGCCAGGCCGCCTCGATCTGGTTCTTCTCGATGCGGGCGTCCGCCAGGGCCTCGGAATAGGCTTCGAGCATCAGGTCTTCGGCGTTGTCCGACCAGCGCTCGCCGAAGCGCGAGCACCCCATGCCGAGAATGGCGACGCGGTCGCGGATTCCAGTGGCCATGCTCATTCTCCAGCCTTGTGTTGGGGGCGCACTTTCCAGAAATAGCGCCTGTAGCCGCGCGCGGCGTCGAAGTCCTTGATGCGGAATACCGTCTCCAGCGGCAGGCCGACGGCGAGCTCGCCGGGGTCGCAATCGACGAATTCCATGAGCACCCGGGCCCGGCTCTCGAATTCGACGTGGCCGAACATGAAGGGCGGGCAGGGGCGGTAGGACAGCCAGTCGCAGGTATAGCTGCGGATCCGCACCGGCTCGTCCGCGAAGCGGTGCGGGGTCTGCGTGTCGGTCGCGCCGCAGGCCGGATTGACGCAGATCCGTCCGGCGGGGAACTGGGTGGTGCCGCACTGTCCGCAGCGCCCCCCCTCGAACCGGTTCGTCATCGCCGCGGCGCGCCAGGCGGCCGACAGGGCGGTCTTGTTGTCCATTTCGGCGCGCATCCCCCAATCCGGCTGGAGCTGGCCGGTGAAGGAGAGGTATTTGAGGTACTGGCTTTCGGCGCGTCCGCCCCCGAGCCAGTCCGGCTCGGGCGGGCGGGACGCGATCTCGGGGCGGGTCTCCAGCACCAGCACGTCGCAGCCGCTGCTGAACTGCGCCACCACGATCCGCTCGCCGGGGCCGGCCTGGGCCAGCACGCGCGCCAGCATCAGCAGCGGGTGGGCGGTTCCCGTGTCGCCGCATTCCTCGTGCAGGGCGCCGTGGACGGCTTCGGGACGGATGCCCAGTTTCTTCGCCAGCAGGGCGGCGCTGCGCGGCAGCGTGTCGGGCATGACGAAATGATCGATTTCCCCGGCTTCGATGCCTGCCGTGCCGAGCGCCCGCCTGACCACGGGAGGCACGAGCTTGGACAGGCCCTCGTCGCGGATCCAGCGTTCCTCCCAGCGGTAGTCGCCGTGGCGGTCGCTTTCGCGGAAATGGTCGACGAAGTCGGCGGTCGTGCTGGCCGCGCCCAGCAGCACGGCGATCGGCCGGCCTTCGCCGACCAGCAGGGCGGCGGCGCCGTCGCCGAAGCGGAGTTCGGCGGTGCTGGCCGGGGGCGGAATGCGGCGGTCAGATGCGACGATCAGCGCGTTGCCGGCGCCGGCCTGCAGGGCGGCCATGAGCGCCGTGCTGCCCGCGCGCAGGCTGCCGCCGGTGTCGTGCGCGCCCACGGCGGCATCGAGGCCCAGCGCCGCGCCGACGATGGCGGCGTTGAGCCGATCGGCGAAGGGCAGGCTGGTCGAGGCGAGGACCAGCGTATCGACTTTCGCCGGCCGGTCTTTGCCCAGCGCGGCGCGGCCCGCCTCGACGGCCATCGTGACGGCGTCCTCGTCCCAGTGGGCGATGGCGCGCGCGCCCTGCGCCAGCGCCTTGAGCCCCGGCGCCATCCAGCGGTGCGCATCGGCCACGGCCCGGCGGTCGAGCCGCAGGCGCGGGACGTAGGCGCCGATCGACAGGATCCCGCGCCTGGTTTCCTGGGGGGCCTTATGGCTGCGTTCGCTCATCGTGCGTCCGTTCGTGAAGTCCCTCGGCATCGGGCAGGCCGCGCGTGATGGGCGAGCCGGCCGACAGGTCGGATTGCGTGACGTGGTCCAGGTAGGCGGCGGGCCAGAACGTCTCGACGTGGCCCACGCCCGGCACGCCGTCGATGGCGATGCGCATGGAGTTCTCGTGCATCATGACGCCCGGGCTGACCGCGAAGGGGTAGGTGGCGAAGGTGTCTCCGGTCACCACGGTCTCGCGCCCGAGCTTGTCCTGTACGACGACGTGGATGCGGGTGGGCACCAGTTGCGCGTCGTGCTCGAAGCGGAAGTCCACCGCATCGACCTCGCAGGTCTCGCCGTCGCGCAGGACGTAGCCGCGCAGCATGGTGCGGCCCAGGGCGTGCAGTTGCCAGAAGTGGACGGCGCGGTCCGGCCCCGCCTGCGCTTCCAGCCATTTCCAGTGCTGCGAGAACAGCCAGTTGCGCGTGCCCCAGGAGTGGTCCCGATGGCCCATGGTCTCGAAGGGGATCGATTTGCCGTCGAGCGTCAGCGTGCCGCTGACCTTGCCGCTCTGTTCGATGCGGTTGTCGGCGACCCATCCCGGGCAGCCGTCCGGGTGGCTGCCGTAGGCGTAGGCCGGATGCACGGCCTCGAAGCGGTAGTCGAGCGCCGCGCGGCCCGCCGCGGCCGCCCGCACCTCGGCCGTTTCAAAGGGACGGCCGTGGCGCACGTGGACTTCGCCGACGCGCCAGTCGTCGAATCCGGCGGACGCCGGGACGTCGATGCCGTCGTGGATTTCCACCAGCGGCGCGCCGATGGCCGGGCCGTAGACGACGAAGGCGGAGCCCGCCTTGCCCAGTCCGCTGACCCAGGTGTAGACGAAGCAGGCGACGTCGTGCTCGGGCAGCTGGAGCATGAACACCAGGGATTCGCGCGCCAGGGGCTCGGCGGGCAGCAGATGGCGCCGATCGTGCGACGGATCGACGGGAGGCCAGGTCTGGCCCGGCGGGGTGCGGTCGTTCATTGCGCTTCCTTCTCCGGAGGGTGCCGCGGCATGCGGCTGGGCGGCATGCCGCGGCGATCGGCGTCTGGGTGGGTTACGCCGATATTGTCACCTATAATATAGTATGCGTCAATACTTGTTTCGGGCATGCTCCGGTGCATAATTATGCTTTCCGCCATGATGGCTGCACGTTCCGCCCTGATGGCGCCCTGACCCTGTCCCACGTCCTTGCCCGTTCCGGACCGATGCCGTCCCCGAAGACCGATCCCCCCCGCCGCGCGCCGACCGATGCGAGCTTCCTCGAACTGCTCGGCTTCTTCTATCCGATCCACTACCGGATCGGCATGGCGCTCGAACGCTGCATGACGCAGGGCAGGCTGTCGCGCCAGCAGGTCGCGATCATCTGGCTGATCGAATCCGAGGCCGGCCCGTACGGCTGGGTACGGCGCAAGCACATCGAGCAGGCGCTGGGCGACTGGTTCGAGTCGCGCAACTCGCACGTCACCCAGCTGCTGCACGACCTGTCCCGGCCGCCTCTGGCGCTGGTCGTGCAGAAGACCAATCCGGATTCGGGGCGGGAAAAGCTGGTGGCACTGACCGATGCCGGCCGCAGCTACTTCGAGACCATGGTCGGCGCCGCGATCGATTTCTTCAGGGAACTGCTGCCGCATCTGTCCGACCGGGAACTGCGCGACGGCGTCCGCTTCCTGGGCCGCGCCTTCGGTCCGCCGACGCTCCCGGATCGCTAGGGAGGAAGGGGAGGGCGGACCTCTTGCGAGGGAGCGGGAACCCCTGCCTCCCCAGGATGCCCTCCGCCAGGATTCCTTGCAGGAGGCCTTCTTGCAGGAGACGCCGTGCCGCGGGATTCCCCACCCGGACACTCTTGACAAGATTGTTCAAAAATTTAATAATCAGCAGGCATACATAAATTGCCTCATCCGTTTTCCAACAGACCGACAAGGCACGATCAGGAGACATGCCATGAATACTCCATCCAGCCCGGCGCTCGGCAGCCATCTGCCGGACGATGCCGCCGTTCCTCTCGCCCCTCGTCCCCCCGTGCTCGGCAACGAGGCCTATTTCCGCTATTGGCGGCTGTGCGCCGCCATGGGGCCGGTCTTCCTGGCGGCCTTCCTGATCTTCTGGGGGGCGCTGGGACACAACATTCCCCCCATTCCGGCCGATCGCACGGCCGACCAGATGGCGGAATTCTTCCGCAGCCACTACAACGAGGTGCGCGCGGGCATGGCCGGCGCGATGCTGTTCGGCGTGCTCTACCTGCCGTGGACCCTGTCCATTTCCCGGGTGATGGCATGGATCAATCCGCATGAAAACAACATCATGACCACCTTGCAGATGTGGGGCGGCGGCCTGACCGTGGTTCCCCTGGTGACTTCGTCGGTCTTCTGGATGACGGGCGCCTACCGGCCCGACGTACTCGACGCGGTCACTCTGCAGATGCTCTACGACCAGGGGTGGCTGCTGATCGACATGTTCTACGCCATCACCACGATCCCCATGGTCGCCATCGGCGTGGCCGGCTTGACCGACCAGCGCGACCGGCCGCTGTTTCCCCGTTGGGTGTGCTGGTATTCCATCTGGGCGGGGATCAGTTTCCTGTTCGAGCTGCTCATGCCCTTCTTCAAGTCCGGCCTGTTCGCACGCCAGGGCTGGCTGAACTTCTGGGTCGAGTTCGTGGTGTGGTTCGCCTACATCGTCCTGGTCACCTACTACGTGCTCAGGGCCATTCCGCGCCTGGAAGAAGAGCGCACGGCCCTCCTCGCCGGCGCCTGAGCGCCCATCTCATCGATCGGAGATCATCCTCATGACCGAAACCACGCTTTCGTCCGTCTCGTCCGTCTCGTCCATCAGGGACGCCATGAGCCGGCGGACACCGGGGCCGGCCGCCTCGCCCCGGGATCATCGGGTGTCCGGCGTCCTCGTCTTCATGCTCGCGGACATGATCGTCTTCACCATGATATTCGCCGGCTTCATGATCGAGCGAATGGGCCAGCTCGAACTGTTCAATCGGTCCGCGGCAACGCTCGACGTGCGCCTCGGCGTGCTCAACACCCTGATCCTCATCGCCAGCGGATTCCTGGTGGTCCTCGCGGTGCATGCCGCGCATGCGGGCCGCCGGGCCGCGACCCGGCGCTGGCTGCTGCTGTCGTTCGTCGTCGGCGCCGGCTTCGGCATCACCAAGATGACCGAATACAACGAGAAGATCTTCGGGCATGGCATCACCATGCATACCAATGACTTCTACATGTTCTATTTCACGCTGACCGGCGCGCACTTCTTTCACTTCGTCGCGGGCATGATCATCCTGGCGGCCCTGTGGTTCAAGGCGGGGCGCGACCCGGCCGACGCCCGGCTGTACAAGACGGTCGAAGCAGGCGCGCTCTACTGGCACATGGTCGATCTGCTCTGGATCTTCATCTTTCCCATGCTCTATCTCCTGGGGGCGTCGCAATGAATACCCATTCTTCCCTTCGTCCGGCCGTGCTGGTGTTCCTGTTCCTCGTGGGCGCCACGCTGGGCAGCGTCTGGCTTGCCGGCCACCAGGCTTTCGGCGGCCCATGGACCCCCGTGTTCGTCATGCTGGTGGCGTTCGTCAAGGGCCGCATGATCATGCGGCACTTCATGGAGCTGGCCCGGGCGCCCCTGGCCTGGAGCGCCACCTTCGAGATCTGGGGGATCGCCACCACGGCGGTCATCGCCGGCCTCTGGATCATGACCGCCACCGGAGGCTGAATCCGGTTCCGGCCCGCACTTTTCTCCTGCGCCGCCTCGGGGAGGGGGGTGATCCGGCTTGCGCAGCCGGCCTCGATGCGGCTTATGGCGCCCATCGCGCGATCGCACGATGGGCGCCTTTTTTTCATGATCCCAGGGCGCCGTCCGGATGCGCGCGCCTGTCTCGCCGCCGCCTTCGCAGTGCCGCCTTCCTTTTCAGGGCGAGAATCTCGTAGGGTACGGTATTTAAGCGTACAATTTTCGTTTGATCGTTGACCGGAATGACGCCGGCGATTTCCATTTGCAACCTCCAGGCCCCCCGGCTCAGGAAAGAGGGGATCGCACGCCATGAGCAACCAGGAAAGGAAAGGAATGTCCAACACGCCGAACGGTCGGAAGACCAAGGAAAGCACGTCCAGGGCGCCGGCCGCCCCGCGCGGCGCCCAGGCCGACCAGGATGCCTTGCGCACCGGGATCCGCCTCGGCTATCTGATCCACGACGTCTCGCGCATGCGGCGGACCGCTTTCGATCATCTGATGAAGCCGCTGGGGGTCACCCGGGCGCAGTGGTGGGTCCTGGCGCACCTCTCGCGCCAGGACGGCATGGCGCAGACCCAGCTGGCCGCCATCCTGGACGTGGGCAAGGCGAGCCTGGGCTCGCTGCTGGACCGCCTCGAAGCCACGGGTTTCATCGAAAGGCGTCCCGATGCCGTGGATCGCCGGGTGAAGCGCGTATTCCTGTCGCGCAGCTCCAGGCAGCTGCTGGAAGAACTGTCCGAGGTCGAAGCCCGCTTCAACGAACAGATCCTGTCCGGCCTGAGCGCCGAGGACCGCAAGTCCCTGATCCGCATGCTCACCCTGATCAAGAACGCCTTGTCCGACCTGCCGCTCGACGAGCTCTCCGAGACGATGGCCCAGGAAACCAGCGCCGTCGAGTAGCGCTCTCCGCTTTTCCCCCGCCTTTCCCCGCCTGCGCGGATGGCGCGACCCCCGCGCCGCGATTCGATTGAACACAATCATATTGTATGATACGATACTTTATGGTTAGTTTAATAAATTTGGATCGGGGGTCCGCATGCCGTCATGTGATGTCTTCGTAGTCGGTGCGGCGCGTACCGCCATCGGCAGTT
The DNA here is from genome assembly GCF_014203015.1 of Castellaniella defragrans. Lineage (GTDB taxonomy): Bacteria > Pseudomonadota > Gammaproteobacteria > Burkholderiales > Burkholderiaceae_B > Castellaniella > Castellaniella defragrans. Next base: position 11,387 of record NZ_JACHIB010000022.1, read on the forward strand.
TCGGCGGGGCGCTGAAGGACGTGCCGCTGCGCGATCTGGCCGCGCGCGTCCTGAAGGAATCGCTGGATCGCAGCGGGGTGCCCGCCGGCGAGGTCGGGCACGTCGTCTTCGGCAACGTGATTCCCACCGAGCCGGCGGATGCGTACCTGAGCCGGTTCGCCGCGCTCGAGGCGGGCCTGCCCGACACGACCCCGGCCTTCAACGTCAACCGGCTGTGCGGCTCCGGCCTGCAGGCCATCATCTCCGCGGCCCAGGTGATCCATGCCGGCGACGCCGACGTCGCCGCGGGCGGCGGCGCCGAATCCATGAGCCGGGGCCCCTACCTGCTGCCGGCCCAGCGCTGGGGCGCGCGCATGGGGGATTCGGCGGTCGTCGATTACATGAACGGCATCCTGCACGATCCCTGGGACGGCGTCCATATGGGGATCACGGCGGAAAACGTCGCGCGCCGCCATGGCATCACGCGCCGGATGCAGGACGAACTGGCGCTCGAAAGCCAGCACCGCGCGCAGCGCGCGATCGAGGAAGGCCGCTTCCAGGGCCAGATCGTGCCGGTCACGGTCCCGACCCGGAAAGGGCCGGTGGTCTTCGACCGCGACGAGCACGTCCGGTCGGGGCTGACGCTCGAACAGCTCGCGGCGATGAAGCCCGTGTTCCAGAAGGACGGCACCGTGACCGCGGGCAACTCGTCGGGGATCAACGACGGCGCCGCCGCCGTGATCCTGGCCGGCACGCCGGCCGTGGCCAGGCTGGGGCTCGCGCCTCTGGCGCGGCTGGTCGGGTATGCGCATGCCGGGGTGGACCGCAGGTACATGGGCATCGGCCCCGTGCCCGCATCGCGCGCGGTGCTGGCACGGGCGGGGCTTTCCGCGCAGGACATGGACGTCGTCGAATCGAACGAGGCCTTCGCCGCGCAGGCCTGCGCCGTTTCCCGCGAACTGGATCTCGATCCCCTGCGCGTCAATCCGAACGGTTCGGGCATTTCCCTCGGCCATCCCGTGGGAGCGACGGGCGCGATGATCACGATCAAGGCGATCCACGAATTGCACCGGATCCAGGGGCGCTATGCCCTGGTCACGATGTGCATCGGCGGCGGCCAGGGCATCGCGGCGATATTTGAAAGGGTATGAACCGCCTCCGGGCGGATTGATGCTCCCGGCGATCGCGGCAAGGCGGCCCGCCGGGCGCGAAGGAGGACGAACATGCGGCTGGATGCCCGGCGTGGTTCCGTATTCCGGCCTTGGCAGAATATATAACTAATGTTGGCATCCTGAATATCGCAATGAAGCCGCATCCATGGTCATATAGAGGCCGTGGAATTCAAGGAAAAAATCTGCGAATTTTAATGAATCCATTTGATGGATCCAAGCACGTGGATAAACGGAAACACCCGTTCGGTTTATCCATCGTGTCCGGGTGGATATTTAAGGGACATAAACAGAAATGGCAAATCCGAAAAGCGAATATGACGTGATCATCGTGGGCGGCGGCCTGAATGGCCTCGCCACCGGGGCATATCTGCAGAAGGCGGGGCTCAGCGTAGGCATTTTCGAGCGCAGGGATGAATCCGGCACGTTTTGCGCCACCGAGGAGGTCCTGTTTCCCGGGGTCAAGCTGAATCTTCACGCCTCCCTGCTGGTGACCCACTTTGGCCCCGCCATGGTGGACCTGGAACTGGAAAAATTCGGCCTCGAACTGTGCAAGCCGGCCGGGGCCGAATATGGCTATTTTTATCCGTTCCTGGACGGCAATGCGGCGATGTTCGCCCATTACGATGCGCGCAAGACCTATGAAATGTGGCAGCGGATTTCCCCCAAGGACGCCGAAACCTACCGCAAAGTGGCGAATTTCCTGGGGCCGCGCCAGGACGTGATCCTGCAGCAGGCGCTCTGTTCCAAGCATACCGACGAAAGTTTCCTGCAGTTTCTGGATGAATTCAGCGACGTCCCGGTCTTCCCGAAAGACTGGCTCTTCATGAGCGGATTTGAATTCGTCGAAAACCTGTTCGAGCACGAGCAGATCCGCGTGGGCCTGCTCAGCTCCGCCGCGATGGCGGCGGACGATCTCAAGAGCCGCCTGGCCGGCCCGCTGTCGATCCTGGCGGCGCTGTGCGGCTTCACCTCGAATTTCTATACGGCGCGCGGCGGCAGCCACGACGTGGTCCATGCGCTGGTCCGGTGCTTCGTCCTGCACGGCGGCAAGATTTTCTACAACTGCCCGGTCGAGAAAATCATCATCGAGGACAAGAAAGCGAAAGGCATCGTGCTGTCCAGTATTTCCTGCTACCCCGATGCCGAATTCAAGGCCGGCAAGGCCGTGATCAGCGACCTGAGCGCGCAGACCACCTTCCTCGGCCTGGTCGGCGAAGAGCATCTTTCGGTCTCCGCGCGCGCATCCCTGAAGCGCTACGATTATCGCGGCGGCACCCTGTTCACCAATTACTACGTGATGAACGAGCGTCCCGATTTCGCCTGCGCGCAGAAATTCCCGGAAGCCAACAATACCTATTCCTTCAATTTCGGCGCCGAAACCGTGGACCAGGCCGCCGATCTGTTCGACCGCTGCGACGTGCGGGGCGTGCTGCCGGATCCTCCGGTGGCCTGGGGCGGTTGCGCCAATTACTGCATCGCCGACCCCACCCAGGCGCCCCCGGGAATGTATACGGTCATGTCCTGGTGCTTCGTGCCGTACAAGCTCAATTCCCTGGGCGGACCGGGGGCATGGGACGACATCCGGGAATCCTATGCGGACAAGGCCGAGGAAGTCCTGGTCCAGTATCTGCCCAACCTGAAGACCGCCAAGGTCGCGCGCTACGTGAACACGCCGCACGATTATGTGCGCCGCAATGCCCACTCGTTCGGCAACATGCACCCGAGCGGCGCCACCACCGAGGCGCAGATGTGGAGCTGGAAGCCGTTCGCCGGCTGCGATGCGCCGAGAACGCCGATCGACAGCCTGTACATCTGCCAGTCGATGGGCATGTCCAATTTCACCCACCTGGGCGCGGCCTACGTCGCCGCCAGCGAACTCATGGGCGACCTGGGGATCGAGCGGCCCGACTGGTGGCGGGCCAAGGCGATGGATGGCGCCAAGGAGCTCTGGCGGCGCGAGGGCGTCGAACGACGGACCAGTGTCGATTGAACGCAAACGAAACCTGACAGCTTCTGGGAGATGAATCCAAATGTCTGAAGTCAAACAATGCGATGTGGTGGTGATCGGGGCGGGGCACAACGGCCTCACGACGGGCGCCTACCTGGCCCGGGCCGGCGCGAAGGTCCTGGTCGTCGAGCGGCGCCACGAAACCGGCGGCGCCCTGGTGACCGAGGAATTCTCGGGCTTCCGCTTCAATCTGCATGCCACCTACATGATGATGCTGGACGTGGCGCCGCCGTATAAGGATCTGGGACTGGAGGCCGACGGCTGCGTCTACATCCGGCCGGACGTGGCGGCCTCTATCCTGAAAAAGGACGGCACGGCGGTCACGCTGCACGGCGACCTGGAAAAGAGCGTCGAGTCGATCCGCAGGATATCCCCCCGCGATGCGGAGCGCTTCCGCGAGATCTATCTCGAATACAAGCAGATGTCCGATGAATATCTGATACCGGCCACCTATGGCAAGCCCGTGGGTTCCGCGCAGCTCGCCGGCACCTACATGGAAACCGAACTCGGCAAGAAAATCCTCGAGGTCTCCGAACTCACGCCCTATCAGATCTGCCAGAGCTGGGGATTCGAGACCCCCGAACTGGGCGCCCTGCTGCTCTACCTGATCTGCATGTGGGGCATCGATCCCACCGAGACCAACTCCAGCTACCTGGTGCCGCTCTACTTCAACCGCATGCTGAACGCCACGCTGGTGCGCGGCGGCTCGCACCGCCTGTCCTCCACCCTCCAGAAGGCCGGGATCCTCGCCGGCATGGAAGTGATGGAAAACCACGAGGTCAAGCGGATCATCATGGAAGACGGCGCCGCCGTCGGCGTGGAAGTCGCCCCCACCGGCACGGACGGGCCGCTGATCAGGATCGACGCCAAATCCATCGTGACCTCCACGGATCCCACCACCACCTTCGGCACGTTCATCTCCGAAGAAGAAATGCAGCAGCGGTCCAAGCTCTGTCTCAATACCGCCCGCAACTGGGAATGGGAGCACAGTTCCCTGTTCCTGTGCCACCTGGGCCTGCGCAAGAAGCCCCGCTTCAAGGCCGAGGACCAGGACCCCGCCGTGCAGACTGCCTTCATCCGGGTGTTCGGCGTGGAGTCCCCCGAAGACGTCGTGAAGCACTTCAACGAAGTCATGGAAGGCCACCTGCTGCACGACATCGGGCACGTGACGTTCACCACCGACCTGGATCCCAACCAGGCGCCCCAGGAAACCGAGCCGGGCAGCGCGGTGGCCCGGATCGAGGCGGTCGTGCCCTATGCGCCGGCGCAGGGGGACTGGGCCGACGTCGCCGGCCCGTACGGCGACCGCCTGATCGCCAAGCTGGCGGAATACATGGTCGATTTCGACCCGGCCGACATCATCCGGCGCTACCAGTACACGCCCGTCTACATCGAAATGAAGATCCCGCAGATGAAGCGCGGCTCGTTCAAGCACGGCGCGTACGTCATGACCCAGATGGGCTATTCCCGGCCGAACGTGCAATGCTCGTCCAACAAGACGCCCATCAAGGGCCTGTACGTCTGCGGCGCCAGCACCTTCCCGGGCGGAATGATCACCTTCGGCGGCGGATACAACGCGGCCAAGACGGTGGCCCAGGACATGGGGCTGAACATCTGGTGGACCGAGCCCGACGAGGTCATCGCCGCCCGGGAAAAGGGGCTCCTCCTATGATCGTCTGGTCCAGAGGCCTCGGGAAGCAGCGGCTCCCGATCGAACTCAAGGATTCCGCGCTGCGCAGGGAACCGGATCATCTGGCCATGGAAGGCATCATCGAGCCCGTGTTCTGGAATTACTCGATCAAGCTCAGCCCGCAGGACCTGCTGGCGTTCCTGAAACTTCTGACGCATCCGAAGACGATCGGCTTTCTCGCGGAGCGCGAAGGCATCCTGATTCCCTTCGTCGTCAAGCTGATCGCCGTGCTGCCCCGACTGGTCTTCAACGTCCTGACGGAAAAAACCATCGGGAAATTCCGCAGAAAGGAGGCGAAATGAATTTCTGGTCCGAAGGTCTGGGTGATCGGGAGCTGGTCATGGGGCTCGACCGCTCCAAGCTGGATCTCAACGAGAAAGGCATCCTCCTGACGGGCATCGTCGATGCGCCGGCGCCCTGGGAATACGAGGTGACGGTGCATCTGGACGACTGGCTCGCCATCCTGAATACCGCGACCAGCCGCGATGCGGGCGACTTCATCGCCCGGTCGGTCGGCTTCGGCGCCACGCTGAAGATGGGCTGGTACATCCTCAAGTTCATCGTGCTGCTCGGCCTGCGGCGCTTCCCGAGGATGCTGGGATTGATCCGGGTGAAGCAGCCTCAAGGGAGTGTCGAATGATGGTGAAAGTGACCTACGTGGATTCGGCGAACGTGTCCCGGACGATCGAGGTGGCGCCGGGCGTTTCGGTCATGGCGGCGGCCCGGTCCAACGACATCCCCGAGATCGAGTCCGATTGCGGCGGCGTGTGCACCTGCGCGGCCTGTCATGTGTATGTCGATCCGGACTGGGTGGACAAGACGGGCACGGCTTCCAAGGTCGAGAACGGGCTGCTGTCCCTGCAGGAGACGCGGCGGCCGAATTCGCGCCTGTCCTGCCAGATCACGCTCAGCGAAGCGCTGGACGGCCTGGTCATCCACACGCTGGAGCCGGAAGAATGAACCCTTCGTTTCCATCGCGGAAACGAAGGCGGGCCATGTCGAATGGGGCGTCAGTTCAACATTGGGTGAAGCAAGATGAATGCGAATGAGCGTGTCATCATCGTGGGGGCCGGCCATGCGGGGGCGACCGTGGCCATGCAGCTGCGGAAAATGGATTTTGCCGGGGACATCATCCTGCTGGGCGACGAGCGGTTCTCGCCCTATCAGCGTCCCCCGCTGTCCAAGGCCTATCTCGCGGGGGAAGAGGATGCCGAGTCCCTGAAGCTGTGGCCGGACGAGATCTACGAGAGCAAGGGCATCATGCTCGTGCAGAGCGCGACGGTGGCGGCCCTGGACCGTGCCGGGAAATACGTCCGGCTGGCGGACAAGACCGAGGTTTCCTACGATTGCCTGGTGATCGCCACGGGATCCCGGCCGCGGGAGATCGCCCTGCCGGGCATCCACCTGGCCGGCGTGCATCGCCTGCACACGATCGAGGACGCCGACGGCCTCAAGGCCGCGATCGGCCCCGGCAAGCGCGTCGCGCTCGTCGGCGGGGGATACATCGGCCTGGAGGTCGCCGCCAGCGTGGTGGGCCTGGGCGGCAGCGCCGTCGTCATCGAGCAGCAGGACCGGGTCCTGGCCGGCGTGGCCAGCGTTCCGCTGTCCGATTACCTGCGCCGCGCCCACGAGGACCGCGGCGTGGAGTTCCTGACGGGCGTGCAGGTCGCCCGCATCGAAGGCAGCAAGGGGCGCGTGACGGGTATCCGCCTGGGCGACGACCGTCTCGTGCCCTGCGACGTCGCGGTCGTGTGCGTCGGGGTCGTCCCCAATACCGGGCTGGCGGTCGCCGCCGGGCTGGACGGCGCGAACGGGATCGTGGTGGATCACGATGCCCGCACCGCCGATCCGGCGATCTTCGCCATCGGCGACGTGACCTGCCGTCCCATGCCGCTGTACGACGACCGCATGTTCTGCCTGCGCAGCGTGCCCAATGCGCTCGAACAGGCGAAGCAGGCCGCGGCCGCCATGATGGGCAAGCCTCGCCCCAAGCCCGAGGTGCCCTGGTTCTGGTCGCATCAGTTCGACCTCAAGGTGCAGATCGCCGGCGTGCCTTTCGATGCCGACGACCTCGTGCTGCGCGGCGACCCCGCGGCCGGGGCTTTCTCGGCCTTTCACATGAAAGACGGCCGGGTGCTCGCCGTCGAGACGGTCGATGCGCCGCTGGAATTCGCGGCGGGCAAGCAGATGATTCTGCGCAAGTCGGTGCTCTCGCGCGAGCAGCTCGTCGATCCGCGGGTGGAAGTGACCGCCCTGGCGGTATGAAAAAGGAGATCGTGCCGATGGCTTCGACCGCGCAATCCATCCGGAAAAGGCTGCCGGGCAGCGCAGGGTTCTGGTTCTTCATCGCAATCGATGCGCTGCTTTTCATCCTGCTCTTCGCGTCCTACGCATACGACCGGCTCGGCGATGCCGAACAGTTCCGGCGCGCCAGGGCGGCCCTGCATCCGGTTCCGGGGGCGATCGGCACGGTGCTGCTGCTGGCCAGCGCATGGCATGCCGTGCGCGCGGTCCATGCCGCCAGGGAGGAGGGCGCGGGCGTCGCGGGCGTCGTCTACAGCCGCCTGGTCCTGGCCCTGCTGTGGGGCGCCGGCTTCCTGGTGTGCATGTCCTTTCAATACGCGGGCCTGATCGGCGCGGGGGCCGGCCTGACGACCGGCGGCTTCCACATGTACTTCTTTTCCCTGACGGGCGCGCTGCTCGTCCATCTGCTCGCGGGCATGGCCGCCCTGATCATGATCGTGCGCAGGACGACCGACGAAGGCCTGCGGGACGGGAAATATCTCCGCTTCATCGAAAGCGGGGCCGTGTATTGGCAACTGGTGGTCCTGCTCTGGATCGCGGTCTTCGCGCTCCTTTACGTGTGGTGACCTACGTGTGGTGACGCCGCCTCCGGGCGGCCGGTAAGGAATGGACATGGACTACGCCGGAACCGCAGCACCTGGAACCTTCGCCGCCGTGGAGAGCGCCGCGCACGACCGGCGGCGCCCGGCGGCGCCTTTCCCCCGGGCCATCGAGACCCATGCCATCCGGCACTTCTCCCATTTCGCCTCCTTGCCGCCCGTTCTGCTGGTGCTGGCGCCCTCCGGCTACGGCAAGACGCTGTTCATCTCCTCCGTGGCGCGCTCCCTGGGCAGCCAGGGGTGCAGGACGCCGGTCTTTCCGTCGGATGCGGGCGCGCCCGCGTCCGAACCCATGCTCCGGCGGGTCGAGCGGGCGCTCGGCTGCGAGGCCGGCGCGGGCGCGGTGACGGCTCGGGATGCGTCGATGGCCGGCTGGCCCGCGCGGATCGATGCCATCCTGTGGGCGCTGGAAGCCATCGAGGACGAGGTCGTGCTGTTCTTCGATGGTTTCGAGCCCGCGCGCGACCGGACGCTCGATCCCCTGATCGAGCGCGTGGCCGCGGGCGATCTGGCGCGGGTGCGCATGGTCTTCGCCTGTACGGAACTGCCCGTGGATCTGGTGCACAAGGTGCGCCTGCTGGGGGGGATCCATGAAATCGGGCCGATCGAACTGAGCCTCGGCCATGAAGAAATCCGCGCGCTGTTCTCGAACGCGCCCACGAATCCGGTCGTGCTCGGCAGCGAACAGCTCGCCGCCGTGGCGACCCTGACCGAAGGCTGGCCCGCGGCGGTCCGTCTCGTGCATGTCGCCATGTCCGCCTGCGGCGCATCCGATGCGATACGCCGCAGGGAAGGCTACGAATTGAGCCTGACGGACACCTTGTCCCGCCAGGTCCTGGACGCCCTGGAGCCGGCGGCCGTTCATTTCCTGCTCGAGATCGCAGAGCTGGAATGCTTCAATGCGGAGCTCTGCGCCTACATGCTGGGCGATACCCGCGTGGGGGAAACGCTGGCCGCGCTGGTGCGCAACAATACGATGGTCGTCCCCGCCGCCGGACGGCCCGGATGGTACCGCCTGCATCATCTGTTCCGGGACTATCTGCGCCGCGAGCGCCGCTCCACGCGTTCCGAGGCGGAACGCAAGACGCTGCTGTCGAGAGCGCTGCGCTGGCACCACCGGCACGGCTATCATCACGATGCGCTGGAACTGGCGCTGGCGATCCGCGAGGGCAGACAGGCAGGCGGATTGCTTGCCGAGTGCGCGCAACTGCTGGTGCGCGACCAGGGCCAGCCGCATTCCTACATCGCCGCCTACGAACGCCTGCAGGCGCTGGACGCCAGTCCGGCGAGCGAGGCCGCGTACTGGTACGTATGGGCGATGGTTTTCGCACGGCAATACGAAAAGGCCTATCGGGCCCTGGTGTCGATCCCGTCAGGTGAGCCGGGGCAGGGCGCTGGCGGCGCCGTGGACGCTCCGGATGACCGGATGCGCCTGCGCAAGGAAGCGCTGCTGTCCGTCATCCTCTTTTCCCTTGACCGGGTATCCGAAGCGCGTCTGCGCAGTGAATGCTGGCTGAGTGCCGATGATGGCCTCGATCCCTTCGAGACCGCGGGGGTCTGCTGCGTGGTCGGCACCGCGGGCATCGCGGACCTGGATTTCCAGACCGCCCGGCACGGCATCCTGCGGGCCCGCATCGCCATGAGCCGCACGGACAGCGCATACGGCATGGCCTGGATCAGCTGCCTGGAAACCCTGCTCGACCTCGAAGAAGGCGATGCGCCGCTGGACCCTTCGGCCCTGGCGGATGCGATGGAACGGGCGGGCCGGGTGCTGGGCCCGAATTCGCCCATTCTTTCGACCATGGACGTCATGATGGCGCGGATCGCCCTGGATCGCGGGGATCCCGATCTGGCGCGTGCCTGCGTGCTGCGCGGGCTGGGCCAGGCCAGGCAGCATGGCTTCATCGAAACCGTCCGGATCGCCCTGGACGTGGCGGTTCGCCTCTGGGACGGCAGCCAGGATTCGGTCTTCGCGCCTGCCCGCCTCGAAGAGATCGTGACCAGCTTTCCCGCCCGCCTGCAGGTGATGCATGATTGTGCGGTCCTGGTCCGGCTCGTGCGTCTCGGCCTCGACCAGGCCGCGGCCGATTGGGTGCGGCGGCAGAACCTCGAACCGCTGCTCGATGCGAGCCGGCCGGATTTTCCGGCGGGCCGGCTGGCCAGCGTCCAGCGCGCCTTGCTGGCCGCGCGCATCGCCTGGCGCATGGCGCGGCGGGATTTCGATGCCGCCCATGCCCTCGTCGAAGCGGGGCTGCGCACCGCGCTCAAGTCGGTCTGCGCGCCGTGGACGATCCACTTGCTGCTGGTCCAGGCGCAGATCCTCCAGGCCACCGGCCAGCCCGCCCAGGCGGGCAAGGCGTTCCTGCGGGCGGTCGGGCTGGCCGCGCCGCGCAACCTGTATCAGCCCTTCATCGAATACGGTGACGTCATCCGCACGCTGGTCGCGGCCGACGAAAAGCAGCAGCGGGCGCTGGTGGTCGAGCAGGAACGCGGCTTTCTCGGCGAATTGCGGCAGCGGCTCGGCCTGGCGGATGACGCCGGCGCCGGCGCGGAACCGGCGGGGCGGGCTGAGCAGGACATCGGGTCCGAGGCGCCGACCGTGCGCGAGATCGAATTGCTCGGCTACGTCGCCCTGGGCCTGTCGAACCAGGGGATCGCGGATCGGCTGGACCTGACCGTCGGCACGGTGAAGTGGCACTTGCACAACCTGTATGGGAAGCTGCAGGTACGCAACCGGTCGGGCGCGATTTTCAAGGCCAGGCAGGCGGGTCTGTTGCGCCGCTAAGTTCTTTCATGGAAGATTGCATGCTCCCTCATCGAGCGGTCTATGACCCGGAACATCAGGGTTTTCGCGATACGGTGCGCCGTTTCGCGCAGGCGGAAATCGCGCCGCATTTCGCCCGCTGGGAATCGGCCGGCCTGGTCGACCGGGCTTATTGGACCAAAGGCGGCGCCGCGGGATTGCTCTGCCCCCAGGTGCCCGAAGCCTACGGTGGCGCGGACGGCGATTTCCGTTTCAATGCGGTCGTCATCGAAGAGCTCTGGTATGCAGGATACGCGGGACCGGGCGCGGATTTTTCGGTGCACAGCGACGTCTGCTGCGGCTATCTCCTGTCGTTCGGCACGGAGGCGCAGAAGCGCGCCTGGCTGCCGCGCATGGTCTCCGGGCAGGCGGTGTGTGCCATCGCCATGACCGAGCCCGGCACCGGCAGCGACCTCCAGGGCGTGCGCACCCGCGCCGTGCGGGATGGCGACCATTACGTGGTCGATGGCCAGAAGACCTTCATTTCCAACGGCCAGCACTGCGATCTGGTGATTGCCGTGGTGCGCACGGGAGGCGAAGGCTCGGCCGGCATGAGCCTGCTGCTGATCGAAACCGACCGGCCCGGCTTCCGCCGCGGGCGCAATCTCGACAAGCTCGGCCATCTCTCGGCCGACACCTCGGAGATGTTCTTCGACCAGGTCCGCGTGCCGGTGGAGAACCTGCTCGGCGAGGAAGGCCGGGCCATGGCCCACCTCATGAGCGAACTGCCCCAGGAACGGCTGACCATCGCCCTCCAGTCGATCGCCGCCGCACAGAAGGCCTTCGACCTCACCTGCGCGTACGTGCGTGAGCGCAAGGCGTTCGGCAAGTCCGTCGCCGAATTCCAGAACACCCGCTACAAGCTGGCCGATCTCAAGGCGGACCTGTCGGTCGGCTGGGCCTTCGTCGACCAGTGCCTGGCGCGCCACGTCGCCGGGCAGCTGAGCTCGCAGGACGCCTCGACCGCGAAACTCTGGTGCTCCGAGATGCAGGGCCGCGTGGTCGATCAATGCGTGCAGCTGCACGGCGGTTACGGCTTCATGCGGGAATACGAAATCTGCCGCCTGTATGCCGATGCGCGCGTGCAGCGCATCTATGGCGGCACCTCCGAAATCATGCGCGAACTCATTGCGCGCGGCTTGTAGCACTGCCCCAACACTGACCAAATCACCCAGGAGACACTCTTGATGACCATCGATCACCAGCACATTTTCGTCGGCGGACAATGGATCGCCCCAAGTTCGACGCAGCGTTCGAACATCCTCAACGCTTCGACTGAAGAAGTCATCGGCAGCGTGCCGAAATGCAACAACGAGGACATGGATCGCGCGGTGGCCGCCGCGCGCGAAGCCATGAGAAACCCCGCCTGGGCCGGTCTCGACGGGAAGGGCAGGGCGAAGCATCTGCGGCGGTTCGCCGACGCGGTCGAGAGGCGTGGCGAACAGCTTGCCCGTTCCGTCAGCTTGCAGAACGGCATGCCCATCAACGTGGCCGACCAGCTCGAATCGGCCTTCGTGGTGGGCCTCCTGCGCTATTACGCCAGATTGGCGGAGAACCTGGTGGAAGAAGAATCGCGGCCGTCGCCGACCGGGTCGACCACGCTGGTGCGCCGCGACCCGGTGGGGGTGGTGGGCGCGATCATCCCCTGGAACTTCCCGGTCGCGCTGTCCATCTTCAAGATCGCGCCCGCGTTGGCGGCCGGCTGCGCGGTGGTCGTCAAGCCCTCATCCGGCACCGTGCTCGACAGCTATGTCCTGGCCGAAGCGGCGGCCGAGGCGGAATTGCCGCCCGGCGTGCTCAACTGGGTGCCCGGCGATCGCGGTATCGGCTCGCATCTGGTCAGCCATCCCGGAGTGGACAAGGTGGCTTTCACCGGCTCGACGTCGGCCGGCCGCATCATCGCCGAGCAGTGCGCGCGTCTGCTGCGTCCCGTCACGCTCGAACTCGGGGGCAAGTCCGCCGCGATCGTGCTCGAGGATGCGAACCTCGACGCACTGATCCGGAGCCTGCCCATGAGCTCGGTGCTCAACAACGGCCAGGCCTGCTTTTCCTGCACCCGGATTCTCGCCCCGGCCGGGCGATATGACGAAGTGGTCGATGCCATTGCCGGCGCGGTGAGCGCCTACTCCGTCGGCGATGCGCTCGACCGTGCGACGGTCGTCGGCCCGATGGCCTCGGCGGCGCATCGCGACAGCGTGCAGCGCTATATTGAACTGGGCACCGGAGAAGCCAGGCTCGTCGCTGGCGGCGGCCGTTCTTCGCGGGATCGTGGCTGGTTCGTCCAGCCCACGGTCTTTGCCGACGTGGACAATGGTTCCCGCATCGCCCGCGAGGAGATCTTCGGTCCGGTGCTCTCGATCATCCGCTACGAAGGCGAAGACGAAGCCGTCCGGATCGCCAACGATTCCGAATACGGCCTGGGCGGGACCGTCTGGTCCACCGATCGTGATCATGCTGTGACCATCGCCCGGCGCATGGAAACTGGCACTGTCGGGATCAACGGCTATATGCCCGACCTGAATGCGCCATTCGGAGGCGTGAAATCCAGCGGCATGGGGCGTGAACTCGGGCCGGAATCGATTGGCGCCTATCAGCGCTACAAGTCGGTGTACCTGCTTGGCTAGGATGGACAGACTCTAGCGGTTCCGATGGACTGGCGACGAGCCGTGCGGCCCGCCGCCGTCCCTTTTTTCACGCTCTTTTCAAACTGCGCTGTTCCTCGTGAACTTTTTTTGAGCGCGATAGTTTATCGATAAATTATAGGTGTTCTATGAACGGACAGCTTCGGCTTTTCAAGGTTGATTCCAGTACCCCCCGCATGGCCAGGGCGTTGCCGGATTTGCCTATGGACGGCACCGTGATGGTCCGTCTGCTGCGCATCTGCGGCGCTGGCCTGAACGATTTCTTCGAACCGGTGTTTCGCTCGGCGGGGCTATCCGAACATTCCTTCCACGTGCTGTGCCTGCTGACTGCCAGCGAGCATGGCACCGCCTCGCCCAGCGAATTGAGCGAAATGGTGGGCACCAGTCGTTCGAACATGACCCGCATTCTCGAAGAACTTCGGCGCGATGGCTGGATCGAGCGTGCGGTCACGTCGCACGATGGGCGCCGCCACGAGATCTCGGTCACCTCTTCGGGACGCTCCAAGGTGCGTGCCACGGTGCCGTTGATCGCGGAACCCATCCGGCGCGCGTTTTCCGACCTCGAACCTGAGGAATTCGCCGTGCTCGGCAAGCTGATCCGCAGACTTGTCCTGTCCTTCGACAAAGGGGCGATCTCGATTGAGGCCGCAGCCTGATTCACCCGTTTTTTTCTCGCAGTACCTCACACGATCAATGGAGACATGCCATGAATGAGAGAACCAGCCTCGGGGGGGCCGATGGCCTCGCCGTACCGCCGTGCGCATCCTCGCCGATGAGCGAAAACGAACGATCCAGTCTCAACCTTGAACTGATCAGTGCCTGGTGTGGCCCGGCTTTCGCCATCGGCCTAGTCATTTTTTTCGGGATTTTCGGCTTCAACCTGCCGTCGCCTCCCTCGCCGGCGCTGGGCGCGGAGGCGATCGCGGCACGCATCAACGACAATCTCGGCAACATGCGCGTGGGTTGGGTGGTGGCGCTGCTGGTCATGAGCTTGTACATGCCGTGGACCGCCCAGATCGGCACTCAGTTGGCGCGTCTGGAGCGCCACTCCCACACCATGACCAATCTGCAATTGATAGGCGGCGCGCTGACTGTGTTCGTGATGTGCTTCGGCATGGTGTGCTGGGCCACGGCGACCTTCCGGCCGGAAATCGATCCCGTGGTACTGCGCATGCTCATCGACATGGGCTGGCTGGGGATCGAGCTGCAATGGATACTGACCACCATGCAGATGGTCGCGATGGCGCTCGTCGGCCTGTCCGACAAGCGCAAGACGCCGCTGTTCCCCCGCTGGGTATGCTTTCTGTCGATCTGGTGCAGCCTGAGCTTCGCTCCGGCCAGCCTGACTATGTTCCTGAAAACCGGCCCCTTTGCGTGGGATGGCGTACTTAGCTACTACCTTCCCTGGGCCGCGTGGCTGATCTGGTGCCTGGTCGTCTCCGGCTACATGGTCCGCGATGTGATGCGCCGCATGCCGCTGGCCGATGATGCGGTGGATCGTCGCGTCCGCGCACATTCCTGGACGGAGACCTCGCTATGAGTCATATTGCAATGCCCGCTCACGCTGCCCCGCAGCGACCGACCCTGCCGGGGGACCAGGGTGTATGGATGTTCATCTGTGGCGAACTGTTCATGTTCGGCGCATTTTTCATCGTCTACATCTCCGACCGCTCGCAGGCCATCGAATTGTTCAACCGCTCTCAGCTCGAGCTCGACCAGTTCATGGGCGCGTTCAACACGGTGCTGCTGGTGACCAGTTCGTGGTGCGTCGCACGGGCGGTTGCCGCCGTGCGCGCGGGCCATGACAACAAGGCGGCCCGCCTCTTGCTGGTTGGCATGCTGCTCGGTCTGGGGTTCCTGGTGGTCAAGTATCTGGAGTATTCCGCCAAGTTCGCCGTCGGCATCACCATGATGACCAACGAGTTCTACATGTTCTATTTCGTCTTCACCATGGTGCATGCCGCGCACGTGCTGGGCGGCTGCGCCATCCTGGCCTTGTTGTGGCGCAAGACGCGCGCCGGCCGCTATCGCCATGACATGACCGGCCTCGAAACCGGCGCTTCCTACTGGCATCTGGTCGATCTGATCTGGCTGGTCATGTTCCCCCTCCTCTACCTGCTGCGGTGAACCCTATGAAAACACACTCGATGTACCGTCTCGATCTCGGCTGGCTGCTGCTGATCGGGCTGACCGTCTCCGGCTATGTGCTGCGCGTCGAGGCGACCGCCGATGTCCTGGTCGGTCTGGCGACGCTGGCCATCGCCTATCTCAAGGGCCGGCTGGTGGTGCTGGACTTCATGGAATTGCGCCATGCGCCGCGCGTATGGCGCGGCATCTTCGAAGGCTGGCTGCTGCTGGTGACCGCGGTGCTGGTCGCCGTCTATTCCGCTTGACGATCTCGTCCGGCCATTCGCCCGCGTCATGCGGTTCTCGTTTGAACCCCATGGCGCGGGCCATTACACTATCGGCACACAGCACGGGGGGAGCCGTGCGCCAACGGCGTTCAGAATGAAGTCATCGTGACCAGCAAACCGAGACGATCCCGCAGCAGGCTGCCCAAGGCGGCTCTCGATGATCGCCTTCTGGCGGCAATGGAACGCCTGCTCGAAAATGGTCAGGGCTTCTCCGCCATCACGGTCGAGGAACTCGCACGGGAGGCCGGCATATCCCGGGCCACGTTCTACCTCCATTTCCGCGATCGGGGCGAACTGGTCGCGCATCTGATGCGCCGGCTCACCGAGGACGTGGTCGGCAGTGCGGGCGACTGGTTCGCGGCCAGAGGGCAGTCCGGTCCGCAGACGGTGAAGCAGGCGCTACGGGGCATCGTCACCACCTTCCACAAGCACCACGCCATCGTGTCCGCGGTGGCCGCGATGGCCGGCCAGGACGAGACGGTCGCGCGCCTCCACGAAGACATGATGCGGCAGCTGTGCGAACGCAGCCGGCGCGCGCTCGCGGCGGTCAAGGCGGACACCCCCCCCGGCGACGTGTCCTGGGACAGCGTGGCCGACGTGCTGACCTGGTGCGTCGAGCAATACTGCGCCCGTTTCGCGGGCCAGTGCGATCCGGTGCGGCTCGATGCGCTGATCGATACTTTCGCGCATATCTGCAATAGCGCGATCTTTTCCCCAGACCAGTCCCGCGCGCGCTGAGCCGCCTTCCGTCCGGCTTGGCCGGGCCCTCCATCCGGAGACTCCGTTCGAGTTTTCCATCCGGACTTTTCATTGGGCATTGCCGGTGATCCATCAGGTCGCCGCGCATGTGCCGTACCCGACGCCGTTCTCGACGCCGTTCTCCACGCCAGGCAGGTACGTCACCGCGAAGTAGACACCATGTTTATTTTTATAGACACGATGTCTATTTTTTTCTTATGATATGCACACATACAATAATCTAGCCTCCTTTCATGGATCTCCTTTCGCGGATTTCCGGAAAGGGCGGCAATGAAGGAGACGTGAAGCCATGCCGGCCACCGACAAGCGCTATCTGGCTGATTCCGATATCGAGCGCATTCGCTGCGCCTATCGCGTCGAGCGCACGATAGACTAGGCCCTGACCTGGAAGCTGCTGCGGCGGCGTGGCCCGGATTACCGGCCGCCGCAGGTCGGCGAGCTGGGGATGCGCCTCAGGCGCTTTCTTTCCAGCCGGATCCCGGGCCGGTTCCGGATCGATGGCCTGCAGCGCTTGCCGGGCGGGGGCTCGAAAGAGATGTTCCGTTTCCGCCTCCGGCGCGTCGAAGGCGGGGGGACGCAGGTCGAGGAAGACCTGATCCTGCGCATGGCGCCGGGCGAGTCCATCGTCGAAACCCATCGCCAGCGCGAATTCGACGTGCTTTCGGCGATGGACGGCGTGGTTCCCGTGCCGCCGGTCCATTGGGTCGATGCGGACGGCTCCGCGCTGGGCAGCCCGGGCATGGTCTGCGGATTCGTGGCCGGCGTCGCCGCGCCGACGCCCGTGCAGGGCGAGGGGGGCCGCATCAGCGGCATCGGCGCGGGGTTCCCCGCGGGGCTGCGCGAGCGCCTGTTCGAGGACTTCGTCGATCACCTCGCGGCCATTCACCGGTTCGACTGGCGCGCCGCCCGCCTGGCCTCGTTCGATGTCCCTTCCGCCGGCACGACGGAAGCGGCGCACCTTGCCCTGGACCATTGGAGCCGGGTCTGGGCCGAGGATGCCTTCGAGGAGCATCCCGTCATCACCCTGGCCGCTCAGTGGCTGCGGGAGCATCTTCCGGTCGCCGACGAAATCCGGCTCGTGCACAACGATTACCGCAACGGCAATTTCCTGCTCGATGAAGCAAGCGGCAGGATCACGGCGATCCTCGACTGGGAACTGGCCCGCCTGGGTGATATCCACGAAGACCTCGCCTGGGTGCTGTTCCCGGGCTTCGCCGCGCAGGACGAGCAGGGGAATCCGCTGATCTGCGGGCTGGGCACGCGCGAAGCCTTCCTGGATCGCTATCAGCGGAAATCCGGCATCGCGGTCGATCCGCGGCGCCTGCATTACTACACGGTCCTCAACCTCTACAAGCTCGCCGTCCTGGGCTCGGCCACCAACGCGCGCGCCGCGGCGGACGGCCAGACCCATCTCGACGTGATGATGAATTTCAGCACCGGACTGGGGTATGGCGCGCTTGCCGGCCTCTACCGGATCCTCGATGCCACGGAGGCCCGTCCATGACGCCCGATGTCGATCAGTACCTGCGCAGCATGTGCAAGGCCATGTCCGGAATCATCTTGCCGGAGCTGGAGGGCAAGCCCTTCGCCCGCGAACAGGCGGGTCTCGTGCTGGCCACGCTGGAGCTGCTGGCCGAGGTCCAGGAACACCAGTTCGCCTATGCCAGGCAGGAGTTGGCCGATTTGCGCCAGCTGTTCGATGCCTGGCGGCGGCTGCGGCCGGACAGCGGCGATGCGACTTTCTGGACCGCCCTGCATGAGAGCGGCTGCGCGGCCGGCGAGGCCGGGCCGCGCGAACTGCGCGAGCTGATCGCGCATTGGAAATCATGCCTGCGCACGCTGATGGAAGGGTGGCCTCCGTCTCCCGGCAGCGAACTTCGCATCCTGCTGGACCGCTGCATCGAGCGGCAGCTGGCGCGCGAAACCGCCTGGCTGCGGCGCACGGGATTCATTCCCGGCGCCGCGGACGTGCCGCATGTCTCGACCGTTCTGGCGCATCAGGCGCGCGCCCCCTTGGATCACTGCGCCGTTCATTCCCCATCCGCATAGGAGATCAGCATGATCAAGCAGGAAGACATCGAGTTCCACACCCCCGCCGGCGCCGACTACCTGTGGGCCGAAACCAATTACTTCAGCATCTCGATTCCCGAAGAACGGCTGCTGGCTTCGGTCTACGTCGTCCATCGCAAGGGCCTGGGCGTGATGTCGGCCGACGTGGCCATCCATGGCGCGCTGGTCGATACGCGCGCCGAGTGCCTGTATGTGGACAATCACCAGCATCTGCCGGCCCCGGAGCGCCTTTCCGACGTGCGGACGCCCACCGGCCTGCGGATCCAGGCTTTCAGTCCGCGCGACTACCGGATCGACTATGCCGGCTTCGACGACACCGGGATCCACGTCGATTTCAAGGGGCTGATGGAGCCGTTCGACATCCATGACCCCGCCCACAGTCCCAAGGCCACCACGGACGCGGTCAAACGCATCGAAGGCTCCGGCTTCGGCACGGGCTACGGCGGCCACTTCGATTTGACCGGCCGCATCACGGGAACGCTGAAGGTGCGCGGCAAGGAATATCCGGTCGACTGCATCGAGACCATGGACCACAGCTGGGGGCCGCGTCCCGAGACGCACATGCCGGGCATCGGCTGGCAGCATGCCCACTTCGGCGAGGACCTGGCCTTGCACTGGATCGTCCTGTGCGACTACGAGAAGCCGGTGGGCCGGCAGCAGACCCTGGCCCACGGCTACGTGCTCGACCAGGGCGAGGTCTACGGCCTCACCGATCTCAAACTGCGCACCGTGCGCACCGGCGTGGTCACGTGCGCGCACGAGTTCGAGGCGACCGACGTGCGCGGCAAGACATGGCGGATGTATGGCAGTGCCGAGGTCGGCGCGCCCTGGGTCTGCTACGTCAGCACTATGGTCTACATCGCCCTGATGCGCTGGACGCTGCCCGACGGACGGGTGGGCCATGGCGTCTCCCAGGAGAACCAGTCCGTCCAGAGCCTCAACCGGCAGCGGGGCAAGCACTGGACCGAGCCTTCATCGAAGATCACGTCCTGAACCCGGCCCCGGGCCATTCCCCAGAGGAGACGACATGCGACTGAACATGCGGTTCACATTGAAGACGACGGCGATTGTGTCGGCCGCCGCCCTGCTGGCCGGTTTCGGGCCGCCGCCCCGCGCGGCGGAACTGCCGCCGGGGCGGCTCGCCACCACCGAGGACTATTTCGCGCAGCAGGCGAAGCAGGCCGTCACCCCCGACGTGATGGCCCAGCTGGCCTACATGAACTACATCGATTTCATCTCGCCCTTCTACAGCCGGGGCTGCTCCTTCGAGGCCTGGGAGCTCAAGCACACGCCGCAGCGGGTCATCAAGTATTCGATCGCCTTCTATGCGTATGGCCTGGCCAGCGTGGCGCTCATCGACCCGAAGCTGCGTGCGCTCGCCGGCCATGACCTGGACATCGCGGTCTCCAAGATGAAGTGCAAGCGGGTCTGGGGCGACTGGGAGGAAGACGGGTTCGGCACCGACCCGATCGAGAAAGAGAACATCATGTACAAGGGCCACCTGAACCTGATGTACGGCCTCTATCAGCTGGTGACCGGCAGCCGCCGGTACGAAGCCGAGCATGCCCACCTCACCCGCATCATCCATGACGAGATCGCGGCCAACCCCTTTGCCGGCATCGTCTGCGAGCCGGACAATTATTTTGTCCAGTGCAATTCGGTCGCCTACCTGAGCCTGTGGGTCTATGACCGGCTGCATGGCACCGACTACCGGGCGGCCACCAGGGCCTGGCTGGATTTCATCCAGAAGGACCTGATCGATCCCGAGCGGGGCGCCTTCTACCTGTCCTATCACCCCGAGTCCGGCGCGGTGAAGCCGTGGATCTCGGCGTATACGACAGCCTGGACGCTCGCCATGGTGCACGGCATGGACCCCGCCTTTTCCGAGCGCTACTACCCCCGGTTCAAGCAGACCTTCGTCGAGGTCTACGACGAGGGCCGCAAGGCCCGGGTGCGCGAGACGGCCGGCACGGACGACGCGGATGGCGGGGTGGGCCTGGCTTCGGCGTTCACCCTGCTGCTGGCCCGCGAGATGGGCGACCAGCAGCTCTTCGACCAATTGCTGAATCACCTGGAGCCGCCGGCCAAGCCGAGCATCGTCTCGGCCTCGCTGCGGTACGAGCATCCCGGCAGCCTGCTGTTCGACGAGCTGCTGTTCCTCGCCAAGGTGCATGCCGGCTTTGGCGCCCTGCTTCGGATGCCGCCTCCGGCGGCCAAGCTCGCAGGGAAATAAGGGGGACGCGGCGGCCTGCGGGCCGCCGCGTCCTTGACCGGTTTCCTCGGCCGGATCTCCCAGCCGGATTCCCCGACCGGTTTCCTCGGCCGGACCTCTCAGCCGGCTTCATCGGCCGGCTTCATCGGCCAGGTTTCTCGGCCGGGTTTCTCGGCCGGGTTCATCGGTCGAGCAGATAGGCCGAGAGCCGGGCCCGTACTGTCTCCGGGACCGGTTGCGGCGTCCGCGCCGCCTCGTCGATGTGCACGATCACCGAATCGGCGGTGGCCACGCAGCGCTCGCCGACGAAGACGCCGTGGACGATCCGGCAGGAACTGGTGCCGAATTCCAGGATGCTGGTGCCCACGTCCACGGTCGCCGGCCAGTGGACCTCGCCGTGGAAATTGGTGGCCATGCGCGCCACCAGGAAGAGCGCGCGCAGGGGCGCGCCCGGTTCGAGGAAGGGCTGCAGCATCGCGGTGCGGCCGATCTCGCAATAATTGGTGATCGACAGGTTGTTGACGTGGCCGAGGTGGTCGGTGTCCGACCAGCGGACGCGTTCCGACAGCCAGTGTCTGTGTATCGCGCGCCGACCGAGGAATCGGCCGAACGCGACGGGGTCCGTGGTGTCCATCGGGGCGGTCCCGTGCCGCTGCGCCGTCGTGCCGCTGTTCATGTGCCGCCGCTC
Organism: Castellaniella defragrans; assembly: GCF_014203015.1. Taxonomy (GTDB): domain Bacteria; phylum Pseudomonadota; class Gammaproteobacteria; order Burkholderiales; family Burkholderiaceae_B; genus Castellaniella; species Castellaniella defragrans. The sequence goes on from NZ_JACHIB010000022.1 coordinate 32,727, forward strand.
ATCCGCCGTCGTCCGTGTGTCGTTGCCCGTGTGCCGCTGTCCATGTGCCGCTGTCCATGTGCCGTCGTCCATGCGTCGCCGCTCATCCGAGATAGAGCGCCATGAGCGCGGCGCACACGGCGATGATCCAGGCGTCGAAGCCGTGGCGCAGCCACCAGGGCGCATGCTTCAGTTCCATGAACTGGTACCCGACCAGCCAGGTCTTCGCGAATGCGATGAGCAGGACGCCCGCGGTCGCCAGGCGCATGGGCGCCTGCGCCGTCTGGATCGCATGGCCGAGCCACCAGCCGACGAGCGTGGAGCCCACGAGAACGAGCCAGGCCAGGTTGGTGCCATCGCGCAACGCGCCGGGTTTTCCGCAATCCATCATGCTTCTCCTTCGGGTCGGGTGGCTTCAGATCAGGTAGAACAGCGAGAACAGGGCGATCCATAGAAGATCGACCAGGTGCCAGAACGTGGCGCCGCTCTCGATGGTGCGGATGTCCCGGGGCCGCAGCTCGGCGCGCCGGCTCTTGCCGCGGACGACCAGCAGCACGGCCAGGCCGACCAGCACGTGCACCAGGTGGATGCCGGTGAAGACGAAGTAGTACATGAAGAAATCGTTCGTGCCCGGCCCGATCCCCGCCGACAGCTTGTTCCCCCATTCAAAGTTCTTGTTGACCACGAACAGCAGCCCGCACAGGATGCCCAGGGAAAAGTAGCGGCTGACGGTGCCGTCGTGCGCCGTCCGGCATTTCCCGACTCCCTTGGCGACGAACCAGGAGCCCGTCAGGAGCAGGAAGGTGTTGACGACGGCGACCCACATGTCGAGGGACGCGCGCGACTGGGCGAACACGTCGGCCTGCTGCTTGTCCCCGAGTGCGATGACGATGAAGAAGGCGGCGAAGACCAGGAGGTCTCCGGCCACGAACAGCCAGATGCCGAGTTCTCCCGGGATGTGCCTGCCCGCCGGCGGGGCGGCGCGGTCGCCCCCCGCCGCGATCCCCCGTCTGGCCTGGGACCTCGCCTGGCTCATGACGCGGTCCGCCGGGCGGCGGGTTCGTTGCCGGCGCCGCGGGCCACGCGCAGCAGGGCGAAGGACATGACCCAGATCCAGCCGAAATAGGCGATGTAGGGAATCCACAGGGCGACGATGCCGTGCCAGGCGAAGGGGCCGTCCTTGAAGAACAGGATGAGCTGGCCGGGGACGTACAGCAGGGCGGCCCACAGGTTGAAATAGCCGACCCAGCGCGGGAACGGTTCCTGGCCTTCTTCCGACAGAAGGATCGACAGGGCGATCATGACGCACCAGCCGCCGAACAGCGGCACCGAAAAGAGCGCGCAGAAGTAGGCGAAGTCCATCAGCATCAGCATGGCGGCCGGCGCGTAGGTCTCGGGACGGAACACCATCAGGCCCCAGGCGAAGGCCACCAGCAGGGCGATCACCATCCCGCCCGCGGTGAACACCAGCTGGAGGTAGGAAAAGGCGGGATTGACCTCGAAGCGCCGGGTCTGCGCGGCGATGCCGGCGCCGTAGGAGCCGAACAGGGCGAACGAGGTCATCATGATGACCGAGGAAATCCGGATGTCGAACAGGTTTTCGGTGAATACCCTGGCGACTTCCTGGGGCGCGGAATTGGCTTGCAGCATGGACGGGATCATGCCGCCCAGCCAGACGCCGCCGATGATGAAGAGGATGACGGCGATGATGCCGGACCAGCCGCTGAACCGCATGGTCTTCCGAAAGAGCGGATCGTCGTTCACATGGTGCATGGTTGTCTCCTGGAGTTGACGTAGGTTGTTGTGAGGTTGTTGTGGGTTGTCGTTGGGGTGTCGTGGGTGGTCTTGGGGCCGTTGCCGTGGTGCCGTTGCCATGGATTCGTGGTGCCGGGAATCGCGTGCGCTGTGGGGAGTCGCGCCCTGCTCAGAACACCAGCACCGGCTTGATCGCCTCGCCCTTCTCGGTGGCGTGCAGGGCCTCGTTGATCTGGTCGAAACGGTAGCGGGTGATCAGCCGGTCGAACGGGAATTTGCCCGCGCGATGGAAATCCAGCAGGCGCGGGATGAAGCGCTGCGGGTCCGCGTCGCCCTCGGTGATCGGGCGCAGGGTGACGCTTTTGCTCAGCAGATCGAGCAGGGTCGCCGGCACCGGGGCATCGGGCGCCGGCAGTCCGACCATGCCCACGGTGCCGCCCGGCAGGGTGCAGGCGATCGCGCTGCCGATGACCGGGGGCAGGCCCGTCGTGTCCAGCGAGTGGGTCGCGCCGCCGCCGGTGGCCGCCTTGATCGCGGCCACCAGGTCGCCTTCGGCGTGCGGGTCGAGGGCATGGCTGGCGCCCAGTTCCAGGGCCAGGGCCCGGCGCGCGGCATTGGGCTCGATCACCACGACCCGGTCCGCCCCGACGGCGCGCGCGCCCAGCAGCGCGCTCAGGCCGACGCCGCCACCGCCGAAGATGGCCAGGGACTGGCCCGGGCCGATCCCCAGCGAATTGATCGCCGCGCCCGCGCCGGTCTGGATGCCGCAGCCCAGCGGGCCCAGCAGTTCCAGCGGCAGGTCGTCGCCGACCTTGACCGCATTGATTTCGCGCGCCACGGCATGCGTGCCGAACGAGGACTGGCCGAAGAACATGCTCTGCACGGGATGGCCGGCGCCGTCCAGCACCTGGCCGCCGTCCACGCGCTGCGCGCCGCCGAAGTTCAGGGGCAGCATCTGCAGGCAGTTCGACGGATGGCCGTCGTGGCAATTGCCGCAATGCCCGCAGGAATTGAAGGACAGCACGACCCGGTCGCCGGGCTTGAGCGTGCGCACCTGCTCGCCCACCGCCTCGACGGTGCCGGAGCCTTCGTGGCCGAGCACGATCGGCAGCGGCACGGGAAATCCGTCGCGGCACACCAGGTCGGTGTGGCAGACGCCCACGCCGGCGATGCGGATCAAGACCTCGTCGCCTTTGGGCATGCTGATGCGCACGGGCTCGACCGCGAGCGGCCCGCCGACCTGGCGCAGCACGGCGGCCTGCGCGGAAATGAAATCCTGGGTGTCGTTCATCGTTGAGTGTCTCCTGGTTGCTGTGGCGTATGGATCCGGGGCGTCCGGATCCGGGGCATTGGTCGGGGCGTCCGCAGGGGCGTCCACAGGGTCGTCCATGGATGCGTCCGGATCCGTGGCCTCACGTTTCCGCCATTTCCCTGAACTGCTTGCGCAGGGTGGCCTTGAGGATCTTGCCGCTGGGCGTCATGGGCAGATGGTTTGCGAAGACGACCTGCTTGGGGGCCTTGTAGGCGGCGATCAGCCGGCGGCAGTGGGCGATGATGTCTTCCGCGGTCGGGCACGCGTCCGCGGCCGGCACGACGATGGCGACCACCCGTTCCCCCCACTGGCTGTCGGGCAGGCCGATCACGGCGACCTGCGAGACGCCGGGATGCTTGCTGATGGCCGATTCCACCTCGGTCGAATACACGTTCTCGCCGCCGGTGATGATCATGTCCTTGGTGCGGTCGACCAGGTACAGCAGGCCGTCCTGGTCGCGGTAGCCCGCGTCGCCGGTCATGTACCAGCCGTCCGAGAATGCCGCGCGGGTCAGTTCGGGCTTGTTCAGATAGCCCTTGAACAGCGTGGGCGAGCGCACGAGGAATTCGCCCACCTCCCCGTCGGGCAGGGTGTCGCCGGAAGGGGAAACGACCTTGACTTCGATCAGCGGGACCGGCGAGCCGCAGGACTTGAGCTTCTTCTCGGCGGCGAGGTCGTGCTGCTCCGGGCGCAGCAGGGTGATGGCGCCGCCGGATTCCGTCGCGCCGTAGAACTGCATGAAATCGCAGTGGATCGTCTGGATGGCGCGGCCCAGCAGGCCGGCCGTGATGGGCGAGCCGGCATACATGATCAGGCGCAGCGAGGACAGGTCCGCCTTCGCCGCGTCGGGGTGGTCGATCAGCATCTGGATCGTGGTCGGCACCAGGCAGCAGACGGTCGCCTTGTCGCGTTCGATCGCGGCCAGGACGCTGCCGGCCTCGAAGGCGGGCAGGATGGTGAGCGGCACGCCGTTGTAGAGCCCCTGCAGCGACAGGCCGGTGCCGACCATGTGGAAGTTCGGCATGACGAGCATCATGATGTCGTCCGGCCGCCAGGCGAGCGAGGGCTCCAGATGCTCGCACAGGCGCATGTAGTTCAGGCCGCCGTGGGTCAGCTGCACCCCCTTGGGCTGGCCCGTGGTGCCGGAGGTATACAGCAGCAGCGCGGTGTCCTCCGGCCGGATCGCAAGGCGGGGATCGGCGTCGCTGCACTGCGCCAGGCCGTCCGCCAGTTCCGTGTCCTGCGCGCCGGCCGAGTCGAATGCGATGGAGGCCGCCGGCGGGGCGCCGGCTTCGATGGCCTGCCGCAGCGCCTCGGCGTATTCGGCATCGACCAGGATCGTCTGGGGCCGCGCGTCCTGCAGCACGGCGGCCTGTTCCGGCGCGGCCAGCCGCCAGTTCAGCGGCAGCAGGGCGCAGCCGGCCTTGTTCGCGCCGAAGATCGCGATGAAGTATTCGATGGAATTCTTGCCGAAGAAGGCGACGATGCCGCCGGGCGGCACGCCGCGCGCGATCAGCAGGTTGGCGAGCCGGTTCGATGCCAGGTCGAGCTCCCGCCAGCTCATTTTCCGGGTCGCGCTCATCAGGGCGACCCGGTCGCCGGCCGTACGCGCGTAGTGGCGGGGGATGTCCGCCAGAGAGGTGATCTCGGTGTGCAGCCACATATGTCCTGTCCCCTATGTCGTTTCCATGTCGTTTTATGAATGAATGCCTTTCCAGGGCTCAGCCGCCGACGAAGCGGGGCCGGCGCTTTTCCACGAAGGCGCGGATGCCTTCCCGGGCATCGGCGCTGCGGGCGACGGCGGCCAGCCCCTGGGCCTCGTCCTCGAGCTGGGTTTCGAGCGATTGGCTGAGCACCGTGGCGAAGAGGCGGCGGATCTCGCCGAAGGCACGCGTGGGGCCCGCGGCCAGCCGCGCGGCCATCGCCTCGGCGGCGGCGGACAGCGCGTCGTCTTCGACCACGAAATCGACCAGCCCTGCGGCGCACGCCTGCTCCGCGTCCAGGGTTTCCCCGCAGATCAGGAAGCGCCGCGCGCGGGCGTGGCCCATGCGCGAGGTCAGCGACCTCGACGCGCCCGCGTCGCAGGAGAATCCGATGCCGGGATAGGCCGCGCCGAGCACCGCCGTGCGGCTGGCGTAGACCACCTCGCAGCTGCCGACCAGGGCCGTCGCGCCGCCCATCGACATCCCGTGCACGGCGGCCACCATCGGCGCGTCCAGGCGGGCGAAGCGCGCCATGCCCGTGTGCAGCGCGGCGGTCCATTCGCGGATGCGTTCGGGCAGCGCGTCGAGCTGGCCGGCGAACAGGCGGATGTCTCCGCCGACGCTGAAGGCCTTGCCCTTGGCGGCGAGCAGGATGGCGCGCAGGTCGGTGCGCGCGGCGAGCTCGCCCGATGCGGCCAGCCAGTCGCGGCAGAACGCCGCGTTGAACGGGTTGCCGAGGTCGGGCTGGTTCAGGGTCAGGCGCGCGATGCCGGCGTCGATCGCCAGGGTGATCGTCTCGTAGTTCATGGCTGGTCTTCCGCGAGCGAGGGGGCCAGGTGGCGGAATTGTTCCAGCGCCTCCGGGTTGGCCAGGGCGCCGGTGTTCCTGACCTCCTGGCCGTGCACCGCCTGGCGGATCGCCAGCTCCACGATCTTGCCGCTCTTGGTGCGCGGAATGTCCTGCACCTGCACCACCCGCTTCGGCACGTGGCGCGAGGTGGTGTTGTCGCGGATCTGCCGCTGGATGCGTGCGACCAGGGCATCGTCCAGCGTCAGCCCGTCGCGCAGGCGGACGAACAGCACGACGCGCACGTCGGTGGGCTTGTCGGGGGGCCAGCTTTGCCCGATCACGGCCGACTCCAGGACTTCCTCGATCTGGTCCACCTGGCGGTAGATCTCGGCGGTGCCGATCCGGATCCCGCCGGGGTTGAGCGTGGCGTCCGACCGGCCGTAGATGATGAAGCCGCCGTGCCCGGTGACTTCGCAGAAGTCGCCGTGGCACCAGATGCCCTCGAAGCGCGAAAAATAGGCTTCGTGGTATTTGCGCCGGTCCGGATCGTTCCAGAAATAGAGGGGCTGCGTGGGGAAGGGGACGGTGCAGACCAGCTCCCCTTTCTGTCCACGAACGGGGCGGCCCGCTTCGTCGTACACGTCCACCGCCATCCCCAGCTGCTTGCACTGGATCTCGCCGCGCCATACGGGCAATGCGGGGTTGCCGCCGACGAACGCGCCCAGCAGATCGGTGCCGCCGGAGATCGAGGCGATGTGCACTCCCGGCTTGATGGCGCGATAGACGTAGTCGTAGCCTTCGGCCATCAGGGGGCTGCCGGTCGAGAACAGGACCTCGATGGAGGCGGTGTCGTGCGTGCGCAGGGGGGCGAGATCGTACTTGGCGCAGGCTTCGAGGAATTTCGCCGAGGTGCCGAAATGGGTGAAGCGTTCGGCCTGCATGTAGTCGAACAGGATCTGCTTGTCCGCGGCGAAGGGGCTGCCGTCGTAGAGCATCAGCGCCGCGCCCGTCGCCAGGCCGGAGGCCAGCCAGTTCCACATGACCCAGCTGCAGGTGGCGAAGTAGAACAGGCGCGAGCCCTCGCGGACGTTGCCGTGCAGCTGGTGTTCCCTGAGGTGCAGCAGCAGCGCGCCGCCGGCGCGGTGGACGATGCACTTGGGCACGCCCGTCGTGCCCGAGGAAAACACGATGTACAGCGGATGGTCGAACGGCAGCTGCTCGAACCGGATGTCCCGCGCCGCCGCGTGCGGGGCGGTGAAGGCGTCGAGCGTGACGAGGTCCCGGATGCCCTGGTCGGCGGGGTCCAGCCCCAGGTAGGGGCAGAGCACCACCGTGCGGACGCTGGGCAGCGCCTGGACGATCTCGCCGAGCTTTTCCAGGCAGGCGTGCGACTTGCCGTTGTAGTAGTAGCCGTCGGTAGCGAACAGCATGACCGGCTCGATCTGGCTGAAACGGTCCAGCACGCCCTGCGGGCCGAAATCCGGCGAGGCCGAACTGAAGATCGCGCCGATGCTGCTGGCCGCGAGCATGGCGATGATCGTGTCGGGGCTGTTCGGCATGAGGGCGGCCACCCGGTCGCCGGCGCCGACGCCCCGGGCGCGCATCGCGGCCGCCAGCCTCGCCACCGCGGCGTACAGCTGGTCGCGCGACAGGCGCCGCTTGATCCGGTCTTCGCCCCAGAACACCAGCGCGTCGGCGTCGCCGCGGTGGCGCAGCAGGTTTTCGGCGAAATTCAGCCTGGCCTGGGGAAACCAGCGCACGTCCTCCATCGATCCGCCCTGTTCCAGAACGATCATGCCCCGGGCGCCGGCCACCACGCCGCAGTAGTCCCACAGGCCGCACCAGAATTCGTCCGGGTGCTCGACCGACCAGCGGTGCAGGGCGTCGTAGTCGTCGAAGCGTCTCGCGTGGCGGGCTTCCATGGCGGCGGCGAACCGCGCCATGTGGCTGGCCGCGACCGTCGCGGCGTCGGGCGCGGTCGCCGCGCCTCGCGGGAGCGCATTCGGATCAGCGCGCAGGGGCATTTTCGATCTCCGGGTGCATTGGGTGGATGGCCTCCCTGCTCACAGGTTGCGGGTCTTGCCGAACAGCAGGACGGCGAAGGCGGGCATGAGCAGGATGGCGCCGAACAGATTGACCATGAACATGAAGGCCAGCAGGATGCCCATGTCGGCCTGGAACTTGAGCGCGGAAAAGGCCCAGGTCATGACGGACAGCGTCATCGTGACGGCCGTGAACACGGATGCGGTGCCGCGCTCCTTGAGGGATTCGACGAAGGCGTCCCTGAGCTTGAGGCCGTGCTCCCGCATCTCGTGCTTCATGGATTCAAACAGGTAGATGCCGTAATCGACCCCGACCCCGACGGCGATCGCCACCACGGGCAGCGTGTTGACCTTGACGCCGATCCCCAGGGCGGCCATCGTCGCGTTGCACAGCAGGGTGACGAGGGCGAGCGGCGCCACGATGCACAGGGTGATGCGCAGCGAGCGGAAGATCACCAGGCACAGCAGCCCCACCGAGGTGAAGAGCGTGAAGTTCACCCACTTGTCGGCGCGCGCAACCACTTCGTTGGTGGCCGCGATGATGCCGACGTTGCCCGAGGCCAGGCGGAACTGCAGCGTGTCGGTGTCGTTTTCGGCCTTGAACGCCTTGATGCGGTCGATGATGTGATTGATCGTGGTGGCCTGGTGGTCGGTCGTGTAGATCGAGATCGGGATCGCCGTGCATTGGGAATTGCGGTATTCGTTGCCCAGCCGGGTGGCGACGCCGATGCCCTGGGCGATCTGCGGCGTGGATTCGGGCAGCATGCGCCAGGCGTACCAGCCTTCGGCGAAGTCCTGGGTCACGGCGGCGATGAACGAGGGCAGGCTGCGCACCGCGGCGACGCCGTCGGTCTGGCGCATGAGAAAGTCGAACTCGGCGATCTTGTCCTCGACGTCGCGCTGGACGCAGGGCGAGTCCTCGCCCTTGGCCTCGGCGATCACCTGCAGCAGGTCCACCCCGATGGCGAAATTGCTGGTGATGACGTCGACGTCGCGGTTGTACAGCGAGCTGTCCCTGAGCTCGGGGACGCCCTTGCCCAGATCGCCGACCTTCAGGTCGCCGACCTTCCAGATGCCGATGCCGGTGAGCGCCAGCGCGGCGAGGATGGGCAGCACCGCGCCCCGGCGCGTGGCCAGCACGCCGAACCGTTCCCACAGCGCGTAGCCCGCGGTCCTGTGGCTCTGCAGGCTGGCGATCTTCCGCTCCGAGAGGTGGATGTAGGACAGCATGGTCGGCAGCAGGATCTTGTTGGTCAGGATCATGACCGTGACCCCGATGGTCGAGATGTACGCCAGCTCGCGGACGATCTGGATGTCCACCACCGCGATCACCATGAAGCCCAGGGCGTTGGCCAGCAGCGCGGTGGCGCCGGGCACGAACAGCTTCAGGAAGGCGTTGCGCGAGGCGCCGATGCCGTCGTGGCCGTCCAGGACTTCCATCTTCCAGGCGTTGGTCATCTGGACCGCGTGCGACACGCCGATGGCGAAGATCAGGAAGGGGATGAGGATCGACATCGGGTCCAGGCCCATGCCGATGAGCGGCAGGGTGCCGAACAGCCAGACCACGGGGACGAGGGCCGCGATCAGCGCGCAGGCGGCGAGCCTGAAGGAGCCCGAATACCAGTACAGCAGCAGGGCGGTGACGAGGAAGGCGGCGGCGAAGAACACCAGCACGCTGGAGGCGCCCTCGGCGATCTCGGCGGTGGACTTGGCGAAGCCGATGATGTGCACCGAGACCTGGTCGTTGGTGTATTTGGCGCGGATGTCCTCCAGCTGCCGGCCGACGGCGTTCAGGTCGAGCGGCTGGCCCGTGTCGGGGTCGGTGGGCAGCAGGGTCGCCACGGCCATGGTCGCGGTCATGTCGGCCGAGACGATGCGGCCCACCCAGTCCGATTTCAGGACGTTGAGCCGGACCTGCTTCAACTGCTCCGGCGTGCCGGCGAAGTCTCCCGGCACCAGGTTGCCGCCCTTGAAGCCTTCCTCGACGACTTCGTTGTAGCGCACGTTGGGCGTGACCAGGGAGGTCAGCGAGCTGCGTTCGACCCCGTGGATGTAGAACAGGCTTTCCGTCACGCCGCGGATGGTGTCGATCGCTTCCTTGGTGTAGATGTCGCCCTGCTTGACCTTGATGGCCACGAGGACCTTGTCGGCGCCGCCGAAATCGGCCTTGTAGTCCTCGAAGGTCCGCATGTATTCGTGGTGGATCGGGATCATCTTGGAGAAGCCCGCGCTCACCCGCAGGTTCAGCGCCGACAGCCCCAGGCCCAGCGTCAGCAGGATCCCCACGATCAGCAGGATCAGGCGGTGGCGGAAGATCGCGGTGGCGATCCGGCGGCCGAGCCGTTCCTCGACCTTGCGGGCGCCCGCTTCATCGATGAGATGCATAGTGCCTCCAAGCGCCTTATTCATGATGCGCCGCAGTGGATTCCGCGGGAATCCGGCCCGTGGCCAGATAACCGACATAGACCAGTGCCCCGTCGGGGGCGTAGAGCGCCTTGGCCAGCGGCGTACCCTCGGGCATGGTGCGCAGCTTGAAGGAACGCCCGCCGTCGCTGCTGATCGCCAGCAGGCCGTTGTTGCCCGTCAGCACGACGCGGCCGTCGGCGCTCACCGTGCCGCCGTTGAGGGCGCTCTGGGAGCCCAGCGGAACGGCGCGCCAGCTGGCGCCCCGGTCCTCGGAGCGGAAGACGTGCCCCCGCATGCCGTAGGCCAGCAGGGCGCCGTCGCGCAACGCCAGCAGGCCGAAGAACGAGCCCTCGTAAGGCGAGGGGAGCGGCGTCCAGGTTTCGCCCTGGTCGGCGGACACCGCCAGGGTGCCGGCTTCGCCGCTCAGGTAGAGCGTGCGCCCGACCTCGATGACGTCGCTGATGTGCCACTGGAAATCCTCTCCGAGGATTTTCCGGCGCCGCCAGGTCCTGCCCTGGTCGTCGCTCTGGATGTAGAGGCCGTAGGCCCCGTAGGCGATGAGGCGCCCGCTGGAGAGCTGCAGCGCCCCCAGCAGCGAATCGTCGCCCACGGCGCCGACGACGATCTTCCGCCAGCTGTGGCCGCCGTCCGCGGTGCGCACGATCGTGCCGCCATGGCCCACGGCGATGGCCGTGTTCTGGTCGATGGGCAGCAGGCGCACCAGCGTCCGGCCGGTCGGCGCCTGCCGGCCCAGCCAGGTCTTGCCGCCGTCGGCGCTGCTCATCACGACGCCGCGCTCGCCCACGGCGAACAGTTCGCCATGGAAAAGCTCCAGGTCGAACAGCGCCGTGCGGTCCGCCTTGATGCGATCGGCGGAGAGGACTTCCGTCGGGCGGTGCGCGGCGCCCGCCGCGAGGCAGAGTTGCGCGCCGCACATCAGGAGCATGGCGAGCAGGGAACTTCGGACTGTGGTCATGCGCGTCATTACCTAGAGGGTTGGACAGGCACCCGCCGCGCGCCGGCTTGCCGGCGTGCGCGGAGGGTGCGCCATGGGGCGGAGCGGGGCGTCAGCGCACGCCGCGGCGGCGGATGGCTTCCGTGGTGAAGTCCTTGGCCTCGCCCTTGACGTTCCACTGATAGGCCGGCTGCGGCCGCTGGTTGGTCACGGCGGTCACCATGTAGTTGCCGTTGCTCAGGTCGGCCGTCACGAAGTTGGTCTGGAACATGACGCCGGCGTCATAGGCCTGGACCAGCGGATAGGTGTAGACCCGCCACAGATTGCCGCGCCCGTCGTAGCCGTCGGCGAGCGCGATGATGTGGCTGTCCTCGTCCAGGTAGAACACGCGCTTGGACAGGACGTGGGACATGCCGGGCTTGAGGGTCGCTTCCAGCACCCACACCCGATGCAGCTCCCAGCGCGTCAGCTCGGGCTTGAGGCCGCCCTTGTCGATCATGTCCGCGTACTTGAGCGAGGGATCCATCTGGCGGTAGGCGTTGTAGGGGATGTACATCTCCTTCTTGCCGACCAGATTCCAGTCGTAGCGGTCGATCGCGCCCTGGAATCCCCAGTAGTCGTCGGTGGTGCGCATGCCTTCGGTGCCGTCGTCGACGTTGTCGTAGGCCAGGTCGGGGGCGCGGCGCACGCGGCGCTGCCCGGCGTTGTAGATCCAGGCCTGGCGGCCCGCGCCGGGTTTGGTGTAGTCCACCGAGTCGCGGACCAGGTAGATGGTGCCCAGCAGGGTGGAGGGCGCGTCGTATCCGGCGTAGATCATGAAAGCCAGATTCTCCTCGTGGGGGACGACGTTTTGCCCCTGGACCATGTGCTCGCAGAAGCCCACGCGGTAGTAGTCGCCCGAGGCGCGCACCGGCAGCCAGTCGCGGCAGGCCTTGTAGCCGCCGAAATACTTGGTGGTCTGGTTGTAGATGGCCTCGACGCCGGTCTTGGGCACGGGGAAGGGCGTGCCGGGCACATCGTAGTTTTCGATGCCCAGGCCGACGATTTTCGCCTTGGCCGCCTTTTCCTTGGTGGCGGCGTAGATTTCGGGCGGGTTGGCGAAGGTCCGGTGCGTCTTGTAGACCGGCATGGCCTGGTTCGGGAATTTCTTCAACAGCGCGGCCATGCCGGGGGAGACCTTGTCGCCGTAGCTGTCCACATTGGCGGCGGTGATGGTGAAGAGCGGTTTTTCGTCCTTGAAGGGATCGATGTAACCCATCTTCGGGTCCCAGCCGGAGGGCGGCTGGGTCAGGCCGCCGGTCCAGGCGGGAATGGTGCCGTCGGCGTTGCCGGCCATGATGGCTCCGTTTGGCGTCAGATCCTTGCCCAGGCGGGCGAGTTCGTCCGGGCTCATCTCGGCATGGGCCCCGGGCGCCAGGATGCCGATCGTCAGGGCGCAGGCGAGCGCCGGGAATGCGTGCTTCGTCATGTTCTGGTCTCCTCAAGGGGGCTTAGAAGTTCATGCTCAGGGTGGCGGAATAGAAGTCGCGGTCGCGCTGCGCGTCGTAGTCGGCGTTGCGGTTGAAACGGATTGCATTCAGGCTCAGGGAGTAGTTCTTGTTGTAGGTGAAGCGCGCGCCCAGGCCCAGGGCCTGACGTCCTTCGGCGAACTGACTGTCGATCGACCAGCCCTGGACGTCGTGCGACCAGAATATGCTGGGCTGGACGGTGATGCCGCTGTTGAGGACGTTGTTGTAGGTCAGCTCGGCCTTGAGCCGGTAGCCCCAGGCGAAGTTGGTCATGTAGCCCTTGTTCTTGCAGCCTTCCTTGGAAATGTTGATCGCCGAGCACGGCACGCCGTAGCTCGCGTCCGGTCCCGGCCCGAAGATGAATGGGCGGCCGTAGCGCAATGCGTCGGTGTCCAGGTCGTTCCACTGAAAGCCAACCTCGCCGATCAGTAGGTACTGGTCGGCGGCCAGAATGCCGTTGCCCACCTTGATGCCGTTGAGCTGGAACTGGGTCTTGTTGGCGCGGGTATAGCCTTGCAGGTAGCCGTCGCTATTTCGTGCCGCCATAGCTCCATTCCCATACGGACCGAACGGGATTGCCATTCCTGGTGCGATGACGCCGGTGGCACCCATTGCCCCTAGAAACAGGTCGTTCGCATCGATCTGAACTGGAACTCCTCGGCTGTGGCTCAGTTCGGCACCTACGGACACGCCCATGACATTAGTGGCCAGGCTCAGGCCGTAGATCTTGATGTCCTCGGGGTATTCCCACTGGACGGCGAATGGGATGAGAGATCCAGACGCGCTGTAATCACCGTAGTGCATCGATACCGCCGGGGTTCGTGCATGGATCTTCATCGCGTATACACCAATCTCGGAGTCGATTGGTTCGGCGTAGGTGCGGAAGGCGACACCGAACTGGCCGGTGTTGCTGGGCTTGTCCCCGTCCAGGGTGCCGACATAGGCACCCGAGCGGTAGCCGTCCGCACTGCTGCCCGCGACGCTCACCGCGTTGCCGCAGCTATTGGGATACAGGCCGACCGAGCCGCCCGCGACAGCCCAGTAATTGCCACAGGCCGAGTCGATCGCCGTGTTTTTCCATTGCAACTGGTAGAACATCTCGACGCTGCCGAGATTGCCCAGGCCCTGGTTGACCGAGACGAGTGGGACGGGCAGGAGGATTTCCTTGACCTGGGATCCGGGCATGCGCGCGGAGGTCAGATCGATCGGGTTGATCTGGTTGATGCCCTGGATGAACAGGCTTTCGCCCCAGTTGATGACCTGGTTGCCCGCTCGTACCTGCAGGGGCTGCCCCGCGAGGGTAAAGGTGTCGTAGACATAGGCGTCCAGCAGGTCCACGCCGCTGAAGCGGTTCAGGCGCTCGAAACCGTCGTCTGACAAAGGCCTGTTCGGGCGGTAGCCGTTGGCCTGGTTGCCCAGGTGGACGTCGAGGTTCTTTTGTCCGTAGTCGTACCAGGCCCGGCCGCGCAGGAAGGCACCCATGGTGCCTTTCTTGAGTTCGACCTCGGAGATCAGCTTGAGTCGGGACGAGATCACATCGCCCTTGTCATAGTTGAGGTTGCCCTCGTCGATGGTGTTGTTGCCGGTGCCGTCGGCGCGGCCGCGCGCCGCCCCGTTGCCCTGTCCGTACAGCGCAGAGTCCTGGCCGCGGGCGCGGACGCTGGTTTCCAGCGATATGCTCGAGCTCCAGTTGCCCTGCCAGTCGCCCAATTGGAAATCCGTGGCTTGCGCGCCGCCCGGGCCGGCCGCGCCGAAGGCGCCGGCCAGGCAGAGCGCGAGAATGCTTACTCGGTTCTTCATGTGTGTCTCCTCTGTGGTTGGGTACGGCTGCCCTCCTGGGGGCCGCTTCCTCTGTGGGAATGAGGGGCGCCTGTCACGGCGGGTGGGTGTGGGTCATGGAATGGGGTCCGTCGGTTTGGGATGGTCGATAGGATTTCGGCAGGCTCAATAGGATTTCGGCAGGCCGAGCACCTTTTCGCCGATGAAGCACAGGATCAGCTGCTCGGTGATCGGCGCGATCCGGGTGACGGTGACTTCGCGCAGCAGGCGTTCGACGTGGTATTCCTTGGCGTAGCCGAAGCCCCCCATCGTCATCACCGCCTGCAGGGCTGCGTCGTAGCCGGCCCGCGCGCCGAGGAATTTCGCGGTATTAGCCTCGGCGCCGCAGGGTTTGCCGCCGTCGTACAGCCAGGCGGCCTTCATCGCCATCAGCCAGGCGGCTTCCAGCGCCATCCAGCGTTCCGCCAGCGGATGCTGGATGCCCTGGTTCTGGCCGATGGGGTGGCCAAACACCACGCGTTCCTTGGCGTATTGCGTCGCGCGCCGCAGCGCGTCCTGGCCGATGCCGATGGCCTCGACGGCGATCAGGATCCGTTCGGGGTTCAGGCTGTGCAGGATGTAGCCGAAGCCCTTGCCTTCCTCGCCGATGCGGTCGCCTTCGGGCACGAACAGCTCGTCGATGAAGATGGCGTTGGAATCGACCGCGGCCCGGCCCATCTTGGGAATGCGGCGCACTTCGATCTTCGAGCGGTCCAGGTCGGTGTAGAAGATCGTGATCCCGTCGGTGGGCCGTGCGCAGTCCTCCAGGCGCGTGGTGCGCGCGAGCAGCATGATCTTGTTGGCGACCTGGGCGGTGGACGTCCAGACCTTCTGCCCGCGCACGACGTAGCCGCCATCGACCTTCTCGGCGAAGGTCTTGATCGCCGTGGTGTTGAGCCCCGCGTCCGGCTCGGTGAAGCCGAAGCAGCATTGGTCCTGGCCCTGGATCAGGCGGGGGATCCAGCGCGCCTTCTGCTCGTCCGAGCCGAAGACGACGATGGGGTGGGGGCCGAACAGGTTGATGTGCACGGTCGAGGTCGCGGCCATGCCGCCTCCGTGGGAGGCGACCTCGTGCATCATGATCGCCGCCTCGGTCACGCCCAGGCCGGCGCCGCCGTATTCCGCCGGCATGGTGATGCCCAGCCAGCCGGCGGCGGCCATCGCCTGGTGGAACTCGCGGGGGAATTCGCCGCTGGCGTCCCGGGCGAGCCAGTATTCGTCGTCGAAGCGGCCGATCACCGCCGCGACGCCGTCGCGGATGGCCTGGTGATCTGGGTCGATGGAGAAATTCATGACTGCGTTCCTGTTTTTCAGTAGGGCGATGAGCCGGCGCGCGCCGCCGCGGGGTCAGGCCTGCGCGGCGGCCAGGACGCGCCGAGCCTGGGTGAGATGGGGTCTGTCGTACATCCGGCCGTCGATGCCGATGGTGCCGGCCTCGGGCGCGGCGGCGAAGGCGTCGACCACCCGCCGGGCGAAGGCGAGGTCCTCGTCGCTGGGGGAATAGCAGCGGTTGATGGTGTCCACTTGCGCGGGATGGATGGCGATGCGGCCGGCGAATCCCTGCCGCCGGGATGCGATGCAGTCCCGTTCGAGGCCCTCGGCATCGCGGAAATCCGCGTACAGGGTGTCGATCGGCGCCACCGCCGCGGCCGCCGCGCCCAGCAGGCATGCGGCCCGCGCCAGCCGGTACACGTCCGCGAGGGCGCCGTCCTCGCGGCGGTTGGTGCTCGCGCCGAGCGCGGCCGACAGATCCTCGGCGCCCCAGGTCAGGCCGAGCAGCCGCGCATGCGCGCGCCGGTATCCTCTGACGTTCAGCAGGGCGGCCGCGGTTTCGGTGGCTACCACCAGGATGCCGACCGACCCGGGCGCCATCCCGGCGCGCGCTTCCAGCGCGTCGAGATGGTGGCCCAGGCGGGTCACGTCCTCGATGCCGTTGGCCTTGGGCAGCACGATGCCGTCCAGTCCCGGGCCGACGACGGCGGCGAGATCGGCCAGGCAGTGCGGCGTGTCCAGCGGATTGACGCGCACGAAGAGGGCGGGGCGCGATTTCGGATGGGCCGACTGCAGGAAGGCGGCCGCGGTCGAGCGGGCGATGCCTTTGCGCGCGTCCGCGACGGCGTCTTCGAGGTCGAGGATCAGGGCGTCGGCGGCGCTGTCGCGCGCGCGCAGGAGCTTGCGGGTGCTGTCGCCGGGCACGAAGAGCAGGGAGCGCAGTCTCATCATGCGGGCCTCCGGTGCATCAGGGCCTGCCGTGTACAGGTGACGACCAGTTCGTCCGCCTGGTTGAATCCTTCGTGGCGGAACGTGACGATGCCCTGCCGCGGCCGGGATTGGCTGTCGCGCAGCGCCACCACCGTGGTGGCCGCGCGCAGCGTATCGCCCGCGAACACCGGCGCGGGGAAGCGGGTTTCGCTCATGCCGAGGTTCGCCACGGTGGTGCCCAGGGTCGTGTCCTGCACCGACAGGCCGATGATCAGGCCCAGCGTGAAGATGCTGTTGATCAGCGGCCGGCCGAATTCGGTATGGGCGCAGTAATCGGCGTCGATATGGATCTGCGCGGGGTTGTAGGTGGCCCCGCAGAACCAGACGTTGTCCGCCTCGGTGACGGTGCGCCGGATTTCATGGCGGATTTCCTGCCCCACCTGAAATTCCTCGAAGAACAAACCGGCCATGCCAGTCTCCGGAATAAGTAACTAGGAATATAGTATGGTACATTACAGCATGCTTGCGTACTATGCAAGCGCTCTTTGCCCCGCCGTCCCGCGTTCCGCATGGCTCCGAATGGCCTCGAAGGGCCTCGAATGGGCGGATGTCCTTTGGGGATGCCGTTTTTCGATGGTGCACAAAGGCTGCGCGGATGGCGCCTAACTAAAGTTGGGTGCGGCGGAGGGGGCCGGTGCCTAACTTAGGGTGGGTGATCTTTGGGCGCCGCCGGGAGACAGTCGGACATCGACAAACAGTCGGACATCGACAAACGACAGGGAGACAACGATGAAGGTCATCGTCATCGGAGGCGGGCCCGCCGGCTGTGCGGCCGCCTACACGCTCGACAAGCAGAAGCATGCGGTGCAGCTGTTCGAGGCCGCGGACGGGGTGGGCGGCAGGACCAGGCAGCTCCACCGGGACGGTTTCAACCTGGCCACGGGCGCGCTGTTCCTGATGGGGGGGATCTACCCGCGGACCTCGGCCCTGCTCCGGGAAATGGGCTGCGATGCCCAGCTGGTCCCCTGGGGCGGCGCCGCCGAGTTGCTGGACAGCGACGGGGCGCGCTACCCGGTCAGCTTCGTGTCCCTGCCCAGCTATCTCAAGGTGCCGACGCTGACCCTGGGCGACCGCCTCAGGATGGTGGCGAGCATGGTCCGCCTCATGCTCGGCGGCGGGGCCGCCAATCCCTTCGACGGCGGCGACCTGGCCCGTTTCGATTCCGGCGAGGATCTGGAGTCCTGGTCGCGCAGGAGCCTGGGCGAGCGGCCCTACGAATACATCGTGCGCCCCATCATGGATTTCCTGTATGCGGTGCCCGCTTCCTGGCTGTCGACGCCGTTTCCGCACGCCATCATCCGCCAGGCGCACCGCATGCGGCTGTCGGTGCCGCCCGGCGGCGTCGGCCAGGTCAGCGAATGGCTGATCGGGGCGGCCCGGCGCACCGAACTGCACCTGTCCACGCCGGTCGAGCGCGTCGAGCGCCTGGACAAGGGCTGGCGCGTGTGGGCGGACGGGCAGTCCTACGAGGCGGACGGCCTGGTGATGGCGACGGAGGCCTTCGTCGCGGCGCGGCTCCTGCAGCCCCATCTCCCCGAGGCCGCCCATCGGACCCTGATGGAGGCGCCCTATACCGAATATGCGCACGTCGCCATCGGCTACCGGACCAACCCCTGGCCGCGCCACCGCTCGGACATCGTCCTGCCGGTCGGCCCGGGCGAGACCCGCAATGTCGGCGCCCTGGTGCTGCACAGCCGGCGCCATCCGGGCTCGGTGCCGGCGGGCGGCGAGGTCGTCGGGGTCTATTTCAACACGCCTCCCCTGGCGCAGATGAGCGATGCGGACATCGAGCGCGAAGCCCTGGCCGAGACCCTGCGGGCCTTCGGCCCCGCGCCGGCGCCCGATTTCGTCCATCTCTTCCGCTACGACCGCGGCCTGACGATCGCCGGGCCCGGCCACTATGGCCGGCTCGACGCGGTGCATGCCGCCATGCCGCGCGGCGTGTGCCTCGCGGGGGATTATTTCTCCCAGGCCGGGGTCGAGGCGGCGGTGTTCAGCGGCGAGCGCGCCGCGCTGCGCCTGGGCCGGCAGCTGGGCGCCGTCTAGGGTGGATGTATTGATTGATAGCATATAGTATGCTATCGTACTTAAATCGAACCTACTGATGGAAAACTGAATGATCGAGCGCAGGCTTTTCGGACCAGAACACGAGATGTTCCGTGACACTGTGCGGAAATTCATCGATCGGGAGATCCGCCCCTATCACGAGCAATGGGAAAAGGACGGCATCGTGTCGCGCGATGTCTGGCTCAAGGCGGGCGAAGCCGGCCTGCTGTGCTGCACCGTCCCGGAGGCGTACGGCGGCCTGGGCCTGGATTATCTCTTCGACGTGATCGTGTTCGAGGAAATCGCGCGCTGCGGGTACACCGGGCCGGGCTTCCTGATCCATTGCGATCTGGTTGCGACCTACATCAAATCGTTCGGCACCGAGGCGCAAAAGCAGCGCTGGCTGCCGAAGATGGTCAGCGGCGAGGCGATCGGCGCGCTCGGGATGACCGAGCCCCATGCGGGTTCCGATCTGAAGAACATCCGCACGCGCGCGGTGCGCGACGGCGACGACTTCGTGATCAACGGCCAGAAGGTCTTCATCTCGAACGGGCAGATGTGCGACGTCCTCGTGCTGGCGGCCAAGACCGATTCCAGCAAGGGCGCCAAGGGCATCACGCTGTTCCTCGTCGACACCAGCCTGCCGGGCTTCAAGCGGGGCAGGAATCTCGAAAAGCTCGGACTGAAGGCGCAGGACACGTCCGAACTGTTCTTCGAGGACCTCAGGGTGCCGGCCGACGCCATGCTCGGGGAGGAAGGGCAGGGCTTCGCGCTGATGATGACCAAGCTCTCGCAGGAGCGCCTGGCCCAGGCGATCCGCTCCGCGGTCGTGGCCGAGGAGGTGATCGACTACACGGTGGAATACACGGCCGGCCGCGAAGCGTTCGGCAAGACGATCGGCGACTTCCAGAACACGCGCTTCAAGCTCGCCGAGCTGCATACCGAGGCGGTCATCGGCCGGGTGTTCACCGACCACTGCATCCAGCTCTTCATGGACGGGAAGCTCGACGCGCTGGATGCGGCCATGGCCAAGATGTGGCTTTCCAACCTGCATTGCAAGGTGGTGGACGAATGCCTGCAGCTCTTCGGCGGCTGGGGCTACATGTGGGAATACCCGATCGCGCGCGCCTACGCGGATGCGCGCATCGTCAAGATCGCCGGCGGATCGATCGAAATCATGAAGCACCTGATCGGCCGCGCGCTCTTCGATGCCCGCAAATCCCCCCGGACCGCCGGCCGCTGAGCCGCCGGCCGCGCGTTTCTCAAGGAGGCAAGAACATGCTGTTCGCTGAAGACTGTATGGCCGGAAAGCGCATCCTCATCACCGGCGGCGGGACGGGCATCGGCAAGGGCCTGGCCCGCCACCTCGCGGCCCATGGCGCGCAGGTCCACATCTGGGGCCGGCGTTCGCAGGTGCTGGCGGACGCCGCCGCCGAAATCAACGCGGAAGTGGGCGACAGGGTCCATTGGCAGGCCGTGGACATCCGCGATGCCCAGGCCGTGGACGACGCCATGGCGGAGATCTGGTCCGGCCACGGTCCGCTCACCGGGCTGGTGAACAACGCGGCCGCGAATTTCATCGCTCCAACGAAGAACCTGAGCCCGCGCGGGTACGAGGCGATTTCCTCGACGGTCATGGACGGCGCCTTCTTCACGACCCAGGCGGCCGGCAGGCGCTGGATCGACCAGGGGCTCAAGGGCTCGGTGGTGTCCACGCTGGTGACCTGGATCTGGACGGGCTCGCCCTATGTCGTGCCTTCCGCCATGGCCAAGGCCGCGGTGCATGCCATGACCATGTCCCTGGCCGTCGAGTGGGCGCGCCATGGCATCCGCCTGAACGCGGTGGCCCCCGGTCCCTTCCCGACCGACTACGCCTGGCAGATGCTGAATCCGACCGAGGAAAGCTCGGTGGGCGCCACCCAGGCCGATCAGGTGCCCGCCGGCCGCTACGGCGAAATTTCCGAGCTGGGCAATCTGGTGCTGCTGCTGCTGTCGGACGGCTGCGACTACATCACCGGCGAGACGATCGCCATCGATGGCGGCCACCATCTCGCGGCGCCCTCGACCTTCGTCGGCCTCAATGCCATGAGCGATGCGCAATGGGAGCAGGCCAAGGCCAAGGCCAAGGCGGCGAGCGAGCAGAGCAAGGCGCAGCGCAGCGTGTGAATGCCGCCGCCGGCGCGGACGAACGGATTTTTATCGAAGACGAAGGAGACAGGTGTGCGAGGACTCAAGGACAAGGTTGCGCTGGTGACGGGCGCGGCGAGCGGCATCGGGCTGGCGATCGCCCGGCGCCTGGCGGCGGAGGGCATGGCGGTGGGCGTGCTCGACCTGAACGCCGAGGCGTCCGCCGCGGCGGTGGAAGGGATCCGCGCCGCCGGCGGCACGGCCGAGGCCGAGACGTGCGACATCACGGACTTCGGTTCGGTCACGCGTGCCGTCGAGTCGATCGAGGCCCGGCTGGGCCCCACCTGGGCGCTGGTCAACAACGCCGGCTGGGATACGCCGATGGCGTTTCTGGAGACCAGGCCCGATTTCTGGCGCAAGGTCGTGGACATCAACTATCTCGGACCGCTGCAGATGACGCATGCCGTGGTCGGCGGCATGGTCCGCCGGGGCGGCGGCGGGCGCGTGATCTTCATCGCCTCGGATGCGGGCCGGGTCGGCTCCTCCGGCGAGGTCGTCTACTCGGGCTGCAAGGGCGCCACGATCGCGTTCTCCAAGGCCCTGGCGCGCGAGGTCGCGCGCAACAACGTGCTGCTGAACTGCGTCTGCCCCGGGCCCACCGATACCCCGGCGATGACGGCGTTCGTCGGCACCGGCGAGCAGGGCGAGAAGATCCGCAACGCGATGGTCCGCGGCGTGCCGCTGGGGCGCATCGGCGTGCCCGAGGACTATCCGGGCATGGTGGCCTTCCTGGCGAGCGACGACGCGGCCTTCATCACCGGCCAGACGCTGAGCATCTCGGGCGGCCTGACGATGCACGGCTGAGCGGCGCGCGGCCCGCCGGTCTTTTCACATTCACGATTTCAGGAGCAGAGCACATGAGCCAGACATTCAAGGACATTCTCTATACGGTGAGCGAGAACGCCGTCCACATCACCATCAATCGCCCGGAGGTGTACAACGCGTTCCGCACCCAGACGGTCGAGGAACTGATCCAGGCCTTCCGCATGGCCGACGAGGAAAAGACCGTCAATTGCGTGATTTTCGGCGGGGCGGGCGACAAGGCCTTCTGCACCGGCGGCGACCAGAAGGTCCACCTGTCCGACGACGGCCTGTACGGCCCGCGCGGCATGGTGGGCCTGCCCATCGAGGAGCTGCAGTCCGCCATCCGCGACTGCCGCAAGGTGGTGATCGCCCGCGTCCAGGGCTATGCGATCGGCGGCGGCCACGTGTTCGCCACGATCTGCGATCTGACGCTGGCCGCCGATACGGCGCAGTTCGGCCAGATGGGCCCCAAGGTCGGCTCCGCCGATCCCGGCTTCGGCACCGCCTACCTGGCCCGCATCGTCGGCGAGAAGAAGGCGCGCGAGATCTGGTTCCTGTGCCGCCGCTATACGGCGCAGCAGGCGCTCGAGATGGGGCTGGTCAACAAGGTCGTGCCCAAGGACGAGCTCGATGCCGAGTGCGAGCTCTGGGCGGCCGAGATCAATGCGCTCAGCCCGACCGCGCTCGCGCTGAGCAAGCGTTCGTTCAATGCCGACAGCGAGAACATCCGCGGCATCAGCTTCATGGGCGTCGCGGCGGTCAAGGGGTTCTACCAGACCGAGGAATCCAAGGAAGGCGTGCGCGCGTTCAACGAGAAGCGCAAGCCCGACTTCAAGAAATACGCATCGTGAGGCGTGGCCTGCCGTGACCGATCAGAACATCAAGACGGCGCTGGGCGAGGACGGCGTCCTGCTGGCCCGCATCGACATGCCGGGCCGCAGCATGAACGTCTTCTCCCTGGAGATGATGGACTCCCTGGAGCGCCTCCTCGACCGGGTCGAGTCCGATGAACGGATCGTCGCGGTGGTCCTCGCCTCGGGCAAGGATTCCTTCCTGGTGGGCGCGGATCTTTCGATGATCCGGATGTTCACCGAGCGGGCGCGGACCGACACGCACGACCAGCTCGTGGACCTCTGCGGCCGGCTCGGCCGGCTCTTCCGGCGGCTGGAACGCTCGGCCAAGCCGTTCGTCGCGGCGGTCGACGGCCTGGCCCTGGGCGGCGGGCTGGAACTGTGCCTGGCCAGCCATGCGCGGGTGCTGTCCGACCGCAAGCGCGTCGCGCTGGGGCTGCCCGAGATCAAGCTCGGCCTGCTGCCGGGGGCGGGAGGCACGCAGCGCCTGCCCCGGCTCATCGGCGTCCGGCGCGGCCTGGACATGCTGCTGCGCGGCGAGCCCGTGCGCGCGGATGCGGCGCTCGCCTGCGGGCTGGCCGACGAGATCGTGCCCGCCGACCAGCTGATCGACCGGGCGCGGGCCAAGGCGCTGAGCATGGACGGCGGCAAGCCCCGCCATCTCACCGGCGCGTTCTACGATACCGACGACGAGGAGATCCGGCCCGGCGACGCGGGGGCGCATGAACGCATCGCCCGGGCGCTGGCGCTCGATGACGCCCTGCTGGAACGCTATCCGGCCTATCGGGCGATCATGGACTGCGTCATCCAGGGCTGGGCCATGCCGATCGACCTCGCGCTCGACAACGAGATGGATGTTTTCGTGCGCCTGATCCAGGATCCGGTGGCGGGCAACATGGTGCGCGCGCTGTTCCTGGACCGCCAGCGGTCCCTGAAGTCGCTGGACATTCCGCTGGAGGTTCCGCCGGAGGCCGGCGGCGTGCCGGTCGGGACGTGCGGCCCGGACGAGGCCGGGCTGGCCGCCGGCTGCGCCGCCGGCGTGTGGGCGGCGCCCCGCGGCCCGTACGGCCAGGCGGTCGAGATCCTCTGGGACGGCGATCCCCAGGCGCGCGTCGCCGCCCTGATCGCCGCGCGCAGCCTGCGGCCCGACGCGGTCCTGGTGACGCCGGGCAGGGATCTGGTCCTGGCCGCCCTGGCGCGGGCCGCGCAGGCGGCGCAGGCCCGGGGCCTGCCGCCGGAGTACGGGGTGGCGCTGCGGGCGCAGGAGGCCGCCGAAGCGGGGCGCGTGACCGACGAGGCGCTGCTCGACAGCGCGGCGGTGGTCGCCGGGATCATGCCCGCATGGACGGGCGGACCTTTCGCGTTCCTGCAGCGCGTCGGCCGGGCCGAGTGCGAGCGGCGGGCCGAAGCCGCCGGCCTGTCGGCCGGCGACCGGCCCCGGGCGGCCGCGGACTGCCCGTGACGCTTCGCAGGAGACCGGGCCCGTGTTGAACCGCGACTTGATCGGCTATCGGCTGCCGGTGTTCACGGAGCTCGTGAGCGCTGCGGAGCTGGCGGCATTCGCCGCCGCCGTCGGTGTGGCGGCGCCCGGCCCGGACGAAGGGGCGCCGCCGACCTTCATGAAGGTGCTGGAGGGGCGCAACGACAGCTCGCGCCACATCATGCAGACGGTATTGGGCGCGGATCTGGCGCATATCCTGCATGCCGAACAGCATTTCGAGTACCTGGCGCCCATCCGGGCCGGCATGCGGGTCCAGGTGGCGCGCCGGATCGCCGACATCTACGAGCGGCGCCGGGGCGCGCTCGAATTCGTGTCGATCGAGACGACGTTTTCCAATGACGAGGGCGAGGTGCTGGGGCGTTCGCGCCAGCTGGTGCTGGTGCGCCATCCGAAGGAGGAGGCATGAGTTCATGAGTGCCGATGGAGGGAGCATGGCTGCTGTCGATGGAGGGAGCATGGCTGTGGTCGATGGGGGAGGCACGGCTGCCGTGCGCATGCCGGAAGCGGTGTCCGGCCCCGCCGTGCTGCACGAGGCCGGCGCCGCATTCTCGCCCGAGGATCTGAGGCGCTATGCGCAGGCGTCCGGCGACCACAACCCGCTGCATCTGGACCCCGCCTTCGCCCGCAGGGCCGGGTTCGACGGCCTCGTCGTGCATGGCATGCTGAACATGGCGCGCCTGGGGCGCATGCTGACGCGGCATTTCGATGCCGGCAGCATCCGCGGCTTCGGCGCCCGCTTCGAGAGCGTGCTGCTGGTGGGGCAGGCCACGACGATCGGCATGAGCCTGACCGGATATGAAGGCGGCGTGGCCAGGGTGGCGCTGCTGATGCGGGCGCAGGACGGGCGGCGGATCGTCAGCGGCCATGCCGACGTCCGGCTCTCCGAGGAGGAGCTCCTGCGGAGATTCCGCCCCGCATTGCACTCCCCGGTCGAGTCCTAGACGGGGTCCCAGGTGAAGACGTCGCCCGAGCGGGCGAGGGGATAGAAGTCGTTCTGGAACATGGGCAGGACGCGCTCGATGATCGTCTCCGGCGTCCAGCCGTCGGAGGTGTGCGCCGTGCGCAGCAGGCGGGGCTGGGTGAACAGATAGATCTCGTTGTTGCGCACGCCGAAGATCTGTCCCGTGACTTCCCGCGCCTGGTCGCTGGCCAGGGCCACGACGAAGGGCGCGATCTTTTCCGGGATCAGTTTCTTGAGCCCTTCGACGCGCTTCTGCTGTTCGGGCGTGTCGGCGGGAATGGTGCCGACCATGCGCGTCCATGCCCAGGGCGCGATGGCGTTGGAGCGGACATTGGACCGCTGCATGTCGATGGCGATGGCTTTCGAGAGCGCCGCCACCCCGAGCTTGGATGCAGCGTAGTTGGCCTGGCCGAGATTGCCGATCAATCCGGAACTGGAGGTGATGTGGACGTAGACGCCGCCGTTCTGGGCCTTGAAGTGGGGGGCCGCCGCGCGGCTGACGTGGAACGCGCCGCTCAGGTTGACGGCGACCACCGCGTCGAATTCCTCGCGGCTCATCTTGTGGAAGATCGCGTCGCGCACGATCCCCGCGTTGTTCACCACGATGTCGATCCGGCCGAAGGCGTCGATGGCGGCCTGGACCATGGCATGGGCCTGGTCCCAGTCGGCGACCGAGTGCGTGTCGGCGGCGGCCTCGCCGCCCGCCGCGCGGATTTCTGCGACGACCTCGTGGGCGGGCCCCTGGTCCAGGCCTTCGCCGGCGGCCGATGCGCCGATGTCGTTGACGATCACCTTGGCGCCGGCGGCGGCCAGGGCGAGGGCGATGCCGCGGCCCACGCCTCGGCCGGCCCCTGTGACCAGGGCGACTTTTCCGCTCAGTAGTCTGTGTTCCATTGTGTCTCCGGAATTGAATGTCGGGCCTCGCCGCGGCAGCCGCGGCGAGTATTGTAATCATATCATATGGTATGATATGATACTAATTAATGTGGGGCGGCCGCGCGCATCGCCGGATGCATGGGCCGCCTGTCCTGAAGCCGTGCTGGGGCGCCATGTCCATCCTGTTCTCTCCGCTGCGGATCGGCCCGATGATGCTCGACAACCGGGTCTTCGTCTCTCCCATGTGCCAGTACAGCGCCCGGGGCGGCCTGGCCGGCGACTGGCACTGGCAGCACTACGGCTCGCTGGCGGTCGGCGGTGCCGGCGCGCTCACCCTCGAAGCCACCGCGGTCGCGCCGGAAGGCCGCATCACGGCCGGCTGTCTGGGGCTCTACGACCCGCGGCAGGAAGCCGCGCTGGCCGCGCTGGTGGCCCATCTCAAGCGGCTGGCGTCGATTCCCATCGGCATCCAGCTCAGCCATGCGGGCCGCAAGGCGGCCTGCCGCACCCCCTGGGATGGCGGCGGCGCCTTGTCCATCGGCACGGGCTGGCCGGTCCTGGGGCCGTCGGCGCTGCCCTTCGGCGCTGAGCGTCCGCTGCCGGTCGAGATGAACGAAGCGGATATCGAGCGCGTGACCGAGGCCTTTGCCGGCAGCGCGCGCCGCGCCCTGCGCGCCGGGCTGGATTACCTGGAACTGCACCTGGCGCATGGCTATCTGCTCGCCAGCTTTCTCTCGCCGCTCGCCAACCGCCGCACGGACGCCTATGGCGGCGCGCTGGCCAACCGCCTGCGCTTCCCCCTGGCCGTGGCGGCCGCGGTGCGCGCCGTGTGGCCCGCGCACAAGGCGCTCGGCGCGCGCATCGACGCGCACGAGTGGATCGAAGGCGGGCGGCCTTTTTCCGAGACGCTCGAAGTGTGCGCGGCGCTGCGTGGGGCGGGCGTCGATTTCGTCTGCATATCGAGCGGCGCGGTCGCCGAGGGGGTGCGGATCCCCGCGGCCCCCGGCTATCTCCTCGGATACGCCGGGCGCGTCCGGCGGAAGACCGGCATGCCGGTGCGCGCCGTGGGCATGCTGCATCGGCCCCGCATGGCCGAGCGGGCGGTCGCCGACGGCGACGCCGACTGCGTGGCGCTGGGGCGGTCTTTCCTGTTCGATCCCCGCTGGGCGATGAAGGCCGCGCATGTCCTGGGCGCGGGAGATCTGTTTTCGCGGCAGTTCCAGCTTGCCGGGCCCGCCCGCTGGCATCCCGGGAGGGCCCTGGCCGCGGCCCTGAACGAACCGGCCTGAAAGCGGGCGGACCGCGTCTTCCGAAGGCGGCGCCAATCCAATCATGAGGAGTATGGCTATGCGGTATGCATCCGTGTTTCATCCCGAGGTCTTCAGCGGGCAGACCATCGTCGTCACCGGCGCGGGCAGCGGGATCGGCCGCTGTACCGCGCACGAACTCGCGGCGCTGGGCGCGCACGTCGCGCTGGTCGGGCGGACCGAGGAAAAGTGCGCGCGGGTGCGCGACGAGATCGTCCAGGACGGCGGGCGCGCCAGCGTCCATGCGTGCGACATCCGCGACGAAGGCGCGGTGATCCGCGCGATCGACGGCGTGCTGGAGCTGACCGGCCGGCTCGACGGCCTGGTCAACAATGCGGGCGGCCAGTGGATGACGCCGCTGCGGGACATCAGCACGAACGGCTTCGACGCGGTCGTGCGCAACAACCTGACGGGCGGCTTCATCTTCATGCGCGAAGCCTATGCGCGCTGGATGGCGGCGCATGGCGGCGCGATCGTCAACATCATCGCCGACATCTGGCATGGCTGGCCGAATTTCGGCCATTCCGCCGCGGCGCGCGGCGGCATGCTCACGCTGTCCGAAACGGCGGCCTGCGAGTGGGCCGCCGAGGGCGTGCGCGTCAATACCGTGGCGCCCGGCGGGATCGCGTCCAGCGGCTTCGACCGCTATACCCCGGAGGCGCGCCGCGAGCTGCGGAAATACGCCGCCAAGGTGCCGCTCAAGCGCTTCGGCACCGAGGCCGAGGTCTCGGCCGCGATCGTCTTCCTGCTGTCGCCGGCGGCGGCCTACATCACCGGGACCTGCATCCGGGTGGATGGCGGCACGCCCAACGCCCGCCAGACCTGGACGCTGGGTGAAACGTCGCGCAGCCGGCCGTTCGAAGGGTTCCACCGGGCCGAGGCGCCCGCCATGCTGAGCGAAGCGGATTGAGGCCATGGCGCGTATGGATCTGATGGGCGCACCGAATTTCCGGGACCTCGGCGGGTGCCGTGGCGCCGGGGGCGGCACGGTCCGGCCGGGGCGCGTGTTTCGCTCCGAGGCGCTGGCGCGCCTGACCGACGAGGACCTGCGGCGGGTCGCGGCCTTGGACATCGGGCTCGTCTGCGACCTGAGGGCCGCCGACGAGCGGCAGCGGGCGGAGAGCCGCTGGCCTGCCGGGCGGGCGGCCAGGACCCTGTACAGCGCGCGGGCCGATGCGCTTGCGGCCGTCCGGATTTCCGGCTGGCGCGAACGCATCGCCGATCCGGCGTTCGATGCCGAGGCGGCGCGCCAGTGGATCCTGGGCGCCTATGCCGCCATGCCGCGTCTGTTTGCCGAGGTGCTCGCCGAGCTGTTCGCGGCACTGGAGGGCCCCGCATCGCCGGTGACGCTGGTGCATTGCACGGCCGGCAAGGACCGCACGGGGTTCGTCTGCGCCATACTGCTCTTCGCCCTCGGCGTTTCGCGCGACGATGTATTCGAGAACTACCTGCTGACCCGCGCCCGTTGCCCGCCGGCCGAGCTGGTCCGCGGGCTGCTGGGGGACGAGCTGGAAGGGCTGCCGCCGCGTGCGCTGGATGCGTTGCTGGTCATGGCCGACGTGCGCGAAGAATACCTGATGGCGGCCCTGGATTGCATCGGGCGGGATTTCGGCGGCATCGACGCCTATTTCAGGGTCGCCTGCGGTTTGACTGCGGCCGGGCATGCGGGCTTGCGCATGCGTTTGCTGGCCTGATCCTTGGGCCGTCCTTCTCTGGATGGCGTATCGAGAGCAAGGCTGTGGCGGCGCGCCGCGGCCCCTTCGGGAGGTGTCTGATGCATGCCGGAAGAAAACCGCTGCCGCCCGGGCAGTTCGAATACCCCAGTTTCGACCGTTTCGGCCTTGGCCATTTTGCCGGACGGTTCCCCCATAACCCCGATAACGTCGAACTCTCCATTGGCGGCGACGTCCGGCGGGCGGTGATACTGGGCGCGGAACTGGAAACCCTGCCCCGAGTGGAGCAGATATCCGATTTCCACTGCGTGACGACCTGGTCGTACAGGGGGGTGCGCTGGCGCGGAGTGCGGTTTTCGGATTTTTATCATCGTCTGGTCGTGCCGCTGGCCCAGCCGCTGGATGGTGCGACATTCGTCGTCTTTCGGGCCCAGGACGGCTATGCCTGCTGCATGCGGTTGTGCGACTTGCTGGCCGACGATGTGTTGCTGGCCGACGGGATCGGCGACGGGGGGCTGGGCATCGAACATGGCGCGCCGCTGCGCCTGGTGGCGCCGGCCCATTATGGATACAAGAACGTCAAGCATCTCGCCGCGATCGAGTTCTGGAAGGACAGGCGCAATTACCGCTTTCCCTTTCCCTATCCGGATCTGATGGATCATCCGCGCGGCAGGGTGGCCTTCGAGGAACGGGCCAGATATGTGCCGGCGTGGTTGATCAGGATCGTGTATCGCGCGCTGATGCCCGGGGCGCGGCGCAAGATGCGCAAGGCGCTTGAGCATTACAGGGACGGCTTGTAATAATACTAATACATATGGTATGATACAGTTCTAAATTAAAATAATCGTGCCGGATCCGGCTTTGCGCAGCATGTGTCCCCCCAGGCGGGGTCCGGCGGCGACAGGCCAAAGAACAGGAGACATCAGTGGATATGGACAAGAATCGCCCCGATCCGGCATGGATCGGGCAATTGCGCCGGCGCTTTCCCTGTGAACGGGAAATCGACCGCATCCTGACGCGCAAGCTGAGCCGGCGTGCCGGGCCGCCTTTCGCTCCGGTGACGATCGAGCAGCTGGTCGGCGGCATCGAGGCCCTGTTGCGCGCCGAAGGCATCGGCGACCATGCGATCCATGCCCCCCGCTGGCTTTCCGGCGGCGCTTCCAAGCTGCAGATGGCGTTCGATCTGGAATGGGAGCGCCCGGGCGCCGGCCGGGAGAAAACCGCCATGGTGCTGCGGATGGAGCCGGCCGAATCGATCGTCGAGACCAGCCGCCTGCGGGAATTCCAGATCATCAAGGCGCTCGAGGGCACGGTGCCCGTGCCGCCCGTCTTCTGGTGTGACGCCGAAGGCGAATTCCTGCCCTATCCGGCGCTCATCTACGGCTTCGCCCCGGGGGTGACCAAGCCCGACCAGGGGGCCAGCGGTGTCTCCGGGCTGGGGACCGTCCTGCCCGCGCCGCTGCGCGCGGATCTGGCGCCGCAGTTCGTCGATTTGCTGGCGCGGATCCATCGGCATGACTATTCCGGTGACGCGCTCGATGCCTTCGAGCATCCCGCCACGGGCACGACCCAGTGCGCCGAGTGGGGCGTGAACTGGTGGGAGCGGGTGTGGACCGAGGACTGCGAGGAAGACGTGCCGATGATGCACCTCGCGGCCGCCTGGCTGCGGCGCAACCTGCCGGTGCTCGATCGGGCCTCGGTGGTGCATTCCGATTACCGGACCGGCAATTTTCTGTACACCGAACACGACCGTCGGATCACGGCCCTGCTGGATTGGGAACTGGGACGGATCGGCGACCGCCACCAGGATCTGGCCTGGACGACCAACCGCGCATTTTCTTCCATGGCCGAGGACGGCACCACCCGGCTGGTGTGCGGCCTGCTGCCCGAGGAAGACTTCTACGAACAGTACGAAAAGGCCTCGGGCCTGACCGTGGATCCGGGGAAAGTACATTGGTACAAAGTCTACAACGCCTATAGCATCGCTGTGCTGACGCTGGGCACCGGCTATCGGATCGCCCTGAACGGCAAAACCCACCAGGATATTCTGGTCACCTGGCTGATCGGCATCGGCGGGATGATCGTCGATGAAATGAGAACCCTGATTCAGGAGGCGAACTGACATGCAGATGCGGCCCGAAATCCAGATCCGCTCCATGATCAAGGCTCTGACCGAAGTGGTCATCCCCGCCGTGTCGAGCGACAACAAGTTGGCGGTGGAGCAGGCGCAGCTCGTCGTCGGCATGCTCAAGCTGATGCAGGCCCAGATTCCCCTCCAGTTCCGCTTCGACGTGGACGAGCTCAAGCGCCTGGTCGATACGGCCGGCACGCTCGCGGCCCTGGACGCCGTGGACGGCGGCACGCTCGCGGCCCTCGGCGAAGTCGCGGCGGCCCGCGACCGGGCGGCGGACGTCCTGGGCCGCTGCGGGGCCGATCCCGGGGAGCTCCATGCCGCGATCATGGAGATGCGCGCTTCTCTGTGCGCGCTGGTCGATGCCTGCGCCGCGGGCGGCTCCGCCGACGAGCGGGAGCATATCGAGTCCGTGCTGCTCGCCATGTCCGAAGCGCAGCTGCTGCGCGACCGCGCCCTGATGAAACCGCAGTGCTGGGAGTCCGCCGCCTCGGCCCCGCCCGACATCGAGGCGCTGCTCGATTGAGCCGGGCCGGCCCCATCCTCCGCGTGCATCTCCGTGGGCTGCCGCCGGTCGGCCGGACAGCGGCTCGGACGACCGCCGTATCGTCCGTGGCAGCCGTCCGATATAATTGCCCCCTTCCCGGGCCAGGTCCGCGGCGCTTGCCTGGTACCCGACCGGAGTGGATGGGATGATCGATCCGCAGTTCAAGGAAGTCTCGGCGCTGGTGCAGCGGGCCGTGAATGCGAGACCCGTCTCCCGCTGGGAAAATCGCGGACCGAATCATCTGGCGATCGAGTCGTACGTGACCGTGCCGCCGTCCGTCATCATCATTCCGCCGCTGCCCATGGCGATGATCGCGGTGCATTTCGGCACGAAGATCGACGCCTATGCCGGTCCGTCGAGCCAGGACATGCCGACCGTCGCCATGCCCTATCGCGTGATGCTGGTCCCCGGCGACGTCGAGATGCATTTCCGCAGCCCCGACAAGATCCTCTGGTTCCAGCTCCTGTATACGTCCGGGGACGCCCACCAGGCCCTGAAAAAGGTGATCGGCGATCATCGCGTGCCGCTGCAGATCAACGATGCGCTGCTGCCGGCCCTGTCGCGCCAGATGTTCGAGATTTCCTCTTCGCCCACCGCGCCGCGGCCGGTGCGGTACGTGGAGCGCATCATCGACGCCATCACCGCCCAGCTGGAATGGCTGGCGCTGGGGAACCGCAGCGGCGACATGATGCGCACCTCGGATCCGGCGATCAACGAGACGGTGCTGTATATCCATGCGCATGTGAGCGAGCCGCTGACGATCGCCCATCTCGCCCTGCTGCAGAAGATGTCGGCCAGCCTGCTGCGGCACCGGTTCCTGGCGGTGATGGGCATGCCGATACACCGCTACATCATCCAGTATCGGGTGAAACTGGCGCATCACCTCATCGAGGAAAGCAGCCTGCCCCTGACCAAGATCGCCACCCAGTGCGGCTTTTCCTCCCTGGCCCACATGGTTTCGACGTTCAAGCGGGTGCTGGGCGTGACGCCCGGCTCCTATCGCAAGAAGAGTGCGGCGCCTGATTGAGGCGCCGGTCCGATGGATGCCTCGTCAAAGGGCTTGTGCCGTGGACGGTAAGTTGTGGTACACTTATCCGTCTTTGCCGCGACGTGCAGAATGATTCCATGAAAAACGCGCGGCACTGATCTTGTCCTTCTTCCTTTGCCGGCCGCGCCCGATCCCGGGCCCTCGTTTCCGGCAGCACCTCGCTTGCAGCGAACACCCCTGCGAGCCAGCCGCGGGCAGAGTTCAACCGCACGCGCTTTGCGCCCCCATTGTTTCATCGGATGTCCGGCTCCATTGACGGCATCGAAAGGTTTTCATGTATCCATCCATACAGGTCGGCAAGTACCTGGTCTCTCCCCTGGTCCGTCGCGATCATGGCGGCCGGTATATTGCTTCCGTCTCCATCCGCAGCGGCCGCGCCAGCATGACCCACGACCGCCTGATGCGGTTCACGCCGCTCTTCGAGTCGGCCCAGGCCGCGGCCGAGTTCGCCAAGGCCGAGGCATTCAGCTACATCCGGGCGTGCGCGCAGCCGGCCAGGCCGGCGTGGCTGCGCCCGCAGGCGGCCGGCGCATCGCATGCGTCCGGCCCTTCATTTGCGACCAACTGAAATTGCGACAAATTGAAAGTGTGATTGTGTCGCACGCAGTAAACCCCCATAGTGGGGGTGGGGAAAGTTTCCCTTTTACCTTTAGGAAAGACATTGACTACAGAAATCGGCATCGTGAAATGGTTCAACAGCGAAAAGGGATTCGGCTTCATCATGCCCGAATCCGGCGGCAAGGACCTGTTCGCGCACTACTCGGAGATTCAAGGCTCCGGACACCGATCCCTTGAAGAAAACCAGCGCGTCTCTTTCGTGTCCGCAGTCGGACAGAAAGGCCCGCAGGCCACCAAGATCCAAATTCTCTGATGTCCGGCGAGTCACCGCCTCCGGGCGGTGATCCGCGGGAAGTCACAGTGCGGCCGGGCCCCCTGAAACAGGGGGCCCGGCTTTTTTGCGGGCGCCCGGCGGGGCGCCCGCCTGCCGGAGCAGGCCGCGGACAAGTCGCGGGACCTGCGCACCCGCACCGGCGCCGGACTGCATCTAATGCTGCGCTGCCGCCGGTCAGTCGCTCGGTTGCTGGTCGGTCGCTCTGCCGCCTGCCGGTGCCGCGCCGTTGCGGTCAGTGCCTGGCCGTCGAGCGTTTGACCGTTGTGTGGGTGCTTCGTCGCCGGTCAGTGCTTGGCTGTCGTGTTGGGGGCTTCGTCGCGCAGGAGGAACTGCCGCACCGTGGCGGGCAGGTGGGCGGCCAGCCAATCGGCCATGGCTTCCTCCTCGGCCAGGCTCTGCTCGCACAGCCGCTTGGTTTCCGTGTCCCCGCAGGTCTCGGCGGCGGCGATGAGCGCCTTGTAGCTGGCGATCTCCATATGCTCGAAGGCGTAGCTGGCGAGGCTCGCCTTGACCACCTCGTCGGAAACGAACATGCCGCTCAGGCCCTGGGCCATGGCCATCATCTTCCCCGTGATGTCCTTGATGGCCGAGGTGTCGCCGCCCAGCCGTTCGATGCATTGGCGGACGCGCAGCGCCTGCTGCCGGGTCTCCTCGACGTGCTGCTCGATCCGGGCCCGCAGCTCGGGATAGTGCTGCAGCCGCTCGGCGGTGGCCGTCAGCATCTTCTCGGCCTGCTCTTCCATTGCATGGGCGTCGCGCAGCCAGTCCAGCAGATTCTCTTTCATTTCGGTAGCCATGGTTTTCCTCTTCGCGTAAGCAGTGTCGGGCACGCTGCCGGCGGCAGCGTCGCGCAGGAGCAGCCGGCATTGCGCGGCCCACCCTGCGGGAAGCCGCAGCAAGGGTTGTGCCCGGTCGTGGGGAAATCGCTGCCTTTGAGGAGCCCCATGGAATGGGAGTGGAGATGCGCCTGGGACGGCTGGATTTTCCTTCTCTGGTTCGGCAGGGTTCGGCAGGATCAAATCCTGCTTTCAAGAAGGGAAGCCATCATGCGAACCACGCAGCAACTCAGCATCACCTTGCCCAATGAATTGGCCGATGTCGTGAAATCCAAGGTGCGGACAGGCGAGTATGCCAGCGAAAGCGAGGTCATCCGGGATGGGCTGACATGCCCTGCTGGCCCGGGATCGTGCTGTCGAAAGCTGGCTACAGCATCAGGTTGTCCCTGCCTATGACGCGCTCAAGGCTGATCCGTCCCGCGCGGTAACGCCGGAACAGGTACGCGCACGTCTGGCTGCCGAGCACGCAAAGATCCGATGAGTGACCGCGTGGTTTTTTCACCCGAGGCGTTGGAGCAACTGGGGATCCATATCGCTATGTCGCTCAGGCGGCCTCGCCGAACATCGCGGCGGACTATACCGATGCCATCGTCACGTATTGCGAAGGCTTGGCGACCCAAGGCTGTCAGGCGACATGACAAACTGACCCCCTGGCGACATGGAGAACTGACCCCTTCATGATCACATCAGGAGGGATCATCCATGCAAGAAGCCGA
>NZ_JACHIB010000023.1 GCF_014203015.1 Castellaniella defragrans
CGGTCTGGCTTAACCCAGAAAAGCTGCATCAGGAATCACCTGAAACCATAAGACGTGCCGCATGATTTACCGGACATCTTCGTTGACAAACACCGCTCAGGAAACCATGCCTTGAGTAGTTCCTTAGGACATTTCCTGTCAGTATCTGCGACGCACAGGATGGGATATTGGCGAGCAAGGTTCAAATAGCGTGGAAGTGCCTTCCTTAGCTTGGTTACGCCTCCGCAGTCAATAGGGCATTGAGAAATTTCCCATTGCATTACCTCGACCACCAGTCTTTTCCCGATCTCACAACTCAGGGCATCTTCACCAATCACGAAGATGGTGTTCATGAAAAGAGCGCTACATCAAAAATATGTTGGGGCCTGGTCTTTGGCAGCAGAACTTCTGCAGGAGTCAGTCCGCCTTCCATAACTGCAATCTCATCACTGTTAGCTGTGCGTGCGTGGGTGCCGTTGGGGCTGGGTTCTAACAGAATGATGGTGAGAGGGTCATTGACGGCACCGATCAGATTGTCACTGTGGGTGGTGATGATGACTTGTCGAGTTTTCCGTTTTAGCAGTCTGACAACCCGGTCGATCATTAGTGGAATGTGTTCGACAATAGCGTCGTTTAGCGACAGCTCGGGCTCTTCCAGCAATAGTAGTCCGTCACCTTCTTGTAGTGCCCACAGCAGCCCGATGAGACGCAAGGTGCCGTCTGAAAATTGGTCTTCACGTTGCCATGCTCCGTTGCCACGCCAGTGTTTGAATGACGCTTCGAGGTGGGGAGCACCAGTAATCGGGTCTTTCTCGAACCTGAGCACAGAGAACTGGGGGACTGCGACCTGAAGAGCTTCGCCGATTCTCTTCAGGCGGGCGGCTTGTGTCTTTTGTGGTGTGCTGGCAATGCGCTGCAGGAGGCCTTGACCAAAGGGATCATCCTCAATGATGCGGCTGCTGATTTCTTCTCCGAACTTGAGGAGTTGTGGAACGAGGTGCAGATAGGTGGTGGCAGAGAAAAATTCAGCTAGAGCCCGGAATTCGACATTGTTGTTGATCTGCTCAAGGTATGTCTGCGTCAGTCGGGCTGTGTCTTTCAGGTCGTCTGGCGTCGGACGGAGGAGCACTTGCTGACCATTTCGGGATACCCGTTCACGAGTGATCAGTACGCGTTGGGCTCCTTTGCCTTCGGCCTTGAAAGACAGTTCGTATTCCCAGCGGGCGGAGTCCGAGTCTGGTGATTCTGCTACTTCGATCCAGAGGAGAACGGCGGGATTCTGGCGCGCATGCAGACTGCGCAGCTTGCTGAGCCCGCCTCTTTCCTTGATGGCTTTTTGCAGGCCACCGCCTTCGGGTTTCGCGATGGTACGCAGAAACCGGAATACATCGAGCAGGTTGGATTTTCCCGAAGCATTGGCACCGATGATGTAGTTACGGGTGCTGAGATCAAGGTCCAGCCCGCGGAAATTACGCCAGTTGGTCAGCTTTAGATGGGTAATAATCATTGTAGGTAACCTTGATCTCAAATAGCCGCCACTTATGGTACGAGGCTCGTACCGCCTGTGCCTTCATCACACGTCAATATTCCCCGCCTGCAGGGCATGCGTTTCGATGAAGGCGCGGCGCGGCTCGACGTTGTCGCCCATCAGGGTGACGAAGATCTCGTCGGCGGCGATGGCGTCCTCGATCTGCACGCGCAGCAGGCGGCGCACGGTCGGGTCCATGGTGGTTTCCCAGAGCTGTTCCGGGTTCATTTCGCCCAGGCCTTTGTAGCGCTGCTTGCTGATGCCGCGTTCGGCCTCGGCGCGCAGCCATTGCATGACTTCGCGGAAGTCGGAGACGGGCTTTTCCTTGAGCTTGTCGCCCGTGCCGCGGCGCACGACGGCGCCTTCGCCCATCAGGCCCAGGAAGGTCCTGGCGGTGCGGGCCAGGACGGCGTAGTCGCCGCCGCGCACGAAATGGCGGTCGAACACGCTGACGCGCAGGTTGCCGAAGTGCGGGCGGATGACCGCCAGGCGCCAGGCTTCCTCGATCTCGTCGTACTGGGCCTCCACCTGGACGCCGTGGGGATCGGCCGGGTTGCGCAGGGCCTGTTCCAGTGCGGCGGCGCTGGCGCGGGCGGCGGCCTCGTCCACCAGGCTGAGCTGCACGCCCTCGGCCATGGCCGACAGGGCCTCGGCGTCCAGCGTGCGCGCCAGGCGGGCGATGACCGAGTCGGCGGTGACGTACTGGCGGGCCAGGTCCATCAGCGCGTCGCCGGCGATCGGCGTGGCGCCGGCGCGCGGGGTGAGCTCGGTGTCCTTGAGCGCCAGCTGCAGCATGAACTGGGCTTCCTCGGCGTCGTCCTTCAGGTAGCGTTCCTCGCGGCCGACCTTGACCTTGTAGAGCGGCGGCTGGGCGATGTAGACGTAGCCGCGCTCGATCAGCGCCGGCATCTGGCGGTAGAGCAGGGTGAGCAGCAGGGTGCGGATGTGGGCGCCGTCCACGTCCGCGTCGGTCATGATGATGATGCGGTGGTAGCGCAGCTTGTCGATGTTGAAGTCCGGCCCGATGCTGGTGCCCAGGGCGGTGATCAGGGTGGTGATCTGCTCGCTGGACAGCAGCCGGTCGAAGCGCGCCTTTTCGACGTTCAGGACCTTACCGCGCAGCGGCAGGATGGCCTGGAACTTGCGGTCGCGGCCCTGCTTGGCGGAGCCGCCGGCCGAGTCGCCCTCGACGATGTAGAGCTCGCACAGGGCGGGGTCCTTTTCCTGGCAGTCGGCCAGCTTGCCGGGCAGGCCGGCGCCTTCCAGGACGCTCTTGCGGCGCGTCATCTCGCGCGCCTTGCGCGCGGCCTCGCGGGCGCGCGCGGCTTCCACGATCTTGCCGCACAGGGCGCGGGCGTCGTTGGGATTTTCGAGCAGCCAGGTCTCCAGGGTGCGGCTGACGGCTTCTTCCACCGCGGGGCGGACTTCGCTGGAGACGAGCTTGTCCTTGGTCTGGCTGCTGAACTTGGGCTCGGGCACCTTGACGGACAGCACGCAGGCCAGACCTTCGCGCATGTCGTCGCCGGTGGTGTCGACCTTGGCCTTCTTGGCGAGTTCGTTGTCGGTGATGTACTTGTTCAGCACCCGGGTCATGGCGGCGCGCAGGCCGGTCAGGTGGGTGCCGCCGTCGCGCTGCGGGATGTTGTTGGTGAAGCACAGCACGGTCTCGGCGTAGCTGTCGTTCCACTGCATGGCGACTTCGACGCCCACGCGCACGCCGCCGGCCTCGGATTCGGTGGTGACGGCGAAGATGTTGTCGTGCAGGACGGTCTTGGCGCGGTTGATGTACTGGACGAAGCCCTTGACCCCGCCCAGGAAGGCGAGGTTCTCGTCCTGGCCGGTGCGCTCGTCCACCAGGCGGATCTTCACGCCGTTGTTCAGGAAGGACAGCTCGCGCAGGCGCCGCGCCAGGATTTCGTAGGTGTAGTCGATGTTGTTGAAGATCTCGGCGTCGGCCAGGTACTGGACCCGGGTGCCGGTGCGATCCGCCGGGCCGGTGACGGCCAGCGGGGCGACCCGTTCGCCGCGGCGGAATTCCATCTGGTGCTCTTCGCCGTTGCGCCAGATCGTCAGGCGCAGCCATTCGGACAGGGCGTTGACGCAGGACACGCCCACGCCGTGCAGGCCGCCGGAGACCTTGTAGGAGTTCTGGTCGAACTTGCCGCCGGCGTGCAGTTCGGTCATGACGATCTCGGCCGCGCTGCGGTGATGCTCGTCGTCTTTATGGATGGCGGTGGGGATGCCGCGGCCGTTGTCCGTGACCGAGATGCTGTTGTCGGCGTGGATGGTGACGACGATGTCGTCGCAGTAGCCCGCCAGCGCCTCGTCGATGGCGTTGTCCACGACCTCGAAGACCATGTGGTGCAGGCCGGTGCCGTCGGAGGTGTCGCCGATGTACATGCCCGGCCGCTTGCGCACGGCTTCCAGGCCCTTGAGCATCTTGATCGAATCGGCGCCGTAGCCGGCGGCCGCGGTGTTCTGGGAGGTGAGGTCTGACATGAAAATCCTGTGGTTGAGTCCGTCGGCGGAGCGGGCGCCCGAGGGGCGCTCAGATGCGCATCGGCATGACGACGTACTTGAATTCCTCGTCGTTGGGCAGCGTGATCAGCACGGAGGCGTTGGCGTCGGGCTGGACGGACCAGCGCACGGTGTCGGTCTTGATGTTGGCCAGCACGTCGAGCAGGTAGCTGACGTTGAAGGCGACGTCGAGCGGTTCCTGGGCGTAGTCGACTTCCAGTTCTTCGCGGGCTTCTTCCTGCTCGGCGTTGGACGAGGACAGGCGCAGCAGGTTGTCGCCCAGCTGCAGGCGCACGCCCTTGAGCTTGTCGGTGGTGAGGATGGCGGTGCGCTGCAGGGCCGCCTGGAGGACGTCGCGCGCCACGTCGAAGTGCCGGCTGTAGCCGGCGGGGATGACGCGGCGGTAATCGGGGAACTTGCCCTCGACCAGCTTGGAGACGACTTCGATGTCGTCGAAGCGGAAGCGGATCTGGCCGGCCGTGACGTCGATCTGCACGGCGGCCTGCTCGTCGTCGGACAGCAGGCGCTGCATTTCGTGGATGGTCTTGCGCGGGATGATCACGTCCAGCGTGGCGGCCTGGCCTTCGACGGCGACGCCGCCATGGGCCAGCCGGTGGCCGTCGGTGGCCACGGCGCGCACGCGGCCGGGTTCGAGCACCAGCAGCAGGCCGTTCAGGTAGTAGCGGATGTCCTGCTGGGCCATGGCGAAGTGCACCTGGTTGAACAGGTTCTTCAGGGCCTTCTGCGGCATGGAGAAGGACGCCGGCCATTGCTCGGACTGGGTGACCGTGGGGTAGTCGGCCGCGTCCAGCGTCTGCAGGGCGAAGCGGCTGCGGCCGGCCTGGACGGTGAGTTTGGCCTCGTCCAGGGACAGCCGGACGTCGCCCGACTCGGGCAGGGCGCGCAGGATGTCGAGCAGCTTGCGGGCGGCCACGGTGGTGGCCAGGGTCTCGTCGCCCACGCCGAAGCCCGCGCGCGTGGTGATCTGGACTTCCAGGTCGTTGGCCAGGAACTCGAGCTGGCTGCCCTGCTTGCGGATCAGCACGTTGGCCAGGATCGGCAGCGTGTTGCGGCGTTCGACGATCCCCACCACCATCGTCAAGGGTTTGAGCACGGCATCGCGGGTCGCTTGAATGAGTTGCATCTTCTTGTCATCCTTTGAGAGTTTGCTCGAGTACGTGGAGTGCGTGGTTCAGCTCGGTCTGCTTGGCGCGCAGGTCGGTGATCTTGCGCACCGCGTGCAGCACGGTGGTGTGGTCGCGTCCGCCGAACAGGTCGCCGATTTCCGGCAGGCTCTTCTGGGTGAGCTCCTTGGCCAGGTACATGGCGATCTGACGGGGCAGGGCGATGTTTGCGGGCCGACGCTTGGAATACATGTCGGCGACCTTGATTTTATAGAAATCGGCCACCGTCTTCTGGATGTTCTCCACCGTGATCTGGCTGTTGGAGACCGACAGCAGGTCCTTCAGGGCTTCCTTGCAGACTTCGACGGTCAGCACGTCGCGGCCGTGGAAATTGGCGTAGGCGGAGACCTTGCGCAGGGCGCCTTCGAGCTCGCGCACGTTGCTGCGCAGGTGCTTGGCGATGAAGAAGGCGACTTCCTCGGGCATGACGATGCGTTCGGCCTGGGCCTTGCGCAGCAGGATGGCGACGCGCATTTCCAGCTCGGGCGGCTCGATCGCCACGGTCAGGCCCCAGTCGAAGCGCGAGATCAGGCGGTTGTCGATGTTCGACAGTTCCTTGGGGTAGGTGTCCGAGGTGATGATGATCTGCTTGCGCTGGGCCACCATGGCCTCGAAGGCATAGAAGAATTCTTCCTGGGTGCGGTTCTTGCCGGCGAAGAACTGGATGTCGTCGATCAGCAGCAGGTCCAGCGAGTGGTAGTAGCGCTTGAAGTCGTCGAAGGCGCGGCGGTGGTAGGCCTTGACCACGTCGGAGATGTACTGGTCGGCGTGGACGTAGCGCACCCGCGTGCTGGCGCCGCTGGCCAGCAGGGCGTTGCCGATGGCGTGGATCAGGTGGGTCTTGCCCAGGCCGACGCCGCCATACAGGAAGAGCGGGTTGTAGGACACGCCGGGGTTCTCGGCGACCTGCATGGCCGCCGCGCGGGCCAGCTGGTTGGCCTTGCCGATGACGAAGTTATCGAAGGTGAGGTCGCGGTTCAGGCGGGAGTGGTCCTGGATGGATTCCTCGGTGGCGGCCTGGACGGGGGCGGCCTGGGGCGCCGGGCTCACGGCCGGCGCGGCCGCGACGGCGTCCGCGGCCCGCACCGGGGCGGAGGGCGGCGGCGCGGGGCGGGCCGCCGCGGGCGCAGGCCGGCCGGCGGGGACGGACAGCTCGAACTGGACCTGCACCGCCTGGGAATACCAGTCGGACGCCATCGACTCCAGGCGGGTGGAGAAGTTCTTGCGGACCCAGTCGAGCTTGAAGCGGTTGGGCGCGCCGATCCTCAGGATCGCGAGTTCCTCGTCGTAGTCGAGGGGCACCAGGGGGCGGATCCAGGCGTTGATCTGCTGGGGGGGGAGCTCCTGTTCCAGTCTCTGGACGCAGGCCTGCCAGAATTCATTCATAGGGGTCATCTTGCCAAACCTCGATTCTACCCTTTCCCGCCCAAAGTTATCCACAGCCCGACC
The DNA here is from genome assembly GCF_014203015.1 of Castellaniella defragrans. Taxonomy (GTDB): domain Bacteria; phylum Pseudomonadota; class Gammaproteobacteria; order Burkholderiales; family Burkholderiaceae_B; genus Castellaniella; species Castellaniella defragrans. The sequence goes on from NZ_JACHIB010000023.1 coordinate 6,658, forward strand.
GTGCCGCGCGGGCCCGGCGGGCGCCTGGATGCGTCCAAGTGATTGACACAAATTCAAAAATTTGATGAAATGATGGGCTTTTCGATGCCGTGGGCAAATTGTGCCTGTCGGCTTTGTCCCGGAGTGATGCCGGGACCTCGTCCCGGGGATTGTCCCGGACCATTTGCCCCGAGCTCTTTTGGATCCACCATGAAACGCACTTTCCAGCCTTCCGTTACCCGTCGCAAGCGCACCCATGGGTTTCGCGTGCGCATGAAGACCCGCGCCGGCCGTGCCGTCCTGAGCGCCCGCCGCGCCAAGGGCCGCAAGCGCCTGGCCGTCTGATTTTCCTTGCGGGGCCGCGCCGCGCCCGGCCAGGCCCCGGAACGATCGCCATGCCACCCGCTTTTCCTCCGGCGGCCCGGCTGCATCGCCCCTCGGAATACGCGGCTGCCCTGAAAGGGCGGCGTATCGCCCGAGGGGCTTTGTTCGTGGTGTCCGGCCCGCGCGGTCCGGCCGAAGGCCCGGCCCGGCTGGGCCTGGTGGTGCCCAAGCGCCACGCCCCCCTGGCGGTGACCCGCAACGCCATCAAGCGGGTCCTGCGCGAGGCCTTCCGCCTGCGCCGGGACGCGCTGCCCGACGGGGACCTGGTGTTCCGCCTGGTGAACCGTCCGCCCGCCGCCAGCCTGAGCGCCCTGAAGCGCCAGGTCCGGGCCGAGGCCGACGCCCTGCTGGCGAGGATCGCGCCATGATGCGCGCGCTGTTCATCGCCCCGATCCGCTTCTACCGGTACTTCCTCAGTCCCTGGGTGGGCCAGCAGTGCCGCTTCACCCCGACGTGCTCGGCCTACGCCATCGAGGCGATCGAGACCCACGGGGTGGCGAAGGGGCTGTGGCTGGGCACGCGGCGCATCGCCCGCTGCCATCCCTGGTGCCAGGGCGGCCACGATCCGGTCCCGCCCGCGCGTCCGGTCCGGCCGGTGCGCGGCACGGACCGCCGGTGAGCCGGTCCGGCGGCCCGCTTCCTGCCGGGCGGGAGGCGGCGCATCGGGCCCGGGCCCGCTTAGGGCCGCAGTCAGGATTGCTACGTTAAACTGATGAGCTTTTGCTCCGAACCCATACGATACGAATACACAGGCGCCAATGGACATTCGACGCACCATCCTCTGGATGATCTTTTCCTTCTCGCTGCTGCTGCTGTGGAACAACTGGCAGGTCTACCAGGGCCAGCCGTCGCTGTTTTCCCTGACGCCGCCCGCCGAGCAGTCCAAGACCGCCAAATCCGGGGACGGCAAGGCCGCCGGCCAGCCAGCCGGCGTACCCACGGCCGCCGCGCCGGCCCAGCCCGGGACGCCCGCGACGGTGCCCGGTTCGGCCGCCGAGCCCCAGGGGCGGAAGGTCCATCTCAAGACCGACGTCTACGACCTGACCTTCGACACCACCGGCGCCCAGCTGGTGCAGGCCCAGTTGCTGCACTACAAGTCGCTGGACGGCGACGGCGGCCCGATGTACCTGCTGAACGACCAGCCGGGCGACACGTACGTCGCCCAGACCGGCGTGGTCGGCGCCCCGCAGGGCAGCGGCTACCCGACCCACCTGACGCCCTTCTCGCTGGTGACGCCGGAGCCCGTCGCCAAGGGCGACAGCGTGGAAATCGCCTTCGAGGCCACCGCCGGCCAGGTGAAGGTGGTCAAGACCTTCATCGTGCCGCGCAACGGCTACGACATCCGCGTGCGCCACGACATCACCAACCTGGGCGACCAGCCGATCGATCCTTCGCTGTACCTGCAGCTCACGCGCGACGGCAACGATCCGCCGAACACTTCGGGCTTCTACAGCACCTTCACCGGCGCGGCGGTGTATTCGTCGGAAGACAAGTTCCAGAAGGTGAAGTTCGACGAGATCGCCAAGGGCAAGGCTAGCTACATTCAGCAGGCCGACAACGGCTGGATCGGCATCGTGCAGCATTACTTCGCCAGCGCCTGGGTGCCGCCCCAGGGCACGGTGCGCACCAACCAGGCGCTGCGCCTGGCGGACAACCTCTACGCCATCCGCACCATCGAGCAGGTCGGCGCCATCGCCCCGGGCGCCCAGCGCTCGGTCGAGGCCAACCTGTGGGTCGGCCCGCAGGACCAGCAGGCGATGAGCGCGGTGGCGCCGGGCCTGGAGCTGGTGGTGGACTACGGCTGGGTGACCATCATCGCCAAGCCCATGTTCAAGTTCATGACCTGGCTGCACTCGCTGCTGGGCAACTGGGGCTGGACCATCGTGGTGCTGACGCTGCTGATCAAGGCCGTGTTCTACCCGCTGTCGGCCGCCAGCTACCGCTCGATGGCGAAGATGAAGCTGGTCGCCCCGCGCATGCAGCACCTGAAGGAAAAGTTCGGCGACGACAAGGCCAAGCTGAACGCCGCCATGATGGAGATGTACCGCACGGAGAAGATCAATCCGCTGGGCGGCTGCCTGCCGATGGTGGTGCAGATCCCCGTGTTCATCGCGCTGTACTGGGTGCTGCTGGGCAGCGTGGAGATGCGCGGCGCGCCCTGGATCCTGTGGGTCCACGACCTGTCGGTGCGCGATCCCTGGTTCATCCTGCCGGCGATCATGATGGCGACGATGTTCCTGCAGATCAAGCTGAACCCGACGCCGCCCGATCCGACCCAGGCCAAGATCATGATGATCATGCCGCTGGTGTTCGGCGGGATGATGTTCATGTTCCCGGCCGGCCTGGTGCTGTACTGGTGCGTGAACAATATCGTGTCCATCATCCAGCAGCGCATCATCATGGTGCGGCTGGACCGGGAAAAGGCGGCTTCGGCATCGAGCTGATGCTAGACTGCGTTTTGCCTTCTGAACGGTGCTCTTCGGGGCACCGTTTTTGTTTTGAAGAGACCGATATCCGCTTCCGGTGATCGCATGAGTGCCTTTTCCACCGACCCCATCATCGCCATCGCCACCGCGCCCGGCCGGGGCGGGATCGGCGTGCTGCGCCTTTCAGGCCCCGACCTGGCGGCTTATGCCCGGCGCCTGTTCGGGCGGGTCCTGCGGCCCCGCCATGCCCATTACCTGCCGTTCAAGGATCGGCACGGCGAGACCATGGACGAAGGGCTGGCGCTGTTCTTCCCCGGCCCGCATTCCTATACCGGCGAGGACGTGCTGGAATTGCAGGGCCACGGCGGCCCCGCCGTGCTGCGGCGGGTGCTGGAGGACTGCCTGGCGCGCGGCGCGGACATCGGCCTGCGTCTGGCGCAGCCGGGCGAGTTCACCCAGCGCGCCTTCCTGAACGACCGCCTGGACCTGGCCCAGGCCGAAGCCGTGGCGGACCTGATCGAGGCCAGCTCCGCCGCCGCGGCGCGCAGCGCCATGGCGTCCCTGTCGGGCGCCTTTTCCGCCGAGATCGACGCCCTGAGCGAGCGCATCGTGCAGCTGCGCATGCTGGTCGAGGCGACCCTGGATTTCCCCGAAGAGGAAATCGACTTCCTGGAAAAATACCAGGCCGCCGAGCGCCTGAGCGGCGTCACCGCCGCGCTGGACGGCGTCCTGCGCACCGCCCGCCAGGGCCTGGTGCTGCGCGAAGGCCTGCACGTGGTGCTGGCGGGCCAGCCCAACGTCGGCAAGTCCAGCCTGCTGAACGCCCTGGCGGGCGAGGACGTCGCCATCGTCACTCCCATCGCCGGCACCACGCGCGACCGCGTGGTGCAGCAGATCCACATCGACGGCATCCCCCTGCACATCGTGGACACCGCCGGCCTGCGCGAGACCGAGGACACGGTCGAGCGCATCGGCATCGAGCGCAGCTGGGCCGAGATCGCCCGCGCCCAGGTGATCCTGCACCTGCAGGACGCCCGCCATCCGGACGATCCGCTGGACGCGGAGATCGTGCGGCGGCTGCCGGCGGGGGTGCCGGTGCTGCGGGTGTGGAACAAGGCGGATCTGCTTGCGCGGGAGACGGGATTCGTGGGTGAGGCGGAACATGGCGTCGTCCCCGCGGGCGGCAATGCCGTGCCTGGCGAATCCGGGCGGCATGCGGGCCGCGAGAAGGGCTCCTCCCCATCGAGTGATGTCGTGGCTGTGGAACGGGGCGATGCCCCGCTGCTGATCTCCGCCCACACCGGCGCGGGCCTGGATGCGCTGCGCGCCCGGCTGCTGGCCATCGCCGGCTGGACGCCGGGGATGGAGTCCCCCTGGCTGGCGCGCGAGCGGCACGTGCGCGCGCTGGAGGCGGCGCGCGAACATCTGCAGGCGGCTGCCGTGCATGCCGCGCACAGCGATCAGGTGCTGGACCTGTTCGCCGAGGAACTGCGCCTGGCGCACGAGGCGCTGTGCGGGATCACGGGGGAATTCACCAGCGATGATCTGCTGGGGGAGATTTTTTCGCGGTTTTGTATTGGGAAGTAGATGGAGGCGGTGCGCCGGATGCCCGCCCCGCCGCGGCCGGCGGCGCTTATTCCTCGATCGTCACTTCCGAGTGCACCACTTCCGGCGCCTTTTCAAAGAACCCGCCGACCAGCCCGCGCCAGGCCTGGAAATCTTCCGACTGGCGGAAATGGACCATGTGGTCGTCCAGCGTTTCCCAGTACACCATCAGCACGTATTGTTCGGGCTTTTCGATGATGTGGTGCAGCTCGACGCGCTTGCAGCCCCGGGCGCGGTGAAAGAGCGGCAGCGCCTTGCGGACGCCGGCCTCGAAGTCGGGCTGGGTGCCGGGTTTCACGGTGATGTGGGCCATTTCGCGGATCATGTCGGGTTCCCGTGGGTGAAGGTTGAGGACGATGCCATGATTATGCACCGTGTCATGCGTCGTGCCGGTCGATGCCCGGGCCGATGCCCGCCTGGGGCGTTTCCGGGCGGGCAGGGCGGGGGGCGCTGGTTCAGGGGGCTTCCAGCCGGCGCATCACCTCGCCGGCGATGGCCAGGCAGGCGGTCAGGCCCGGGGATTCGATGCCGTACAGGTTGACCAGGCCGGGGACGCCGTGCGCGCGGGCGTCCTGGATGACGAAGTCGGCGTCCTGGCCCGCGGGCACGGCCAGCTTGGGACGAATGCCGGCGTAGCCGGGGCGCAGGGCACCGTCGCGCAAGTCGGGCCAGTAGCGGCGGATGGCGGTGTAGAAGCCGTCGGCGCGGGCGGGGTCCACGGTGTAGTCGAGGGCGTCGATCCATTCGACGTCGGGGCCGAAGCGGGCCTGTCCGTCCAGGTCCAGGGTCAGGTGCACGCCCAGGCCGCCGGGTTCGGGGACAGGGTAGATCAGGCGGGAAAACGGTGCCTTGCCCGACAGGGCGTAGTAGTTGCCCTTGGCGTAGCGTCCGGGCGGGATGCTGGCGGACGGCAGGCCGTCGATCGTGGCGGCCACGGCCTGGGCATGCAGGCCGGCGCAGTTGGCGACGTGGCGGGCGATGAGTTCCATGGGCTCGTCGCCGCCGACGCGCAGCAGGATGCCGTCTCTCAGGACCCGGCCGGACAGGACAGGGGATCGCAGGGCCAGCAGGCCGCCTGCGGATTCCAGATCGCCCCGCAGGGCGAGCATCAGGCCGTGGCTGTCGATGATGCCGGTGGACGGCGATTCCAGCGCGGCGACGCAGCGCAGCGCGGGTTCGCGCGTCCGCGCCTGGCCGGCGTCCAGCCAGCGCAGGTCATGCACGCCGTTGGTTTCGGCGGCCGCGCCGATGCGCCGCAGGGCGTCGGTCTGTTCGTCGCGGGTGGCGACGATGAGCTTGCCGCAGCGCCGGTGGGCGATGCCGTGGGACGCGCAGTAGTCGTACAGGGCCTGGCGGCCCTGGACGCAGAGCCGGGCCTTGAGCGAACCGCGCGGGTAGTAGAGGCCGGCATGGATGACTTCGCTGTTGCGCGCGCTGGTGGCGGTGCCGACGGCGGATTCGGCCTCGAGCGCCAGGGTTTCCAGACCGGCCCGCGCGCAGGCGCGCGCCACGGCCAGGCCGACGACGCCGGCGCCGATGACGACGCAGTCGATACGGTCCGTCATGATGGGTTCCTTGCGAGTGTATGGGGGGCAGTGTATCGCCGCTTTGCCGGTGGCACGCCCGGGGTGCACGGCGGTGCGGCGGCCCGGTCCCGGCAGGCGGGTCGGCCGCGTGCGCCCGCTCGCGCAAGCGGCCCGTTCACCGTCTGGAAGACGCGTCGCCTGGATCCGTCTCCAAGAATATCGCTTGCTATTAAATAGCGCGCTATATAAAATGTACCCATGGATCGCACCGACCTCCCCGCCAAGCCGCCCATCAGCCTCACGCTGGATGCCCAGCTCTGCTTTGCGCTGTATTCGGCGCAGCTGGCGATGGGCAAGATCTACCGCAAGCACCTGGCGGGCCTGGGCCTGACCTATCCGCAGTACCTGGTGATGCTGGTGCTGTGGGAAGCCGACGGGCCGACGGTCACGGCGCTGGGAGAACGCCTGTACCTGGACTCGGCCACGCTGACACCTTTGCTCAAGCGGCTGCAGGCCCTGGGCCTGCTGCGCCGCGAGCGCGCGGCCGACGACCAGCGCCAGGTACACGTGATGCTGACACCGGCCGGGCGCGAACTGTGGCGCCGCGCCGGCGCCGTCCCGCAAGGCGTGCTGTGCGCCACGGGTTGCTCACCCGACCACGCCCGGGTGCTGAAGGCCGAGCTGGAGGAATTGCGGGCGCACCTGCTGGCCGCGTCCGCCACCCTCGAAAACCGCGCGGCGCCGGACTAGGGCCTGTCCATCCGGATCAGGCCCAGGCCAGCCCGTTCACGGAACGCCGCCGATCGTGGTGCCGGCGGCGTCCCTGGAATCGCACCACAAGGAGTCCAAGCATGACAGTCGAAAACGTTCTCTACACCGCCCACGCCACCGCCACCGGTGGCCGCGAAGGCAGCGCCAAGTCGTCCGACGGCCGCCTGGCGATCAAGCTGTCCACGCCGAAGGAACTGGGCGGAGCCGGCGGCGACGGCACCAACCCCGAGCAACTGTTCGCCGCGGGCTATTCGGCGTGCTTCCTGGGCGCGCTGAAGCTGGTCGCCGGCAAGGACGGCGTGAAGCTGCCCGACGCGACCGAGGTGTCCGGTTCCGTGGGCATCGGCCCCATTCCCACCGGCTTCGGCATCGCCGTGGAACTGAAGATCTCCGCCCCCGGCGTGGATCGCGCCACGCTCGAAGGCCTGGTGCAGAAGGCGCACGTGGTGTGCCCCTACTCCAACGCCACGCGCAACAACGTGGATGTGAAGCTGACGGTGCAGTAAGCCCGCGGGCGCATGGGCGCCGCGGCGCTCATGCCGTCTGACCTAGGTCATATGACCGTACGATGCATGTGGGTATGATCTTCCGGAGGGGCCGACGCCCCGCAAAGGGAGATTTCCATGTCATCGAATGCCGCGCCGCAGCCGGCGCCCGCCGCCTCGCGCAAGGCGCTGTCCGTGCTGTTCTCCAGCACGTTCGCCTTCACGGTCTGTTTTGCCGTCTGGACGATGTTCTCGGTCCTGGGCGTGCCGCTCAAGTCCGAGTTGAGCCTGAACGAAACTCAGTTCGGCCTGCTGATCGCCACGCCGGTGCTGACCGGTTCTCTGGTGCGCGTGCCTCTGGGCATGCTGACGGACCGCTTCGGCGGCCGGATCGTGTTCGTGCTGGTGCTGCTGGTCTGCGTGCCGCCGCTGTACCTGATGTCGTATGCGACCACCTATGCCCAGTTCCTGGTGCTGGCCCTGTTCGTGGGTCTTGCGGGCGGGACGTTCTCGGTGGGCACCCCCTACGTGGCGCGCTGGTTCGCGCCGGAGCGCCGGGGCTTCGCCATGGGGGTGTTCGGCGCCGGCAATTCCGGATCCGCCCTGAACATGTTCGTGGCGCCGCTCGTCATCGGCGCGTTCGGCTGGACGATGCTGCCCCGGGCCTACGCGGCCCTGATGCTGGGCACCGCGGTGCTGTTCTGGCTGTTCAGCCATTCGGATCCGGCGCATCGGGCGCCGTCCGCCGTCGGCCTGCGCCAGCAGTTGAGCGTGCTGAAGGATCCCCGCGTCTGGCGCTACTGCCAGTATTACTCGGTGGTGTTCGGCGGCTACGTGGCGCTCGCCCTGTGGGCCACCAAATACTACGTGGCGGAATACGGCTTCGACCTGACGCTGGCGGCCTTCCTGGCGATGGTGTTCTCGCTGCCGGGCGGTGTGCTGCGCGCCCTGGGCGGCTGGTTTTCCGACCGCTTCGGCGCCTACGCGGTGACGTGGTGGGTGATGTGGGTCTGCTGGGTCTGCTTCTTCCTGCTGTCCTATCCGCAGACGCAGATGACGATCCAGACGCTGCAGGGGCCGGTGTCGCTGCATATCGGCCTGAATTCGACCGTGTTCACGATCCTGCTGTTCGTGGTCGGGGTGGCGATGGCCATCGGCAAGGCCTCGGTCTTCAAGTTCATCAGCGACGACTATTCGGACAACATCGGCGCCGTCTCGGGCGTGGTGGGCCTGGCGGGCGGCCTGGGCGGCTTCGTCCTGCCGATCCTGTTCGGCGCGCTGCTGGACATCACCGGCGTCTATTCCAGCGCCTTCATGCTGCTCTACGGCACGGTCTGCGTGTCGCTGGTGTTCATGCACTACTCGTACCAGCGCGCGCCGCGGGCGGGCACGGAGCTGACCGGGACGGTGTGACCGGGGCCGCGGGAGGCCGGCGCGGCCTCCCCTCCGGCTCGACGGACTGTCGCTTCGGACAGACACTCGCGGGGCCGTGCGGATAAAGACATTACGAAAGTGGTGGGAAAAGTGGTGGCCGGAAATGCAGCCATGCTAGTGTGCTGCTCATCCGGCCCGCGCATCCGAGCGGGGCGGACGACACCCCTGATCGCCCCCTTATCCGAACACAGGTGCCCCATGGATATCGAACGCTTCAAGCAGCAGCATGTCCAGATTCTGCAGATCATTCATCGCATGCGTCAGCTGGCGGCGGCCGGCGTCGCGGAAAACGCCTCGGGGCTGGCGCACGAGATCCGGCTGATGAAGTCCAAGGTCGCGCTGCATCTCTCGATCGAGAACGACATTCTCTATCCGCGCCTGGAAAAGCAGGCCGACGCGCAGGTGGCGCGCCTGGCGCGGGAATACCAGGAGGAAATGAAGACGCTGGCCAGCGGATTCGGCCATTTCGTCGAGCGCTGGGGCGCGGAGTCCGCGGTCGAGGGCGACCCGGAGGGCTTCCGGCGCGATTGCAACACGGTGCTCAAGGCGCTGCATCGGAGGATCCAGCGCGAGAACACCGAGTTCTATCCTCAGGTCGAGGCTTTGTGAGGTCTCAAGCCGGAACATCCCTCCACCTCGCGGCTTGCAGGCCGCTCGGATTCGACAGGCATGGAATAGCCCGCAGGGGCTCTCAAGCCGGAGCATCTCTCCACGTCGCCACCTGCAGGTGGCTCCGATAATTCCGGCACGGGGCAGTCCGCAGGGACTGCTCTTGGCCTGTAGCATCCCTCCACCTCGCGGCTTGCAGGCCGCTCGGATTCGACAGGCATGGAATAGCCCGCAGGGGCTATTCCATGCCCTGTCTCATCCCCCACACCCTCCGCAGCAGTTGCCGTCTTCGCCGTGGACGGGCTTGAGGGCTTCGTAGCCGGCGTCCTGGACGGCGACCTGCAGGCGCTGGACGGAGACCTGGGCGGTGTCGAAAGTGACGGTGGCCTTTTCATCGGCCAGCGAGACCGTGACCTCGGAGACGCCGGGCACGGCGGCCAGGGCCCGGTCCACGGTGTCGGCGCAGGATGGGCCGCGCAGGCCGACCACGCGCAGGGTGGCGGTTTTCTGGGAAGAACGCTTCAGGGTTGCTGCTTCCATGGGGTCCTCGCGAACGGGGGAAGCCCTCGATGAGGGCAGGGTTATAGATCCATTTGAAATACATCTTCTAGGCCGGCTAGTATAGCAGGGCCGCCGCCTTTTCGTGCCATGCCCGTCGCCGCCCCCCTCCGCCGTATCGCGCACCTGGATATGGACGCCTTCTATGCGTCCGTGGAACTGCTGCGCCGCCCGGATCTGCGCGGCCAGGCGGTGGTGATCGGCGGGGGCGGCCCGCAGCCCATGGAAGGGAAATACCCGCGGCTGGGGGACTACGTCGGGCGCGGCGTGATCACGACGGCCACCTACGAGGCCCGCGCGCTGGGCGTGCATTCGGCCATGGGCATGATGAAGGCCGCGCGCCTGGCGCCCGACGCCGTGCTGCTGCCGGTGGATTTTCCAGCCTATCGCCATTATTCCCGCCTGTTCAAGGCCGCCGTGGCGGCGATCGCCCCCCGCATCGAGGACCGCGGCATCGACGAGATCTACATCGACCTCACCGATCTGCCGCAGGAGTCCGTCGAACTGGCCCGCGCCCTGAAGCGGGCGGTGCGCGAGGCCACGGGACTGAGCTGTTCGATCGGCATCTCGCCGAACAAGCTGCTGTCGAAGATCGCCTCGGACCTGGACAAGCCCGACGGCATCACGCTGATCGGTCCCGGCGACCTGGAGCGGCGCATCTGGCCGCTGCCGGTGTCACGGATCAACGGCATCGGCCCCAAGGCCACGCGCAGGCTGCGGGACCTGGGGATCGAGACGGTCGGCCAGCTGGCGCTGGCCGCGCCGGCGCTGCTGCAGCGCCATTTCGGGCTGGGCACGGCGCAGTGGCTGCTGGACGTGTCGCACGGCATCGACGACCGTCCGGTGGTGACGCAGTCCGAGCCCAAGTCCCTCAGCCGGGAGACGACGTTCGAGCGGGACCTGCACGTGCGCCGCGACCGGCCGCTGCTGTCGCGGATCTTCCTGGACCTGTGCGAGCGCCTGGCGGAAGACCTGGCGCGCAAGGGCGTGCGCGGGGCGACGGTGGGCATCAAGCTGCGTTTCGACGATTTCCGGGTGGTGACCCGCGACCTGACGCTGGACGCGGCGGTGGCGGATGCCGAAGCGATCCACCGGGCCGCCGGCCAGTGCCTGAAGCGGGTGCCGCTGGAGCGGCGCCTGAGGCTGCTGGGCGTGCGGGTCAGCAAGCTGGAGCCGGCGGGCGCGGGCGAGCGGCCGCAGCCGGTGCAGCTGGACCTGTACTGAGCGGCGGGCGTTCCGGGGTCGGGCGTCGCGCACCGGGAATCGGGAATCGGGAATCTGGAATCGTGCACCGGCACCGTGCACCGTGCATCGCGCACTGGCATCGGGAATTGGGCACTGGGAATCGGGAATCGGCCGCAGTACGCTCGGCGGCCGGAAATCCGGACATCGGAAATCACATCAGAAATCGTATTCGGGCTCGATGGCGTCGCCCGCCTGGAGCCAGGTCTCGCCCTCCGGCAAGGTGGCGATGGCGTTCATGCCGAACAGCACCCCCTGCTCGAACTGGCGGTGCCGCGCCAGCGTGCGGCCCGGTTCGGCCGCCGTGGCGCCCGTCAGCGGGTCCACGTTGGGAATGGGACAGCGGGCGCAGGCCTTGACGAAGGCGAAGCCGGCGCCGCCCGTGCGGAATCCGGCCAGGTGATCCTCGTCGTAGGGTTCCAGGCCCTGGAGCACGATGTTGGGGCGAAAGCGGATCATGTCCACCGGCGCGCCGCCCTGCGCGCCCAGCTGGCCGTTCAGTTCCTCCAGCGAATGCAGGTTGGCGACCAGGAAGGGGAAGCCGTCGGCGAAGGCGAAGGCGTGGCGCTCCACCGGCAGGAAGGACTGCGGCCAGTCGGGGTGGGTCTGGATCCAGCGGGTGACGTGCGGCACGCTGGCCAGGCGGTGTGCCCGGGGATGCAGGCGCAGCAGCCGGCAGGGCGCGCCGATGAACGCGCTCAGCCAGGCGGCGGCCTCGTCGCCCTGGTCGGCGCCCAGGGTGGGCGTGCCCCAGATGGCGACCGGCACGGCCTCGGCCTGCTCGGGGGGCTGCGGCACGAAACAGTCGGCCTGGCCGGGCGCGCGCAGCCACAGGCCGTCGGCGACGGGTTCGGGGTGGATCAGCACCATGCGGGGATGCTGGCGCTGGGTCATGAAGACGCCCTGGGCGTCCACGACGACCCAGTGCCGGTCGAAGTCCAGGCCGGATCCGGTGACGCGGACGCGTTCGTGGGCGATGCCGGCGCAGGATTTGACGGGATAGCTGTACAGGCTGTGAATGGCCAGGCGCATGGAGGTCTGCCGGTGACGGAGAAAGGAGGACATTCTAAGGCGGGAATGCCGGCGGGAACGGTTTGCGGGAATGCCGGTGGGAATGCCGGTGGGCGTGTCGGCGGGAACGGATTGCGCCAATGGTGGCCCGCCGGCTCCTGCGATGCCCGTGAAGGTATGGCTGCGCCGGCCGGCGCCGCTCGCGCGCGGCCCGCCGCCCGTTCGTACAGGCCTGAAATGCCGTAGCATGCAGGATTCGCCGGATCCCGCGCGCACCCGGGCGCGGCCTTTCGCGGCGCGCGTTGAAAGCAGGAGATCCCATGCCCTTGAAAGACATTCTGGCCGCCCTGGTCGTCATCGTGGTGTGGGGCGCCAATTTCGTCGTCATCAAAGTGGGCGTGGACGAGATCCCGCCGATGCTGCTGGGTGCCCTGCGCTTCCTGTTCGTGGCGTTCCCGGCGGTGTTCTTCGTGCCCCGGCCGGCGGTGCACTGGCGCTACGTCGTCGGCTATGGGCTGACCATCTGCCTGGGCCAGTTCGTCTTCCTGTTCCTGGCGATCTACCTGGGCATGCCGGCCGGCCTGGCGTCCCTGGTGCTGCAGGCGCAGGCCTTCTTCACGGTGGCGATCGCCGCGCTGGTGCTGCGCGAGGCCGTCCGCCCGCACCACGTCCTGGGCATCGGCCTGGCCGCCGCCGGGCTGGCGCTGCTGGACCTGGGCGCGGGGGGCGAGACGGCGGTGCCGCTGGCCGGCTTCCTGCTGACCCTGGCGGCGGCCTTCAGCTGGGCCTCGGGCAATGTGGTGCTGAAGTGCGCGGGACCGGTGCGCATGCTGCCGATGGTGGTGTGGGGCGCCCTGCTGCCGCCGCTCCCGTTCCTGCTGCTGTCGGCCGTCTTCGAGGGGCCGGACCGGATCGTGGACAGCCTGGTCCACATCAGCTGGCGCGCGGTGGGGGCGGTGGCCTATCTGTCGGGGATTGCGACGCTGATCGGCTATGTGCTGTGGGGGCGGCTGCTGGCCCGCCACCCGGTCGCCCGCATCGCGCCGCTCAGCCTGCTGATCCCGGTGGTCGGGCTGCTGTGCGCCGACTGGTTCCTGGGAGAGCGGCTGGGCCCGCTGCAGTGGGTGGGCGGACTTGTGGTGCTGATCGGACTGGCGGTGAACCTGTTTGGCGCTGGACCGCTCCGAGCCAAACGGCGCCCCCTTGGGGGGTAGCAAGCCGAAGGCGCAGCGTGGGGGCGTTTTTTGGGGGACGCTGGGCCGCGAAGGTCCGACAGATCCTGCGTCCGTCTTAGAATATCGGTTTGCGCGGCGCCGTGCCGCCGGGACTTCGTTTTTCAGGAATCTGCACTCATGTCGATCGATCGCGCCGGGCTCAACGCCCTGATGGAAATCACCTCGCGTCCGGAGCTGGTCTTCGTCCGAGGCCAGGGATCCTGGCTGGAAGACCACACCGGCAAGCGCTATCTGGATTTCATCCAGGGCTGGGCCGTGAACTGCCTGGGCCACAACCATCCGGCCATGATCGAGGCCCTGACCCGCCAGTCGCAGCAGCTGATCAATCCCTCGCCGGCCTTCTACAACCAGCCGTCCATCGACCTGGCCGTGCGCATCGTCGAATCCTCCTGCTTCGACCGCGTGTTCTTCGCCAACAGCGGGGCCGAGGCCAACGAAGGCGCCATCAAGCTCGCCCGCAAGTGGGGCCAGCTGCATCGCAAGGGCGCCTACAAGATCATCACCTTCGACCACAGCTTCCACGGCCGCACGCTGGCGACCATGTCGGCCTCCGGCAAGGCCGGCTGGGACACGAAATTCGCGCCGCAGGTCGAAGGCTTCCCCAAGGCCGAGCTGAACGACCTGGATTCGGTGCGCGCGCTGATCGACGACCAGACGGTCGCCGTGATGCTGGAGCCGGTGCAGGGCGAGGCGGGCGTGATCCCCGCGACGCGCGAATTCCTGCAGGACCTGCGCGCGCTGACCCGCGAGCGCGGCCTGCTGCTGATCGTGGACGAGGTCCAGAGCGGCATGGGCCGCACGGGGCGGATGTACGCCTACCAGCACGCGGGCATCGAGCCCGACATCATGACGCTGGGCAAGGGCATCGGCGGCGGCGTGCCGCTGTCGGCGCTGTGCGCGCGCGAGGCCGTCTGCTGCTTCGAGCACGGCGACCAGGGCGGCACCTACAACGGCAATCCGCTGATGACGGCGGTGGGCGTGGCGATCTTCGACACGCTGTCGGCGCCCGGCTTCCTGGACGAGGTCAACGCCCGCGGACGCCAGCTGTCGGCCGGCCTGATGGCGCTGTCGGACAAATGGGGCATGAAGGGCGAGCGCGGCCAGGGCCTGCTGCGCGCGCTGGTGATGGACCGCGACGACGGTCCGGCGCTGGTCCAGGCCGCGCGCGACCGCGCGCCGGAAGGCCTGCTGCTGAACGCGCCGCGCGGCAACCTGCTGCGCTTCATGCCGGCCCTGAACGTGACGGCCGACGAGATCGACACCATGCTCGCCTGGCTGGACGACCTGATCACGAAGGCGCGCGCCTGAGCCGGGGCTCTTCGGCGGTTCTTCCCCATTCCGCCCGCGAACCCGCCCGCCTCTTGCGCAGGGCGTGTCCGCGGCGGCACACGCTTCAGGCCGACAGCAGGCGGTTCAGCTGGAGCAGGCGTTCGCGGCCCAGCCGCTCGCGCATGGGCAGGCGGGGGCGGCCCGGGGGCGGCTCGGCGGCATCGAGTTCGGCGATTGCCCGGCGGATCTGCGTTTCGTGCGCCGGCCACCAGGCCGCCAGTTTGCGATCCGGTGTCAGCGCGGACAGGCCCAGGCGGCGCAGTTCGGACCGGTTGAAGTCCTTCAGGTTCAGCGTCAGGATTTCCACCGGACTGCCGGGATGCCGTTCGCGCATTTCCCGGGCGACGGCGACGACGTGCCAGTCCTTGGGATCGCTGTAGCGCAGCCCCTGTTCGTATTGATCGGCTCCATGCGCCATGGCGCCGGGAAAGGCGGACTGCATGGCGTCCCAGTCCGCTTGCAGGCTTGCGGCGGGAATGTCCCAGATGCGCCGGGCGTTGCGCCGCCATTCGTCGCCGATGCGTTCGCTCCAGGCGGGCTGGAAAACGCCGTGCGCGCCCAGCGCCAGCATCAGGCGGCGCTGCAGGCCGGACATCATGACGCAGGCGTCGAGGACCAGGATGGCGGGCGGAGTCAATTCAGCCACGCCAGCGCGCCCTTGGCCGCGGCGCGGCCCCCGGCGAAGCAGGCGGTCAGCAGATAGCCGCCGGTGGGCGCGTCCCAGTCCAGCATCTCGCCCGCGCAGAAGACGCCTGGCAGGGCGAGCAGCATCAGCCGTTCATCCATCGCCTGAGGGCGGACACCGCCCGCCGTGCTGATGGCTTCGTCCATGGGGCGCATGCCGGTCAGCCGCACGGGCAGCCGTTTGATCGCCGCCGCCAGCCGGACGGGATCGGCGTAGTCGTCCCCGCCCAGGCATTCCCGCAGCAGGCCGGTCTTGGCCCCGTGCAGGTTCAGGCGCGAGCGCAGATGGCTGGACAAGGACTTGGCGCCGCGCGGATACATGACCTGCCCGGCCACCCAGGCGGCATCGCGGTCGGGCAGCAGATCGATGGCCAGCACGGCCTCGCCGGTGCGGTCCAGCGCCTGGCGCAGGTCCGGGGACAAGGCGTAGACCAGCCCGCCTTCCAGGCCGTCCCGGGTCAACATGATTTCGCCGCGCCGCAAGGGGGCGTTCGCGCCGACGTCCGCCGAGGCCGTTTCGCGTACGCATGCGGCGACCGATTTCAGGGGCTCGCCCGCGTAGCGTTCCTGGAAATGCGCGCTCCAGTCCGCGCGAAATCCGCAGTTGGCGGGCCGCAGCGGCGCGACGTCCACGCCTTTTTCCGCCAGCATGGGCGCCCATGCGCCGTCCGATCCCAGGCGGGACCAGCTGCCGCCGCCCAAGGCCAGGATGACGGCATCCGCCTTGACCCGCGTTTCGCCCGCCGGCGTGGAGAAGCGCAGCCGGCCGGATTCATCCCATCCCGTCCAGTGATGGCGCGCGTGGATGCGCACGCCTTGTCCGCGCAGGCGATGCAGCCAGGCGCGCAGCAGCGGCGCGGCTTTCATCGCGGCGGGAAAGACTCGCCCCGAAGTGCCGACGAACGTGTCCACCCGCAGGCCTTGCGCCCAGTCGCGCAAGGCCTGCGGGCCGAAATCGGCCAGCCAGGATGCCACCCAGGGCGCGTGTTCGCGGTAGCGCGACAGGAATGCGGGCAGGGGTTCGCCATGGGTCAGGTTGAGCCCGCCGCGCCCGGCCAGCAGGAATTTGCGGCCCACCGAGGGCATGGCGTCGTAGAGATCGACGCGCGCACCCGCCGTCGCCAGTGTTTCAGCCGCCATCAGTCCGGCCGGGCCGCCGCCGATCACGGCGATCGGATTCGATTGCACAGGAGTCGTCCTTGAAAACCCGCGTCGCGCATGCCGGCGGGGGATGGGCGGGATTGTAGGAGATGCGGCCGGAGCGTGCGTCGCGCGACCGCTTGCCAGCGGCCCGCGCTTGACGCAGAATTCCAGGGTTGTTCTTCAGTGCACTGAATAAAATATGATGAATAAATTCCCCGAGGAGACCGCGATGTCCACACGCACCGTCCCGCCGTTCCGCGCCGACCACGTCGGCAGCTTTTTGCGGCCCGTCTATCTGCTGGAGGCGCGCGAGCGCCATGCCCGGGGCGAGATCGACGCCGCCGCCCTGCGCGCCGTCGAGGACCGCGCCATTACCGAGATCGTGCGGTTCCAGGAGGACATCGGCCTGAAATCGGTGACGGACGGCGAGTTCCGCCGCACGTACTTCCACCTCGATTTCCTGCGCCAGCTCGATGGCGTGACCACCGACGATCCCAAGGTGGTGACCGGACCCGACGGCAAGGAGCACCTGGCGCCGCCGTCGATCCTCGTGACCGGCAAGGTGCGTCATGCGCGCGACATCCAGCGCGCCGATTTCGAGTACCTGGCGAGCCAGGTCTCGGCGGGCCACACGCCCAAGGTCACCATCCCCTCGCCCACCATGCTGCATTTCCGCGGCGGGCGCGCCGGCATCGACGCCGTGGCCTATCCCGAGCTCGACCCCGATTTCTACGAGGACGTGGCCGAGGCCTACGGCCAGGAACTGCGCAGCCTGTACGACGCCGGCTGCCGCTACGTGCAGATGGACGACACCAACCTGGCCTATCTGTGCGACGGACGCATGCGCGAGGCGGCCAAGGCGCGCGGCGACGACCCGAACGAACTGCCGCACCGCTACGCCCGCTTCATCAACCGGGTGGTGGCGCGCAAGCCCGAGGGCATGGTGCTGGCCATGCACCTGTGCCGCGGCAATTTCAAGAGCACCTACGCGGCCGAGGGCAACTACGAGCCGGTGGCCGAAGCCCTGCTGTCGGAAATGCACCTGGACGCGTATTTCATGGAATACGACGACGATCGCAGCGGCGACTTCCGGCCCCTGCGCTTCCTGCCGGCCGGCAAGATCGTGGTGCTGGGCCTGGTCACGACCAAGTTCGGCGCGCTGGAGTCCAAGGACGACCTCAAGCGCCGCATCGACGAGGCGGCGAAGCACGCCCCCCTGGAGCAGCTCGCCCTCTCGCCGCAATGCGGCTTTTCGAGCACGGTGCACGGCAACAACGTGGCCGTCGAGGACCAGCGCGCCAAGCTGCGGCTGGTGGTCGAGACCGCCCGCGAGGTCTGGGGCGACGCCTGAGCCCCGGGGGGATGCGTCCGCCGCGGGGTGGGCCGCGGCCGTGCGCCCGGTCCTGCGGCCCGATCCTCTGAAATCCCCAGAAAGAAAAACGCCCCGGTCCAAAAGAAACCGGGGCGTTTCCCTTCATGCGGCTGGAAGGACGGTCAGGCCTTCGCGGCCAGTTCCGCCTTCTTCACCTGGCGCCAGTGGTGCAGCAGCGGCTCGGTGTAGCCGTTGGGCTGCTCCAGGCCCTTGAAGATCAGGTCGCTGGCGGCCTTGAAGGCGCAGGACGTGTCGAAATGGCCGTCCATCGGCTCGTAGGCGGGGTCGCCGGCGTTCTGCTTGTCCACCACCGCGGCCATGCGGCGCAGGGTTTCCTCGACCTGCGCGCGGGTGGCCACGCCGTGCAGCAGCCAGTTGGCGATGTGCTGGCTGGAGATCCGCAGCGTGGCGCGGTCTTCCATCAGGCCCACGTCGTGGATGTCGGGGACTTTCGAGCAGCCCACGCCCTGGTCGATCCAGCGCACCACGTAGCCCAGGATGCCCTGGCAGTTGTTGTCCAGCTCCTGCTGGATCTGCTTGGGCGTCCAGGTGGGCGCGGCGGTGACCGGCACGGTCAGGATGCGGTCGGTGTAGTCTTCGTGGCGGCTTTCCAGGGACTTCTGCACTTCGACCACGTCGACCTGGTGGTAGTGCAGGGCGTGCAGGGTGGCGGCGGTGGGGGACGGCACCCAGGCGGTGTTGCCGCCGGCCTTGAGCTGGCTGACCTTCTGCTCCAGCATCGCGGCCATCAGGTCGGGCATCGCCCACATGCCCTTGCCGATCTGCGCGTGGCCGCGCAGGCCGCATTCCAGGCCGGTCTGCACGTTGTTCAGTTCGTAGGCCTGGATCCAGGCCTGGGCCTTCATGTCGTGCTTGCGCACCATGACGCCCGCGCGCATGGACGTATGCAGTTCGTCGCCGGTGCGGTCCAGGAAGCCGGTGTTGATGAACACCACGCGCTCGGTGGCGGCGGCGATGCAGGCCTTGAGGTTGACGCTGGTGCGGCGTTCCTCGTCCATGATGCCCATCTTGATCGTGTTGGGCGCCAGGCCCAGCAGCTGCTCGACGCGGCCGAAGATCTCGCTGGCGAAGGCGACTTCGTCGGGGCCGTGCATCTTCGGCTTGACGATGTAGATCGAGCCGGTGCGGGAGTTCTTGCGCGCCTTCAGGTCGTGGATGGCGATCAGCGAGGTGCAGACGGCGTCCAGGATGCCTTCGGGCACTTCGCGCCCGTCGCGGTCCAGGATGGCCGGGTTGGTCATCAGGTGGCCGACGTTGCGCACGAACATCAGCGAACGGCCGTGCAGGCGGGCGGCGGAGCCGTCGCGCGCGGTGTATTCGCGGTCCGGGTTCAGGCGGCGGGTGAGGGTCTTGCCGCCCTTGACCAGGTCCTCGGACAGGTCGCCCTTCATCAGGCCCAGCCAGTTGCGGTAGGCGAGGACCTTGTCGTCCGCGTCCACGGCGGCGACGGAGTCCTCGCAGTCCATGATGGTGGTGAGGGCCGCTTCGACGACCACGTCCTTGATGTGGGCGGCGTCGGTCCTGCCGATGGGATGGTCCGCGTCGAACTGGATCTCGACGTGCAGGCCGTGGTGGCGCAGGACCAGGGCCTGCGGCGCGGCGGCGTCGCCGCGGTGGCCCAGGAAGGCGCCGTCGTCGGCCAGGCTGGTGGCGGTGCCGTCCTTCAGCGTGACGCGCAGGCCGCCCTGGACGACGGCGTAGGCCGTGGCGTCGGCGTGCGAGCCCCGCGCCAGGGGGAAGCTGTCGTCCAGGAAGCGGCGCGCGAAGGCGATGACGCGCGCGCCGCGCACCGGGTTGTAGCCGCCGGCGCGTTCGGCGCCGTCGGTCTCGGGGATCGCGTCGGTGCCGTACAGGGCGTCGTACAGGCTGCCCCAGCGCGCGTTGGCGGCGTTCAGGGCGTAGCGGGCGTTCATCACCGGCACGACCAGCTGCGGGCCGGCCTGGGCGGTGATTTCGGTGTCGACGTGGGCGGTGGTGACGGCGACCTGGGCGGGGGCGTCCTTCAGGTAGCCGATGTCCTTCAGGAAGGCGCGGTAGGCGGCCGGGTCGGCGATGGGGCCGGGATGCCGGGCGTACCAGTCGTCCAGCGCGGCCTGGAGGCGGTCGCGTTCGGCCAGCAGGGCGCGGTTCCGCGGGGCGAGGTCATGGATGATCGCCGACAGGCCTTCCCAGAAGGCGGCCGGCTGTACACCCGTGCCCGGCAGGGCCTCCTGTTCGAGGAAGCGGTGCAGCGAGGCGGCGATCTGGAGTCCATGGCTGGAGATGCGATCGGTCATGATGGTCCTTGGATGAGCTGGAAGTCAATCTTGGATTATAGGCAGTCTTCTATAAGAGTTAAAGGGCGTCCGCAGGCCGGCGGCGGGCCGGCATGCGTACGCAAGTGCCTGTCGCGCAAAAGAAAACGCCCGCTTCCTGGGAAGCGGGCGGGCTATATGCCGGTCCGGATAGTGCTTATTTTTCCGGCACCTGGGCGATGTGCAGCAGGTTGGTGCTGCCGCTGCGCCCGAACGGCAGGCCGGCGATCACGATCAGCGTGTCGCCCGCCTCGGCCAGCCCGGCCTGGCGCGCGGCGGCGGTGGCCCGGTCGATCATTTCGGTCGATTCGCGCAGCTGCTCGGGGAAGTGGACCGGGCGCACGCCCCAGGCCAGGGCCAGGCGGCGGGCGGTTTCCGGCTGCGAGGTCAGGGCCAGGATCGGCGTGGAGGGGCGCTCGCGGCTGGCGCGCAGGGCGCTGAAGCCCGAGGCCGTGTAGGCCACCGTCGCGGCCGGCTCCAGCAGGCCCGCGACGCGGCGCAGGGCGCAGCAGATGGCGTCCGGGATGTTGGCTTCGGCCGGGCTGTGGCTGGCCTCCAGGCCGGCGCGCCAGGAGGGGTCGGACTCGACCTCGCGGATGATGTGCTCCATGATGGTGACCGCCTCGACCGGATACTGGCCCGAGGCCGATTCGGCCGACAGCATGACGGCGTCGGCGCCGCTGTAGACGGCGGTGGCGACGTCCGAGGCCTCGGCGCGGGTGGGCACGGGCGCGGTGATCATGGATTCCAGCATCTGGGTGGCCACCACGACGGGCTTGCCGGCGGCGCGCGCGCGGCGCACGATGCGCTGCTGCAGGATGGGCACGCGCTGCGGGGGCAGTTCCACGCCCAGGTCGCCGCGCGCCACCATGATGCCGTCGGCCTGCGCCACGATGGCGTCCAGGTGCTCGATGGCGGCGGGCTTTTCCAGCTTGGCCATGATCCAGGCGCGGTTGCCGACCAGGCCGCGCGCCTCGACGATGTCCTCCGGGCGCTGCACGAAGGACAGGGCGACCCAGTCCACGCCCAGCGACAGGCCGAATTCCAGGTCGGCGCGGTCCTTGGGCGTGAGCGGGGAGATCGGCAGGATGACGCCGGGCACGTTGACGCCCTTGCGGTCGGACAGCGGGCCGCCCACCAGCACGGTGGTCTCGGCGAAGTCCGGGCCGTGGCGGTCCACGCGCAGGCGCAGCTTGCCGTCGTCCAGCAGCAGGTCGGTGCCGTCCTCCAGGGCGGCGAAGATTTCCGGGTGCGGCAGGTTGGCGCGCGCGGCATCGCCCTCGGCGGGGTCCAGATCCAGGCGGAAGGACTGGCCCGCTGCCAGGACGGCCTTGCCTCCGGCGATCCGGCCCACGCGCAGCTTGGGCCCCTGCAGGTCCATCAGGATGCCGATGGGATGGCCCAGTTCCTGCTCGACCTGGCGGATGAGGCGGTGGCGTTCGGCGTGGTCCTCGTGCGATCCGTGGCTGAAGTTCAGGCGGAACACGTTGGCGCCGGCCTGGGCCAGGGCGCGGATCTGTTCGAGGGTGGAGCTGGCCGGCCCCAGGGTGGCCAGGATGCGGGCGCGACGGTCGGCCTTCATGCCTGGGCTCCCGCATAGAGATGGTCGGCGCCGTCCAGGGCGGCGACGCCGGCGCGGGCCACCTGGGCGTCCTGCCCGGCCTGCACGCCGGACACGCCGACCGCGCCGATGACGCTGCCGTCGAAATAGATGGGCTCGCCGCCTTCCAGGGGCACGACCGGCATGGACAGGGCGGCGATGCGGCCCTGGTTGACCATGTCCTCGTAGACCTTGCTGGGCTTGCCGCTGAGGACGCAGGCGCGGGCCTTTTCCGGCGCGATCTGGGCGCTCATGAGGGGGGCGCCGTCCATGCGCTGCAGCCACAGGGCGTGGCCGCCGGCGTCGCACAGGGCGATGCTGACGTTCCAGCCGCTGCGGCGGGCCTCGGCTTCGGCGGCGGCCGCCATGCGGCGCGCGTCTTCCAGTGTCAGGACTCGGAGGGTCTTCATGTGTGTCTCCAGGGATGCGCGGCCCGGTTCAGAGGACCAGGATGGCGCGGAAATCGTTGACGTTGGTGAGCGTGGGACCGGTGATCAGGGAATCGCCCAGGCGCTCGAAAAAGCCGTGGCCGTCGTTGTCGTCCAGATGCGCGCGCGGCGGCATGCCGGCCGCCCAGGCGCGCGCCAGGGTGTCGGGGCCGATCAGGGCGCCGGCGATCTCCTCCTGGCCGTCCACGCCGTCGGTGTCGCCGGCCAGGGCGTGGACGCCTTCGGCGCCATCCAGGGTGATGGCCAGGGACAGCAGGCATTCGACGTTGCGCCCGCCGCGGCCCTGGCCGCGCACGGTGACGGTGGTCTCGCCGCCGGACAGCAGCACGCAGGGGGCGGGCGCCGGCTGGCCGTGCGCGCGCACCTGCAGGGCGATGCCGCCCAGCACCTTGCCGACGTCGCGGGCCTCGCCCTCGATGCGGTCGCCCAGCAGCAGCGGCGCGACACCGGCCTCGCGGGCCACGGCGGCGGCGGCTTCCAGGGCCATCTGGGGCGTGGCGATCAGGTGGGTCTCGACGCGCGCCAGGCGGGCGTCGCCGGGCTTGAGGGTCTCGCCCGCGCCCGATTCCAGCAGCCGGCGGGCGCCTTCGGGCAGCTCGATGCCGTAGCGGCGCACGATGTCCAGCGCGTCGGCGCAGGTGCTCGGGTCGGCCACGGTCGGGCCGGAGGCGATGTCGCAGGGCTGGTCGCCGGGGACGTCGGAGATCAGCAGGTTGACCACGCGCGCGGGGGCGCAGGCCGCCGCGAGCCGGCCGCCCTTGATGCCCGACAGGTGGCGGCGCACGCAGTTCATCTCGGAGATGGTGGCGCCGGATTTCAGCAGGGCGCGGTTGATGGCCTGCTTGTCGGCCAGGGTCACGCCGGCGCCCGGCACGGGCAGCAGCGAGGAGCCGCCGCCCGAGATCAGGCAGACCACCAGGTCGTCGGCCGTCAGGCCGGCCACCCGCTCGAACAGGCGCCGGGCGGCGGCCTCGCCGGCCTCGTCGGGCACCGGATGGGCGGCCTCGACGATCTCGATGCGCTCGCAGGGCACGGCGTAGCCGTAACGGGTGACGACGAGCCCCTCGACGGGGCCGGGCCAGTGCCGCTCGAAGGCCTGCGCCATGGCGGCCGAGGCCTTGCCGGCGCCGATGACGATCGTGCGCCCCCCGGGCCGCTGCGGCAGGAAGGCGGGGATGCAGTGTTCGGGCTGGGCGGCGCGCACGGCCGCCTGGAACATGCGGGTGAGAAGCTCGCGGGGCGAGAGGTTCATGAGGCGTCCATCCCGAAGATGAGGATGAGTCCGGACACGGCGCAGTCCCTGCGGACCGCTTCGTGCCCGATGAATCCGGGCCGCTTGCAGGCGGCGAGGCGGATTGGCGAATCGCCCGGC
Source organism: Castellaniella defragrans (assembly GCF_014203015.1). Taxonomy (GTDB): domain Bacteria; phylum Pseudomonadota; class Gammaproteobacteria; order Burkholderiales; family Burkholderiaceae_B; genus Castellaniella; species Castellaniella defragrans. The sequence continues at coordinate 30,187 of NZ_JACHIB010000023.1, forward strand.
GGACGGGCCCCTGCGCGAGGAGCGGGTCCGCCGGATGGGAGGCGCGGCTTCCGCTTTGGCGGCGGCTTCGGCTTACTGGCCGATTTCGTGGTTCGCCAGGATTTCCAGCGCGCGCACCATGCCGGAATGGTCCCAGCCGGCGCCGCCGTGGGCCACGCAGGCGTTGAACAGTTCCTGGGCCACCGCCGTGCTGGGCAGGGACATCCCCAGCTGGCGCGCGGTGGTCAGGGCCAGGTTCAGGTCCTTCTGGTGCAGGTTGATGCGGAAGCCCGGATCGAAGGTGCGCTTGACCATGCGCTCGCCGTGCACTTCCAGGATGCGCGAGCTGGCGAAGCCGCCCATCAGCGCCTGGCGCACCTTGGCCGGGTCGGCGCCGGCCTTGGAGGCCAGCACCAGGGCCTCGCCCACGGCCTCGATGGTCAGGGCGACGATGATCTGGTTGGCGACCTTGGTGGTCTGGCCGTCGCCGTTGCTGCCGACCAGGGTGATGTTCTTGCCCATCAGCTCGAAGATCGGCTTGCACTGGTCGAAGGCGGCCTGGCTGCCGCCGATCATGATGGTGAGGCTGGCGGCCTTGGCGCCGACTTCGCCGCCGGACACCGGCGCGTCCAGGTATTCGCAGCCCAGCGCGTTGATCTTCTTGGCGAATTCCTTGGTGGCGACGGGCGAGATCGAACTCATGTCGATGACGATCTTGCCCTTGCTCAGGCCGGCGGCCACGCCGTTCTCGCCGAACAGCACGGCTTCGACGTCGGGCGTGTCGGGCACCATGATGATGATGATGTCGGAGGCCTTGGCGACCTCGGTCGCGTTGGGCAGGGCCTTGGCGCCCGCGTCCAGCAGGCTCTGCGCGGTCTTGCCGTGGGTGAAGGTGACCAGGGTGTGGCCGCCCTGGATGAGGTTGGCGGCCATGGGGGTGCCCATGATGCCCAGACCGATGAAACCGATGTTGGCCATGTGAGTTCTCCTTGTCGATGCGTGTCGTTTCGATGGGGTGCCGGGGGGATGCCGGGGAACGGTGCTGGAAAAGGGTTCCGGGAGGGCGGTCAGGCCAGCGCCTGGATCCAGCCCAGGCCGTCCTCGGTGCGGCCGGCCGGCTTGTATTCGCAGCCGATCCAACCGTCGTAGCCGACGGCGTCGATGTGGCGCAGCAGCCAGCGGTAGTTGATCTCGCCGGTGCCTGGCTCGTTGCGCCCGGGGTTGTCGGCGAGCTGGATGTGGCCGATGGACCCGAGGTGCTTGCTGATGGTGTTGCCCAGTTCGCCTTCCATGCGCTGCGCGTGGTAGATGTCGTACTGCACGCGCAGGTTGTCGGAGCCGACCTCGGCGATGATGGCCAGCGCCTGGTCGGTGCGCGACAGGAAGAAGCCCGGGATGTCGAAGGTGTTGATGGGCTCGATCACCAGGCGGATGCCGGCCTGCTTCAGTGCGGCGGCGGCGTGGCGCAGGTTCTCGACGAAGGTGTGGTGCGCCGCGGCGGCGTCCACGCCCTCGGGCACCTTGCCGGCCAGGCAGTTGAGCTGCGGGCAGCCCAGGGCCTGCGCGTATTCGATGGCGCGGACGACGCCCTGCCTGAATTCCTCGACGCGGCCGGGGTGGCAGGCGATGCCGCGCTCGCCCGCGTCCCAGTCGCCGGCGGGCAGGTTGTGCAGCACCTGGACCAGGCCGTTGGCCTGCAGGCGCCGGGCCAGTTCTTCCTTCGGCCAGGCGTAGGGAAACAGGTATTCGACGCCCTTGAAACCGGCCTTGGCGGCCGCTTCAAAGCGGTCGAGGAAGTCGATTTCCGTGAACAGCATCGACAGGTTGGCGGCGAATTTCGGCATGTATGGCTCCTTGAAATGCGTGCGGGCAGCCCTTCCGCCGGGGAGGGCTGCGGCGTCCTGCTTCAGTCCAGCAGGGTGATGGCGGTCGGGGCGTCCTCGCCGCGCTCGGCCAGTTCCTCGAATTCGTTGATCGCGTCGATGTCGTTGCCCATGGAGATGTTGGTGACGCGCTCCAGGATGAACTCGACCACGACGGGCACGCGGAATTCCTCGATCCAGGCGCGGGCCTGGGCGATGGCGGGCTGGATCTCTTCGACCTTCTTCACGCGGATGGCCTTGCAGCCCAGGCCTTCGGCGACCTTGACGTGGTCCACGCCGTAGCCGTCGGTTTCCGGCGCGTTGATGTTGTCGAAGGACAGCTGCACGCAGTAGTCCATGTCGAAGCCGCGCTGCGACTGGCGGATCAGCCCCAGGTAGGCATTATTGACCACAATGTGGATGTAGGGCAGCTTGAACTGCGCGCCCACGGCCAGTTCCTCGATCATGAACTGGAAGTCGTAGTCGCCGGACAGGGCCACGACCTCGTCGCCGGTATCGGCGGCCACCACGCCCAGCGTGGCGGGCACGGTCCAGCCCAGGGGGCCGGCCTGGCCGGCGTTGATCCAGCGGCGCGGGCCGTAGACGTGCAGCAGCTGCGCGGCGGCGATCTGCGACAGGCCGATGGTGGTGACGTAGCGCACGTTCCGGCCGAAGGCCTTGTTCATTTCCTCGTACACGCGCTGCGGCTTGAGCGGCGACTGGTCGAAGTGGGTCTTGCGCTGCATGGACTTCTCGCCCTTGCGCGCGCGGCACTCCGCGGCCCAGGCGCCGCGGTCGCGCAGCTGGCCGGCGGCCTTCAGGCGGCGGGCCTCCTCGATCATCAGGCGCAGGGCCGCGCCGGCGTCCGAGGCGATGCCGTAGTCGGGGCCGAAGACCTTGCCGATCTGGGTGGGATCGACGTCGATGTGCACGAAGGTGCGTCCCTGGGTGTAGACCGGCGTGGAGCCCGTGTGGCGGTTGGCCCAGCGGTTGCCGATGCCCATGACGAAGTCCGAGGCCAGCAGGCTGGCGTTGCCGTAGCGGTGCGCGGTCTGCAGGCCGGCCATGCCGGCCATCAGCGGGTGGTCGTCGGGGATCACGCCCCAGCCCATCAGGGTGGGGATGACGGGCACGCCGGTCAGCTCGGCGAATTCCTGCAGCAGGCCCTCGGCCTGGGCGCTGAAGATGCCGCCGCCGGCCACCAGCAGCGGGCGCTCGGCGGCGTTGAGCAGGGCCACGGCGCGGGCGGCCTGGGCCGGCGTGGCGGCGGGCTTGTAGACCGGCAGCGGCTCGTAGGTGTCGATGTCGAATTCGATTTCCGCCATCTGCACGTCGAAGGGCAGGTCCACCAGCACCGGGCCGGGGCGCCCGGAGCGCATCACGTGGAAGGCCTGCTGCAGGATGCGCGGCACCAGTTCCGGCTCGCGCGCCATCACGGCCCACTTGGTGACCGGCTTGGCGATGGTCTCGATGTCCACGGCCTGGAAACTTTCCTTGTGCAGCTGCGCGCGCGGCGCCTGGCCGGTGATGCAGAGGATGGGGATGGAGTCGCCGGAGGCCGAGTACAGGCCCGTGATCATGTCCGTGCCGGCGGGGCCGGAAGTGCCCAGGCAGACGCCGATGTTGCCGGGCTGCGCGCGGGTGTAGCCTTCGGCCATGTGCGAGGCGCCTTCCACGTGGCGGGCCAGCACGTGCTTGAAGCCGCCGTTCTTGCGCAGGGCGGAGTACAGCGGATTGATGGCGGCGCCGGGCACGCCGAACAGCGTGGTGACGCCTTCCTTCTGCAGGACCGCCGCGGCGGCGTCGACTGCTCTCATTCTGGCCATGATTTCTCCTGGATCGGTCGGATGGGTATTCGTTGACGGGACCAGATTAAAGAAATCGCCGGGGCGCAGGAATCCCAGTCCGCCTCGCTTCTGTCGATACTATTTGTATGTGATGTTGCGGGCCTGGGGTAGAATCCCATGAACCCTGGACACGCCGGTTCCGTCCGGATTCTTCGTTGCCCGCCCTTGCCTTGCGGGGTTTTCCAGTCCGCGGGGAACCATCGGGAGGCCTTCATGAGCCGCTATACCGAGATACGCAGTTTTGTATTGATTGCCGAGCAGGGCAGCTTCGCCGCCGCGGCCCTGGTGGAAGGCGTGACCCCGGTCATCATGGGGCGGCGGCTGACGGCGCTGGAAAAGCGCCTGGGGGTGCAGCTGATGCACCGCTCCACGCGCGGCCTGGTGCTGACGGACCTGGGCGAGCGTTACCTGGAGCACTGCCAGCAGCTGATCCAGGATTTCGACGCCGCCGACGCCAGCATCATGTCGCGGGGCCGGTCGCTCGCCGGCCACCTGGTGGTGTCGGCGCCGGCCTCGTTCGGGCGCCTGCACGTGGCCCCGCACGCGCTGGCATTCCGCGCGCGCTACCCGGACCTGGCGCTGTCCTTCAACTTCACCGACAGCGTGGTGGACCTGGTGCGCGAGGGCTACGACATGGCCATCCGCATCGGCGAGGTCACCGACCCGAACTACGTGGCGGTGCGCCTGTATCCGAACCGCCGCGTGGTCTGCGGCACGCCCGCCTATTTCGAGTCGCACGGCGTGCCGCGCGTGCCCGAGGACCTGGCGCGGCACAACTGCCTGGCCTTCAACCTGCAGGGCGGGCAGCATCGCGGCTGGACCTTCGTGCGCGACGGCAAGCCCTTCGCCGTGCGGGTGCGCGGCGACCTGGCCTGCAACGACGGCGAGCTGCTGTACCACTGGGTGCGCCAGGGGCTGGGCATCGGCTGGCGCTCCACCTGGGAGATCCAGCGCGAACTCAAGCGCGGCGAGCTGGTGACGGTGCTCGACGAATTCGCCCTGCCCGCCTACGACATCCAGGCGGTCTATCCGCAGCAGCGCTACCTGCCGGCCAAGGTGCGCTATTTCATCGACGACCTGAGAAACCATTATCATGAACCCGGTTACTGGGAAGGACAGAGATCATCTTGACTGCGAATGCTGAACAGGCGCCGGCTGAACACGCGCCGGCGCGCGATCCCAAGGCCCGCCGCAACGAACGGCTCGCGCTGACGGCGCTGGCCGGCATGGCGCTGGTCTGGGGCTACAACTGGGTCGTCATGAAGCAGGTGCTGGCGTATGTCGGCCCCTTCGATTTTTCCGCGCTGCGCACCCTGTTCGGCGCCGTCGCGCTGCTGCTGGTGCTGGCGGCCCTGCGGCGGCCCATGCGCATCCGGGCCTGGCCGCGCGTGCTGCTGCTGGGCGTGCTGCAGACCGGCGTGTTTTCCGCCCTGATCCAGGTCGCGCTGCTGCAGGGCGGGGCGGGCAAGACCTCGATCCTGGTGTACACGATGCCGTTCTGGGTCATCCCGCTGGCCTGGGTGGCGTTTGGCGAGCGCATCCGCGGGCTGCAGTGGCTGGCCCTGGCGCTGGCGGCCGCGGGCCTGCTGCTGATCCTGGAACCCTGGAGCCATCACGCCGGCATCGTCAGCGAGATGCTGGCCGTCGCCTCGGGCCTGTGCTGGGCGCTGGCGACGCTGGTGGCCAAATGGATCAAGCGCGACCACCCGATGGATGCTTTGCCGCTGACGGCGTGGCAGATGCTGTTCGGCGCCCTGGCGCTGTGCGTCGTCGCCTGGCTGGTGCCGGAGCGGCCGATCGCGCCGGCGCCCTATTTCTACGCAGCGCTGGCCTACAACGCGCTGCTGGCCACGGCCCTGGCCTGGTTCCTGTGGCTGTTCGCGCTGCAGCACCTGTCCGCCGGAATGGCGGGCCTGTCGTCGCTGGGCGTGCCGGTGGTCGGCGTGCTGTCCGGCTGGCTGGAACTGGGCGAGGTCCCTGGCGGGCTGGAGCTGTCGGGGATGATCCTGATCGGCGTGGCGCTGGCGGTGATCAGCCTGCGTCCGATGGGCGGGCGCGGATAGGCGCCGCGGCGATGCTGTCGGACCAGAGCCTGGCGCGCGTGCGCGACCTGAAATTCAAGCAGCTGCTGGTGTTCGAGCGGGTGGCCACCCTGGGGTCCATGCACAAGGCGGCCGAGGCCGTGCACATGACCCAGCCCAACGTCGTCAAGATTGTCAGGCAGCTGGAGGAATTGCTGCGGGTCACGCTGTTCGAGCGCCACAGCAAGGGCGTGCGGCTGACCGTGTTCGCCGAGCACCTGCTGGCGCGCATCCGGCCCATGCTGGGCGATGCGCGCGCCCTGAGCGAGGAGCTGGAGGCGCTGCGCAGCGGCGAGGGCGGCCAGGTGGCCGTCGGCACCCTGATCTCCGCCTCGGCCTGGCTGCTGCCCGAGAGCGCGGCCCTGATGAAGCGCCGCCATCCCAAGGCGGGCCTGCTGATCCAGGAAGCCACCAACGACATCCTCTTTCCCATGCTGCGCGTCGGCGAGCTGGACGTGATCGTCGGCCGCCTGCCGGAGAATCCGGGCGAGGGGGTGGAGATGCACGCGATCTACGACGACGAGCTGATGATCGTGGCGCGCGCCAGCCATCCCCTGTCGCGGCAGCCGGCGTGTGCCCCCGAGGATCTGCTGGACTATCCGTGGATCGTGCCGTCGAATTCCTCGCCGGTGCGCAAGCAGGTGGACCGGTTCTTCCGCGGCCGCGACCTGCCGATCCCCCACAACCAGATCGTCTCGCTGTCGATGCTGACCAACCTCGGCATCCTGGCGCGGTCCGATGCGCTGGCCATGCTGCCCAGCGTGGCGGCCCGGCCGCTGATCCAGGTGGGGGTGCTGTTCGAGGTCCCGATCCACGTGCGCGTGCCGTTCGGCACCATCGGCTACAGCCTGCGGGCCGACCGCGAGCCGGTGCCGGCGGCGGCCCTGTTCATCGGCATCCTCAAGGAAGTCGGCGCGCGGGCGCAGGCCACGGGCGGGGTCCCGCCGGCGGGCTGAGGCCCCGGCGGGGGGCTCAGAGCGGCACGCGCGCGCCCAGCGACTTCAGTTCGTCGAGCACGATCTGCGAGTAGATCTTGGTGACGCCCTTGAGCTTGTTCAGCCGGTTGACCACGAAGCGGGAGAACTCCTCGAAGTTGCGGGTGCGCACGTGCAGCACGTAGTTGGTCTCGCCGGTCACGATGTAGGCGCTGACCACTTCGGGCATCAGGCCGATCTCGCGCGTGAAATAGTTGTGCTGGGCCTCGCTGAGCTGGCCGATGTTCAGGTTGACCAGCGCCTGGATGTCGAAGCCCAGCTTCTTGGCGTTCAGGGTGGCGTGGTAGCCGTCGATGTAGCCGTTTTCTTCGAGCAGCTTGACGCGCCGGTGGCAGGCCGACGGCGAGAGGGCGACCATGTCGGCCAGTTCGAGATTGCTCAGGCGGCCGTCCCGCTGCAGGATGCCCAGAATCTTGATGTCCACCGGGTCCATTCTCATGATTGGTATACCTTTCGATCAATGACTCTAATAATCGAATGATATTCCGATATTTACACTCTGGATTGGAATATTAGAATAATTTCCCGCTGCCTCCTTGATAGACTGTTTTTCAGTGAAAACGCCGCACAGGAGGCATCGATGATCACACTGGAACAGTGCCTGGCCCGCGACCGGGCCGATGAGCTGGCCAGTCTCAGGCAGCAGTTCGATTTACCCGAGGGCACCCTCTATCTGGACGGCAATTCGCTGGGCGCCCTGCCGAAAGACGCGCCGGCGCGCGCCCAGGACGTCATCCGCCGGGAGTGGGGCGCCGACCTGATCAACAGCTGGAACAGGAACGACTGGTGGGCGCTGCCCACGCGCCTGGGCGACCGGCTCGCGCCGCTGATCGGCGCCGGGGCCGGCGAGGCCATCGTCACAGACACCACCTCGCTGAACCTGTTCAAGGTCGTGGCCAACGCCGTGGACATCCAGCGGCGCGCCCATCCGGAGCGGAAGATCATCCTGGCCGAGCGGGATGCGTTTCCCACCGACCTGTACGTGATCCAGGGCCTGATCGGGCTCCTGGACCGCGGCTACACGCTGCGGCTGATCGACCGGCCCGAGGACCTGGACGCGGCCGTGACCGGGCAGACCGCCGTGGTGGTGCTGTCGCACGTCAACTACCGCACCGGCTACCTGTACGACATGCGGGCGGTCGATGAGCTGGTGCACGCGCGCGGCGCCCTGGCGGTCTGGGACCTGTGCCATTCGATCGGCGCCGTGCCCATCGACCTGAAGGGCGCGGACGCGGATTTCGCCATCGGCTGCACCTACAAGTACCTGAACGGCGGCCCCGGCGCGCCGGCCATGCTGTGGGCGCATCCCCGGCACCGGGCCGATTTCCGCCAGCCCCTGTCGGGCTGGTGGGGGCATGCGCGGCCGTTCGACATGGCGGTCGATTACGTGCCCGATCCGGGCATTCGCAGCTTCCTGTGCGGCACGCAGCCCATCGTGTCCATGAGCCTGGTGGCGTGCGGCGTGGACATCTTCCTGCAGACCGGCATGGAGAAGATCCGCCGCAAGTCCCTGGCGCTGACCGACCTGTTCATCGAGCTGGTGGAGCAGGAGTGCGCCGGCCAGGGCCTGGCGCTGGAGACGCCGCTGGATCACGCTCACCGCGGCAGCCACGTCAGCTTCCGCCATCCGCAGGGCTACGCCGTGGTGCAGGCGCTCATCGCGCGGGGCGTGATCGGCGACTACCGCGAGCCCGAGGTCATGCGCTTCGGGATCACCCCGCTGTACCTGCGCTTCGTCGATGTCTGGGAGGCCGTCCAGCACCTGAAGGCCGTGCTGGCGCGGCGCGAATGGGAGCGGGACGAGTTCCGCGAGCGCGGGCTGGTGACGTGACGGCGGCGCCCCCGGCCCGGCCGGGGCGCCGCGGCGGCGGCCCGCGCCGCACGCCATGAAGCACACATAAAAAAACAGAATGAAAATCAGGAGACGGAGATGGACGGATTCGACAAGATCCAGTCCCGCGAGGCGGGGCTGCACAAGAAATTGACCGCGCGGCAGATGAGCATGATCGCCATCGGCGGCGCGATCGGCACGGGACTGTTCCTGGGCAGCAAGTTCGCCATCGGCTTCGCCGGCCCGGGCGTGGTCGTGAGCTACGTCATCGGCGGCTTCATCGCGCTGCTGCTGATGGGCTGCCTGGCGGAAATGACGGTGGCGCATCCCACCTCGGGCTCGTTCGGCGCCTATGCCGAGCATTACGTCAGCCCGCTGGCCGGCTTCCTGGTGCGCTACTGCTACTGGTCCAGCATCGTGCTGGCCGTCGGCACGGAAGTCACCGCGGTGGCCGAATACATGAAGTTCTGGCTCCCGGACGTCGCCGCCTGGATCTGGATCGCCGGCTTCTCGGCGGCGCTGATCGGCGTCAACGCCTACAGCGTCAAGGCCTTCGGCTCGGTGGAATACTGGTTCTCCGCCACCAAGGTCTTCGCCATCGTGGCCTTCATCGTCCTGGCGATCGGCATGCTCGCCGGCGGACGGGAGGCGGTGCCGGTGGCGCAGCACCTGACGGGCCAGGGCGGCTTCATGCCCAACGGCTGGGGCGGTGTCTGGACCGGCGTGATCATCTCGATCTTCAGCTATTTCAGCATCGAGATGATCGCCGTGGCGGCGGGCGAGGCCGAGCATCCCGAGCAGGCCGTGCGCCAGGCCTTCAAGGCGACCGTGGCGCGGCTGGTGATCTTCTACCTGCTGTCGCTGTCCCTGATCGTGATGCTGGTGCCCTGGAAGACCCTGGTGGCCGACGGCACGACCAGTCCCTTCGTCACGGTGATGCAGTCCGTGGGCATTCCCTACGCCGATAGCATCCTGAACTTCATCGTGATCGTCGCGGCCCTGTCGGCCATGAACAGCATGCTGTACATCTCGACCCGGATGCTGTTCAGCCTGTCGCGGGCCGGCGACGCGCCGGCGGCGCTGGGCCGGATCCGCGCCAACGGGGTGCCGCTCAATGCGCTGGCGGTGTCCGCCAGCGGCATCGCGGTGGCGGCCTGGGTGTACGTGTCCGACCCAGGCACGGCCTTCCCCATCATGATCGCGCTGTCCATGTTCGGCGTGCTGTTCACCTGGGGCATGATCTTCTTCACGCACCTGTTCTTCCGCCGCCGCATGGCCGGCCGGGGCGCATTCCTGCGCTTTCGCATGCCCGGCTACCCGGCCGGCACCCTGCTGGGCCTGACCGGCATCTCGGCCATCCTGCTGACCACCTGGTTCATCGACATCTTCCACGCCACGCTGGTGTTCGGCGTGCCTTTCCTGGCGCTGCTGGTGCTGGCGTACGGCTTGAGAAAGGCGCGCGGCAAGCCCGCCCCGGACCGCGAGGCCCGTTCCGGCGGCATCGGCTGATGCCCGAGCCGAACCGCTGATTCCCGGGGGCGCGCCCCCCGCCACCCGATCCACCGAAGCATGCCGCGGCGCCGGCAGGGGGCGCTGCGTGCCGCCCGCGCGCATGACGACAGAAGAATCAAATCACAGGAGACGCTTCATGATGAAGAAGACAGGGCTCGCGGCGGCATTGCTGCTCGCGGCGGGCGCGGTCCACGCCGAGTCCGGCCTCACGCTGTCGGGCATCCTCGACCTGAGCCTGCAGCATCTCAGGAACTCGGGCGACGACGAGTCCCGCACGGACCTGGCCAGCGGCGTGATGAGCAGCTCGCGCCTGGAGTTCAACGGCAGCGAGGACCTCGGGGGCGGCAACACGGCCTATTTCACGTTCCAGCCCCAGTTCGACGCCAGCACCGGCGAGCGCAAGGAGCAGATGCGGCTGTCCTACGTGGGCCTCAAGGGAGGCTGGGGCGACGTCACCCTGGGCCGCCAGGACACTCCGTCGTCCTTCGTGACGGGCTATGCCGATCCGAATTACGGCTCGGAATACAGCGTCATGAACAACATGCAGTTCTTCTATGCGCCCTACCGGGTGGACAACGCGATCCAGTACAACTCGCCGAGCTTCGGCGGATTGTCCGGCCGCGTGATGTACGCGTTCGGCGAAGGGGGCGGCACCCAGGCCGGGCATTTCATGGGCGTCGCGCTGGAATACTACAGCCACCCGCTGTACATCGGCCTGGCCAGCGAGCGGGCCCGCAACCGGGACATCGACAGCCCGTCGGACCTCAGAAGCACCCGGGACGACTACCTGTCGGTGGTCTACAGCTTCGACAATGGGGTGGAGCCGACCTTCATGTTCCACACCTACGACGGCTACTACACCTATCCGCCCTATGTCGGCTTCTCGGCCAGCGGCTGGGACGTGCAGTTCGGCGTGCGCTGGGACATCGACGGTCGCAATCGCGTGCATGCCAGCTTCGTGCACCGCCACGACGACGACAACGCGGCCGTCGGCACGGCCAACGGCGTGACGCTGGGCTATCTGCACGGCCTGTCCAAGCGGACCGACCTGTACATCAATTTCGCCTACATCGACAACGACGAGCGCGCCCGCGTTCCCTATCCCGTGAGCTGGAACGACACGCCCGACCCGGGCCAGAGTCCGATGGGCTTGGCCGTGGGCATGCGCCACAAATTCTGAACGATTCCCCCATCGACTCGAAGGAGACAAGACACCATGCATATCCGCACTCTGCCTGGAAAGGCTTTCAGGACGACGGCGCTGGCCGCCGTGATTTTCGCTGCGTCCGGCGCCGCCGCGCTGGCGCAGGGCGACGCCGCCCGGCCCGCCGGCGAGGCCGTGCCGGGCACCCCTTCCGTCCAGGATCCCTGGCTCGCCCGGTGGCTGTCGGTGACGCCGGACCGCCGGCCGGCACCCCAGGTGCCGGGGAAGGATTACGGGATGGATCCGAACACGGGGGCGTTCGTCTTTCCCAAGGCGACGCCCGAGGCGCACGACGGCCAGCGCTTCCCGGGCGAACTGGACCACTGGGACCGGACGCTGCTCGCAAAGAATGTCGACGTGATCGCCTTCTATCCCGGCGTGGGCTCGCCCTTCCATGCCTGGAACAACGTGCTGGATTTCGAGGGCCGGCGCTACCTGTACATCCATGACCGCGATTACCTGCGCATCATGGACGTGACCGATCCGGCGCACGGCAAGGTGGTCTATTCAAAAGGGGCCGTCTGGGGGCCCAAGGGGCCGAGCGAGGACTGGGACGCGGCCGGCGTGAAGGACTACTGGGGGGGCATGACCATCGCCTGGAACAAGAAGCTGGGCAAGCCCATCCTGGTGGCTTCTTACGAGATCGGCCGCTACGGGCTGATGGAAGACAAGCTGAAAGAGCCGGAAAAAGTCGCCCGGCAGCGCAGCTACAACTCTCTGAAGGGCTTCAAGGTCTACGCGATGAACGGGCCGACGCCCGATGACTGGGAACTGCTGGCGACCCGCACCACCGACGTGGAGCGGCCCGACGCATCGGTCGGCCGGCAGCGGGGGTCCGGTTCGCTGGACGCGCCGGAATATTTCGGCGGCAAGTACATGATCCTGGCAGCGGCGCCCGACGACAGCTATGCGCTGACCGAGTATTCAAACTACCTGTATTCCCCTGGCTACCAGGTCTGGGACATGTCCGATCCCGCCCATCCGGAATTCGTGTCGCAGATCACGGTCCCGGGGCAGAAGGTGGACGACCCGGCCAGCGTGTTTGAATACCTGAAGAATCCGCGCGCGGGCAACCGGACGTCGTGGATGGGCGCGCGCATGCCGCTGTTCCTGCCCAAGCCCCTCGAACAGGGCGGCAAGATCGGGTTCGGCGCCATGGGGGGCCTGGGGCTGTGGTCGTTCGACCTGAGCGATCCCGCACATCCGAAGATCCTCGGCAATTTCAATACGCCGCCGTCCTTCTCGGGCACGGAGTTCGACAACGCGGACGTCAGCCAGTACGAGCGCACGGGATACGTGCTGACCAGCGGCTACCCGCTGAATACGGACTGCAACGAGCCCTACAAGGACATCTGGGTGGTCGATGCCCGGGATCCGGCCCGCATGAAGGTGGCGGCGACCCTGCCGCGTCCCGTTCCGCCGGAAAACGCGCCCTACACCAGCTTCTGCCAGCGGGGTGGATCGTTCGGGCCCAAGCGCTCCAATTCCATCGGGCAGCCGGGCGCGTGGCGGCAGAAGATCGTGCCCTATTCCTTCTACAACGCCGGGGTCCAGCTGTTCGACGTGAGCGATCCCGCCCACCCCAGGATCGCGGGATATTTCGTGCCGCCGCTGGCGGACGAGACCGAGCTGCCGAGCTACACCCTGAGCCAGGGGGTGTTCGCCTTGTACACCGAATACGACCGCAACATCATGTGGGCGTTCACGGACAACGGCGCCTATGCCCTGTCCTCGCCCCTGCTGGGCGAGCCGGTGATGGGCATGCCCGCCCGGCCCTGGCCCGCGCGCTGACACGGCCTGAAACCAACGGCCGGACGAGCGCCTTCGGGCGGCGTCCGGCCGTTTTCCTTGCAAGGCTCCGGAGTACCTGCCTGATAGATTCCATTATGGAATCGCATCAAGCACTTTATTGATTAGAAAATAATCCCGACGCCCCTTACAGTGTCTCCATACGAGAACACCGGGCCCCCACGCCAGCCCTTCACGCTCCATCACCACACGAACCACACCAGAGACAAGCATCGTGGCCGAACTCATCACGCACTACATCGGCGGCCGTTTCGTCGAAAGCGCCCGGCGGTTTCCCAACATCAGTCCGGTGGACGGCGCCGTCGTCGGCGAAGTCTGCGAGGCCGGCGCCGGGGAGGTGGACCTCGCGGTGCAGGCCGCCCGGGCGGCGCTGCAAGGCGAGTGGGGGCGGTGCGGGCCGGTCGAACGCTCCGACTGGCTGCGCAGGCTGGCCGACGGCATCGAGCGGCGTTTCGACGCATTCGTCGAGGCCGAGGTGCGCGACACGGGCCGCACCGTGCGCCAGGCGCGCACCCTGGACGTGCCGCGCGCCATCGCCAATTTCCGCTTCTTCGCCGACCTGGTCCGCCAGGCCCACACGGAATGCTTCGAGACCGTGACGGCCGACGGCGGCCGGGCGCTGAACTACGTCGTGCGCAAGCCCCTGGGCGTGGTGGTGGCGATCTCGCCCTGGAACCTGCCCGTCCTGCTGTTCAGCTGGAAGGTCGCGCCGGCCCTGGCGCTGGGCAACGCGGTGGTGGCCAAGCCCTCCGAGGAAACGCCGTCCTCCGCCTTCCTGCTGGCGCAGGTGGCGCACGACATCGGCTTTCCCGCGGGCGCCTTCAACGTGCTGCAGGGCTTCGGCGGCCAATCCGCCGGCCAGGCCATGATCAGCCATCCGGACATCGACGCCGTGACCTTCACCGGGGCCTCGGCCACCGGGGCGCACATCATGAAGACCGTGGCCGACGCGGTGAAGGACGTGTCCTTCGAGCTGGGCGGCAAGAACGCCGCCATCGTGTTCGAGGACGCGGACTTCGACGCCGCCGTGGACGGGGTCGTGAAGTCCTCCTTCACCAACTCCGGCCAGGTCTGCCTGTGCAGCGAGCGGGTGCTGGTGCAGCGGCCGATCTTCGACCGCTTCGTGGCGGCGCTCAAGGCGCGCACCGAGGCGCTGGTGCTGGGGCGTCCGGACGATCCGGCCGCCGACATCGGCCCCATGATCTCGCGGAAGCACCAGGCCAAGGTCCTGTCCTATTTCCAGCTGGCGCGCGAGGAAGGCGCCACCGTGGTGACCGGAGGCGAGACGCCGGTGTTCGGCGATGCGCGCGACCAGGGGTTCTGGGTCCGGCCGACCGTCTGGACCGGCCTGCCCGACGACGCCCGCTGCCTGCGCGAGGAGATCTTCGGGCCGGTCTGCCACGTGGCGCCCTTCGACACGGAGGACGAGGCCGTCGCCCGCGCCAACGATTCCGACTACGGCCTGGCCACCGCGATCTGGACGCGCGACCTGTCGCGCGCGCACCGGGTGTCGCCGCGCATGCGCAGCGGCCTGGTCTGGGTCAACACCTGGTACCTGCGCGACCTGCGCACGCCCTTCGGCGGCGTGCGCCGCTCCGGCATCGGCCGCGAGGGCGGGCGCCATTCCCTGGATTTCTATTCCGAGATCACCAACATCTGCGTCAAGATCTGAGCCGTTCCGCACGCCGGACGGGACTCGCACGAAGGACCACAGGAGACCGCATCCCATGAACCCAGCATCCGCCAAGGTCGTCACCGGCAAGGCCACGCCGCGGGGGAAGTTCCCGCACGTCAGGCGCGCGGGCGACTTCCTGTTCGTCTCGGGGACCAGCTCGCGCCGCGCCGACAACAGCCTGGCCGGCGTGGAGACCGTGGACGCCATGGGCGCCGTGCGCATGGACATCCGGGCGCAGACCCGCGCCGTGATCGAGAACATCCGCGACATCCTGGCCAGCGTCGGCGCCGCCCTGGAGGACGTGGTGGAGATCAGCGCCTACCTGGTCGATATGGGGGACTTCGCCGGCTACAACGAGGTCTACGGGGAATATTTCGGCTTCGATGGCCCGGCGCGCACCACGGTCGCCGTCCATCAGCTGCCGCACCCGCACCTGCGCATCGAGATCAAGGCCATCGCCTACAGGCCGCCGGCCGCCTGACACCGGGCCGGACACGACGACCGGCGCCCCCGACAGGCGCCGGCACACCACGAGGAGACAGACATGGATGCGAAGTACGGCTTGCCCAAGAACCTGATGCAATGGGTGGACGACCACCGCGACCGGCTCAAGCCGCCGGTGTGCAACGCGGCGATCTTTCCCGACGGCAACTACATCATCAACATGGTCGGCGGCGGCAACCAGCGCACCGATTTCCACGACAACCCGACCGAGGAAATCTTCTACCAGCTGCGCGGCGAGGCGTTCCTGATCGTCTGGGACCGCGGCCGCTTCGAGCGCATCGACCTGAAGGAAGGCGACATCTTCCTGCAGCCGCCGCACCTGATCCATTCGCCGCAGCGCCCCGATCCCGACGGCCTGTGCCTGCTGATCGAGCTGCCCCGCCCCCAGGGCAGGCACGACAGCCTGCAGTGGTATTGCGCCCATTGCGGCACCGAGGTCTGGAAGGCCTCCAAGCAGCTGGAAAGCCTGGTGGACGACCTGCCCAAGGTCTACGCCCAGTTCTACGCGCTGAAGGACGAGGAGCGCGTCTGTCCCGGCTGCGGCACCCAGCACCCGGGCAAGGACTATCGCATCTGGCACGAGCAGCTGCGGGATTCCAGCGTCCGGGATTTCTGAACGGGATTTCTGAACGGGACACGGAACGAGACACACGAAGGCCACCGACATGATAGACATCCACGCGCACATCTTTCCGGAAATCTCGCGCGAGCAGGCCCACGCGCTGGACCCCGTGCAGGCGCCCTGGCTGAAGATCACCGGCCGGGACGCGGGCATGATCATGAAGGGCGACGGCGAGTTCCGCCCCGTCGAGCCGGTGCTGTGGGATCCGGAGCTGCGCGTGGCGGACATGGACCGCCTGGGCCTGGACGTGCAGGTCGTCAGCGCCACGCCGATCATGTTCGGCTACGCGCTGGACGCCGGCAAGGTGGCCGACTGGGCCGCCCGCATGAACGACCTGACCCTGGAATACTGCGCCGGCCATCCCGACCGCCTGAAGGCGCTGGCCCAGGTGCCCCTGCAGGACACCGAGCGGGCCTGCCGCGAGGCGTCCCGCGCCCAGGCGGCCGGCCACGTGGGCGTGCAGATCGGCAACCACGTCGGCGACCGCGACCTGGACGACGCGCAGCTGGTGGAATTCCTGCACCACTGCGCCGTGAGCGGCATCCCGGTGCTGGTCCATCCCTGGGACATGATGGGCGGCGGGCGGCGCATGCGCCAATGGATGCTGCCCTGGCTGGTGGCCATGCCGGCGGAAACGTCGCTGGGGATCCTGTCCCTGATCCTGTCGGGCGCCTTCGAGCGGCTGCCGCGCAGCCTGAAGCTGTGCTTCGCGCATGGCGGCGGTGCTTTCGCCTTCACCCTGGGCCGGGTCGACAACGCCTGGAAGTACCGCGACATCGTGCGCCAGGACTGCCCGAATCCGCCGTCTTCCTACTGCGACCGGTTCTCGGTGGATTCCGCCGTGTTCGATCCGCGCGCCCTGCGCCTGCTGGTGGACGTGATGGGCAGCGAGCGGGTGATGCTCGGCTCCGATTATCCCTACCCGCTGGGCGAGCAGCGCATCGGCGCGTTGGTGGGCGAGACCGCCCTGCTGGACGACGATGAAAAGCGCCGCATCCTGGCCGGGAACGCCCGGGCCTTCTTCAACCTTGCCTGAATCCAACCTTGCCTGGATTCGATCCGGTTTGAATCCGGGGTTGCCTGAATCAAATCCTGCCTGGATTCGATCCCGACCGAATTCAATGCTGACCGAACGGAGCCGTACGAGATGGAAACCGCGCTGATCGAAGAACTGGGCGACGAGCTCTACACCGCCTGGGCCGAGCGC
>NZ_JACHIB010000024.1 GCF_014203015.1 Castellaniella defragrans
CCGGGCGACAACGTGTCGATGACGGTGAGCCTGATTGCGCCGATCGCCATGGAAGAGGGGCTGCGCTTTGCCATCCGCGAAGGCGGCCGTACCGTGGGCGCCGGCGTCGTCGCCAAAATCATCAAGTAATTCTGTAGTACAATGGTGGGCTGGTCGCCCACCAACGCTTTTCAAAAAACGGGGGTGCGGCAGCGCCACCGTTTTTCGAGGTTTAGGGGTATAGCTCAATTGGCAGAGCGTCGGTCTCCAAAACCGAAGGTTGAGGGTTCGATTCCTTCTGCCCCTGCCACCGATCTCATTGCCGCAGCAGCGGCGTCGAACACCCGTATATGTCTCACCAGAACGTAGAAACCGTCAGCCGCGCCGCCGAACGCATCAAGCTCGGCCTGGCCGTGCTCGTGATCGTTGCGGGTATCGTGGCGTATTCGGTGTTCGTGGACCAGCCCGGCTACGTGCGCGTAGGCGCCTTCGTCGCCGGCCTGATCCTGGCCGCGGTCATCGTCTGGTTCAGCGACACCGGCCGGCGCACTCTCGCCTTCGGCCGCGAATCGTACAACGAAACGCGCCGCGTCGTCTGGCCCACGCGCCAGGAAACCACGCGCATGACCGCGATCGTGTTCGCCTTCGTGCTGGCCATGGGCGCTCTGCTGTGGATCGCCGACAAGCTGCTGGGCTGGGTCATCTACGGCCTGCTGCTGGGCTGGAACTAAGGAACGAAAACCGCATGAGCAAGCGCTGGTACGTCGTCCATGTCTATTCGGGCATGGAAAAAAGCGTCCACAAGGCCCTGGTCGAACGCATCGAGCGCGCCGGGCTGCAGGACGCCTTCGGCCGCATTCTCGTGCCTTCCGAGGAAGTCGTCGAAATCAAGGACGGCCGCAAGTCGATTTCCGAGCGCCGCATCTTCCCGGGCTACGTCCTGGTCGAAATGGACCTCACCGACGAGACCTGGCACCTGGTGAAGAGCACCAACCGCGTCACGGGCTTCCTCGGGGGTTCCGGCAACCGTCCCGCGCCCATCTCCGAAAAGGAAGTCGAAAAGATCCTTTCCCAGATGGAAGAAGGCGTGGAAAAACCGCGTCCCAAGGTCCTCTTCGAGATCGGCGAGACCGTCCGCGTCAAGGAAGGCCCGTTCGCCGACTTCAACGGCAGCGTCGAGGAAGTCAACTACGAGAAAAGCAAGGTCCGCGTGTCGGTCACGATCTTCGGTCGTGCCACCCCGGTCGAGCTCGATTTCAGTCAGGTCGAAAAGGTCTGATTTTTTACCGCCAGGCCACGCCCACGGTAAAGCGTCCCCCAGAGGGCAAGCAGAACCCGGAGCAGTCCCCCCGGACCGCCGCCGGGCCTGACGAGCCGGGGCAGCGGACACGCTGTCCGGGGATGCGCGCCGGAAGGCGCGGCGTGGAGGCATTTTAACCCGGGGAGCCCGTCCCATCAGGCGGCGGGCGCAATCACCCGACAGGAGCATCGCATGGCGAAGAAAATCGTCGGCTTCATCAAGCTGCAAGTGCCAGCTGGTAAGGCCAATCCCTCACCCCCGATCGGTCCGGCGCTGGGTCAGCGCGGTCTGAACATCATGGAATTCTGCAAGGCGTTCAACGCCAAGACCCAGGGCCTGGAGCCCGGTCTGCCGATCCCCGTGGTGATCACCGCCTTCGCCGACAAGAGCTTCACGTTCATCATGAAGACTCCGCCGGCCACGATCCTGATCAAGAAGGCCGCGAGCGTCCAGAAGGGCTCCGCGACGCCCAATTCGGCCAAGGTCGGCACGCTCACGCGCGCCCAGGCCGAGGAAATCGCCAAGACCAAGCAGCCCGACCTGACGGCGGCCGATCTGGACGCCGCCGTGCGCACCATCGCCGGCAGCGCCCGCAGCATGGGCATCGATGTGGAAGGAGTCGTCTGATCATGGCCAAGCTGAGCAAACGCGTCGCCGCCATCGCGGCCAAGATTGATCGCACCAAGCTGTATCCGGTGGCCGAAGCCATCGCGCTGGTCAAGGAAACCGCCACCGCCAAGTTCGACGAGTCCATCGACGTCGCCGTGCAGCTGGGCATCGACCCCAAGAAGTCCGACCAGCTGGTCCGCGGCTCCGTGGTGCTGCCCGCCGGCACCGGCAAGTCCGTGCGCGTCGCCGTCTTCGCCCAGGGCGAGAAGGCCGAGGCCGCCAAGGCCGCCGGCGCCGACATCGTCGGCCTGGACGACCTGGCCGCCAGCATCAAGGCCGGCAACATCGACTTCGACGTGGTCATCGCCTCGCCCGACACGATGCGCGTCGTCGGCGCCCTGGGCCAGGTCCTGGGCCCGCGCGGCCTGATGCCGAACCCCAAGGTCGGCACCGTCACGCCCGACGTCGCCACCGCCGTCAAGAACGCCAAGGCCGGCCAGGTGCAGTACCGCACCGACAAGGCGGGGATCATCCACGCCACCATCGGCCGCGCGTCCTTCGACGTCGAAAAGCTGCAGACCAACCTGGCCGCGCTGATCGACGCCCTGAACAAGGCCCGCCCCGCGGCGGCCAAGGGCATCTATCTGCGCAAGGTCGCCGTGTCCTCCACCATGGGTGGCGGCGCGCGCGTCGAATTGGCATCGCTGGCCTCGTAAGGCCGGCCAACAGAACTTTGGGCTGCGCCCGATCGGAAACGAGAGGGCGCCGCTGTCAAAGACCGCTGGAGCCGATCGCCTCCCGGCGTGACGCTTAATCCCGGGCCGTACCGCCGGATCCAGCGTAGACGGCGCCCAGGAAGAATTCATTCATGAACTCGACCAGGCGCGCCGCATTCGGTTGATGCCGGGGATTTCCCGGCGTCGTTAGATGGAGTGTTCAACCATGAGTCTCAATCGCCAAGAAAAGGCGGTCGTCATCGAGGAAGTCTCGGCCGAAGTCGGCCGCGCCCAATCGATCATCGTCGCCGAGTACCGTGGTCTGGACGTCGCCTCCGTAACCGTATTGCGCAAGACTGCGCGTGAATCGGGCGTGTACCTGCGCGTGTTGAAGAACACGCTGGTACGCCGCGCGCTGGCCGGCACCCCCTTCGAGGGTCTGTCCGCCCAGCTCACCGGTCCGCTGATCTATGGGATCAGCGCCGACCCGGTGGCGGCCGCCAAGGTCCTGGCCGATTTCGCGAAAAGCAATGACAAGCTGGTCATCACAGGCGGGGCCCTGCCCAACAGCCTGCTGAGCCAGGATGGCGTGAAGGCCCTGGCCACCATGCCGTCCCGCGAGGAACTGCTGTCGAAGCTGCTGGGCACCATGCAGGCGCCCATCGCTCAGTTTGTGCGTACGCTCAACGAAGTGCCCACGAAGTTCGTGCGCGGCCTGGCGGCCGTGCGCGACCAGAAGCAGGCCGCGTAAGCGGTCCGCCGGCATCCCTTCGTTGCTGGAAGCGACACCAAACCTGGCATATTCAATCATCTGGAGTTCTTAAAAAATGGCAACTAAAGCTGAAATCCTGGACGCGATCGCCGCCATGAGCGTGCTCGAACTGTCCGAGCTGATCAAGGAAATGGAAGAGAAGTTCGGCGTGTCCGCCGCTGCGGCCGCTGTCGCCGTGGCTGCCGCCCCGGCCGCTGGTGGCGCTGCCGCCGCCGCCGAAGAGCAGACCGAGTTCACGGTCGTCCTGGCCGAAGTCGGCGCCAACAAGGTCAACGTCATCAAGGCCGTGCGCGAAATCACCGGCCTGGGCCTGAAGGAAGCCAAGGACCTGGTCGACGGCGCGCCGAAGCCCGTCAAGGAAGGCGTCGACAAGGCCACGGCCGACGATGCGAAGAAGAAGCTGGAAGAAGCCGGCGCCAAGGTCGAACTCAAGTAAGACCTCATCGCCGCGCCCGGGAAGCCCGGGGAAGCGCCGGATGGCCGTTTTCGGACCCGTCGGGCGCTTTCCAAAGCCTCCCGGGCTTTTGCGTTTCCAGAAAACCCGCGTTCGATGCCCCGCCGCATCACGCCGAGCCGGGTTTTCCGGAGTCGTAAACCATGGCCGTGGTTGACGGCCTAAGCAACCCTCGAGTCGGAGTGCTCATGCCTTATTCGTACACCGAAAAGAAGCGCATACGCAAAAGCTTCGCCAAGCGCGAGGACGTCCAGGACGTTCCCTACCTGCTGGCGACGCAACTGCAATCGTTCAAGACCTTCCTGCAGGCGGACGTCCCCCCCTCCCAGCGCAAGGAAGAAGGACTGCAGGCGGCCTTCAATTCGATCTTTCCAATCGTCAGCCACAATCAGATGGCGCGGCTGGAATTCGTCAGCTACGTGCTGGGCACTCCCGTGTTCGACGTCAAGGAATGCCAGCAGCGCGGCCTGACCTACGCCTCGCCGCTGCGCGCCAAGGTGCGCCTGGTGCTGATGGACCGCGAGGTCAGCAAGCCCACGGTCAAGGAAGTCAAGGAACAGGAAGTCTACATGGGCGAGATCCCGCTCATGACCGACACCGGTTCCTTCGTCATCAACGGCACGGAACGCGTCATCGTGTCCCAGCTGCACCGCTCGCCGGGCGTGTTCTTCGAGCATGACCGCGGCAAGACCCACAGCTCGGGCAAGCTGCTGTTCTCCGCGCGCGTGATTCCCTACCGCGGCTCGTGGCTGGACTTCGAGTTCGATCCCAAGGACATCCTGTTCTTCCGCATCGACCGCCGCCGCAAGATGGCGGTGACGATCCTGCTGAAGGCCATCGGCATGACGCCGGAGGCCATCCTGGCCTATTTCTCCAGCTTCGACCACATCGCCCTCCACCAGGAAGGCGGCATGCTCGAATTCGTGCCCGAGCGCTGGAAGGGCGAGATCGCGCGCTTCGACATCGCCGACAAGAAGGGCAACGTCATCGTCGAGAAGGACAAGCGCATCAATGCCAAGCACCTGCGCGACCTGACCGCCGCCAAGGTGGACCACATCTCGGTGCCCGAGGACTTCCTGCTGGGCCGCGTCCTGGCCAAGAACGTCGTCAACCCCGACACCGGCGAGATCCTGGCGCAGGCCAACGACGAGATCACCGAATCCGTGCTGGCCGAATTCCGCGCGGCGGGCATCCGCGACATCGAGACGCTCTACATCAACGAGCTGAACGAGGGCGCCTACATCTCCCAGACCCTGCGCACCGACGACACCGCCGACCAGATGGCCGCGCGCGTGGCCATCTACCGCATGATGCGTCCCGGCGAGCCGCCCACCGAGGAAGCCGTCGAAGCCCTGTTCCAGCGCCTGTTCTACTCCGAGGAAACCTACGACCTGTCGCGCGTCGGCCGGATGAAGGTCAACAGCCGCCTGGGCCGCGACGCCGGCAACACCGGCCCGCTGACCCTGACCAACGAGGACATCCTCGACACCATCAAGCTGCTGGTGGAACTGCGCAACGGCCGTGGCCAGATCGACGACATCGACCACCTGGGCAACCGCCGCGTGCGCTGCGTGGGCGAACTGGCCGAGAACCAGTTCCGCGCCGGCCTGGTGCGCGTCGAGCGCGCCGTCAAGGAACGTCTCGGCCAGGCCGAGACCGAAAACCTGATGCCGCACGACCTGATCAATTCCAAGCCGATCTCGGCCGCGATCAAGGAATTCTTCGGCTCCAGCCAGCTGTCCCAGTTCATGGACCAGACCAACCCGCTGTCGGAGATCACGCACAAGCGGCGCGTCTCCGCCCTGGGACCGGGCGGCCTGACGCGCGAGCGCGCCGGCTTCGAGGTGCGCGACGTGCACCCGACCCACTACGGCCGCGTCTGCCCGATCGAAACCCCGGAAGGCCCGAACATCGGCCTGATCAACTCCCTGGCCCTGTACGCGCGCCTGAACGAGTACGGCTTCCTGGAAACGCCCTACCGCAAGATCGTCGACGGCAAGGTCTCCGACCAGATCGAATACCTGTCGGCCATCGAGGAAAGCAAGTACGTCATCGCCCAGGCCAACGCGGTGCTGGACGAGGAAGGCCGCTTCGTCGATGACCTGGTCGCCTGCCGCGAGGCCGGCGAAACCATGCTGACCGCCCCGGCCAACGTCCACTACATGGACGTCGCGCCGTCGCAGATCGTGTCGGTCGCCGCCTCGCTGATCCCCTTCCTGGAGCACGACGACGCCAACCGGGCCCTGATGGGCGCCAACATGCAGCGCCAGGCCGTGCCCTGCCTGCGGCCCGAAAAGCCGCTGGTCGGCACCGGCATCGAGCGCACCGTGGCGGTGGACTCGGGCACGACCGTGCAGGCCGTGCGCGGCGGGATCGTGGACTTCGTCGACGCCGACCGCGTGGTGATCCGCGTGAACGACGACGAGAACGTCGCCGGCGAAGTCGGCGTGGACATCTACAACCTGAAGAAGTACACCCGTTCCAACCAGAACACCAACATCAACCAGCGGCCCATCGTCTCGCGCGGCGACCTGGTGGCGCGCGGCGACGTGCTCGCCGACGGCGCCTCCAGCGACCTGGGCGAACTGGCCCTGGGGCAGAACATGCTGATCGCGTTCATGCCCTGGAACGGCTACAACTTCGAGGACTCGGTGCTGATCTCCGAGCGCGTCGTCGCCGACGACCGCTACACCTCGATCCACATCGAAGAGCTCACCGTGGTCGCCCGCGACACCAAGCTCGGACCCGAGGAAATCACGCGCGACATCTCCAACCTGGCCGAAGTCCAGCTCAACCGCCTGGACGATTCCGGGATCGTGCACATCGGCGCCGAAGTGCGCGCCGACGACGTGCTGGTCGGCAAGGTCACGCCCAAGGGCGAGACCCAGCTCACCCCGGAAGAAAAGCTGCTGCGCGCGATCTTCGGCGAGAAGGCCTCCGACGTGAAGGACACCTCGCTGCGCGTGCCCTCCGGCATGGTCGGCACCGTCATCGACGTGCAGGTCTTCACCCGCGAAGGCATCGAGCGCGACAAGCGCGCCCAGTCCATCATCGACGACGAACTGCGCCGCTACCGCCAGGACCTGAACGACCAGCTGCGCATCGTCGAGAACGACGCCTTCGACCGCCTGCGCAAGAACCTGGTCGGCAAGACCGCCAACGGCGGCCCGCGCAAGCTGGCCAAGAACACCGAGCTGACGGCCGAGTACCTGGACGAGCTGGACCGCTGGCAGTGGTTCGACATCCGTCTGGCCGACGAGGAAGCCGCCGTCGCCCTGGAGCAGGTCAAGGACGCCCTGGAGCAGAAGCGCCACCAGTTCGACCTGGCCTTCGAGGAAAAGCGCAAGAAGCTCACGCAGGGCGACGAGCTGCCCCCGGGCGTGCTGAAGATGATCAAGGTCTACCTGGCCGTCAAGCGCCGCCTGCAGCCGGGCGACAAGATGGCCGGCCGCCACGGCAACAAGGGCGTGGTCTCGCGCATCACCCCGGTCGAGGACATGCCCCACATGGCCGACGGCACTCCCGTGGACATCGTGCTCAACCCGCTGGGCGTGCCCTCGCGGATGAACATCGGCCAGGTGCTGGAAGTCCACCTGGGCTGGGCCGCCAAGGGCCTGGGCCAGCGCATCGCCGACATGCTCGACGACGAGCGCGGCATCCAGGTCAAGGCCGTGCGCAAGAAGCTGGAAACCGTCTACAACGCCTGCGGCGGCTCGGTCAAGCTCGAACAGCTGACCGACGACGAGGTGCTGACGCTGGCCGCCAACCTGCGCAAGGGGGTGCCCCTGGCCACGCCGGTGTTCGACGGCGCGACCGAGGAAGACATCACCCGCATGCTGGAAATCGCCTACCCGGACGAGGTCGCCGAGCGCCTGAAGCTCACCAGCGGCCGCACCCAGGCCTGGCTGACCGACGGCCGCACCGGCGAGCAGTTCGAGCGTCCCGTGACCGTGGGCTACATGCACTTCCTCAAGCTGCACCACCTGGTGGACGACAAGATGCACGCGCGTTCCACCGGTCCGTACTCCCTGGTGACCCAGCAGCCGCTGGGCGGCAAGGCGCAGTTCGGCGGCCAGCGCTTCGGGGAAATGGAAGTCTGGGCCCTGGAAGCCTACGGCGCCTCCTACACCCTGCAGGAAATGCTGACGGTGAAGTCCGACGACATCACGGGCCGGACCAAGGTCTACGAGAACATCGTCAAGGGCGATCACGTGATCGACGCGGGCATGCCCGAATCGTTCAACGTGCTGGTCAAGGAAATTCGATCCCTGTCCCTGGACATGGATCTGGAGCGTAAATAATGAAAGCGCTACTCGATCTCTTCAAGCAAGTCTCCCAGGACGAGCAATTCGACGCCATCCGCATCGGGATCGCCTCGCCGGAAAAGATCCGTTCGTGGTCCTTCGGCGAAGTGCGCAAGCCCGAGACCATCAACTACCGCACCTTCAAGCCCGAGCGCGACGGCCTGTTCTGCGCCAAGATCTTCGGCCCGATCAAGGACTACGAGTGCCTGTGCGGCAAGTACAAGCGCCTGAAGCACCGCGGCGTGATCTGCGAGAAGTGCGGCGTCGAGGTCACGGTGGCCAAGGTGCGCCGCGAGCGCATGGGCCACATCGAGCTGGCCAGCCCGGTGGCGCACATCTGGTTCCTGAAGTCCCTGCCCTCGCGCCTGGGCATGGTGCTCGACATGACGCTGCGCGACATCGAGCGCGTGCTCTACTTCGAGGCCTGGTGCGTGATCGAGCCGGGCATGACGCCGCTCAAGCGCGGCCAGATCATGTCCGACGACGACTACCTGGCCAAGACCGAGGAATACGGCGACGACTTCCACGCCCTGATGGGCGCCGAGGCCGTGCGTGAACTGCTGCGCAACATCGACATCGATTCCGAGGTCGAAAAGCTGCGCGCGGAACTCAAGGCCACCGGTTCCGACGCCAAGATCAAGAAGATCTCCAAGCGCCTGAAGGTTCTGGAAGGCTTCCAGAAGTCCGGCATCAAGCCCGACTGGATGATCATGGAAGTGCTGCCGGTGCTGCCGCCGGACCTGCGTCCGCTGGTGCCGCTGGACGGCGGGCGCTTCGCCACGTCCGACCTGAACGACCTCTACCGCCGCGTCATCAACCGCAACAACCGCCTCAAGCGCCTGCTGGAACTGAAGGCGCCGGACATCATCCTGCGCAACGAAAAGCGCATGCTGCAGGAAGCCGTCGATTCGCTGCTGGACAACGGCCGCCGCGGCAAGGCCATGACCGGCGCCAACAAGCGCCAGCTCAAGTCCCTGGCCGACATGATCAAGGGCAAGAGCGGCCGCTTCCGCCAGAACCTGCTGGGCAAGCGCGTCGACTACTCCGGCCGTTCCGTGATCGTGGTGGGTCCGCAGCTGCGCCTGCACCAGTGCGGCCTGCCCAAGCTGATGGCGCTGGAGCTGTTCAAGCCCTTCATCTTCAACCGCCTGGAAATGATGGGCCTGGCCACCACCATCAAGGCGGCCAAGAAGCTGGTCGAGAGCCAGGAGCCGGTGGTCTGGGACATCCTCGAAGAGGTCATCCGCGAACACCCGGTGATGCTCAACCGCGCGCCCACGCTGCACCGCCTGGGCATCCAGGCCTTCGAGCCGCAACTGATCGAAGGCAAGGCCATCCAGCTGCACCCGCTGGTCTGCGCGGCCTTCAACGCCGACTTCGACGGCGACCAGATGGCCGTGCACGTGCCCCTGTCGCTGGAAGCCCAGCTGGAAGCCCGCACCCTGATGCTGGCCTCCAACAACGTCCTGTTCCCGGCCAACGGCGAACCGGCCATCGTGCCGTCCCAGGACATCGTGCTGGGCCTGTACTACGCCACGCGCGAGCGCGTCAACGGCAAGGGCGAGGGCATGTTCCTGGCCGACCTGGCCGAGGTGCAGCGCGCCTACGACAACCACGAGGTCGAGCTGCAGACGCGCATCACCACCCGCCTGCCCGAGTACGTCAAGGACGAGAACGGCGAATGGAAGGCCGTGGTCGGCCGCTTCCAGACCACCGTGGGCCGCGCCCTGCTGTCCGAGATCCTGCCCCATGGCCTGCCCTTCGCGGTGCTGAACAAGGCGCTGAAGAAGAAGGAAATCTCGCGCCTGATCAACCTGTCCTACCGCCGCTGCGGCCTGCGCGCCACGGTGATCTTCGCCGACAAGCTGATGCAGGCGGGCTTCCGCCTGGCCACGCGCGGCGGCGTGTCGATCGCCATGGGCGACATGGTCGTGCCCGACGTCAAGGGCGAAATCCTGGCCCAGGCCTCGAAAGAGGTCAAGGAAATCGACAAGCAGTATTCCTCCGGCCTGGTCACGGCGCAGGAACGCTACAACAACGTGGTGGACATCTGGGGCAAGGCCGGCGACCGCGTCGGCAAGGCCATGATGGAGCAGCTCTCCACCGAGCCGGTCATCGACCGCCACGGCAAGGAAACCCGCCAGGAATCGTTCAACTCCATCTACATGATGGCCGATTCCGGGGCCCGGGGCTCCGCCGCCCAGATCCGCCAGCTGGCGGGGATGCGCGGCCTGATGGCCAAGCCCGACGGCTCCATCATCGAGACCCCCATCACGGCGAACTTCCGTGAAGGCCTGAACGTGCTGCAGTACTTCATCTCGACCCACGGCGCGCGCAAGGGTCTGGCCGACACCGCCCTGAAGACCGCCAACTCGGGCTACCTGACCCGCCGCCTGGTGGACGTGACCCAGGACCTGGTCATCACCGAGGACGATTGCGGCACCTCGCACGGCTACGTGATGAAGGCCCTGGTGGAAGGCGGCGAAGTCATCGAGCCGCTGCGCGACCGCGTGCTGGGCCGCGTCACGGCCACCGACATCGTCAATCCCGACACCCAGGAAACCGTCATCCCGGCCGGCACCCTGCTGGACGAAAACCTGGTCGAGCTGCTCGACGAAGTGGGCGTGGACGAGGTCAAGATCCGCACCCCGCTCACCTGCGAGACCCGCCACGGCCTGTGCGCGCACTGCTACGGCCGCGACCTGGGCCGCGGTTCGCTGGTCAGCAAGGGCGAGGCCGTGGGCGTCATCGCCGCGCAGTCCATCGGCGAACCGGGCACGCAGCTGACGATGCGGACCTTCCACATCGGCGGCGCCGCCTCGCGCTCGGCCATGGCCAGCTCGGTCGAGACCAAGTCCGCCGGCACGGTGGGCTTCGCCATCGGCCTGCGCTACCTGACCAACGCCAAGGGCGACCGCATCGCCGTGTCCCGCTCCGGCGAGATCGTCATCTATGACGACAACCGCCGCGAGCGCGAACGCCACAAGGTGCCCTACGGCGCCACCATCGCCGTGGGCGACGGCGACGTGGTCAAGGCCGGCGCCAAGCTGGCCACCTGGGATCCGCTGACGCGCCCCATCGTGTCGGAATACACCGGCACGATCCGCTTCGCCAACATCGAGGAAGGCGTCACGGTGGCGCGCCAGGTGGACGAGATCACCGGCCTGTCCACGCTGGTCGTGATCACGCCCAAGACGCGCGGCACCAAGGGTGCCGCCGCGCGCCCGCAGATCCTGCTGCTCGACGAGCAGGGCCAGGAAATCAAGGTGGCCGGCACCGACCACGCGGTGGCGATCTCGCTGCCCGTGGGCGCGCTGATCACCGTGCGCGACGGCCAGTCCGTGGGCGTGGGCGATTTCCTCGCCCGGATTCCGCAGGAATCCCAGAAGACCCGCGACATCACCGGCGGTCTGCCGCGCGTGGCCGAGCTGTTCGAGGCCCGTTCGCCCAAGGACGCCGGCATGCTGGCCGAAGTCACCGGCACGGTTTCCTTCGGCAAGGACACCAAGGGCAAGCAGCGCCTGGTCATCACCGACATGGACGGCGTCAGCCACGAGTTCCTGATCTCCAAGGAAAAGCAGGTGCTGGTGCACGACGGCCAGGTGGTCAACAAGGGCGAGCTGATCGTCGACGGTCCGGCCGATCCGCACGACATCCTGCGCCTGCAGGGCATCGAGCCGCTGGCCTCCTACATCGTCAACGAGGTCCAGGACGTCTACCGCCTGCAAGGGGTGAAGATCAACGACAAGCACATCGAAGTGATCGTCCGCCAGATGCTGCGCCGCGTGAACATCACCAACTCCGGCGACACCAGCTTCATCACCGGCGAGCAGGTCGAGCGCTCCGAGCTGCTGAACGAGAACGACCGCATGGACGCCGAAGGCAAGATCCCGGCCACGTATGAAAACGTGCTGCTGGGCATCACCAAGGCGTCCCTGTCGACCGATTCGTTCATCTCGGCGGCGTCCTTCCAGGAAACCACCCGCGTGCTGACCGAGGCCGCCATCATGGGCAAGCGCGACGAGCTGCGCGGCCTGAAGGAAAACGTCATCGTGGGCCGCCTGATCCCGGCCGGCACGGGCATGTCCTACCACATCGCCCGCCACGAGAAGGAAGCCTTCGAGGCCGCCGAGCGCGCCGCGGCCCGCGAGCTGGCCAATCCGTTCGGCGAGCCGTCCGAGATGGCCCACGTGGGCTCCGATGAGTCCGATCCGGACGCCGCCGGCGCGGCCGACGGCGAGGCCCCGGCCGAGGAATAAGCACTTCGTCTTCTGCAGTCCTGATCAGCGGGACGCTTCTTCGGAGGCGTCCCGTTTTTTTTGGTGCGCCCAGCATGGGCGCACTCCTACGGGTGCAAGTCCCGTCGTAAGTGGATCACAGCGAATGAAGTGAAGCGCAACGTAAGCACCCGGCCAACCCGTCTTGAGCCCTGCAGGGGGCTTCCGATAGTGTCCACCATTTTTAGGTGGACACCATGCCGACGACAGAATTAGCCCTTGTACGCCAACGCCGGTCTTATCCGAAGGACATGAAGGCCCAGATTGTGGCTCAGTGCCGTCAAGACCATGTTCCAGGAGTTGCGCGCACTGGGGAGCGAGTGTCGCGGTGGCTCATCGCATGGCGGCCAATAGCCGTCGGTGGTGGCGCAACAGCGGCAAGCTCTTGAACAGCGTCCTGGACCTGGCTTGGTTCGATGCGCTGGGTTTACCTCGGATCTCTTGACCTCAACTTCTCGAACCGGCCGGTGCGGACCCGCATGCTGGGTGGTGTGGCAGGGGCGCAGTTCGTCGGAACTGTTCCCTATGCCGATCCATGTGCCTGCCGGCGCCGACAGCGGCCTGGGGCTGGCCCGCCTTCCAGCTCGTGCGCGCGCTGGGCGCGTGCAGCATCGCCATCGCCGGCAGTCGGGGCAAGGTGATCGGCGGCAAGAGCGTCTTGCACGCGCTCATCGCCGGTTCATCGCTTATCCACCATGATTGAAAATATCAATAAATCGAATTGCCTTCATTGCATGGACAATAAATAGACCGAAGTTCTATCTTGTAGGCAATTCCTTTCCGATGAAGAACATCGTCATGAAGCAGGTGGATTTCAAGCACTGCCATTACGAGGACTGCCATTACGAGGTCGACGGCCGTCAGAAAGTAACCGAAATCCTGCCGCCCCTGTCGGCAGGAAGATAAAGGATTGCACATGGATCTGAATCTCACGTCCGAGCAGGTGATGCTCGTCGATACCGTCCGGAAATTTGTCGAGCGGGAGCTGCTGCCGCTCGAAGAGGGGGTCGAGGAAAAAGGCTATCTGGAGCCGGAACTGGCGCGTGCCCTGTTCGAGAAATCGCGGGACAACGGCATGTACGCCATGAACATTCCGGAGGAGTTTGGCGGCGGCGGCCTGTCCGCGCTGGATACCATGCTGGTCGAGGAACAATTCGGCCATGCCAAGGATATCCTCATCCGGCGCGCTTTCGGCAATGTGTACGAGGTCCTGCTGGGCGCCAATGCCGTCCAGCGCGACCGCTGGCTGCTGCCGGCCGTGCAGGGCGAGCGGACCTGCTCCATCGCCATCACGGAACCCGGTGCGGGTTCCGACGCCGCCGCGATCCGGTCGCGGGCGATGCGGCGGGGCGATGGCTGGGCGCTCTCCGGCAGCAAGCATTTCATCAGTGACGGTGAGTTTTCGGACTTCTTCATCGTGTCCGCCGTGACCAATCCGGACGCCGGCTCACGCGGCATTTCGCTGTTCCTGGTGGACAAGAACCTGCCCGGTCTGGTGGTGGGCCGCAATCAGAAGATGATGGGCCTGACCGGCACCAGTCACGTCGAGCTGCATTTCGATGAAGTCCCGCTGGACGCGGACTGCCTGCTGGGCGCGGAAGGCTCCGGCTTCGGCCAGGTCCTGAAAACCCTGGGGCGGGTGCGCCTGGCCCAGGTGTGCGCGCGGGCGGTGGGCAAGGCCACCCGTCTGTTGAACATGATGGTGTCCTACGCCAGTGATCGTGAACAATTCGGCCAAGCCATCGGCGGTTTCCAGATGATCCAGCAGATGCTGGCCGATAGCGCCATCGAGATCAATGCCGCTCGTTGGCTGGTGTGGGATGCAGCCAGGGATATCGACAACGGCAAGGATCCGCGCGACAAGATTTCGATGGCTAAGGTCTATGCCTCGGAAATGCTGGGGCGTGTGGCCGACCGTGCGGTCCAGGTGCATGGGGGCATGGGCTATTGTGCTGATCTGCCCGTCGAACGCCTTTACCGCGATGCGCGGATCTTCCGTATTTTCGACGGCACCTCGGAAATCCACCGCAGCGTCATCGCCCGCAGTCTGGGCAAGCACGGCGAGGTCTTGTACGGCACGGCTTGAAACCGAAAGACACGCGCCGCTCAAATCGAAAAAGGCCTGATACAGGCCTTTTTCGTATGCCATATGCCGGCGCGGAGGGGCGCGGGCGATTTAGGGCACAGAACTTAGGCGGCCAGGTTCCCCAGGTAACGGCGCGCGCCTTCGATGCAGCGGCGAGCCCATGCCTCGTGGCCCAGGGCCTGCACTTGTTCATTATTGGGAATTTCGAGGGAGTAGGGAACGGCCGGCAGGGCGTCCAGGATTTGGCGGATGTCGAGGCCGCCTTCGCCCGGGACGAAGCGCTCGTCGCGTGCGGTGTGGATCAGTCCTTCGACGGTGTCGGGGATTTCGGCCGGCGCGTCGCAGACCTGGGCGAAGCGGAACCATTCGCGCGGCAGGGCGCGCAGGGCGTCCAGGCTGTCGCGCGAGCGGTCGAAGTGCAGCGTGTCGACGACGATGCCCGCGTTGGGGCGGCCGGCCGCGCGCACCACGTCCGCCGCGGCCTGGAGATTCGGGGTTTCCGTCCAGCTCGGGTATTCCAGGCCGATGGACAGGTCCAGCGGCCGGGCCATGTCGCACAGCCGCGCGAAGCGCGCCGTCGCCCGGGCGCGGTCGGGGTCCGGCAGCTGGGCCAGGATGTGCTGCGCGCCCAGTTCCGCCGCCGCGTCGAGGACGGCGGCATAGGCCTCGGGCTCGACCTCGGGCGGCATGCGGGCGAGTTCGATGTCCAGCACACGCACGCCGGTGTCCTTCAGCAGCGCCTTCACCTCGGCCATCATGGCCGGGTCGTCCTGCAGCGCGAAGACGTGCTCCGTGGGCGTGACGGCGGTCAGCCGCAGGCTGACGTAGTCGTAGCCGGTGCGGTGGGCGATGCGGATCATGTCCACGGGCGAACAGGTCAGCACCGTGAGGTGGGCAAGGGAGAACTGGAGAGCCATTGCGGGATCCTGAAAGCCGAAGTCCATTTAATATAGAACTATATTCTGATGTACGCAACAATAAAACGGAATCGGGTTCCGCCGATTCGCGTGCGGTACGCGGTCCAGGTTTACAGCGGCAACCCGGCACCGTATCCTTAGTCCCTTTTCGCTCCCCCAGGAGGCCGCGATGCCCGACCGTTATGCCGTCATCGGCAACCCGATAGCCCAATCCAGGTCTCCGGTCCTGCACACGGCTTTCGCGCGCCAGTTCGGCCACGATCTCCAGTACGAGAAGCTGCTCGCCACGCACGAGAATTTCGCCGAGACCGTGCGCCGGTTCATCGCCGAGGGCGGCAAGGGGATGAACGTCACGGCGCCGTTCAAGCTCGCTGCGCTGGAGTTCGCCGACACCCTGTCCGAGCGGGCGCGCGCCGCGCGCGCCATCAACACGCTCAAGTTCGGCCCCGAGGGCGTCCATGGCGACAACACCGACGGCGTCGGCCTGGTCAGCGACATCCGCGACCGCCTGGGGATCGCGCTGCGGGACCGGCGCATCCTCGTCATCGGCGCAGGCGGCGCGGCGCGCGGCATCCTGCAGCCGCTGCTCGAGACCGGTCCGGCCCATCTGCTGCTGGTCAACCGCACCGAACGCAAGGCCCACGAGCTGCTGGAGGCCTGCGGCGCCGCCGGCGTCACCGCGGCCGGTCCGCTGGACGCGGCGGCGGATGGCGCCTTCGACGTCGTGATCAACGCCACCTCGGCCAGCTTCGACGACGGCCGCCTGCCCCTGGGGCGTGGCACCTTCGCGCCCGGCGCCCTGGCCTACGACCTGGTGTATGGCCGCGGCGAAACAGCCTTCCTGCGCGATGCCCGGCGGCTGGGCGCGGCCCGGGTCTCGGACGGCCTGGGCATGCTGGTGGGGCAGGCGGCCGAATCCTACCGCCTCTGGTTCGGCTGCTGGCCCGACGTGGAGCCGGTCATGGCCCTGGTGCGCTAGGCGCGCCCCGGCCGCGGCGGCAATCCCGCGGCGCATCCTCCTTCTCCGTTCCGCCTCTCCGCTCCCGCGGGCTGCCGGGGGCTGCCCGCGTGCGCCCCGCAGCCACGCACCCGGGCATCGCGCGCCCGAGCACCAGCGCAGCCGGGCACCCGAGCAGCCGCGCCGGGCGCCGCCGGCCGGCTGCAGGGAACGGCGCGCTGGCATGCCGTCGCGCACTCCTCCAGGCAAAAGCCGATTCTATAAATCAGTTGCGACAAGCAGAATTCTGTTCTAAAGTTAGGCATGGCGATTCCATTATCAGCATGAGACGAGGAACAGAATGGCAAAGGCCCTCGCGGGTATCCGCGTACTGGATCTGACGAATGTCCTGGCAGGGCCGTTCTGCGCCTATCAGTTCGCGCTGCTCGGCGCCGAAGTGATCAAGGTTGAAGTGCCGGGCTCCGGGGATCTCGCCCGGCAGCTGGGCGCCGACCCGGAGCTGAACGGCCGCGGCATGGGGGCGTCCTTCCTCGCGCAGAACGGCGGCAAGCGCTCCATCACCCTGAACCTGAAATCCGCCGGCGGGCGCGAGGTCCTGCGCCGCCTGGTGGCCTCCGCGGACGCCCTGATCGAAAACTTCCGCCCCGGCGTGATGGATCGCCTGGGCGTGGGGTACGAGGCGCTCAAGGCGGTCAATCCGCGGCTGGTCTATTGCGCGATCTCCGGCTTCGGCCAGGACGGCCCCATGCGCCACGCGCCCGCCTACGATCAGATCGTCCAGGGGCTGTCGGGCGTGATGAGCATCACCGGCTCGGAAGAATCGGCGCCGCTGCGCGTGGGCTATCCCATGGCCGACACCATCGGCGGGATCACCGCCGCCTTCGCCGTGGCCAGCGCCCTGGTGCGCCAGCAGCGCACCGGCGAGGGCGATTTCATCGACGTGTCCATGCTGGATTCCGTCATCGTCACGATGGGCTGGGTGGTCTCTAACTACCTGATCGCCGGCGTGGAGCCCCGCCCCATGGGCAACGAGAACTTCACCGCCGTGCCTTCCGGCACCTTCAGGACGGGCGACGGCCCGCTGAACATCGCCGCCAACAAGCAGGAGCAGTTCGAGGCGCTGATGGACGTGATCGGCCGCCCCGAGCTCAAGACCGATGCGCGCTTCGCCGGACGCGAGAGCCGCAAGAAGAACCGCGCCGCGCTCACGGCCGAGATCGAGCGGGCCCTGTGCACGAAATCCGCCCGCGAATGGGAGGGCATCCTGTCGGGCATCGGCGTGCCCTCGGGGCGCGTCCTGAGCGTGCCGGATGCACTGGCCCATCCCCAGATCGCCGAGCGCGCGCTGCTGCGGCGGTTCGACGACGCGCCCGGCGTGGGCCGGCCGATCGAGCTGGTGCGGACCGGATTCAAGATGGCCGGCGGCAGCCCCGACGTCGAGGCGCCGCCGCCGGCCCTCGGCCAGGATACTGACCCGATCCTGGCGGAACTGGGCTACGGCCGGGACGAGATCGCGCGGCTGCGCGAGGAACACGTGGTATAGAAAGAGGACGAAACATGACGGCACAGCACGACGATCGCGTGGACCAGGCCAGCCGGTGGTGGTCCACCGACATCATCGACATCCACCCCGGCGAGATCCGCATCCGCGGCTATGCGATCCAGGACCTGATCGGCCGGATCGGCTTCCCGGAAATGATCTGGCTCATGCTGCGCGGCGAACTGCCCGGCAAGGCCCAGGCGGCGCTGCTCGAAGCCGCGCTGGTCTCCTCCGTGGACCACGGCCCGCATGCGCCTTCCATCGCCATTTCCCGCATGGCGATCAGCTGCGGCGTGGACCTGAACGGCGCCATGGGATCGGCGGTCAACGTGCTGGGCGACATCCACGGCGGCGCCGGCCAGCAATGCATGGAAATCTACCAGGACTGCGTGGCGCGCGCCGGGCGCGGCGAACCGCAGCCCGTGAAGGCCGCGCTGGACGCGTATCGGGCCGCGCACGGCAAGATCGTGCCCGGCTTCGGCCATCGCTTCCATCCGCGCGATCCGCGCGCCAAGCGGCTGCTGGCCCTGGTGGACGAGGCGGTCGCCCAGGGCGTCGTCTCGGGCGAATTCGCCCGCATCGGGCGCCAGGTCGAAGCCGTCCTGGAGCAGGAAAAGGGCCGCCACATCCCCATGAACATCGACGGCGCGACCGCGGTGATCTATTCCGAACTCGGCTTCGCGCCGGAACTGGGACGGGGGATCTTCATCCTCTCGCGCTCGGTCGGCATCCTCGCCCATGCCTGGGAGCAGATGCGCGAAGGCCGCCGGATCAAAGGCCCCATGCCGCCTTCCATCCCGTACGCCTACACCGGGCCGCGGCACGCCGAACTTCCCGAATGAACGGTCTCAGGAGACAGACACCATGCAAGAACTCATTTCCCGGCAACTGGTCCGCTACCTCGAAGAGCGCGGCGTCGAGCACGTCTTCGGCCTGTGCGGCCACACCAACATCGCGGTCCTGACGGAGCTGGGCAAGAGCTCCATCCGCTTCGTCAACACGCGCCACGAGCAGATCGCCGCGCACGCCGCCGACGGCTACGCGCGGATGAAGAAAAAGGCCGCCGTGGTCCTCAGCCACCTCGGGCCGGGCCTGACGAACGCCGCCACCGGCGTGGCGAACGCGGCCCTGGACTCCATCCCCATGGTCGTGATCGCGGGCGAC
The DNA here is from genome assembly GCF_014203015.1 of Castellaniella defragrans. Taxonomy (GTDB): domain Bacteria; phylum Pseudomonadota; class Gammaproteobacteria; order Burkholderiales; family Burkholderiaceae_B; genus Castellaniella; species Castellaniella defragrans. The sequence goes on from NZ_JACHIB010000024.1 coordinate 19,077, forward strand.
GTCCCCAGCCACTACTACGGCAAGCATCCGCACCAGGAAATCAACCTGCACGCCGACGCCGCGCAATGGGAGGTCTACCGTCCCTTCGTGAAGCGCGCCTGGCGCGTCGAGCGTCCCGACCTGTTCCCCGAAATCGTCGAGAAGGCCTTCCAGCTGGCCGAAAGCGGCCGCCCGGGCCCGGTGCTGGTGTCCGTGCCGATGGACATCTTCTCCAAGGAAATCGACACCGCGCTGTTCGAGCGCCTGCGCCCGCACACCCGCCAGCTCGAAAAGCCGTCGCTGGACGAGGCCGTGGCGCGGCGCATCGTCCAGGCCCTGATCGACGCCGAGCGTCCCGTGATCTACGCGGGCGGCGGCATCCTGCTGGCCGATGCCGCGCAGGAACTCGAACAGCTGGTCGATCACCTGGGCATCCCGGTCGCCCATTCCCTCATGGGCAAGGGCGCGCTGCGCGACGACCACGACCTGACCCTGGGCATGACGGGCTTCTGGGGCACGCAGTTCGTCAACGACGCGTGCCGCACCGCGGACCTGGTGATCGGCCTGGGCACGCGCTTCGCCGAAGCCGACTGCAGCTCCTGGGACGACCGCTACACCTTCAGCTTCCCGCCCGCGCGCCTGATCCACATCGACATCGACCCGAGCGAGATCGGCCGCAACTATCCGGTCGAGATCGGCGCGGTCGCCGACCTGCGCCAGGCGCTGGTCGCGCTCAACCGGGTCGCGCGCGAGATGCTGCCCGCGGGCCGCCGCAACGAGGCCATGCGCGCGCGCATCGCCCGCTACCGCGAGGAATTCGCCGCCGGCAACGCGGCGCTCATCCGCGAGGACCGCTACCCCATGCAGCCCGAACGCATTCTGTCGGAAGTGCGCGAGGTCCTGCCGCGCGACGCCATCATCACCACCGACGTGGGCTGGAACAAGAACGGCGTGGGCCAGCAGTTCCCCGTCTACGTGCCGGGCAGCATCCTCACCCCCGGCGGCTATGCCACGATGGGCTTCGGCGCGCCCGGCGCCCTGGGCGCCAAGCTGGCCTGCCCGGACCGCGTGGTGGTGTCGCTGGTGGGCGATGGCGGCTTTGGCCAGAATCCCGCGCTGCTGGCGACCGCGGTCGAGGAGGACATCCCCGTCGTGTGGGTCGTGATGAACAACTGCGCCTTCGGCACCATCGCGGGCCTGCAGAAGGCGCACTACGGCACGACCACCGGCACGGTCTTCGCCAAGGACGGCCAGCCCTACACGCCGGACTACGCCGCCGTGGCCCGCGCCTACGGCGCCGAAGGCATCCGCATCCAGGACACCGCGGAATTCAAGGACGCGCTGGCGCGCGCCATCGCCAGCGGCAAGCCGTGCGTCATCGACGTGCTGATGCGCAACAATCCGGTGCCCACGTCCGGCCATTGGAATATTCTTGACATCTACTCGCCGAACGCAAAGATTTCCCACGTCAGCATAGATTGACACCAACTGTTCGACGCACTATCGCGTCATCTCAGGAGACAAGCATGAAAGCCTTCACCCCGTTCCGGAAGTACGCGCTCGCGGGCTCCCTCGCCCTGGTACTGGCCGGCCTGTCCGCGCCGGCGCCGGCAGCCGATACTGTCAAGATCGCCGAGATCACCGAACTCACTGGGCCGGGAGCCACATCCGGCACCAACTTCAAGAACGGTGTGGATCTGGCCGTCAAGGAAATCAACGACGCCGGCGGCATTCTGGGCCGTCAGATCGAGACGACCTCGGCCGATACGCAGACCAATCCGGGCATCGCCAAAGGCTTGGCCCAGAAAGCGATCGATGATGACGCCTTTGCCGTGTTCGGTCCGGTGTTCTCGGGCTCGATCATGGTCAGCATGGTTGTGACTGAAGAAGCCAAAGTGCCCAACTTCATCGGCGGCGAGGCAGCGTCCATCACGCAGAGAGGAAATCCCTACGTCTTCCGCACCAGCCTGACTCAGGCTGACGCCATGCCCAAGATTGCGCGCTACCTGGACGGCCGCAAGGACATCGCCAGCATCGCCGTGATCTTCGTGAATGACGATTTCGGCAAGGGCGGACGCGACGCCATCATCGAGGCGCTCAAGAGCACCCACGTGAAGGTCGTCGAAGACATTTCGACCAGTTCCAGCCAGGTGGACTTCAGCGCGGCCGTACTCAAGGCCAAGCAGAGCAAGGCCGACGCGATCTTCGCCTACCTGCATGAGGAGGAATCCGCACGCCTGCTGCGCGAGCTGAAAAAACAGGGCTGGGACAAGCCGATCATCGGCGAAACCACGCTGACGGGCCAAAAGGTCGTCGAACTCGCCGGCCCTGCCGCCGAGGGCGCCATCGCCCACGTGGGCCTAACGGTGGATGCGCCGCTGCGCGGCATGAAAAAGTTCAACGAGGACTTCCAGAAGGCCTACGGCTATGTGTCGGATCATAACGGCATCAAGGGCTATACCGGTGTTTACATGCTCAAGGCCGCCATCGAAAAGGTCGGCAAGTTTGATCGTGAGGCCGTCGCCCAGGCCTTGCACGGCCTTCATATTTCCGTCGGGGAGCATCCCGGCGTCCTGATGGATGTCACCATCGATGACAAGGGTGACCTGGACCGCGAGAGTTTCCTGGTGCATGTGGATAACGGCCGCCAGAAGGTCAGAGAGATTCTGCCGCCTCTCTCCAAAAAGTAAAACGACGTGACTCTCCTGCTGGCCGCGCACCTTCTGAGCAGCAGCCAGCAGAGGAGCGGCCGGGGTTTCGCACCTGACGACCCATCCACTCGAATCGGCGACAGCCAAGATGACAGACTTCATTCAACTCATTATTTCCGGGATGGCCACCGGGGCGATCTACGCCCTGGCCGCCCTAGGATTCACCTTGCTGTGGCAAGCATCCGGGACGATCAACTTTGCCACGGGCGAGTTCGTCATGCTGCCGGCATTCTCGATGCTGGCCTTCCAGTCGCTGGGCCTGCCCCTGCTGGTGAGCTTTCTGCTCACGCTGGTGGTCGCCACCGCCGTGCTGGGATTCGGTTTCAAGCGCGCCATCGTCGATCCGATGCGCAAGTTCGGCGTGATGCCCCTGGTGGTGGCCACGATCGGACTGGCGCTGATCATGCGCAGCGGCGTGCAGATCGCCTTCGGCGCGCAGGCGCTGCCTTTCAAGAACATCTTCGGTTACGAGGTCTTCCGTTTCGCGGGCGTGAGCGTGTCGGCCAACGATCTGGGCACCCTGGCCGTCACCCTGATCGTCGTCCTGGGCCTGCAGGCTTTCCTGCAGCGCACGGTCACTGGCCGCGCCATGCAGGCGGTGGCGCAGAACACCGAATCGGCCGAGGTGCTGGGGATCAAGGTCAACCGCATGATCTTCTACACCTTCGCCATCAACGCCATGCTGGCCAGCTTGGCCGCACTGCTGGTCACGCCGCTGTACCTGGCCAAGTTCGACATGGGCATCACCCTGGGGCTGAAGGCCTTCCTGGCGGCTATCATCGGCGGGTTCAACAACTCGCGTGGCGCGCTGCTGGGCGGCATCATCATCGGTGTGAGCGAAAACCTCGCCGGCGCCTACATCTCGCCAGCCTACAAGGACGGCGTCGCGCTGGCGCTGTTCCTGCTTGTGATCCTGTTCAAACCCAACGGCTTGCTGGGCGCGCCCGCCGAGCGCAAGGTCTGAGGGGACGGCCATGAAGAAAATCAATCTGTTCCTGGGCGTGCTGAGCCTCGCGGCACTGATCATCGCGCCGCACTTCTTCAAGACCTACGGCGTGTATCTGCTGACGTACTGGCTGGTCTACGTCATCGCCAATCTGGGCTTGAACCTGATCGTCGGTTATGCGGGCCTCAAGGCGCTGGGCCATGCCGCCTTCTTCGGAATCGGCGCCTATTCCTCGGCCATCCTGATGCAGGCGGGCGTCAATTTCTGGGCGGCCATGCTGGTGGGCATGGTGCTGTGCTTCGTGCTCGGCCTGCTGGTGGGCTTTCCGGCCCTGCGCGTGCAGATGCATTACCTGGCTTTCGCCACGCTGGGCCTGAACGAAATCTTCGTGCTGGTCCTGCGCAACGAGGAATGGCTGACGGGCGGCACGTTCGGGATCTCGGGCATCGCGCGTCCCAGCCTGTTCGGCTATGTCTTCAAGGGGGCGATCCCGTACTACTACTTCGTGCTGGTCTTCGCCCTGATCGCCTTCCTGCTGTTGTGGTGGCTGATCCATTCGCCCTGGGGCAAGGCCTTCATGGCGTTGCGCGACAATCCGATCCGCGCCGAGAGCCTGGGCGTGAACATCCAGCGCTACACGCTGCTGGCCTTCGCCATCGGCGGAGTGTATGCAGGCGTGGCCGGTTCACTGTTCGCCTCGCTGGTGCAGTTCATTGATCCGGAGCCCTTCAACGTGCAGATCTCCATCCTGATGTTCCTGATGGTGATCCTCGGCGGCCCGGGCTATCTGCTCGGACCGGTGCTGGGTTCGTTCATCGGCGTCTTCGCGCCCGAGTGGCTGCGCTTCACCGAGGGCTGGTACCTGCTGCTGTTCGGCGGCGTGGTCGTGTTGTTGATGATCTGGCTGCCGGGCGGGCTGCTGTCGCTGCGCCAGGCCCTGGCCGCACGCCGCGAAGCCAAGGCGCATGAGGCGGCGCGCCTGTCGGCGGCCGCGCAGGCAAGGAGAGGCGCATGAATCCGATACTGAGCGTCAAGGGGCTCAAGAAATCCTACGGTGCCATCCAGGCGGTGCGCGGCGTGTCCTTCGAGGTCATGCCGGGTGAGATCTTCGGCGTCATCGGGCCCAACGGCTCGGGCAAGACCACCATGTTCAACAGCATGCTCGGGCAGATCACGCCTGACGAGGGCCAGATCTTCCTCGACGGCAAGGAGATCACGCATCTCAATCCGCAGCAGCTCAGCATGCAGGGCGTGGGGCGCACGTTCCAGACCCTGCAGGTCTTCGGCAACATGACCGTGCGCGACAACCTGATTGTGGCTGCGCAAGAGCATCGCGGCACCATGATGCAGCGCCTGTTCGCGCCCTCCGATTCGGGGCTGGGCGGCCGTGCCGATGAACTGATCGACTTGTTCAACATCGCCCACGTCAAGCACAAGCCGGCCGGCGCGCTGTCCTACGGCCAGCAGAAGCTCGTGGACATTGCCATGGCCTTCATGAGCGAGCCCGCGCTGGTGCTGCTCGACGAGCCTTGCGCCGGGGTCAATCCGCGGCTGGTGAGCGGGATTGCACGCATGCTCAAGGAACTCAACCAGCGGCGCCAGGGCTCGTTCGTCGTGATCGAACACAATATGGACTTCGTCATGGATCTCTGCCATCGCATCCTGGTGATGGTCGAAGGCGAGGTGATGATGGTGGGCTCGCCCGCCGAAGTGCGGGCGAACAAACAGGTGCTCGACGCCTACCTGGGGAGCTGAGGCGATGTCTGAAACCGCGATTGAATTTCAGGGTGTCGTGGCCGGCTACAAGGATTTCATGATCCTCAACGAGCTGTCCTTCCAGGCTCGCAGCAGCGCCATCACCCTGCTGCTGGGCCCCAACGGGGCGGGCAAGTCCACCGTGCTCAAGACCTTGTTCGGGTTGCTCAAGGTCCGCCAGGGCAAGATCCTGCTGCACGGCGAGGACATCACCCATTCCAGCGCGCGCGAACTGCTGGCGCGTGGCATCGCCTTTGTGCCCCAGGGGCGTAATCTGTTCGGGCAGCTCACGGTTTATCAGAACCTGGAACTGGGCGGCATCACGCTGGGCATGAAGACCACGCACGAGCGGATTCCCGAGGTGCTGGACCGTTTTCCCCGGCTCAAGGAGCGGCTGCATTCGCAGGCCTCGACGCTGTCGGGCGGCGAACAGAAACAGCTCGAGATCGGCCGCGCTTTGTTGCTGCGCCCCCGCGTGCTGCTGATCGACGAGCCGTCGATCGGCCTGTCGCCGCAGATCGTGGCGGGCGTGTTCGAGCTGCTGCGCCAGCTCGTGTCGCAGGGGATGACGGTGCTGATGGTCGAGCAGAACGTCAACAGCGCGCTGAAGATCTCGGACGACGCCATCGCGCTCGCCTCGGGCACCTGCGTGCTGCACAAGCCCGCGGCTGAGCTGCTGCTCGATCCCCACATCGAGCGCCTGTTCCTCGGCGCCGGGCTCCCCACTCAGGCCAGCATGTAGCGCAGGATCATGTCGATCACGTTCTGCCGCCGCTGCGCGTAGGCTTCGGGGGCCATGATGTCGCGCTTGAAGATCAGCGAGAACGTGTGCTGGTTCGAGACGTTGAAGAAGCACAGCGCGCTGATCGAGGCATGCAGGTCGATGGGGTCCAGGCCCGGCCGGAACAGGCCCTGGGCGCAGCCGCGCGCGTAGATCTCGCGGATGCCGTCGATCGCCGGGATGTTCAGGTCCTTGATCGACGCGGACTGCGCGAGGTAGCGGCCGTTCTGCATGTTCTCGTTCATCACGAGCCGCACGAAATTGGGATTGGCGGCCTGATAGTCGAACGTGAATCCGACCAGGGTGCGCACGGCCTCGATCGGCGGCAGACTTTCCAGGTGCAGCGTTTCCTCGATGTGGCGGATGTCGCGGTAGGACTTCTCCAGGACGGCGAGGTACAGCCCCTGCTTGCTCCTGAAGTAGTAGTAGATCATCCGCTTGCTGGTCGAAGTCTGGGCGGCGATCTCGTCGATGCGCGCGCCGGCCAGGCCTTTCTTGGCGAATTCCCGGATGGCCACTTCGAGGATGTTCTGCCGGGTGGCGGCGGGATCGTTGCCGCGGCCGCGGGATCGTGGGGTCGGGGTCATGGTTTCAAGCGGGCGTGGAGGGGCGTGGAGGGGCGTGGAGAGGACCGGTCCGGGCCGAACAGGGCCATGCAGGCCTGGCGCAGCCAGCGGTTGCCGGGGTCGTGGTGGAATCGGGCGTGCCAGTGCTGCTTCACGCTGAAGGGGGCGATGGGAAAAGGGCAGGCGTGCAGCCGCAGCGTCCCGCGGCCGGCCAGCGTCTCGCCCGTCTGGCGCGGGACGGTCACGAGCAGGTCGCCGGCTTCGAGCACGGCTGACAGGCCGAGGAATCCCGGCAGCTCCAGCACGACGCGGCGCTCGATCCCGGCGCGCCGCAGCGCGTGTTCGAGCAGGTGATGGCCGGTCCCCGCGGCGATCTCGATGTGGCCCTCGCGGCGGTAGGCCGGCAGGTCCAGCGTCCCGCCGATGCGGGGATGGTCCGCGCGCGCGAGGCAGACCCAGTCCTGCGTGAACAGCGTCTGCTGGTAGACGCCGGCGCCCAGTTCCGGGATCAGCCCCAGGGCCAGGTCGGCCGTGCCCGACTGCAGGCGCTCGACCAGGGAATCGTCGATCGGCGCGGCGCGCAGGCTGCAGGCGCTGGCGGCCTGCCGCAGGTGGCCCAGCAGCCGGGGAAGCAGGTTGACGTGGCTGGCGTCGGTCATGGCGATGCAGAAGCGCCGTTCGGAGCGCATCGGGTCGAAGGCCGGCGCCGCGCCGCCGATGGCGCGTAGGGCCTCCAGGGTGGCGCGCACGGTATCGATCAGGTCCCGCGCGCGCGGCGTCGGGCTCATCCCCTCGGACGTGCGGACGAACAGCGGATCGCCTAGCTGCTCGCGCAGCCGCGCCAGCCAGATGCTGACGGTGGGCTGGCTCAGCCCCAGCGTGCGCGCTGCGCCCGTGACGCTGCCCTCCGTGTAGAGCACGTCGAACAGGCGCAGCAGCTTGGTCTCGGGCAGCGCGTCGAGCAGGGGATCCGCCATGCCGTATTTAAAAACACAATGAATTGAATTTTGATTATTGCATTTAATTTAAATGCCCGCCTCCCTAGAATGGACCGGAGACGCGGCGGACATGAATCCGGCATGGGCCGCCGGAGAGGAGCCGGCGGATGCGCATCGGACACGATGCGGCCATGACTCGGACATGCGCCGGACGGCGCGCAGGCGCGCAAGGAGCGAAGGATAGTGAAAATCTGCATATTGGGGGCGGGCGCGCTGGGAAGCGCCCTGGGCGCGAGCCTGGCCGAGGGAGGCTCGGAGGTCGTCCTGCTCAGCCGCAATGCCGCGCACGTCGAGGCCATCCGCGCCGGCGGGCTGCGCCTGCGCGACCAGGACGACGAGCGCCGCGTGCGCCTGCGGGCGGAGACCGAGGCGGCCGCGGTCGGGCCGGTGGACCTGGTCGTCGTGCTGGTGAAGTCGTTCCAGACCCGCGAGGCCCTGGCGCAGGCCGGTCCCCTGTTCGGTCCCGGCACGCTGGCGCTGTCCCTGCAGAACGGCCTGGGCCACGAGGACATCCTGGCGGAATCCATCGGCCGCGAACGCGTGCTGGCGGGCAAGACCTACGTGGGCGGGACGCTGCTCGGGCCCGGCCACGTGCTTGCGGGCGTGCGCGGCAAGGAAACCCTCCTCGGCGAGCTCGACGGCGCGCGCACCGGCCGGGCGCTCGCCATCGCGCGGGAATTCGAGCGCGCCGGCCTGCCGGTCCGGCTCAGCGACAACATCCTGGGCACGATCTGGGACAAGCTGCTGATCAACGTGGCGACGGGCGCCCTCACGGCCATCACGCGCATGCCCTACGGCCCGCTGTTCCAGTGCGCGCCGCTCGAAGCCGTCGGCGTGGCGGCGGTGCGCGAGGCGATGGAGATCGCCCATGCCGCCGGCGTGCGCCTGTCCATCGCCGATCCGCTCGAAGCCTGGCGCAGGGCGGGCGCGGGCCTGCCGGCCGACTTCCGCACCTCGATGCTGCAGAGCCTGGACAGGGGCAGCGCCACCGAGATCGACTACATCAACGGCGCCGTGGTCGAACGCGGCCTGCGGCTGGGCATCGCCGCGCCGGTCAACGCCACCCTGGCCGCCTGCGTCAAGGGAATCGAGGCCATGGCGGGGCGGACCGCGCTGGCGCGCCCGCCCGGCATCGACCACGCCGCCGTGCGGGTGGAAGACATCGGCTGGCACGTCCGCTTCTTCGAGGAGGTCCTGGGCATGCCGGTGCGCGAGATCGACGGTCCGCCCGAGGCGCCCCGCCAGGTCTGGCTCGAAGGCGGCGTCCAGCTCATCGCCGCGCCCGCTGCGGCCGGCGACGCCGGGCGGGCGCAATCCCGCATCGCCCACGTCGCCCTGCGCGTGCGGGGCTTGGAGGCGGCGCTCGCGCGCGCCGCGGGCTGGCCCGTGACCGTCCTGCCGCAGGGGCCGAACTGGCTGCGCACGCCCGACGGCGTCGCGCTCGAACTATTCGATTGCTGACAAGGACCCCTGCAATGAATCCCGCAATGAATCCTGCAATGAATCCCGCGGTGAAGGAACTGTATTTCGACGAAGTCGAGGTCGGCGCCCGGGGCGTTTCGCCTTCGCGCACCGTGACCGCGGCGGACATCGACACGTTCGCCGACCTGACGGGCGACCACACGCCGGTCCACACCGACGAGGCCTATGCGCGCACCACGCCCTTCGGCACGCGCGTGGCCCACGGGCTGCTCGGCCTGTCCCTGGCCGACGGCCTCAAGAGCCGGTCCGACCTGCGCTTCGTGCCCGGGATGTCGCTGGGCTGGACCTGGGACTTCACCGGTCCGATCAAGATCAACGACACGGTGCAGGTGCGCTTTCACGTCGCCAGCGCCCGCCTGTCGCGCAGCCGCGCCGGCTGGGGCATCCTGGTGCTGCCCGCGGAAATGCGCAACCAGCATGGCGAGGTCGTGCAGCGCGGCGAGCACCGGCTCATGATTCCCTGCAGGCCGGGCTTCGCGCCTGCCGCGGCGGGAGACGCGCCATGACGGCGGCGCAGGCACGCCCGCTGGAGGGCATCCGGGTCATCGACTACAGCCATTTCCTCGCCGGCCCCTATCTGTCCCGCTGCCTGGCTGCCCTGGGCGCCGAGGTGATCAAGGTCGAGCGTCCCACCGAGGGCGACGCCGGGCGCCAGCACCCCTTCTTCATCCAGGGCCAGAGCGGCTACTTCCTGCAGCAGAACATGGGCAAGAAGGGGCTGTGCGTGAACCTGAAGGACGCGCGCGGGCGCGAGCTGATGGAAAAGCTCGTGGCCACGGCCGACGTCTTCGTCGAGAACTACCGCCCCGGCGCCCTGGCCCGGCTCGGCCTGGGCTACGAGGCGCTCTCGGCGCTGAATCCGGGCCTGGTCTACTGCTCGGTCTCGGCCTACGGCCACACCGGACCCGAGTCCCACCGCGCCGGCTTCGGCCTGATCGCCGAGGCCAGGAGCGGCATCATGGCCATGATCGGCTCGCCGGGGGAAGCGCCGCCGCTGCTGCGCATCGCGCTGGGCGACATGGTCACCGGCATCCACGGCGTGGCCGCCGTCAACGCCGCGCTGCTGGGGCGCATCAAGTCGGGCCGCGGCCAGCACATCGACCTGTCGCTGTACGACTGCCTGGTCTCCATGCACGAGTACGCGGGCCAGTGCTACACCCTGTCCCAGGGCCGGGTGAAGCCCGAGCAGAGCGGCCACGACCTGCCCGACTCGACCCTCTACGGCGTGTTCGCGGCGCGGGACGGCTGCCTGGTCATCGCCGCGCAGGTCGATGCATCCTGGAAGCGTCTGGCGCCGCTGGTGGGCGGCGAAGCCTTCGCGGCCGATGTCCGGTTCCACTCGCCGCAGGGGCGCAACGCCCACCGGCAGGAGATCCTGCCCGTCGTGCGCGCCTGGACCGGCGCGCGCACGGTGGCGCAATGCCTGGCGGCGCTGGATGCCGTGGACGTGCCCTGCGCCAAGGTGCAGGACATCGGCGAGGTGCTGGCCGACCCCCAGATCCGGGCGCGCGGCATGGTGGTGCGCCAGCACCATCCGGTGCTGGGCGACGTGGACCTGCTCAATACGCCGTTCCGCTTCTCGGGCTGCGACACGACCCTGCGCGAGCCGGCGCCGCTCATGGGCCAGCACAACCGGCGGATCGCCGCCGAACTGGGTTTCTGCGCCGCCGACATCGAAGCCATGGTGCGCGACGGGGTGTTGTACCAGGAAGCCGCCGTCGCCGGGCTGGAGACCTGAAGCGCCGCGCCCTGCGCCGGGCCGGAAAAGACGAGGGGCGCCGCGAGGCGCCCCTTTTGGCGTGCCCGGCTTGCGGCCGGGACGCGGTCCGGGTTCAGGCCTGCTTCGCCTTGGCCGCCGACACGGCCGCGCGCAGGGCCAGCAGGTAGCTGTCCACGCCGAAGCCGCAGATCTGGCCCAGGGCGATTTCCGCGAAGACGGACTTGTGGCGGAATTCCTCGCGAGCATGGATGTTGGACATGTGCAGCTCGACGATGGGCACCGTCAGGATCGCCAGCGCGTCGCGCAGGCCGTAGCTGTAGTGCGTCCAGGCGCCGGCGTTGATCAGCACGGCGTCCACGCCGTCCTGGTAGGCCTGGTGGATGCGCTCGCACATCGCGCCTTCGCAGTTGGTCTGGTAGCTCTCGATCGTGACGCCCAGTTCCTTGGCCAGATCGGCCAGCTGCGCGTCGATCTGTTCCAGCGTGATCGTCCCGTATTGCTTGGGGTCGCGCTTGCCGAACATATTGTGGTTGATGCCATGCAGCATGAGGATCTTCATACGACGCTTCCTGTCTTGAGTGGTCTTGAATCGGTCTGGGTTGGCCTGGATCGGAGGGCCTGCGCGGGCCGCGGGCGGCCCGCGCCGGACGGGATCAGGGCTTGCGGATCTTGTCGATTTCCGCGTACATCGACTTGACGGTGTCTTCGCCGACTTCCCGAGTATATTTTTCGACCACCGGTTTGACCATCGCGCGCATCTTGTCCAGGTCCGCGGGCGAGAGTTCCGTGACCTGCATGCCGTGCTTCTTCAGGGTTTCCAGCGCCGTGTGGGCGGCGTCGCGGGACACCTGGCGCTGGTAGGCGGCCGCTTCGGTGGCGGCGTCCTGGATCAGCTTCTGCTCGTCCGGATTGAGCGAATCCCAGAACTTCTTGCTGATGATGACGGACTGCGGATTGTAGATGTGGCGCGTGACTGCCAGGTACTTCTGCACCTCGTCGAGCTTGGCGTTCAGGATCACCGTGAACGGATTTTCCTGGCCGTCGACGGCGCCCTGTTCCAGCGCGTTGTAGACCTCGGGCCAGGCCAGGGGCGTGGGGTTGGCCCCCAGCGCCTTGAACACGTCCACGTAGATCGGCGACTGGATCACCCGCAGCTTCAGGCCGCTGATGTCCTCGGGCTTGTTGATCGGATGCTTGCCGTTGGTGATGTTGCGAAAGCCCAGGTCGAAATAGGCCAGGCCGATCAGGCCCTTGTCCTGCAGCTTCTTGTGCAGCGTCTGGCCGAAGGGGCCGTCCACCAGCGCGTCCACTTCCTTGTCGTTGTTGAACAGGAAGGGGAAGTCGAAGGCCGCGAAGTCCTTGATCTGCGCCTGAAGGATGCCGGAGTTCAGCACGGTCATCTCGATGGTCCCGCCCTGCAGGGCGGAGACCGTTTCCAGGTCGCCGCCCAGCACGCCGCCGGGGAACAGGCGGACGCGGATCTTGTTGCCGGACTTCTGGGCCACCAGGTCGGCGAATTTCTGCATGCCCATGACCTGGGGATGGCCCTTGTTGTTCTGCGAGGCGAACTTGATGCTGTGTTCGCGGATGTCGGCCGCGTGGCCGACCCCCAGGGATGCCAGGCCGAAGCCCAGGGCCATGAGGGAGGAAAGGACGAGGCGTTTCATGGGTTTCATGGTTGTCTCCTTGGATTGTCGAGCACTTGTCGAACTATTAATAGAGCCAGCGCGCGGGAACGAGCACCAGATCGGGGAACAGCACCAGCAGGAAAAGCACGGCGAGCTGCGCGAGCAGGAAGGGAAGGGCGCCGCGCGTGACATCGTCCATGCTCAGCCGCCCGACGCCGGCGACCGTGTTCAGCACGGTGCCGACCGGCGGCGTGATCAGGCCGATGGCATTGTTGATGATGAACAGCACGCCGAAATACACCGGATCGATGCCCGCCGCCTTGACGGCGGGCATCAGGACCGGGGTGAGGATCAGGATGGTGGGCGTCATGTCCATGGCGGTGCCGACCAGCACCACCAGGGCCATGGCGGCGAGCATCAGCAGCAGCGGCTCGCCGATCAGCGGTTCGAGCAGGTCCACCATCCGGTCGGGCAGGCCGGCCACGGTGATGAGCCAGGCGCTGACCATGGCGGCCGCCACCAGCAGCATGATGACCGCGGAGACCTTGGCCGAGCTGAGGAACACCTGGTAGAGGCTGCGCAGGTTCATCTCGCGGTAGATGAACGTCGAGACGAACCAGGAGTAGACGGCGGCCACCACGGCGGCCTCGGTGGGCGTGAACACGCCGAAGCGCAGGCCCACGATGATGATCACCGGCATGCCCAGCGCCCAGATGCCCTCGCGCGCCGCGTGCAGGACGTCCCGGGGGCTCTTGCGCGGCTGGGGCGTGATCGGCTCGCGGCGCACCAGCCAGGCCCAGGTCACCCACAGCGCGGCGCCCATCATCAGGCCCGGCAGGATGCCGGCCAGGAAGAGCTTGGAGATCGACACGTTGGCCGCGACGCCGAAGATGATCATGCCGATGCTGGGCGGGATGACGGGCGCGATGATGCCCGCCGACGCGATCAGGCCGGCCGAGCGCTTGCGGTCATGGCCGGCGGCCGTCATCATGGGCAGCAGCAGGGCGGTCATGGCGGCCGCGTCGGCCACGGCCGAGCCCGACAGCGCCGCCATCAGGCAGGCCGTGATGATGGTGACGTAGCCCAGGCCGCCCTTGACGTGGCCCACCAGCACCATGGCGAAGTCCACGATGCGGCGGGACAGGCCGCCCACCGTCATGATTTCGCCGGCCAGCATGAAGAACGGCACCGCCAGCAGGGGGAAGCTGTTGGCCCCGTTGATCAGGTTCTGCGCCAGGATCTGCGCGTCGAACATGTCCAGCTGCCACATCAGGGCGGCGCCCGAGATGAGCAGCGCGAAGGCGATCGGCACGCCGATGGCCATGGCGCCCAGCAGGGCGACGAGAAAGGTCGTCAGGATCATGCTTGTTCTCCGGCGTCGTCGATGTAGCGGTCCACGGTGGCCATGGAGCCCGTGGCCAGGCGGTAGAGGTCGCCCACCAGGACCAGCGCGCCCGCGACGCTGAAGACCATGCCGCTGGCATAGAACAGGCCCATGGAGATGCCCGTGATGGGCGCGCCGACCGACACGTTGATGAGGGTTTGCGACAGGGCGCCCGAGAACACCAGCCAGCAGATGTACAGCATGGCGAGGCGGCCGATGAACAGGCTGATGCGGCGGCCGGCCGGCGGGAGCCGCCGGACGACGAAATTGGAGCCCAGGTGGGTGTTCTCGCGCATGGCGATGATGCTGCCCAGGAACGTGATCCAGATGAACAGCCAGCGGGACATCTCTTCCGAGATCAGGATGCCCGAATTGAAGCCGTAGCGCAGGACGACGTTGCCGAACACCAGCACGACCATCGCCGCCAGCATGGCCACGATCAGGAAGGACAGGCCGCGCGTGCAGGAATCGATGATTTTTTTCATGGCGGGATCCTCGCGTCAGGCGGGATGGGTGGGGCGGTCGGCCGCGGCCGCGGCGCGGCGCGCCAGGATTTCCGCCACGTGCGCGGCCATGCGGCGCGCATCGGCGGCGATGCCGTTGGTATAGAGCTCGAAGGCCCGGGCCGCCTGGTGCACGACCATGCCCAGGCCGTTGATCGTGTGGCAGCCCTTTGCGCGCGCGATGCGCAGCAGCTCGGTCTCCAGCGGGAAATAGATGATCTCGGCGAACCAGTGGCGCGGCTCCAGCAGCGACCCCGGGATCGGCGTGCCGGGGTGCTTGCGCATGCCCACCGGCGTGGCGTTGATCAGGCCGTCGGCGCGGCGCAGGGCCTGGGCCGGATCGCCGCCGACGTCCACCGGGATGCCGGGAAAGCGCGTCCGCAGGGCCTGGGCGAGGTACTCGGCGCGGCCCGCCGTCTGGTCGAACAGGGTCAGGCTGCGCGCGCCCAGCCGCAGGATGGCGTCGGCCACCGCGGCGCCCGCGCCGCCGGCCCCGAGCTGCACGACGTGGCCCGGCGCCCGGCCGCCCAGGTTCTCGCGCAGGTTCTGCGAGAAGCCGTAGTGATCGGTGTTGTGGCCGATGCGCCGGCCGTTGCGCAGGACCACGGTGTTGACCGCGCCGATGACGCGCGCCTCGTCGGACAGTTCGTGGAGGTGCGGGATGACGGCCTGCTTGCAGGGATGGGTGACGTTCAGGCCGGCGAAGCCGAAGCGCTCCGCGGCGGTCAGGAGCTCGGGCAGGTTCGCCGGCCCCAGGCCGAGTTCGTCCAGATCGATCCGCTGATAGATGCAGAGCAGCCCGTGCCGCGCCGCCTCGTGCTCGTACAGGGTGGGACTGAGGGACTCGCCGATGCCTTCGCCAATCAGGCCGAGCAGCAGGGCGGGCGTTTCGTTTTCCGGACGCATGGGATGTCTTCCTGGTTGTATGTACCGGTTCGTACATATTTTCGCTATAGAATAGAATTCAGTTCCGAACCGCGTCAAACAGAATTTGCTAGGTGATTACCCTTGTTTGTCTAATTCTGTTCAGCAGAATATGATTCTGTTAGAAAGAACTTCCTAGGTGGAACCGTCATGTCCCTGCCCCGCTACGATCACTTCATCAACGGCGCCCGCGTGCCGCCCGCGTCCGGCGATTATTTCGACACCGAAAACCCCTATACGGGCGAAGTCTGGGCGCATATCGCGCGCGGCAACGCGGCCGACGTGGATGCCGCCGTGGCCGCCGCCAAGGCCGCCTTCGAGGGTCCGTGGGGCGGCCTGACCGCCACCCGCCGCGGCCAGCTGCTGCGCCGCCTGGCCGACCTGGTGATCGAGCACGCCCCCCGCCTGGCGGAAATCGAGCAGCGCGACAACGGCAAGCTGTCCTCCGAGGTCGTCGCGCAGGTGCGCTACATGGGCGAATACTTCCATTACTACGCCGGCCTGGCCGACAAGGTCGAAAGCAAGGTCATCCCCACCGACAAGCCCGGGGTCTTCACCTTCACCCGCTACGAGGCCAAGGGCGTGGTGGTGATCATCACGCCCTGGAATTCCCCGCTCACCCTCACCAGCTGGAAACTGGCACCGGCCCTGGCGGCGGGCTGCGTGGCGGTGGTCAAGCCCTCGGAATTCACCTCGGCCTCGATGCTGGAATTCGCCGCGCTGTTCGAGCAGGCGGGCTTTCCGCCCGGGGTGGTCAACGTCGTGACGGGCTTCGGCGCCGAAGTCGGCGAGCCGCTGGTGGCGCACCCCGACGTGGCGCACATCGGCTTCACCGGCGGCGAGCTGGCCGGCAAGCGCATCTACGAGGCGGCGGCGCGCAACCTCAAGACCGTCACACTGGAACTGGGCGGCAAGTCGCCCAACATCATCTTCGACGACGCCGACCTGGACCAGGCCGTCAAGGGCGTCGTGTCGGGGATCTTCGCCGCGTCCGGCCAGAGCTGCCAGGCCGGCTCGCGCGTGCTGGTGCAGGAAAGCATCCACGACGAGCTGATCCGGCGCCTGGTCGAATTCGTGGGCACGGCCAAACTGGGCGATCCGACCCGGCCCGACACCCAGATCGGGCCCATCGCCACCCGGCCGCAGTTCGAGAAGGTGCTCGACTACATCCGCATCGCGCGCGAGGAAGGCGCCCGCTGCGTGCTGGGCGGCAAGGCGCGCCCGGACCTGGGGGCCGGCCAGTTCGTCGAGCCCACCATCTTCACCGGGGTGGACAACCGCATGCGCATCGCCCAGGAGGAAGTGTTCGGGCCGGTGCTGTGCGTCATCCCCTTCAAGGACGAGGCCGACGCCATCCGCATCGGCAACGACATCCTCTACGGCCTGGCCGGGGCGGTCTGGACGCGCAGCCTGCATCGCGCGCTGTACGTCACCGAGCGCCTGAAGGCCGGCACGGTCTGGGTCAACAACTACCGCGCCACCAGTTTCACCACGCCCTTCGGCGGCTACAAGCGTTCGGGCATCGGCCGCGAATCGGGCTCGGACGCCATCCACGAATACCTGGATACCAAGAGCGTCTGGATTTCCACCGACCTGGACGTGCCCAACCCCTTCATCCGCCGCTGAGCGCCGCGGCGGGCCCGCTCAGCGGGCTGGCGCGCGCCGCAGCGGCAGGCGCCGGCGCAGGGCCTGGTCGTGGATCCATCCCACCGAGCGGATGCCCAGCCGCGCCACCGCGTGGGCCGGCAGCTGCCGGTAGTCCTTGTTGAAGACCAGCAGGCTGTAGCTGCCCTCGTAGTCCAGGCCGTCCAGGCGCCGCACGAGGGCGGCGACCTGGTCGCTCTGCACGCCGTCGCCCGGAAACACCCGCATGCGGTCGGCGTCGTGCGGCTGGTTTTCCCGCAGCGCCGGGACGCCGAAGTCGGCGAGCTGCACCAGCACGATCCTGTCCGGCGGGATCTCGTCCAGGATGCCGAAGGCCGAGCCCTCGGCGATGAAGTGGAAGGCGTCCAGCACGAGGCCGAGGTTGGCGTGCGCGGCGCGGCACACCAGGTCCCAGGCGCTGCGGATGTCCGCGCCCGTGTGGCTCCAGGGGATCGCCTTGAAGCCGATGCGCACGCCCGTCGGCACGGCCAGGTTGGCCAGCTTGCGCAGGTCGGCCTCGGCGCGTTCCGGCGCGAGCGCGCGCGGCAGCGCCGCCGAGGCCGACACGATCAGCAGCGGCGCGCCCACGTCGGCGCAGATTTCCAGCAGGGCCTTGGCCACGTCGAGCTTGTAGCGGTGCGCCGGGCCGTTCATGCCCTCGTAGTCGCGCATCAGCTGCAGGCCGGTGATCTCCAGGCCGCTTTCGCGCACCCGCCGGACCGCGGTTTCGTAGCCCTCGGGGTGGTTGGCCAGGTCCCGCGCCCACAGCATGACCTGGGAGAAGCCGGCCGCCTCCGCGGCGCGCAGGCGTTCCTCCAGGGAGCCCGCCATGCAGGCCAGGTCGATGCCGAAGCGCTCCTGGCTCATCGGGATTCCCGGGGCGGCGTGGCGTGGCGCACCAGCTCGAACGTCACGTCGTAGGACATGGCCGCGGTGATGGCGCCGTGGGCCTCCGTGTGGATGAAGGCGTTGTCCTGGAAAGGCACGCCCTGCGCGGCCATGGCGCGCACCGTCCCCAGCACGTCGGGCGTGCCGAAGGCCAGCCGCGCGAACTGCTCGTCCCATTCCGTGTCGTAGAGGGCGTCGCCCACCGGCTCGACGAGCTGCAGGTGGAAGCATCCGCAGGGGCTGCCCAGGATGGTGCCGCGCGGCAGGATGCCGAAATGGGTTTCCGCGGGCAGGGCCCTGAAGCCGAACAGCTGGGCGTAGAAGTCGGTCCACTGCGCGCTGCGCCCGGGGCCGATGTGCTGCACGAGGCCGAAGAAATGCAGGTCCGGCACCAGCGGCTCCACGTCCCGCTGCTCGTCCAGGTAGATGAAATCGATGTCGTAGATGGAAAAGGGGCGCAGACGGTCCACCAGGTAGATGACGGTGTCGCCCACGCCGTGGATGCCGGGGATGTTCAGTTCCATGGCGCCCGCCCGGGTGGGGATGGGCCAGGCGCCCCAGGCCATGCTGCGCTCGTAGGCCCGGCCGGCGTGGTCCACCTGGAACGCCACGGCGCTGATCTGGTGGTCCTCGCCCTCGCGCGCCACGCTGGCCAGCGTGGCGGGATCGGAATTGACGATGAGGTTCATGCCGCCCTGGCGGTACAGCAGCACCTGGCGGGAGCAGTGGCGGGCGATCTGGCGAAAGCCGATCCGGGTCAGCACGGCGCCCAGTTCCTCGGGGCGGGTGGAGGCGAATTCGATGAACTCGATCCCGCGGATGGCCGGCGGGGGGCTGGCGAACGCGGTTTCCTCGGCGCTCATGGCGACGTACCCGCGCCGCCTTCGGGCCAGCGCCCGCCCAGGGCGTCGGTGAGCTCGGCCGCGTGGCGCTTGAGCACGGGGATCACCTGGGCGATCTTTTCCTCGCTGAAGCGGTATTTGGGGCCCGAGATGGACACCACGCCGGCCAGCTGCTGGCCGATCCCGAACACGGGACAGGCCACGGCCCCGATCTCGGGGTCCCGCTCGCCCAGGGAGACCGCGTAAAGCGCGCGTCGTATGTCGTCGTATTTCTCGCCCGCCTCCTGCTCGAAGGCGCGCATGACATGGCCCGAGGCGCCCACCTTGAGGGGCAGGGCGTCGCCCTCGTGGACGGAATCGCGCACCGAGCGCGGCGCGTCCACCCGGTGCAGGCAGATGCGGGCGTCGTGGTCCTTGATGAAGAAGGAGGCGCCTTCCTGGAGCTCGTCCACGATGCTGCGCAGCACGGGCACGACGATGTCGGCGCTGCGGAAGTGCTTCTGGTAGAGCGAGCCGAGATACAGAGGCTTGGGCCCGAGGCGGTAGGTGCCGTCTTCCAGGCGGCGGAGATAGCCGAACTTCTCCAGCGATTCGGCCAGCCGCAGCGTCGTGCTCTTGTAGAAGCCCGCGCGCTTCGAGATGTCCGTGAGGGTGAGGCTGTCTCCTCCGTCGATGAATACGTCCAGGATGGTCAGTGCGCGGTCTACCGCGGCGACGCCTTCACGGGTCATGGGGGGCGGCCTCTTGCAGGGTGGGAAATCCGGTCATGGGGCTATGATAACCGAATACGGTTCTATTTTTCAGCCGTTTTGGCCCCGGCGCCGGCCGCAATGATTTATCCTTATGCTTTATCGGAACATCGTATGACCACGCGCCGAAGCGCAGGCTCCGCCGACCATCGCGGGGCCGAGCGCGGTAGTTTTCCCCCGGGGCCGCAGGCCTGACCACCATGGATGCGAACCGTCCCGCCCGGGTCTGGCTGGGGCCCCTGCTCATGTGCGTGGCCAGCCTGTTCTTTTCCGTCCTCGACACCGGCACCAAGTACCTGACGGCCGGCTATCCCGTCACCCAGATCGTCTGGGTGCGCTACATGGCGCAGGCGCTGGCCGTCTTCCTGATTTTCCAGCCGCGCATGGGGCGCGGCCTGTTCCGCACCCGGCGGTACGACATCCAGCTGTTCCGCGGCCTGTGCCTGTGCTGCGGCAGCGTGATGGTGATCAACGGCCTGGCGCGGCTGCCCCTGGCCGAGACCACCGCCATCGTCTTCATGGCGCCGGTGCTCATCACCCTGCTGTCCGGCCTGGTGCTGAAGGAAAAGGCCCGCCGCCTGGACTGGATCGCGGTGGCCTGCGGCTTCGCGGGGGTGCTCATCATCGCCCGGCCTGGCGGCGGCCTGCTGACCTGGGCCATCCTGTTCCCGGTGGGCTCGGCCGTCTGCAACGCGTGCTACCAGCTCGTCACGCGCTCCTCCCGCAGTTCCGAGCATCCCGCCACCAGCAACCTGTACACCGGCCTGATCGGCGCGCTGGTCCTGGCGCCCTGGGGCGCCATGGCCTGGATGCCCATGGCCTGGGCCGACCTGCTGCTGGTGGTCGCCCTGGGCACGGTGGCCGCGCTGGGCCACCTCATCATGACCCACGCCCTGCTGCACGCGCCGGCGGCCATGCTGGGGCCCTACGGCTACACGCAGATCTTCTGGGCGACCCTGCTGGGCTGGCTGGCCTTCTCGTCCGCGCCCGACGCCACGACCTGGGTGGGGATGCTGATCATCGCCGCGGGCGGCCTGCTGCTGTCGTCCGGGCCGCTGCTGCGGCGCTGGGCGCAGGGCTGGCTGGACCGCCCCGGCGCGCAGTGAACGGCGGCATCGGCCGCCCGCCCGGCCGCGTCCCTTTCCCGCAATAACTCTTTGCCCCGCAAAAACAAATCGTGCTACACTTCTTGGCTTGCTGGGTTAATGGCATCTGGTCACGGTATGCGCCGCATGATCTTGTGCCCGGCTTTTCGCCCCGGCAACACCGATGGCCTTTGCGGGCCCGGTGAGCAAGCCATCGTGCAAGACCCGCTCTTTACGTCATTCGTTTCAGGCGGATTTTGCGCACATCGCCTGAAAATGCCCCCGCCGCGCGCAGCGCGGCCAGGCAGGCCCGGGCACTCTGGATATCGACGTAAACGTACGCAAGTACAAAGGATGCGTAAAGGTCATGCCTACCATTGCTCAACTGCTGCGCAAGCCGCGCCAAGTCAGTCGCGAGAGCAGCAAGAGCCCGGCGCTGGATAACTGCCCCCAGCGCCGCGGCGTCTGCACCCGTGTCTACACCACCACCCCGAAGAAGCCGAACTCCGCCCTGCGCAAGGTCGCCAAGGTGCGCCTGACCAACGGCTACGAGGTCATCTCCTACATCGGCGGCGAAGGCCACAACCTCCAGGAACACTCGGTGGTCCTGGTGCGCGGCGGCCGCGTGAAGGACCTTCCCGGCGTGCGCTACCACATCGTCCGCGGCTCCCTGGATCTGCAGGGCGTCAAGGACCGCAAGCAGGCCCGTTCCAAGTACGGCGCCAAGCGGCCCAAGAAGTAATCCGCGCTCTCCCGCAACCGCCCTGTCCGCAATACCCGATCGCTCCAGATCGGCCGTGCAGCCGCAGCCATGGGGCTGTGGCACGTAAGTGGCTTTCCCGATGGAAGCCGTGGCCGCCCGGCGGCTCAACTGAATCGTCACAAGGAAATCGAAATGCCTCGTCGTCGCGAAGTACCGAAACGTGAAATCCTCCCCGATCCCAAATTTGGCAGTGTCGAGCTGGCCAAGTTCATGAACGTCGTCATGCTGTCCGGCAAGAAAGCCGTGGCGGAACGCATCGTGTACGGCGCCTTGGACCAGATCCAGGCCAAGACGGGCAAGGAACCCATCGAAATCTTCAACACCGCCGTCAACAACGTCAAGCCGGTGGTCGAAGTCAAGTCCCGCCGCGTCGGCGGCGCCAACTACCAGGTGCCGGTCGAAGTGCGCCCCGTGCGCCGCCTGGCCCTGGCCATGCGCTGGCTGCGCGAAGCCGCGAAGAAGCGCGGCGAGAAGTCGATGGACCTGCGTCTCGCGGGTGAACTGATGGATGCCGCCGAAGGCCGCGGCGGCGCCATGAAGAAGCGCGAGGACACCCACAAGATGGCCGAGGCCAACAAGGCCTTCAGCCACTTCCGCTGGTAATCCAGCCGGTCAATCACCAGGAAACACATCATGGCCCGCAAAACCCCCATCGAGCGCTATCGCAATATCGGTATTTCCGCGCACATCGACGCCGGGAAGACCACCACCACCGAGCGCATCCTGTTCTACACCGGCGTCAACCACAAGATTGGCGAAACCCATGAAGGCTCGGCCACCATGGACTGGATGGAGCAGGAACAGGAACGCGGCATCACCATCACGTCGGCGGCCACCACGGCCTTCTGGCGCGGGATGGAGCACCAGTACGACGAGCACCGCATCAACATCATCGACACCCCGGGCCACGTGGACTTCACCATCGAAGTCGAACGTTCCATGCGCGTGCTCGACGGTGCCTGCATGGTGTATTGCGCCGTGGGCGGCGTGCAGCCTCAGTCCGAAACCGTGTGGCGCCAGGCCAACAAGTACGGCGTGCCCCGCCTGGCCTTCGTCAACAAGATGGACCGCACCGGCGCCAACTTCTTCAAGGTCTACGACCAGCTCAAGCTGCGCCTGAAGGCCAACCCCGTGCCCATCGTCATCCCGATCGGCGCCGAAGACGACTTCAAGGGCGTCATCGACCTGACCAAGATGCGCGGCATCATCTGGGACGAAGCCTCCCAGGGCACGAAGTTCGATTACATCGACATTCCCGCCGACATGGTCGACCAGGCCAACGAATGGCATGAGAAGCTGATGGAATCGGCCGCCGAGGCCAACGAGGAACTGATGAACAAGTACCTCGAAACCGGCTCGCTGACCGAACAGGAGATCGACCGCGGCATCCGCCAGCGCACCATCGCCTGCGAGATCCAGCCCATGCTGTGCGGCACCGCCTTCAAGAACAAGGGCGTGCAGCGCATGCTCGACGCCGTCATCGACTACCTGCCCTCCCCGGTGGACATTCCCCCGGTCAAGGGCACCGACGACGAAGGCAACGAAATCAGCCGCAAGGCCGACGACAAGGAAAAGCTGTCCGCCCTGGCCTTCAAGCTGATGACCGACCCGTTCGTGGGCCAGCTCACCTTCATCCGCGTGTATTCGGGCGTGCTGAGCTCCGGCGACACCGTCTACAACCCGATCAAGGGCAAGAAGGAACGCATCGGCCGCATCCTGCAGATGCACGCCAACAACCGCGCCGAGATCAAGGAAGTGGTGGCCGGCGACATCGCCGCCGTCGTGGGCCTGAAGGAAGTCACCACGGGCGAGACCCTGTGCGACGTGGGCGACCACATCCTGCTGGAAAAGATGGAATTCCCCGAGCCCGTGATCTCCCAGGCCGTGGAGCCCAAGTCCAAGGCCGACCAGGAAAAGATGGGCATCGCCCTGTCGCGCCTGGCCGCCGAGGATCCGTCCTTCCGCGTGCGCAGCGACGAGGAATCCGGCCAGACCATCATCTCCGGCATGGGCGAACTGCACCTCGAAGTGCTGGTCGACCGCATGAAGCGCGAGTTCGGCGTCGAAGCCAACGTCGGCAAGCCCCAGGTGGCCTACCGCGAGACCATCCGCAAGACCTGCGAGGAAGTCGAAGGCAAGTTCGTCAAGCAGTCCGGCGGCCGCGGCCAGTACGGCCACGTCGTGCTCAAGCTCGAACCCCTGGAAGCGGGCGGCGGCTACGAGTTCGTCGACGCCATCAAGGGCGGCGTGGTGCCGCGCGAGTTCATCCCGGCGGTGGACAAGGGCATCCAGGAAACCCTGCCCGCGGGCGTGGTGGCCGGCTACCCGGTCGTGGACGTCAAGGTCACGCTGTTCTTCGGTTCGTACCACGACGTGGACTCGAACGAAAACGCGTTCCGCATGGCGGCCTCGATGGCGTTCAAGGACGGCATGCGCAAGGCCAGCCCGGTCCTGCTCGAACCCATGATGCACGTCGAAGTCGAAACCCCGGAAGACTACGCCGGCACGGTGATGGGCGACCTGTCGTCCCGCCGCGGCATGGTCCAGGGCATGGACGACATCCCGGGCGGCGGCAAGATCATCAAGGCCGAGGTTCCGCTGGCCGAGATGTTCGGCTATTCCACCAGCCTGCGTTCGCAGACCCAGGGCCGCGCCACGTACACGATGGAATTCAAGCAGTACGCCGAGGCGCCGCGCAACGTCGCCGACGAAGTCATCGCCGCTCGCGGCAAGTAATACACGGCCCGGCCGCATGGCCGGGCAACCACTCTTTCATTTCCTAGGAAATACGGGATACATCATGGCAAAAGGCAAGTTTGAACGGACCAAACCGCACGTGAACGTGGGTACGATCGGCCACGTTGACCACGGCAAGACGACGCTGACGGCGGCGA
>NZ_JACHIB010000025.1 GCF_014203015.1 Castellaniella defragrans
GCTTGCTCATGGTGGACACTCATCGAAAGAAGCGTCCACCATTTTATTTCAAACTATTGAATAAATAAACAAATTAATGAAACACAACACTAGGGGCGCTCAAGCAGCACCGGCCGCGCGCCCTGCTGCTGCTGCCACACCCCACGCCCGCCGCCGATCCCGTCGAGACCCGCGCCTACTGCCAGTCCTGGGGCCGGATGAACGGCTGCCTGGTGCTCGGCCCCGGGGCGCTGGGGGTGCAGCGTCCGCACCTGGGGCTGAACCTCAGCCTCGATCCGGGCGGCGCGCCCGTGGGCCGGGTCGCCCTGGTCGCGCAATCGCGCATGGTGGCCGCCGCCGTGCTGGACTGGGCAGGCGACATCCAGCTCGGCTTTTCCGCGGTGGTCTCGGCCGGCGAGGCGGACGGCGTCACCGTGGCCGAAGTCCTCGAATACCTGTCGATGGATCCGCGCACGGACAGCATCGTGCTCTACCTGGAGGAGGCCGATTCCTCGCGCCGCTTCACCAGCGCGCTGATGGCCGCCGCCAGCGTCAAGCCGGTCATCCTGCTGAAGGCCGGCCGCTCGGACACCAGTCCGGCCGCCGACGCGGTGTTCGACGCGCTGGTGCGGCGCACCGGCGCGGTGCGGATCCGCTTCTTCGTGCAGCTCTTCTCGGCGCTGAAGGTCCTCGTCCATGCCAAGCGCCAGCGGGGGCGCCGCATCGCGCTGTTCTCCAACGGCTACGGCGCGGCCCACCTGGCGCTGGACGTCATCGACGGCAGCGGCCCGGTGTCGCGGGCCGACCTGTCCACGCAGACGCGGCGCGACCTGGCGGCGATGCTGGAGCCCGGCGCGGCCCTGGACAACCCCGTCATCAGCCATGCGCCGCTCGACCCGGACCGGCTGCAGCAGGCCCTGGGCGTGCTGGCGGGCGACGCCAACGTGGACGGCGTGCTGGTGCTGATCGCGCCGGACGCCCTGTCGGACATGGACGCCGCCGCCGAGGCCCTGGCGCGGCTCTCCCAGGCCTCGCCCAAGCCCATCATGTCCTGCTTCCTGGGCGACGCCTCGATGCGTTCGCAGCGCCACCGGCTGGACTCGGTGGGGCTGCCCGCCTTCCGCACCCCCGAATCGGCCGCCAATGCCTTCGGCATCCTGGCGTCCTATCAATACAACCAGACCCTGGCGCAGCAGACCCTGCCGCCGGAAATGCTCAGCCGGCCGCCGCGCCTGGACGAGGCCCGCACGCTGCTGAACGACGCCATCATGTCGGGCCGCACGGAACTCGACCCGTCCAGCTGCCGCTGGCTGCTGGACTGTTTCCACGTGCCGATCCGGCCGGACGACGCGCCCGTGCCCGCCGCCGCCCGCGAGCACGTGTCCATGGCCATCCACGTGCGCCAGGACGCGCGCTTCGGGCCGTACATGCAATTCGGGCCCGGCGGCGATTCCGCCCGGCTGGCCTCGCCCCACCGGGAAATCGAGCTGCCGCCGCTGAACAACTACCTGGCGCGCCAGCTGATCCAGCGCGGCAAGTTCTGGTCGCGCGTGCTCGAACGCGACCTCAGCCCGGCCGCCTTCGAGCAGCTGCGCGAGGCGCTGGAGCGGATTTCCGAGATCGTCAGCGAGCTGCCCGGCATCCGCACCCTGTCGATCGACCCGCTCTGGTGGGACGACACCAGCCTGTATGCCGGCGGCATCCGCGTCGGGCTGGACCCGGACTACGACGGCGAGCGCCCCGAGAACCGCGCCTACCGCCACATGGCGATCCACCCGTATCCGCGCCGCCTGGTGCGGCCGATGATCCGCGACGACGGCCAGGAATGGCTGCTGCGGCCCATCCGTCCCGAGGATGCGGTGCTGCTGCAGGAATTCGTGCGGGACCTGTCCGACGAATCGCGCTACATGCGCTTCGTGTCGATGCTGCGCGAGCTCACGCCGCGCATGCTGGCGCGCTACACCCGCATCGACTACGACCGCGAGGTCGCCCTGGTCGCCACGACCCAGGTGTCCAATCCGGAAAACCGCGGCCTGCTGCGCGAGCGCATCGTGGGCTTTGCGCACTACCTGCGCAACGCCGATGGCCAGGGCGCGGAATACGCGCTGGTGATCGCCGACGACTGGCAGCGGCGCGGCGTGGGCGCGGCGCTGATGCGCAGCCTGATCGACGTCGCGCGCCGCCAGGGCCTGAGCTACATCGAAGGCATCGTCCTGGCGACCAACCGCCCCATGCTGGGCCTGATGACGTCCCTGGGCATGCGCAACGATCCCGATGAATCCGACCCCGGCATGCGGAGGCTTTGGATGAACCTGGACACGTGACAGTCCCCTGCGGACTGTCACGTGCCTGGTTCATCCGACCGGCTTGCAAGCCGGGAGGTGGATGAGCCCGGACATGGCACAGTCCCCTGCGGACTGTGCCATGCCTGGCGAATCGGAGCAGCCTGCAGGCTGCGACGTGGAGGGATGCCCCGATCCAAGAGTCCCCTGCGGACTGTCACGTGCCTGTCGTTGTCGTCACCCGCGTCAGGAACGCCCGGATGTCGTCCAGTTCCTGCGGATGCAGGCCGTGCGGCATCGGGTAGGTGTGCCATTCCACCGGCTGCCCCTGGGCGGCCATCGCGTCCCGGCTGGTCTCGGCGTAGGTCAGGGGCACCACCATGTCCATCGTGCCGTGCGCCATGAAGACCGGCGTGCCGGCGTTGGCGGGGTGGCGCTCGGCGGCCAGGGTGTTGCGCAGCGGCAGGTAGCCCGACAGGCCGATCAGGCCGGCCAGGCGCTCGGGGTGGCGCAGGCCGGTGTACAGGGCCGTGGCGCAGCCCTGCGAAAAGCCCGCCAGCACGATGCGTTCGGCCAGGATGCCGCGCTGGTTCTCCCGCTCGATCAGCTCGGTGACCGCGTGCCGCGCCGCGCGCAGGCCGTCGATGTCCTCACGCGCGTCGCGGTCCAGGCCGTACAGGTCGTACCAGGCGCGCATCGGCATGCCCTGGTTCAGGCTCACCGGGCGCACGGGCGCGTGCGGGAACACGAAGCGCAGCGCCGGCAGGCCGGGATGGATCAGTTCGGGCACGACGGGCTCGAAATCGTGGCCGTCGGCGCCCAGGCCGTGCAGCCAGATCACGCTGTGCGTGGGCTCGGGGCCGGTGATGCGTTCGATGGTGTCCAGGAGGGTCGGGTTCATCGGGAGGTCTCGTCGTCGAAATCCAGGGTCTTGAGCGTCTGGAACAGGGCGCGGTAGTGCTTGCGCGCCGGTTCGCGGCCCTCGGGCAGGGCGGCGTTGTCGCGCGCTTCCTTGCGGGCGGCGCGGATCTGCGCACGCAGGGCCTGGATGTCCAGGCCGGGGAAGCGTTCCAGCAATTGTGTCAGGACCTCGTCGCTGTCGAGCAGGCGGTCGCGCAGGTCCTCCAGCCGGTGCATGGCGCGGGTCTCCTCGCGCGAGCCGCTCGCCCACAGGTCGAGCTGGGCGCGCAGGGCGGCGGCGTCGGCGTGGCGCATCAGCTTGCCGACGTAATGCACCTGGCGGCGCCGGCCCTCGTTGCTGTGGATGCGCTGGGCCAGGGCGATGGCTTCGCGCAGCGGCTCGTCCAGCGGCAGCCGGGCCAGCCTGGCGGGAGGCAGGTCGATCAGTTCGCGGCCCAGGTCCAGCAGGGCGTGCATGTCGCGCTTGACCTGGGATTTGCTGGGCCGCCGGTCTTCCGGAAAGTCTTCCGGCGCAGCGGGCTGGGGCGTGTCGTGCATGGGTTCGGGCATAAAATGGTCCGTGATTGTCTATGATAACCGTCCCGAACACCCGTCTCGACACCAGCGGATTTTGCATGAACCCACGTACCGACGATTTCCTCGATGTTCCCGCCCAGCAGGCCCAGTTCCGCGAACTGGCCGAAGATGCGCTGCGCCACGCGAAGCAGGCCGGCGCCACGGATGCCGCCGTGGAAATCTCCGAAAGCCGGGGGTTGTCCGTCTCGGTGCGCCGGCGCGCCATCGAGACCATCGAGCAGACCCGCGACCGCTCCATGGCGGTGACGGTGTTCGCCGGCCAGCGCCGCGGCTCGGCCTCGACTTCCGATTTTTCCGCCGATGCGCTGCGCCGCACCGTGGACGCCGCCTGGCACATCGCCCGCTACACCGCCGAGGATCCGGCCGCCGGCCTGCCCGAGCCCGAGCTCTTCGCCCTGCACTACCCGGACCTGGACCTGCACCATCCCTGGGCCATCGACGCCGCGGGCGCGGCCCGCCTGGCGATCCAGGCCGAACGCGCCGCGCTGGCCGCCAGCCCGCAGATCACCAACTCCGAAGGCGCCTCGCTGGACACCATGGAAGGCCATTTCGTCCTGGGCAATTCGCGCGGCTTCCTGGGCGGCTATCCCTATTCGCGCCACAGCCTGTCGGTGGCGCCCATCGCCGGGCGCGGCGACGGCATGCAGCGGGACTACTGGTACACGTCCGCGCGCCGGGCCGAAGACCTGGCCGCGCCGGCCGAGGTGGGCCGCTACGCGGCGCAGCGCGCCCTCTCGCGCCTGGGCGCGCGCCCCGTGAAGACCGGCCGCTATCCGGTGCTGTTCGAGGGCCCGCTGGCCGTCGGCCTGCTGGGCGCGCTGGTGCAGGCCGCCAGCGGCGGCGCGCTCTACCGCAAGGCCAGCTTCCTGCTGGACACGCTGGGCAAGCCCGTGCTGGCCGACCACCTGGACGTGATCGAGAACCCCTACATCCCGGGCGCCCAGGGCAGCTCGCCCTTCGACTCCGAAGGGGTCCGCACGCAGGCCCGCCGGGTGGTGGACGGCGGCGTGCTCACGGGGTATTTCCTGTCCACCTACACGGCCCGCAAGCTGGGCATGGCGACCACCGGCAACGCCGGCGGCTCGCACAATCTCAGCCTGCGCTCGCGCCTGACCCGGCCGGACGACGACCTGCCCGCCCTGCTGCGTGCGATGGGCACCGGGCTGCTGGTCACCGAGCTCATCGGCCAGGGCGTGAACTACGTCACCGGCGACTACTCGCGCGGAGCCTTCGGCTACTGGGTGCAGGACGGCGTCATCCGCCACCCCGTGCAGGAAATCACGATCGCCGGCAACCTGGCCGACATGTTCCGCGGGATCGTCGCCGTGGGCACCGACGTGCATGCGCGGGGCGCCAAATCCACCGGCTCGGTGCTGATCGACGGCATGGCGGTCGCGGGGCTGTGAGCCGCGCGGATTCTCGTGCGGCGCGGCGTGCAGCGCGGGGTCCCGCAGTGTAATATCGAACGGCTTGGTAGCAACCTATACCAAATATTCCAACCCACAGGAGATCCTTCATCATGCAGCGTCGCGCATTTCTGAAAAAGGCGGGCCTGGGCGCGGTGGCGGGCACGGCGGCGGTCGCCGCCCCCGCCATCGCCCAGTCGAACCCCCAGATCAACTGGAAAATGACCTCGACCTACGGGCCCTCGCTGCCGCCGCTCTTCTCGACGGCGCAGATGTTCTGCGACATGGTCAAGGAAATCACCGACGGCAACTTCAACATCCGTCTGTATCCGGCGGGCGAACTGGTGCCGGGCTACGGCGTGATGGACGCCGTCGGCAACCGCACCGTGGAATGCGGCCAGACGGCGTCCTACTACTACTACGGCAAGGATCCCTCCTTCTGTTTCGACACGGCGGTGCCCTTCGGCCTGAACGTGCGCCAGATGAACGCCTGGATGTACGAGGGCGACGGCCTGAAGCTGATGCGCGAACTGTTCGCGCCGCGCGGCATCGTCAACTTCCCCCTGGGCAACACCGGCACCCAGATGGGCGGCTGGTACCGCAAGGAAATCAAGACGGTCGAAGACCTCAAGGGCCTGAAGATGCGCACGGCCGGCTTCGCGGGCGAAGTCCTGTCGCGCATGGGCGTGATCCCGCAGCAGATCCCGCCCGGCGACATCTATCCCTCCCTGGAAAAGGGCGCGCTGGACGCCGTGGAATTCGTCGGCCCCGTGGACGACGAAAAGCTCGGCTTCCAGAAGGTCGCCAAATACTATTACTACCCGGGCTGGTGGGAAGGCTCGGCCCAGGTGTCGCTCTACGTCAACGACAAGGCCTACGCCGAACTGCCCAAGGCCTACCAGCGCGTCATCGACGTCGCCTCGCGCGCCGCCGGCTCGAAGATGGTCCAGGACTACGACGCCCACAACCCCGAGGCCCTGCGCCGCCTGATCGCCGCGGGCGCCGTGCTCAAGAGCTTCCCGCGCGAGGTCATGGACGCCTCCTTCGAGGCCTCCAGCCAGGTCTACAAGGAATTCTGCGACAAGGACCCGGGCTTCAAGAAGATCTTCGACAACTACATGGCCTTCCGCGACAACATCGTGCCCTGGTTCCGCGTGGCCGAAGGCTCCTACGACAACTACCTGGGCGCCGCCCTGGCCCGCAAGAAATAATTTCCCGGCCCCATGGAACGCAGGCGCTCCCCGCGGAGCGCCTCTTTTATTTGTCTGCCCCGGGCCGTCCATGTACAATGGTAGGATTTTCGTTTGGGTTTACACCGTACGGGCTATGGGACCGGCCTTGGCCGCCCTCATATAAAGCCCTGGCGGAGCAGGCGAAAATCCTTTCATTCATTTCATCAGGAACACCATCATGAAGACCTTTGTGGCCAAGCCGCATGAAGTCAAGCGTGACTGGTTTGTGATCGACGCCAAGGGCAAGGTCCTGGGTCGTGTGGCCAGCGAAGTCGCACGCCGCCTGCGTGGCAAGCACAAACCGGAATTCACGCCGCACGTGGATACGGGCGATTACATCGTCGTCATCAACGCCGCCGATATCGTCGTCACCGGCGCCAAGGCGCAGGACAAGCGCTACTACCGTCACTCCACCTATCCGGGCGGGATCACGGAAACCAACTTCCAGAAGATGCAGCAGCGCTTCCCCGGACGCGCCCTGCAGAAGGCGGTCAAGGGCATGCTGCCCAAGGGCCCCCTGGGCTACGCCATGGCGAAGAAGCTGAAGGTCTATGCCGGTGCCGAGCACCCGCACACCGCGCAGCAGCCGCAACCCCTGGACTTCTGAGGATAGGCCATCATGATCGGTAACTGGAATTACGGCACTGGCCGCCGCAAGACGTCTGTGGCGCGGGTGTTCCTGAAAAAAGGCACGGGCAAGATCGTCGTCAACGGCCGCCCCGTCGATGAATACTTCGCGCGCGAAACCGGCCGCATGGTCGTGCGCCAGCCGCTGGAAGTCACCAACCACCTGGAATCGTTCGACTTCCACGTCAACGTCCACGGCGGTGGCGAATCCGGCCAGGCCGGCGCCGTGCGCCACGGCATCACGCGCGCCCTGATCGACTACGACGAAACGCTCAAGTCGCCGCTGAAGCAGGCGGGTCTGGTCACCCGCGACGCCCGCGAGGTCGAGCGCAAGAAGGTCGGCTTCCACAAGGCCCGCCGGCGCAAGCAGTTCAGCAAGCGCTGATCCGCGATCCGGGCGGCTTGCCGCCCGGCGCCAGGAAAACGCCATCCAGCCGGATGGCGTTTTTCGTTGGGCGCGTCCCGGGGCGGGCGCGCTCCCGCGCGCGCCGGGCGGGCGCCGTGCGGGGCGCCGTTCTGGGCGTCGTGCGGCGCCGCCGCGCGTGCCATAATCTAGGGAAATCCCCGCTCCGCTTTCGCCGCGGGCGGGTCTTTTTCCGGACAGCAGACAGGATTTCAGCGCATGAGCACGCATACCTCCACTCCCATCAAGGCCGGCATCGTCGGCGGCACCGGCTACACGGGCGTGGAGCTGCTGCGGCTGCTGTCGCAGCACCCGGACGTCTGGCTGCACGCCATCACCTCGCGCAAGGAATCCGGGATGCCGGTGGCCGACATGTTCCCCAATCTGCGCGGCCACGTGGACCTGCGCTTCCAGACGCCCGAGGAGGCCGCGCTGGACCAGTGCGACGTGGTGTTCTTCGCCACCCCGCACGGCGTGGCCATGGAACAGGCGCGCGGCCTGCTGGACCACGGCGTGCGGGTGATCGACCTGGCGGCCGATTTCCGCCTGCAGGACGTCGATACCTTCCAGCAGTGGTACAAGATGCCGCACAGCAGCCCGGACGTGCTCAAGCAAGCCGTCTACGGCCTGCCCGAACTGGACCGCGACCGCATCCGCCAGGCCCGGGTGGTGGGCAATCCCGGCTGCTATCCGACCACGGTGCTGCTCGGGCTCGCCCCCGTGCTGCAGGCCGGCCGGCCCCTGATCGACACCGCGCACGTCATCGCCGACTCGAAGTCCGGCGTGTCGGGGGCGGGGCGCAAGACCCAGGTCGGCTCCCTGTTCTCGGAGGCCGCCGACAACTTCGCCGCCTACGGCGTGGCCGGGCACCGCCACCATCCGGAAATCTCCGAATGTCTCGCCCGCATCGCGGGCGCGCCGGTGGGCCTGACCTTCGTGCCGCACCTGGTACCCATGATCCGGGGCATGTTCTCCACCCTGTACCTGCGCATCCTGCCCGATGCCCTGGACACCGACTTCCAGGCGCTGTACGAACGGCGCTACGCCGGCGAGCCCTTCGTCGACGTCATGCCGGCGGGCAGCCTGCCGCAGACGCGCTCGGTGCGCGCCTCGAACATGCTGCGCATCGCCGTGCACCGCCCCGCCGGCGGCGACACCCTGGTGGTGCTGGTGGTGCAGGACAATCTCGTCAAGGGCGCCGCGGGCCAGGCCGTGCAGAACATGAACCTGATGTTCGGCCTGCCGGAAACCACCGGCCTGCGGCACGTCGCGGTGCTGCCATGAGGAAACCCGCATGACACCCCCCTCTCCCGCGCGCGGCGGCGGCTTCAGCGTGTGGCTGGTGCGCGGCCTGTCCCGGCTCGTGCTGCTGCTGGTGGTGTTCGTCGTCGGGGCGCTCGCCATGCATTTCGGCATGCACGCCGAGCAGGGCGCGGAGATCCAGGCGCAGCGGGCCCGGATCGAATCCCTGCAGGCGGAACTGTCGCGCGCCCGGACCGACCTGGCGGCCCTGCGCAGCGAGGCCGAAGTCCAGGCCGGCACTCAGCGCGTGCTGCAGGACAAGAACGCCGAACTGCAGCAGGAGCTGGGCCGCACCCGCGACCAGCTGGCGTTCTACGAACAGCTGATCCCGCCGGGGCCGGCGGGCGCCGTGGCGGTGCGCGCCTTCGGCATCCAGGAAGACGGCGAATTCCTGCGCTACCGGGTGCTGCTGACGCGCAACGCCGCGCCGCAGGCGGAGCCCTTCAAAGGCCGCATGCGGTTCGTGGCCAATGGCGTTTCGCAGGGCAAAGCCGTTAAAATCGAACTGAGCCCGCCGGTGGCCCCCGCCGCCGGCGAGGCCGCCGCGTCCGCCCCGGGGGCGGATCCGCTGGCCCTGGTCTTCGACCAGTTCCAGCGCAGCACGGGCGTCCTGCAAAGGGTGCCGGATCTCTCGATCCAGTCGGTCCGCCTCGAAATCCTCGAAGGCGACACGGTCCGGGCCTCCCAGGACGCCGACCTGAACCGCGCGGCCCCCGACCGCGCAGGAGTCTAGCCTTGAGCACCATCGAACACGCGGATCTCGACGTTCCGCCCAGCCCCTTGATCTTCACCGACGCCGCCGCCGCCAAGGTGCGCGAACTGCTGATCGAGGAAAACAATCCCGGCCTGAAGCTGCGGGTCTTCGTCCAGGGGGGCGGCTGCTCGGGTTTCCAGTACGGCTTCACCTTCGACGAGGACGTGGCCGAGGACGACACCACCATCGAGCGCGACGGCGTCCAGCTCCTGGTGGACCCCATGAGCTTCCAGTACCTGGTCGGCGCCGAGATCGACTACAAGGACGACCTGGAAGGCTCGCAGTTCGTCATCCGCAACCCCAACGCCAACACCACCTGCGGCTGCGGATCCTCGTTCGCGCCCTGAGCGGTCTTTTTGCCGCCGGAATGGGACGGGACATGGGCCGGTCCCCGCGGACCGGCCCCTGCCGGGCGAATCCGGGCGGCATGCAGGCCGCGAGGTGGGCGGGGGGCAATTCTCTATGCGGGATACAGGCAGCCGGCCAGGGTCGCGTGCCGCGCGCCCGTGACCGCCGGCAGGCAGGCGGGGCGGCCCTGGACGTGCGCCTGCGCAAGCCAGGCGAAGGCCAGCGCCTCGACGTCCTGGGCGGGCACGCCGTGGGCGTCCGTGGTCGTCAGGCGGCAGGGCAGGGCCCGCGCCAGCGCGGCCATCAGCACCGGGTTGCGCGCGCCGCCGCCGCAGGCCAGGATTTCCCGCGTGTCCGGCGCGTGCCGGCGTACCGCCTCGGCAATCGTCTCCACCGACAGGCGCAGCAGGGTCGCCTGCACGTCGGCGGGCGCCGGCCGGCCGGCGGCGGGCAGGGCGTCGATCCGGGCGTCCAGCCAGCCCAGGCTGAACAGATCCCGTCCGGTCGATTTCGGCGGCGCCAGGCCGAACCAGGGTTCGGCCCGCAGCGCGGCCAGCAGCCCGTCGTGGCAGCGGCCGCGCGCCGCCCAGGCTCCGTCGCGGTCATAGGGCTGGCCCAGGTGGCGGCGGGTCCAGGCGTCCATCAGCATGTTGGCCGGCCCCGTGTCGAAGCCGCGCACCGGGTCTTCCAGCACGGTCAGATTGGCGATGCCGCCCAGGTTCAGGACGGCGCGGCCCGCGCCGCAGCCGAAGCGCGCGGCATGGAAGGCCGGCACCAGGGGCGCGCCCTGGCCGCCGGC
Organism: Castellaniella defragrans; assembly: GCF_014203015.1. GTDB lineage: Bacteria > Pseudomonadota > Gammaproteobacteria > Burkholderiales > Burkholderiaceae_B > Castellaniella > Castellaniella defragrans. The sequence goes on from NZ_JACHIB010000025.1 coordinate 10,630, forward strand.
GGCGACGTCGCGGCTGCGGAAGTCGGCCACGACCGCGATGCCGGTGTGCTCGGCCAGTCGCGCCGGCGCGTTGATCTGGATGGTGTAGCCCGATTCGGGCGCATGGCGCACCGTCTGTCCGTGGGCGCCGATGGCGCGGACGCGGGCGGCGGGCAGGCCGGCTCGCGCCAGCAGCTCGCGCACGACGGCCGCGTAGCAGTCCGCCAGGGCGTTGGCCGCGCGGGCGGCGCGGGCGAGTTCGTCGGGGCCGGGAGTGTTCAGCGCCAGCAGTTCGTGGCGCAACCCGTCCGGCAGGGCCAGGGCGGCGCTGGCCAGCACGCGGATCGCGCCGCCGCCCAGGTCCGCCAGCACGCCGTCCACGCCGTCCGTACTGGTGCCCGACATCAGGCCGATGTACGGTTCGGATGCCGGGCCGGGCGCGCCGTCGGGCATCCCGCCGGACGTCCGGCGTTCGGCGGCGCGCGGATTCAAAAGGCGGTCTCCGGGGCGCGCGGACGGGTCCGCTATTGCTGCGCGACCTGGATGCGGCTGTCCTGCAGCCGCGCCATCAGCTCGATCTGCGGCTGGTAGCGGGCCACCACGGCCTGGAAGGCCTTGCGGTCGGCCGCTTCCAGGGTACGCGCCACCGGCAGATCCACCGACAGCGGATCGACCGGCCGCTTGTCGATGCGGAATTCGTAGTGCAGGTGCGGGCCGGTCGCCCAGCCGGTCGAGCCCACGTAGCCGATCAGCTGGCCCTGCTGGACGCGGTCGCCTTTTTTCAGGCCCTTGGCGAAGCGGCTCTGGTGGGCGTACAGCGTGGAGTACTTGCCGAAGTTCTTCAGGATGATGACGTTGCCGTAGCCGTTCTGCTGGCCGATGAATTCCACCGTGCCGTCGGCCGTGGCGTGGATCGGCGTGCCGGCGGGCGCGGCGTAGTCCACGCCCTTGTGGCCGATCCACTGCTTGTGGATCGGATGCATGCGCATGCCGAAGCCCGAGCTGATGCGGGTGAACTTGATCGCGGTGCGCAGGAAGGCGCCCTTCAGGCTGGCGCCGGAGAAATCGTAGTAGCCGCCGGGCTCCTGGCCGTTCTGGAACCAGACCGCGCTGTAGGTCTTGCCGTGGTTGATGAATTCCAGGGCGCGGATGTGGCCGGTGCCGACTTCCTCGCCGTCGTGCATGTAGGCGTCGTAGACGATGCGGAAGCGGTCGCCCTTGCGCAGGTCTTTCAGGAAGTCGATGCGGCTGCCCAGGATGTCCACCATTTCCATGGTGATGGCGTCGGGGACCTGGGCCTGGTCGGCGGCGCCGAACAGGGAGCTGGTGATCTCGCCTTCGGCGATGCGCGTCTCGCGCGCGGCGGCGATGGTGCGTTCCTGGGCGGAGAAGCCGCCGTCGGCGGCGGGACGCACTTCCAGCCAGGAGGATTCGATGCCGGACTTGCCGGTGGCGCCCGGCGTGTGGGTGTAGCGCAGCCAGACCATCCGGCCCTGGTCGTCCAGGGCGGCCTGCACCGTGCGGCCGGGGTAGAGCTTGTAGATGGAACGCGCGCGCTCGTCGTGTGTCAAAAAGGTGAGCAGACCGTCTTCGTTCACGCCCAGGCGGTTCAGCAGGTCGGCCACCGTGTCGCCGCGGCGGATGCGGGTGGCGGCGATGTAGGGCGCGGCGTCGTGGCCGGCCTGGGCGCCCAGGGGCGGCAGGTCGAGCGTCTGGCGCGCCTGGAAGACGGGTTCGGGAGGGGCGGAGGGCTGGACGACGGCCAGGGCGGCTGCGGTGAGGAACAGGCCGCCGGCGGCGAACAGCAGACTGCGGGTGACGTGACGGCGGCGTTGCGGCTGGGAGGCCTCGGGCATCATGGGCGGGATCGGTGTGGTGGATTGGGCTGCGCCTGTCCTGGGCGGGAAGGGGGTTCTGCTAACATGAGATCCCCGCCGCCCGGACTGGCGTCGAATGTGTTGTACAGAAGCTGCGATGGCACGTTATGCTAGCGCATACCTGCTGTTTTTTCGAGCGGTTTTTCATTTTTTTCTGGTAAAAGCGTATATCATGTCGTCCCCCTCCGACCCCGTCGACCCCCGGATCGCCGAAGATCTGCGCGTGGCCCAGCGGGGTTGCGACGAATTGCTCGTCGTCTCCGAATTCGCCGCCAAGCTGGCGCGCAGCCGCGCCACCGGCACGCCCCTGCGCATCAAGCTCGGCCTGGATCCCACCGCGCCCGACATCCACCTGGGCCACACGGTGGTGTTGAACAAGATGCGCCAGCTGCAGGATCTCGGCCATACCGTGATCTTCCTGATCGGCGACTTCACCGCGCAGATCGGCGATCCCAGCGGCCGCAACGCCACCCGCCCGCCGCTCACGCCCGAGCAGATCCGCGAAAACGCCAAGACCTACTACGCCCAGGCCAGCCTGGTGCTGGACCCCGACCGCACCGAGATCCGCTACAACTCCGAATGGTGCGATCCGCTGGGCACGCGCGGCCTGATCCAGCTGGCGTCGCGCTACACCGTGGCCCGCATGATGGAGCGCGACGACTTCACCCGCCGCTTCAAGGGCGGCGTGCCGATCTCGGTGCACGAATTCCTCTACCCGCTGCTGCAGGGCTACGATTCCGTGGCCCTGAAGGCCGACCTCGAACTGGGCGGCACCGACCAGAAGTTCAACCTGCTGGTGGGCCGCGAGCTGCAGAAGGAATACGGCCAGGAGCCCCAGTGTGTCCTGACGATGCCGCTGCTGGAAGGCACCGACGGAGTCGAGAAGATGTCCAAGTCCAAGGGCAACTACATCGGCATCACCGAGGCGCCGGATTCCATGTTCGGCAAGCTGATGTCGATCTCCGACACCCTGATGTGGCGCTATTTCGAGCTGCTGTCCTTCCGCTCCCTGGAAGACATCGGCGCCCTGCAGGCGGAAGTCGCCGGCGGGCGCAATCCGCGCGACGCCAAGGTCCTGCTGGCCGGCGAGATCGTCGACCGCTTCCATGGCGCCGGGGCGGGCGCGCGCGCGCTGGAGCAGTTCAACGCCCGGTTCCGCGACGGCGCGATTCCCGACGACATGCCCGCGGTCACCGCCGGCGCCGCGCCGATGGGCATCCTCAAGGTCCTGCGCGAATCGGGGCTGGCGGCCTCGGCGTCCGAAGCCCAGCGCAACATCGAGCAGGGCGGCGTGCGCATCGACGGCGACCGCGTCGAGGACAAATCCCTGCTGCTGCCGGCGGGCACCTACGTCATGCAGGTCGGCAAGCGCAAGTTCGCCCGGGTCACCCTGACCTGAGCCCGAAGCACCCATGGAGGACCCCATGAAACTGCACAGCGAATCCTTCCCCGACCAGGGGGTCATTCCAGAACGCAACGCCTTCGCGCGGATCGATCCGCAGGCCCATGTCACCCTGGCCGGCAACCGCAATCCGCAGCTGAGCTGGGCGGACGTGCCCGAGGGCACGCGGTCCTTCGCCATCCTGTGCGTCGATCCGGACGTGCCCACGCGCCCCGACGACGTCAACCAGGAAGGCCGCGAGGTCCCGGCCGACCTGCCGCGCACCGACTTCTTCCACTGGGTCCTGGTGGATGTTTCGCCCGACACGCGCGCCATCGCCGAAGGCGACTACTCCAACGGCATCACCCCGCGCGGCAAGGCCGGACCGCTGGCCCTGGACGGCACGCGCCAGGGGCTGAACGACTACACCGGCTGGTTCGCCTCCGACCGCGACATGAGCGGCGACTACTTCGGCTACGACGGCCCCTGCCCGCCCTGGAACGACGCGCGCGTCCACCGCTACGTCTTCACGGTCTACGCGCTGGACGTGGCCGAGCTGGGGGTGTCCGGCCGCTTCACCGGCGCGCAGGTCCTGGAAGCCATGCGCGGGCACATCCTGGCCCAGGCGTCCCTGACCGGCACCTATACCCTGAATCCCCGCCTGCACGCCCTGTAGGCTGTGGACGCGCGGAGGTTCGCGCTAGAATGACCCGATTTTCCCGACTTCTCCGCCTTTCAGGACCACTACCCCATGTTTGACCGTTCCCGCACCCTCGATCAGGCCGATCCGGACATCTGGGCCGCCATCCAGCAGGAAAACGCCCGCCAGGAACAGCACATCGAGCTGATCGCCTCGGAAAACTACGCCAGCCCCGCCGTCATGCAGGCCCAGGGCACGCAGCTGACCAACAAGTACGCCGAAGGCTATCCCGGCAAGCGCTATTACGGCGGCTGCGAGTACGTGGACGTGGTCGAGCAGCTGGCGATCGACCGCCTGAAGGCGATCTTCGGCGCGGAAGCCGCCAACGTGCAGCCGAATTCCGGCTCCCAGGCCAACCAGGGCGTGTACATGGCCGTGCTCAAGCCGGGCGACGTCGTGCTGGGCATGAGCCTGGCCGAAGGCGGCCACCTCACGCACGGCTCGCCGGTGAACGCTTCCGGCAAGCTGTACGACTTCCATTCCTACGGCCTGGACGCCAACGAGGTCCTGGACTACGACCAGCTGGAAGAACTCGCGCGCACCCTCAAGCCCAAGCTGATCGTCGGCGGCGCCTCGGCCTATTCGCTGCGCATCGATTTCGAGCGCATGGCGCGCATCGCCCACGACAACGGCGCCCTGTTCATGGTGGACATCGCCCACTACGCGGGCCTGGTGGCCGGCGGCGTCTACCCCAACCCGGTGCCGCACGCCGACTTCGTCACCTCGACCACGCACAAGTCCCTGCGCGGCCCGCGCGGCGGCGTGATCATGATGAAGGCCGAATTCGAGAAAATCGTCAATTCCGCCATCTTCCCCGGCATCCAGGGCGGCCCGCTGATGCACGTCATCGCCGCCAAGGCGGTGGCCTTCGGCGAGGCCCTGCAGCCCGAATTCAAGGACTACGCCGCTCAGGTGGCCGCCAATGCCCGCGTGCTGGCCGACACCCTGGTCAAGCGCGGCCTGCGCATCGTGTCCGGCCGCACCGAAAGCCACGTGATGCTGGTGGACCTGCGCGCCAAGGGCATCACCGGCAAGGCCGCCGAGGCCGTCCTGGGCGAGGCCCACATCACGGTCAACAAGAACGCCATCCCGAACGACCCGGAAAAGCCCTTCGTCACCAGCGGCATCCGCCTGGGCACGCCGGCCATGACCACGCGCGGCTTCAAGGAAGCCGAGGCCGAGCTCACCGGCAACCTGATCGCCGACGTGCTCGACAATCCGAACGATGCCGACAACGTCGCCAGGGTGCGCGCGCAGGTCAACGAGCTGACCGCGCGCCTGCCGGTCTATCGCTAAACCAACCGGAACGGGCGCCTGCGGGCGCCCGCAGCGCAGATGAAGTGTCCGTTCTGCAGTTGTGCCGATACCCAGGTCGTGGATTCCCGGGTCTCCGAGGAAGGCGACACGATCCGCCGCCGCCGGCGCTGCACGGCCTGTGACCGCCGCTTCACCACCTACGAGCGGGTGGACCTGATGATGCCCGCCATCGTCAAGCGCAACGGCACCCGGGTGGATTTCGACCCGGCCAAGCTGCGCGGCAGCATGGCGCTGGCGCTGCGCAAGCGCCCCGTCAGCGCCTCGGCGGTGGACGCCGCCGCCGCGCGCATCCAGGAACGCCTCCTGACCAGCGGCCGGCGCGAGGTGCCCTCGGACTACATCGGCGAGCTGGTCATGTCGGAATTGCGCCAGCTCGATCCGGTGGCCTACGTGCGCTTCGCCTCGGTCTACCGCAGCTTCGAGGACATCCGCGAATTCGTCCAGGCCATCGATGAATTCCGCGGCGCGGACGATGCCGATGACAAGGCCTGAAACCCTTTCTCCCTCGCCGGGCCGCCCTCCGGCGGACAGCGCTTCCCCGGCGGGCGGCGAGCCGCAGGCGCCGCGCGGGGGGCCGCCTGCCTTCTCCACCGAGGACCACCGCTGGATGCGGCGCGCCCTGCGGGTGGCCGAGCAGGCGCTGTTCGTCAGCAGCCCCAATCCCCGCGTCGGCTGCGTGCTGGTGCGCGACGGCCGCTGGCTGGCCGAGGGCAGCACCCAGCGGGCGGGCGGGCGCCACGCCGAGGCCCAGGCCCTGCACGAGGCCGCCCTCCAGGGCGTGGACGTGCGCGGCGCCACGGCCTACGTCACGCTGGAACCCTGCAGCCACACGGGCCGCACCCCGCCGTGCGCCGATGCGCTGGTCGCGGCCGGCGTCGCGCGGGTCGTGGTCGGCCTGCGGGACCCCAACCCCAAGGTGGCCGGCGGCGGCATCGAACGGCTGCGCGCCGCCGGCATCCAGGTCGACGTCGGCCTGTTCGCCGAGGACGTCCTGGCGCAGAACCCCGGCTTCTGCGCGCGCATGACGCGCGGCACGCCCTGGCTGTGGCTGAAGTCCGCCGCGTCCTTCGACGGGCGCATGGCCCTGCCCGACGGCCGCTCGCAGTGGATCACCGGGGACGCCGCCCGCGACGACGGGCACCGCTGGCGGGCGCGGGCCTGCATGGTGCTGACCGGCATCGGCACGATCCTGTCCGACGACCCCATGCTGGACGTGCGCGCCGTCGAGACGCCGCGCCAGCCGATCCGCGCGGTGCTGGATACGCAGTTCGTGCTGGGCGAACAGGCCCGGATCATCAACGGCGATCCGGTGTGGATCTTCACGGCGCGGCCCGATGCCGGCAAGGCCGCCCGCCTGGCGGCGCGCAACGTGCGCGTCATCGTGCTGCCCCCGGACGAGCGCGGCGCCCTGTCCCTCGCGGCGCTGATGCGCTGGCTGGGGGATCACGAGATCAACGAGGTCCACGTCGAGGCCGGCGCGCGGCTGCAGGGCGCGCTGGTCCAGGCCGGGCTGGTCGACGAATGGGTGGCCTACCTGGCGCCCAGCGTCCTGGGAGACGGCCAGGGCCTGGCGGCGCTGCCCACCCCCCTGGCGGGCCTGGACCAGGCCTACCGCTACGAGTTCCAGGACGTCCTGCAACTGGGCCGGGACATGCGGCTGCGGCTGCGCGACCCGGCGCACTGGGACGCGCTGGTCGAGGCCTGCGGTTTGAAAAAAGGATAGAGCCCCATGTTCACCGGAATCATCGCGGCCGTCGGCCGCATCACCGAAGTCCGTCCCCTGGGCGACGGCGAGGAAGCGGGCGTGCGCCTGTCCATCCAGGCCGGCGGCCTGCCGCTGGCGGCGACCCGCCTGGGCGACTCGATCGCCATCCAGGGGGCCTGCATGACGGTCGTCGCCCTGCACGAGGATGCCTTCGAGGTCGACGTCTCGCGCGAAAGCCTGGACCGCACCTGCGGCCTGGACCGCCCCGGCGAGGTCAACCTGGAGCACGCCCTGCGGCTGGGCGACAGCCTGGACGGGCACCTGGTGTCCGGCCACGTCGACGGCGTGGGCCGCGTGACCTGCTTCGACGCCGTGGCGGAATCGACCGAACTGCGCATCATCGTCCCGGCCCACCTGTCGAAATACCTGGCCTACAAGGGCTCGGTCACGGTCAACGGCGTGAGCCTGACGGTCAATCGCGTGGACGACCAGGAAGAGGGCACGGAGATCTCCATCAACCTGATCCCGCACACCGTCCAGGTCACGACCCTGCGCAACCTGGAAGTCGGCTCCCCGGTCAACCTGGAGATCGACCTGATCGCCCGCTACGTCGAGCGCATGGTGGGCGGCATGGGGATGGCCGCACCCGCGGGGCTGGGCGCCGCCTGAGCGCTGCCTGAGTCCCAGGGCGGATTCGGCATTTCTCTGTTAGAATAGCGGACTTCGTCTGGCGCGATGGCGCGCGGACGTGCAGGACAGGTGGCCGAGTGGTTGAAGGCGCACGCCTGGAAAGCGTGTATACGTGAATAGCGTATCGGGGGTTCGAATCCCCCTCTGTCCGCCAGGAATTCGTCTGCAACAGCAGACAGCAGTATGGAAAGCCCGCATGTTTCCTCGCATCGTGGGCTTTTTTGCGTCTGCTGGCGTATGTCGCCGGGGATGAGCAGGCCTTCAGCCTTGCCGCCAGCGTTCTCGTCCGCCGCGTCTTCGCGTGGCGTGTGACCGTACGGTCCGCACGGACCTGGCACGGACCTGGCATGACCTTGGCATGACCTTGGCATGAGGACCTTGGCATGATCGCCCTGGCCGCCGATCCTGCGCTACTATCGAACCTTCTCGTCGCCCGCAGGAGACGTCGCCATGACAAGCAATTCCGTCGGCTGGTTTGAGATCTACGTGCAGGACATGGACAGGGCCAGGCAGTTCTATGAGGCCGTCTTTTCCGTCCGGCTGGAGCGGCTGGACAGTCCCGACATCGAGATGTGGGGGTTTCCGATGCGGCCCGGGCAGCCGGGCGCTCCGGGGGCCCTGGTCAGGATGGAGGGATTCTCGCCCGGCGGCAACGGCACGATCGTCTACTTTTCCTGCGAGGACTGCTCGATCGAGGCGGCGCGTGCCGGCGCCGGCGGCGGGAAGGTCTTCAAGGACAAGTTTTCCATCGGCCAGCACGGATTCATCGCCCTGGTGGGGGACACCGAGGGCAACATGATCGGCCTGCACTCGCTGCGCTGAGCATGCGGCGCCGGCGGCCCTGGCGATCCCTCTCCGTCCGTCCATTCATGCGTCCATGCATCCGTCCCGTATGTCCCGCATCCGTCCCGTGCGTCCACACATCCGCCCCGTGCGGCCGCGTATCCGTCCCATTCCCCCGTGCATCCGTCCGGCGCCCCGCTGCGCGGCGGGGCGCGGTTTCCGTCCCGCCTCATGATCACGTTCCAGCAAGCCCCGGCGCCGCTCTTGCGCCCCTTCGTCGACCGCCTGTGGGGCTGGGAGACGGCGCCCGGCGAGTCCATCGGCCTGCCGGCCCTGCTGCCGGGCACCGGCGCGGAACTGTACTTCCACTACGGCACGCCCTTTCGCCTGCGCGGGGCGGACGGCCCGGCGGCGCCCCTGGCGGCGGGCCATCTGCTCTGTCTGCGCCGCGCCGTCGCGGACCTGGCGCCGCAGCCGGGCGTCGGCTTCGTCGCGGTCCGCTTCAGGGCCGGCGCGGTGGGCCGGTTCGTGCCGATGGCGGAGTCCGCGCTGCGGGACGAGGCGCCTTCGTTCGATGAGGTGTGGGGGCCCGAGGGCCGGCGCCTGCAGGAGCGGCTGTCGGAGGCGGCGGACTGGAATGCGCGGGCGGCGCTGCTGCAGCGCTTCCTGCTCGCCCGCGTGCGCGCCCGGGCCGCCGACCCGTGGGTCGAGGCGGGCATGGCCCTGGCGTACCGGGAAGGCGGGCGGCTGCGCGTGGAAGGCCTCGCGGACAGGCTGGGGCTGGGGCGCCGGCAGCTGGAACGGCGCTGGCGGGCGCAGACGGGCCAGTCGCCGGCGGAGTTCGCCCGCCTGGCGAGATTCCAGCGCACGGTGCGGCGCCTGATGCTGGACCGCCGGGTGCGCGTCGTCGACGCGGCGCTGGAGGGCGGGTACTGGGACCAGGCGCATTTCGTGCGGGATTTCGCGGGCCGGGTCGGCATGCCGCCGGGCGCCTGGCTAGCGGCGGCGCGCGCGAGGACGCATTTCTACAATACCCGCCTGGAAGCGGCTGGCATGCTGTGCGCTCCATCCCCTTGAGACGAAGGAAGCATGCCATGTACATTCTGATGGTGGAATTGCGCGCCAGCCCGGAGCGCCTGGACGAACTGGAGCCGGTGCTGCGCGCGCTGGCCGAGACGGCGCGGACCGAGCCCGGGATCGTCTGCTATGCCGTGCAGCGCCGCGAGGACAGTCCCGACGTGTTCCTGCTGTGCGAATGGTACCGGGACGAGGCCGCCTGGGAAATGCACATGGCGCTGGCCCCGGTGCGCGAGGCGCTGGGGCGTTTCGATGCGCTGCTGGCCGCGCCGCCCGCGGTCACGCGCTGCGCCCCCGTGGCGCTGGCGTGCCGGCCGGCCTGACACGCGGCCTGGCCGCCGGGCTTCAGTCCATGCCCGGCACGGTGTTGGAAAAGCCGCAGTCCACGTGCAGGATTTCGCCGGTGATGCCGCTCGCCAGGTCCGAGAGCAGGAAGGCGGCGGCGTTGCCGACGTCCTCGATGGTGACGTTGCGGCCCAGGGGCGACTGGGATTCCACGTATTTCAGCATGTTGGAGAAGTCGCGGATGCCGCTGGCCGCCAGGGTCTTGATCGGCCCGGCGGAGATGCCGTTGGCGCGCAGGCCCTTTCTGCCCAGGGATCGGGCCAGATAGCGCACGCTGGCTTCCAGGGACGCCTTGGCCAGGCCCATCATGTTGTAGTTGGGAATGGCCTTTTCCGCGCCCAGGTAGGTCAGGGTCAGGACCGAGCCGTTGCGGCCTTCCAGCAGCGGCAGGGCGGCCTTGGCCAGCGCGGGGAAGCTGTAGGCGGAGATGTCGTGCGCGATGCGGAAGTTCTCGCGCGTCATGCCGTCCAGGAAATCGCCTTCCAGGGCCTCGCGCGGGGCGAAACCGATGGAGTGCACCAGGCCGTCCAGGCCGTCCCAGTGCTCGCGCAGGGCGGCGAAGGTGGCTTCGATCTGGGCGTCGTCGGCGACGTCGCAGGGAATGACGATGCTGCTGCCGAGTTCTTCGGCAAAGCCGCGCACGCGGCCCTCGAAGCGTTCGCCGACGTAGGTGAAGGCCAGCTCGGCGCCCTGGGCGCGGCAGGCATGCGCGATGCCGTAGGCGATGGATCGGTTCGAGAGTACGCCGGTGATCAGGATGCGTTTGCCGTTCAGAAAGCCCATGGTGTGTTCCAGTCTGAAAAGTTCGATTTAAAGCGAAGGTCTCTCCACCGCGCGGCTTGCAAGCCGCTTGGATTCGTCAGGCATGGCATAGTCCGCAGGGGACTATGCCATGTCCTGCCTCATCCTTGCACTGCCGTGCCGGGTACGCGCAGGCGCTGGCCGGTGGACAGCGAGGAGCCCTTCAGGTTGTTGAGTTTGCGCAGGGCGTCCACCGAGGTGTTGTAGCGCCGCGCCAGTGAATACAGGGTGTCGCCCGGGCGGATCGTGTGGGTGCGGACGACGGGCTTGGGCCGCAGGTCCGGGGCGTGCAGCCGGGCGGAAGCCTGGGTCGGAAGATTGACGCGCCTGACGTTCCGGGTGGACGGGGCGGCCGGCTCGGCGGCGGAGGCCTGGTAGGACACCAGCCTGAGGCCGCCGCTTGCCGGGGCTTCCTGGGCGGGGATCAGCACGGCGGCGGTTGCGACGGTCTGCTTCGATCCCAGCTTGTTGGCCTGGCGCAGCTGATCCAGGGTGATTCCGTGGGCCTTGGCGATGCTGGCCAGGGACTGGCCCTTTTTCGGATGGTAGATCTGCCAGGACGACAGGCGGCCCGTATAGGATTCCAGGTTTTCGTTGAAGACGCCGACCTTGTCCAGCGGCAGGTGCAGCGCCGGGTTGTGCGCGGCCAGGATGACGGGCCGATTGTACGAGGGGTTCAGCGCCTGGAAGTCCTCCAGCGGCATTTCCGCCAGGGCGGCGGCCACGGCGATGTCCATGTCGCGCGACTTGTGCACCGTGGTGAAGTACGGCGTGTTGCTGACGCCGGGCAGGGTGATGCCGAATTTTTCCGGCCGGGCGATGATGTTCTTGATGGCCTGGAGCTTGGGCACGTAGTTGCGCGTTTCCTCGGGCATGTCCAGGTCGGTGTAGCCGGTCGGCCTGCCGGCGTCGGCAGCCTTGTCCATGGCGCGCTTCACGGCACCCTCGCCCCAGTTGTACGAGGCCAGCGCCAGGTACCAGTCGCCCTGGAAGTCGTACAGGTAGCTGAGGTAGTCCAGCGCCGCCTGGGTGGAGGCCACCGGATCGCGCCGCTGGTCGCGCCACCAGTCCTGTTCCAGCTTGTAGTGCAGCCCGGTGCTGGGGATGAACTGCCACAGGCCGGAGGCCTGCGAGCGCGACAGGGCGTTGGGGTTGTAGGCCGATTCGACGAAGGGCAGCAGAGCCAGTTCCGTGGGCAGGCCGCGCCGGTTGAGCTCGTCGACGATGTAGTACAGGTACTTGCCGGCCCGCTGGCTCATGAGCAGCACCGATTGCGGGTGCGAGGCGTAGTAGTCCGTCCAGTAGTCGACCCGTTCGTTGCGCAGGTTGGGGATGGCGAAGCCGCGGCGGATGCGGTCCCACATGTCGCGGGGCGGGTGGGTCAGGTCGACCGTGCGCGAGGTGTCTTCCGCCACATAGGCCTGGCGCTGATCGGCCGGCGGGTGGCGGGTGGCACAGCCGGCCAGCACCACCAGCATCAGCGGCAGGAGGAGTCGCAGGATTTTCATGGGTGGATCATCGGGGGGATTCGAGCGCGAAGTTGCCCGATTTTACCCAGGTAATCACATGTTTGTGCAGAAGACTTCGGAAATCACCCGGATCGCCGTCCCGCGCGAGGGGGCCGGCCGCGCCATGGGGCACGGGCCGCGGCGGCGGGCCGAGGGACGTGGAGCACGCCACGGCGGCGGGCCGGCGGCACGCTAGCGGAAGTCGTTTTTCCATTCCCGCAGGCTGGCGAAGACCGCCTGGGGCGTGTCCAGGGACGCCTGCGCGTGCCGGGCGGCGGCCTCGCGGACGTCGGCCCGGCCGGTGCGCAGGAAAGGATTGGTTTCCAGTTCCAGGCCGAGGGTCGAGGGTACGGTGGGCAGGTCGTCGGCCCGCAGCCGGGCGACGTCCTGCGCGCGCTGCCGCAGGGCGGCGTTGCCGGGCTCGACCGCCAGGGCCCAGCGGATGTTGGACGCCGTGTATTCGTGCGCACAGCACACCAGGGTGTCCGGCGGCAGCCCGGCGAGCTTGTCCAGGGACGCCAGCATCTGCGCGGGGGTGCCTTCAAACAGGCGCCCGCAGCCGGCGGCGAACAGCGTGTCGCCGCAGAAGACCGCCGGCCGGCCCGGATCCAGCAGGCCGGCGTAGGCGATGTGGCCGGCCGTGTGGCCGGGCACGTCCAGCACCTGGAACCGCAGCCCCATGCCGGGCAGGTCCACGGTGTCGCCCTCGGCCAGGGGCACGTCGCAGACCGGGATGTTTTCGTGGCGCGGCCCGTAGACGCGCGCCCCGGTTCGCTGTTGTAATGCACGCACCCCGCCGACGTGGTCGCCGTGATGGTGCGTGATCAGGATGGCTTCCAGGATCGGCCCGTCGCGCAGCAGGGCCTCGACGGGGCCGGGTTCACCCGGATCCACGACGAGTGCGCGGCCGTTTTTCTGTACCATCCAGATGTAGTTGTCCGACAGGGCCGGGATGGGTGTCAGGACGGCCGGCTCGGCCGGGATGTGGGCGGACGGATTCATGGCGAGGGAGTCAGTGTGGCACCGCAGCGCGAAATGCCGATCGAATTGGCCGAATGGCTGGAAACCCCGGCGGGGCGGTACGTGCGCGCCTGGGAACAGCGCCAGGTCGATGCCATGGTCAGCAATGCGTTCGGCTATCATGCCATACAAATCGGGCTGCCGCACTGGAACCTGCTGCAGGCCAACCGCATTCCCTACAAGGCCTGGGCGCACAGTCCCAGCGCGCCTTTCGGCACGCGGGCCGGCCGCCTGGTCTGCGAACCGGAGCAACTGCCCTTCGACACGCAGAGCATCGATCTGGTGGTCATGCCGCACACCCTGGAATGGTGCGCGGATCCCCATCAGGTCCTGCGCGAGGTCGAGCGGATCCTGATGCCCGAGGGCCGCGTGGTGCTCACCGGCTTCAATCCCTACAGCCTGTGGGGCCTGCGCGAATCCCTGCCGGGCCTGGAACTGCGCCTGCCGGTGTCAGTGCCGTCCCAGGTGTCGCCGGCGCGCCTGAAGGACTGGTTCAGGCTGCTGTCCTTCGAGCTGGACCGGGGCCGCTTCGGCTGCTATGCGCCCCTGTGCGCGACCCAGACCTGGCTGCGCCGCTGGCGCTTCATGGAACACGCGGGCGACCGCTGGTGGCCCGCCGGCGGCGCCGTCTACGCGATCGCGGCGGTCAAGCGGGTGTCGGGCATGCGCCTGGTCGGGCCGGCGTGGCGCCAGCCGCGCCGCCGCCGCGTGCGCCGGGGCGCGGTGGCGCCCGTCGCCAATCGAATCAACGAGGATATGCATGGCTGAATGCGTGGCCGAACCGCGGCCCGAACTGAAACAGACCCCCGCGCCCCGGGTGGACGCCTGGACGGACGGCGCCTGCAAGGGCAATCCCGGCCCGGGAGGCTGGGGCGTGCTGCTGCGCCAGGGGCCGCACGAGAAGTCGTTGCACGGCGGCGAGCCGGCCACGACCAACAACCGCATGGAGCTGATGGCCGTGATCCAGGCGCTGCGGGCGCTCAAGCGGCGCTGCGTGGTGACGGTGCACACCGATTCCTCCTACGTCCAGAAGGGCATGACCGAATGGCTGCCCAACTGGAAGCGGCGCGACTGGCGCACGGCCGACAAAAAGCCGGTGAAGAACGCCGACCTGTGGCGGACCCTGGACGAGCTGGCCGCGCAGCATGAATTACACTGGCGGTGGGTCCGGGGCCATGCCGGCGATCCGGGCAACGAGCGGGCGGACGCCCTGGCCAACCTCGGCGTCGAGGACCCGCAGGGCACCCGCGCCTCCTGAATTTTCGCCATACGGCCGGCCGCGCCGGCCGGCAAGGAACCCCATGCGTCAGATCATCCTGGATACCGAAACCACGGGCCTGGAGCCCGAGCAGGGCCACCGCGTGGTGGAACTGGCCTGCGTCGAGATCCTCAACCGCCGGGTCACCGACCGCCACCTGCACCTGTACCTGAACCCGGACCGCGACAGCGACCCCGAGGCGCTGCAGGTCCACGGCCTGACCACCGAATTCCTGTCCGGCCACCCGCGCTTTCCGGAAGTCGCCCAGCAGCTGGTGGATTTCGTGCGCGACGCCGAGGTCATCATCCACAACGCGGCCTTCGACGTAAAGTTCCTCAACGCCGAACTGCGCCGCGCCAGTCTTCCGCCATTCACCGAGCTGTGCGCCAAGATCACCGATTCGCTGATGGTGGCGCGCGAAATGTTCCCCGGCAAGCGCAACAACCTGGATGCGCTGTGCGAGCGGTTCGGCATTTCCAACGCGCATCGCACGCTGCACGGCGCCTTGCTGGACTCGGAACTGCTGGGCGAGGTGTGGCTGGCCATGACGCGCGGCCAGGACTCGCTGCTGGACGAGGCGCCCGACGATGCGGCGGGCGGGGCCGGCGCCGGCGCGGCCGGGGCCCTGGGCCGCTTCGATGCGTCCCGCCTGCCGGTCATCCAGGTCGATGCCCAGGCCCTGCAGGCCCACGAGGCCTACCTGGACGGCCTCGACAAGGCCGCGGGCAAGCCCTGCCTGTGGCGCCAGCTCGAAATCCCCGTCGAGGCGGACGGCGTGGCGGGCTGAGGCGGGCGAGGACGGCGCCCGTCAGCGGCGCCGTCCGAGGCGGCGTGCCGAAGTACTGAAGCGTCGAGGTGTTGAAGCGGCGCTGTCAACGCTAAATAGAAGCGACCGGTGTTGAAGCGGCGCCCGGCGCACCGCCCGAAAACATGTATAATGGCGGTCTTTCCAGTCGGCTGCCCCGCATCGCATGCGGATCCTGCGCAGCCCGATTGGGCGGTTAGCTCAGTGGTAGAGCACTGCCTTCACACGGCAGGGGTCACTGGTTCGAACCCAGTACCGCCCACCATCTCCCCTTCCGATACCCCCCTCCAATACCCCACCCCTGCTCTCAGGCGCGTACGAACAGGCTCGTGAACTGCCGGCGCAGCCAGTGGCTCGCCTGGTCGTGGCTGGTGCGGAAATGCCACTGGATCGAAATCGGGAAGCGGGGGACGGAAAACGGCGGCTTGCGCGTGACCAGCGTGTCATAGAGCGCCAGCATGGAGTCCGCCAGGCGGGAGGGGATGGTCAGCAGCAGGTCGGAATCGGCCACCACCCCCGCCAGCCCCAGCGCGTGCCGCGCCGTGAAGACGATGTGGCGCCCCGCGCCCGCGGGGCCGGCGATCTGGCCCAGCGCCTGCATCAGCGCGGGGTAGCTGCTGCCGCCCGGCCGATAGTCCACGTGCTTCGAGGCGAGGTATCCGGCCGTGGTCAGCCGCTGGCCGGCGAGCGGATTGGTGCGGCGCATGAGGACGACGAAGGTTTCCGTGAACAGGGTCTCGCGGCGGCATTCGCGGCTGAGTTCGGGCCAGTGCCCGATGGCGAGGTCGATCCGGCCCTCCGCCATGGCCTGGCTGGCCTGCTCGGGCGGCACGTCGACGGTTTCCAGCCTGACATGCGGCGCGTGGACGGCCAGGTGGCGCAGCAGGGTGGGGATGAACACCTGCTGCGCCAGGTCATTGCCCAGCAGCCGGAAGGACCGGGTGGACTCCAGGGGATCGAAGGACTGTGTGTCCCGCAGTGCCGTTTCGATCCTTTGCAGGCTGTGCTCGATGGGCGCCATGAGGGCCTGGGTCAACGGGGTCGGCGCCATGCCGTGCGCGCTGCGGACGAACAGGGGATCGTCCAGGTGTTCACGCAGCCGGCGCAGGGCGTTGCTGACCGCGGACTGGGTGATGCAGAGCTGCTGCGCCGCCTGGGTGACGTTGCGGGTGGCGTAGACGGCGCGCAGGATGCGCAGGAGGTTCAGATCCAGAAGTTCCGGCCGCATGGCGGGGTTCCTGCCTTATATTTCTGCCAGTGATGGAGTCGATCATAAATCATGATTGGTATGAATTTCGCTTGTTACCTAAACTAAGTCTTTCCTATCGATAATCATCTTTCTTATCGATATTCCAGCAAGCACATCCAATCCCATACAAGGAGACAAGCCATGATCGAACTGCGAGACATCTACTACACCCGGCTGGGCACCCGGGATCTGGAAGCGGCCGAAGCCTTCGGCACCACCGTCCTGGGACTGCAGGTGGTGGAGCGCACCGCGGAACGCCTGTACCTCAAGAGCGATGCGCGCCATCATACGCTGGCGTATTTTCTGGGCGATCCCTCCGAGCAGATCGTGGCCTTCGAGATCAAGGACTGGTCGAAGCTGGGGGCCGCCTTCGAGCAGCTGAGCAAGGCGGACGTGCCGTGCGGGATGGGCAGCGCGGCCGAAGCGGAGGATCGCCACGTCGATGGCTTCATGTGGTTCCAGGACCCCACCGGCAACCGCATCGAGATCGTGGCGCGGCCGCACGATTCGGGCGTGCGCTACTTTCCTTCCCGGGACGCGGGCATCGTGTGTTTCGGGCACGTCGGTCTGTGTTCGACGGATCCGGTGCGCGACCAGGCCTTCTGGCTGCGCCATTTCAACGTGATGATCAGCGACTGGATCGGGCCCTGCCCCCTGCTGCGCGTCAACGAGCGCCACCACCAGATGGCCCTGTTTGCCACCGATCACAAGGGCATCCAGCACATCAACTTCCAGGTCAGGGAAGTGGACGACGTCATGCGGGCCTGGTATTTCCTTCAGGAGCGCGGCACCCGGATCGTCTTCGGCCCGGGCCGGCATCCCACGTCGGGCGGCAACTTCCTGTACTTCGAGGGACCGGATGAGGTGATCTTCGAGTATTCCAACAGCGACCGCAAGATCATCGACGATGTGGCGAACTACCGGCCGCGGCAGTTTCCGCTGCAGCCGTCGTCCTTCTGCATGTGGGGCTCGAAGCCCGACATCCGGGAGTTCAGGGGCTGAGAAAACGCGGCGCGCGGACGTCCCCGCCGCCGCGTGCTTTCATGGCCGCCGGGGCCTCCGGCGGCACGGCGCCGATCACGGCGCAAGGAGGAAATCCACTTTATACGAAATTTATAAAAAATATCGATAAAGTGTTGACTAGCGTAAATTTTATGAATTATCCTAAGAAAAAGCGCTCGTATCACAGGGCGCAGGAGACTGGGATGATTCATTTGCACGACATCCGCTACGTACGGCTGGGCACGTCGAATCTGGAGGAATCCGTCCGCTATGCGACGGAAGTACTGGGGCTGGAAGTCGCCTCGCGGGAGCGCAGGGCAGTCTATCTCCGTTCGGATGCGCGTGACCACACCTTGTGCTATTTCGAGGGAGACCCGCGCGACCACACCGTGGCCTTCGAGGTCGATTCGGCCGAGGAACTGCAAAATGCGCTGGCCGCGCTGGACGATCCCCGCTACCGGGCGAGCCAGGGATCGGCCACCGAAGCCGAGCAGCGCCGCGTGCGCGACTTCATCCATTTCCGGGACCCGTCGGGCAACCGCATCGAGCTGGTGCATGCGCCCCATCACAGCGGGCGCCGTTACTTTCCTTCGCGCGATGCGGGGATCACGGGGTTCAGCCACATTGGCCTGCGCACGCTGGATGCGCGGCGCGACGAGGCTTTCTGGACCCGCATGCTGAGCGCCAAGGTCAGCGACCGCATCGGCGATGCGCCCCTGCTGCGCATCGACGAGGTCCACCACAAGCTGGCCCTGTTCCCCTCCACCTTTTCGGGCGTGCAGCACATCAACCACCAGGTCGAGAGCATCGACGATGTCATGCGCGCCTATTACATATTGCTGGAGCGCGGCATCCCGATCCGCTTCGGTCCCGGCCGCCACCCCACCTCGGGCGCCATGTTCCTGTATTTTGAAGGCCCCGACGGCATGATTTACGAGTATTCCACGGGGGTGCGCCGCATCGCCCCGGAAGAGGAAAAAGATTACCATCCCCGGAATTTCCCGGCGGTTCCTTCGTCGTTCTGCATGTGGGGGGCCAAGCCCGACATCCCGGAGTTCCGCAAATGACGGCGGGGCCGGACACCTCCGTCCCTGAGGCGATCCAGGCGCGGGTGCGGTGCGCGGCGCGCGCGCTGGGCCGCGCCGGCCTGGCGCATGCCTATGGCCATTGCAGCCAGCGCCTGAACGAGGGCGAATTCCTGGTGTGCGCGCCGATGCCCATGGGGATGATCCGGCACGAGCCCGGTATCGTCGTGCCGGTCGAGGGGCCACTGCCCGAGGGCGTGCTGGGCGAGGTGCGGATCCACCAGCAGATCTACCGTCGCAGGCCCGAGGTCGGCGGCATCGTGCGCAGCATGCCGCCCGCCGCCATGACGCTCTCGGCGGCGGGCATCACGCCGCGCGTGCGCCATGGCATGGGCTGCTATTTTTCTCCGGGCGTGCCGCTCTGGGACGATGTCCAGCTGGTGCGCAGCGATGCGCAGGCCGCCGGCGTGGCGGGGCTGCTGGGCGCGGGCCCGGCCGTCGTGATGCGGGGCAACGGGCTGGTCACGGCCGCCGCCACGCTGGAAAAGGCGGTGGTCCTGACCTGGTATTTCGAGGATGCGGCGCGCATCGAGCGCGACCTGCGCAGCGCTGGCCTGGCCGATCCCGCCGGGGAGATCGGGCCAGAGGCCGCGCGGCAGCGGGCGACCGAGGCCGGCCGGATTTTCGAGCGGATGTGGGATTACCTGTGCGCGGGTGATCCGGAGTGCTTGTAAACCCACGCGCAACGCGTGATTCGAGTTCGAGACAAAGGAGACTCTCATGAAAATCAGGCAACTGGCTGGTGCGGCCTGCGTCGCCCTCGCCTTGGGCGCAACCGCCTCGGCCCTGGCCGCCGAGCCCGTGAAGATCGCGCTGGTGGCAGAATTGTCGGGCCCGTCGGCCGCGCTCGGCCAGGACAAGCTCGACGCCTTCATGATGGTGGTCGAGCAGAACGGCGGCAAGCTGGGCGGCGTGCCGGTGCAGGTCCTGTCCCGCGACAGCCAGCTCAAGCCCGAGGTGGCCAACCAGATCGCCGAGGAGCTCATCGACAAGGAAAAGGTCTCCATCGTCACGGGGATTTCCTTTTCCAACGTCATGATGGCCATGGCCCGCAAGCTGGACGCGGCCGACATCGTCGTCGTGGGCTCGGGCGCCGGTCCCGCGCCCCTAGCGGGCGGCCGCTGCCTGCCCAATGTCTTCGTCGTCTCCAAGCAGAACGATCAGTTCGCCGAGGCCATGGGCCAGTACGCCACCCTGCAGGGCTACAAACGCGTCATCGCCATGGCACCGAACTATCAGGCGGGCAAGGATTTCGTGAACGGCTTCAAGCGCACCTACACGACCGCGCTGGTCGACGAGATCTACACTCCGCTCAACCAGCTGGACTTCTCGGCCGAGCTCGCGCGCGTGGAATCCGAGAAGCCCGATGCGCTGTACGTCTTCTATCCGGGAGGCCTGGGGGTCAGCTTCGTGCGCGCCTACAAGCAGCTGGGCATGGTCGACAAGGTGCCGCTGCTCAGCGTGTCCACGGTGGACGGCACGACCCTGCCCGCCCTCAAGGACGCCGCGCTGGGCGTCATGCACGCGTCCGCCTGGGGCCCGGACCTGGACAATCCGGTCAACAAGCAGTTCGTGGCGGATTTCGAGGCCAAGTACCACCGCATCCCCTCCGAGTATGCCGCGCAGTCCTATGACGCCGCGCAGCTGATCGCCTCGGCGCTGGCCAAGACCGGCGGCAATGTGGCCGACCGGGAGGCGTTCAAGAAGGCCCTGTCCGCGGCCGACTTCAAGTCCGTGCGGGGCAATTTCAGCTTCAACACCAACCAGTTCCCGATCCAGGATTTCTACGCCTTCAAGGTGGTGAAGGACGCCCAGGGCAATGCCACGCTGCAGACGGTCACGAAGGTTCTGGAAAACAGCAAGGACGCCTACTATCAGGAATGCAAGCGCCGCTGACGCTTTCGACTAGCCAAGAGCCCGCGGGCCGGTCCAGGCGCCGGCCCGCGGGCGCGCAGGGACGTACATCTGAATGGACTGGAACCTTTTCATCGCGCAGATCCTCAACGGGGTGCAGTTGGGCATGCTGCTGTTTCTGTTGTCGGCCGGCCTGACGCTGGTCTTCGGCATCATGAACTTCATCAACCTGAGCCATGCCTCGTTCTACATGCTGGGCGCGTACTTCGCGGCGACCGCCTTTTCCTACACGGGTTCCTTCCTGGTGGCGGGCCTGGCCGGCGTCGCGGGCGGCATGCTGCTGGCGGTGGCCACCGAGCTGCTGGCGCTCAAGCGGCTCTACGACAAGAACCACCTGGTCCAGGTGCTGGGCACCTTCGGCCTGATCATGTTCTTCAACGAGACCGCACGCATGATCTGGGGCTCGCAGCCGGTGTTCACCGCCCTGCCGGAATGGGCGCGCGGGTCATTGGACCTGGCCGGGGTGAACTACCCCAGCTACCGCATGCTGATCATCGTCGCAGGCCTGCTGGTGGCCTTCATCATCCACCTGCTCATCCACCGCACGCGCATCGGCATGCTGGTGCGCGCCAGTTCCACCCACGTGGAGATCGTCTCCGCGCTGGGGGTCAACGCCAAGCTCGTCAACACCCTGCTGTTCAGCGTCGGCGCGGGGCTCGCCGCCCTGGCGGGCTGGCTGGTCGGGCCGATCGTCTCGGTCCAGTCGGGCATGGGCGACAGCGTGCTCATCCTGGCGCTGGTGGTGATCGTGATCGGCGGGATCGGCTCCATCCGGGGGGCGCTGTACGGCGCCCTGCTGGTCGGCATGGTCGATACCATGGGGCGCGCCTACATGGCGCCGATGCTGCGCGGGCTGTTCGAGCGCAACATGGCCGACGCCGCCGGCCCGGCGCTGGCGTCCATGCTGATCTACCTGCTCATGGCGGTCGTGCTGGCGATCAAGCCCGATGGGCTGTTTCCCGTCAAACGCTGAGGTGTCTATGTTTCCCGAACACTTGCGCTGGCAGTCCCCGCGCTGCCTGCTGGGGGCCGGCCTCATCGGCCTGCTGCTGGTCCTGCCGCTCCTGACGCACTGGCTGGAGCTCGGCTTCTATCTTTCGCTGGCGACCCGCATCGTCATCTACGCCATCGCGGCCACCGGCCTGAACCTGATCCTGGGATACGGCGGCATGGTGAGCTTCGGCCATGCTCTGTTCGTCGGCCTGGGCGCCTATGTCGTCGGCATCTGCTCCTATCACGGGCTCGACGACGGCTGGCTGCAGCTGCTGATCGGGCTGACCGTCACTGGCGCCGTGGCCACGGCGGTCGGGCTGGTGTCGCTGCGGACGCGCGCCATCGGCTTCATCATGATCACGCTGGCGTTCGCCCAGATGTTCTATTTCCTCGGCGTGAGCCTGAAGCAGTATGGCGGGGACGACGGCCTGCCGCTCTACCAGACCAGCATCCTCGATCCGCTGCCCCCGCTCGACGACAAGGTGGCGCTGTACTATCTGGCGCTGGCGGTGTTGCTGCTGTGCATGTACCTGGTCTGGCGCATCGTGCACAGCCGCTTCGGCTACGTGCTGCGCGGCTTCCAGGCCAACGAGCGGCGCATGCTGGCGGCGGGCTATTCCCGCATGCGCTACCAGCTCAGCGCCTTCGTCCTGTCGGCGCTGATCTGCGCTCTGGCCGGCATGCTGATGGTCAACCTCACCACGTTCGCCTCGCCTTCCTACCTGTCGTGGCAGGCGTCGGGGGAATTCCTCCTGATCGTCGTCATCGGCGGCATGGGCACGGTCGTGGGACCGCTGCTGGGCGCATTCGCTCTGCTGTCGCTGGAAGAAGCCCTGTCCAGCATGACCCAGCACTGGATGGCGATCCTCGGGCCGCTGATCCTGCTGGCGGCCCTGTATGCCAGCCGCGGCCTGTGGGGCGGGCTGGTGAAATCCGCGGCGACTGCCGGCAACCAAGAGGGAGCGGGACGATGAAACCCCTGCTGTCGGTCGAGCACCTGGTCAAGCGCTTCGGCGGCCTGGTGGCGACCAACGACCTGAATCTCACGGTGAACCAGGGCGAACTCCACGCCCTCATCGGCCCCAACGGCGCTGGCAAGACCACGGTGATGGGGCAGCTGACCGGGGAACTGCGCCCGGACGCGGGCCGCATCGTCTTCGGCGGCGAAGACATCACGAACTGGACCATCGCCCGGCGCGCCCTGGCCGGCATTGCGCGGTCCTACCAGATCACGCAACTGCTCAAGGACTTCAGCGTGCTGGAGAACGTCATGCTGATGGTGCAGGCGCGCCTGGGCCATTCGTTCCGCTGCTGGAAGCCGGCGCTGCGCCAGCGCGAGCTGGTCGAGCCGGCGCTGCAGGCGCTCGACAGCGTGGGGCTGGCGGACCGGGCGCGCGACGACGTCATGGCGCTGGCGCATGGCGAGCATCGCCAGCTCGAACTGGCCATGGCGCTCGCCATGGCGCCCCGCCTGCTGCTGCTCGACGAGCCGCTGGCCGGCATGAGCCAGGGCGAGTCCGCGGTCATGATCGACCTGCTGTCGCGCCTCAAGCGCCATCACACCATCCTGCTGGTCGAGCATGACATGCAGGCCGTCTTCGCCCTGGCCGACCAGGTCTCCGTGCTGGTCTACGGCCAGGCCATCTCCACCGGGACGCCGGCCCACGTGCAGCGGGATCCCGAGGTCCGCCGCGCCTATCTCGGCGACGACCAGCCGCTCAGGAGCGCCGCATGAAGAACCTGCTCGAAGTCTCCGACCTGAAGGCGCGCTACGACCGCAGCCAGGTGCTGCACGGCATCGATTTCTCGGTGGCGCCCGGCGAGGTCGTGACCCTGCTGGGCCGCAACGGCATGGGAAAATCCACGACGCTCAAGTGCGTCATGGGCATGCTGTCCACTCACGTGGGCGAAATACGCCTGGAAGGGCGGCAGATCAGCGGCCTGCCCTCCTATGAGGTAGCGCGGCAGGGCCTGGGGCTGGTGCCGGAGGGGCGCCAGATCTTCCCCATGCTGACGGTCGAGGAAAACCTGCTCGCCACCGCGGCGAACCGTCACCAGTCGGCGCAGCCCTACGACCTGGACCGCGTCTACGAGTTCTTCCCCCGCCTCAAGGAGCGGCGCGGCAACATGGGCAACCAGCTCTCCGGCGGCGAGCAGCAGATGCTGGCCATCGGCCGGGCGCTGATGACCAATCCGCGGCTGCTGATTCTGGACGAAGCTACCGAGGGCCTGGCGCCGCTGGTGCGCGCCGACATCTGGCGCGTGCTGGGCGAACTGAGCCGGGGCGGCATGTCCATGATCGTGGTCGACAAGAATCTGGGGCCGCTGCTCGATCTGGCGCAGCGTCATTTCATCATCGAGAAGGGCCGGGTCGTCTGGTCCGGCGACAGCGCGGCGCTGCGGCGCGACGGCGAGGTCGTGGAACACTATCTGGGAGTCTGAAGTGGAACAGCATCTGCAGGAAGCAGCGGCGGGCGTCCAGGGGCGGCGGCGCCGCGTGGCGGTCGTCGGCGCGGGCGTGATCGGGGCCGGCTGGGCGGCCTTCTTCGCCTGCAAGGGGCTGGACGTCCACGTGGTGGATGCCCACCCCGGCGCCCGGGCCCGGCTGGATGATGCGCTGCAGCGCGCGCGGCGGACGCTGCAGGCGCTCGGCGGGCTGGCCGCCGAGGTGCGCGAGCCCGTCCTGGGCGACGACCTGGGCCAGGCCGTGTCGGGAGCGGACCACATCCAGGAGGTCCTGCCCGAGCAGCTGGAACTGAAGCAGCGGGTCTATGCGCAGATCGAGGCGTCGGCGCCCGATCGCTGCGTGATCGCATCCAGTTCGTCGGGCATCATGCCCAGCGCCCTGCAGGCGGGCATGCGCCATCCCGAACGCCTGGTGATCGCCCATCCCTGCAATCCGCCCTATCTGATGCCGCTGGTGGAAATCTGCGGCGGCCGGGAAACGGCCGGCTGGGCGGTGGAAGAGGCCGAGGCCTTCTACCGCGGGCTGGGCAAGCGGACGGTGCGGCTGAACCGCGAGATCGCCGGGCATCTCGTCAACCGCCTGCAGGCGGCGCTGTGGCGCGAGGCCGTCTACCTGGCGGTCAATGGCTATGCCAGCGTCGCCGACGTGGATCGCGCCGTGACCGAAGGCCTGGGCGCGCGCTGGGCCGTCTGCGGCCCGCACGAGATCTTCGACCTGTCCGGCGGCGAACTGGGCATGGCGGGCTTCCTGGACAAGCTGGGCGATGCGGTGGAAGCGTGGTGGGCGAGCCTCGGGCAGCCCAGGCTGGATGCGGCCACCCGCCAGGCCCTGATCGACGGCATGGCGCAGGCGGCCGCGGGGCGCGGCTACCCGCAGCGGGCGCAGGCGCGCGACGAAGGCGTCATGGCGCAGTTGCTGGCGCGGCCGAACTGACCTCGAAGAAGTCCGCGGGCAGGGTCTTGATGCCGTCCAGGGTCCGCAGGATGTGTTCCGACAGGGCCGACTTGGCCCGCGCCACGTCGCGCGCGATGGTGGACTCGTAAAGGATGCGGTGTTCGGTGTGCACGTCGCGCGCGATCGGGTGGTGGGAAATGCTCAGGCGCCGGTAGCGTTCCGACTGCTTGTACAGGATGCCCTGGAAATGCAGGATCCAGCGGGACGGACAGGCGCTGATGAGCGCGGTGTGGAACATGCGGTTGCGCTGCTCCCATTCGCCGCCGGCGTCGGGCGAGGCCGGGGTGCCGAGGCTGCGTTCCGCCTTTGAAAGGTGATAGAAGGCCGTGACCACCGAGGCTTCCCAGTCGTCGCGGCCGTTTTCGATGGACATTTCGAGCGCCGTGCATTCGATCAGCAGGCGGGATCGGGTGATGTCCTCGAAGTCGCTGAGCGACATGGGGGCGACGCGGAAGCCGCGCTGCCCCTGGGCGACGACCAGCGCGTCGCTGATGAGCAGCAGCAGCGCCTCGCGCAGCGTACCGGCGCCCACGTCGTACTGGTCCTTCAGGTGTTCGACGCGCAGCCGCTCTCCCGGCCGGTGGATGCCGTTGATGATGTTGTTGCGGAGTTGATGATAGGCCCCCTCGACCAGAGTCTTGGGTTCGCTCGGGTCCAGCAGGGCATTGGTTCCGGAAGCATTCACCGTGTGGCTCCTGGGTGGTGGAAGACGGGCTTGCGATGTTCAGATTATATCGATTTCTATAATCTTGTGAAGAATCTCGAAATCTTGATATAATGTCGATCATAGAAATTTAATTTGAGATTTATAGAATCTTTCGACATCGGCCGCTGTCGGCTTTCGGCGTCGATCCGGCGGCAAGCCGTCTCAATCCTGGAAACGGAAATGACATGAAGGACATCCACAACTTCATCAACGGCGAGTTCGTCGCGACCGCACGGCAGTTCACCAAGCACTCTCCCATGGACCACGCGCCGATCGCTCGGGTGCACGAAGCCGGCCGGGATGAGATCGATCGTGCCGTCCAGGCCGCGCGCGCCGCGCTGCGCGGGCCCTGGGGCAGGCTGCCAATCAGCGAGCGGGCGGAACTGCTGAAGGGCCTTGTGAGCGCCATCGACCGGCGCTTCGACGACTTCCTGGAAGCCGAGTGCGCCGATACCGGCAAGCCGCGCAGCCTGGCCTCGCACCTGGACATTCCCCGCGGCGCCGCCAATTTCAAGGTCTTCGCCGACCTCATCAACAGCGTGCCGGCCGAATTCTTTGAAAGCCCCACGCCCGATGGGCGGGGGTCGCTGAACTACGCCATCCGCCGGCCGGTCGGTGTCATCGGGGTCATCTGCCCGTGGAACCTGCCGCTGCTGCTCATGACCTGGAAGGTCGGTCCGGCGCTCGCCTGCGGCAACACGGTCGTGGTCAAGCCCTCCGAGGAAACGCCGCAGACGGCCACCCTGCTGGGCGAGGTCATGAACGAGGTCGGGATTCCCGCGGGGGTCTACAACGTCGTCCATGGCTTCGGGCCCGATTCGGCCGGCGCCTTCCTCACGGAGCATCCGGGGATCAATGCCATCACCTTCACGGGCGAAACCCGCACCGGCACCGCCATCATGCAGGCGGCAGCCCGCGGCACGCGGCCCGTGTCCTTCGAGCTCGGCGGCAAGAACCCCGCCATCGTCTTCGCCGATTGCGATCTGGATGCGACCATCGAGGGCTGCCTGCGCTCCGCCTTCGCCAACAGCGGGCAGGTCTGCCTGGGCACCGAGCGCATCTACGTCGAGCGCCCCCTGTTCGAGACCTTCGTGCAACGCCTGAAGGCAGGCGCGGAGGCCCTGAAGATCGGCTGCCCCGACGAGGAAGGCGTGTCGATGGGGCCGCTGGTCTCGCGCGAGCACCAGAACAAGGTGCTGTCCTACTACCGCAAGGCGGCCGAGCTGGGCGCGACGGTGGTGACCGGCGGCGGGGTGCCGCCCATGCCCGGGCACCTGGCCCAGGGGGCCTGGGTGCAGCCGACCATCTGGACGGGCCTGGGCGACGATTCGCCCATCGCGCGCGAGGAGATCTTCGGGCCCTGCACGCTGGTCCAGCCGTTCGACGCCGAAGACGAAGTCATCCGGCGAGCCAACGATACCGATTACGGGCTGGCCTGCTCGATCTGGACGCAGAACCTGTCGCGCGCCCATCGGGTGGCCGCGCAGATCGAGGCGGGGCTGGTGTGGGTCAATTCCTGGTTCCTGCGCGAATTGCGCTCGCCGTTCGGGGGATCCAAGCAGTCGGGCATCGGCCGCGAAGGCGGGGTCCATTCCCTGGAGTTCTATACCGAATTGCGCAATATCTGCATCAAGCTGTAGTTGCCGAATTCAATGCTGACCGAACGGAGCCGTACGAGATGGAAACCGCGCTGATCGAAGAACTGGGCGACGAGCTCTACACCGCCTGGGCCGAGCGC
>NZ_JACHIB010000026.1 GCF_014203015.1 Castellaniella defragrans
GACCAAGAGCGCCGAGGCCATCCTCGCGAAAGTCGCGCGTGCAAGAGCGGCCACAGCTGGGTATAAATAATCGTATTAATAAAACACCACACTAGTCCGACAGAGCGGAAGCCGAAAAGACGCTCCATCCTCAAAATGCACTCTCCCGCCCCGCACAGCCGGCCCGGCATCAGCGATAGCGCGACACCCGCCGTTCCAGCCATCTCAGGAACAGGCCGGGAACGACGGCGAGAATCACGATGAACATGATCTGCCCGGTGATCCGGGCGACACGCGCATTGGCGATATTGCTCACCAGTTCATGGCCCAGCCCGCTCGCCGCCGACACCATGCCCGCCAGGATCAGGCCGATCATCGTCAAGCCCAGTGCGATGCGCGCACCGCTGGCCAGCGTCGGGATCAGGGCCGGGATGATGATCTTCGTCAGCTTCGTATGCCACGGCAAGGTCAGCGCATCCGCGAGCCTGAGCAGGTTCCTGTCGATGCCGGCAGTCGCGCCCATGACCAGCAGCGCCATCGGCGGCAAGGCATGGGCAATGGCAAAAACCACACGGACCTGTTCGCCGATTCCCAGGAAGAGGATGAAGACCGGATACAGCGTCACGAGCGGCACGCAATAGCAGGCGAACATCGGCGCGGCGAAGACGCGCGACCAGAAGGCGGACAGGCCCAGGCCAAAACCGATCAGCGCACCCGCCGCCACCGAGATGATCCAGCTCAACAGCAGCAGCCTGACCGTCGTGAGGATGCTTTCGCGGTAGGCCTCGCGCCCCAGGTCCAGCATCAGGCCGCGAATCGCCTCCAGCGGACCGGGAAACACCACGTTGTCGACGAGCGCGGCAATGACGGCCCAGATCAGGAGCACGACGGCCGGCAATGCAAGCACCACGATCGTCTCGTCGAGCACCCGCGCCAGGGGAGCGCATGCGGCGCTGCCGGCACATGCCACCGTCCCCGGCTCCTTTCCAATCCCCGCAAAAGGCATTTTCTTCACGGTCAGACCCTCTTGCCGCGTCCGCGCAAGAGCAGACCGAACAGGAAATTCACGCCCAGGGCGAAGAACAGCACGATGACGATTCCCGCGTACATGTCATTCACCGAGAAATGGTCGTAGGCATAGGAAATGAAATAGCCCAGGCCGTACGTGGACAGGATGAATTCGCTCGCCATGACCCCGATGATGCTGAACGACAGCGCCAGCCTGAGCCCCACGACGATCTGGTTGACGATCGACGGCATGAGTATCTTCAGCACGTGATCCAGGGTCGAGAGCTGGAGGGACCGGGCCAGCTTGATCGTGATCCGCGGGATGGAATCGAGCCCGTCGAGCGTCGACGTGATGACCGACACGATGCCCAGCAACGCGCCCAGCAGAATCACCGGAACCAGGCCTATGCCAGCGACCACCACGAGCAGCGGATACAGGGCGAAGGTCGGTATGGCGTAATAGATCGACAGCCAGGGATCGAATATCCCGCGTATGGGTGCGAAGCGCCACAGGATCAGGCCGATGATGATTCCCCCCACGGCTGCGAGCGCGAATGCGAGCAGGATGGCCAGGAGACTGGGCCCCAGATAGCGATACCAGAACGTCGGCTCCACGAGCAGCTGCGAGGCCCGCGCCAGGATCGCGCTCAGCGGCGGCAGGGTGAACGAATCGACCAGGCCGGACCGCGGTCCGGCTTCGAGAAACACCAGGATGATCGCCACGCCGGCACACGTCCACCCTCCCGGAGCAAGCCCCAGGCGCCGTTCTGGATGCCGCTGCAAGACGGACGCGCGCATCACAGCACGGCCCCCTGCCTGGACAGGGCCTCCTCGGCCTCCGAACGCAACAGGCTCCAGACCTCCTCGATCAGGCGGGCAGCCTCTTTCATGCCCAGGACCGATGGATTCCTTTCCTGCGGCAGATCGACCGCCGCATCGAGGATGATGCGGCCGGGCCGCGCGCTCATGACCAGAATGCGGTCGGACAGCAGGACCGCCTCCTGGATGCTGTGCGTCACGAAAATGACGGTGGCCCCGACCTGGCGCACCATTTTCAAGAGTTCGAGCCCCAGCACCACGCGGGTCTGCTCGTCCAGCGCCCCGAAGGGCTCGTCCGCCAGGACGAGGTCGGGAGCGGTGCTCAGGACACGGGCGATGGCGGTACGCTGGCGCATGCCGCCGGACAACTGATGGGGATAGTGCCCGCCGAATTCCGCAAGGCCGACACGTCGCAGGACGTCGGCGGCGACCGCCAGCCGTTCGGCCTTCGGCACCTTCCGGACTTCGAGGGCGAAAGCGGCATTTTCGAGCACCGTGCGCCATGGCAGCAGGGCGGCCTCCTGGAAAATGATGCCCGTATCCTTGCGCGGCGCGGTCAGAAGCTGCCGTTCGACCAGCACCTTGCCGTCGTGCGCCCTGTTCAGGCCCGCCACGATATCCAGCAGAGTGGATTTGCCGCAGCCGCTGGGCCCCACCAGCGTGGTGAAACTGCCGGGCATGAATCGGGTGGAGGTCCCATCCAGCGCCACCACCTCCCCATAAACCTGCCCGACCTCTTGCAATTCAACCAGGACACCCATATATGGCCCGCCTTGATATGAAGTGAATATGCAATCGAACCTGAATGCATTCAGTCGGGCATCCGGCCCTTGTGCCCCTCCGGCAGATAGGCGTCCGTCAGCAGGTCTTTCCAGTTCACCCGTTCGATGTTGTCCGTATAGCGCAGGCCCTCCTCGACCACGGCCAGCGACTTCGGATTGAACGCCAGCGAAAGCACGTCGAGATCGATGAATTTCTGAATCAGTTCCTTGCCGATTTCCGGGTCCACATTGACGCTGGCCGCATACATCTCGCCCGCCTCCGCCGGATTGGCCTTGATCCAGTCTATTGCGGACTGAAGCGCGCGCAGCAGGCCCCGGGCCACTTCGGGATTCTTTTCCGCATAATTGCGGCTGCTGACGATCATCGTCAATTCATAATACGGCACGAACTCGTTGGCGCGGACGACGACCCGCAGGTCCTTCGCGTGCTCCTTTTCCGTGAGTGGCGGAAAGAACGTGATATCGACGTCCCCGCTTTGCAGCAGCGCGATCCCCGCCCCCACGCCGCCGGTGGCGACCCGCTTCGTGGTTTTCATGTCGAGGCCGGCATACTTCGGCACCAGGAAGCTCATCGCCTCGGTGACGGAGCCCGCGTTCGTGAATCCCCAGGTCTTGCCTTCGAGGTCCTTGACGCTCTTGATCGGGGAATCCTTCAGCACGCCCCAGCCGATCTCGAACGGCACCTGCGTGGCACCGGCGATGATCTTGATCGGAGCGCCCTTCATGTGCGCGTTGACCAGGGAGGACGTGGCCACCTGCCCGAAAGGCAGGTTCCCCGCAATCACGTTATGCAGCGTGGCGCCGCCGCCTTCCGCCGGCAGCACCTTGTCGAGCACGATCCCTTCGCGTTCAAAAAAACCCCTGGTCTGCGCCACCTTCCAGGGCATTCCGTTGATGTCGGTCGCCTGCGCCACCGATACCGTGATGTGCGCGAGGTCCTTGGCGACGCTCACGGACGGCGAGATCATCGCAAACGCCCATGCGAACACGCCGGCACCCGCATATAGCGCACGCCTCCAGTTCCGTTCCATATCAAAGCCTCCTCCGGCATCGAATGCCTGATTTTGAATGCCTGATTCATGTATCGTGGAATCGCATCGTGACGGATCAATGAAAATCCGCCCAAGACGATCCCGATATTTATTTTTCACAGGACCTGGCAATACCGGATTAAATAACCCGCATGCCGGTCCAGGTTTTATATCATGGCAATCAAACAAGGGGCCAATACGTTTTGATTTAGGCTTCCCATATATTATTCTTATGGGACGACGCCTTCTTCCGGCCCCGGCCCGGGCCCCGGGGCGCAGGCCCGTGGATTCAGATCCGTTCGAGCACCACGGCGATCCCCTGGCCCACGCCGATGCACATGGTGGCGAGCGCGTAGCGGCCGCCGGTCGCATGCAGGCGATTGACCGCCGTCGCCACCAGGCGCGCGCCGCTCGCGCCCAGGGGATGACCCAGGGCGATGGCGCCGCCCCAGGCGTTCACGCGCGCATCGTCGTCGGCCAGGCCCAGCAGCCGCAGCACCGCCAGGCCCTGCGCGGCGAAGGCTTCGTTGAGTTCGATCACGTCGAGCCGGTCCAGGCTCAGGCCCGTCTGGGCGAGCACCTTCCGGGTGGCCGGCGCCGGGCCGATCCCCATCACCCGCGGCGCCACCCCGGCCACCGCCATGCCCACGACGCGCGCCCGCGGCCGCAGTCCGAAACGCGCCGCGCAGGCCTCGTTCGCCAGCAGCAGCGCGCAGGCGCCGTCGTTCACGCCGCTGGCGTTGCCGGCCGTGACGGTGCCATCGGGGCGCACCACGCCCTTGAGCCGGGCGAGCGCCTCCAGGCTGGTGGAGCGGGGATGCTCGTCCCTGTCCACGGCGAGCGGCTCGCCCTTTTTCTGCGGCACCAGGACCGGCGTGATTTCCCGGCCGAGATGCCCGGCCGCCTGGGCGGCCTGCGCCCGTTCCTGGCTGGCCAGGGCCATGCGGTCCTGGGCCTCGCGTCCGATCCCGTATTCGGCGGCCACGTTCTCCGCCGTCTCGGGCATGGAATCGACCCCGTACCGCGCCCGCATCAGCGGATTGACGAAGCGCCAGCCGATCGTCGTGTCGTGGACGGCGTTGTCGCGCGAGAAGGCGCCGGCGGCCTTGGGCATCACGAACGGCGCGCGGCTCATGCTCTCGACGCCGCCGGCGATCATCACCCCCGCCTCGCCGGCCTTGATGGCGCGGGCGGCGGTGCCCACCGCGTCCATGCCGGAGCCGCACAGGCGGTTGAGGGTGGCCCCGGGCACGGAAACCGGCAGGTCCGCCAGCAGCGCGGCCATGCGCGCGACGTTGCGGTTGTCCTCGCCCGCCTGATTGGCGCAGCCGAGCAGCACGTCGGACAGCGCCTCCCAGTCCACTCCCGGGTTGCGCGCCACCAGGGCGCGCAGCGGCACCGCCGCGAGATCGTCGGTGCGCACGGTGGACAGCGCGCCGCCATAGCGCCCGAAGGGGGTGCGCACGGCGTCGCAGATCAGGGCCTGCTCGTTCGTAGCCATCAGGAAACTCCCGGGAATCCGCCAGTGGAAGGAGGCGAGGTCCGCGCGGGTCCGGTCGCGCACGGATCCCGGGCGGGCGCCGCGCCCCCACGCCTCTCCCATCGGCTGGACCGATGGGTGGATCGATTGTGAAGTATTCCATGTCACTGGACAATCGGAAATAATGTGAACATTCTGTCAAGGATATTTGTTCAATGGAATCCATCAACGCGCAATCCCTGATCCTGCTGGTGGACATCGTGGACGCCGGCAACCTGAGCAAGGCCGCGCGCAAGCTCAAGATGAGCCGCGCCAACATCAGCTACCACCTCAACCAGTTCGAGCAGGCGCTGGGCCTGCAGCTGCTGCGGCGCACGACGCGCCGCATCGAGCCCACGGAAGTCGGCCTCAGCCTGTACCGCCACGGTCGCGTGATCCGCGACGAACTGCTGGCCGCGCGCGAATCGGTCGATTCGCTGGGCCGCGGCCTGCACGGCTCGGTGCGCCTGAGCCTGCCCACCGGCTTCGGGCACCTGGTCGTATCGGACTGGATGATCGAATTCAAGCGCAGCTACCCGGACATCGCCCTGGACGTCGTCTTCGACAACAGCATCCGCGACCTGCTGGGCGAGGAAATCGACATCTCCGTCCGGGTCATGTCCGAACCGCCGCCGCAGATGGTCGCGCACGAACTCTGCCAGGTGCGCTACGTCCTCTGCGCATCGGCCCGATACGCCCAGGAACACGGCATGCCCGAGCGCCTGGAGGACCTGCCCGGGGTTCCCCTGATCACCTCCACCGTCGAGGGGCGCGAGCTGCGCCTGGCGGCCTACCGGGACGGCGAACGGCAGGAAATCCTGCTCAAGCCCACGCTGGCCTCCGAAAATTTCCAGTTCCTGCGGGAAGCCATCCTCTCCGGGCTGGGCATCGGTCTGGTGCCCGACTATCTGGTGAACGAGGCCGTGGCCGACGGGCGGGCGGTCCTCGCCTTCGACGCATGGCGCCTGAGCGTGTTCGGCTCGCGCATGTTCCTGCTGCGCATGCCCGGCCGCTACCAGACGCTGGCCGCCCGCACCCTGATCGACTTCCTGATTCAGCGCGTACGCGCCTGGGCCCGGCCGTAGCCGCCGCGCGGCCGCGGCAGGGACGCGCCGGCCCGCGCGTCCGGCCGCCCCGCTCCCTGGCAG
This sequence comes from Castellaniella defragrans, assembly GCF_014203015.1. GTDB lineage: Bacteria > Pseudomonadota > Gammaproteobacteria > Burkholderiales > Burkholderiaceae_B > Castellaniella > Castellaniella defragrans. The sequence goes on from NZ_JACHIB010000026.1 coordinate 6,287, forward strand.
CCATCCGCCCTCAGGGCCCACGGACCCGCGGGTCTACGAGTCCACGGGTCTACGGGTCTACGGGTCTACGGGTTAGTCCCGATCCCGATTCGTTGGGGTACTGAGTAAAATAGTTGGCGTACTGAGTATTTTCCCGTGCTTCCTCGTTTCCGTCATTCTTCCCCTTCCCCCTCATTCCCATTCATGGAGATCCGATCCATGCAGTATTACCTGAACGGATACCGCTTCGGCGATCCGGAAGCCCAGCCCCCCGCCCCCGGCTTCGAGCACCCGCCCGCCGGCCTGCCCGACACCGTGGACGTGCTGATCGTCGGCACCGGCCCGGCCGGCCTGGTGCTGGCGGCGCAGCTCTCCACCCATGCCGGCTTCACCACGCGCATCGTCGAACGGCGCGCCGGCCCGCTCGAACTGGGCCACGCGGACGGCGTCGCCTGCCGCACGGTGGAAATGTTCGAGGCGTTCGGGCTGTCCTCGCGCCTGACCCGCGAAGCCTGCTGGATCAACGAGACGGTCTTCTGGCGCCCCGACGAAACGGACCGCACGCGCATCACGCGCACCGGCCGCGTGGACGACGCCGCCGGCGAGCTGTCGGAAATGCCGCACGTCATCGTCAACCAGGCGCGCCTGCAGCAGCATCTGCTGGGATACATGGAAAAATCGCCGACCCGGCTGACGCCCGACTACGGCCTGGAAGTCGTCGGCGTCCAGGTGGCGGATTCGGGCGACCATCCGGTCGCCGTGACGCTGCGGCCCGCCGGCGGGGGCGCCGAGCGCACGGTCCACGCGAAATACGTCGTCGGCACCGATGGCGCGCGCAGCGCCGTGCGCGCCTCGATCGGCCGCGAACTGCGCGGGGACGTCGCCAACCACGCCTGGGGCGTGATGGACATCCTCGCTGTCACGGACTTTCCCGACATCCGCATCAAGGCGGCGATCCAGTCCGCCCGCGAAGGCAACATCCTGCTGATCCCGCGCGAAGGCGGCTACCTGGTGCGCCTGTACGTGGACCTGGGCGTGGTCGATCCCGCCCGCCGCGACGAGATCCGCCGCACGCCGCCCGAGCAGCTCATCGCCGTCGCGCAAAAGGTGCTGCATCCGTATACGCTGGACGTCAAAGACATCGCCTGGGCCTCGGTATACGAGGTCGGCCAGCGCGTGACAGACAAATTCGACGACGTGCCCGAGGACCAGGCCGCCGCCCGCACGCCGCGCGTCTTCATCGCCGGCGACGCCTGCCACACGCACAGCGCCAAGGCCGGCCAGGGCATGAACGTCTCCATGCAGGACACCTTCAACCTGGGCTGGAAACTGGCCGCGGTGCTGGAGGGCCGGTCCGCGCCCACGCTGCTGCACACCTATTCGGCCGAGCGCCAGCCGGTCGCCAAGGAACTGATCGACTTCGACAAGGAATGGTCGGCGATCATGGGCTCGCCGCCGAAGGACCCGCTGCACCCCGAGCGCGGCGGCGTGGACCCGGCCGAGCTGCAGGACTACTTCGTCCGGTCGGGCCGCTACACGGCGGGCCTGGCGACGCACTACCCCGCCGGACCGCTGATCGGCACGGCGGAGCACCAGGCCCTGGCCCGGGGCTTCACGATCGGCACGCGCTTCCATTCGGCGCCGGTGGTCCGGATCGCCGATGGCAGGCCGCTGCACCTGGGCCACGTGCACCGCGCCGACGGCGCATGGCGGCTTTATGCTTTCGCCGACACCACGGCCGAGCGCCTGCACGCCCTGCTCGGCTGGCTGGCGGAATCGCCCGCCTCGCCCATCCGGCGCTTCACGCCCGCCCAGGCCGATCCGGACAGCGTGATCGACGTGCGCGCGATCTACCAGCAGGGGCACCGCGCGGCCGAGGTCGATGCGCTGCCGCCGGTGCTGCTGCCGCGCAAGGGCCGCTTCGGCCTGATCGACTACGAGAAGGCGTTCAGCCCCGATCTCGACAGGGACGTGGACATCTTCGACCTGCGCGGTATCGACCGCACCCGGGGCGCCCTCGTCGTCGTGCGGCCGGACCAGTATGTCAGCCACGTGCTGCCGCTGGACGGCCACGATGCGCTCGCCGCCTTCTTCGCCCGCTTCATGCTGGAACCCGGCCAGTGACCGGCCTCGACGCCGTCCTGCCGCACACCGGCTCGCTGATCCGGCGCGCCCAGCAGCGTCACGCGGCCGAATGGGCGCGGCTCGTGTCGCCCACGATCACCAGCGTGCAGTACGCGGCGCTGGCGATCCTGGCCGACAGGCCGGGCGCCAGCCAGCGCGAACTGGGCGACGCGCTGGAAGTGGACCGCTCGACGATCGCCGACCTCGCCGCCCGGCTGGAGCGCCACGGCCTGGTCGCGCGCGCGCAGGACAAGGCGGACCGGCGCCGCTACGTGCTGGCGCTCACCTCGGCCGGCCTGGACGAATTGCAACGGCTGCGGCCGCGCGCCGACCTCGTCGAGCAGGCGATGACCCGGTCCCTGACGGCGGCGGAGGTCGCCGAACTGCGCCGCCTGCTGCACGGCCTGCTGGACGCCTAGCGGCGGCGGGCCTGCGGCGCCAGCGCGGCGCACGTTTCCACGAGAAAATCCAGCAGCGCCCGCACCCGGGGCGACAGCAGGCGCCGGCCCGGATAGATGGCGGTCAGCCGCGCGCTCGCCTGGCTCAGGCGGACGTGCGGCAGCACCTCGACGAGCCGGCCCTCGGCGAGCGGCTCGATGCAGTACTGACGGGGCAGCATCGACAGGCCGCCGCCGGCCATGACCACGCGCCGCACCGCCAGGGGATCGTTGACCCGCGTGATGCCCCTGGACAGGTCCAGGTGCGCCGGCTCGCCACGCACCTCGACCGGCACGCGCCGCACGGCATAGCGCGCCTCGCAGATCTGGATCTGCGCGCGCACGGCGTCCAGCGTCTCGCCGGGCCGGTGCCCGGCCAGCCATGCGGGGCTGGCCACCCAGATCAGGTCCCCCTCGATCAGCGTGCGGGAAACGAGCTCGCTGTCCTCCAGCGGCCCCACCACCACGGCCAGATCGACGCGCTCGCGCACCAGGGCCGAACCCTGGCTGGTGACCACGATCTCCAGCTCCAGGCCGGGATGGCGGGCGCGGAACTCGGGCAGGCGCGGCGCCAGCACCTCCAGGCTGAACGCCGGCGGCAGCGCCACCGAGACCCGCCCCGTGGGCGCCGAGGCCAGGCCCGCCATCAGGTCGTCGGCCTCCCGCGCCTGTTCGAGGATCAGCAGCGCCTGGCGGTGGAAGGCCGCGCCTTCGGCGGTCACGCGCAGGCTGCGCGACGAGCGGTCGATCAGGCGCAGGCCGAGCGCCCGCTCCAGCCGCGTCAGGGTGGCGCTCACCGTGGATTTCGGCATGCCGAGCTCGCGCGCGGCGGCCGAGATCCCGTCCTGGCCGACGATGGCCACGAACACCGGCAGATCGTCCAGATTCCATTTCATGAGTCCCATTATCGTCCATGAATCGGAACGAATCGTACGGTCAGACGGGATTGTTCAAAAAACATCACATTCCTAACATATTCACTTTCAACGGCCTTTCCTCAGGAGACAGACATGGCTCGCATCGTCGGCGGCATCGGCGCCTCGCATTCCCCCACCATCGGCTACGCCAAGGACACCGGCAAGCAGGACAGCCCGGCCTGGAAGCCCATCTTCGAGGGCTTCGACCGCATCCGCGGCTGGATCAAGGACAAGGAGATCGACGTGCTGTTCATGATCTACAACGACCACGTCACCTCCTTCTTCTTCGACCACTACTCGGCCTTCGCCCTGGGCATCGACGACCTCTACGTCGCCGCGGACGAAGGCGGCGGCCCCCGCGAAGTGGCGCCCGCGCGCGGCCACCTGGGCCTGTCGCAGCACATCGCCCTGTCGCTGATGGCCGACGAGTTCGACATGTCGATCTTCCAGGGCAAGCCGGTGGACCATGGCGTGCTGTCGCCGCTGTCCATGCTCGGCGACGAGCGCGGCCCCTGGACCGGCCAGGTGGTGCCGCTGCAGGTGGGGGTGCTGCAGTTCCCCATCCCCAGCGCGAAGCGCATGTGGAAGCTCGGCAAGACCCTGCGCAAGGCCATCGAAAGCTATCCCGAGGACCTCAACGTCGCCATCATGGCCACCGGCGGCCTGTCCCACCAGGTGCACGGCGAGCGCGCCGGCTTCATCGACGAGGCCTGGGACAACGAATTCCTCGACCTGCTGGAAAAGACGCCGGAAAATCTGGTCCGGATGCGCATCGCGGAATTCGCGGCCAAGGGCGGCATGGAAGGCGCCGAGGTCGTCATGTGGCTGATCATGCGCGGGGCGCTGTCCGACCAGGTGCGGCTGGTGCACCGCCAGACCTACGCCCCGTCGGTCACCAACATCGCCACGCTGATCCTGGAGGACCTGGGCGGCGCGCCCGATCCGGCCGCCGTCGAGGCCTACCGCACGCACATCGTCCACGAGCTCGAAGGCGCCGGCGAGATCCCCGGCTCCTACCCCTTCACCCACGCGCGCAGCCAGGCCAACCTGCGCATCAACAGCTTCCTGCACGACCTCGTCAAGCCCGCGCACCGCGCGCGCTTCGTCACCGACTTCGAGGCCCTGGCGAACGAACACGGCCTGACCGTCGAGGAAAAGGACCTGATCCGCAACCGGAAATGGATCGAGATGGTGCGGCGGGGCGTGAGCTTCTTCGTGCTGGAGAAGATGGCCGCGGTGCTGGGCGTCTCCAACCCCGAGGTCTACGCGGCCTTCCGCGGCGAATCGCTGGAGCAGTTCCTGGCGACGCGCAAGGTGCCGATGACGTACTCGGTCGCGGGCGGCGACAAGGTGCGGGAAATGGACAAGGCCTGAGTCCGGGGGCGCGGGCCTGCGCGGTCAGCCATGCAAGCCGGTGAATTTCCGGATTCGGAATGTTATAACATCCCTATTGTTATGTTATAACATCTCTCTTCCGATCAATCCGCGAGAAAACCCCATGTCCGCCCTCATCTCCACACCCCTGTCCACACGGAAAAAGCTGGCCGCTCTGGCGGGCATCGCAATGCTTGCATGCCTCGGCCCCGCCCGGGCCGGCGCCGCGGAACTCCGGGTCGTCTCGACGTTCTCGATCCTCAGCGATCTCGCGAAGAACGTCGGCGGCGACAGGATCGCCCTGACCACGCTCGTGGGCCCGAATGGCGACGCGCACACCTACGAGCCCAGGCCGGCCGACCTGAAGGCCCTCGGCGCGGCCGACGTGATCCTGGCCAACGGCCTGCAGCTCGAAGGATTCCTGCCCGGCCTGATGCAGGCCAGCGGCGCCCGGGCCCCCGTGGCGGCGCTGACCGACGGGATCACGCCGCGGCTCAACGGAGAAGAAGACCACGACCACGACGGCCAGGACGAGGACCATGACCATGGCGATGTCCATGGCGCCGGACATGGCGGCGGACAGGGGCATGAACAGGCCCACGAACACGAGCAGGCGCATGAGCAGGCGCACGAGCACGAACACGAGCACGGGCATCATCACCACGGCAAGTACGATCCCCATGCCTGGCAAACCGTGCCCAACGCCCGGATCTACGTGAGCAACATCGCCAGGGCGTTCTGCGCGGCCGACCGGCAGGGATGCCCGGCCTACGAGGCCAATGCCCGCGCGTACGACGGGAAGCTCGCCGCCCTGCAGGCCGAACTCGAGGCCGCCATCGCCGGGATCCCGGCCGACCGGCGCACGATCATCACCCCGCACGACGCATTCGCCTATTTCGGCCAGGCCTACGGCTTCAAGTTCGAGGCGCCCCAGGGCATGAGCACCGATTCGGAAGCGTCCGCCTCCGGCGTGGCCGCGCTGGTCCGGCAGGTCAGGGAGGAAAAGGCGGCGGCGCTGTTCCTGGAAAACATCAGCAATCCGCGCCTGGTCGAGCAGATCTCGAAGGAAACCGGCGTCAAGGTCGGCGGCAAGCTGTATTCCGACGCGCTCTCGGGGCCTGACGGTCCGGCGGCCACGTACATCGACATGATGCGCCACAACGTCCGGACGATCCGCGACGCCGTCCTCGCCTCCCGATAGCGGGCGATGGGCACGGCCGCGCAGGCGATGCGCAAGGCCGCGGCCTCTCCTTTCCCGGACGCCGCGGCCTTGCACGCACCGCTGCTCCTGTGCGCGCGGCCGGTCCGGCAAGCCGCCGGCATCGGCCCCCCGCCCGGGTATCATGGCCGAGTGTGAAAGGATGAGCCCCGGAGGACCATGCCGACCCGATTCCTCGCCGGACGCCGGCGGCCGTCCCTCGCCGGCCTGTTCGGCGCCGCCTGCCTCTGCCTCGCGCTGCGCCCCGCCCCGGCGCAGGCCCATCCGCATGCGTGGATCGACGTGCGCAGCACGGTCGTGCTCTCGCCCGGCGGCGCGTTCACCGCGATCCGGGAACAATGGCTCTTCGACGAGCTGTACAGCGCGGCCGTCATGGACGGCATGGCCGGCGACAGCCCCTCGGGCAAGGCCTCGGCGCAGGACTTCGCCGCCATGGCCATCGAGAACCTCGGGCCCTACGACTATTTCACGAAAATCTCGGCCGGCGGGCACGCGGTCCGTCTCGGGCAGGCGACCGAATTCACCGGCGCGATGCAGGGCGGGAAGCTGCTGCTCTCCTTCACGGCGCCGCTGGCCGAGCCCGTGGATCCGGCGGCCCGGCCGGTATCCTATGCCATCTACGACCCGAGCTACTTCATCCGGATGATGCACCGCCCCGAGCAGCCGCCCGCGATCGAAGGCGCAGCCGGGCGGGCGTGCCGCCTGCGCGTCGTCCCGCCGGATCCGTCGCCGGAAGACGTCGCCCGCGCCTATGCGCTGGACCGCGGCGCACAGGCCGAAGAAGACCTGGGAGACCTGTTCGCCGAGCGGGTCCACATTCAATGCGAATGAAGGGCGCCCGGCTGCCCGGCGCCCTGGCGGCCGCGGGCCTGGCGTTCGGGCTGGCCTTCCTCCTCTGGACGCTGCTCGGCGAGCAGGCCTGGTGGGGCCGGACGCTGGCCTGGATCATGGACACGCAGGCCGGGCTGCACCGGCGGCTGGCGCAGGCGATGCGCCTGGTCGGCGAGGAAGGCTGGATCGCCGCCCTGCCGCTGATCGGCCTGAGCTTCCTGTACGGCGTCTTCCATGCGGCGGGCCCGGGGCACGGCAAGGCCGTGATGACGGCCTACCTGGGCACCCATCGCGTGCGGCCGGCGCGCGGCCTGCTGCTGGCCACGGCGGCCGCCCTGATGCAGGGCGCGGTCGCCGTGCTGCTGGTGGAAGTCGTCGCGGACCTGCTGGGCTACTCGATGCGCCACACCCAGCGCGCGGGCACGCATCTGGAAAACCTCAGTTTCGCGCTGGTGGCCCTGCTGGGGGCGATGCTCGCCCTCCAGGGCGCGGCGGCCCTGTACCGGCGGTGGCGCGGGCCGCGTCCGGACGCCCCGCCGCGGGGCGTGTTCACGCAAGGCGCCGGGATGCGGGCCTATTGCGCGGACTGCGGCGCGCTGCACGACCTGGCCGGCGCCCACCTCGACGGGACGCGCGGCTGGCGCGCCAGCCTGCCGGTCGTCGCGGCCATCGGGATCAGGCCCTGCTCCGGCGCCATCCTCGTGCTGCTGGTGGCCTATTCCATCGACCTGCGCTGGGCGGGCATCGCGGCCGTCATGGCCATGTCCGCCGGCACCGCGGCCACGGTCGGCGCCCTGGCGATCGGCGCGGTGTCGCTGCGCGGCGGACTGATGGGCCTGCTGGGCCGGGGCCGCGGCGCGAGTCGCCGCATGCGCGCCGCTTTCGAGGTCCTGGGCCTGCTGGGTGGGCTGTGCATCTTCCTCATGGGGGTCGGACTGCTGCAGCAAGGCCTGCGCACGCCCGCCCATCCCCTGCTTTGAGCGGGCGGATCCAGGAGTGGCCCCCCCACGCATCCGGCATGCCCCGCACACGCCACAATCCGCGCTTCATGGCACCCCCGCGCCCGTCTTGCAATCCCCGTCCGCCCGCATAAAATGGATCTCAATGGGTTGTCGCCATGGGGTTCAGCATGAGGATCCTGGAAACGATTCAATCACAGGTGGATGCGATGGGCCTGCCGCTCTACGCGGTGACCCTCAGCGCGGTCGCCAAGCCGGACGCGCCGCCGGTCCTGATCCTGCACTGGCACGGATTCAGGCGCCGCACAGCCGTCCAGGTGCCGGGGATCGAGATCCCGTCGCGGCCGGTGCCGGGTTCGGCGATGCAGATCGACGTGCGCTGGGGCCGGGTCGAGGTGCTGGACGAAGCCATGCTGGAGGCCGCCTGGCGCCTGGGCGCCTGGGACCTGGAACGCAGCAACCACCGCCCCTGGTGGCGGCTGAACGCCCCGGTCAGCGAAACCATGGCCTGCCACCGCGCCTTCGGGTCCTATCCGGGCGAGCCCGACGGGCGCGTCGCCATCGTGGACGCGCCCGACCTGGACACCCTGCTCGAACTCGCCGCCATGAAGGGATACGTGCGCTGGCTCTTCCGGCCGCGCGCGGGCGGCGTCTGGGGCGAGCTGGACGAGGACGACGCCACGCTGCGCGACGGCCGCTCGCGCGAGGATTCCTGTCCGGTCGCGCCCATGCCCTACGACCGCCATCGCAGCGGCCGCGACGTCTACCGCCTGGGCCGGGGCGGCCGCCTGCTCCACGGCTAGACCGGCCCGCCGGGGCGTTGTCGCACTTTGTTGCAATATCGCCCTTGAATCCCCCTTGCCCGGCCACTATCTGAAGCAACGCAGCATTCCGGCTGCCTGGAACGGCGCGGCCCGCGGACCGCTCTGCGCAGGCCCCGCGTCCCTTCCTGATTCCTTTCTGGTGATCTGCAACAAGGAGATTGATCATGAAGATTCGTCCCCTTCACGACCGGATCGTCGTCAAGCGAATCGAACAGGAACGCACGACGGCATCCGGCATCGTGATTCCCGACTCCGCCAAGGAAAAGCCCGAGCAGGGCGAAGTCATGGCCGTGGGCAACGGCAAGCGGCTGGAGGACGGCACCCTCCGCGCCCTGGACCTCGAAGTCGGCGACCGCGTCCTGTTCGGCAAGTACGCCGGCCAGGCCGTCAAGGTCGATGGACAGGAATACCTGGTCCTGCGCGAGGACGAGGTGCTGGCGGTCGTCGAGGCCGAGCCCCGGGCCGCCAAGAAAGCCGCCTGAACTTTTTTCACGGATTCCAGGAGTATCGAGATGAGCGCGAAAGAAGTGCTTTTCCATGACAGCGCCCGCGAGCGCGTGGTCAAGGGCGTGAACATTCTGGCCAACGCCGTGCGCGTGACGCTGGGCCCCAAGGGACGCAATGTGCTGCTCGAACGCAGCTTCGGCGCCCCGGTCATCACCAAGGACGGCGTGTCGGTCGCCAAGGAAATCGAACTGGAGGACAAGTTCGAGAACATCGGCGCGCAGGTCGTCAAGCAGGTCGCCTCCAAGACCGCCGACGTGGCGGGGGACGGCACCACCACCGCGACGGTCCTCGCCCAGGCCATCGTGCAGGGCGGCCTGAAGTACGTGGCGGCGGGCATCAACCCGATGGACCTGAAGCGCGGCATCGACCAGGCCGTGGGCACCGTGGTCGGCGAGCTCAAGTCCCTGTCCAAGCCGATCTCCACCAGCAAGGAGATCTCGCAGGTGGCGGCCCTGTCGGCCAATTCCGACCCGTCCGTCGGCAAGATCATCGCCGACGCCATGGACAAGGTCGGCAAGGAAGGCGTGATCACGGTCGAGGACGGCAAGTCGCTGGACAACGAGCTCGAAGTGGTCGAGGGCATGCAGTTCGACCGCGGCTACCTCAGTCCCTATTTCATCACCGACCCCGAGAAGCAGGTGGCGGTCCTGGAAGACCCGCTGGTGCTGCTGCACGACAAGAAGATCTCCAGCATCCGCGACCTGCTGCCGGTGCTGGAAGCCGCCGCCAAGGCCGGCAAGCCGCTGCTGATCGTGGCCGAGGACGTCGAGGGCGACGCGCTCGCCACCCTGGTGGTCAACACGATGCGCGGCGTGCTGAAGGTGGCCGCCGTCAAGGCGCCGGGCTTCGGCGACCGCCGCAAGGCCATGCTGGAGGACATCGCCATCCTCACCGGCGCGACGCTGATTTCCGAGGAAACCGGCAAGCAGCTCGACAAAGCCGGGCTGGCCGACCTGGGCGGCGCCAAGCGCATCGAGGTGCACAAGGAAAACACGATCATCGTGGGCGGCGCCGGCAAGCAGGATCGCATCGACGGCCGCATCAAGGCCATCCAGGCGCAGATCGAGCAGGCCACCAGCGACTATGACCGCGAGAAGCTGCAGGAGCGCGTGGCCAAGCTGTCGGGCGGCGTGGCGGTGATCAAGGTCGGCGCCGCGACCGAGGTCGAGATGAAGGAAAAGAAGGACCGCGTCGACGATGCGCTGCACGCGACCCGCGCGGCCGTCGAGGAAGGCATCGTGCCCGGCGGCGGCGTGGCGCTGCTGCGCGCCGGCAAGGCGCTCGCCCGGCTCAAGGGGGCCAACAGCGACCAGGACGCGGGCATCCAGCTCGTGGCCCGGGCGATCGAAGAGCCCCTGCGCGCCATCGCGGCCAATGCGGGCGACGAGCCCTCGGTCGTGATCGCCAAGGTGGCGGCCGCGGAAGGAAACTTCGGCTACGACGCGGCCAGCGGCCAGTACGGCGACCTGGTCGAGCTCGGCGTCGTGGATCCCACCAAGGTGACCCGCACCGCCCTGCAGAACGCCGCCTCGATCGCCAGCCTCATCCTGACCACCGAGGCCTGCGTGGGCGAACTGCCCAGGAAGGACAAAGTCCCCGCCGCCGCGGGCGGCGGCATGGACTTCTGATCCGGCCGGCCGCTTCGCGCCGGACGCCCGGCGGGCCTCCGCCCGCCGCGCGCGACGGCCCTGGTCATGGCGGGCCGCGCCTTCGGGCGCGGCCCGTCGTATAATGCCCCCCGCAGTCCCCATGGGTTCCCTCACCCCATCCATCAAAAAGGCCCACATGACATCCCCATCCGTTCCGCAATCGCGGACCTCGTTCCATCTCGCCCTGCTGGTCGCGTTCCACATCCTGGTCATCATCGCCAGCAACTACCTGGTGCAGCTGCCCATCAAGCTGTTCGGCTTCCACAGCACCTGGGGCGCCTTCAGCTTTCCCTTCATCTTCCTGGCCACCGACCTGACCGTGCGCCTGATCGGCAAGGCCGAGGCGCGGCGGGTGATCCTGCGCGCCATGGTGCCGGCGCTGATCGTCTCCTACGTCGTGTCGGTGATGTTCCACGAAGGCCGCTTCAACGGCCTCGCCGCACTGGGCGAATTCAACACCTTCGTGTTCCGCATCGCCTTCGCCAGCTTCGCGGCCTACGTCCTGGGCCAGTTGCTGGACGTGCGCGTGTTCGACCGCATGCGGCGCGGCTACGTGCAATGGTGGGTGGCGCCGGCCGCGTCCGCCGTGCTCGGCCAGGCGCTCGACACCCTGGCCTTCTTCGGCATCGCCTTCTGGCGCAGCAGCAATCCCTTCATGGCCGCGCACTGGGGCGAGATCGCCGCCGTGGACTACGCCATCAAGCTGGCCGTCAGCCTGCTGCTGTTCGTGCCGATGTACGGCGTCGCCCTGAACGCGATCGTGCGCGCCATGAAGCGGCGCGACGCCGTGCCGGCCGCGGCATGAGCGCTCCGAACCGCCCCAGGCACGCATGCCCCCTCGGGGGGACGGCGCGCGGCGCCAAGGAGGCATCATGAATGCGGCCCGCAAGCCCCGCCGCGCCCTGGTCCTGTTTTCCGGCGGCCAGGACTCCACCACCTGCCTGGCCTGGGCGCTGGCGCGCCACGGCCACGTCGAGACCCTCGGCTTCGACTACGGCCAGCGCCACCGCGCCGAACTGGACTGCCGCATCGCGCTGCGCCACCGCCTGGTGCAACTGCGGCCCGAATGGGCGCCGCGCCTGGGCGAGGACCACCTGCTGAACGTGGACGTGCTGGGCCAGCTGGGCGCCTCGGCCATGACCGACGACATCGCCATCGCCCTGCAGGCCGACGGCCTGCCCAACACCTTCGTGCCGGGCCGCAACCTGCTGTTCTTCACCCTGGCCGCCGCGCTGGCCTACCGGCGCGGGCTGGACGTGCTGGTGGGCGGCATGTCGCAGACGGACTATTCCGGCTACCCCGACTGCCGCGACAACACGCTCAAGGCGCTGCAGGTGGCGCTGAGCCTGGGCATCGACCGCCCCCTGACGCTGGAAACCCCGCTGATGTGGCTGGACAAGGCCGACACCTGGGAACTGGCGCATCGGCTGGGCGGCGACGCCCTGGCCGAACTGGTGCGCACCGACACCCACACCTGCTACCTCAACCGCCGCGACACCCTGCACGCCTGGGGCTACGGCTGCGGCGAATGCCCCGCCTGCCTGCTGCGCGCGCAGGGGCACCGGGAATGGGCGGCGCGGCGGGCCGGCTGAAACGGCGTCCCTCCACGGCTGAAACGATGCCTCTCCGCGGCTGAAGCGGCGTCCCTCTGCGGCTGAAACGATGCCTCTCCACGCACGTCCGCCCTCCGTCCGACGCGGCCCCCTCCCGCTCGTCGAAAGCGAAGCCGCCGATGCCGTTATAAAGTGATGTATATTCCGATAGCCATCGAGCGCCGTCGGACGCCACCAGACGGATGCCCGGCCGCCGCGATGCGCCCCGATCGCCCACCCACCGGAACCGAAACCATGGACGAGACTCCCGTCTTTTTTGCCGCCGGCCCGTCCCAAGGCAAAAAGGCCCTCTTTGGGGGGCAGCAAGCGGCCGCAGGCTGCGCAGCGTGGGGGCCCTTTTTTGCCGCCGGGCCGTCCCAAGGCAAAAAGGCCCCCTTTGGGGGGCAGCAAGCGGCCGCAGGCTGCGCAGCGTGGGGGCCCTTTTTTGAAACCTCGATGCTGGACGCCTGGCTGGCGGAAGACATCGGCCTCTTCGACCTGACCAGCACGCTGCTGGAGATCGGCACGAAACCGGCCCGGATCGCGTGGGTGGCGCGCCAGGCCATGACCCTCGCCTGTACCGAGGAAGTCGCGCGCATGGTCGCCCTGCGGGGCGGCTGCGCGACGGATTGCCTGCCCAGCGGCCGGTGCGTGGAAGCCGGCACGGAAATCGTGGCGGCGCAGGGCGCGGCCCAGGCCCTGCTGGACTGCTGGAAGGTCGGCCAGAACCTGCTCGAATACGCCTGCGGCGTGGCGACGCGCACGCGCGCCATGGCGGACGCCGCGGCCCGGGTCAACCCCGACGTATGCATCCTGACCACCCGCAAGCACCCGCCCGGGCTGCGCCGCGTGGCGCAGAAGGCGGCGCTGGCCGGGGGCGCGTTCCCGCACCGGCTGGGCCTGTCCGAGACCGTGCTGGTCTTCCCCCAGCACCGCGCGCTGCTGCCGGGCGGCTGGAAGGACCTGCGCCAGATCCTCGCCCGGCGCCGCAGGCACCTGGTCGAAAAGAAGATCGTGATCGAGGCGAATTCCTACGAAGACGCCCGCGAAGCCGCCCGCTGCGGCGCCGACGTCGTGCAGTTCGACAAGGTCGAGCCCGAACGGCTGGCACAATGGTGTCCGTGCCTGCGTGCCGAATGGCCGCACCTGGGCCTGCTCGCCGCCGGGGGCATCCGCGCCGACAACGCGGCCGCCTACGCCGCCACCGGGGTGGATGCGCTGGTCACCAGCAGCCTCTACTTCGGTCCGCCGGCGGACATCGGCGTGCGGATCGAGCGTGGCCCGCCCTGCAAAACCACCACCGAAGGACGATCGCCATGACGACCTCGCTGCTCGAAGACCTCCTCCAGGAAACCCGTCAACGGCTGGGCGCCGGCCTGGATGCGCTGACGCTGGAGCGCGCCGTCGCCGGCATCTTCTTCACCGGGGTCGAACTGAGCAACGGCTGCTGCGGGCTCGCCGCCACGCCCATCAAGGAAATTCCCGCCGCCGTGTGCTGCTCCAGCTCGCTGGGCGCGCTGCCCTCCCCGGGCAAACTGCGGGGGCGCCCCGCCGCCGACGTGCTGGAAGACCTGGCTCCCGGGACGGGCCCCATGCGGCGCGCCATGGCGATCGCCACGCTGAACGCGCTCATCGAGACCCTCTGGCAGCGGGACGGCGCGCCCCGGGATGCCCAGGTCTCCGGCGGGGATGCCGCCCAGGCGCTGGCGCTCCGCCCCGGCGAACGCGTCGTGCTGGTGGGTGCGTTCGCCCCCTACATGCGCGCCTTCCGCAAGGAAGGGCGCCACTACCGCGTGCTGGAAATGGACCCGGCCACGCTGCGGGCCGACGAACTGCCGCATTACGCCCCCGCTTCCGCCGCGCCGCAGATCATCCCCTGGGCGGACGTGCTCATCAGCACCGCCACCACGCTGACCAACGACTCCCTGGACGCGCTGCTGAGCCATGCCAGCCCCGGCACGCGCATCGCCATCGTCGGCCCCACCGCGCCGCTGCTGCCCGGCCCCTACCGGGCGCGCGGAATCCAGGTGGTGGGCGGCACGCGGGCGCGCCAGGCCGGACCGCTGCTCGACCTGCTGGCCGAAGGCGCGTCGGGCTACCACCTGTTCGAGAAATCGGTGGACCGGGTCAACCTGGTCCTGGACTGAGGACGGCGGGGCCGCTACGGCCTACAGCGTCACCCGGCCCTCGATGCAGGTGACGACCTCGCCCCCCACCCAGATGTCTTCCCCCGCTTTCCGGACGTGCACGCGGCCCGCCCGGCCCAGCGCCGTTCCCTGCGCCGCCACGTAGGACTCCGGCGCGCGGCCGCAGCCCATCAGCCACTGGGCCACGCCGGCGTTCAGGCTGCCCGTGACCGGGTCTTCCGGAATCCCCAGCCCGGGCACGAACGCGCGCACCTCGAACTGCGCCTGCGTACCGTCCACGGCCGGATCCCAGGGCGCGACCACGCCCACCTTGAGATCGCTCAGAATGGCCGCATCGGGGCGCAGCTCCAGCACCCGCCGGCGCGTGTCCAGCAGCACCGCCAGCCAGCCCGGGCCGTTGTCCACCCACTGCGCCGCGCGGATCTCGCCGATGGCCAGGCCCAGCCCCGCGGCGATGCGCGGCCAGAGCTCGGCCTCGACCGGACCGGAACGCGCCAGCGGCGGCGCCGCGAACGCCACCCGCGACCCATCGCGGCGCAGCGTGATCAGGCCCACCGGGCATTCCTGGACGATCGTGTCGCCGCGCGGCCAGCCCCCGCCGGCCAGCCACACCGCGCAGGCGCCCAGCGTGGGATGCCCGGCGAACGGCAGCTCGCCGCCCGGCGTGAAGATCCGCACGCGGTAGTCCGCCTGCGGCGCCGCCGGCCGCAGCAGGAAGATCGTCTCGCTCAGGTTCGTCCAGCGGGCGAACGCCGCCATCCGGGCCTCGTCCAGCCCGTCGGCGCCGATCACCACCGCCAGGGGATTGCCCTTCAGGGGCTCGCTGGCAAAGACATCCACTTGCTTGAAATCGAAGATCGGCATGATGGGCGGCGCCATGGGGCGATGAGAGAAAAGGTTTCCAATTCTCGCATCAAACCTGCATCAGGTGATGCGAGTATTATACTGTTTATTTATACAGTATAATACTCACCATGGACGCCCCTGCTCTACTCTCCTCACAGTCCATCCCCCATCAACACATCGAAGTTTCGGTGCGCCGACATTTCTTCAGCCTGATCAAGGACCGCACGCAGACGAGAATCGATCTCAACGCCGTCCTGATCCCGCGTCCCAAAGCCTCCTTCCGCATGCGCACCAGAAGTGAATCCATGCGTGATGCCGGCATCAACGACGGCGATCGATCCCCCGATGGGGGGCTACGCCCTGAAGGCCTTGGCGCGGTGGCATCGTGGTGGCTGTCATCGCAGGCCACTTCACCAATAAAGCGCCACACCGCCAGGACGGTCGGATACCTCTGTAGTAGACGGTCAACCTTATCTTTCCGGTAGCCAGATGGTCCGGGTGGTTAGTTTGGTGTCCTGCACACTGCACGTCGAAAGCAAATGCGCCAGGCACATCGGTCGTAGAGTCATATCACCACTTAAAGGAGCCGAAATTATTGTGTATTTTTAATCATCAAAAATAAAAACACCGCCCAACCTTTTCTAGTCACAAAAAGTTCCATAAACAGGGAGACGCATTGTGTCTTTATTAACACAGATCATTGCATATATTGCCAGCCCACTTGCCACTCTACTGGCAGTATGGGTAGCTTATTTATCTCTTTATAGGAGTTCCCAACCTCATTTACTTGTTCACTATCAGCCAAATCCAGATGTACCCTCAATTATCGATCTGATCATCGAGAACATAGGCGGAGGCAGTGCAATTGACGTAAGATTCTCAGAACCATTGCCTATTAACTGCTTCGGCATCGAACAAGCACAAGGGGAAGGCTCATTCGTTCCGAAGTCAGGTTTTCCCATGTTGTCCGCCGGGCAACGTTACGTATTCAATGGCGGCCAGTACGCGGGCTTAAAAAACGAACTCAAGAACGGACTGGCCGTAAGGGTTTCATATAAATTTCTGAATCCCATAGGTTTTATACGCCAACATAGCGAATTGTTTGTGCTTGGCATTGAGCACCTGAAGGGAATGCCCACACGCACGAGTGCCAATCAAGCGATTATTGAAGCCTTAAAAGGACCAAATAATACAACCATACAAGACATTCGCAATGAGCTTCGCACCATGAATGATCAACTCCAACTGCTGGTCAAAAAGGGAGAACCAGAAAAACAGTAACTCGGACACCTAACATATCAATGAGGTTGGCCATTATGCTGTCGCATATATTGCCCCCTGTTCAGGCCAAGAAGACCAACCTCTATAAACTCTCCGTGTCGATCAAAAAACAATACACTCTATCGACAAAATACTCATATGTCGACCTCGCTCGATAGCTGCCCCATAACCCCCCCTACCCCCTCAACGCCCTCTCCACCTTCCCTACGTCGATCTTCCCCATTTTCATCATGGCCTCGAACACCCGCTTGGCCGCTGCGCGGTCCGGATCTTTCAAAGCGGTCGTCAATATCCGGGGCGTGATCTGCCATGATATGCCCCACTTGTCCTTGCACCAGCCGCACACGCTTTCCTGGCCGCCGTTGCCGACGATGGCGTTCCACAGGCGGTCGGTTTCGGCTTGATTGTCCGTGGCGACCTGGAAGGAAAAGGCCTCGTTCGGGCGGAATTCGGGGCCGCCGTTCAGTCCCAGGCAGGGAATGCCCATGACGGAGAATTCGACGGTCAGGACGTCGCCTTCCTTGCCGGACGGATAATCGCCGGGGGCATGCAGGATGTCGCCCACGGCGCTGTCAGGGAAGGTGTCGGCGTAGAACCGGGCCGCCTCCAGGGCGGCGCCGTCATACCAGAGACAGATGGTGTTCTTGCTGATCATGTCGTTCCTCCTGTCGGGATGGAAAACGCCACGGTGACATGTCGCAGGGCCGCAGGTCCATCCCGCAAACGAAAAATCCGTAACTCGACCAGACGGCCGAGCGGCAAGGACAGCGGCAGGGACGAGTGAAAGCGCGGGGCCGGCCAGCACGGCGAGAAGAGGCTGAGGCTCTTCTACCCTCGCGTCGGAGCGGCCAAACCTGCTACATTTGCGGCGCGTCGCGGGCGAGAACAATCCGGTCCCAGAGGAACGAAGCCGGCCCCCTCTCCGACCCAGGTCTGGTCCGCATGGATCGTTTGGTCTACCTGAGTCGTCTGGCCCGCCCAGCTCACCCAGCCCTCCGCCGCCCCTCCAACCATCCCACTCGTCGAGCATCCCGATGTTCATCGTTTCGATCACCTACACCGCCCCGCTGGAAGCAATCGACGCCGCCTTGCCGGATCACGTCGCATTCCTGGACCGCCACTACGCAGCCGGCGTCTTCATCGCCTCGGGGAGAAAAGTCCCCAGAACGGGCGGCGTCATCCTGGCCGCGGCGGCCAGCCGGGAGGCGCTCTCCGCCCTCCTGGCCGAAGACCCGTTCTCCCGGAAGGGGCTCGCCACCTACCAGGTGGAGGAATTCATTCCTTCCAAATCGAGTCCGGACATACGGAAGTTCTTCGACGCCGGAAAATGAAAGCCGGGGCCGCGCGGCGGCAAAACCACGCGGCCCGGGCGGGCATCCGCGCCGCGATTCTCCAATACGCGCAGGGACCGCGCGTTCGCAATGGCCGCGCGTTCACACGTTCACGACGGCCGCGGATATAGGGTTCGGAGAAGCATCTGGTGGAAATCTGCTCGCCGGGCCGCTAGCCCATCGGCGAGCCCGACGGCGGCGGAGACGGGCGCCATCCGGGCGGCGGCGGGTGCCATCGGGCGGAGCGGCCCGCCCGCACGGGAATCTTCTGGCCCGTGCGGATTTTCGATGGCCCACACATTTCCGAAGGCCTACCTGGGTGCTTCGTCATCGCGCCCGAGGTCCGAACGAGGCCCGCGCAAGCCGCCCCGCGCCGCCACCCAGGCCGCGATGGGCATGGGGCGGGCCTTCCAGAAGCCCTGCACGGCGTCGCAGCCATGCTCGAACAGGAAATCGGCCTGCTCCTTCCTTTCGATGCCCTCGGCGACGGCGCGCAGGCCGAGCTGCCGCGCCATGCCCAGGATCATCCGGATGATCGCCTGGCTGTCGGCATCCTCGGGCAGGCCCTGGATCTGGCTCTTGTCGATCTTCAGCTCGTCGATGGGCAGCCGCCTGAGATAGGTCAGGTTGGTGAAGCCGGAACCGAAATCGTCGATGGAAAAGCGGATCCCCAGCCCATTCAGTTCCTTCATGCGCCGGGCCGCGATCTCCAGGTCGCCCAGCCAGGCTTCCTCGGTGATCTCGAATATCAGGCGGTCGGCCGCGGCCCCGCTGCGCGCCAGGACTTCCCTGACCGCAGCGATGAAATCGGGCCTGAGCAGGCTGCGCGGGCTGACGTTGACGGAGACCGGGTGGTGCAGCCCGTGCCCCTGCAGCAGCACCAGGGTGTCGCAGGCGACTTCGAGCGACCAGCGCAGCAGCTGCGGCATCAGGCCCGCCTCCGTGGCGACGGGAATGAACAGGGCGGGAGAAATGCCGCCGCGCGCCGGATGCGTCCAGCGCGCCAGGAGTTCCGCGCCCACGACCCGGTCGTCCCCGTCGAATTGCGGCTGCAGGTGCATGCGCAATTCCGAGGCGTCCAGCGCGGCGGCCAGATCCCGCTCCAGGGACCGCCGTTCCTTGAAGCGCGCCCGGATGCAGGCATCGAACAGGACGACGCAATCGCCTCCCTTTTCCTCCGCCCGGTGCAGGGCCATGCCCGCCTCCTGCAGCACCTGGCTGATTTTCGCGTTGCGCCCGTCGAGCATCGTCAGTCCGATGCTTACCTGGATCGAGATCGAGGCGTCGCCCGCCTGGAACGGCTTGCCGATCAGGACGGCGCGCAGGCTCTCGGCCATGTCCAGGGCGTTCCGCGCCGCGACGGCCGGATCGGCGCCCAGCAGGGTCAGCAGGACCATGAACTCGTCGCCATTGGCGCGCGACACCTTGTCGTGCGGCCGCAGGACCGCATTCAGGCGCTGCCCGATCTCGCGCAGGATTTGGTCCCCCACGTCCAGGCCATACGTCTCGTTGATCTTGCGGAAGTCGTCGATATCCAGCATCAGGACGGCCCCCAGCCCGGTCCGGTTCCGGGCGAGATCCGCCAGGGCCCGCTCCATGTGCCCGATGAGCATCTGGCGCTGCGGCAAACCCGTCAAGGAATCGTAGAACGCCGCGGAATGAGCCCGGTGAAGGAACGCCGCTTCCTGCATGATGGCGGCGCCTCAGAACTCGGCCCACTCGCCGGCCGCTGCGCCGGCCCGTCCCGGCCGCGGCGCGGGCAGCGCCGCCGCGGCCGGCTGGACCGCGCCTCGCGCACGCCCGCCTTCCGGGCGCAGGACCGGAGACGGCTGCCCGCCGCGCCCGGCGATGGCGGGTAAGCGGATCGGCCGCGCATCGGCCAGCGCGGGGCGGACCGCGCCATCGGCGGCATCCGTGCCCCGCCCGTCCGGGCGCCAGGCGGCGCCTCCGTCCGGCTCGCCCCGGAAAGCATCCAGCCGGAAGGTGGAGACCAGTTGCGCCAGCGCGTCGGCCTGCTCCCGCAGGCTGGCCGCCGCGGCGGCCGATTCCTCGACCAGGCTGGCGTTCTGGCGGGTGACGTCGTCCATCTGGGTGACGGCCGTGTTGATCTCCTCGATGCCGGTGGTCTGCTCGCGGCTGGCCGCGCTGATTTCGCTGATCACCCCGGTGACGTGGCCGATGGCCTCGACGATCTTCCGCATGGAAGCGCCCGCGAGGGACGCCTGTTCGTCGCCCTTGGCCGTGGCCTGCGCGGAGCCGTCGATGAGGAGCTTGATTTCCTTGGCCGAGGCGGCGCTGCGCTGCGCGAGCGCCCGCACCTCGCTCGCCACCACGGCGAAGCCGCGGCCCTGCTCGCCCGCCCGCGCCGCTTCCACGGCGGCGTTGAGCGCCAGGATGTTGGTCTGGAAGGCGATCGAGTCGATGACGCCGATGATCTCGGCGACCTGCCGGGACTTGTCGTGGATTTCGCCCATGATGCCCACGAGTTCTCCGACGATGGCGCCCCCTTCGGTGGCGGTCCGGGCGGCGTTGTTCGCCAGGGTGTCCGCCTGCTGGGCATTGTCCGCGCTCTGGCGCACCGCCGCGGTGATCTCCTCCATGGTCGCCGCGGTCTCGGCGAGCGAGCTCGCCTGCTCTTCGGTGCGCGAAGAAAGATCCACGTTGCCCGCGGCGATCTGTCCCGCCGCCGAGGCGATGGTGTCCGCCCCGGTCCGGACCTCCCCGACCGTATGCCGCAGCCCTTCGACCATCTCGCGCAGGGCCTGCTCCAGGCGCGCGACCTCGTCCTTGCCCTGCGGCTTGATATCCCGCGTCAGGTCGCGCCGCGCGACGCTCGCCCCGAGCTCGACCGCCGCACGCAGCGGACGGGTGATGGACAGGGCCACCCGCCAGGCGAACAGGGGACCGAGGATCAGGGCCAGGATCGCGCCGGCGGCCAGCAGGAAAAAACTCTCGCGGGAGGCCTGCTGGTTCTCCGCGTTCAACTCGTCGATGTGGTCCTGCTGGAATCGGGAAACCTGCTCGACGGCCTGGTGATACCGGGCCACGGCGGCGGGAAATTCCTGCTCGAAATACGCCTGGGCCCGGGCCGGATTCCCCGCGTCCAGGTCCTTGAAGGCCTGGCTCCACCCCTGGGCGTAGCCGCTCTGCGCGGCGAGCGCCTGGCGGTACAGGGCGAGCACCTCCGGCCTGCGGATGGCGGCCTCCACCCGCTGCCGGATCTCCGCCGTACGCCGGGACGCCTCATCGAAAGCCCGCCGGCCGGCGGCAACCGCCGCGGCATCGCCGGACCGGACATGCGCCGCCACGACGCGCAGCATCCCGGCGGACTCGACCTCCGCCTTCGCCCACTGCTCGACCAGAAACCCCACCTTGCTGCGCGTTTCCATCTCGGCCGACCGTTCCTGGCTCGCATGCAGCCCCCAGGCGCCATAGCCGGCTATCAGCAGCAGCAACAGGGTGAACAGGCCAAAACCCAGCGCCAGCCGGGTGCTTATCTTGATGTTGCGCATCTGCTTCTCCTAGGCGAGCCCGCCTCCCACCCTCTCCGGGCAATACGAGCGGCTCGGTTCAACGTTCCAGCGAAACCCGGCCGCAGTACAGGAAACGGTGGTTTGCTGCATTCGTCCCGAGGGGCTGTTTCGGCAGCGCACAGCCCATGTGAATTGGATTGTTTTCCTATGCAACAACTGATTCACCATGTTAGATTTCTGGGACCTCGGCTGGTGTATGGAAAACCACCGTTTGTTGTACATTTCGCCCCACGATGAAAACAGAAGCAGCCACTGGACGGCGTCTCGGATACGCCCGGGTCTCGACGGACGAACAGCACCTGGATCTGCAACTCGACGCGCTCCTCCGCACAGAAGTGCGGAAAAGCGACATCTACACCGACGTGGCAAGCGGCAAGAACGCGGAGCGCGCGCAGCTCGACGCCTGCTTCCAGGCGCTGCGCCAGGGAGACACGCTGGTGGTCTGGCGGTTGGACCGGCTGGGCCGCAGCCTGCCGGACCTGGTGCGCATCGTGAGCGACCTGGAGACGAAGGGCGTCTGTTTTGAAAGCCTGACCGAACGGATCGAAACCGGCAGCGCATCCGGCCGGCTGATCTTCCACGTCTTCGCGGCCCTGGCCGAATTCGAGCGCAACCTGATCCGGGAGCGCACGCAAGCCGGCCTCGTCGCCGCCCGCGCCCGGGGGCGGCACGGCGGCAGGCGCCCCAAGCTGAGCCGCCGCCAGACGGAAGAAATCGTCGCCATGATCAAGGCGCGCAGCATGCCGGTGGCCCAGATCGCCGCGCGCTACCAGGTGTCCCGCACGACCATCTACAACGTGGCGCAGCGCGCGCGGACGGCGGTGTCGCCGGCGTGATGCCTGGAACTCTCCGGCGCTTTAAACGGCCGCACATGAAAAAACCCGGCCTGACCGGATGGCGGGACTGAAGTCCGATCCGGCGGTCGATCCGCTGGCGCCGTGGGATGAGCACCGGGAGAGGACCAAGCTCCGAGAGGGAGACACCCCTTCAGCTCAACATGCCCATGAGTCCTTGAGCATCACGAACAGATGGTGCGGATCCGTCGGGCTGGGCTCGAATTCCCACGATTCGTACCACTGGCGCGCCGCATCGTCCTTGGCATGGACCAACAGGCAGGGAATGCCGGCGATGTCGGCGGCCTGTGCGGTGCGCAGCAGCGTATTCCTGAGCAAGGCCTGGCCCAGGCCTTTGCCTTGATGCTCCTTGTCCACCGCGAGCCGGGCCAGGATCATGACCGGTACCGGGTGCCGCGCCAGTCCCTTCATCACTCTTGATGGCGCGCCGTCCGGATCGACACGGCCGACGGCAAGGCTGTAGAAGCCGACCACCCCGTCACCCTGGCAGCAGACGTAGTCCGGACTGGTCTTGGATGTCTGTATCTATATTGTAGTTGTCCGCACGACGTCCTGACAATCAATCCCCTGCCCCCTTGGCGGCCGCGCGTATGGCGGCCGAACGAATGCTCGAGCTCGCCAAGGCCGCACATGAAAAAACCCGCCATCCGGTCAAGCCGGGTGGCGGGTTTGAAATAGCTGGGCTGCAGTCAATCGAAGCAGACTTCAAAACCCGATTTTTCGACGCATATAGTATACAATTTGTAAACATCCGGTCGACGCGGAGTGGAATGGCCAGCACCGGAACCCGTATACAGTCAATTGATTTAAAAGAAAACCATGCCTTATAGGCGAAGGCGAACCTAAAAATGAAAGGAACACGGGAATGCCTCCCCCCCCCTCGGTCACAATAGATGTCCGGTCCTCTGAAAACAGAAGTTGAGGGAGCGATCGGAATGAATTCATGTCCACCTATAGCCAGGAACTCAA
>NZ_JACHIB010000027.1 GCF_014203015.1 Castellaniella defragrans
GGTCTGGCTTAACCCAGAAAAGCTGCATCAGGAATCACCTGAAACCATAAGACGTGCCGCATGATTTACCGGACATCTTCGTTGACAAACACCGCCCCTCTCGCCTCCCATAACAAAAAGCAGCTACCAACTTAGATTGACACAATAAACCCTTCGAGTCACATAAAGGCGCAGGGATATGTTGCGGATTGCCGATAAACCAACGCCAATCAAAACCCAGCACACAGGAGACCACGTGAGTCTGTTTTCCAAATACGCGGATATTCCCACGAAAAGATTTCCTGGCACACATGTCGATCAGATCAAGACTGGCGACTTCAACAATGACGGCTTTCTTGATTTCGTTGCCACGAGAATTGATGACGCAAGTCTTGGATCGATCCCGGCCCAGCTTCAAGTGTACCTTGGAGATGGTCATGGAGGATTTGTTGACAGCACCGACACCCTGTTCGCCACCGGCACCCCGTGGGTAAATTATGTTCCTCGGATGATTGTGGCCGACTTCAATAGCGATGGCGTGGACGACATATTTGCCATAGATAACGGCATCGACCGCGAGCCTTTTACAGGTGGGCAAAACAAGCTCTTTCTATCATCGAATGGTACATTGGTCGACGCCACACACAACCTACCGCAGGGGCTAAGGAATAATCACGGCGCATCGGTTGGAGACGTCAATAACGATGGCTCTTTAGACATACTCGTCAATGCGCTCATGTTCGACGGGAATGATCTACAGATAAATAATGGCCATGGGTTATTTCAATCCGCTCATTCGCTCATGCCAGATTTAACCATACCCAACCCATGGGGTGATGGGCGCATTGTCCAGACAAACACAAGCTCTGGCCTGATTGACGTCAACAACGACGGCTGGGTAGATATGATCCTGGGTGGCTGGGATAATTCCAATGGGGGAAAAACAGAGCTTTACCTAAATAACGGCACCGGCAGTTTTGCCAATTCCACCCCTATCCTTTTACCACCGTCCAGCATTCCCAATGAAATTGTTCTGGACATCCAGGCAATCGATCTGAATGGCGATGCGCTACCGGACTTGGCGCTGTCGATCACCAACGGGGGGAATTCCAGCGACTTCTATCACACCCCCTATATGCAATTATTAGTGAATCAGGGAGGCGGACATTTCGTTAATGAAACGGCAGCACGATATGCGCAAAGCACAAGCATGCAATCTTCGACAGCATGGTATAAATCAATAGAGGTCGTTGACTTCAACCGCGACGGTTACGCCGACATCTTGCTGGACGATCCCAACATGGGATCCGCCATTTTACTCAACGACGGGAATGGTTATTTTGAAAAATCCTTCCATCTGCCCGAAGGATTGGAACCAGGTCAGCCTGTATATTCAACAGCAACGGCTGAAGATTTCAATGGCGATGGCATGCCCGATTTAGTCATCAGCGTTAATGGTGGATATGGCGGATTTCAAGTTTATCTGAATCAGATGCCTGGCCCCACTGGATTAGGGGTGATTGAAGGAGGATATGATTATTCGGCAATTTACCGGTTTTTCAATAAAGCTACCGGGACGCACTTCTACTCTGGCGACAAACAGGAGGTTGAATCCGTTCTGCTGAATCTCCCCGGTTTCTCCTTTGAAGGCAGCGCTTTCAAAAAAGCCGCTTCTGACGAAAGCCTGGTGGATGTGATGCGCTTCTTCAACACCAAGACCGGGGGACATTTATATACGACAGACATCACCGAAGCAGAACACATAAAAAACACGATGCCTGATTTCAATTACGAAGGCATCGCATACCAGGCCCACAGCCAGCAGGTTACCGGCAGTACGGCATTGTATCGATTTTTCAATACAGCGACCAACACGCATTTCTATACCGCGGATCCGATGGAAATGGAGACGGTAAAGATTGATTTGGCAGGCACGATGCTTTTCGAGGGAGTTGCGTTCTACGTTGACATCTGATCAATACCAAAAGTATGTGCCGCCCGTCCGCAGGGGCGGCACATGCGGTATGTTCTTTAGAAGACTACTTCAGAAAAACCGCCGGACGCCGAATAATTTTTCATACGGATTTGTGCGCATGGGGCACCTGTGTGGCCTTTGACGTGTATTCTCCGGCGAACTGAGCTAGCGAATTCCGCTTCTGTTCGTCAAGATGATCCACCTGTCCTAATCCATCCTCCCATCGCCTCTCATAGTGCTCTCTGTGCACGTTGCCGCTGCAGTAATCGCCTCAGCCTTGGGTCGTCTTGTTGGCCGAATGCTCTCTGAGCTGCCGTGCAATATGCACATCTCTTCGATTTCTGTATGGATAGAAGATCATCAAATGCAGGTGCAGGTGCAGGTGCAAACCAGCAGTATCGCCTGTCAGGCGAGTACGGGACGTGCACCCGCTAGCGGTGCGCCGTGCCGGGCGCACATGAAAAATGTCCGCTGTCAATTTTTTCGCAACTCGAATGCGCGTAAAAACTTCAACAACACAAAGAGTTAGGTTGATACCCGACGTTTGAGTGTCGTTAGGTTGATACCCGACGTTTGAGTGTCGATGGCGGCTGACGGGTTGAGGACCACATGGGCGCAATGCAAAGGCAAGCGTGGGAGTGCTACGCGGTGCGCAATGACAATATGGCTTTTCGCGGGTGAAGTGGAAGCGGGTGATCGAACAACGGCGGCGCGAACTGGCGTAGCGCCTGCTGCCGCCATATCGACTCCATCGCCTGGCTGCTGGTCGTCATGGTAAATCGGTGCCAGCAAATTCTCCGCCAGGGCCATGTTGGTGGCATCCATGTGCCGTTTCAGCCCCAGTAGTGCCAAGCCCGTTCGATTTCATCATGGGGAAGCCAGGCGCAGCGCCACATGCGGGTGCTGCAATCACTCTTGCAGAAACAGCCTCCTTCGGCGCACAACCTTGTTCTGCCTATATCCCAGCCTGATAAACTGGTGTTCATCTTGCATTCGCCTGATCATCTGTGATGAAACGCTGCGTCGTTGGCATCCGCCACCCCGAGGAGCGGAGCCGTCCGGCCACTGGCCGAGGCCAGCCTTCGATCTGGTTCCCGTCGATGTCAACGATGGCGGCGGTGCTGTCCGAGGACAACCGGGCGCTGCTGCGCCTGATCCGCGACCCGCGGACCAAGTCGCTGACGGAACTCGCGGCGCTCTCTGGGCGGTGCGTGCCCAACCTGTCGCGCTCGCTGCGGATGATGGAGGGCTACGGCTTGGTCAAGCTCAAGCGCGACGGTCACGGCGTGGAGCCGGTGGCGCTGGCAACGGAGTTTCTGGTCGTGCTGAACGACCCAAAGGATAAATCGTGAACTTGATACATCCGGTGGTCAGCTTGAAAGGGCATGGTGGCCAATGACAATCCTCGTCTACGGAGAAAAGGCCAGCCGAACCCAGGAAAACCAGATGCTTCAAGCCTTCCTGGAACGGTTGGAACCGCGATGGGGAACCAGTGCTGATTGGATCGTCGTCTTCGCCAATTCCTTATGGAACGGTGCCGAGATCGACCTTGTCTGCATTCTTCCTTCCGCCATCCTCGTCGCCGACTTCAAGAGCCACCGAGGCCGACTGACCGGCACCGAGAACGGTCCATGGCAAGCCAACGGCGTTTTAGTCAAGGGAGGGCGTAAAGAAAACCCCTACCAGCAACTGCGCGATAACAAGTTCTCCATCCTGAACTGGCTGGAATCCAAGTCGCTGCTCACTGGCCGCAATCTTGGACACATCTCGGCAGGGGTCGTGTTTGGCGGCAGCGTCGAAGACCACTTGGAACTGTCGGCCAAAGTTCGCTCGTGGTTCTATCCGACAGACTTGGACAACTGCACAGCGCTGCTGACTCGACTCGCCTCTCCGGAATTGCAGATCGACCGGAAGGAAGCACTGGAAATCATTCTTGATGTCGTTGAAACGAAGGCGGCGAGCTATCTTGGCCTATTGATTCCGCATCCCCCCAAGGAGCCGCGTCCAGGTTGGACACCGAAGCCTTTGCCCCGATTCGCCATCAAGGATGCAGCAGGAAGG
This sequence comes from Castellaniella defragrans, assembly GCF_014203015.1. Taxonomy (GTDB): domain Bacteria; phylum Pseudomonadota; class Gammaproteobacteria; order Burkholderiales; family Burkholderiaceae_B; genus Castellaniella; species Castellaniella defragrans. The sequence continues at coordinate 4,016 of NZ_JACHIB010000027.1, forward strand.
GCCTGGAGCTTGGTCGGCCCGGGGATAAAAAGGCTCAAGTTCGAGGTTGGAGCGCCGGTGACGGTCGTGATTGGGCGACAGAACGGCGAAGGCAGGGAAACCATCGTCCATGTCTCTGCCAGGCCCGAAGGAAAGTATTGGGATTGCCTGGAGCCAGGGGCGGGAGTAGTCGTGCGCGAAACCTCACATGAAAAGCCGTTGAAGATTTTCATTGCAGACACTGGCGATGAATTGGGTATTGAAAACCCTGCCAAGTCCCTTCGTGTTGGCGATGGTGTCCGAATCGGCATAGCCCGTAATCCCAAGAACAATCGGCTGGATGCGTTCAACATGGAACTTGGGGAGCTGCCCGACAGGGATATGAAATTTATCCAGGGGCAGCTTCGGCGCAATCCCAAGGGATTCGGCTTCGTGGATGATGCTTTCGTGCCCCCGTATATCGTTGAATCTGTTGCTCCCGATGTGGTAGATGTATCTGGTCTGGCGGTGTTTGGAAAACACCCAGTCAAGGGTGGGCGCAGCTGGCGAGTCATCAGGTTGGATGCAGTATGAGCACGTCCAGCCAAGCGCACGCAGAAACTTCCAAGCTCTATGGCGATGAAGTCGCCTCGCTTCGAGCCGAGAACGCCCGCTTGACAGCACTGCTGGATGCTCACGGCATCGCATGGCGGTTGCCGATACCGACGGCACCGGTGCTCACTGAACCATCACGCCTCACCACCAACGAAAAGATCACATTGTTCCGCAAGTTGTTTCGCGGTCGCACGGATGTTTACCCGATTGTGCACGCGTGGGTTTTCTTCGCCAGCGCGGTGTCGGCGCGCGACGCCCGGCGTCTGGGTACGGCCATCATCAACCACACCTGTACCCGCACCCGGCAATTGAAGCTGACCTCCTACGACCGCCTGTTTCCCAACCAGGACACGATGCCCAAGGGCGGTTTCGGCAACCTGATCGCCTTGCCCTTGCAGAAGAAACCGCGCGAGTACGGGTTCAGCGTGTTCGTGGATGCCGATCTTCAACCGCATCCCGATCAGTGGGGATTTCTTGCATCCATCGCACCGATGCCAGCCCACGACATCGAGCCGACCATCCTGCGGGCAACCGGTGGCGTGCATCCACTGGACGTGACCTTCATCGACGACGAGGATTTGGCCACGCCGTGGAAGCTGCCCAGTGCGCCTACCGGGCGGCTGGCAGGCGATATGCCTTCTGCCTTGACCGTGACACTGGCCAATCAGGTCTATTTCGAGAAGGCGCAACTGCCGCAGGCGCTGGCAAACCGCCTGATCCGGCTGGCGGCCTGCCAGAACCCGGAGTTCTACCGGGCACAGGCGATGCGGATGTCGGTGTGGAACAAGCCCCGCGTCATCGGTTGCGCGGAGAATTATCCGCAGCACGTCGCCCTGCCGCGGGGCTGCTTCGATGCCGCTTCCGCACTGTTGGCGGACAACGGCATTCGCCTCGACTTGCGTGACGAACGCCATGCCGGAGAACCCATTGCGGTCGATTTCCTGGGCACCTTGCGCCCGGATCAGGAAGCCGCCGTAGCGGCGATGCTGCGGCACGATGCCGGTGTGCTGTGCGCGCCGACGGCCTTCGGCAAGACGGTGACGGCGGCAGACATCATCGCCCGGCGCGGCGTGAGCACCTTGATACTGGTGCATCGGACCGAACTGCTCAAGCAGTGGCAGGAGCGGCTTGCCACATTCCTCGGCGCGAGCAAAGGCGTGGTTGGCGTCATCGGTGGCGGCAAGGCCAAACCCACCGGCAAGATCGACATCGCCGTGATGCAGTCTCTTTCACGTCAAGGCGAAGTCGATCTGCTGGTCGAGAACTACGGCCACGTCATCGTGGACGAATGCCACCACATCGGCGCGGCATCCTTTGATGCCATCCTGCGGCGCACGAAGGCGAAATATGTGCTCGGCCTGACGGCAACGCCGATCCGCCGCGACGGGCAACAACCCATCATCTTCATGCAGTGCGGGCCGATCCGACACAAGGCGGCGCAACCTGCCGAAGCGCCACACGATCTGGCGGTGACACCGCATGTCATCGAATCGCCGATTTCACTACCACCGGATGCGGGCATTCAAGATGTATTCCGGCATCTGGCACGAGACCCAGCCCGCACCACCGCCATTGCCCACGCGGTCATCGATACCTTCCAGCAAGGCCGCAAGGTGCTGGCGTTGACCGAGCGCACCGAACACATCGATGCCATTCGCGCAGCATTGGCCGACGAAATTCCTGTCCTCTTCGTGTTGCATGGGCGGATGTCGAAGAAGCAACGCGCCACGCTGATCGCCGCGCTCGAGGCCCTGCCGCCCGATGCACCGCGCGTGCTGCTGGCAACCGGCAAACTGGTCGGAGAAGGCTTCGATCATCCTCCGCTGGACACGCTGGTGCTGGCGATGCCCGTGTCGTGGAAAGGCACGCTCCAGCAGTACGCCGGCCGCCTGCACCGGGAGCACGCCAGCAAGACCGAGGTACGCGTGATCGACTTTGTGGACACGGGGCATCCGGTCCTGCTGCGGATGTGGGACAAGCGTCAGCGCGGCTACCGCGCCATGGGCTATCGCATCGAGGGAAGGCAATGACGATCACGAACAATAAGCTCCCCATCAACCTCACCGACCTGCTGCGCCAGCGCACGGTCGAGGGCGAGCGCATCGAGTACAAGGCCGGGTGGAACCCGGACGCGATCATCCGCACGCTGTGCGCCTTCGCCAACGACTTCGAGAACCTGGGCGGTGGCTACGTGGTGATCGGGCAGGACTGCGACGCCAACGGCCAGCCCATCTTCCCGCCGGTCGGCTTGCCCGACAGCCAACTCGACAAGATCCAGCGCGAACTGCTGGCGCACTGCCAGTTGATCCAGCCGCCGTATTTTCCGGTGCTGAGCCTTGAAATCGTCGATGGCCGCAACCTGATCGTGCTGCAAGCGCCGGGCGGGCAGACGCGGCCCTACAAGGCGCCGGAAGCGGTCACCGCAAACAAGAAAACGTGGCGTTACTACATCCGCCGCTACAGCAGCACGGTCGAGGCCAAGGGCGACACCGAGCAGGAATTGTTGAGCTTGGCGGCCAAGGTGCCGTTCGACGACCGCTTCAATCAGTTCGCGCGTGTCGATGATCTCTCCAAACCCTTGATGCAAGAGTTCTTACAGGAAGTTGGCAGCGCGCTGGCGGCGGATGCGCCGGGGCTTTCAACCGAGGCGCTGGGTCGGCAGATGAACGTGGCGGGTGGCCCGACAGAATCGCCGTGGCCCAAGAACGTGGGGTTGCTGTTCTTCAACGAAACGCCGGAGCGATTCTTCCCCGGCGTGCAGATCGACGTGGTCTGGTTTCCCGAAGGCGCGGGCGGCGACCGCTTCGACGAGAAGATTTTCAAAGGGCCGCTGGCACGGATGACGCGCGAGGCGCTAGGCTACATCCAGCGCAACTACCTGCACGAAACCGTCATCAAGCATCCCGACCGGGCCGAAGCCACGCGGCTCTGGAACTTCCCCTACGCCGCCATCGAGGAGGCTGTGGTCAATGCGGTCTACCACCGTTCCTACGAGGAGCGCGAACCCATCGAGGTGCGCATCAGCCACGAGGAACTGACGGTCGTCAGCTACCCCGGCCCTGATCGGTCGATCCGCATGGAAGACCTGAAGGCAGGGCGCGCCGTCAGCCGCCGCTACCGCAACCGGCGCATCGGTGAGTTCTTCAAGGAACTGGAGATGACCGAAGGACGCTCTACCGGCATTCCGAAAATCCTCAAGGAAATGGCCGCCAACGGCTCGCCCGCGCCGTTGTTCGAGACGGACGACGACAGGCTGGCGTTTGTGATCCGGCTGCCGAGGCATCCTTTGTCCCTCGTCCCGTCTCCCGAAGTCACCCCCGAAGTCACCCCCGAAGTCACCCCCGAAGTCGGTCGTCTCCTTGCGGTACTGCATGGCGAGATGAGCCGCGAGCAAATCATGACACTGCTTGGCCTGAAAGACGAAAAGCACTTCCGCGGCCGATACCAGCAAGCAGCCATTGCTGCTGGCTTGATCGAAATGACGCTGCCCGACAAACCCCGCAGCAGCAAGCAACGCTACCGATTGACGGCGATCGGACGGCAATGGCTGGAAGCGCATTCCGGCATGGATTCGGCCTGAACACCGTCTTGGTACACGGCACCAGCCAGTTCATGGTCCGGATTCTTCAATCAAGCGCCTGTGTGTCTGGGGTGGGCATCCCTCGGTTCGCAGCACTGCATTTCCAGCGCACTGCCAGCCCTGCGATAGGCGGAGTTGGGAAACTCCGGACATTCGATGCCTTGCTGCTCTGGCGCAGGAGAGCATGCTGCGACGTGGGTGGCACGCGGCCAAGCCGGTCGTCATGCCGCTTCGCGCATCTCGACGGCACGGTGCCATAGCCGAGTGCAGTTCGGCGTACCTCGGCCATCCATTTCTGCGCCAGGGCGCGGGCCTGCTCGACAGTGAGTTCGCCGTACAGGCCCAGGGCGGGTTTGCAGCGCTCGCCCGCGTTCGTGCGGTACTGGAGCATGAACATCTTGCGGCCCGCTGGTGTAACCTTGCACATAAAACCCGGTACGACGCCCAAGAGCCTCATAGGGGCCAACAAAGCGGGAAGCACGTGAGGTTCCGGAATGCACCGGCATGCTGAACTCGCCTAAGTGATTGATAAACCTTCTGTATCTCGCTTCGGCGCAGTCCAGCGCATAGCCGGGCTGGAGTCATCGTGAAATGAAAAAACCCGCCACCCGGCTTGTGTGGCGTTAAGCATAAAGTGGCACGAAATAAAGCATAAGTTGGCACCGTTTACTGGCGCTCCGCCCATCCTTGGGGGCACAGAATAAAGCATAAGCTGGCACTTCGTGAAAAAATAAAGCAAAAGATGGCACTCTTTATAACCCATTGAATAGCATAGCTATTTTTTGGCCATTTTCAGAGTACAAACTACTCTCATTACCGACACCACAGCATCTCCAGCGGCCTCTTCGACTTGAAGTACCAACGCAGGCCGGTTCTTCAAGGGATGGATTTCTTGTGCCACGCAACAGCAAGCAGGGGGAAACTCCTTGGCAGCACGAACTACCCTCGTTGCTGAAACACGCATCCAGCACCTCAGCAGAGCAGTATCCTTACGCCTTCGCTTGTGAAACGTCACTCAGCTCTGCTGTCTGGGATTTATCTAAAACCAACACCGGCTGCTGACCACACATCAAGACGTCCAATCTTGGAAAATCATCACCGCCGGGCTGCTCAGCCAGTTCAAATGCTTGCCGCAACCCAGCTAAGGCATATCCACGCTTTCTAAGAATATCTTGCTTAATGTATTCGACTGCGCCTGGATAATAGTATGCATCTGGGTCCGGCTGCAGCAACCCTTGAACAAAGGAGTCGAGTACCCTAGCAAGGCTTGACGGACTGTCTTTATGTCGAGCAAGCCCTATCGTTAAATGCTTGAGAATCTCGACAAATACATTTAAACGAGACCCCGAAGTAGCCAAAAGCTCCATGAACTCTATGCAGACGTCATAAGCACTTCTAAAATCAGCTTGTGGACTGGACAATGATTTCTTGAGCTGTCGAAGACCAAAATTTACCCAATCTTTCCCCTGTCTTGCCATAAACATCAAGTCATCTGCCCGCAGAGAAATGAAATCGTGGTTAGCATAGAACATCTTCAAGACTGCTGCGGAGTAGGCTGACGCAGTCAATGCGTCCATAGAGAATGCGTGAACAAGTGTCGCCTGAGGCCAAACCCCAGAAATAGATGCAAAAGATGCAAAACGTCGGAATCGCCCATCCACGGTAAAAAGGCAGGCATTCTTTTCTTCTGCCAACAAAAGTATTGAGTGCTCTTCGTCCGTTAATACGGACTGCAATTTATTAACGATTTCATTTTCTTGCTCAAGACCGTATGCAGGGGCCACCTCGCAGTACCGCTCGATAGCAGCTGCAATAGCTTCCAATTGTTGAAGATTAGAATGAAGACTCTCCTCTGTAGCCTCTATAAATCCTAATTTTCCATCCCGCTCAAATAGGGTGCCTCGTTCTCCGCTCTCCGTACGAAGCTTTTCCAATTCCGCTTGAATAATGTCATTCGAGACTGATGAGACCCAAATTTTGGGTAGACTACCCAGCACAGCAATACAATCAAAATTGACGAGAAGCGTTAAAGTAGCAGCGTCGACAACATACGCCTGCTCTGGATTCCTCAAAATCTCCGCCGCCATTTGGCGTTCTTCAATCGTTCCCGTCGACACAAACAAGGGGGGAAGCTCTGGCCCCCAACTCCGAATGGTGTCGACAGGGCTTTTTCTCATCAACCGCGAGAAAACACCCAGAGTAAGTTGATGCGCCTTATAAAGTTCAAAGGTCTTCTGCGCATGCGCGTTGCCATGCTGAAGTTGAGCAAGAATTGGACTTAAATCCAGGCTCCCATCCTGTCGCGTTTCCATGGAGATTGAGACCATATTTGCAGTCGGCGAAAGTGATTCTGTTGCCAAATCCCTAGCGAGAACCATCAACCACAGATATGCCGAACTGATGGATACTACCTCAGCCTCTATCTGAGTACCCAAGGGTCCGGGGAGTGTTAACTGCGTGCCTACGGTGGTTCCGAGCAACAAGCGAGCATATTCTGAGCTAGAGGGAAGAAACCCTGAATCCTCGGACAACCCTTCAATCTCGGCTGGGTCAATTGTGACTCTCCAAGTTCGTCCTGACTTATCCTTCAACTCGACAGAGGTCCCTGGCACAACAGTCGCTAGGCTCTCTTCCATATGAGGCAGCCCTGCATTCAACAAACACATAGAAAAGTAGGCAGACGCAGACTCCACGTTATTCAGATGCATACGATGAAGTCGATACATTCTCTGCATACCATTCCTATGCAAGCCATATCGAATTTCCTGCACTGACAATTGAGCAAGCTGCTCTATCGAGCCTTTCAATTCTACAGGTAGAGTCTCTAAAAAGTCGTGTACCTCAACGGCTGGCTTCACTCGCACAAGAACATATAGATTCAATATCCAGCTAGACGCTTGCTCGGGACTGCGCTCAAGCTCTGCCTTTGCCACTCCTTCCAAGAACAGCCAATCGCCCGCCGTTTGACCAAGCTCAACGGCGAGGAACCGCGCCTCATCATTCTTCAGCCACCCTGCAGGGAATCCTTCAATGAGGCCTTTCGCCTTACGTCGGCTACCCGTTTTCACATAACAACGCAGTAACCTAACATGCCAATCACTAAATTGGTTCCTAGGCAAAGCCTTTTCATAGTATCTGAGGGCGTCCTTATAGCGCCGCACGTCATACAACAAGTCAGCCACCAACACATGCTCAGCCTTTCCCTTTTGGCTCGCAAGTTGCTCAACCCTACTTAGAACTGATTCAGCCGCTGCCTTCTCATTTTCTTCATACAAAATACGCACCGCTATTGCCAGCAGATATAGGTCAGTCTCCTTTTCTAGTTCACAGCCCAAGACTTCCTCTTTGGCTTGTGCCTGCTTATCAGAATTTACAAGTGCAAGCCATCGCAAAGCGGTCAACATTGTCAGCAACTTTGGGTCCGCCGCACGAGCTCTTTCTATGATGCGTTCAACCATCTCAATACGCCCACTGTTGGCAGCGTTCTGAGCAATGCTAATTAAGTTAGCATCATCCAGCTTTTCGACGTATTGCGAAGCCTTTTCCCAATATTCCTGCTTACGCCCAAGATGGCTTAGCGCCTCCAACTCAACTCTAAGTAGATTAGGACAGCTTAAGTTATATGCATTCGCATCATGCACTAGCCGCAGCGCACCCTCCGCTCGATTTAGCATCAGGAACCCATACCCGAGATACGCAGCCGTATCTGCCACGACCGAGGGGCTTTGGACTGACCATAAATGTTCTGCCAAAGGCTCAAAAGCTTCTAGCACCTTCCTCAGCCGCTCGGCAGTGTCATCATCAAGAATGCGGTGAGTTAAAGAACCACCACTATTTATGATGCCCTCAATCATTATCGTCAGTGCAGTGTTGCGGGTATAGAAGCCAACAGATTTAGAATCTAGTGCTCTAATCGCCAGCTCGATACCTGCCTTCTGCTCTCCTCTCTGCTTAGCAGCCCACGCAAGCATCTGCAACACATCCGCCTCATCTCGATGAATAGCGGGAATAAGGGACGGGTCAATTGGAACATTCTGAATAATCTTTGCATGAAGCATAGATAACAAAATGGGGAGCGATTCCGGAAATCGTTCTAGAGCTGCGCTTGCTTCCTCAATCGCGCCACCTGCATTACCTTGAAGAGCCAGCCCTCTGATTCTAGCTGAGACAATTTTCTCATCATTCCCATCAAACTCGCCAGCTTTTAGGAAATCTGCAGCTGCCTGCTCTGCATCTCCCAAATGCCAATGACAAATACCTCTCTGGTGATACCACCGGGCTTTTTGGGCGTTATCGAACGGCTGCAAATCCTTTCCAACGATTGAAATATCATCAAGCGCTGTTTGGTACTGACAGTTCTTTAATTTCCCAGAGATAGAGTCTAGTTGTCGGGCAATCAGTTTATTAGCGGAAGAATCTCGAGCAATCGGCAGTTCCATCCCTTCAAATTGGAACAGGAAATTAGCGCGATTTCCTGCCAGAGCCGCATCTGCTGCAGGACGAACATAGCCAGGAGGGCTTGATATGGGAGACGATGTCCCAGAGATGAGTCCTACTGGCTGGACTCCGGCAGAAAGGTACGAAATCCCACTCTCCCTGTGATTTTCTAGCACAGGAACCCATTCGGGCGGCAGATGCGAACAAACATTATCCAAACCTACCGAAGCAGCAAAAGAGTTAAATTTCAGACACTTATCGACTAGGAAGGCCCACACAAAACCTGGCTCTCTAGCAAGCTCTTTACCCAAAGCCCAGGTGATTGAATCCATAATCGTCGCATACTCATCTGACGCCTCATCATCTATGCTATGCGAGACGAAAAACAAATGCCTCCAGAACACATATTGCTCGTCTTGGGACGGTGGTTCTGCTGCGAACCCCGCAATGATTGTGCCTACAGCTTCCAGTGCCTGTCGATTCGGCCCTGAACTGAAATCAGCTTCAGTAGCCTTCTTCCAGAACTCACAAGCGTCATCTGACGTACGCGCAAGACTGGATAACGCCCGGGCCCCTCCCACTTTTGGAGAGAGTCTTTCGTCATAAACCAACACGATGCGGTCGCGCTTTCGTGCGAACTTGCCAGAATCTTGAAAATCGAGCCACGCTGCCGTGATGGCTTCCTTAAACTTCTTGTCAGAAGCAAGGGCTGCCAGCGAGCGCTTAATTTGCATGAGTGCTTTGGACGTTTGACCAACGGAGTCGACAGTCTCGCAGACCAAGTCATCCGTTTGGTATCCATGTATTTTCGCTTGGAATTGAAGATGAGTAACACGACCATTTGTACATAATGGCGTATGCGAACCCGAAAGCATCGCCCACAAATATTTCGCCTGAACCTTGGCTTCGTAATGCACACCAGCACCGCCTGTTGACGCTGGATTTGACTGTTTTTTGTATGGGGAGCGTTGTGCCAACGCATTAGAAGCGCTGCCACTCTTGCTTTGTTTTTTCCCTGCCATCCTAGTCCGAACGCCTTCTTCAGTTCTCATTTCCTTCCGGCCTGCTCGACCTTCCAAGAGAAAGACGGCAACCGAGTTATGCACACCCTGCGCTGCTCAAAGGGACGGTCGTCGGCTTGCCCTTGAAGGGACCTGACAGCATCTGCATGCTCTATTGGCGCACTGAGGATATGGTAACCGCAGATGACAAGACGCAGCATCCTGTCGCCGGCGGCAACTTACTCAGACCGAGTTAAGAGAGCGCATCCACTTTGCCATATGCAATTACAGCTATACTGTACATAATCACAGCATGAGGTGTCTATGGCTACTTTTCTGGATGATGTCTCCCTTCTGGTCGACTTGAAAGGCCCCTCTGACCTCATAAGCAGACCCGCCTACCGCTCCCCGCTCGACGCTACAGACTCAAAGCTTGCTGAAGTGCTCGCACCCTACGACTTCGCTGAACCATACCCGTGCGGGCTAGCCTCCTACCGATAACTACATCAGCACGGCTTCCTGGTCGTCACAGTCGATGAAATAGAGACAAACGTTGGCAAGGACTGCAGCAGGAGGATTTTCGGGCAGGACTTTGCTATCAAGGCGAACATCCAAGCCGCCCGCACCAACACACACGCAAAAAAAGGGGTGCTTCTTTCGGGAAGCACCCCTTTTGCATGAAACCCAACTCTGATTTCCTACCACACTTTTGCGATAAAGCATAATGTGGCACTTCGTGAAATAAAGCATAAGGTGGCAATAGTGCCAACTTATGCTTAACTCCACAGCTTGACCGGATGGCGGGTTTGAAATAGCTGGTGGAGCCGGGGGGAATTGAACCCCCGTCCGCAAGCCCTCCGCAAGTAGCTCTACATACTTAGTCGGCCTATTTTGAGTTTTAACCTCGGATCATGCCGGACGACAGGCCCTTCCTCGGCGATTCGCACTGATTTAAGACCCGACCCAGCGACCTGGTCGAGCCCGATTCCCTGTGAATGACGCTGCTGTGGGTTTGACCCCACCCGACCCAGGGACAAGTCGGTGCAGCGGCTCACCGCTTAAGCGGCCAGAGCGAAACGCTCGTCGTTGGCGTTTGTAGTTTTCCAGTGGATTTACGAGCGTACTGGTGCTCGGTATGCACTATCCTGTTTTGCGACCCACGTCGAAGCCAAATCGGCCCCAGGACTCCTTATTGTACAGGCATTTTTCGGATAATGAAATTACAATCGGGGGCCATGAGGACGTTCCGCCACACTGCCCCCGCCCTGCCGGCCCCATCATCCAGGACCCCGCCATGCTGCGCTGGCTGATGGGGCGCGACGCCCGCGAACGCGAACTGGAGCAGGCCCTGGCGTCCCTGAACGCGCGCGTCTGGCCGCCGCTGCTGGCGCGGCATGGCTTCCTGCGCGGCCTGAACGAGCAGGAAACCGAGACCCTGCGCCGCCACACGGCCTGGCTCCTGGCGAACAAGGCCTTCCACGGCGCCCACGGCCTGCGGGTGACGCCGGACATGCGCCGTTCGATCGCGGTCCAGGCCGCCCTGCCGATCCTCGGGCTGGACACCTCGCTGTACCGGGGCTGGACGCAGATCGTGGTCTATCCGGGCGGCTTCCTGGTGTCGCGCGCGGAAACCGACGAGGCCGGCGTGGTCCACGAGTACGTGCAGGAAACCTCCGGCGAATCCTGGGAGGGCGGCCCGGTGATCCTCTCCTGGGAAGACGCGCGCGCCGGGACGCAGGCGCAGGCGAACGTGGTGATCCACGAATTCGCCCACAAGCTCGACCAGCGCGACGGGGGCGCGGACGGCATGCCGGGGCTGCGCGCGCACCGGGACCTGGACCCGCGCCGCTGGCGCGAGGTGCTGGAGCGCACCTTCGACGATTTCAACGACTGGGTGGACGAGATCGAAGCCCTCATCCCGCCCGACGTGAATCCGGAATCCGACGAGGCCGCCGGCTGGTACGCGGAACTGCCGCTGGACCCTTACGCGGCGCAGGATCCGGCGGAATTCTTCGCGGTCAGCTCGGAAAGTTTCTTCATCGAGCCCTGGGCCATGGCGGCGGCCTGGCCGGACTGGTATGCGCTGCTGGTGCGGTATTATCGGCAGGATCCCCTGCGGCGTCTGGAAGACGCCGGCGTGCCGCGCCCCGTCCGTCCCTGATACGGCCGCCGCAACCCGCCCGGCACCATCCGGACGACCGGCCCGCACGCCGAGGCGGCCCGGCCCGATCCAGCCGCGCCCGCCCGGACGCCGGGCCGACGGGCGGATAAGGACGGCAGGTCCGGGACGTCAGGGCCCGGACGGCAGAACCCACCTCCACCGAAAGGAACCCGAACATGGACATCACGCTCACGGCCGCCGACGGCCACTCGTTCGCCGCCTACCTGTGCGGCCCGGAAGACGCCCGCACGGGCGTCGTCGTGCTGCCGGAAATCTTCGGCATCAACGGACACATCCGCCAGATGGCGGACCGTTTCGCGGCCCAGGGCTACCGGGCGATCTGCCCGTCCCTGTTCGACCGGGCGCCGGGCGCCGGCACCGGCCTGCAGCTGGACTACGACGATGCCGGCCGGGACCGCGGCATGGCCCTGCGCCGGACGATCCGCGACGAGGACGCCCTGCTGGACATCGAGGCGGCCGCCGCCGCGCTGAACGGCCAGGCGGCGCGCCTGGTGACGGGCTATTGCTGGGGCGGCTACCTGTCCTGGCGCACCGCCTGCCTGAGCGACACCTTCGCCGCCGCTTCCTGCTGGTACGGCGGCGGCATCGCGCGCCACGCCCACGACACGCCCCGCATCCCGGTGCAGATGCACTTCGGCGGCAAGGACGGCTCGATCCCGGCCTCGGACGTGGAGACGATCCGGGCGGCGCAGCCCGGCCTGTCGATCCACGTCTATCCGGAAGCCGGCCATGCCTTCGGGCGCGAAGGCACGAAGGCCCACCATCCGGCCTCGGCGGCGCTGGCCTGGGAACGGACGCTGGCGTTTTTCGCCCAGTACGCGGCGTGAGCCGGGCCACGGCGGCCGCGCCGCGATGCGCCGCCTGCGGGCCGGGCATCCGACGCGCAACAAACGTGTGGAGTTGTTCCAGCGCGGCCGCAAAAGCCGGACGCCGGTAGCTTTTTGAAGCGACTGTGCGCCGGGCCTCCACATTCCGGCCGCCCCGGCGCGCCACAATGAGGCAACTCGATCCGCAGGACAATCACATGAAGAAAGGCATCGTTGCGGCGGCCCTGCTCGCCGGCGCGCTGATGGCGGGACCGGCCGCCCATGCAGGCGACGTGGACGTCGGCATCTCCATCGGCATCCCCGGCTTCATCTGGGGCGGCCCGGCCTACTATCCGCCGCCTCCGCCGCCGCGCTACTACCATCACCGGCCGCGCGTGGTCGTGGTGCCCCAGCCCGTGTACGTGCCCGGCCCCGGCTACCGCCAGGGCTGGGTGGACCGCGGCCACTACGACCGCCACGCGCAGCAGTACCGGTACCGCAAGGAAAACTGGAAGCGCGACCGCGGCCATCGCGGCCGCGGCTGGGACGACTGAATCCGGGAGCTGAATCCCGCGGGCCTGAATCCGGGGGCTGAATCCCAGCCCCGGCTTCCGGACCCGAGCCGCGAGCCCGAGTCCCGGGCCCGAGTCCGCGCCTGAGCCCCGGGCCTGAGTCCGAGCCCGAGCCCGAGTCCCGGCCCCGAACCCGAAGCCGACCCCCAGGCGCGGACTACTGCGCCAGCACGCCGTCCCGATAGTCGCTCAGGGCCTGCTCGATTTCCTCGGCGGTGTTCATGACGAAGGGGCCGTACTGGGCGATGGGCTCGTTCAGCGGCTTGCCGGCCAGCAGCAGCACGCGCACGCCCTCGTCCGAGCCGGGCGCGGCCGCGACGTGCAGGGTCTCGCCCCGGTCGTCGTACCAGACGGTATGGCCGGCTTCGACCGCGCGGTCGCCCGCCGCCAGCCGGCCCTCGAACACATACAGCAGCGCCTGGTGGGTCGCCGGGACGGGAATGTCCACGAACTGTCCGGGCATGACGCGGATGTCGGCGATCAGCGGCTGGGTCGCGGGATGCCCCTCGCCCGGCCCCTGCAAGGGGCAGGTGGCCCAGGGAATCGTGCCGGCGATCAGCTTGATGAAGCCGCCTTCGGGCAGCCCGGCCGTGGCGATGGACTCGGCCGGGATGTCGCGGTAGTGGGCGGGCCGCATCTTGTCGGCCGCGGGCAGGTTCAGCCAGATCTGGAAGCCGCGCAGCAGGCCGTTTTCCTGCTGCGGCATTTCCTCGTGGATGATGCCGCGCCCGGCGGTCATCCACTGCACGCCGCCGGCTTTCAGGTCGCCTTCGTTGCCCAGGTGATCGCGGTGGCGCATGTGGCCGTCGACGATGTAGGTCACGGTCTCGAAGCCGCGATGCGGATGGGGCGGAAAGCCGGCGATGTAGTCGTCCGGGTCGTCGGAGGAAAAGGCGTCCAGCATCAGGAAGGGGTCCATGCGGCATTGCCGCTGCTGCCCCAGCGCGCGCAGCAGGCGCACGCCGGCGCCGTCCTGGGTGGGCTGGGCGGGGAGAATCCGGGTGATGGCTCGATGGGACATGAATCGGCTCCAATGAAGGGATGCCGTCATTATGGGATCGTATAATTAGATCAACAACCGTATAATCCAGCGTGTTTTTATCTATAAATTAGATATGAACGAGATCATCCCGCTCGCCTGGTGGCAGGCCCTGCTGGCCGTGGTGGACCAGGGCGGCTATGCGCAGGCGGCCGAATTCCTCGGCAAGAGCCAGTCCGCCGTCAGCTATTCCATCCAGCGGCTCGAAGACCAGCTGGGCCTGCGGGTGTTCCGCACGGAAGGCCGGCGCGCCGTGCCCACCCCCGCCGGACAGGTCCTCCTGCAGCGCGCCCGCCTGCTGGTGGACCATGCCCGCAGTCTGGAATCGTCGGCGCGGGAGCTGGCCGCCGGCCGCGAATCGCTGCTGCGCCTGGCGGTGGATGCGCTGTTTCCCGAATGGCTGCTGCTGCGGGCCTTGGCCGCATTCAGTGCGGACTGCGGCTCGACCCGGATCGAGGTGCTGGAAACCGTCCTCAGCGGCACCGACGAAGCCCTGGTGCGCCGCGAGGCCGACCTGGCCGTCACGCCCCGCATCCCGCAGGGCTTCAGCGGCGAGCCGCTGCTGCGGGTCCGCTTCGTGGCGGCCGCCGCGCCCGATCATCCGCTGCACGCCCTGGGCAGGCCGGTGGCATGGGCCGACCTGCGCCGGCACCGGCAGCTGGTGGTGCGGGATTCGGGGACGCGGCGCCAGGACGCCGGCTGGCTGGACGCCGAGCAGCGCTGGACCTTCAGCCATCTGTCCGGCTCCATCCGCGCCGCCTGCGCCGGCCTGGGCTTCGCCTGGTATCCCGAACTGCGCATCCGCGACGAGCTGGCCGACGGCCGGCTGCGGCCTCTGCCGCTGGCCGAGGGACGCCACCGCTACGCCACGCTGTACCGGGTGTTCGCACGGCCGGAATTCCCCGGCCCCGCCTGCCGCGAGCTGGCCGACATCCTGGAACGCCTGACCCGGGAACAGGCCGGAGACGCGGCGATCCCGGAATGAAGACCCCGGACCGGGAATCCCGGCCGGAAGGTCCCGGACCGAAGGCCCTCCATCGGCTGGAGGACCCCCGGCGCGCCGGTCAGAGGCCGACGTTGTCCCTTTCCAGGACCTGTTCGGCGCGGTAGCTGGAGCGCACCAGCGCGCCGGACACGACTTCGCGGAAGCCCTTGGACAGGCCCAGGTCGCGGTAGGCGCGGAACTGCTCGGGCGTGACGAAGCGGCGTACCGGCAGGTGGTTGGCCGTGGGGCGCATGTACTGGCCGAAGGTCAGGATGTCGACGTTGGCGGCGCGGATGTCGTCCATCGCCTGCTCGATTTCCTCGTCGGTCTCGCCCAGGCCCAGCATGATGCTGGTCTTGGTCAGGGTCTGGGGAGCGTAGGCCTTGGCGTGGGCCAGCACGTCCAGCGTCTGGCGGTAGCCGGCGCGCGCGTCGCGCACCTCGTGGGTGAGGCGCTCGACGGTTTCCACGTTCTGGGCGAAGGTGGTGAGGCCGGCGTCCAGGATCTTTTCCACGCAGCCGTGGTCGCCGCGGAAGTCGGGCGTCAGGGCCTCGACCGCGGTCTTGGGCGAGCGCTCGTGGATGGCGCGGATACAGGCGGCGTAGTGGCCCGCCCCGCCATCCAGAAGATCGTCCCGGTCGACGGAGGTGAGCACCACGTACTTGAGCTGCATCAGCGCCACCGCGTCGGCCACGCTGGCGGGCTCGCCGTGATCCAGCCAGCCGTGGGGATTGCCGGTGCTGACGGCGCAGAACTTGCAGGCGCGCGTACAGACCGACCCCATCAGCATCAGGGTGGCCGTGCCCCGTCCCCAGCATTCGGCGATGTTGGGGCATTTGGATTCGGCGCAGACCGTGTTCAGCTTGTGCGTCTCGACGATCTCGCGGACTTCCTGGTAGCGCTGGCCCGAAGGAATGCGCACCCGCAGCCACGCGGGCTTGGGCGCGGAATCGGGAATCTCGGTGAGCTCGCTGGGACGCATGCCGTCCTTGACGGCCTTGGTGCCTTGCGGGCTGATGAATTTGGACCCCGAACGGGCGCGGATGATGGGGACTTCGGTCGTCATGGAAAACCTGCGGGAAAGGATCGGATCGGACGCCCGTCACCCCCGGCGGACGTCTCTGCGGATAGTACCATGCGGCCCCGCGCGCGCCGCGCTGTCCGACCCGGCGGTGCGGCCATACGCATTATTCCGTACCGGCATGCATTATTCCGGACCATTTCGAGCCATTGCGGACTGTTTCGCCCCGCCGTTCCGCCCGGTATACTCCCCGCCATGCTGCCGGCCGCCCCCCCGAAGATCCCCCTGCTCGCCCGTCCGCCCGGCGCCGCGCTGGTGCTGCTGTGCCTGCTCTGCATGGTGGCGCTGTGGACGGTGCTGTGCGCCCTCAGCCATTCGGCGCCCGACCTGGACGGCATGGAAGAACTCGTCTGGGCCGCCAGCCTGGAACTGGGCTACACCAAGCACCCGCCCCTGCCCTCCTGGTTCATGCACCTGGCCACGGAACTCCTGGGCCGGCCCGTGTGGCTGCCCTTCCTGATGGGGCAGGTGTTCTCGGCGCTGGGGCTGTGGTTCGTGTGGCTGCTGGGCCGCGAGATCACCACGCCCCATCGGGCGCTGATCGCCACCCTGCTGGTCTCGGCGACCGCCTACTTCTCGCTGCGCGGCACGATCTACAACCACAACACGGCGCAGCTCTGGTCGATCACCGCCTCGATCTGGCTGTGCCACCGGGCGCTGCGCGGCGGCCGGCTGCGCGACTGGGCGCTGCTGGGCGCCGTCGGCGGCCTGGCCATGCTGACCAAGTACAGCGCCCTGATCCAGTTCGCCGCCTTCTTCCTCTACGCGCTGCGCAGCGGCGCGCTGCGCCGCCCGGCCACCTGGGGCGGCATCGGCGTCGCCGCGCTGGCCTTCCTCGCCGTGCTCGGCCCGCACCTGTGGTGGCTGGAACAGCACCACTTCGAGCCGCTGCGCTACGCCGACGCCTCGCTGCGGGCGGGAGGGCGGCTGGCCGCCCTGAAGGACCTGCTGGACTTCACCCTGGACCAGGCGGGACGCCTGACGCCCATGGCGCTGATCCTGATCGCCTGGACCTTCTGGCGCAGGCGCCACGGCGACCGGGCGCCGGGCCACGCGGCCAACGACGAACGTTTCGCGGCGGCGGTCACCGCCCCGCGCTACTGGCGCGAGCTGGCCGCCGGGGACCGGCAGTTCCTGCTGTGGGTCGGCCTGGCGCCCTTTCTCAGCACGGTGCTGGTCTCGGTGGCGCTGGGCTCGCGGCTGGAGGCGTCCTGGGCCAGCACCTTCTTCGTGCTGTTCGGCTTCTACGGGCTGGGCTGGCTGCGCGGGCCCGAGGCGGTGCAGCTGCGCCGCATCCTCATCCTGGCGGCCGCGCTGCACGTGCTGATGGCCGTCGGCTACGCCGCCGCCCGGGGGCCGATCGCGCAGATGACGGGCTACGCCGCCCGCTCCACCTACCCCGGGCCGGAACTGGCGGCGCACGCGCTGCGGCACTGGCGCGAGCACCAGCCCGGGCGGCCGCTGCGCGTGGTGGTCTCGAACACCTGGCTGGGCGGCAACATCGCCGTGCACGTCGGCCCCGAGACCCGGGTCTGGATCGACGCCAGCGACGAACAATCCCCCTGGTTCGCTCCGGGGACGGCCCTGCGCTGCGGCGCGCTGGTCGCCTACAGCGAACGCGGGCGCGCCGTGCCGGTCCCCGCCGTGCGGGCGCTGGTGGACGCGGCGCCGTGGAAAGGCGTGGACGAGGTGCCCTGGTCCGGCCCCAAGGGACCGGTGATCGACCTGCACTGGGCCGTGCTGCCCGCCACGCCCGAGTGCCTGCAAAATGCGCGGAACGGCCCGGCCGCCGGCGGACCGCGCAACCAGGCGGCCGGCATGCAGGGCGATTGAGGCCGGGAGCCGGCCGGCAAAAGCGGCGGTCCGCCAGACGCGCCCGGCCGCCGAACGCAGCGGAGCCGAGGAACGCCGGACGGCCGGAATTCAGAACGTCAGAACGTCAGAACGCGGAATGCACGCCCGGCCGCAGGTCGGTGCCGTTGGCCAGCAGCGGCTCGAAGTCGATGGGCGCCAGCGGCCGCGCGAACAGGTAGCCCTGGCCGTAGTCGCAGCCGGCGGCGGCCAGCAGCTCGTATTGCTCGCGCGATTCGATGCCTTCGGCCACCACCCGCAGGCCCAGCTTGTGCGCCAGCAGGATGACGGCCTCGCACAGGGCGAGGTCGGGGCCGTCGGGGGTGAGGTTGGCCACGAAGGACTGGTCGATCTTGAGGAAATCGATGTTGAACTTGCGCAGGTAGGACAGCGAGGAATAGCCGGTGCCGAAGTCGTCGAGCGCGACCTGCATGCCGGCGTCGCGGAAGGCGTCCAGCTGGCGCTGGATGCGTTCGTCGCCGGAATCGATCAGCAGGCCCTCGGTGATTTCGATGATGACCTGGCGTGCCGACAGGCCCAGGGTGTCGAGGTGGTTGCGCCAGAACACGTGGTCCAGCCCCTCGTGGCGCAGTTGCGCGGGGGAGATGTTGACGCTGACCTGCATGTCCAGCCCGTACACGCGGCGCCATTCGGCGACCTGGCGGGTGGCCTCGCAGAAGACCCAGTCGCCGATGGAGCGGATGATGCCGGTTTCCTCGGCCAGGGGGATGAATTCGTTGGGCGACACCAGCCCGCGCACCGGATGATGCCAGCGCAGCAGGGTCTCGGCCTTGGTGATGCGGCCGCTGGCGAGATCGACGATGGGCTGGAAGTCCAGCGAGAACTGGTTCTGGCCCAGCGCCAGGTGCAGGTCGTTGACCAGCCGCATGCGGGTCTGGGCCTGCTCCTGCATCGACAGCGTGAAATAGCAGCTGCGGTTGCGGCCTTCGGCCTTGGCGGCGTACATGGCCTGGTCGGCGTTGTTCAGCAGCGATTCGGCGTCGGCGGCGTCGTCCGGGTAGAAGGTGATGCCGATGCTGGTGGAGATGAAGACGGTCTCGACGCCCAGGCGGAAGGGCTCGGCCAGCCGGCGCAGGATGTTGCGGGTCAGGCGCTCGACGTCGCGCGGCTCGCGGATGTCGTCCAGCAGGACGGTGAACTCGTCGCCGCCCAGCCGGGCCACGGTATCGCTCTGGCGCACGCAGCCGCTGAGCCGCCGGGCGGCTTCCTTCAGCAGTTCGTCGCCCATGGCGTGGCCCAGGGTGTCGTTGATTTCCTTGAAGCGGTCCAGGTCCAGGAACAGCAGGCCGGTGCGGCTGCCGGTGCGCCGGGACTTGCGGATGCTCTGCTCCAGGCGGTCGTGGAACATCTGCCGGTTGGGCAGGTCGGTCAGGCGGTCGAAATTGGCCTGCTTCCAGATGATGGCCTCGGCCTGCTTGATCTCGGCGATGTTGGAGAAGATCATCACCCGGCGGTGGACTTCGTCGTCCGCCCCGTAGGACGTGTTGATGCTGAGCCATTCGGGGTAGAGCTCGCCGTTGGCGTGCTGGCCCCAGTGTTCGCCCTGCCAGCTGCCGGTCTCCATCACCGCGCGCCACATGGCCCGGTAGAACTCCCGGTCGTGGCAGGGGGAATTCAGGCAGCGGACGTGCCGGCCGATGACTTCGGATTCGGGGCGCCCGCGCAGTTTCACGAAGGCGGGGTTGACGTCCAGGATGAAGCCTTTGGGGTCCAGCACCAGCATGCCCTCGCTGGTGCTGCGGTAGACCAGGGAGGCCAGCTCGGCCTGGCGGTCGGCGTCGGACAGCCCCGCCCGGCGCGGACGCATGACGTACAGGTGGCTGTGGCCGGTGGGCGACGGGATGTGCGTGGCGGCGCCCGTGAGCATCAGGGGCTGGCGCTGGCGGTCCAGGCCCTGGCCGCGCCACGGCAGGGTGTTGCGCATGCCGGGCTGGCGCAGCCGCAGATTGATTTCGCCCACGTCGGGCAGCAGGTCTTCGACGGGCAGCCCGATGGCCGCGCCCTTGCGGTAGCCGAACAGGCGCTCGGCGCTGCGGTTCATGTAGACGATGGCGCCATGCGTGTCGGTGGCCAGATAGGCGTCCTGGGAATAGTCCCCCAGCCGGATCAATGCCAGGATGTGGGAACGGTCGGCGTGTTCGGGCGGAAACAATGCGGCGACGTCAGGACCGGGGGCCTGTGCATAAAGAGGGACTGGGGGCTTGAGCAGGGGAAACATCACACGAGCGCGGGTGGATGTAGATCAGTCGTCACGATGGAGTCCGCTGAAAAGAACCTGCAACTTATCGGTTTTTAACATGGCGGCGATTCCGGCCACCATCGGTATTATCCATGACGCCCGTCCCCGGGCCGGTCCATGCCCCTGACGGCAACATCATTGTTCGGGCAGAGCTCGCCCGGGCATCCCTGAACTGAAGGCGGCGCCGGCGTTCAGGGGGCTTCGCCGAAGTATTCCTTGAACCGGTGGCCCAGCTTGCGCGCCTTGGTGCGCAGGTACTGCTCGTTGTAGGGATTGCGGTTGACCTGCAGCGGGATGTGCTCGGCGACCGCGATGCCCAGGTCCCCCAGCACGCGCTCCTTGCGCGGGTTGTTGGTCATCAGGCGCACGCTGCGGATGCCGAAATGGTCCAGCATGGGCCGGCACAGGTCGTAGCGGCGCATGTCGGCCGGGAATCCCAGGCGCTCGTTGGCCTCGACCGTGTCGGCGCCCTCGTCCTGCAGCTGGTAGGCGCGGATCTTGTTCAGCAGCCCGATGCCGCGGCCTTCCTGGCGCAGGTACAGGAGGATGCCGCGGCCCTCTTCCGCGATGCGCTGCAGGGCGGCTTCCAGCTGGGCGCCGCAATCGCAGCGCTGGCTGAACAGGGCGTCGCCCGTCAGGCATTCGGAATGGATGCGCGCGAGCACCGGCGCGTCCCCGAACGGCTCGCCCAGCGTCAGGGCCACGTGCTCCTTGCCCGTGGCGGGCTCGGCGAAGGCGTGGATCCGGAAGACGGCCCAAGGCGTGGGCAGCTGGCTGGAAGCGACATATTCGAGGATGCCGCCGTCCGCGACAGGCGCGGAACCGGAAGGGGTGGACATGGGGAACGCGTCGTGGAGGGAATGGAACGGGCTATAGAGTAACACTCCCGTGCGGCGGCCCGGTGTTCAAAAATCCGCCCGGGCCGTTCAATACTTTTCTCCCCCTCCTCCCTAGGATGTGCGGACCGAAACGGCATGCGCTGTGCGAGCGCGGGGCGGCTGCGAAAAAGCGGCCGGCCCGCGCGGATACACGCCTCCGATCGGCATCCACTTGGACGGAGGAGAAATTTCCAATGAAAGACAACGCAGTTCAACCCGCAGTTCAACCGCTGGTCGTGCCCGAACGTGTCCTGCCGGCGCCGGATCACATGAGCGACCTGGCCCGGTCGATGCTCGTCCTCATGGACAACCCCATGAAAACGCCTTTTCCGGCCGTCGCGGATATCCAGGGCTGGCGGAAATACGTGGACGAGGTCGAGAACTCCCTATCCCTGGAACCTCTGAGGAAGGCGATGACGCCGCCAGGCCAGTTCGAGGTCGAGACACTCGACATCGAGGGCGTCAGGATCCACATCGTGACCCCGGAAGGGCTCGATCCCGATGACCGGACTGTCCTCTTCGACATGCACGGCGGCGCCCTGATCTTCTGCGGGCCTTATGTCGTCGAGATGGCCAAGGCTGTGGCGGCCCGCTTCAAGGCCCGCGTCTGGACCGTCGATTACCGGATGCCGCCCGAACACCCTTTTCCGGCCGCGCTGGAAGACGGGCGGAAGGCCTACCGGGCGCTGCTCGAACGGCGCAGGCCCGGGGAAATCGTCATGCACGGGCTTTCGGCCGGCGGCAACCTGATCCCCGCGACGCTGCTGAAGTGCCGCGACGAAGGCATGCCGCTGCCCGCCGCCATGATCCTGCAGACGCCCGAACTGGACCTGACCGAATCCGGCGACAGTTTCAGGGCCAATGCCGGGGTGGACAACGTACTGAACAGCCTGATGCCGGTGAACCTGCTGTACGCCAACGGGCACGACCTGGCGGATCCCTATGTGTCGCCGCTGTTCGCCGATTTCACGGCGGGCTTTCCCCCGACGCTGCTGACGGCCGGCACGCGGGACCTGTTCCTGTCGAACGCGGTGCGCATGCACCGCGCGCTGCGCGCCGCCGGGGTCCCGGCGGAGCTGCACGTGATGGAAGCGGCGCCGCACGGCAATCTGCCCTTCACCGAGGAATGCGAGGCGATCGACAAGGACATCCGCGCCTTCATCCGCGCGCATACGTGCTGACGCGGCACACCCCCCCACCAACGATAAGAGAGCGGGCCGGGCGCCATCGAGCGGCCGCCGTGCGGGAGCGCGGCGGCGCCGGAGCGGCCGGCCCCAGAGAGGAGCAATGAAAACATTCCATTACCGGACCGTGGTCCTGTCGGGCCTGCTGGCGATCCTCGCCCCCATCGGCACGACACACGCGCAGGAGCAGGCCGCGCAGGAACCCGCGGCGGCCGCGCCGCAGCCGCCCGATTGCCTGAAATACGACAGCATCCGGCCGCGCGGGTCCACCACGCCCTGGCCGCCGAATTGCGCGACCTTCTCGCCCGACCTGGGCGGATTACGCGAGACCCTTTTCGATCACGGCTGGAACGTCAGAGGATACCTGACCTTAATCAATTCGCTGTACGACATCCGGAACAAGAACGGGAACGACCTCCAGACCTACCCAGGCCAGAAACCGCTGCTCGGCACCGCCTTGTGGGTCAGCTCTCTGTACGACCTGAGCCGGCTCGGTTTCAACCCGGGGGCGACCTTCATTTTTGACGTCAGTTCGGCCGCATCGACATGGCACGACTTCGCACCGTCCAAAACCTACATCAACGAGCTGTCGATCTTCACGCCCTTCTCGAACGACCGGGCCGAACTGAAGCTGGGTTTCGTGCGGGCGGCAAACGAATTCTACGGCCAGACCAGCGGCACCAGCCTCGGGGCCAGCGCATTGCGACTGGAATCGGCGATCACCGTCCAGGCCGGTTTGACGACGATCGAGCCGGCCCCCTATCTGGGACTGACGGTGTACGACAAGGATCACCGCTTCTACAGCAAATCCGCGGTGGCCCAGAGCATGTCGCCCGACGGCCTGATCGCAAACAGCGATCTGAAGCATGACCTGTTCACCAGGATCCCGGGAGCCGGGGCGGTCTACGTCACCGAACTGGGCTATCGCGGGCGGTACGATCTGGGCGAGAAAGCGCATTGGTTCCGGGCCGGCGCCATCTACAACACGTCGCAATACCGGCTTTACGATGGCTCGGGCAGGAAGGACAGGAATTACGCCCTGTATTCGCAGGCCGACATTCAGTTGACCCACGACAGCAGCCTGAGTCCGCTGCTCGGGTGGTACATGAACCTGCGGGCCAACTACGCCCCGCCCGACCGCAACGTCTACAACGGCGACGTGGGCCTGTCGTTCTACAAGATCGGGACCTTCCCCTCACGACCGGCCGATCTGTTTTCTGTCAGCATCGCCCGGAACTGGTTCAGCAAGGACGTGCGCGATCAGTTCGCGCTCGCCGGCCTGGAAACCGAGAAATACCAGACGACGTATTCGGTCTCCTACGCCTATGAAGTCAAGCGGGGCCTTTACCTGGTCGTCCCTGAAAAATTCATTTGTCCTGTTTCAGGCCGAATTTCCGGCGATCCGAGGCCACGGATTTCGATAGGGCAGGCAGCCCACCGGATC
>NZ_JACHIB010000028.1 GCF_014203015.1 Castellaniella defragrans
TCCACACACCGCTGATCCCTACTGCTTCATCGCCGGGGCAGCCTGCGCACCCAAAAATCGCTTCAGCAGGTTTGCTGAAGAAATCTTCGGGCTAGTTCAGGAACACCCGCGCCTGGCGCGGCCGGGCGATGAAGCGGCGGTGGCCCTGCGCCCGGATCCGGTCGAACTCGGGGCTGGGCATGACCACCTCGATGATCTCCTGGGTGTCCTCGCGGCGTAGTTCCAGCTGCGCCAGCGGCCCGAAGGCGTGCGCCCGCTGCAGGTTCACCAGCAGGCCACGCCCGGCGGGCGGCTGGTCGGCCGCCGGCAGCGGCTCGATCTGGATGTCGTGCGGCCGGACGTAGGCCGTCCCCGGCGCGTCGGCCGCGCCTTCCAGGCCCGGCATGTCCAGGGCCGCGCCGCCGGTGTGCAGCCGCCCGTCGCGCACCCGGCCGTGGAACAGGTTCACGTGCCCCAGGAAGCCATAGACGAAGGCGGTCTCGGGCGCGTCGTATACCGCCTGCGGCGCGCCCCGCTGCTCGACCCGGCCCTTGTTCATGATGACGATCTCGTCGGCGACCTCCAGGGCCTCCTCCTGGTCGTGCGTGACGAACAGGCTGGTCATGTGCAGTTCGTCGTGCAGGCGGCGCAGCCAGCGCCGCAGTTCCTTGCGGACCTTGGCGTCGAGCGCGCCGAAGGGTTCGTCCAGCAGCAGCACGCGCGGCTCCACCGCCAGGGCGCGCGCCAGGGCGATGCGCTGGCGCTGGCCGCCCGACAGCGCCGCCGGCCGGCGGTCGGCCAGCCAGTCCAGCTGCACCAGCTCCAGCAGCCCCATGACCTTCTCGCGGATCCGGCGCTCGTCCGGGCGCTGCGCGCGCGGCTTGACGCGCAGTCCGAAGGCGACGTTCTCGAACACCGTCATGTGCTTGAAGAGCGCATAGTGCTGGAACACGAAGCCGACCTGGCGCTGGCGCACGTGCGTATGGGACGCGTCCTGCCCCTCCAGCAGGACCTGGCCCCCGTCGGGATGCTCCAGCCCGGCGATGATGCGCAGCAGCGTGGTCTTGCCGCAGCCCGAGGGCCCCAGCAGCGCGGTCAGCCGGCCGTCCGGAAAGGCCAGGGACACGTCGTCCAGCGCCGTGAACGCGCCGAACCGCTTGTGGATGTGGCGGACTTCGATGCTCATGAGGGATGCTCCGATGGGTTGCGGGCGGCCTGGGCGCGCAAGTGCCATTCCGCCAGGGATTTCAGGGCCAGCGTCAGCAACGCCAGCAATGCCAGCAGCGAGGCCACCGAGAAGGCAGCCGCGAAGTTGTATTCGTTGTAAAGGATCTCCACGTGCAGCGGCAGCGTGTTGGTCAGGCCGCGGATGTGGCCGGACACCACCGACACGGCGCCGAATTCGCCCATGGCGCGCGCGTTGCACAGGATCACGCCGTAGAACAGCCCCCAGCGGATGTTGGGCAGCGTGACGTGCCAGAAGACGCGCCAGCCCGAGGCGCCCAGCACGATGGCGGCTTCTTCCTCCTCGCAGCCCTGCGACTGCATCAGCGGGATCAGCTCGCGCGCGACGAAGGGCACGGTGACGAAGACCGTGGCCAGCACGATGCCCGGCACGGCGAACAGGATCTGGATGTCGTGCGCCTGCAGCCAGGGGCCGAACCAGCCCTGGGCGCCGAACATCAGCACGTAGATCAGGCCGGCGATCACGGGGGACACGGAAAAGGGCAGGTCGATCAGGGTGATCAGCAGGTTCTTGCCGCGGAACTCGAAGCGGGTGACGGCCCAGGCGGCGCAGACGCCGAACACCAGGTTCAGCGGCACGGCGATCCCGGCCGCGATCAGCGTCAGGCGGATGGCCGCGCGCGCGTCGGGCTCGGTGACCGCGGCCACGCAGGCCTCCCAGCCCTTGCTCAGGGCCTCGTGGAAGACCGCCGCCAGCGGGATGAAGAGGAACAGGAACAGGAAGGCGAATGCCGTCCCCATCAGCGCCAGGCGGACGAGCCGGCCTTCGGCGGCCGGCCGCGCGGCGGCGGCCTGGGGGAGCGAATCGAGAGCGATGGAGGTCATGGAATCGGACGGTTCATGCGGTTGGATGCGGGCGTGGACTCATGCGCGCGGCTGTGGATGCGTGGATGGGGGGCCGGGCGGGCCCTAGCCGGCCTCGCCGGTCGAGCGCCGCCGCACCCAGGCCTGCAGCAGGTTGATGGCCAGCAGCAGCAGGAAGGAAATCCCCAGCATCACCACGGCGATGGCCGTGGCGCCCGCGTAGTCGTACTGCTCCAGCTTGGTGACGATCAGCAGCGGCGCGATTTCTGAGACCATCGGCATGTTGCCGGCGATGAAGATCACCGAGCCGTATTCGCCGGCCGCGCGCGCGAAGGCCAGGGCGAAGCCCGTCAGCAGGGCGGGCAGGATCGCGGGAAACACCACGCGGACGAAGACCTGCGCGCGCGAGGCGCCCAGGCTGCTGGCGGCTTCCTCGTATTCGGGGGCCATGTCCTCCAGCACCGGCTGGACGGTGCGCACCACGAAGGGCAGGCCGATGAAGACGAGCGCCACCACCACGCCCAGCGGCTTGAAGGCCACCTGGATGCCCAGCGGCGCCAGCAGCCCGCCCAGCCAGCCGTTGGGCGCGTACAGCGCGGTCAGGGCGATCCCGGCCACGGCCGTGGGCAGGGCGAAGGGCAGGTCCACCAGGGCGTCGATCAGCCGCTTGCCGGGAAACCGGTAGCGCGCCAGCACCCAGGCGACGATGCCGCCGAACACCGCGTTCACGGCCGCCGCCAGCAGCGCCGCGCCGAAGCTCAGGCGGTACGAGGCCAGCACCCGGGGCGCGGTGACCGCCTTCCAGAAGGCCTCCCCGCTCAGGGTCGAGGCCGTCAGGAACGCGGCCGACAGCGGCAGCAGGACCACCAGGCACAGATAGGTCAGCGTTAGGCCCAGCGTCAGGTTGCGCCCGGGCAGGACCCGGTGCGCGATGGGGGCGTGCGGCGCGAGCGTCGTGAGGGACATGGCTCCGCCGCCTTATTGCGCGTTCGGCTGGTAGATCTGGTCGAACACGCCGCCGTCCGAGAAGTGCGTCTTCTGCGCCTCGGTCCAGTCCGGCGCCACATCCGTGATCCTGAACAGCGACAGGTGCGGGAACTGCCCCGCGTGGCGCTCGGCGACCGCCTTCAGCGTGGGCCGGTAGTGGTTCTTCGCCGCGATCTCCTGACCGGCCTCGGTGTACAGGTAGTCCAGGTAGGCCCGGGCCACATCGCGCGTGCCGCGCGCGTCGACGACCTTGTCTACCACCGCCACGGGCGGCTCGGCCAGGATGCTGACCGAGGGCACGACGATGTCCACCTTGCCGGGGCCCAGTTCCTCGATGGCGAGAAAGGCCTCGTTTTCCCAGGCGAGCAGCACGTCGCCGATGCCGCGCTCGACGAAGGTCGTGGTGGCGCCCCGCGCGCCCGAATCCAGCACCGGCACCTGGCGGTAGAGCTTGCCGACGAACTCGCGCGCCTTGGCCTCGTCGCCGCCGGGCTGGCGCAGGGCGTAGCCCCAGGCCGCCAGGTAGTTCCAGCGCGCGCCGCCGGAGGTCTTGGGGTTGGGGGTGATGACCTGCACGCCCGGCTTGATCAGGTCGTCCCAGTCGTGGATGCCCTTGGGGTTGCCCTTGCGCACCAGGAAGACGATGGTGGAGGTGTAGGGTGCGCTGTTCAGCGGCAGCTGCCGCTGCCAGTCCTTGCGGATCGCGCCGCGCTCGGCGATAGCGTCGATGTCCGGCGCCAGCGCCAGGGTCACCACGTCGGCCTTCAGGCCGTCGATCACCGAACGCGCCTGCTTGCCCGAGCCGCCGTGCGACTGGCGGATCGTGACGTGGTCGCCGGTCCTGTCCTGCCAGTACCGGGCGAAGGCCTGGTTGTAGGCCTGGTACAGCTCCCGCGTGGGATCGTAGGACACGTTCAGCAGCGTGACGTCGGCGGCGTGCGCGGCGCCCGCCAGGCTCAGGGCGGCGGCCAGGGGTAGCAGGAAGCGGAAGGAGGATGGCATGGAAAGGAGCCTCGTGATGCGGGGGATCGAGGCATCAGGTTAAGGCGTTCCTTTCCGGGACAGAACGAATCGTTTTGTCCAACGATATGAACACCGCGCATTATGCAGCGGTGCTATATGCGTATGCGGGCGTATGCGGGCGCGGCGGCCCGCGGGCGGCGCGCGGCGGGAAGGGGGAGGGCGCGGCCCCCCCTCGGGGCTACGTGCGCGGCGGCAGGAACTGCGGCCGCAGGACGCCCCGCAGGTGCTCGTAGGGGATCAGCAGTTCCGGCTGCCCCCAGGCGTAGGGGGCGATCTCGTAGGGCTGGTACTTGACCAGCACGCCCAGGTCGGTCAGCCCCACGTTGTCGCTGGGCGCGAAGGGCCACATGCGGTCGAAAGTGTCCCGGTTGTCGATGGCGTCGGCATGCTGGTCCAGCCAGCGCGCATGCTCGGCGCGCAGCGCCGCGTCGAAGGCCGGGCGGGCGCCCGGCGCCAGCAGGTTGTCGATCGTCAGGGCCTTTTCCGCCGCATTGTCCCAGTTCAGCAGCTGCGAACCCGTCATGCCGTGGGCCATGCCGGTGCGGTACTGGGCCGCGTCCAGTTCGACCACGGTGAGGCGCTCGTTGCGGTAGCGCGTGCGCGCCGTCAACTGGACCTCGTCGCGGGATTCGGCGGTCTTCCAGTAGTAGGCCTCGAAACCGGCCAGGGTATCGTAGGGCGCGGCGTTTTGCGCATCGACCCAGGTCATGGCGGCCAGGGCGTGGTCGACCAGCTCGGTGAGGCGGGGATGCCCCGGGAAGGCCAGGGAATCGACCGTCAGCTTCGGACATTCGCCCTGGCAGCCCGGCCGTTCGCGCGACCATTTCACAGGCTGCGTGAACAGGCCGTCCTGGCGCGTCTGCTGGTCCAGCCGGGCCGGCACCAGGCTGAGGTTGTCCTGCGGCCCGCCGGCGCAGCCGGCCAGCGCCAGGGCCAATGCCAGCGCCGCGATCGGCAGGGCGGGGCGCGGGGAAAGCGGCGGACGGGTGTCGGACGGCGGAAGCATCGGCAGCATCGGCATGGGCATCGTGGGCGGGGTGGCGCGCGGTGTGGTGGATCGGGGGCCGCACGGGTGATTCCGGACGGCCGGATCGGGGAGGATCGTGGATAATGGGGGCTTTCCACCCCGGGAATCCGCATGATCAGAATCTACCACAACCCGCGCTGCAGCACGTCGCGCAAGGCGCTGGAAACGCTCCAGGCCACGGGGCGCCCCGTCGAAGTGGTCGAATACCTGCACCACCTGCCGCCGCGCGACGCGCTGCGCGAGCTGATCCGGGCGGCGGGCCTGACGGTGCGCGAAGCCCTGCGCGCCAAGGAACCGGCCTACGAGTCCCTGGGGCTGGCGGATCCGGCACTGACGGACGAACAGCTGCTCGACGCCATCGAACGGCACCCCGTCCTGCTGAACCGGCCCTTCGTCGTCACGGACAAGGGCACGCGCCTGTGCCGGCCCTTCGACACGATCCAGGAAATCCTCTGACCCGCGTCTTCATCCTTTCCTGACGTCCGCTCATCATGACCCCGGCGGGCCGATGCCCGCCGACACCCAGCGAGGGCCTCGCCGTGTTCGACTTCATGTATGACCTGCCCGAATGGGCGATGTTCGTCTCCTGCGTGCTGCTGGTGGGCGGCCTCTCGGCCGCGGCCCTGGCGCTGATGTATGCTCTGCGCCGCCTGTGGCCGCCCGGCTCGCACGGGCCCAACATGGTCAACACCATGCTCTCGGGCATCCTGCTGCCCACCGGGATGGTGATCACCTTCGTGGCGGCCGACATCTGGCAGCAGGACGCCAAGGGCCGCACGGCGGTGGAAAAGGAAGCCGTCGCCGTGGCCGATACGATGCGCGTCGTCAAGTTCCTGCCGGCCGATCTGCGCGAACAGGTCACGGGCGTGCTCGACGATTACATCCGCGAAGTCGTCGAGAACGAATGGCCGCTGATGGGCGAGGGCCGGGCCAGCCAGATCGCCGAGGATCAGCTGGAGACCCTGATGGTCATCTCGGTGCGGATCGAGGCCGGCACCGACGGGCTCGGCGTGCAACGCGCCGCCGAGGCATTGCGGCGCTATACGATGGCCATCGAAAAAGCGCGCAACCAGCGCCTGCTGGTCTCGCACAGCCGGGTGATGCCGACGAAATGGATCGCGGTGCTGGTGCTGCTGTTCGTCGCCGCCTGCGTGCTGAGCGAACTGCACATGACCCAGCGCAGGCCGCTGATCCTGTCCCTGACGCTGTTTTCCCTGGGCTTCGGCGCCACGCTCTACCTGATCGCCTCGTTCGACCGGCCCTTCACGGGCACCACCATCATCGAGCCGACCTCGCTGTCCGTGCTGCTGGTGCGGGGGTAGGGGCGCCTGATCCCTGGATGAATGAAAACGCCCCGGGCCGCCGCATGCGCAGCGGCCCGGGGCGCATCGGCGGGCATGCGTCAGGGCTGGACCGAGGGCACGCCGGCCGGGAAGCTGCGCGTGCGGTGCGTCACCGGCAGGCCGCGGCCCTTCAGCAGGATGTTCCAGTAGAACCAGGGCATGAAGCTGCGCTTGAGCCACCAGTAGAAGCGGCGCGGGATGCGCGGATCGAAGGGGAAGCTGGGCGTGATCGTGCCGCCGTAGGTGAATTCGGCCAGCAGGACCTTGCCGCGCGAGGTCGTCAGCGGGCAGGCGGCGTAGCCGTCGTAGCTTTCGACGTTGCCGGCGCCGCGCAGGACGCTCAGCAGGTTGAGCGTCAGCACCGGGGCCTGGCTCTTGATGGCGGCGGCCGTCTTGCTGTTGGGCGTGGACGTGCAGTCACCCAGGCCGAACACGTTGGGGTAGCGCGTGTGGCGCAGCGTGTTCTTGTCCACCTCCAGCCAGCCGTTGGCGTCGGCCAGCGGGCTGCTGCGGATGAAATCGGGCGCGCTCTGCGGCGGCACGACGTGCAGCAGGTCGTAGTGGACTTCCTCGCGCACCTTCTCGCCGTCCACCACCGACTCGAAGACGGCGATCTTTTCCGCGCCGCGCACCTGGACCAGGTTCTGGCCGTAGTGCGGTTGGGCGCCGTAGGAGGCCATGACCTTGTCCAGCGCCTGGGCGTAGAAGGGCACGCCGAAGACCGTGGCGCCGGCCGAGCGGAACTGCAGGCTGTCGGCCTTCACGCCGCGGCGGCGGAAATGGTCGGCCGCCAGGTACAGGGCCTTCTGCGGGGCGCCCGGGCATTTCACCGCGCCGGCCGGCTGGGTGAAGATCGCCGTGCCGCCCTGGAACTGGCGCACCAGCTCCCAGGTGTAGGGCGCGAGGTCGTAGCGGTAGTTGCTGGTCACGCTGTTCTTGCCCAGGGCGTCGGCCAGGCCTTCGATGGCGTTCCAGTTGATCTGGATGCCGGCGGCCACCACCAGGTAGTCGTAGCCCACGCGGCTGCCGTCGGCCAGTTCCACCAGGCGCTCGTCGGGCAGCAGGGCGGTCACGCGCTGCGCGATGTGGCGCACGCCGTCGGGCAGGCAGTCGTGCAGGGAACGGCGGGTGTCCTCGGCCTTGTAGGCGCCGCCGCCCACCAGGGTCCAGGCGGGCTGGTAGTCGTGGTGGCTGGACGGATCGATGACGGCGATGTCCAGGCCGGGCTCCTGGCGCCGGAGCTGGGCGGCGACGGTGGTCCCGCCCGTACCGGCGCCGACGATCACCACGGTGTGTTTGCGGATGGATGCGTTGCTCATGAGGGCCTCGAATGGGTCGGATGGAGCCTGGGGCGGGGCGCCCGACGGCAAAATAGGCCCCCACGCAGCGCCTTCGGCTTGCGGCCCCCCGGAGGGAGCGCTTTCTGCCTTGGAGCGGCCCGGCGGCACGATGCAACCATTCTAGGAGCCGGCCCTCCGGGGGAGAACGACCGATGGGCTATGTCTTTATGACCGTCGCAGCAGGAAACCCGATGATGCTCATGGGTATTCGGTCGAGGACGAGGAATCAAGCCGAGATCGGGACCAGACCCGGGCAAAGTCGGGACGGGACAGGAGGCAGTTCGAGGGCGCGCGGGCGAACCGCGACGCGCGCCGCCGCGGGCGGCGCGCGGCGGGCGTGAGGCAATGTGGAACACGGGCGAGCCTCCCGATGGAAGGGCCCGCCCGCGGCCGCGGCCCGCCGGCCCGCGTTCAGGCGTGCGGAGCGGGCAGGGCGGCGGGCCCGTCCGCCGACGGATCGAGCTTGAAGCCGGCCACCGCCTGGGCCAGGATCCGCGCCTGGTCGCGCAGGCTGTCGGCGGCGGCGGCCGATTCCTGGACCAGCGCGGCGTTCTGCTGCGTCATGCCGTCGAGCTGCTGCACGGCGATCTCGATCTGGCTGATGCCCAGGCTCTGCTCGCTGGTGGCGACCTTGATCTCGCTGATGATGTCCGTGACGCGCTGGACCTCGGACACGATCTTGTCCATGGCGGCGCCCGCCTGGCGGACCTGCTCGCCGCCATGCGCGACCTGGGACACGTTGGTGTCGATCAGGGCCTTGATCTCGCGCGCCGACTGGGCGCTGCGCTGGGCGAGCGAACGGACTTCGGAGGCCACCACGGCGAAGCCGGCGCCGTGCTCGCCGGCGCGGGCGGCCTCGACCGCGGCGTTGAGCGCCAGGATGTTGGTCTGGAAGGCGATGGAGTCGATCACGCCGATGATGTCGCCGATGCGGGACGCATTTTCGTTCATGCCCTGCATGGTCTCGACCACGCGGTGCATCAGTTCGCCGCCCTCGCGCGCGGCGGCGCGCGCGCTTTCGGCCAGCTGCACGGCGGCATTGCCCGAATCGGCGGTCTGCTTGACGGTGCTGGACAGCTCTTCCATGGAGCTGGAGGTTTCCTGCAGGCTGGCGGCGGCGCCTTCGGTGCGGCGCGCCAGGTCCGTGTTGCCGGCGGCGATCTCGTCCGAGGCCAGGTGCACGGAATCCGTGGTCTGGCGGATGCTGCGCAGCGTGCCGGCGATCTTGTCGACGAACTGGTTGAACGAGGCCCCGACCTGGGCCAGTTCGTCGTGGCCCGACTGGTCCAGGCGCCGGGTCAGGTCACCCTCGCCGGAGGCGATGTTCTGCAGGGCGTCCTTCAGCATGCCCAGGCGGCGCAGCAGGGCGCGGGTGAGGAGCGCCAGGGCCAGCGCCGCCAGCGCGATCATGACGATGCCGGTGAGGATGGCCTGCAGGCGCATCTGGCGCACCCCCGCCAGGATGTCGCCCTGGTCCAGAGCGATCGCCAGCATCCAGTCGGTGCCCTGGATGCGGTGGGCGCTCAGCCAGTACCGGCCGGCGGCGTTTTCGGCTTCCGCGAGCTCGCCGGGCTGGTCCGCCAGGCGCTGGAGCCGGGGGATGTCGTAGCCGGCGAAGACCTCGGTCGCCGGCTTGAGCGACAGCTGCGCGTCGGGGTGGGCGATGATCTTGCCGTCGCCGGAAACCAGATAGGCGAAGCTGTGCTCGGTGGGGCGCAGCGCGCGCGTGCTGGCGACGATGTCGTCCAGGCCGATGTCGGCCGCGATGACGGCACGGGTCTTGCCGTTTTCCTGCACGGGCACCGACACGCTGACCACCAGGCCGTTGGTGGCCGCGTCCAGGTAGGGCGAGGTCAGGACCGGCTTGCC
Source organism: Castellaniella defragrans (assembly GCF_014203015.1). Classification (GTDB taxonomy): domain Bacteria; phylum Pseudomonadota; class Gammaproteobacteria; order Burkholderiales; family Burkholderiaceae_B; genus Castellaniella; species Castellaniella defragrans. The sequence continues at coordinate 9,618 of NZ_JACHIB010000028.1, forward strand.
GGCCTGCGCCGCCAGCGTGTACCAGGGCCGGCTGGTGGGATCGTAGCCGTCCGGCAGCTTGAGCACCTGGCCGAACTTCATCTTCTTGTCCGCGGAGCCGATGTAGGTGGCCATGAAATGCCCGGAATGCAGCGCCTGCAGCAGGAAGGGCTCGGGCGCGTCCGTCAGCGCCACCGGCTGCACCGATGCCAGGATCGCGACCTTGCTGCGCGCCCAGCTTTCGATTTCGCGGGCATTGCTGTTGATCAGGCTTTCCGTCTGCGCCGAGACGAGGTCCCTGACGGCGGTCTGGGCGGAATACAGATTGGCGGCGGCGAGCAGGCCCATGGCGACGGCGACGGTGGCCGCGGAAGCCAGGACCAGCTTGGCCCGGATGGATAAGGAGCGGATGCCCATGGGATCGGAGTCCAAGTGAAAGAATCGATGCCGGCGTGCGGCCGGTCGGAAAAAAGAGCGCGGAAAGAGCGCGGAAAGGCGGCGCGTCTTTCCGGAAACATCCGGCGAAAGACCTTTTCGGCGTGTTTCGGTTACAGTTTAATGCTCAAGCGTTGCCTTGCGTCTTGGCTGAAACCCCGATTGCTTTCCGACTTGCGATCGTATGAAATCCTTACCTGACCAACACCAGCTCGAAACCCTGACGGTCCTCGTCGAAGGCCGCGTCCAGGGCGTCGGCTTCCGCGCCGCCACCGTCCGCCAGGCGCACCAGCTCAAGCTCGGCGGCTGGGTGCGCAATCTGCCCGACGGCCGGGTGGAAGCCCTGATCCAGGGCGAGCACGCCGCCGTCGACCGCATGCTGTCCTGGCTGCTTCAGGGGCCGCCCGCGGCCCGGGTGACCGGCGTGACGCACACCGAAACCCCGACGGAACGCCACTACGATCGCTTCGAGCAGATCTGAGCCGGCGCGATCGGGCGCGACTGAACCAAACGGGTTTTTCACGCTCCAACCCATGGCCCGCCAGTCCCGGCGGACCCGACTTGCCAGGCTCATGTCCAGAGCCGGTTCATCTTCCGAATATCCTGAGGTACGCATGCAACGATTCTTCGCCTTCGGCCTGCTGGCCGCCGCCCTGGGGGCCTCCCTGTCCGTCCACGCCCAGGCGGGCGAGGCGGTCACCGTCTACCAGGACCCGAACTGCGGCTGCTGCCACGGCTGGGCCGAGCACATGCGCGCCGAAGGCTTCGACGTGCGCGAAGTGCCTTCGAGCGACATGGCGGCGGTCAAGGCCCGCCTGGGCGTGCCGATGGAGCTGGCGTCCTGCCACACGGCGCGGCTGGAATCGAGCGGCCAGGTGGTCGAGGGCCACGTGCCGGCCTCGGCCGTGCGCAAGCTGCTGGCCTCGAAGGACACGCGCGGCGCCGCGGCGCCCGGCATGCCGCTGAATTCGCCCGGCATGGGGCCCATGGACGGCAATCTGGTCACGCTGGACTTCGACGGCAGGCCGTTCTCGCGCGATTGAACGCGCCGCGCCCGCGCGCCGGCGGCCCTGGGCCGCCAGGCCAGGGCCTGCCTCAGCGCGTGGCCGTTCCGGGTGCGGGATGCGTGCCGGCGGGCCCGGCTTCGCTGCGGTCCTCGTGCGGCCTTTCCACCACCAGTTCCACCCGGCGGTTGCGCGCGCGCCCGTCGGCCGAGCGGTTGTCGGCGATCGGCCGGGCATCCGCGTAGCCCACCGCCTTCAGGTGTCCCTTGGCGATGCCGTTGGCCTGCAGATAGCGCACCACGCTGCCGGCCCGGGCGCTGGACAGTTCCCAATTGGACGGATAGCGGGCGTTGCTGCGCACCGGCACCGAATCCGTATGGCCCTCGACCGTGATGTCGTAGCCGGCGTCCGACAGCACCTTGGCCATGCGCTGCAGCACCGACAGGCCGGCGCGGCTGAGATCCGCCTGGCCCGTGTCGAACAGGATCTCGCTGTTGATGCGGAAGCTGATGGAGCGCCGGTTGACGATCACTTCGACGTCATGGCCCAGTTCGCCCAGCGGCAGGGAGGCCGCCAGGGCGGCACCTTCGGACGATTCCGCGGGCTCGGGCTCCCGCGCGGACGCCGCGCGATCCCCGTTTGCGGGGGCGGGCGCCGGGGAGGGCGGAGCCGCCGGGGCGGCCTGCGGGCCGGATGGGGCCGGAGCCGCCGGGGCGGCCGGGGCGGCCGGCGCCGAGGGCGCCGCAGCGGCGGCATCCGGTTCTCCGGTGCCGGTGCCGGCGGCCGGGGCTGCGGGCGCGGCATCCTGCGAAACCGGCGCGGGCGGCGCCGGCGGGCCGACGAAGTCGGCGTGCGGCCGGGGGCCCGGCACGGAGCCGGGTTCGGCCCCAGACTCCGAGGCAGGCGCCGGGGCGGCTGCGGAATCCGCCTGCGGGCCGGGCCGGACGGCGGGCGCTTCCACTGCGGGTGCGGGTGCCGGTGCGGCCGCCACGCCGGTGCCGGCGACTCCCGTGTCGATATCCGGGAAAGTCCCGAACAGGGGCGAGCGCTCGGGCTCGGCCGGGGGCGGCGGGGCGAACAGAAGTTCGGCGGCCGGCGCGGCCGGGTAGGGGAATGCCTCGTCCGGCGCGGGGATCGGCGCCAGCGCCACGGAAGCCGCCGGCGGCGCGGACGCGGCCGGCGAGGCCGCCTGGATGGTCGCGCCCGGCGCGGGGGCGCGCTTGCCGATGGAACCCGAAAACGCCAGCATCACGATCATGGCGACCAGCATCAGGGTCATCATGTCCAGGTAGGTGATGAACCAGAGCTCGTCCTGGGAGGCCTCGGCGGCCTGCGGCTCCAGGCTCCAGCGCGCGGACGGGTCCGAGCGCTTGCGGTTGCGCCGCAGCGCCTGCCGGGCTTCCCGCAACTCGGCCTCCAGGCCCCGCATGCGCTGGGCGATGGCCTCGGCCGGGCTCGGTTCGCCGGGCACGCGCCTCATGACGGCTCCGGCTCCTTGTTCCGAAGGGCGGCGGCCGGCTCCAGGTCGCGGATCTCATCGCGGATTTCCGCGATGAAGGCCTTCAGCGTTTCCCGCATCAGGGCCGGGCTGCGCTTCTGGCTCATCATGGCGATGCCCTGCATCAGGGTGTTCATGAGGATCAGGCGCTGTTCCGTGCGGCGCTCCAGCTTGACCGCCACGGGCTTGAACACCAGGTTGGCCAGCAGCACGCCGTAGAAGGTCGTCATCAGGGCCAGGGCCATCTGCCGGCCGATGGCGGTGATGTCGCCGTCGCCCAGCAGGAACAGCAGGTTGACCAGGCCCACCAGGGTGCCCAGCATGCCGAAGGCCGGCGCGAACCCCGCCATGACGCGGAACAGCTGGGCCTCGGCGTGCTCCTTGGCCTTCATCCGCGCGATGCGCCATTGCAGCAGGTCGAGGATGTCCTGTTCCGGCACGTTGTCGATCACGAACTGCACGCCGTTGCGCAGGAAGGGGCTGGATACCCGCTGCAGCGCCTGCTCGACGGCATGGATGTCGCTCTGCATCCAGATGCGGGCGATTTCGACCAGGTCTTCCAGGTCCTTGTCCACGTCCAGGCGCTCGCGGTGGACGACGCTGCGGATCAGCCCGAAGATGCGCATGACCTCGCGCAGGGGATAGGCGATGAAGGTGGCCGCCGCCGTCCCGATCAGCACGATGCCCAGGCCCGGCCAGTCGACGAACAGGCCCGGGTCCTCGGCGGACAGGAACAGGACGATGGCCAGCAGCAGGATGCTGGCGACGATGCCGATCAGGGTGGACGGATTCATGCCGGTGCGCGAATGAAAAAACAGGGCCATCTTACCTGAAGGCGGCGCCGCCGGACGGCGGGGAAGGGGAGGCGCATCGCTACAATGCGGCCATCCCCACCTGTGCGCCCGGAGCCCGCCCGGGCGCGCGCCACCGGAGTTTTCCCCCATCATGCATGCCAGGGTCCTGCGCTATCTCGACGAAGTGGTCCGCCGCGGATCGATCCGGAAGGCGGCGGAATACCTGCACATCGCGCCCACCGCCGTGAACCGGCAGATACTCGACCTGGAAAGCGAACTGGGCGCCCCTCTGTTTGACCGCATCCACAAGCGCCTGCGCCTGACGCCGCTGGGAGAGATGGTGCTGGCGCACGTGCGCCGGACGCTGGGCGAATACGACGTCCTGCGCGAACGGATCGAGGAATTCAAGGGCGCGCGCCGCGGCCAGGTGTCCATCGCGGTCACGGCGGGCCTGGCCGGCGCCTTGATGCCGTCCCTGGCGCATGCGTTCCGGCAGCGGTTCCCCGGCATCACCGTCCGGATACTGGACCTGCCGGTCACGGAGATCACCGCCGCCGTGGAGCGGGGCGACGCCGACCTGGGCCTGGGCTACGACCTGGCCGACGCGCCGTCCCTGCGCGTGCGGGCGGCGAGCGACTGGCGCATCGGCGTCGTCACACCGCCCGGGCATCCCCTGTCGGAACACGCTTCCGTGCTGTTGAGCGAATGCGTGGAATATCCGCTGATCCTGCCGGCCGCGCCTCTGTCGATCCGCGCCATCCTGGACGATGCATTCGTGCGCAATACGCTGGAAGTCACGCCCGCTGCCGAATCGACATCGATGGCCCTGATCCAGCAGATGGTGATGCAGGGCGATGGCATCGCCTTGCTCAACCCCCTGGACGTGATGGAAGAACGGAGCCGCCAAGCCTTGATGTTCATTCCGCTGCGCGACCGGAACATACGACCGCAGACGCTGGCGCTCATCGAACGCGCCGGGCGCCAGCCCGATGCGGCGGCGGACTTGATGGCGCAGAGCATCGAGGCGGCTCTGGCGCAGCTCTATCCGCAGATCGGCTGATCCGGGCCTGATGTCCACTTTTTGTGGACGGTCATCGCTGAATTCTGATCTTGGATCGGGTCATCGAAGTCCCTTAGACTGGCGTCCATCCCGACTTCCGCAGCGAGACCCGCCATGCCGTTCCTGATTGCCCTTCACGCCGACGTCCTGGTCACCATGGACGCGCAGCGGCGCGAAATCCCCGATGGCGCCCTGGTGGCCGAAGGGCCGGCCGTGAAATGGGTGGGCCCCACGAACGAATTGCCGGAATCCTACCGGCGGGCGCTCGACAGCGGCGCCGCGCAGCGCCTCGACATGCGCGGCCACGTGGTCGTGCCGGGCCTAGTCAATACCCATCACCACATGTACCAGTCCCTGACGCGCGCCGTGCCGGCCGCGCAGGACGCCGAGCTGTTCTCCTGGCTGGGCAATCTGTACATGCTCTGGTCGCACCTGACGCCGGAAATGATCCGCGTGTCCACCCGCACCGCGATGGCCGAACTGATGCTGTCGGGCTGCACGACCACCAGCGATCACCTGTACCTGTATCCCAACGGCGCGACGCTGGATGATTCCATCGCCGCCGCACAGGAAATGGGCATGCGCTTCCACGCCGCGCGCGGTTCGATGAGCGTGGGCCGCAGCAAGGGCGGCCTGCCGCCGGACACGGTGGTCGAGGAAGAGGCGGCCATCCTGCGCGACAGCCAGCGGCTCATCGAAAAATATCACGACGATCGCCGCCATTCGATGCTGCGCATCGCGCTGGCGCCGTGCTCGCCGTTCTCGGTCTCGCGCGAGCTGATGCGCGAATCGGCGCGGATGGCGCGGCACTACGGCGTGTCGCTGCACACGCACCTGGCCGAAAACGAGAACGACGTCGCCTATTCGCGGGAAAAATTCGGGCTCACCCCGGCGCAGTACGCCGAGGAACTCGGCTGGGTGGGGCACGACGTGTGGCACGCCCACTGCGTCAAGCTCGATCCCGAAGGAATCGCGCTGTTCGCGCGCACCGGCACCGGCGTCGCCCATTGCCCGTGCTCGAACATGCGCCTGGCCTCGGGCATCGCGCCGGTGCGGGCGATGCGCGACGCGGGCGTGCCGGTCGGCCTGGGGGTGGACGGCAGCGCGTCGAACGACGGCGCCCATCTGCTGGGCGAGGCGCGCCAGGCCATGCTGCTGCAGCGGGTCGGCCACGGGCCGGCCGCGATGAGCGCGCGCGAAGCGCTGGAAATCGCCACGCTGGGCGGGGCGCGCGTGCTGAACCGCGACGACATCGGCGCGCTGGCGCCCGGCATGTCCGCCGACTTCGTGGCCTTCGACATGACGGCCGCCGGCTATGCCGGCGCCGGCCACGACCCGGTGGCCGCGCTGGTCTTCTGCACGCCGGGCCACGTCGCCACCAGCGTCATCGACGGGCGCGTGGTGGTGCGCGACGGCCATCTGCTGACCGCCGACCTGCCCAACGTGCTGGCCCGGCACCGGCAGCTCGCGCACGATCTCTTCCTGCGCGCGAGCGGCGGCTGAACCGCCATATCCCGCGCCGCATTCCGCACCGGGCATGCCGCCGGCCCGAACCCGATCAGGCCGGCTCGACGGTTTCGCCCGAAAGACTCGCTCGAAAGACTTGCTCCACATCTCCGGCCGTCAGGATCCGGACGGCGCTGTCCCCTCCCAGTAATTCGCATAATGTATATTATGTAAAGTCAACGATTACGCTTCCTGGCCTTGGGGTCTTCCTGGACGTTCATTCAAATAAAACTGTGCGTAATCGTCAATTAAATTTCAGCAGGAGGAGCTGTCTCCCCCTTGGTGCCGTTCCCTGAGTGTTTGACATCGGACGGCTTCGTTGTACGCACCGGCAAACTGTCAGAGCACCAAGGCAGTGAGCAACGCTTTGCTATACCCGCAGTCCAGCCAGCGCGATCGCATTCCAGTCGGGCGGATCGTCGAAGTCGTATCGCTGACTTGCGGATACACGAGGCGTGGGCAACTACCTTGCAAGCCAAGCCTTTCAGGCGAACAGGCTTGATTTAACAAGGTCATTCCACCATTAATTCAATAATTGTTGTATTATTAAACAATGAACGAAGCCCAAACTGTTTCCGCCCTTAGCGCCTTGGCCCATGCCCAGCGCCTGCGCGTGTTCCGCGCCTTGGTCATCGCCGGTCCCGAAGGGTTGACGCCCAGCGTCATGGCTGAGCAACTCGATGTGGCCCGTAGCGCGCTGTCCTTCCACCTGAAGGAATTGACCCATGCCAGTCTCATCACGGTTGAGCAGCAGGGCCGCAACCTGATCTACCGCGCCGACTTCTCGCAGATGAATGGGCTGCTCGGCTACCTGACTGAGCACTGCTGCCGGGGCGCCGTCTGCGAAGTCACTACATCCCCCGATTTCTCCCGCTCCTGCACTTCCTGCTGAAAGGACTTCGCCATGAAACGCTTCCATGTCCACCTGCACGTCGATGACCTGAACCGCAGCATCGGCTTCTATTCGCAGCTGTTCGCCGCACAGCCGGCCCGCGTCGAAACCGATTATGCGAAATGGATGCTCGAAGACCCGCCGGTGAACTTCGCCATCTCCACGCGTGGCAGCAAGCCAGGCATCGACCACCTGGGCATCCAGACCGACGATGCCCAGGAACTGGCCGTGCTCAAGACCCGTGCCGAAGCGGCCGACATGACGCTGCTGGATGAGGGCGCCACGACCTGTTGCTATGCGCGCAGCGAGAAGCACTGGGTCACCGACCCGCAGGGCGTAGCCTGGGAGCATTTCCACACGCTGGGCAATATCCCGGTCTTCAACGAAGCGCAGCACCCCGCACCCGCCTCGGCGTGCTGCTCGGGCTCCTCCCGAACACCCTGCTGCTGACGCGAAGTCACTCATGCCTCAAGCCACCACGGCCGGCCGCGTGTCAGCCACCCCCGACATGAGCGTCTTCGAGCGATTCCTGACCGTCTGGGTGCTGCTGTGCATCGTCGCCGGCATTTCCCTGGGCCAATTCGCACCCGGCGTGTTCCAGGCCATCGGCCGTATGGAGATTGCTCAGGTTAATTTGCCCGTTGGCCTGTTGATCTGGGTCATGATCATTCCGATGCTGCTCAAGGTTGACTTCGGCGCCCTGGGCCAGGTCAGGCAGCATTGGCGTGGCATCGGCGTGACGCTGTTCGTGAACTGGGCGGTCAAGCCGTTCTCGATGGCGCTGTTGGCGTGGATCTTCATCCGTCAGGTCTTCGCGCAGTGGCTCCCCGCCGATCAGCTCGACAGCTATGTTGCCGGCCTGATCCTGCTCGCCGCCGCGCCCTGCACGGCGATGGTCTTTGTCTGGAGCCGACTGACCGGGGGCGATCCGGTGTTCACGCTGTCGCAGGTGGCCTTGAATGACACCATCATGGTGTTCGCCTTCGCACCCATCGTCGGCCTGCTGCTGGGCCTGTCGGCTATTACGGTACCGTGGGACACGCTACTGGTGTCCGTGGCGCTCTATATCGTCGTGCCGGTGATCCTTGCACAGTTCTGGCGCCGCGCATTGCTGCGCCGAGGCCGGGCCGCGTTCGAGGCCGCGCTGGCGCGCATCGGCCCGCTGTCCATCGCGGCGCTGCTGCTCACGCTGGTGCTGTTGTTCGCCTTTCAGGGACAGGCAATCCTGCAACAGCCGCTGGTGATCGCCATGCTGGCGGCGCCGATCCTGATCCAGGTGTTCTTCAACTCCGGGCTAGCATACTGGCTCAACCGCCGGCTGGGCGAGCGACACAACATCGCCTGCCCCTCGGCGCTAATCGGCGCGAGCAACTTCTTCGAACTGGCCGTGGCCGCCGCCATTAGCCTGTTCGGCTTCCAGTCTGGCGCTGCGCTGGCTACCGTGGTCGGTGTGCTAATTGAGGTGCCCGTGATGCTGCTGGTTGTGCGCGTGGTCAACCGCTCTCGCGACTGGTACGAGTGCAACCCGAACCCCCCTCACCCGATAACTAGGACATCTCAATGAGCGTCATCACGATCTATCACAACCCTGCCTGTGGCACTTCGCGCAACGTGCTCGCCATGATCCGCAACAGTGGCGAGGAACCCACGGTCATTGAGTACCTGAAGACTCCGCCCGACCGTACCACACTGGTCAAGCTACTGGCCGATGCCGGCCTGAGCGTACGCGACGTACTGCGCGAGAAGGGGACGCCCTTTGCGGAACTCGATCTGGGCGACTCCAAATGGACCGATGACCAGTTGCTCGATTTCATCGAACAACACCCCATCCTGATAAACCGGCCCATCGTCGTCACACCACTGGGAACGCGCCTGTGCCGCCCCTCGGAAGCCGTGCTGGACATCCTGCCGCAACCGCAGCGCGGCGCCTTCAGCAAGGAAGACGGCGAGGCGGTCGTGGATGCCAAGGGCCACAGGGTCTGATCATGTTTCCAGTGGTCACTTAGCAATTCGGATCGATGCTAGACCATGCTTAAGTACTCTGATGCTTTCGGGATGGTGATTTTATTAGAGGGCTATGCTTCTCCACGGACGGTACGGCTTTTCTATCCCCTTTGCTCACGGAACGACTTGTACGGCGCGCCTTTCCCTGCATCAGCAGTTCCATCTGGCACTGGTGACGCTGCGCGGCAGGCGCCTGTTTGAGCCGTTCTCCGGACTGGTCAGTGCGCTACTTTCCACTCCCTGCACCGGGCCGCTGCTGGGGGGCGTACTAGTATTTGCGCTGACGCAGCCACTGGTCAATATTCTCGTCATTTTCGTGGCGATCGGGCTAGGGCTGGCCGCACCTTACGTCGTCCTCATCCTGCGCCCGAGCCTGCTTAAGCGTCTGCCACGTGCCGGGGCTTGGACAACAGTCATCCAACACAGTTTTGGCTGGCTGCTGTTGGCAGCGGCGCTCTTTTACGCGCAGAGCGTGTTGCCCGCCGCATGGGGTACGCCGCTTTGGATCGCCCTCCTGGTTGCTGTGCTTGGTTGGGTGACGATCACACTCTGGCGAGCCACAGAGCGCAGTGCCCGCACCGCAGCCCTATTCGTGGGTGCTACGGCTGCAGTGCTGGGCTACTTCGGGTCGGGGCTTGGCCAGTCGGCAGAAACCGTCATCGCCTGGCAGCCGCTGCGTGTCGCCGATGTCGCGGCCCTGTCCACACTCGGGCGCCCCGCCCTAGTGGAATTTACGGCGGATTGGTGCATCAACTGCAAGGTACTTGAAAAAACGGTCTACCAAGATCGTGAGGTCGTCTCTGCCTTGAAGCGCACCGGAACCATCCCCCTGCAGGTTGACCTCACCCGTCCGGACCCGGCCCTCGAACACCTGCTTGCCCTACATGGCGGCGTGGGCTTGCCTTTTGCCGTCGTACTCGATCACAAGGGACGTGAAGTGCAAACGCTCTCGGGCCTATTCACCAGCACCAGCCTCGTTCAGGCACTGAATAAAACCGCAACACAGGAGGACTCGTGATGAATCGCCAATCCCGATACCGATTGGGGGCGCTTGCTGCTGTCGTCATTCTTGCAGGCGCTGCAACCCTTATCTCAAACAAATTCTTGATATCCACCGATTCGCCCGCTGACGGCACGGCGGCCTACACGGAATTTGCCAATTCAGCCAGCCATGTCAAGGCATCGCTTGCCAGAACGGGAAAGGACAGCGTCATCACGTTGCACATCGGCCGCGACTGGCATGTCAATGCCAATCCGGCCTCTTTGGGTAATCTGATTCCATCCACCGTACTCATTGATCGCAATGGGGAAGAACGCACGGTACAGGCCAACTATCCAGCTGGCGTCAGTAGTGGGATCACCATCGACGACACCGATATTCTGGTCTACGAGGACGGCACCCGCATTCCGGTGGATCAACTCACCATCGAAGCAGGCGACCGCCTTGTCGTACGGGTTCAGGCCTGCAACGACCTGGGCATCTGCCTTGCCCCCGCAGTAATTCCGGTGAACGAAGAACCTGCCTGAACGCAAAGCCCGCACCGTACCCAGAAGACCGGAATCATATCCAACAAGCATACGGGTCACATACAACGTCCAACAACTTTCAACCGTAATCCAAGTCACCTCAAGAGGAGCATTTCATCATGCATGCAGTCAAGAAACTGGCACTGGGCCTGGCGCTCGGTCTTCCACTTTCGGTCTTCGCAGCCAGCATCCCGGTCAAGATGTACAAAAACCCCAACTGTGGCTGCTGCGACCGATGGGCCGCCCACATGGAAGCCAATGGCTTTACAGTGGAGACCGTCAACACGTCCGACCTCGCCGCCATCAAGGCAAAGTACGATATACCTGCGAATCTCGCAGGCTGCCACACGGCATTGATTGATGGTTACGTCGTGGAAGGTCTGGTGCCGGCCAAATATGTCAAACAGATGCTTTCAGAGCATATGGTGGGCCAAGGGCTGTCGCTTCCCGGCATGCCCGTGGGAGCACCCGGCATGCCTGGCGAAAAGACGACGGCGCTGACTGTCTACACGCTCGGACCAGGTACCGCGCCCCAGGCATATGCAAGCTTCTAGACCCTGCACTGCAGAAGTGACCAAGCACCCAGCGGCGTCATTGCCGCTGCTGCTGTTCGGTCACTTCTTTTTGCATGCGCAGAACATCGGACGGCCAGGTGCTCTTGATGTAGGCTAGCACCGCGACAATCTGTTCATCGGTCAGCATGCTGCCGAACGCCGGCATGTCGCTCTGATAGCCGGGCGGCGCGGTGCGCCCCGCCACCAGGCCGTTTTTTACCAAGTCGAACAACACCGCATCCGGGTGGTGCCAGGTGTGTCCGGCCTTGTCGTGCGGCGGCGCGGGCAGCCGCCCGTTGGCAAGCCGCTCGCGCCAGTTTGGCTGACCCTGCAGCATAGCGCCATGGCAAGCCGCGCAGCTGTTGGTGTAAATGGCCTGGCCTTGTACAACTAGACCCTCATCCGTAGGGTCGATCAACGTCGGGTGTGGCGCGCGTACGGCAAAATACCAGAAGGCTGCGATGCCCATGCCGGCGATGCCGATCACAGCCGCAGCCCATCCCTTACGAGCACGCGGAAATAGCACGAGTCACCACCTGCGGTGTCAAGAACCGGCACTGAATTGCCATCACGGCTTGGCCGGAGAAGATTGGATCTTATCGGCATACTTGACCAGAATATCCCCCATCGCGCGCATCATTTCGCCGTGCATCTGCATCGCAGTCTTGGAATCCAGGCCCGCGCCAACCATTGCGGGGCAGGCACTCATCATCCCCATCATGCCATTTCCCATCATGCCGCCCTGCATCCCATGGCCTCCCGCCATGCCACCGCCGCCATGAGGGCCTTCGGTTATATTGCCCTGCTGGCCACCCATCATGCCCCCTGCCTGCCCACCCTGCCCCATCGAACCGGGTGCTTGCCCTGCTTGCATCATGTCCGTGCCGCCGGTTTGATTCTGGCCATGCATCGCCGCCACACTGGGCATACCCACGCCCATTGCCAGCGCGGCAAAGGACGCCAACACAATCATCCTGGGTTTCATCGATATCTCCTGAGTATTAAACAAGGCCCGAGGCCGATTTTCACTTCTTGAAAAGGTATTTGACGAGCGCCGCAATCCCGAATACAAGTCCTAGCATGATTAACAGCCAGAAAGCAGCCATCAACCACATCATGGTCCCCATCGAGGAACCACCCATCATCTGCGCCTGGGCACCGCTTGGTACAAGCGTCAGAGCGCCCAGAAGAAAAAGTATGACGATATTGAACCGCTGTATCATGAGCAACACCCTTGATCCTGCACCGGTGGACAGGGCACCGACCCATACGAGCAGAACACGCAACAATCCCCCGGCTTTGGCCGCAGCATCATCTTGCAGGCCGGGCATTCGTAGAAGAACTGGCAGGCGTCCACCGGCATGGTTTCCTGCTGCTGGTGCCCGCAATGGGGACAAGCAATAACGGATTCAAGCAAGATCGGTTTATTCATGGCGACAGATCAGCATGGATTTCAATGACCTCAAAATCTTGACGAATCTACTTAGCGTAATCCTTGACACTGCAGGAAGGTCAATAGGCGCATCGCCCTGATGCGCCTTAGCGCGACGGCATCGCGCGATAGGTGATCCCGTTGGGCGCGGGGCCGACCCGATAGGTACCGACAACCGTATCGGTGCGGGTGTCGATGGCGCTGACGGTATCGGCTTTGCTGTTGGTCACGAACACCCGCTGGCCATCGGCGCTCGCCACGACGCCGTGTGCGCCCGCACCGGTCGTGAGCCTGGCGACGACGCGGCGCGAGGCCGTATCAATGACAGACACGGTGTCATCCGGCTTGCGATCATCACCCTGGTTGGCCACATAGACTTTGCGGCCATCGGGGGTTGAATAGAGCTGAATGGGATTGCGGCCTACCTTGATCTTGTCTTTGACCTGGCGAGTGGCGGTATCGATAACCGCCACACTGTTTTCATCGCGCAGCGACACATAAACCTGTGTGCCGTCCGGTGTGAATGCCACCTGAACAGGTGCCTTGCCCGCCGGGATGCGAGCAATTTCCTTCCGGCTTTGCGTATCGATCACCGAGACGCTGTCGCCGGTGGCATTGGCCACATACAATTCACGCCCGTCGGGGCTTAAGCGCAAGCCATGGGGAAATCCGCCGGTGGGAATTCTGGCAACGATCGCTTTCTGGGCCAGGTCCACAACGGACACCTGATTCGCATCCGAATTGCTGACATAAGCAAACCGGCCATCGGGGCTCGTCACCACGTGCGCCGGGCTGCTGCCCGAGGGTAATGTGGCGATCAAGCGCCCGGGATCGGCCGCGTCCAGCAGCAAGAGGCTGGCCTTGCCGTCACCACCGTGCCCGCCATGGCCCTGCATCCCGTCGCCGGATTCCATACCGACCGCCAGAAGCTGTCTGCCATCGGGCGAGATCTGGACGTTGTGCGGCACAACCGCGATCTTGAAAGTGCGCACAGCCCCTGTGCTCAGGACAATTTCACTGATGGATCCATTGCCTTCGTTGGCGCTGTACACCACGCCGGGCACCACAGCAGCCTGGGCCAGGCCGCCCGATAGAGCCAGCACGCCCAATAACAAGGCGCGATGAAGTTTTCGCATGATCAGATCTCTTTCATGATGCTGGCGGGCCGCCCCCCGCCGATAGGATCATCGGCCAATCACCGATGATGGCCATTACTTTATCCACCTGCAGCTGACCGCCGGATGACCCGCTCATTACAATATTGTCATCCAGGGGTCATTCTGGTGTCAGTCCCGCCCTCTTAAACTCTGCCCAAGGGACGGTGCCCCGCACAGCCCCCTTTGCTGACCATCCACGACGCTTGGGAGTACCGCGAATGAAGCTGCTCATTGTGGAAGATGAAACCAAGATGGGCGAGTACCTGTGCCAAGGCCTGACGGAGGCCGGGTTTGTCGTCGATCTCGCGCGCACCGGTCTGGATGGCCATCATCTTGCATCCACAGAAGCGTATGACCTGATCATCCTGGATGTGATGCTGCCTGACGTGGACGGATGGCGCATCATGCAGGCCCTGCGTAAGGCAAAATCTGCCGTCCCTGTGCTGTTTCTCACGGCACGCGACAGCATCGAAGACCGCGTCAAGGGGCTGGAGCTAGGGGCTGACGATTACCTGGTCAAGCCCTTTGCCTTTGCAGAACTACTGGCTCGCGTGCGCACCTTGCTGCGGCGCGGCAGCATCGCCATTGCAAACGACCACCTGCAAATCGCCGATCTGGTGCTGGACATCCCCCGCCGCCAGGCCGAGCGCAAAGGGATGCGAATCCACCTGAGCCAAAAGGAATTCACCCTGCTGGAGCTTCTGATCCGGCGGCGCGGCGAGGTGTTGCCCCGCTCGCTGATCGCCTCGCAAGTGTGGGACATGAATTTCGACAGCGACACCAACGTCATCGATGTTGCCATCCGTCGCCTGCGCGCCAAGATCGACGACGCGTTCGAGCCAAAGCTCATTCATACCGTGCGCGGCATGGGATATATGCTCGACGCGCCAAGCAGCCTCAGCACATGAAGCGCCCCCTGTCCCTGGCAGTCAGGCTGACCGCCTCCATCGGGGTGGTGATCACGGCCGTGCTGCTGTCGTTTGGCTGGATGGTCGAACGTTCGATCAACCAGCACTTCATCCAGCAAGATGTGGACGAGTTGAACGCGGCCGCCCAGGCCCTGCGGCATGCGCTGGCCCTGCTGCCCCCGGACAAAGATGACGAGGCGCCACCACTGGCTCAGGCCGCCATTGGCCAGCACAACGTCCACTATCGGATCACGTTAAGCGACGGATCGCTCTTATACCAATCGCCCGACATCGACCTGACTCCCTTCGCCGGCACGCTGGCACCGGTTCAAAGCATCACGGCGGATACATTGAGCACATGGAAGAATCGCAGTGAAACGTTCCGGGGTGCGGCCATACGGGTACTAGGTAAGCGCGAGGCCGGTGCCGAACCCATGATCGTGACCGTGGCCACGAGAATCGACTTCCACTTGCGCTATCTGGAAGACTTTCGCCGCACGCTCGGCCTGATCACCTTGGCCGCGTGCCTGTTGGCACTCTTTGCAAGCTGGTGCGCCGTACTGCGTGGTCATGCCCCCATCCGGCGGCTCAGTCGCGAGATCCAGGCCATCCAGTCGGATCAACTGCACGTCCGGCTCAATTTGGACACTGTCCCCGGCGAGCTGACAGAATTGGCGGGCGCATTCAATCAGACGCTGGGCCGCCTCGAAGATGTGTTCAAGCGGCTCTCCGAGTTCTCGGGGGATATCGCCCACGAGCTGCGCACCCCAATTACTAACCTCAGAACCCAGACCGAAGTGGCGCTGTCACGCACCCGCACGGTCGAGCAGTATCGCGAAATTCTGTATTCCAATCTTGAAGAATACGAACGTATGGCCAGAATGGTGGACGATATGCTGTTTCTCGCCCAAGCCGACAACAAGCTGCTCAAGCCAGAATCCGCCGCCATTGACCTTTACGCCGAAATCGAGATGCTGTTCGACTATTTTGGCGCCTGGGCCGAAGACCGCCACATCGACCTGCGATTGAAGGGCGAACCCGTCGGCACAGTCGGCGACCGTCCGATGATCCGCAGGGCGCTCAGTAATCTTCTGGCCAACGCCATCCAGCACACGCCTGCCAGAGGCACCATACTCGTCCAGCTGCACCGCAAAGAAGGCGCCATCGAAATACAAATACGCAACCCAGGGCCATCGATACCCGCCGAACATATCCCGCATATTTTCGAACGTTTCTACCGCCCCGACGCCTCACGCCAACGCACTGGCGGCGGTATCGGGCTGGGGCTCGCGATTGTCAGATCCATCATTGAAGCGCACAGCGGCACGATCAGCGTCATATCCACGACGGAGGCGACAGAATTCCAGATTCTGCTGCCGGCTTCGCCCGAAGGTTCAACTCAAAATGCCACGCCGCCGCAGAGCCATGCCTTATCCCTTCCCCCAGGGTCTTGACATTCACATCATGTCAGCCACTACTCTGAAGGACATACGTATGCACGCAGATACCACGACATCAATACCCGTTTAGGGTTGATTTCCGGAGAATATCCTCATGACCCATCAAGAACTCTCACAACGCCACACCGCGTTTCGCAAACTGCACGAAAGCGGCTGCTTCATCCTGCCCAATCCCTGGGATCCGGGCTCGGCGCGCTGGCTTGCACAGGCGGGGTTCAAGGCACTGGCCACCACCAGCGCCGGGTATGCCTTTTCGCGTGGGATGCCGGATCGCAAAGTAGGCGTCGATGACGTACTGCGCCATTGCAATGAGCTGGTGCAGGCAACACCACTGCCGGTAAACGTGGATTTCGAGGATGGCTACGCAAGCACCCTTGACGAACTGGCGGAAAACGTCCAGAAATGCGTTCGTACCGGTATATCCGCATTATCCATCGAAGATTCTGTACAGGATGCACAAGGCGCCAGGCTGTACGACTTCGACACCGCGGTTGCCCGCATGCAAGCCGCGCGTGAAGCCATTGACGCCATCGACCCGAACGTCATGCTGGTGGGGCGCGCAGAATGCTTCCTGGTCGGCCAGCCGGACATCGACGAAACAATCAAGCGGTTGTCGGCGTATGCGGAGGCGGGTGCCGACTGCCTGTACGCACCGGGCCTCTCTACCAAAGACCAGATCAGTGCCGTCGTCCGCGCGGTGGCGCCCAAGCCGGTCAATGTCATGATGGATCCGGCCGCCAAGCTCGGATTCAAGATGCTTGCCGACATCGGAGTGCGTCGGATCAGTACCGCCAGTACCCTGGCGCTTGCCGCGTGGACGGGATTTGCCAAGGCCGTTGACCGACTCAGGAACCAGGAAATTGATGGGTTCGGCAATACGATCGATTACTTTCAACTTTGCCAGCGGTTTGGAGAGACAGACCGGTAAGCCACACACAGCAATAGCGAGGCCAGCATGACAGGACGTATCACTCAATTCATCGCCACCGGAAGCATGGCTCTGTTGTTGTTCTCGGGGAAGGCCCTCTCGGTAACCTTGCCATCCTTTGTCATTCAATCTCCCGCGCAGGGGGCTGTCGTCAACAGCCCCGTCATACTCCAGATCGACGTCCAAGGGGCAACGATCGGGCAGCCTATCGAGGGCCTGGATCACCTGCACCTGTCAGTCGATGGTGGCTCAGAAGTGGCAATCTATCGAAATGGTCTCCTGCGCCTGCCACTTGCCCCGGGCAAGCACACCATCTTCGTGGAACTTGCAGGTCCAACGCATGAAGGGCTGCTACCCCCGAAGAGCGTGGCCTTCACGGTGCGATAACTTGTCGAACACAGAACCGGGACGCATTCAACGCCACAGCCGTGCCGTGCGGCTCGTGCATGGTGCGAACGCCGTTGCCACGATCGTCCTGATTGCAACCGGCCTTGCCCTGGGAGACGATATCTCGCCCGTGCTGGTGGCCGCGCTGGGTGGTCACGCGGTGGCGAATGAAATGCACAGACTGGGAGGGGTGGCCTTTGCGGTCGTCCTTCTGTTGGCGGCAGGCCTGTTCCACTCACCCACGCGCGATCTCATGCGCGATCTCGTGTACTTTCGTCATGAAGAATGCCGCTGGCCACAGTCCTTCTTGAAATGCATCCTGTCACCCGCCCATGGGCACACCGCATTCCACAACGGCCGCTTCGACCCGGCGCAACGCCTGATCCTCTTGCTGCTCTTGTGTTCCACGGCGCTGGTCGCAGCAGCTGGCGTTTATCTCTACATCTTGCCCGCTACGCCCCAGTGGGTGTTTCTGATCGCCATCCGGATTCACATCTATGGTGCTTGGATAGCGATCATCGCACTCTGTCTGCATGCATTCGCAGGGTTGGGCGTTCTTCACACACACTGCTGTCAGGCGACATGACAAACTGACCCCCTGGCGACATGGAGAACTGACCCCTTCATGATCACATCAGGAGGGATCATCCATGCAAGAAGCCGA
>NZ_JACHIB010000029.1 GCF_014203015.1 Castellaniella defragrans
ATCGGCACATCTTTCCCCAAAATCTTGTTCGCACCTTGATTTTATGCGGGTTTCAGGGATGTGCCGATTCCTTTTGGTGAAAAATCCAGGCTAGAACTTTTCCGCCAACCCGTTGGAAGAATCCGGCGGTTCAGAAGAACTCGCGGCGATCGGGGAAGACCTCGCTCAGGGTGTCGGCCTCGCCGCCCCGCGGCGGCAGCAGCGCGTCGGGCAGCTGCGCGCGCTCGCGCCAGGCGCTGGGCGACATGAGGAAGGCGGCACGGAACTCGCGGCCCAGGTGCGAGGCGTCGGAAAAGCCGCAGTCCGAGGCGATGGCGGAAATGGTCTTCTGGGTGTGCGTCAGCATCCAGGCCGCCAGGCGCAGGCGGATGCCGCGGGCATAGGCCTGCGGGCTCTGGCCGGTGGCTTCCTTGAAGAGCCGCTCCAGGTGGCGCACGGAGATCCCCAGCCGGCCGGCCAGCTCGCCCAGGCCCAGCGCCCGGCCGACGTGCTGCTCCATGAGCAGCACCGCGCGGCGCACCACCGGATGCGTGGCGGGCTGGGCGCCCGGCGGCAGGGGCTGGGCGGCGTTGGCCCGGCCGGCGTCGTCGACCTGCAGGATGCGCAGCGCCTTCTGCACGATCGAGCGGTCGATGTGCCGGCCCAGGATCTCGGCGGCCACGTCGATCGAGGCGCGCCCGCCCGAGCAGGTGATGCGCCGCCGGTCGAAGACGTACAGCCGGTCGGCGCACACCAGGCCGGGGTCGGTCGCGGGAAAGCGCTCCAGGAAATCCCAGTAATGGAACCAGCTGATGCAGATGCGGTGCCCGGCGAGCACGCCGGCCTGCATCAGGGTGAACACGCCGGTGCACAGGCCCACCAGGGTGACGTCGGCGCGCGCGGCCTGGCGGATGAATTCCAGCAGGCCGGGATTGACGGGCGGGCGCGTCAGCAGGCCGCCGACCACCACCAGATAGTCGAAGCGGGCCGGGTCGCCCAGCGTTTCCGAGGGCACGACCTGGATGCCGCTGCTGGAGCGCACCGGCGTCAGGGTCTCGTCGATCACCTGCCAGGAACAGCGCAGGGGGCGGCTGTGGTCGCCCTCGTCGCCGGCCAGGCGCAGCACGTCGAGCATGCCGGAAAAGGCCGTCAGCGTGAAATGCGGCAGCAGGATGAAGCCGAAGCGCACCGGTCCCTTGTCCATTCGATTCCCACTCCTGCCAGTCGGTTCAAGCGCCATGACGTTTCCATTCTAGTCAGGCGCGCGGCTTGATGGTGTAGTGGGCGCTGCAAGAAACGCCGGCACACCGCACGGCCCATGAAAAACAGGAAGGAGCGCCCCATGCAAATCCCCCCCTCGTCCCACGCCTCGTCCCATGCCTCGTCCCATGCCACATCCCCGGCATCATCCCATGCCCCGTCGCCCGGCGCGGCGCCCGAAGCGGGACCCGCCACGTCGCCGTTCTGCCTGACCGTCTCCTGCCCCAGCCAGGCCGGCCAGGTGGCCGCCATCGTGTCCTTCCTGGACCAGCGCCAGGGCTACATCGACGAATTCACGGTCTTCGACGAGAAAAGCACCCGGCGCTTCTTCGTGCGCTGCGTCTTCCACACTGAAGGCCCGCAGGCGCTGGACTGCGCCTCCCTGAACCGGGACTTCGAGGCGCTGGCGCGGCGCTTTTCCATGCGCTGGGCGATCCACGACCTGTCCCTGCGCCCCAAGGTGCTGATCCTGGTGTCGAAACTGGAACACTGCCTGGCGGACCTGCTGTTCCGCACCCGCATGGGCGAACTGCGCATGGAGATCGCGGCGATCGCCTCCAACCACGACACCCTGCGCGGCCACGCCCAGGCCGCCGGCATCGAATTCCACCACCTGCCGGTCGGCCACGACAACCGCCGGCAGCAGGAGGCCGCAATCCTGGAACTGGCGGACGCGAGCGGCGCCGAGCTGGTCGTCCTCGCCCGCTACATGCAGATCCTGGGCCCGGAAACCAGCAAGGCGCTGGCCGGCCGCGCGATCAACATCCACCATTCCTTCCTGCCCGGCTTCAAGGGCGCGCGGCCCTACCACCAGGCCTACGAGCGCGGCGTCAAGGTGATCGGCGCCACGGCGCACTTCGTCACCGACGATCTGGACGAGGGCCCCATCATCGAGCAGGTGGTCGAGCCCGTGGACCACACCCAGGATCCCGACCAGCTGCTCGCCATCGGCCGCCACCTGGAATGCCAGGCGCTCGCCCGCGCCGTCAAGACCTACACCGAACGGCGCGTGTTCATCAGCGGGCACCGCACCATCGTGCTCTGAGCCCGCGGCGCGCAGACCCCGGGCCGCGCGGCGCGGGGCCCCCATCCCGCGCCGGGTTTCCCGCGAGCCTTCCGGCCGCGCGGACCGGGGCCGGCTACCGGTCCCGGACGATGCCGGTGCCGGGCGCGAACGGCCGGGTCCGGGGCGCCAGGCGCTGGCGCAGCGCCAGCGCGACGTCGCGCAGCACGGTGCGCGGCTGGAACACCGCCATGTCGATGGAATCCAGCGTGTTCTTCACCATCAGGCCCAGCTCGGTATCGCCCTCGATCACCAGGCGGCGGCTGAAGAACAGCGTGTCCGGGTCTTCCCGGCGCTGCAGCAGGCAGTGGAAATCCCAGGCGTCGGCGCGGAAGGTCAGGTCGGGCTCGGCCACGTCGTGCCGCGCCGCCCGGAAGGCGCCGTCGCGCCAGGTGTAGTCGAAGCGCAGCCCCGCATCCGCCACGTGGATGCGCAGCGAGCGGCCTTCCAGCATGTGCAGGGTGTCGGGGTGCAGGTGGCGGGCCAGCACCAGGTTCAGCCCGGTGACGAAGAGCAGCGAGCCCGGATAGCGGGGCAGGCGCCCGAGCACCCGGGCCACGGGTTCGGGGATGCGGTAGGCGGGGGTGGAGGGATTTTGCATGGTCTCGGGCTCGTGGGAGGAAATCGGAAAACGGGAGGCGTCAGGCGGCGCTGCGCGCCTTGACTCCCGGCGTGCGCGCATCCGGGGCCTGCGACACGACGACTTCGCCGGCCAGGACCATGTCCAGGCCGGCGCGGCCATGCCAGTAGCCGTTGCAGGGACCGGCCGGCATCAGCGGCACCAGGCGCCGGTGCGCCTCGTCGGCCGTCTCGCGGCCGTCGAGCACGGCGCGGAAGGCCGTCACGACCTGGTCCATGTGCTGCGACTGGGGGCTCAGGCGCACCACGTCCACGCCCAGGCCGCGCAGCTCGTCGAGCGCGTGGATCAGCGTGTAGACCAGCGCCGACTGGGTCTGGATGCCGTTGATCGTGAGGAAGGCCTGCGATTCCTTGGTTTCGAGCAGCAGGCCGTCCGGGTGGTCCATGCAGACGTACTGGCAGTTGTCCTTGGGGAAATTGCGGTTGCGCGCGGTGAAGCAGCGGGCGGAGAAGGCCAGCGGCATGCGGCCGTAGGCGAAGACCTCGGTCTGCAGGCCGGCGGGCCGGTCCCGCTGCAGCTGCGCCAGGCCGGCGCGGCCCATTTCCAGCGGCATGACCCAGCGGATCGCGCCCTGGCCGGCGATCACGTCCAGGGTGGGCTTGCTGTAGATGTTGAGGAACGGGCCGGCGACGAATGAAGGCCCCCCCGCGGCGCCCGCGGCTTGCCGCCCCCCGAGGGGGCCGTCCCCGCCTTGGGACGGCCCGGCGGCGGGGAGCCTGCCCCTCATCTGCTGCACCGCCCCCATGTCGTTGGCCTCGACGCAGTAGCGTTCGTTCTCGGTGATCTTGCGCAGGGTGTTCAGGTCGTTGCCTGATTCCAGCAGGACCTGGGTGGACAGCACGGGCGTCTTGCCGGCCTCGGCCAGCATGTCGGCGACCTCGATCCAGTCGGGCAGGCGCAGCTCGTGGCGCCGCGAACAGACGGTTTCTCCCAGGTAGACGATGTCCACCGGCCAGTCGCGCACGGCGGCGTAGAACTCCAGGGTGGTGACGCGGGGCCAGTAGTATTGCAGGGGCCCCAGGGCGATTTTCATGACGGTTTCCTTGTGCGCAATGGCGGGGCGGCGGGCGCCTCCGGCGAGGCCGGCCGGGCGCGCGCCCCGCGCGGGATCATTTCCAGGGCCGGTGGTAGGCGCCCAGCGTGTGCTGCTGGCCTTCGGCGACCTTGTTCAGTTCGGCCATCCAGGACGGATGCACCGAGTAGCGGGACGGGCTGCTGCGCGCCTGGTCGATGGCCTGGCGCCAGACCCGGGTGACCTGGGCGGTGTAGGCCGGGCTGCGCTGGCGGCCTTCGATCTTGATCGCCCGCACGCCCATGGCCATCAGCCGCGGCAGCAGTTCCAGGGTGTTGAGGCTGGTGGGTTCTTCCAGCGCGTAGTAGTTTTCGCCCGCCACGTCGAAGCGGCCCTTGCACAGGGTGGGGTAGCCGGCGTTCTCGCCGTCGTCGTAGCGGTCGATCAGCACGCCGTTCAGGCGCGATTCCAGGCCCCGCTCCGTCTGCTGCCAGCGCACGTGCTTGGCCGGCGAACAGACGCCGTGCGTGTTGGGCGATTCGCCCGTGGCGTAGGACGACAGGGCGCAGCGGCCCTCGACCATGACGCACAGGCTGCCGAAGCCGAAGACCTCGATCTCGACCGGGGTGTTTTCGCAGACCTGCTGCACCTGGGCCACCGACAGCACGCGCGGCAGCACGGCGCGCGCCACCCCGAAGCGCTCGTGGTAGAAGCGGATGGCCTCGTAGTTGGTGGCGGAGCCCTGCACCGACAGGTGCAGCCGCAGGCCGGGGTAGCGCTCGCAGGCGTAGGCCATCAGGCCCGGATCGGCCATGATGACGGCGTCCACGCCGGCGCCGGCCGCGCGGTCCACGGCGTCCCGCCACAGCTGCCAGCCGTCGGGCTGCGGATAGGTGTTCAGGGCCAGCAGCACCTTGCGCTTGCGGTCGTGGGCGTAGCGGATGCCCTCGGCGATGGCGGCGGCGTCGAAATTCAGGCCGGCGAAGTTGCGCGCGTTGGTCGCGTCGCGGAACCCCAGGTAGACGCAGTCGGCGCCTTCGTCCACCGCGGCTTTCAGGGCCGGCAGGCTGCCCGCGGGACAGACGAGTTCAAAATCCGACAGGTCGTGACGGGGCACCACGCCGGGACGGTGAGATTCGGGAAGGGCTGACATGGGAGGCGCATCCAGAGGATTCGTGGCGGGGCGAACCGCCGGGCCCCGCTTCGGCAATACCGGGAACTATGCCCTCTCGGGCGGCATCGGACCTTAATCCGGATCAAGAAGCGTGCATCCTGACTTTTGCACAGGGTTTTTGCCGCCAGGTCTTTCGCCGCGGGACATGTTTGCAGCAGGATCTTTTTCTCTTGAACCGCCCCAAGGCAGGAACGACCCCGCCGGACGGGGTAACAGCACCCGGGGCACGGTCTTGGCCCACGCCGGCCGGGGGATCGTGTAAGGTAACGCCACCGACGGCGCGCGCCCATTCCCGGAACCCCCATGGCCCCTCCTCCCGACCTGACCCTCGACGTACGTTCGATGCCCCCGCCCGAGCCGCTGGAACATTGCCTGGAAGCCCTGGCCGATCTGGCCCCGGGCCAGCGCCTGCACATGCTCATCGACCGCGAGCCGTATCCGCTCTACACCATCCTGGACCGCGACGGCTTCCAGCATTGCTGCACCTTCGAGGACACGCACTTCCAGGTCACGATCTGGTACGACGCAAAATAAGACGATGCAGCGCGCCCTGGATTTCGACAAGACGCCCGCGCTGGGCGTGCCCCTGCCCTTTTTCCTGAACGTGCCGCTGTTCGCCCTGCTGGCCGGCCTGCTGGCCGCCTGGGCCGGGCCGCAGGCCTTCGCCTCGCGCTGGAACGGCGCCGCGCTGGCCCTCACCCACCTGTGGACCCTGGGCGTGCTGGGCAGCGCCATGCTGGGCGCCCTGCTGCAGATCCTGGCGGTCGCCTGCAACGTCCCGGTGGGCGCCGCCCGCGCGGTCGCGGGCCTGACGCACGCGCTGCTGACCGCCGGCACGCTGCTGCTGGCGGCGGGTTTCCTGGGCTGGTGGCCGGCCGCCTGGGTCGGCGCCGCCGCCCTGCTCGGCCCGGCCTTCGCGCTGTACCTGGCGGCCGTGGCGCGGGCGCTCTGGCGGCACCGGCGCCAGGTCTACAAGGGCGCCCGGGAAATCCTCGTGCCGGTGCGCGGGGCGCTGATCGCTCTGTCCTGTACGGTGCTGATCGGCCTGGTCCTGGCGCTGTCGCTGGGTCTGGGATGGCCCCTGCCCGACTGGATCGACGCCCACGTGCTGTGGGGTCTGGCCGGCTGGGGCGGCCTGCTGCTGATGGGCATGTCCTTCCAGCTGCTGCCGATCTTCCAGGTGACGGAGCTCTACCCCAAGCCGCTCTCGCGCTGGCTGCCGCTGCTGATCCCCGGCCTGCTGCTGGCCTGGACGGCGCTGGACGCCTCCGCCGGCCTGCCCCGGCTGATGCGGGAAACGGCGGAACTGCTGCTGGTCGGCGCCTACGCGCTGTGGGCCGGCGTCACGCTGCGGCTGCTGTGGACGCGCAAGCGGCCGGCGCCGGAGGCCACGACGCTGTTCTGGTACGCGGGCATGCTCAGCCTGCTGGCCTGCGCGCCGCTCTGGATCTGGATGACGCACGGGCAGTCCCCGCGCGCGGCCGCGGTGCTGGGCGTGATGATGATCGCGGGAGTGCTGGGCTCGGTGGTGAACGGGATGCTGTACAAGATCGTGCCCTTCCTGCTGTGGAAGCACGCCCAGGACGCCATGATCGTGCCCGACCGCGACCCGGCCCAGGCGCGCGTCTACCTCAAGGTCCTGCCCAAGATGGCCGCCTACATCGGCGAGCGCCCAGCCCGCTGGCAATGGGCCGCCCATGTCGCCGTGGTCCTGTGCTGGGCGCTGGCGGCGGCCGGCTGGATGCCGGCGGCGCTGGCGGCCGGCCCGCTGCAGATCGTCTCGGCGGCGGCCCTGGCCTGGAACATCGGCCGCGCGCTGCGGCTCTACCGCAGGACGCTGCGGGCGATGGCGGCGCTGCCGCATCATGCCCCCACGTCGCGGCCCGCAGGCCGCTCAGGATAGACCGCAGGGTTCCCTCAACCGCGGCATCCCCCCACGTCGCGGCCTGCAGGCCGCTCCGATTCGTCAGGCACGTGACAGTCCGCAGGGGACTGTCACGTGTCCTGTCTCATCCCTTATAACTCTTCAGTCCGTTGGGGTCCAGGATGGTGTATTCGCGGCCGCGCACGCGGATCAGGCGGCGGTCGCTCAGGTCGCGCAGGATGCGGGAGAAGTGCTCCGGCGTCAGGTTCAGGCGCGAGGCGACGACGGCCTTGCTGATCTCGATGCGGAAGGGCTGGCCGACCTCGCCGCGCCATTCGCGCAGCAGGTAGGTGATCAGGCGCTGGGCGCCGGTGTGCAGGGTGTAGGCCTCGACGTCGCCCATCAGGCTGTACAGGCGCCGGCTCAGGCCGGCCAGCATCTTGCGCGCCATGCCCGGATTGCGGTCCAGCTGGTCGAACAGCGCGTCGCGCCCCACGTGCAGCAGCAGGGTGTCGCGCAGGGCCTCGGCGGTGACGATATAGTCCTGGCCCATGAACATCAGCGCCTCGCCGAAACCGTCGCCCGGCCCGATCAGGCGCACGACGCGCTCCACCCCCGAATTCGAGACGAACAGCAGCTTCACCTGGCCGTAGACCACCACGTGGAAACCCACGCACGGGTCGCCGCGCCGGAAGATGATGTCCCCGCGCACGGCACTGATCTCGCTGGTGCCCCGGGCGATGGGCTCCAGGTCCTGCGGCGGCAGTTCGTTGAACAGCGGCACCTGCGAAAGCAGGTCGCGCATCCGCGCGTGGCGCGAGCGGTCGTCTCCGCCGCCCCGCGGGCGCCACGGATTGATAGAATCGCCAGTACGATGATCCGCGCCCTCTTTACCTTCCTGGGCTGCGTGGCCCTGGCTCTGGGCGTGCTGGGCATCTTCCTGCCCCTGCTGCCCACCACCCCGTTCCTGCTGCTGGCGGCTTTCTGCTTCCTGCGCGGCTCGGCGCGCATGCATGCCTGGTTGATGTCCCATCGCATCCTCGGTCCGTACATCCGCGACTTTCAGGCGGGGCGCGGCATCCCCTTGCGCAGCAAATGCATTGCCCTGGCCTTGATGTGGCCTTCTCTGGCCCTGTCGGCCTGGTTCATGCCGGTGCCCTGGGCGCGCTGGCTGCTGCTGATCCCGGGCATCGGCGTGACGTTCTATCTGTGGCGCCTGCCCACCCGCCCGGGCGGATGGGCGGGCAACGCGCCGGACGGCCCCGATCGGAGCCGTCCCGAGCCGACCTGCCCTGATCAGATCAACCGGGAATAGGTCGCCACCCGCGGGCGGCGGATGTATTGATCGAACACCATCGCCAGCGCCCGCACGAACACCCGGCCCTTGGGCAGCACCCGCAGTCCGCGCGCGTCCAGTTCCAGCAGGCCGGCGTCCGCGTAGGGGCGCAGGCGGTCCAGCTCATCCGGGAAACAGGACTCGAAGGAGCGGCCGTGATGCGCCTCGAAGGCGGCGAAGTCCAGCGGCATGCTGCACATGATGGTCATGATGACCTCGCGGCGCAGGGCGTCCTCGGGGCTCAGGTCGAGGCCCTTGGCCGTGGGCAGCTCGCCGCGGGCGAGGCAGTCGCGGTAGGCGTTCAGCGAATGGTGGTTCTGGATGTAGGCGTCGCCGATCTTGCCGATGGCCGAAATGCCGAACCCCACCAGGTCGCATTCCGCGCGCGTGGTGTAGCCCTGGAAATTGCGGTGCAGGCTGTGGTTCAGGCGCGCCAGGTTGAGCTCGTCGTCGGGCTTGGCGAAGTGGTCCAGCCCGATGTAGACGTAGCCCGCCGCCAGCAGGCGGCGCACCGACATCAGGAAGATGCCCATGCGCGTGTCGGCGCTGGGCAGGTCTTCGGCGTGGATCAGGCGCTGCGCCTTGAAGCGGTCGGGCAGGTGGGCGTAGTTGTAGAGGGCGATGCGGTCGGGCGAGAGTTCGATCAGCTGGTCCAGGGTGCGGCTGAAGCTGTCCAGGGTCTGCTTGGGCAGGCCGTAGATCAGGTCGGCGTTGATGGACTGGAAGCCGTTGTCCCGGCTGGCCTGCAGGGCCGTGCGCACCATGTCGTAGGGCTGGATGCGGTTGACCGCCGCCTGCACCAGCGGATCGAAGTCCTGGACGCCGAAGCTGGTGCGGTTGAAGCCCAGTCCGGCCAGCATGGCGAGCGAGGCGGGCGTGACGGTGCGCGGGTCGATCTCCACGCCCAGCTCGGCGTCGGGGGTGAAATCGACATGGCGCCGGATGCGGTCCATCAGCGCGGTCAGTTCGGCCGCGCTCAGGAAGGTCGGCGTGCCGCCGCCCAGGTGCAGCTGCACCGCGCGCCTGTGGCGGCCCAGGTGCGGGCCGACCTGGTCCATTTCCTGGTACAGGATGTCCAGGTATTCGGCCGAGCGGCTGTGGTCCTGGGTGATGATCTTGTTGCAGGCGCAGAAATAGCACAGCGATTCGCAGAACGGCAGGTGCACGTAGACCGACAGGGGCGGCGCCTGCTCGGCCGCCGCCCGGCGGTCCAGGTGGGCGATGTAGGCCGACGCCGGGTATTCCTGCCGGAAGCGGTCGGCCGTCGGGTACGAGGTGTAGCGCGGGCCGGACTGGTCGAAGCGGCGGATCAGGGCCTCGGAGATTTCCAGGTCGGGAAAGGCGATGGTCTCCGGATCGGAGGCTGCGACAGGGGATTCGGTGGTCGTCATTGATGATGGATTCCTGCGACAAGGCCGCCCCGGCAACCGGGGACCGGTGTTTCAGGCGGCATTGTTCTACATTTCAACATAGTGTCCCGCAAAAGTGGACAAACCAACTTGACTCAAGTCAAGGGGGCGTCTTCGCGTATCATTGGGGGCTTCCGGACGCGCCCGCCCGGGCCCGGCGCCCGCGTCGGGCACCCCGCCCGGCGGGCGCCTCGGGCCGCCCTTTCCCGATTCCCGTATCATCCCGTCCATGCTCCTGACCCTGATCCTCGCGATCCCGTTTGCCGGCAGCCTGTGCGCCTCGCTGCTGCCGGCGACCGCGCGCCGCGCGGGGGCCTGGCTGGCGGGCGGCAGCGCGCTGGCCTGCCTGGTCCTGACGCTGTGGCTCACGCCCGGGGTCGCGGCCGCGGGCGTCATCAAGCTCAGCCTGCCCTGGATCCCGACTCTGGGGGTGGACCTGACCCTGCGCATGGACGGCTACGCCTGGCTGTTCTCCGTGATCATCTCGGCCATGGGCGCCCTGATCGCCCTGTACGCCCACTACTACCTGTCGGCCCAGGACCCGGTCCCGCGGTTCTTCGCCTTCCTGCTGAGCTTCATGGGCGCCATGCTGGGCGTGGTGCTGGCCGGCAACCTGATCCAGCTGCTGGTGTTCTGGGAACTGACCAGCCTGTCCTCGTTCATGCTGATCGGCTACTGGCACCACCGCATGGACGCGCGCCGCGGCGCGCGCATGGCCCTGCTGGTGACCGGCACCGGCGGCTTCTGCCTGCTCGCCAGCATGCTCATCATCGGCCACATCGTCGGCAGCTACGACCTGGACGCGGTGCTGGCGGCCGCCACGGCGATCCGGGGGCACCGCTGGTATCCGATCCTGCTGGTGCTGCTGGCCGTGGGCGCGCTCACGAAAAGCGCCCAGTTCCCCTTCCATTTCTGGCTGCCCAACGCCATGGCCGCGCCCACCCCGGTGTCGGCCTACCTGCACTCGGCCACCATGGTGAAGGCGGGCGTCTTCCTGCTGGCGCGCTTCTGGCCGATCTTCTCGGGCACCGACTGGTGGACCTGGATCATCGGCGGCGCGGGCCTGTGCTCGCTGCTGCTGGGCGCCTACGCCGCCACCTTCCAGCGCGACATGAAGGGCGTACTGGCCTATTCCACCATCAGCCACCTGGGCCTGATCACGCTGCTGCTGGGCATGAACAGCCGCCTGGCCCTGGTGGCCGCGGTCTTCCACATCATCAACCACGCCACCTTCAAGGCGTCCCTGTTCATGGCGGCCGGGATCGTGGACCATGAAAGCGGCACCCGCGACCTGACCCGCCTGTCCGGCCTGCGCACCCTGATGCCGCTGACCGCGACGCTGGCCATGGTGTCGGCCGCGGCCATGGCGGGCGTGCCCCTGCTCAACGGCTTCATCTCGAAGGAAATGTTCTTCGCCGAAACCGTCTTCGTCACCGGCCACTGGGCCAGCCGCTGGGGCCTGCCGATCGCCGCCGTGGTGGCCGGCGCCTTCAGCGTGGCATATTCGCTGCGCTTCATCCTGCAGGTGTTCTTCGGCCCGCCGGCGGCGGAACTGCCGCGCACGCCGCACGACCCGCCCCGCATGATGCTGATCCCCTGCGCGGTGCTGGTGCTGTTCTGCCTGGCCGTCGGCATCCTGCCCGCGCTGATCCTCGAACCCGTCCTGACGCTGGTCATGCGCGCCCTGCTGGGCGAGCGCACGCCGGTCTACGACCTGCAGCTCTGGCACGGCCTGAACCTGCCCCTGCTGATGAGCCTGGCCGCCATGGTCGCCGGCATCGGCCTGTACCTGGCGCTGCGCAAGCGCGACCGCCGCGCGCCGGGCCAGGTGCCCCTGATCTACCGCCTGGACGGACGCCAGTCCTTCGAGGCCGCCCTGGAAGCCATCGACGCCGGCTCGGCCTGGCTGCTGAGCGGGCTGCAGACCCAGCGCCTGCAGCCCCAGGTGCTGCTGCTGATGCTGGCCGTCGGGGCGGTGGCGCTGCTGCCGCTGCTGCCGGGCGGCTGGTGGCCGCGCACCACCGCCACCACGCCGGCGCAATGGTCCTTCGGCCTGATGTGGCTGGCGGGCGGCGCCTGCGCCCTGGCCGCGGCCTACCAGGCCAAGTACCACCGCGCCGCCTCGCTGATGCTGGCCGGCGCGGCCGGCCTGGTCACCTGCGTCACCTTCGCCTGGCTGTCGGCCCCGGACCTGGCCCTCACCCAGCTCACGGTCGAGGTCGTCACCACCGTGCTGATCCTGCTGGGGCTGCGCTGGCTGCCGCCGCGCATCGAGGAATTCCCCGGCCCCACGCCCCGCGCGACGCGCTGGCGCCGGCGGCGCGACTTCCTCGTGGCCGTGGCCGCGGGCGCCACGATGGCGGTGCTGGCCTACGTCATGATGACGCGGCCCTCGGCGCACGACAGCATCGCCGCCTATTTCGTGCAGCAGGCCTGGCCGCTGGGCGGCGGCGCCAACGTGGTCAACGTGATCCTGGTCGATTTCCGCGCCTTCGACACCTTCGGCGAGATCACCGTGCTCGGGGTCGTGGCCCTGAGCGTCTACGCGCTGCTGCGGCGCTTCCGGCCGCCGGCCGAAACCATCGCCGCGCCGCTGCGCCACCGCGGCGGCGCGCCGGCCGCCTTCGAGGAGCCCGACCTGCACGCGCCCCTGCCCGAAGGCACGATGCGCGTGCCCGCCGTCCTGGTGCGGCTGCTGCTGCCGGTCTCCACCCTGATCTCGCTGTATTTCCTGCTGCGCGGCCACAACCTGCCGGGCGGCGGCTTCATCGGCGGGCTGATCATGGCCACCGGCATCATCCTGCAGTACATGGTGGGCGGCATCCTCTGGGTCGAGGCCCGCCCCCTGATCCGGCCGCAGGCCTGGATCGCCCTGGGCCTGCTGGTGGCCGGCGCCGCCGCCATGGCGGTGTGGTGGGTCGGCAAGCCCCTGCTCGCCGCCCACGCGCTGGACCTGGACCTGCCCCTGGCCGGCCGCCTGCACCTGTCCAGCGTGCTGCTGTTCGACCTGGGCGTGTACATGCTGGTGGTGGGCGCGACGGTCCTGATGATCATCGCCCTGGCGCACCAGTCCCTGCGCTTCTACCGCAAGCTCGCCGAAGCCGCGGACGCCGCCCTGAAGGAGTCCTGACCATGGAATGGATACTGGCGCTGGCGATCGGCGTGCTCGCGGGTTCGGGGGTCTGGCTGCTGCTGCGGCCGCGCACCTTCCAGTTCATCATGGGGCTGGCGCTGCTGGCCTACGCGGTCAACCTGTTCATCTTCGCCATGGGGCGGCTGCGGCTGGACGCCCCGCCGGTCATCGACCCGGCCTGGGCCGAGCCGGCGCGCTACGCCGATCCCCTGCCCCAGGCGCTGGTGCTGACCGCCATCGTCATCGGCTTCGCCACCACGGCGCTGTTCCTGGTGGTGCTGCTGGCCTCGCGCGGGATGAGCGACACCGACCACGTGGACGGCGAGGAACACCGCCGATGAGCCTCTGGCTGCAACACCTGCCGGTCCTGCCGGTCCTGATCCCCCTGCTCGCGGCGGCGCTGATGCTGCTCACCCGCGACGGCCAGCGGCGGCTGCGCGTGACGCTGGGCGCGACCGCGCTCGGCCTGATGGCGCTGAGCGCCCTGATGCTGGTGCGCGCCACTCAGGGCATCGGCGCGCCGCACTGGCCCGGCGGCGTGGGCGTCTACCTGCTGGGCAACTGGCCCGCGCCCTTCGGCATCGTGCTGGTGGCCGACCGCCTGTCCGCGCTGATGCTGGGCCTGACGGCGGTGCTGGGCCTGTGCGCCTGGATCTACGCCACGGCCCGCTGGGACCGGGCGGGCAGCCATTTCCACGCCCTGTTCCTGCTCATCATGATGGGCCTGAACGGCGCCTTCCTGACGGGCGACCTGTTCAATCTCTTCGTCTTCTTCGAGATCCTGCTGACCGCCTCCTACGGCCTGATGCTGCACGGCTCGGGCAAGCGCCGGGTCGGCGCCGCCCTGCACTACATCGCCATCAACCTGATCGCGTCCTTCCTGCTGCTCGTGGCCATCGCGCTGATCTACGGCCTCACCGGCACGCTGAACCTGGCCGACCTGTCGGTGCGCGCGCTGGCGCTGCGCGGCGCGGACCGGCAGCTGTTCGACAGCGCGGCGGCGATCCTGGGGGCCGCCTTCCTGATCAAGGCCGCCGCCTGGCCGCTGAACTTCTGGCTGCCCAACGCCTACGCCGAAGCCAGCGCCCCGGTGGCCGCGCTGTTCGCCATCATGACCAAGGTCGGCATCTACGCCCTGCTGCGCATCGGCTCGCTGCTGCTGCCGGCCGGCGCCCCGGCGGCCTTCGGCGGCGCCTGGATGTTTCCCGCGGGGATCGCCACCCTGGCCTTCGGCACCCTGGGCATGCTCGCCAGCACCCAGGCGCGGCGCATCGCCGCCTACGCCATCATCACCTCCTCAGGCACGCTGTTCGCCGCCCTGGGCATGCCCGGCGCCACCCTCACCGGCCCGGCCCTGTACTACCTGCTCAGCTCGGTCCTGGCGCTGGGCGCCCTGTTCCTGCTGCTGGAGCTGACCGAGCGCAGCCAGTCCTTCGGCGCCGACATGCTGGCCATCACCCAGGAAGCCTTCGAGAGCGACGACCCCGACGCCGCCGACCTGAGCGGCCAGGCGGTGGGCGTGCCGCTGCCGGCCACCATGGCCTTCCTGGGCCTGAGCTTCTTCGCCTGCGCCCTGCTGATCATCGGCCTGCCGCCGCTCTCGGGCTTCGTGGCGAAATTCTCGCTGCTGTCGGCCGCGCTGCGCACCGCCGAATACGGCGCCCCCACCCTCAACGTCTGGCTGCTGGTGGCGGCCGTGCTGACCTCGGGCGTGGCCGGGCTGATCGCCCTGGGCCGCTGCGGGGTGCGCCTGTTCTGGGTGCCCGAGGACCTGCACGTCCCGGCCCTGCGGCTGAACGAGGCCCTCCCCGTCCTGGTGCTGCTGGCGGCCTGCATCCTGCTGACGGCGCAGGCCGGCTCGGTGATGGCCTACCTGGAGGACACCGCCTGGTACCTGGACCAGCCGGGCCGCTACGTCGAAGCGGTGCTGGGCCAGGACCCGCACCTCTTCCCCGCCGCCGGCGACGCCCCGGGAGGCGCGCGATGAAACGCCTGCTGCGCGCCCTGCCGCTGGCCTGCCTGCTGCTGATCCTCTGGCTGGTGCTGAACGACAGCCTGTCGGCGGGCCACCTGATCCTGGGCGCGGTCATCGCTCTGGCGCTCGCGCTGCTGGCCCCGATCCTGCGCCCGGTGCGCGCGCGCCTGTCGCATCCGCTCACCGCCCTGCGCCTGGCCGGGCACGTGGCCGCCGACATCGCCCGCTCCAACCGCGACGTCGGCCTGCTCATCCTGCGCGGCCCCCGGAGCGGCGCCCGGCCGGGGTTCCTGGACATCCCGCTGCGCATCCGCGATCCCCACGGCCTGGCGACGCTGGCCTGCATCGTCACCTTCACCCCGGGCACCGTCTGGGCCGGCCACGATCCCGACAGCAACGTGCTGACCCTGCACGTGCTGGACCTGAGCGATCCCCAGGGCCTGACCCGCATCATCCAGGACCGCTACGAACGCCCCCTGATGGAGATCTTTGAATGAGCGCGACGATACTGTACTGGGCCGGCGGCTTCGCCCTGCTGTGCTTCACCCTGGGACTGGGCTGCGCCGCCATCCGCCTGATCCGGGGCCCCGGGGCGGAGGACCGGGTCCTGGCGCTGGACACCCTCTACATCAACGGCATGCTGATCCTGCTGGTGCTGGGCCTGCGCTTCGAGGCCGGCCTGTACTTCGACGTGGCGCTGCTGATCGCGCTGTTCGGCTTCGTCGGCTCGTCCGCCCTGGCCAAGTTCCTGCTGCGCGGCGAGGTGATCGAGCCATGACCGGACTGCCCCTGTGGGCCGCCGTGCCGGTGGCCCTGCTGCTCGTCCTGGCGGGCATCGTCACCCTGGTCGGATCGCTCGGCCTGCTGCGCCTGCGCAGCTTCCGCGAGCGCATGCACGCCCCGACCATGGGCATGACGATGGGCGCCTTCTGCGTCGCGCTGGCGGCCACCGTGGTCGCCAGCCTGCTGCAGCACCGGCCCATCTTCCACGAATGGCTGATCTGCCTGTTCCTGTTCATGACGGCGCCGGTCACCGCCATCCTGCTGATGCAGAGCGCCCGCCGCCGCCAGCGCGCGCGCCCGGACGAGTCCGAATGATTTTGTCACACTTGCGCTAGGGGAAGCCCGTACACTGAATCAAAGCCCGCGCACGGATCGAGCGGACCTCGAACGGACCGCGCGCGCGACGAAAAGAGTCCCTGTACCGGGCCGGGAACCGCCCGGGATCCTCTCGCAAGGAGTGTCCATCATGCATCGTACCTTCCACACGCCTCTGCGCGCCGCCCTGCTGGCCACCGGCCTGGGCTGCGCCGCCCTGCTCGCCCCCGCCGCGCAGGCCGCGGGCACGCAGGCGCAGAGCCAGTACCAGCAGGACGTGGCGCGCTGTCACAGCACGCCGGGCATCGACGTGCAGGCCTGCCTGAAGGAAGCCGGCGCCGCCGCCCAGGCCGCGCGCCAGGACGCGCTGACCCAGCCCGCGCCGCAGGTGGAATCGCGCAACCGCAGCGAGCGCTGCGACCGCCTGCCCGCCGGCCAGCGCGAGGACTGCATGACCCTGATGAACGACGCCAACGCGCGCACGCAGGGCTCGGTCCAGGGCGGCGGCATGCTGCGCGAAACCACGATCACGATCCCGGCGCCCGCCGGCTCCTGAGCGGGCCCTAGCCTGGACATTTCGTCAGCAAGCCTGGTGAAGTGATTTTCGGGTGGTCAGGCTGCTCCGGCGACGCGGCGGCGGGGATCGGCGGCATGGG
>NZ_JACHIB010000030.1 GCF_014203015.1 Castellaniella defragrans
CTTGAGTTCCTGGCTATAGGTGGACATGAATTCATTCCGATCGCTCCCTCAACTTCTGTTTTCAGAGGACCGGACATCTATTGTGACCGAGGGGGTGAGTCTCCACCAACAAATTTCATCCTCCGACTGGCGGTCACAGAAAGCGAAAGCTGGGTCTTGGCAGATTCAAGAGCCTTTGCAACATTTCTGAATATCAGTACAACCCATATCCCAGCTTCACCCGACGAAATCACTGATCCTAAGCGAACGGTAGTAAACCTTGCTCGTAAATCTCGACACCGCCAGATCAGATACGAAATGGTATCCAGCCGCGACCCCGAGAAACCCGGTAGCGGATATAACCAACATCTCTGCACATTCGTCAGAGACTACTGGCAGCCACTAATCGCGGCGGAACACTCTCCCAGCTTGGCCAGAGCCGTCCACCAACTGTCGGCCTTCAGCAAAGGCCAGCAGTAGCCGCACCTGAATCAGTCCACCCAGAAGATACACGGGAATTAAGTGGCACCGCCCCGCTGCTGACGCTGCCGGAGTCCGCAACGGCAGCCATCAGCGTCGGCGTGGCAATCACCCTGGCCCCGCCGCCCCTGCCGGACGTGGTCCAGC
The DNA here is from genome assembly GCF_014203015.1 of Castellaniella defragrans. Taxonomy (GTDB): domain Bacteria; phylum Pseudomonadota; class Gammaproteobacteria; order Burkholderiales; family Burkholderiaceae_B; genus Castellaniella; species Castellaniella defragrans. Next base: position 607 of record NZ_JACHIB010000030.1, read on the forward strand.
CCGACGCGCCCAGCCCCGGCTACATCTGGACCCCGGGCTACTGGGCCGGGGGTCCGAACGGCTACTACTGGATCGACGGTGCATGGCTCGTCCCGCCCGCCGTCGGGCTGTTGTGGCCCCCCGGATGGTGGGGCTGGTCCGACGGCTACTACCGCTGGCACGAAGGCTACTGGGGGCCTCAGGTCGGCTTCTACGGCGGCATCGACTACGGATTCGGCTACTTCGGCGTCGGCTACGTCGGTGGCCATTGGCGCAGTAGGGACTTCTACTACAACCGGGCCGTCACGAACGTCAACATCACCCACGTCCGCAACGCCTACGTGGACAAGACGGTGATCCACAACGCTCCTCCGGACTGGCGCCGCGCCAGCTACAACGCGGCCAGGGCGGCATGCCGTCCCGGCCGACGGCCGAGCGGCGCACCTACGCGCGCCAGCCGCATCCGGTCAATGCGCAGGGACGGCATGAACCGGAGGGGCCTCGCGCCGAGGCCCGCGGCCGCGAAGACCGCGGCCGCCACGGACAAGGCGGGCCGGGGCGGGAAGATCGCCACCGCTGATATGATGCGCGCCATGCTCCTGCGCACGCTGCACCCCGCCGACCTGCCCGGCCTGGACCTCATCCAGACCCATTGCTACGCCCCGTCCATGCTCGAACCGGCGGACGTCCTCGCCGGCCGGCTGCGGGCCGTCCCGGACTGGATCTGGGGCGTCCAGGACGACGAAGGCCTGTGCGCCTACCTGTTCACCTATCCGACGCGCCTGGGCCACCTGTCGCCCCTGAACGGCAACTTCCACCCAGCCCCCGACGGCGACACCCTGTACCTGCACGACCTGGCCATCCATCCCCGGGCGCGCGGCCGCGGATTGGCGCAGCGGCTGATCCGGCATGCCTGGACCCGCGGCCGGAAGGCCGGCCTGCGGCATTCCGCGCTGATCTCGGTCCAGGATTCCGAACGCTTCTGGGCCGCGCACGGCTACCGCACCCGCACGGAGCTGGACAACCGCCAGCGCACCTGCCTGGCCGGCTACGAGCAGCCGGCGCGCTACATGACACGTCCGCTCGACTGAGGCCGGGTTTTTCGGGTGCCGGCGCCGGCCATCGCCCGACGCTCCGAAACATCGCCCGACGATCTGAAACATCGCCCGACGATCTGGAATCGAACGCGGCCCTGGAATCAGGCGCGTCCCGAACCGGCCTCACGCCCCCGTCGAGCGGCGCGCCACCAGGGCTGGCGCCGGCAGACCGAGCGGCGCATCCTGGGTTTCGTGACCCAGCATCCGCAGGAGCCGCTGCACCGCGGCGTGCGACACGGCATCCAGGTGCAGGTCCACGGCCGTCAGCGGCGGCTGACACGTGCGGGCGCGCACGCCGTCGTGGCGGGTGGCCAGCAGCAGGTCCCCGGGGACCCTCAGCCCGGCCTCGCCGATCGCGCGCAGCGCGCCGCTGGCGAAGGTGTCGATCGGGACGCACAGCGCGTCCAGCCCGGGATGTTCGGCCAGCAGCCGCGCGGCGGCCCGCTGGCCGCCCGCCTCGCCTTCTTCCTCGGCCGCCAGGCCCACCGCCGGCGCGAAGCCCCGGGCCCCGGCCATCGCCAGGTAGCGCTCGTGGAAGCTGCGCTGGGATGCCCGGCCGCTGGCTCCGAGAATCAGCCCCGGCCGCCGGGCGCCCGAGTCGAGCAGGTGCCGCAGCAGCAGGTCCGCCGCCGCCGCGTGCTGCAGGTCGATGTTGTCGGGCCCCGGCTCGCCCCCGACGGTGACGCAGGGCACCCCCCGCTCCTCCAGCTCGCGGGCGATCGGATCGTCCGGCGCGGGTTCGAGCAGGATGGCGCCGTCGATGTCCATCAGGGCCAGGGGATCGCATTGATCCATGGGCGGCGCGAGCACGAGCACGTAGCCGCTCAGCAGGGCCTTCCTGGCCAGGCCCATCGCCAGTTCGGTGAAGAACCCCAACTGGGATTCCCCGGCCGAGACCGCGGCCGGCATGGACGACAGCAGGGCGATCGCATGGGACTTGCCGGTCCGCAGGCGCTGGGCGCGCACGCTGGGGCGGTATTTCAGGCGGGCTGCCACGTCCTTGACGTGCTGGCGCGTGCGCGGATCCACCTGGCCGATCCCGTTCAGGGAATGGGAGACGGTGGTGGGCGACAGGCCCGCTTCGCGGGCGACGTCGGCGATGGTGACTCGTTTGTGCGTGCGGTGGGGATTGGTCACGGCGAAAAGGGATTCAGGCCTGCAGGATCACCACGATTCCGGAAATACAGGAAAAGCCCAGCACGAGATAGCGCAGCAAGGGACCGTCGAGCCGGTGATGCACGAATTTGCTCGCATACGATCCTAGCACCAAAAACGGCAGCATCTGCGCCGATGCCAGCAGGGAATCGGCGCCGACCTTGCCGCCGATCGCCAGGACGACCAGGGAGATCACCTCGCCCACCAGGAAGCACAGGGCGACGGTCGAACGCAGGACGGCGCCGCTCTTGTGCTGGTAGGCCAGTGCCAGCGGCGGCCCGCCCACGCCGGTCGAGGTCTCGGTCACGCCCGTGATCAGTCCGACCAGGCCCAGGCCCTTCCTGCCCAGCTCGAAGGATGGCGACAGCAGCGCTACCCCGGCGGCGATCAGGGTGGACCAGCCGATCAGCAGGGAAAGTTGATGCAGGTTGACCACCAGCAGGATCCACAACCCCAGGAAGGTGCCGGCGAACCGGCCGATGCTGATCAGCTTCACCCCGCGCCAGTCGATCGCGGCGCGCTCGCGCCAGCCCACGTAGGCATTCAGCGGGATCATCAGGACCAGCAGCAGGACCGGGATCAGGCCGGGCTGGAACAGGGTCACGATGGGCGCCGCCAGCATGGCGAAGCCCATGCCGCTGCAGCCCTGGGCGAAGGCCGAGACGAACACCGCCAGCCCGATCAGGAAGAAGGCGGTCGTACTCATGGGCGACGGGCTTCCTGGCGGGCTTTCCACTGGGCGCGATGTTCGCTGGCGCAAGGATCGATGCGCTGGATCGGCGCGCTCGCCGCGATACGCTCCGCAATCGCCCGCGCCCGGTCCATCAGCGCCTCGCCGTCCCAGTCCACGGGCAGGCCGCGGTCCAGCCGCAGGCGGCCCTGCACGATCACGGACTCGATCTGGTCGCGGTTCGCCAGCCGCACCAGTTCCCATTCCAGGTCCCAGGAGGGCGCCAGTTCGGGAATGTCCAGCTTCACGACCAGCAGGTCGGCATGAGCGCCTGGCGCGATTTCACCGACTTTTCCGGCCAGGCCCACGGCATCCGCCCCGCCGCGCAGCCCCATGTCCAGCCAGCGCCAGCCGCCGCCCGCGGACGAATCCCCGCTCGCCATGGCGCTCGTCAGGCGCTGTGCGGTTTCCGCGGCATCCAGCAGCCGGAAGGCGTCGCTGCGCGTGCCGTCGGTGCCCAGCCCCAGGCGCACGCCCAGCTCGCTCAGCAGCAGGGCCGGAGCGACCGCATTGCCTTTCCAGGCGCTGGCCACCGGGTTGTAGCTGACGGCGGCGCCGCTGTCGCGCAGCAGCGCGATCTCGTCCGGCGTCAGCAGGGTGGCGTGCGCGGCCAGCAGTTCCGGCCCGATGGCGCCCAGGCGGCCCAGGCGCTGCAGCGGCCGCAGCCCCGTGGCGACCAGGGAACGCTCGACGGCCGCCAGGTGTTCGTTCAGGTGTGTCTGGAAAGGCACGCGGGCTTCGCGGGAGAGGCGCGCCACCGCGACCAGGACCTCGTCGCTGGCCGCCTCGGGGATGGAGATCGCCAGCGAGGGATGGATCAGCGGATGCCGGTCCCACCGGCCCAGGTGATGCCGCGCCAGCTGCAGGATCTGCGCCTCCGTGGCGACGGCCTGGCCGCCCTGCAGGTCGTTGCAGATCGCGCCCAGCACGCACCGCAGGCCCACCGCGCCGACCGCGTCGGCCACGATTTCCATGCCGACCGTGGCGCGCGTGCCCGCATCGGCCACCGTGGTGAACCCGCCGCGCAGGGATTCCCAGGCGGCCAGGCGGGCGGCGACGTCGATGGCCTCGGCGTCCATGTGCCGTTCCATCGGCACCCAGATGCGCCGGAAGATTTCCGAAGGCTCGCCGAACACCAGCGATTTGCCGAAGGTCTGCGTGACGTGATGATGCGCGTCGACGAATCCCGGCATCAGCAGCCGGCGCGGCAGGGGAATGGTGGGCAGGGCCTCGGCGGAAAACCGGCCGGCCGGCCCGACGTCCGTGATCCTCCCCCGCTCGACGCGCACCCCCAGGCCGGAATGCACGCCGTCGGGCAGCAGGACCTTGTCCGGCACCAGCAAGACCGCCCGTTCGTGCATGTCCTTCAGCATGTTCATCCCGATCTCCTCGATGGCGATCCGGGACGCCGCACGCCATGGAACGCGTTCCACACGCCGTGCCCATGCTTCCCAAATCGATTTGTGTCGTGGAATTCTACTCACTAAACCCGGCAACGGCAAACTTCCTCGACGGCAATCCTCGATTTTCGACGGCAATCCGCGACGGCGATTCCCGGCCGCAATCTCTGGCGGCAATCCGCGTTCGGCCGCGGTCTTCGGGGGACAATCCACGTTCAGGCGACAGTCTCCGACGACACTCCGCGGCCGTGCCGCCGGACCGCGCGCCCCCATGAGCGAACACGCACCCGTGAGCACACACGCATCCCGACGGACCATGGACGGCTTGCCCTCCGCCTCCCGGGCACCCGGCTCCCGGCTCGGGTAAACCCGGTATTGACAGGATTTCCGGCAAGTTCGAGTATTGCCATAAATCGATTTGGGAAACATGAAAAACAAACCCAAATCGTTTTGTATCTCCGTGATCCACCCGATCCTCACAGCCACCCATACACATCCAGAGGCCCGCAATGGAGACAAACCATCCTCGCCACGACGGCGCGCCGGCGGCGGAAGTCCACCCGGTGGACCAGATCCGTCCCGTTGGCACGCTGTTCCTGTTCGCCGTCCAGCACATCCTGGTGATGGTCGCGGCGCCCGTTTCGTCCGTCTTCCTGATCGCCAAGGCCCTGAACCTGTCCGACGCGCTTTCCTCGGCCCTGCTGTCCAGCGTCTTCGTGTTCTGCGGCCTGGGGTCGATCCTGCAGTCCGTCGGCATCGGCCGGATCGGCGTGCGCCTGCCCTTCATCATGCTCCCCGGCGGGGCCGCCACCATCCTGTTCATCTCGATCGCCCAGGGCACCGACCTGCAGACCGCGGCCGGGGCCGTCATCCTGACGGGGATCTTCTACATTCTCGCGGTCACCCTCTTCGTCCGCATCCTGAAGTACTTCCCGCCGCTGGTCATCGGGACCATGGTCGTGGTCATCGGCATCAGCCTGGTCAAGGTGACGGGCCTGCTGTTCACGGGCAGGCCGGGCACCGAGCACTTCGGCGATCCGCGGCAGCTCCTGCTGGCGCTGGTCACCATCGCGCTGACGGTCCTGTGCTTCAGATTCCTGCGCGGCTTCCTGCGCCAGCTCTCCGTCGCCCTGGGCCTGGTGGGCGGCACCCTCTTCGCCATGGCGCTGGGCGAAACCCATTTCATCTCGCTGGTCGCCGGGCCGCTCATCAGCACCCCCACGCTGTTTCCGTTCGGCATGCCGCACCTGGATCTCGTGGCGGCCATTCCGATGCTGGTCTGGAGCCTGGCCTCCATGGCGGAAGCCACCGGGCAGACCGTGATCAACGGAGAGATCGTCGGCCGCGAAGTGGACCCGCCGCGCGACGTGCCGCGCGTCATCCGCTCGGACGGCATCATTTCCATCATCGGCGGCCTGTTCGGCACGCCCGTCATGGTGACCAGCGGCGAGAACATCGGCATCGTGCGCGCCAGCGGCGTGCGCAGCCGCTACGTCACCGCGGTCGCCGGCGCGCTGCTCGTCGTGATCGGTTTCACGCCGCTCGCGCGGATGCTGAACGGCATCCCGCCCGCCGTCGTCGGCGGCACGGCCGTCGTCGTGTTCGCCATCATCAGCGTGCTCGGCATCCAGATGCTGGCGCGGGTCGATTTCACGCGCACCGGCAACCTGGTCACCTGCACGCTGGCCCTGGCGCTGGGCCTGCTGCCCGTGCTGATTCCAGGCATGTACCACAGCCTGCCCGCCAACGTACAGACGATCTTCGGCAGCGGCGTGGCCATGAGCGCGCTGGTCGCCGTCCTGCTCAACCTGCTGTTCCACCATTGCGGCGCACGGGACCGCGACGACCTCGCCAAGGAGCCGGACGCCGGTCCCCAGGCCCGGCCCGCCGACTACCGGATCTGACGGCGCGCCAAGGCACAAGCCTCGCCGCTCGCGGCGAGGCTGGACAGGAACGAGGCGCGGAATGGCGGGATGGCGCGGCGCCGCGAGGGCCGCGCGCTTATTTGCCCGAGGCTTGTTTCATCGAGGCCTGCTTGCCCCAGGCTTACTTGTCCGCGGCTTCCTCGCGGTGCTGGATCAGCAGCACCGGCCGCTGCGTCAGGGCCAGCACCCGGCCGGCGACCGAGCCGATCACCGCATCGAGCAGCACGCCGCGGCCGTGCGCGCCCATCACGATCATGTGGGCGTCGACCTCGTCGGCGTAGCGCGTGATCTCCTGGGGCGCGAAGCCGACCCGGGATTCGGTTTCGTGCGGCACGCCCGCCTGGCGCAGGATCTCGGCCGTGGGCTCCAGCACCTTGGCGGACTCCTCGTTGTACCAGTCCTGGATGGCCGCGGCATCCACGAAATGACTCACCCGGGCGGGCAGGCCCGCCATCACGTGCAGAATGCGCACGACGCCGCCCGCGGGCAGCAGCCCGGATTGCGCGATGTAGCGCGCCGCCTGCAGGCTGTACGCCGAGCCGTCCGTCGCCAGCACGATATCCTTAGCCATGTGACCTCCTGTCATCCGATGCGCGGGCACACGCGCGCCCGCGCCTTCAATCTACCGCACGGCATGGCTTCGCGGGCCGATCGGCCGGACAAAACCTTGCACTGACGCAATCAATCGCATCCGACATTGTCCTGATCTCCGGTCCGAAGGACAATAGGACGATGAACTCGACCCTGCTCCACACTCTGGACGTCCAGCCCCTGGCCGTCATCGGCGACATCCACGGCGAGAGCCAGGCGCTGGATGCCCTGCTCGACCACCTGCGACAGCGCCCCGAAACGCGCGACCGTCTGCTGGTGTTCATCGGCGACCTGTGCGACCGCGGCCCCGACAGCGTGGGCGTCATCCGCCGGGTGCGGGATCTGGTGGACCAGGGGCGGGCGCTGGCCATCCTGGGCAATCACGAAATCAATCTGCTGGCCCACGATGCGAAGGACGGCTCGGGCTGGTTCTTCGACAGCCGCGAGGCTTCCGACACCCCTTTCTACGCGCCGTTCGTCCGCGCCTCGGCCCGGGAACGGCCCGAAATCCGCGATTTCCTGTGCAGCCTGCCCCTGGCGATGCGCATGCCCGGCCTGCGCATCGTGCACGCGGCCTGGGATCCGGCCTCGATCCAGGCCATCGCCGATTTTCCCTGCGGCCGCATCCTGGAACTGATCCACGAGCAGGAACTGAACCTCGTCCGGGCCGCCCGCGTCGGCGAACTGCATGCCCGCTACCGTGCGGAACTCGAGCGCTGGGGCCGCCAGCTCGAAGACCCCAACGATCCGCCGCCCTACCTGGACGCGGTGGCGGACTACGAATCGCTCGAACAGCGCCTCAATCCCATCAAGCGCCTCACCTCCGGCATCGAGGCGCGCAGCCCGCAGCCCTTCTTTTCCGGCAACCGCTGGCGCTATTCCGATCGCACGGCCTGGTGGAACGAGGACGACGACCCCACCCCCGTGCTGATCGGGCACTACTGGCGTCTGTTCGAGTCTCCGGACCGGACCACGGCCTGGCGCTACGGCCTGCTGTTCGACGGCGTGGCGCCCGCTTCCTGGCACGGGCGGCACCGCCAGGCCTTCTGCATCGACTATTCCGTCGGCGCCCGCTGGCGGGCCAGGAAATCGCCCGGAACGGACGCGGAAGACCGCTACAAACTGGCCGCCATGCTGTGGCCCGAACGCACCCTGCTGTTCGACGACGGCGCCCTGGTCCCCACGACCGAAGGGCCTTCCTCCCGCTGATTTCCGTGCAAGCGCCCTGTGGATAAGTCCAGAGGGCGCTTCTTGTGCCTATCCTGTCGACAAGTTGTTCATAAACGCGGCTTTTTTCGCGGCCCGGAAAACCATCCCCAAAGCGTGCGCCGGCCGCGCACAAGGACACCCACAAGACGAAGCCACGCAGCCGGTTGATTTCAAAGGAATTCGGGGGTTTTCCGAGTTATCCACAGGCACTCACCATTCCTACCAGGTTTATATAAAAAAAGAGAAAAACATAAACACCTCAGCCAGCCATCCGGGCTTCCAGCCCGCGCAGGCGCTCCAGCCCCTGGTCCAGGGTGGCGTCCAGCTTGGCGAAGCACAGGCGCAGCAGGCTGTGGTTGGCCTCGGGCCTGGCCGGATCGGCATAGAAGGCGGAAACCGGAATGCTGGCGACGCCGATTTCCCGCGTCAGGCGGACGGCCAGCGTCTTCTCCGGCTCGGTTCCCAGCGCGCGCGTGTCCACCAGCAGGAAGAACGTGCCCTCCGAATGCAGCGGCCGAAGCACGGTGTCCTTCAGGCCGGCAAGCAGTCGGTCCCGTTTTTTCTGGTAGAAGCCCGACAGCTCCGCTAGATCCGCTTCCGGCAGGTACCGGGCGATACCCGCCTGCATGGGCGTGCTGACGGAAAACACCGTGAACTGGTGCACCTTGCGGATTTCCGCCATCACACGCGCCGGCGCGCAGCAGTAGCCGATCTTCCAGCCGGTGGCATGGAAGGTCTTGCCGAAGGACGACACCAGCACGGTGCGTTCCGCCAGCGCGGCCCGGGACACCGGGCTCAGATGCGCGAGGCCGTCGAACACGATGTGCTCGTAGGCCTCGTCCGACAGCAGCAGGATCGGATGCCGCGCGATGAGGGCTTCCAGGGCGTCCAGGTCTTCGGTTTTCAGCGTGAGCCCGGTCGGATTGTGGGGAAAATTCAGCACCAGCATCCGGGTCCTGGGCGTGAGGGCGGATTCCATGCGGTTCCAGTCGATGCGAAAGGTCGTGTCTCCCGCCTGCGGCGCGCGCATGGGAACCCGGACCGCTTCGGCGCCCGCCAGCCGGATCGCGGGCGCGTACAGGTCGTAGGCCGGATCGATCAGCAGGACTTCGTCGCCAGGATGCGTCAATGCCAGCAGGCTGCTCATCAGTGCTTCGGTTGCGCCGGCAGTGACCGTGATTTCCGATTCGGTCGAATAGGACCGGCCGTGTTGCGCCATGACCTTGGACGCGATCGCTTCCCTGAGCTGCGGCAGACCCGCCATGGGGGCGTACTGGTTGTAGCCCTGCCGCATGGCTTCGCCGACGGCCTGAATCAGCGCCTCCGGCGGCGGATAGTCCGGAAAGCCCTGCCCCAGGTTGATGGCCTGGCATTGCTGGGCCAGCGCGCTCATTTCGGTGAAGATGGTGCTGCCGACGTCAGGCAGCTTGGATGGCAGTGTGTTCGGCATGTGTGGTTTTTGGTTGACGGGTGTGGATTTCAGGATGGGATTTCGAGCACGGCGGGCTCACTTGCGCATACAATCGCGCATAAGGGAAAACTATGATTTGACTTTTCGGATTGCGTAGTTATGCTCCCTGTTGCAATGCAATCTAGTAGTACGCACGTTTCGCACACGGCATGCCCTGTTGCTCATCGCACTCCGGCACGATCTGTTTCGTTTCAGCGTTTTTGATTCATTGTTTTTCATTTCATTTATTTAGGACGTTTCAGATCATGGCTCAAACGGGCAAAGTCAAATGGTTCAACGCCGAGAAGGGCTTCGGCTTCATCACGCCGGACGCCGGCGGCACTGACGTGTTTGCGCACTTCTCCGCCATCGAAGGCCGCGGCTACCGCAGCCTCAACGAAGGTCAGGCCGTGCAGTACGAAGTCAAGGATGGCCCCAAGGGTCCCCAGGCTGCTGAAATCCGCCCCCTGTAATCGGTCGGCGCTTTTCTCCAAAAAGGCACTCTTCGGAGTGCCTTTTTTGTTGTTCGAGCAATCCCAGGCCCAGGAAACTTGTACCCTCTTGTCCCGGGCTTGTCCACAGCTTTGTTCACAGTGGCATGGCTGGCTGCGGTAGAAGACGTGGCGGCATGGATGCGCGACCGTGGGGGTGTTCCACGTGGAACATTGGATGGATAGCCTCTTCCTCTGGAGGCTGTTGATCGGGCGCGTCGAATTCCGGTCCGGAACCGCCGGCGCCTCCGGACTTGTTTGGATCCGGCGTTTGCCGCGCGCAGCCATGCTCCAGATGTCGAACCGGTGGACGCCAGGCTGAATCCCGCATGACGTCGTTCGTGCACCCATCCTGCCATGGCGCGTTTGCTTTCGGCTTAAAGTATTGCGTCGTGCGTCGAGAGTTTCCTCGTTCCTTTGAGGCTATAGACCAAGGACAGGCATCGGTGTCCTGGTTCCGAGATGAAGTAGACGCTGCTTCCACCCGTCTCACTCCAATTGGTTGAGCTCGCTTGCGGATCAGGTTCCGTAGAACCGGATTGCTGGGCGAGGCATTGGCCAGCTGCCTGGATACCCTCGCAGATCCCTCTGGCGTTTTGGTCAGCATAAGTTTATTTGGCCAGACGTTTGATCGCCAGTTCCAGGAGGATGATCTCCGCGTAGTGGGGATGATCTCGGCTATCCCGGATGGATGCAGGAACGCCCCACACTACATTCACCGATGTTTCACGTGGAACAATCCAGGCACGTGTTCCACGTGAAACATTCAATCGCAGGTCCGCGAAGTATAATTTCGGGAACTATCCTGTTTTCCCCTATGAATTACTCTGAAGAATTCGATGTCCTCGTGATCGGTGGCGGTCACGCCGGGGCTGAAGCCGCATTGGCCGCAGCCCGCATGGGCGTGTCCACGCTCCTGTTGACCCACAATATGGACACCCTGGGCCAGATGTCCTGTAATCCTTCCATCGGCGGGATCGGCAAGGGACACCTGGTCAAGGAAGTCGATGCGCTGGGCGGCGCCATGGCCTGGGCCACCGATCAAGCGGGTATCCAGTTCAGGATCCTGAATCGTTCCAAGGGGCCAGCCGTGCGCGCCACGCGCGCCCAGGCGGATCGATCCCTGTATCGCCGCGCCATCCGGATGATCCTGCAGGGTCAGAAGAATCTGATGATTTTTCAGCAGGCGGTGGACGACCTGATCCTGGAAGGCGACCGTGTGGTGGGGGCGCGCACCCAGATCGGACTGGTGTTCCGGGCGCGCGCCGTGGTCCTGACGGCGGGCACGTTCCTGAACGGCCTGATGCACGTCGGACTGTCGCATTACGCCGCGGGCCGGGCCGGCGATCCGCCGGCGACCAGCCTGGGAGAGCGGCTCAAGGAATTGAAGCTGCCCCAGGGCCGGCTGAAGACCGGCACGCCGCCGCGCATCGATGCGAAAACCATCGATTTTTCCAAGACCGAAATCCAGCCCGGCGACACGGATCCCGTCCCCGTGTTTTCCTTCCTGGGGCGCGCCGACATGCACCCCAAACAGGTGCCGTGCTGGATCACGCACACCAACGAACGTTCGCACGAGATCGTGCGTTCGGGTCTGGACCGCTCGCCCATGTACAGCGAGCAGGGCACGATCGAAGGCATCGGCCCGCGTTACTGCCCGTCGATCGAGGACAAGATCCACCGTTTTGCCGACAAGGCCAGCCACCAGGTGTTCCTGGAGCCGGAAGGCGCATCGTCCTGCGAGATCTATCCCAACGGAATCTCCACCAGCCTGCCGTTCGACATCCAGTTCGCGCTGGTGCGCAGCCTGCCCGGATTGGAAAATGCGCGCATCATGCGGCCCGGCTATGCGATCGAATATGACTACTTCGATCCCCGGCACCTGCATGCCTGGCTGGAGACCCGCGCGATCCGGGGCCTGTTCTTTGCCGGGCAGGTCAACGGCACCACGGGGTACGAGGAAGCCGCCGCCCAGGGGCTGCTGGCGGGCGCCAATGCCGCCTTGCAGGCGCTGGGGCGCGAGCCTTGGACGTTGGACCGCAGCCAGGCCTATCTGGGGGTGCTGGCGGACGATCTTGTAACTAAAGGAGTTACAGAACCTTACAGAATGTTTACATCGCGGGCGGAATACCGCCTCAGCCTGCGCGAGGACAACGCCGACCTCCGCTTGACGGAAATGGGCCGGACGCTGGGCCTGGTGGACGACGCGCGCTGGGATGCCTTCTGCCGCAAGCGCGACGCCGTGGAGGCCGAAATCCAGCGCCTGCGGGAAACCCGTGTCAATCCCGCGGTGCTGGATGCCCACGTGCGCGAACGCATGGCCCTGCAGCGGCTGGATCGCCATCCCAGCCTGCTCGACCTGCTGCGCCGCCCCGACGTCGAGTACGACGCCCTGATGGCCCTGCGGGATGCGCAGGGCGCGCCGCTGGCTGGCCCCGGGCTGGCCGATCCGGCGCAGGCCGAACAGGTCGGCATCCAGGCCAAGTACGCCGGCTACGTGGACCGCCAGCGCGACGAGATCGAGCGCCAGAAGGCGCAGGCGGATCAGGCGGTCCCGCAGGACTTCGACTACGCCGGCGTCGCCGGCCTGTCCACCGAGGTGCGCCAGCGCCTGGAGGCCTCGCGCCCCGCCACCATCGGCCAGGCGGCGCGGATCTCCGGCGTCACGCCGGCGGCGGTCTCCCTGCTGCTGGTCCACCTGAAGCGCCACGCGCGCGGGCGCCGGGCGGCATGAGCGGGACCCCGCCTTTTCCCGAATTCCGGGCGCGCCTGGAAAATGCCCTGGACGCCCTGGGCATGCAGGCCGACCACGCCCGCATTCCCGCGCTGCTGGGCTACCTGCAGCAGCTGCAGCACTGGAACAAGGCCTACAACCTGACGGCCGTGCGCGATCCCGGCAAGATGCTGGTGCAGCACGTGTTCGACAGTCTGGCCATCGTGCCCGAACTGCGCGCCCGCTGGCCGCGGCGCGCCCTGCGCGTCGCGGACATGGGTTCGGGCGCCGGTTTACCGGGTATCATTCTGGCCATCTGCCAGCCGGACTGGACCATCGTCTGCGTGGACGCCGTGGGCAAGAAGACCGCGTTCATCCGCCAGGCTGCCGGCGTCCTGGGGCTGAAGAACGTGCGCGCGGAACACGGCCGCATCGAATCCATGGACAGCCTGCAGGCCGACCTGGTGATCTCGCGCGCATTCGCCTCGCTGTCGGATTTCGTGCGGGTCGCCGCGCACCATCGCGCGCCCGGCGGCATCCTGCTGGCCATGAAGGGCCAGGATCCCGTGGCCGAGCGGGCCGCCCTCGAAGCCGGCACGGGCTGGTACGTGAAACGCGCCGTCGAGCTGGACGTGCCCGAAATGGACGCGAGCCGCTGTCTGCTGGAACTCGATTCAACCGGTCCCGAAGGAACCCCATGACTGCCGATCGTCCGAAATCCGCCCGCGTGTTCTGCATCGCCAACCAGAAGGGCGGCGTGGGCAAGACCACCACGGCCATCAACCTGGCCGCGTCGCTGGCCCTGCACGGCCAGCGCGTGCTGCTGGTCGATCTGGATCCGCAGGGCAACGCCACCATGGGCAGCGGCATCGACAAGAACGCCGCCTCCGTCAATCTGTACCAGGTGCTGATCGGCGAGGCCGACGTGGCCGAGGCCCGCATCCGCTCCGAGACCGGCGGCTACGACGTGCTGCCTTCCAACCGCGAACTGTCCGGCGCCGAGATCGACCTGGTGCAGATGGACGACCGCGAGATGCAGCTCAAGCAGGCCCTGTCCAAGGTGGCGCAGGACTACGATTTCATCCTGATCGACTGCCCGCCCACGCTGTCCCTGCTGACCCTCAATGGCCTGGCGGGGGCGCATGGCGTGATCATCCCCATGCAGTGCGAATATTTCGCACTCGAAGGCCTGTCCGACCTGGTCAACACCATCAAGCGGATCTACCGCAACCTGAACGCCGACCTGGAGCTGATCGGGCTGCTGCGCGTCATGTTCGACACGCGCATGACGCTGCAGCAGCAGGTCTCCGCCCAGCTGGAATCGCACTTCGGGGACAAGGTCTTCAAGACGGTCGTGCCGCGCAACGTGCGTCTGGCCGAGGCGCCCAGCCACGGCCAGCCCGGCGTCATCTACGACAAGTCGTCCCGGGGCGCCCGGGCCTATCTCGCCTTCGGCGAGGAACTCATCCGCCGTGTCGGCGGCCAGATCCGTCCGCGCGCGGCCTGAAGAGGCGCGCCCGGCATCATCCACGAGGAAACACAAGACGATGGCCACACGCAAGAAAGGACTCGGACGCGGCCTGGACGCCTTGCTGGGCGCCGACAACGGCGCGCTGGACGCGGTGGGGCGGCAGAAGGACGACGCCCCCAGCCAGCTGCCGGTCGCCGTCCTGCGCGCGGGCCGCTACCAGCCGCGCACCCGCATGGACGAAGGCGCGCTCAACGACCTGGCCGACTCCATCCGCGCCCAGGGCATCATGCAGCCCATCCTGGTGCGCCCGCTGGACGACGAGCCCGGGCAGTACGAGATCATCGCCGGCGAGCGCCGCTTCCGCGCCGCGCGGATCGCCGGCCTGGAGGCCGTGCCCGTCCTGGTGCGCCGGGTGGCGGACGAAAACGCCGCCGCCATGGCCCTGATCGAGAACATCCAGCGGGAAGACCTCAATCCCCTCGAAGAAGCCCACGGCGTGCGCCGTCTGCTGGATGAATTCGGTCTGACCCATGAGCAGGCCGCCACCGCCATCGGCCGTTCGCGTTCGGCCACCACCAACCTGCTGCGCCTGCTGAACCTGGCCGAGCCGGTGCAGACCATGCTGCTGGCCGGCGACATCGACATGGGCCACGCCCGCGCCCTGCTGGCCACCGATGCCGCGCAGCAGATCCTGCTGGCCAACGAAGTCGTCGCCCGGCGCCTGTCCGTGCGCGAGACCGAAAAACGCGTAGCGCGCGCCCTGCGCGAAGCCGACGAACCCCTGTCCACGCCGGCCGGCCGCGCCGCCCGGGGCGCCGGCAACGCCCGTTCGGGCGACCTGGACCGGCTGGAGAAGGCCCTGTCCGACCATCTCGCCACCCAGGTGAGGATCCGCACGGGCGCGCGCAAGGGCGGACAGCTCGTGATCGAGTTCTCCGACTGGGCGCACCTCGACGCGCTGCTGGAGCGCCAGGGCCTGGGCGGCGTGCTGGACGAGCGGCGCTCGGCCTGAAGGGGGGACGGACGCGTCGGATGCCGTGCGCTCCCGAGTCGGGCCATCCGTCCCGGCCTCCCGCCCCGTCACCTCCGGCCCCGTCACTTGACATCCCCATCAAACATCTTCATAATTCGGGATTCGCTTCGGTGGGGTGCCCGAGTGGTTAAAGGGGGCAGACTGTAAATCTGTTGGCCTTGCGCCTACGTTGGTTCGAATCCAACCCCCACCACCATGCGAACGATGTCCCGTGCTGAATTGTGGGGTGTCGGCAGGGATCCGAATCGCGGGTGTAGCTCAATGGTAGAGCAGAAGCCTTCCAAGCTTACGACGAGGGTTCGATTCCCTTCACCCGCTCCAGCGGGTCCGGTTCGACGGTCATCGAAATGAATTCCGCCCATGTGGCTCAGTGGTAGAGCACTCCCTTGGTAAGGGAGAGGTCATGCGTTCGATCCGCATCATGGGCACCACAACATCTTGGATCATTCCACAGTCAGGAGTCAGCCATGGCAAAAGGCAAGTTTGAACGGACCAAACCGCACGTGAACGTGGGTACGATCGGCCACGTTGACCACGGCAAGACGACGCTGACGGCGGCGA
>NZ_JACHIB010000031.1 GCF_014203015.1 Castellaniella defragrans
CCACACACCGCTGATCCCTACTGCTTCATCGCCGGGGCAGCCTGCGCACCCAAAAATCGCTTCAGCAGGTTTGCTGAAGAAATCTTCGGGCTAGCCTGAACCCCTGTTACACGGTCGAATACCAGATCGCCGAGGCCCTGCGCGCCCACGGCGGCGGTTCGCGGCGCGCGCTGCGGTCGCGGGTGATCGAGCTGCTGGAGCAGGTCGGCATCCCCGATCCCGCATCGCGCCTGCGGGCCTATCCGCACCAGCTCTCGGGCGGCATGAGCCAGCGCGTCATGATCGCCATGGCGATCGCCTGCAAGCCGCGCCTGCTGATCGCCGACGAGCCGACCACGGCCCTGGACGTGACCATCCAGGCCCAGATCATGGACCTGCTGCTGTCGCTGCAGCGCAGCGAGGGCCTGGGGCTGGTGCTGATCACCCACGACCTGGCCCTGGTGGCCGAGGCCGCCGACCGCATCCTGGTCATGTACGCCGGCCAGCTGGTGGAAGCCGGCCCGGCCTCGGACATCTTCCGCCATCCGCGCCATCCCTACACCCAGGCGCTGCTGCGAGCGCTGCCGGAATTCTCCCGCGGCGCCGAGCGCCTGGTGTCGCTGCCGGGCGTGGTCCCGGGGCGCTACGACCGGCCCCAGGGCTGCCTGCTCAGCCCGCGCTGCCCCTATGCCACCGACCTGTGCCGCACGCGCGAGCCGGAACTGTCCGGGCCGGAGGGCCGGCAGGTCAAATGCCACACCCCGCTGGACGACGCCGGCCTGCCAACACCTAATGGAGATCCCAGTGCTGCCTACTGACACCAGCGGAGCTTCCGTCCTCCAGGCCATCGACCTCAAGCGCCACTACGCCGTGGACGGCGGCTTCCTCAAACCGGGAAAATCCGTCAAGGCCCTGGACGGCGTGTCCTTCTCGCTGCAGGCCGGCCGCACCCTGGCGGTGGTCGGCGAGTCGGGCTGCGGCAAGTCCACGCTCGCCCGGGTGCTGACCATGATCGAGCCGCCCACCGCCGGGCAGCTGCTGTACCGCGGCCAGGACGTGTCGCGCGCCGACCCGGCCCTGGCGAAACTGCGCCGCCGCAAGATCCAGATCATCTTCCAGAATCCCTACGCCTCGCTCAATCCGCGCAAGCGCATCGGCGACATCCTGGAAGAGCCCCTGATCATCAACACCGACCTGGACGCGCGCGCGCGCCGGGCGCGCGGGCAGGCCATGATGGAGCGGGTCGGCCTGCGGCCCGAGCACTACAGCCGCTATCCGCACATGTTCTCCGGCGGCCAGCGCCAGCGCATCGCCATCGCCCGCGGCCTGATGCTGGACCCCGAGATCCTCGTCGCCGACGAGGCCGTCTCCGCGCTGGACGTGTCGGTGCGCGCCCAGGTGCTGAACCTGATGCAGGACCTGCAGCGCGACCTGGGCCTGTCCTACGTGTTCATCTCCCACGACCTGTCGGTGATCGAGCACCTGGCCGACGAAGTCATGGTCATGTACCTGGGCCGGGTGGTGGAGCAGGGCAGCAAGGAAGCGATCTTCGGCCAGCCGCTGCATCCCTACACCCAGGCGCTGCTGTCGGCCACGCCGCGCCTGAACGACGCGGCCCGGCGCGAACGCATCAAGCTGTCGGGCGAACTGCCCAGTCCGCTCGATCCGCCGCCGGGCTGTCCGTTCAGTTCGCGCTGCCACCGGGTCATGCCGGTGTGCCGCGAGCGCCTGCCGGTCCTGCGGCAGCAGGGCGGGCGGCAGGTGGCCTGCTTCGCCGTCGAACAGGACCTCGGCACCCCGCCCGCATAGGCCGGGGCGGGGCCGGATGTGCTACCGTGGCCGGACCCGACACCCGGCCCGGACACGGGCCTTTCCGGAGCGCGCATCCCCATGGAAACCGTCTTCACCCGCATCCTGGCCGGCGAGATCCCGGCCGCCATCGTCCATCGCGGCGCCCGCGTCTTCGCCTTCATGGACGCCGGTCAGCTGAACCCGGGCCACGTGCTGGTGGCTCCCTGCGAGCCCTACGCCACCCTGCTCGACATGGACGAGGACCTGGCGGCCGAGCTGATGCGCCTGGCCCATCGCGTGGCGCGCGCCGTGCAGGACGCCTTCCGGCCGGAAGGCCTGACGCTGCTGCAGGCCAACCGCCCGGCCGGCTGGCAGACCGTGCCGCACGCCCACATCCACGTGCTGCCGCGCTACGAGAACGACGGCGTGGGCCTGGTCTGGCCGCGCAAGGACCCGGGCATCGAGGTGCTGCGGGAATATGCCGCGCGCATCCGGCTGCCTTGAATCCGGCACGCTCGACGGCATGCCCGATCCGATATTTTCGGCTTGAATGAACGGGGCCTCCGGGCCCCGTTTTTCATTGTGCGCTGCAATATTAAGGGTAAGCCATAACTGCGGTTTTCCCTTAAGCAATAACCCTTATTTTATTGCATCGCATCATTCAACGTTAAAGCATATTTTCCCGTCGAATCAACGGGATGCGCATCCCTGCCCGCAAGGCCGGGCGGGGCCGGATTTTGCCCGCGTGAGGCCCGGGGTGCGCATCTCCCGCCTGCGTAAGTTCTGCGTAAGTTTCAAATTTTACTAATAGCATCACGCAGAAATCCGGCCCTCGGAAAATCCAGTCCGCGATTTCCTGCAAGGATAAAAACAAAGCTGTTCCGCCTAAAAAGAAATCGCGGGGTTTTGCTGGAATGACTGTGTTTCAGCCGGGCGCATCCGGTGCCCGGGGCCACTCGACAGGAGACAAACCAATGAAGGACAAAAAGACTTTGGGCCAAGCCATGCAGACGCAAGTCAAGCGCCGTTCCGTGCTGAAGGCCGGCGCGGCGGGCGTGGCCGGCGGCATGCTGCTGCCCGGCACCGCCCGGGTTGCGCTGGCCGACGACAAGAAGCCTCTGGGCGCATGGCCCGCCGGCGCCGAAGGCGACTCCGTGTTCGTCGGCCTGACCGTCGACCTGACCGGCCCCTATTCGGCCCAGGGCGCGGAGCAGAAGAACGGCTACGAGCTGGCCGCCGAGCAGATCAACGCCGGGGCGCCCCAGGTCCAGAAGATCTCTCCGCTCATCAAGAAGGGCGTGCTGGGCAAGAAGCTGGTGCTGGGATCGGCCGACGCCGAAACCAAGCCCAACACCGGCGTGCAGGCGGCCACCCGCTTCATCCACGACAACAAGGCCATGATGATCGCCGGCAGCACCAGCAGCGCGGTGGCCATCGCCCTGCAGAAGGTCTGCAACCGCGAGCACACGCCGTACTTCACGGCCATCTCCGGCTCCAACGAAACGACCGGCGTGGACTGCCAGCGCTACGGCTTCCGCCTGTGCTATTTCGCCTACATGGCCTGCAAGGCCATCGCGCCCGTGGTCGCCAAGGAACTCGGCAAGGACCGCAAGGCCGCCTACCTGACGCCGGACTACACCTACGGCCACACCACCACCCAGTCGATGAAGGAATTCACCGAGAAGGAGGGCTGGAAGACGGTCACCAACCAGGTCCACCCGCTGGGCGCCAAGGACTACAGCTCCTACCTCATCAACATCGCCAACACGGACGCCAACGTCCTGGTGGTGGTGGCCTACGGCGCGGACGCCGCCAACGCCATCAAGCAGGCCAAGCAGTTCGGCCTGCTCGACAAGATGAAGATCGTCATCCCCTACATGTCCGCCTACCTGGAAAAGGAAGTCGGCGCCGACGTCATGCAGGGCGTCTACGCCGCCCAGGGCTTCTGGTGGACCCTGGAGGACCACAACCCGGTCGCCAAGGACTTCGTCGAGGCCTACGAGAAGAAGTTCGGCAGCAAGCCGCGGGATTCGGCCATGTACGCCTATCTGGCCCTGGTCCTGTGGGCGGACGCCGTGGAACGCGCCAAGAGCCTCTATCCGATCGACGTGGTCAAGGCCCTGGAGGCCGGCGAACTGCGCGACAGTCCGGTGGGCAAGGTCACGTTCCGCCCCGAGGACCACCAGGGCATCGTCGACTTCCCGATCCTGCGCGGCAAGAAGCCTGCCGACATGAAGAATCCGGAGGACTTCTTCGAGGTCGTCCAGGTCGTCAGCGGCAAGGACGTCCTGCCTCCGCTGGGTCTGCTGGGCTGCAAGATGGGCGATTACGCCTAAGCGGGGGTTTCCGGCCGTTTCCCCGCTTCCGGGGAATGGCCGGAAACGCGTTCCGGGACTCTCACAGGAGGCAACTCGATGCCGAGCATGTCTTTGTTTCTCTCGCAGCTGTTCAACGGGCTGGCCACCGGCCTGTTGCTGGCGCTCATCAGTACCGGCCTGACCATCATCTACGGCACGCTCGGTGTCATCAATTTCGCCCACGGCGCCCTGTTCGTCGTGGGGGGCTACGCGGGGTACACGGTCTATGGCCTGACGGACTCCTTCGTGCTGGCGGTCGCCGGGGGCGCGGCCGTCGCGCTGGCCTGCGGGCTGATCATGGAACGCGGCCTGATGCGCAAGTACTACAGCCGGCCGCCCGAGGACCAGATCCTGGTCACCTTCGGCATCAGCATCATCCTGGTGGAAATCGTGCGCGGCCTCTACGGCGGCGTCAGCCTGTCGGTCACGCCGCCCGAATGGGGCCAGGGGATCGCCCACCTGGGCTCCCTGATCTATCCGCTGTACCGCCTGGAAACCCTGGGCATCGCGGCGGCCACGCTGCTGCTGCTGTATTTCGTGCTGTACCGCACCAGCCTGGGGCTGATCGTGCGCGCCGGCATCGAGGACGCGCAGATGGTCAACGCGCTGGGCATCAACGTCAAGCGCACCTTCCTGCTGGTGTTCGGCATCGGCGCCATGGCCGCCGGCTTCGCCGGGGTGATCAATTCGCCCATCGTCGCCCTGACGCCGGACATGGGATTCCGCTATCTGGTCGAATCCTTCGTGGTGGTGGTGATCGGCGGGGTGGGCTCGTTCCCCGGGGCGATCATCGGCGGCATCATCGCGGGTGAAATCCTCAGCCTGACCGCCATGATCAATCCGCAGTATTCCGACGTGATGCTGTTCATCGCCATGGCGCTGGTGCTGATCTTCCGCCCGCAGGGCCTCATGGGACAGGAGGGACGTGAATGAACTCGGCTCAATCGACAACGGCGACCGCCGACAACGCCGGGACCGCGACGCGGCGGCCGGTCGCGCACAACACGGGAGGCGCCATGCGCAGACAACTTCCGGAAATGCTGGTGGGGGCGGGCCTGCTGGTGGCTCCTTTCGTCCTGCCGGCCCTGGGCATGAGCCCGGACCTGCTCACCCGCATCCTGATCTGGGGCCTGTTCGGGCTGGGCTTCGACCTGCTGTTCGGCTACACCGGCCTGCTGTCCTTCGGCCAGGCGGCCTTCTACGGCACGGGCGGCTTCGTCACGGCGTATCTGCTGACCGACGGGGTGGTGCCCAACATGCTGCTGGCGCTGGTCATCGGCACGGTGGCGGCCGCCGTCATGGGCCTGATCATCGGCTATCTCACCCTGCGGCGCACCGGCATCTACTTCGCCATGAGCACGCTGGCCTTCGGCGAGATGTTCTACTTCATGGAGAACTCGGTCTTCAAGGACTACACCGGGGGCGAGAACGGCATCGCCGGCGTGCCGCCGCCGGAACTGTCCCTGGGCTTCATCAACATCCACATCTCCAGCGGCTGGTCCATGTACTGGTTCGTGGCGGTGATCTTCTTCCTGGGATACCTGATCGCCCGCCGCATCGTGCGCTCGCCGTTCGGCGCCGTGCTCAAGGCCATCCAGGGCAATCCCAAGCGCGCCACGGCGCTGGGGCACTCGATCCAGACCTACAAGCTGATCGTCTTCGTGGTCGCCGCCGCGTACGGCGGGCTGGCCGGCGGCCTGCTGGGCCTGTTCCAGTCCTACATGCCGCCCGACGCCTTCGCGCTGGACACCTCGGCCCAGCTGGTCATCCAGACCGTGATGGGCGGGGCCGGTACGCTGCTGGGTCCGCTGCTGGGCGCCACCATCTGGCTCTACCTGTATGAAGGCCTGCAGCAGGTCGGCAGCCTGGGGCCCTACTGGAAACTGATCCTGGGCATCGTCTTCGTCGTGCTGGTGACGGTGTTCCGCCACGGGGTGGCGGGCGCGCTGATCAGCCTGTTCCGCCGCCGCAGCAGCCTGCCGTCGGACATCGACGACGCGGCCGGCACGCGGGTGGCCGGCGCCCTGGACATCGTGCCGCCCCTGGCCACCACCCGCCCCGGCGCGCCGGTGCTGGAGGCGCGCGGCGTCAGCAAGCACTACGGCGGCCTGAAGGCCAACTCCGACATCGACTTCACCCTGCGCGAGGGCGAGCTGCACGGCGTGATCGGCCCCAACGGCGCCGGCAAGTCCACCTTCTTCGCCATGCTGGCGGGCGAGCTGCCGACGACCACGGGCAAGGTCTTCTTCCGCGGCCAGGAAATCACCGGCATCGGCGTGACCTCGGTCTGCCAGCTGGGCATGAGCAAGAGCTACCAGATCAACCAGCTCTTCGAGCACCTGACCGTGCGCCAGAACGTCATGATCCCGGTCCTGGCGCGGCTGCGCGGGCGCTTCCGCGGCGACCTGCTGAGCGGCCTGCATTCCGACCAGCTGGATTCCCAGGTCAATGCGGCCATCGCCCTGGTGGACCTCACCCACCATGCCGACACGCAGGTCTCCGAAATGTCCTACGGCGAGAAGCGCCGCCTGGAAATCGGCCTGGCGCTGGCCACGGGCGCCAACGTGCTGCTGTTCGACGAACCCCTGGCCGGCCTCGGACCCGAGGAGCGGGTGCTGGTGGTGTCGCTGCTCAAGTCGATCCGCCAGGGCCGCAGCATGGTGATCGTCGAGCACGACATGGACGCGATGTTCGAGCTGGCCGAACGCATCACGGTACTGTACGAAGGCCGCAAACTGACCGAGGGCACGCCGGACGAGATCCGCAGGGATCCTTCGGTCCAGGCGGCCTACCTTGGAGGGATGGACGATGAGTCTGCTTGAAGTCGACAAGATCAACAGCTATTACGGTGATTCGCACATCCTCTTCGACGTCTCGATGCGGATCGAGGAGCACGAGGTCGTGGCCCTGCTGGGGCGCAACGGGGCCGGCAAGAGCACCACGATGAAATCCCTGATGGGCATGGTGGACGTGAAGTCCGGGGCGATCCGCCACCGCGGCGTGGAGATCCAGCACCTGCCGCCCTACAGCCGCGCGGCGCTGGGCATTCAGCTGGTGCCCGAGGAACGCCGCGTGTTCGGCTCGATCTCGGTGCAGGAAAACCTGCAGCTCGCGGCCATGACGGCGCCCAAGCCGCGCACCCTGGACGAGATCTACGCGACCTTCCCGCGCCTGGCCGAACGCAAGCGCAACCGCGGCAAGCAGCTCTCCGGAGGCGAGCAGCAGATGCTGGCGATCGCGCGGGCCATGATCCGCAACGCCGACATCATCCTGCTGGACGAGCCCTTCGAGGGCCTCGCCCCGCTGATCGTGCGCGATCTGATCTCCGTGTGCCGCCAACTGGCGGACGCCGGCCAGACCATCGTGATCGTGGAACAGAACGTACGTGCCGCGCTGTCGCTCGCCGACCGCGCCTACATCGTCAACAACGGCCATGTGGTGTACGAGGGTACGCCCAAGGACCTGCACGAAAACGGTGAGATCATCGAACGCTATCTCGGCGTCAAGGCCTGACCGTATCATCCGTGCCCGGTCCAGCGGGCGATTGCCGGGTTCCGCGCTTTGCGCGGACCCGGATTTTTTTCTTTTTGGGGTGTGCCGGCCGGGCGGCTGGCCACCAGCGGGCCCGACCGCATCAGGACGGCAGGCGGATGGGGCGGATCCGGAACGCCCTGGGGGTCATCGCGGTGGCGTCCTTGAAGACCCGCGCGAAATGGCTCTGGTCGCTGAAACCGAGCGCGCCCGCGATGTCCGCGAGGCCGAGGTCGGTTTCGCGCAGCAGGAGCTTGGCGGAATCGACCTTGGCCCGCAGCGCGAAGGCATGGGGCGTGCAGCCGAACCGGTCGAGGAACGCTCGGCGCAGGCCCTGTTCCGCGAACGCATCGTCGTAGACGAACCTGCCGTTGACGTAGAGGTTGGGCAGATTGCGGGTGATGTCCCGCGCGATCTGTTCGGCCCGCCGGATGCAGTCCGATTCCTTGGCCTTCCGGCTTTCGACTTCGCGCAGCACCCGGTGCAGCAGGTAGCCGAGCGCGCTTTGCATGCCTGACCCCGGGTCGTGCGCGATGTCCGTCGCGACGGCGCAGGCGACGGGGTCGAAGAAAAGGGTGGATCGGGGGATCGAGTCCAGTGAAAACCGCCGGCCGCAGAATTCGAGGGTTTCGGTGTCAAAGGTCACGGTCATTGCATCGATCGTGTCGTTCCAGTGGGAAGCGGCCCGGGTGCCTTTGCGGATGAAGTGCACCAGCCCGAACTGGCCGGTGAGTTCAGTGGGTTGAGCGCCATCGAGGTGAATATGGGTGCTGGCCCGTGTTTTTCCGAGGATGAAAGACAAGGTTGGCGCGGTCACTTGCCGTTGCGCCATCCGGGATGCGGGGTATCTCCCTTTGGCAACGCGCAGCGGTCCGAGCCGCATGACCGATGTTTCAAAAACATAGGGGTCAAACATGTCGAGAGACTGCCTTGTTTCGATTTTCTCCATCGAGAAGGTCCCCGCTGAGTGTGTGATGGCCCTTGACTTGTTTCTCAATGTCAGATTGCCGGAAGAAAGTGAATCATGCCATTTTCATCATGATATTTCTTCACGAGCCTGATTCTGATCCAGGCCGCCGCCCGAAGGCGAATCGCGCCACGATCCAGGTTTGCGGCCTGGATCGTGGCGCGGGGTGAAGCGCGGAGCCCTAGAAGGCCGCAGTCAGCATCAAGGACGCCACGGTCGCGGCCTCCTGCTTGGGGGCGAGCGTCGGATGGTCGGTATGCGAAAGGCCCACGTTCAGGTAATCGGCCCTGAATTATAAATAACTCATTGATTTTATTGTAAAATAAAGCCACTCCAGACTATCAAATCCCCCAAAAACAGCCCGCTGGGGCTCAT
>NZ_JACHIB010000032.1 GCF_014203015.1 Castellaniella defragrans
TATCGGCACATCTTTCCCCAAAATCTTGTTCGCACCTTGATTTTATGCGGGTTTCAGGGATGTGCCGATTCCTTTTGGTGAAAAATCCAGGCTAGCGGTTGCGGAGCGGGCTGCAGGACGGGCTGCGGACCGCGATCGCCGCGCCGGCGGACCCGCGGCGCGCGGCCCCGTGCGCCCGGTCGGTGCCGCTTGCTCGGTGCCGCTTGCTCAGCGGCCCTGCGGCGTATCCTCGAAGCGGTCCAGGTCGAAATAGCGCGAGAACGAGGATTCGTCCCCCGCGCCCGCCTTGGCCGCCGGCGCCGACGGCGTGGCGTCCGGCCCCGCGGGTGCGGGCCCTTGCGCGGCTTCGCCCTCTCCGGCCTGCGCCGCGGCGGCGGCCCCGCCCTGCCTGCTGCGCGCCGTGCGGGCGGCGACGTCGTCCAGGGCGGCGGCCAGGGACTGGTGGTTGCGCTTGCGCGCCCAGTCCGCCGCGGTCTCGCGGGCGGTGTTGAACATGGTCGGGTCGGCGCCGTGCGCCAGCAGCAGGCGGACCATTTCCGCCTTGCCCGACAGGGCGGCCATCATCAGCGGCGTGGTCCCGTCCGGGCCGGGAGCGTTGACGATGGCCCCGTGCTCGATCAGCATGCGGGCCGTATCGACCTGCGCCTTGGAGGCGGCATAGTGCAGCGGCGTCCATCCCAGGCGGTTGACCTGCGCGCCCGCGGCGATCAGCGCCCGGGCCCGCTCGGTCTGGCCCAGGATGCACAGGTACATCAGCGCGGTCTCGTCGCGGGCGTTGGGTTCGTCGATCCGCACGTCGGGCGCGGCGCGCAGGGCGTCGAACACCTTCCAGGACTGGTCGCGCACCGCCTGGGTCAGCGCCGGGTTGCCCAGGGCGTTGAGCGCATTCGGGTCGGTGTAGCGCAGCAGCATGCCCTGGACGGCGGACACGTCGTCGCGGCGGATGGCCGACCACCAGTCGGCCGTCGGCGCCTGCTGGGCAAGGGCCGCGGGCGGCAGGCCGGCGCCCAGCGCCACGGCCAGCGCCAGGACCAGGGCCGGGGCGGACGGCCGGCGGCGGCGCCGTGCGCCGGATCGAGCGGGAGTGGACAGGGACATGGCGGAAGACCTCCGTCGAGGGGAATGAAAACCGGCCGGGGCGGCGGGCCGGCAGCGAAGGGTTCAGGCGGGCGCGGCGGCCTTGTCGAACAGCCGCCAGTAGTTCTCGGCGCTCGCCCGCTCGATCTCGGCGACGGGCACGCCGCGCAGTTCGGCGATTTTTTCGGCCACGTGGATCACCCGGGAAGGATCGTTCAGCTTGCCCCGGTAGGGCACGGGGGCCAGGTAGGGGGAATCGGTCTCGATCAGCAGGCGGTCCAGGGGAACCCTGCGCGCGACGTCCTGGATCTGGACGGCGTTCTTGAAGGTGACGATGCCGGACAGGGAAATGTGGAACCCCAGGTCCAGGGCCGCCTGCGCGACCTCCCAGGATTCGGTGAAGCAGTGCATGACCCCGCCCGGCGCGCGTTCCTCGCGCATCAGGCGCAGGGTGTCCTCGGCGGCGGCGCGGGTGTGGATGATCAGCGGCAGCCCGGTCTCGTGCGCCGCGCGGATGTGGGTGCGGAAGCGTTCGCGCTGCCATTCCAGCGGTTCGCCCTGGCGGTAGTAGTCGAGGCCGGTCTCGCCGATGGCGACGACCCTGGGATGGGCGGCGCGGCTGACCAGGTCGTCCAGGGTCGGCTCGATGCCGTCGTCGTCCTCGGGGTCGTTGTCCGGGTGCACGCCCACCGAGGCCCGCAGGAAGGGATGCCGCTCCACCAGCGCCATCAGGCCGGGCCAGTCGCGCAGGTTGACGCTGACGACCAGGGCGTGGCCCACGCCGGCCGTCCGCATGCGCTCCAGCACGTCGGGCAGTTGGTCCTGCAGGGCGGGAAAGTTCAGATGGCAGTGGGAATCGATGTACATGATGGCAAAACGTGGGTGTCTTGGGGACTGCGTGTGTTCGGGCCGGGCCCCGGCCTACGCGCCGGCCCCGGGATCGGCGCGGCCGGGAGCGCGCGCGGGCCGCACCGACTGCAGCAGATGGCGGGCGGCGTGATCGGCCAGCAGCTTGGGGTTGAGGGCATGCCGCGCCAGGCGCCGCTGTTCGCCCAGCCAGTCGGCCGCGCGGGCCAGGGCCGCCGGGTCCAGGCGGCCGGCGATGGCGGCGATCCGCGCCGCCTCTGCGGGATGATAGCGCGGCGGCAGGCCGTGCACGCCCAGGCTCAGGTCCAGCCACAGGCGCTGGAAGCCGTCCACCCAGTCGGCCGGCTCGCCGGCCTGCAGCGCGTCGGCCAGCGCGGCGCCGTCGCCGCCCCGGCTCGCCTGGTCCAGGAAAAGTTCCAGCCAGTCCGGCTTCACGGGCCGGCCGTCCCGCGCCTGCTCCAGCGCCAGCAGCGGCGCGCCGCCGGCGGCGGCCAGCCGGGCGGCGGCGTCCTTCACGCCCCGCGCCTGCAGCCAGGCCAGGGACTCGGCGGCGGGCGGCACCGCCAGGGGCAGGCGCCGGCAGCGCGACACCAGCGTCGGCAGCAGGCGGTCGGGCGCCTGGGCCGACAGCAGGAACACGGTGTGTTCGGGCGGCTCTTCCAGGATCTTCAGCAGGGCGTTGGCCGCGATGGTGTTCAGGGCTTCGGCCGGGTACAGCAGGGCGACGCGCCAGCCTCCCCGGTGGGTGGCGGTGTTGAACCAGGGCAGCAGGCTGCGGATCTGCTCGATGCGGATCTCGCGCGAAGGCTGCTTCTTCGCGTCCTCGGCGACGTCCAGCGCGCCTTCGCGCACCGCCTGGGCGTCGGGCCGGATGCGGCGCAGGTCGGGATGGTTGCCGGCCAGCACCCAGCGGCAGGCCTGGCAGGCGCCGCAGGCCAGGCCGTCCCGGGGCGACTCGCACAGCAGGCTGGCGGCCCCGGCCAGGGCGAATTCCATCTGGCCGCAGCCGGGCCGGCCGTGGATCAGCCAGGCGTGGGCGAAACGTTCGCGCGAAGCCAGCCAGCGGCGCGCCGGCGCCTGCTGCCAGGGCAGGAAATCCGTGAAGGACTCCGCCCCCCCGGCCGGGGCGGCCGCGCCGCCCTGCAGCGGGGCCCCGGGCGCCGCCGCGCCGGCCTTGTCGGCCATGCCGCTCATGCCGGGCTCCCCGGGGACGTGCCGGATGCGGCCGCGGGCGCGGAGGCGGCGGAAACGGGCGCGTAGCCGCGCGCGCGCAGCAGTTCCTCCAGGATGCCGTCCAGTTCGGCGCGGATCTCCGCGATGCCCCGGCGGGCGTCGATCACGCGGAAGCGGCCCGGATCGGCCGCCGCCCGGGCGTGATAGGCCTGGCGGGTGCGCTCGAAGAAGGCGGCGTCCTCGCGCTCGAAGCGGTCGCTGTGCGCGCGCCCCTGCGACAGGCGCTCGCGGGCGGTCTCCAGCGGCACGTCGAACAGCAGGGTGCAGTCGGGCTCCCTGCCCTGCTGCACCCAGTCCTCCAGGATGCGCACCGGCTCCGCCCCCAGGGCGCGGCCGCCGCCCTGGTAGGCGAAGGAGGCGTCGGTGTAGCGGTCGCACAGCACCCACTGGCCGCGTTCCAGCGCCGGCAGGATGCGCGTGCGCCAGTGCTCGTTGCGGGCGGCGAACATCAGCAGGGTCTCGGTGCGCAGGTCCATGGGACGGTGCAGCAGCAGTTCGCGCAGGATTTCCCCCAGGGGCGTGCCGCCCGGCTCGCGGGTGGACAGCAGGTCCACGCCGGCCCGGCGCAGCCGTTCCTCGATCCAGGGGATGTGCGTGCTCTTGCCGGCCCCGTCCAGGCCTTCGAGCGTGATGAAGCAGGCGCTCCGGGTCATGGGCTATCGCTTGAGGATGTATTTGCCGACGGCGCGGTTGTGCCCCGCCAGGTCGGTGGAAAATTCGCTGGTGCCATCGCCCCGCGACACGAAATACAGGTAATTATGCCGCTCCGGATGCAGGGCCGCTTCCAGGGCGGCCTTGCCCGGGCTGGCGATGGGCGTGGGCGGCAGGCCAGCGCGGGTGTAGGTGTTCCAGGGGGTGTCGCGCTCCAGATCCTTCTTGCGCAGGCGCCCCTGGTAGCCGGCGCCCAGGCCGTAGATGACGGTGGGATCGGTCTGCAGCGGCATGCCGATGCGCAGGCGGTTGACGAACACGCCGGCGATGCGCGCCCGGTCGGCGCCGTGGCCGGTTTCCTTTTCCACGATGGAGGCCAGGATCAGGGCCTGGTAGGGCGTCTCCAGCGGCAGGTCGCGGTCGCGCCCGGCCCAGGCGCGCTCCAGCGTCTGGCGGCCGGCCTGGGCGGCGCGGCGCAGGATGTCCAGATCGGAGCTGCCCGGCGCGAACACGTAGGTGTCGGGGTGGAACAGCCCTTCGGGCGCGTCGGCCTCCAGTCCCAGGCGTCGCAGCAGGGTCCGGTCGTCCATGCCGAGCGTGTCGTGGCGGATCTGCGGGTCGGCGTCCAGCGCCGCGCGCATCTGGGCGAAGGTCCAGCCTTCCGGGAAGGTCAGGCGCGCCTGGGTCATGTCGCCGTTGGCCATGCGCTCCAGCAACAGCCAGGGGGTGTCGCCCTGGCGGGCTTCGTAGGCGCCCGCCTTGAGCCACGTGTCGCGGCCGCTCAGGCGCGCCAGCCAGACGAAGGCCTCGGGCTGGATCTCGATGCCCGCGTCGCGCATGGCCAGGGCGATCTGGCGCGGCGTGCTGCCGGCGTCGATCAGATAATCCACCACCGGCGCCCGCATGGGCACGGGGCGCTTCCAGCCCCACCAGGCCGCCGCCGCGATGGCGACCGCCGCGGCCGTCAGGCCGAGGATCAGCAGCCAGAGGAATGCGCGCAGGGCCTTTTTCATCGCCGGACCGTCCCGGGACGAATGCAGGCGGCGCGGTGGACGGCAAGCCCACAGGACGCGACGTGGGGGTAATTTTTCATGCCTGCCAGTTTAACTGGAACGTCGGCTGGCCGGCCGGCGCTTGCACGCCGGCGGGCGGCCGGCGGGACTCGCGGCGTTCGGGTTCAGAGGCTGCCCAGCAGCAGCTGCACGCCCAGGCTGCTGAGCGACACGGCCGTCCACACGCCCAGGCCGAGCAGCAGCGGGCGGACGCCCGCCACGGCCATGCGGCGCAGGTCGGAAGACAGGCCGATCGCGGTGAGCGCCAGGATGATGAGGAATTGCGAGAGCAGGTGCAGCGGTTCGAGCAGCGCCGCGGGGATCAGGCCCAGGCTGCGGGTGGCCGAGGCCGCCAGGAACCAGAGGATGAACCAGGGAAAGATCGCGGCCAGCGGCAGCCGGGTTTCCGAGTGCTGGTTGCGCCACGCCGTCCAGAAGGCGATGGCGATGCAGACCGGGATGATGAGTGTGGCGCGGGTCAGCTTGACGATGGTGGCGATGTCCCCCGCCGCCGTGCCGTAGCTGTAGCCGGCCGCCACCACCGAGGACGTGTCGTTGATGGCGGTCCCGGCCCACAGGCCGAAGCCGGCGTCGCTCAGCCCCATCCAGTGGCCCAGGGGCGGAAACAGCAGGACCGCGGCGACGTTGAAGAGGAAGATGGTCGAGATCGACAGCGCCGTCTCGTGGTCGTCGGGCCGGATGATGGGCGCCACCGCCGCGATGGCCGAGCCGCCGCAGATCGCCGTGCCTACGCCGATCAGGGTGCTCAGGTGCCCGCCCAGCTTCAGCCAGCGCCCCAGCAGCCAGGCGGCCAGGAAGGCGGCGGACAGGGTGACCAGGGTCACGGCCAGGGACGAGGCCCCGGTCTTCACGACCTGGCCGAGGCTCAGGCCGAAGCCCAGGCCGATGATGGACCATTTCAGCACCTGGCGGCTGCCGAAGACCACGCCGGGCGTGAAGAGCGGGGACAGGCCCAGCAGATTGCGCCAGGCCATGCCCAGCAGGATGCCGAACACGGGGCCGCCGATCAGCGGAAAACGCGTGCCCAGCCCCCAGGCCGCCAGGCCCAGGCCGCCGGCGAGCAGCAGGCCATACCAGACCGAAGGGGTGCGCGCGCCGCCCTCCGTGTGCGAGCGGACGGCGCCGAGGCGGCCGGTGGACGGAAGGGGCTGGGGAATGGCGGAAATGGGAGGCATCGTCTGGGCCGGGTTCGCAAGGGACACGGCTGCCATTCTAAGCAGGGGTTATAAATAAATAAATTCAAATCATCTTAGACGATTCATAAGAAATATTGAATACTATGGCTTTGAACGGCTTTGAACGGCTTTGAATGATTCTTGAATCATTCTTGAATGGGGTCGGTCCCGGAAAACGGAAAAAATCGTACGCTCATTCTGCGATGACCGCTGCATGGCATATCCCTGTGCGGAACCCGGCCGCGCGCCGGCCCGTCGCGCGCCCGCGCTATCATGGGCGCAGATCGATTGCCTGCAATATTCACGGATTCACCCATGGAAGGTCTTGCCACCGACGGATTTCAACCCTTGCCCGAATGCGCGCTGGTGCGCGTCCAGGGCCCCGACGCCGCATCGTTCCTGCACGGGCAGCTCACGCACGGCGTCACCGGCCTGGGCGCCGGCCAGGCGGCGCCGGCCGCGTACTGCACGCCCCAGGGCCGCCTGCTGGCCAACGGCGTGCTGTGGCGCGCGCAGGACGGCGGCCTGGCCTGGATGGTCTCGCGCGACCTGGCGGACAGCCTGATCAAGCGGCTGCGCATGTTCGTGCTGCGCGCCCGCGTCGTGATCGATCCGGACGCGGCGGTGCACATCGGGGGCGCCCTGGGCGCCGGGGCCGTGCCGGCCAGCCTGCATGGGGCGCCGCCCTGGACCCGGGCCTCGATCGACGGCGCCGACTGGATCGTGGCGCCCATGTCGCAGGCGGCGCGGCCCGCCGCCTGGCGCATCGCACCCTCGGACACGTCCGAATCGGCCGGGCCGTCCGGGCCGGGCGCAACGTCTGGATTGTCCGGGTCATCCGGGCCGGGCGCGGCGGATAGGCCGACCGCCGCCGCGGGCGCGGGCGACGCCTGGACCGCGGCGCGGCTGGCCGGCGGCTGGCCCTGGATCCGGGCCGCCTCGCAGGACCAGTTCCTGCCCGCGTCCCTCGACATGGACCTGAACGGCACCATCGATTTCGCCAAGGGCTGCTACCCCGGCCAGGAAGTCATCGCCCGCAGCCACTACCGCGGCACGGTCAAGCGCCGCCTGGCTTATGGCACGGCGCCCTGGGCGCCGGACGCCCCCGCCCTGCCCCCGGGATCCGACCTGTACGCCGCCGGCGACGCGGCGGGCCGGCCCGTGGGACGCGTGATCGAGTCGGCGGTCCACCAGGGCCTGCTGCACGTGGCCGCCGAGATCACGCTGTCGGACTGGCCGGCGATGCGCTACGCGGCGGGTTCGCCCGACGGCGCCGTGCTGAATGCGTTCGGACCCACATCAGTCCTTGCGGACTGATCCGGGCCGGAGAACCCGAGCCGCCTGCAAGCGGCGAGGGAGATATCCGTCACGGCTGAAAACCCTCCGGGCGGGACGAGCCCGCCCGTTTTTCAGCGCGGCTGGTGGTAGAGCTTCAGGATGCTGGAAAAATCCAGCGTGCCGTGGCCCTGGGCGCTGTGCAGCGCGTACAGGTTGCGCGCCAGTTCGCCCAGCGGCGTGGTCGCGCGTGCGTGCATGGATGCCTCGGCCGCCAGCCCCAGGTCCTTGAGCATCAGGTCCACGCCGAAGCCGCCGGCGTAGCCCTTGGAGGCCGGGGCGTTCTCCAT
>NZ_JACHIB010000033.1:0-3974 GCF_014203015.1 Castellaniella defragrans
ATTAACCAGACTTCGTCTTTCTTTGAGCATAGCGACGTATGAACCGACCATCTCGATGGTTGAGGAAATACGATTACAGGAATTGAACTGAAGAGTTTGATCCTGGCTCAGATTGAACGCTAGCGGGATGCTTTACACATGCAAGTCGAACGGCAGCACGAAGAGCTTGCTCTTTGGTGGCGAGTGGCGAACGGGTGAGTAATGTATCGGAACGTGCCCAGTAGCGGGGGATAACTACGCGAAAGCGTGGCTAATACCGCATACGCCCTACGGGGGAAAGGGGGGGATCGCAAGACCTCTCACTATTGGAGCGGCCGATATCGGATTAGCTGGTTGGTGGGGTAAAGGCCTACCAAGGCGACGATCCGTAGCTGGTTTGAGAGGACGACCAGCCACACTGGGACTGAGACACGGCCCAGACTCCTACGGGAGGCAGCAGTGGGGAATTTTGGACAATGGGGGCAACCCTGATCCAGCCATCCCGCGTGTGCGATGAAGGCCTTCGGGTTGTAAAGCACTTTTGGCAGGGAAGAAACGGCGCGGGCTAATAACCTGTGCTAATGACGGTACCTGCAGAATAAGCACCGGCTAACTACGTGCCAGCAGCCGCGGTAATACGTAGGGTGCAAGCGTTAATCGGAATTACTGGGCGTAAAGCGTGCGCAGGCGGTTCGGAAAGAAAGGTGTGAAATCCCAGGGCTTAACCTTGGAACTGCACTTTTAACTACCGGGCTAGAGTACGTCAGAGGGGGGTAGAATTCCACGTGTAGCAGTGAAATGCGTAGAGATGTGGAGGAATACCGATGGCGAAGGCAGCCCCCTGGGATGATACTGACGCTCATGCACGAAAGCGTGGGGAGCAAACAGGATTAGATACCCTGGTAGTCCACGCCCTAAACGATGTCAACTAGCTGTTGGGGTTTATTAACCTTAGTAGCGCAGCCAACGCGTGAAGTTGACCGCCTGGGGAGTACGGTCGCAAGATTAAAACTCAAAGGAATTGACGGGGACCCGCACAAGCGGTGGATGATGTGGATTAATTCGATGCAACGCGAAAAACCTTACCTACCCTTGACATGTCTGGAATCCCGAAGAGATTTGGGAGTGCTCGCAAGAGAACCGGAACACAGGTGCTGCATGGCTGTCGTCAGCTCGTGTCGTGAGATGTTGGGTTAAGTCCCGCAACGAGCGCAACCCTTGCCATTAGTTGCTACATTCAGTTGGGCACTCTAATGGGACTGCCGGTGACAAACCGGAGGAAGGTGGGGATGACGTCAAGTCCTCATGGCCCTTATGGGTAGGGCTTCACACGTCATACAATGGTCGGGACAGAGGGTTGCCAAGCCGCGAGGCGGAGCCAATCTCAGAAACCCGATCGTAGTCCGGATCGCAGTCTGCAACTCGACTGCGTGAAGTCGGAATCGCTAGTAATCGCGGATCAGCATGTCGCGGTGAATACGTTCCCGGGTCTTGTACACACCGCCCGTCACACCATGGGAGTGGGTTTCACCAGAAGTAGGTAGCCTAACCGCAAGGGGGGCGCTTACCACGGTGAGATTCATGACTGGGGTGAAGTCGTAACAAGGTAGCCGTATCGGAAGGTGCGGCTGGATCACCTCCTTTAAGAGCTCACAGCAAAGCCTGTTGTTGAAGCGCTCACGCTTATCGGCTGTTTGGTACATGGTCTGAAGTCCAGGCCTGCATGAAAAGCAGACTCAAGGGGTCAGTAGCTCAGTCGGTTAGAGCACCGTCTTGATAAGGCGGGGGTCGATGGTTCGAATCCATCTTGACCCACCACGGTTCGTTGTCGGGGCGTGCTCGGGCGACGGGTTCTGGGGGATTAGCTCAGCTGGGAGAGCACCTGCTTTGCAAGCAGGGGGTCGTCGGTTCGATCCCGTCATCCTCCACCAGCGATTTGTGCGGTGGGTTTTTGTGGACACGCAGGATTTTCAGTCAAGAGCGTCTTGGGCGAGAGCCCAGGGTGCTGCTGACTGAACCGGCATCGAGAGGTGCCGATCGGTGAAGTACCATGTTCTTTAACAATCTGGAAGAAGCACAACAATGTAAATATCATGATCGACTTGATTGTCGTGAAGGGTAATTTACGGGTTGTGATTGCAAAATCAATTGTTCAAAAGTTCTTAAGATTCAGTCAGGGTCGTTCCGCAAGGGATGATGCTTGACGAGCCTTGATGGAATTGAACGGCACAAACACGCGAAACTCAGTTCCTGTAATCTGCAAAGTTATAGGATCAAGCGAATAAGTGCATATGGTGGATGCCTTGGCGATCACAGGCGAAGAAGGACGTTGTAGCCTGCGAAAAGCTGCGGGGAGCTGGCAAACAAGCTTTGATCCGCAGATGTCCGAATGGGGAAACCCACTCCAGCGATGGAGTATCGTTATCTGAATACATAGGGTAACGAGGCGAACCGGGTGAACTGAAACATCTCAGTAGCTCGAGGAAAAGAAATCAACCGAGATTCCGGCAGTAGCGGCGAGCGAAACCGGAGCAGCCTTGACGAGTTAGCACAGTCGATAGTCGAACGGTCTGGAAAGGCCGGCCGCAGCATGGTGATAGCCCTGTAGACGAAATCGAATGTGTGGGACTAGGCGTCAGATAAGTAGGGCGGGACACGTGAAATCCTGTCTGAAGATGGGGGGACCATCCTCCAAGGCTAAATACTCGTGATCGACCGATAGTGAACCAGTACCGTGAGGGAAAGGCGAAAAGAACCCCGGAAGGGGAGTGAAATAGATCCTGAAACCGTATGCATACAAACAGTAGGAGCCTCCTTGAGGGGTGACTGCGTACCTTTTGTATAATGGGTCAGCGACTTACATTCAGTGGCAAGCTTAACCGGATAGGGAAGGCGTAGCGAAAGCGAGTCCGAACAGGGCGATTCAGTCGCTGGGTGTAGACCCGAAACCAGGCGATCTATCCATGGCCAGGTTGAAGGCACGGTAACACGTGCTGGAGGACCGAACCCACTAACGTTGAAAAGTTAGGGGATGAGCTGTGGATAGGGGTGAAAGGCTAAACAAGCCTGGAGATAGCTGGTTCTCTCCGAAAACTATTTAGGTAGTGCCTCACATGATTACTGCCGGGGGTAGAGCACTGTTATAGCTAGGGGGTCATGGCGACTTACCAACCTATGGCAAACTCCGAATACCGGCAAGTACAGTGTGGGAGACAGAGCACCGGGTGCTAACGTCCGGACTCAAGAGGGAAACAACCCAGACCGCCAGCTAAGGTCCCTAAAACGGGCTAAGTGGGAAACGAAGTGGGAAGGCATAGACAGTCAGGAGGTTGGCTTAGAAGCAGCCATCCTTTAAAGAAAGCGTAATAGCTCACTGATCGAGTCGTCCTGCGCGGAAGATGTAACGGGGCTAAGCCAGTTACCGAAGCTGCGGGTGTGCACGCAAGTGCACGCGGTAGGAGAGCGTTCTGTAAGCCTGCGAAGGTGGCTTGTAAAGGCTGCTGGAGGTATCAGAAGTGCGAATGCTGACATGAGTAGCGATAAAGGGGGTGAAAAGCCCCCTCGCCGTAAGTCCAAGGTTTCCTGCGCAACGTTCATCGGCGCAGGGTGAGTCGGCCCCTAAGGCGAGGCAGAGATGCGTAGCTGATGGGAAGCTGGTTAATATTCCAGCACCGTCGTGAGATGCGATGGGGGGACGGATGGCAGAAGGTCATCGGGGTGTTGGATGTCCCCGTTGCTGCATCGAAGAAGGCGCTTAGGTAAATCCGGGCGCGTAATTCAAGGGTGTGGCTGGACAGGAACTTCGGTTCCTGGACTGATTGGAAGTTGTCCCAGGAAAAGCCTCTAAGCTTCAGTCTCACGAGACCGTACCGCAAACCGACACAGGTGGACGGGATGAATATTCCAAGGCGCTTGAGAGAACTCAGGAGAAGGAACTCGGCAAATTGATACCGTAACTTCGGGAGAAGGTATGCCCTTGTAGTGTGACAGGCTTG
>NZ_JACHIB010000033.1:4070-5360 GCF_014203015.1 Castellaniella defragrans
TTGCGCCTGGAGCATGAAGGGGCCGCAGAGAATCGGTGGCTGCGACTGTTTATTAAAAACACAGCACTCTGCAAAGACGAAAGTCGACGTATAGGGTGTGACGCCTGCCCGGTGCCGGAAGGTTAAGTGATGGGGTGCAAGCTCTTGATCGAAGCCCCGGTAAACGGCGGCCGTAACTATAACGGTCCTAAGGTAGCGAAATTCCTTGTCGGGTAAGTTCCGACCTGCACGAATGGCGTAACGATGGCCACACTGTCTCCTCCTGAGACTCAGCGAAGTTGAAATGTTTGTGATGATGCAATCTACCCGCGGCTAGACGGAAAGACCCCATGAACCTTTACTGTAGCTTTGCATTGGATTGTGAACCGGCCTGTGTAGGATAGGTGGGAGGCGTTGAAACCGAGTCGCTAGATTCGGTGGAGCCAACCTTGAAATACCACCCTGGTCTGTTTGCGGTTCTAACCTTGGCCCGTTATCCGGGTCGGGGACAGTGCATGGTGGGCAGTTTGACTGGGGCGGTCTCCTCCTAAAGTGTAACGGAGGAGTACGAAGGTACGCTAGGTACGGTCGGAAATCGTGCTGATAGTGCAATGGCATAAGCGTGCTTGACTGTGAGACTGACAAGTCGAACAGGTGCGAAAGCAGGTCATAGTGATCCGGTGGTTCTGTATGGAAGGGCCATCGCTCAACGGATAAAAGGTACTCTGGGGATAACAGGCTGATACCGCCCAAGAGTTCATATCGACGGCGGTGTTTGGCACCTCGATGTCGGCTCATCTCATCCTGGGGCTGTAGCCGGTCCCAAGGGTATGGCTGTTCGCCATTTAAAGAGGTACGTGAGCTGGGTTTAAAACGTCGTGAGACAGTTTGGTCCCTATCTGCCGTGGGCGTTGGATACTTGACGGAGCCTGCTCCTAGTACGAGAGGACCGGAGTGGACGTACCACTGGTGTATCGGTTGTCATGCCAATGGCATTGCCGAGTAGCTATGTACGGAAGAGATAACCGCTGAAGGCATCTAAGCGGGAAACTCGTCTGAAGATTAGGTATCCCGGGGGCTTGACCCCCCTGAAGGGTCGTCCGAGACCAGGACGTTGATAGGCTGGGTGTGGAAGCGCGGTAACGCGTGCAGCTAACCAGTACTAATTGCCCGTGCGGCTTGATCCTATAACCTTGCGGAGTACCGCAACGGAACGTAGTGATCGTGTGTGTGTAGCCGACACAATTGAACGAAACAACGCAACCCCAGTGCAAGGCGCCCCGAGTCTGCTACAATGCAGCCCGTCGCGTC
>NZ_JACHIB010000034.1 GCF_014203015.1 Castellaniella defragrans
CATCTGACATTCTCGATTCTCCGGTATTTGTTCAACACCGATACGATGCCGGAAGGCCCGAGAGCGAACAATTATGGAGGAGATGGAGCGCTTACGCGACAACACGCGTTGCCCTGCCATCCACGTTAACCGATCAGAGCGGTGTTCTTCCGGGTTCGCATAGAGCTTTTTTAACTCGATCTCGTTCGTTCGGGCAATCTCAGTGCATGATGCAGTAGCAGTACACGAACTGTTGAATCGTGCCGCCTGGTGTGTGGTGAGCTTCAGTTGCGTGTTCCACGAGTTCGAAAGCATCTCCGAATTCGCTGTGCAGTGCGTCAGGGCTGTAACGCATCACCGGCAGGCCACTGCACTGGAGGGGGCCGTCGGGGCCGAAGGCTGCGACGATGACGTGTCCTCCTGGCCGCAGCGCGTGGCGTACTTGGGCCACGTAGGCCGTTCGTTGCGCCGGCTCGGTGAGGAAGTGAAAGACGGCTCGATCGTGCCAGATATCGTAGGTATCGGCTGGAAGGGTCGCTTCCGTGATATCACCAACCAGCCATTGCACCTGTGCTGACTGGACACCCAATCGTTGGCGTGCGGCTTCTAATGCTGTATCGGACAGATCCAGCACGGTGACCTCGAAATGGCGTTGTGCCAGCAGGTCATCGACCAGTGTAGAGGCCCCTGCGCCCACATCAATCACACGGCTTGGCCGTCCGGAGGCGATGCGTTTGATCAGTGCCAGCGATTGGTCAGCATGTGGTTGATACCAGCTCACGTCTCGCACGGAGCGGGTGGCATAGATGTGGTCCCAGTGCTTACGGCTGTCCATGGTTATGTTCCTTAAGGTTGATCTTCAACATGGCGGGGGCTGGCACCCGAGTAAGCTCAGATCGCCAGAAATTGACTGCCTGCTGCAGTGACTATGACGACGAGTACAGGGGGAATGCGTCCGTAGACCAGTAATCCGAACGCTGCCAACGCTAAGCCGAAATCCATCCGCCCATGAATGGCGCTGGTCCATACGGGATCATAAAGGGCAGACAATAGGATGCCGACCACGCCTGCATTAATACCGGCCATCGCCGTCTGGATGCCTGTGCGATGGTGCAGATTTTCCCAAAACGGCAGTGCGCCGACGAGCATGAGGAACGCGGGTAGGAAAATGGTGCCAAGTAGAATCAGGCCGCCAACCCAGCCGTGCAGTGGCCCGTGAGCCACCGCACCCAGGTAGGCTGCGAATGTGAATAGTGGACCGGGGACAGCTTGCGCCGCGCCATAGCCCGCGAGAAAGTCAGCGTTATCGACGATGCCGCTGGGCACCACAGTGGTCTGTAAGAGCGGCAACACCACATGGCCACCGCCGAAGACCAGTGCACCGGCGCGATAGACACCTTCCAGCAGGGCTGCTATTGAGGATCCAGTGACCGTTGCCCATAAAGGCAGGCCAATGAGTAGTGTGGCGTATAGGGTCAGGGCCGCCGCTCCGATCCTTCGTGAGATCGGGTAGGCATGTGACTGGTCGCCAGCCGGGCGCGAGATTTTCAGCCCCCACCAGCCGAGCAGTCCCGCCGCCATGATGGCGGCGATCTGTCCTGTAGCCGACGGCAGGATCAGTGTCAGCAACGCCGCCAGAATCGCCAGGGCAGCGCGCGGACAGTCCGGACACAAGGACTTCGCCATGCCCCACACTGCCTGCGCCACGATGGCCACCGCAACGACCTTGAGCCCATGCACCCAGCTGGATTGCGCCAGATCCTGATACTGGGAGATGCCGAGTGCAAACAAGATCAGGACAATGGCCGATGGCAGTGTGAAGCCCACCCAGGCCG
This sequence comes from Castellaniella defragrans, assembly GCF_014203015.1. Lineage (GTDB taxonomy): Bacteria > Pseudomonadota > Gammaproteobacteria > Burkholderiales > Burkholderiaceae_B > Castellaniella > Castellaniella defragrans. The sequence goes on from NZ_JACHIB010000034.1 coordinate 1,815, forward strand.
CCAGTATTCCAAACCACCCGGCGCGCCCCAGTCCGAGCGCCATGCCGACTTGGCTGCTGGCAGGCCCCGGGAGAAACTGGCATAGAGCGACCAGGTCAGAATAACTGTGGTCGTCCAGCCATCGGCGGCGCTCGACGAATTCCGAGCGAAAGTAGCCCAGATGCGCAATCGGGCCGCCAAAAGAGGTTAGACCCAATTTGAGAAAGGCACCGAAGACTTCGGCTGGGGTTCCTCGCGTGCGGGTAACTTGGCGTGACTCGTTTGTTGGACTTGTCATTTATGCCTGATCTTGTCGGTGGGAGTTCTGATCTGTGCTCTTGTGAACGGTGTCAGGCCTTTCTTCCCCTTGGGCATGATGATATAACGCTCACGAGCTGTCGTGCGCATGCGGAACAGGCTACCTTGCGCTTCTCAGTCGCAGGGCATTGAAGATGACCGAGGCCGAACTCAAGCTCATGGCAAGCGCCGCAATCATGGGCGAGAGCAGCCAGCCCGTGATCGGGTAGAGGACACCGGCGGCGATGGGGACACCGATCCCGTTGTATACGAAGGCAAACAGCAGGTTCTGCCGCATATTGTGTACGGTGTCTGAGGAGATCTGGCGTGCGGCCAGGATACCTCGCAGGTCGCCTTTGATGAGAGTGATCTGGCCGCTGTTCATGGCAACATCTGTGCCGGTGCCCATGGCGATGCCCACATCGGCCCGCGCAAGCGCTGGTGCGTCATTGATGCCATCGCCCGCCATGGCAACGACGTAGCCTTCCCGCTGCAGATTCTCCACCAACGCCAGCTTGTCTGCCGGCTTGACCTCGCCGTGCACCTCGTCGATCCCCAGCTTGCCAGCAACGGACTGGGCTGTGGTCAGGCCGTCGCCTGTTGCCATGACGATGCGCAGGCCTCTTTGGTGCAGGGCTTCGATGGCTTCGTGTGTACTGGGTTTGATGGGGTCGGTGACCGCCAGAATGCCGGCAGCATGATCATCCACTGCCAAGTACATAATGCTCGCGCCTTCGCTGCGCAGCCACTCGGCCTCTTTTCGCAACGCCGTGACGTCGGTGTTCTCCTGGTCCATCAGGGCGGTGTTGCCCAACGCCAGCCGTTTGCCACTGACTACGCCGCGCACCCCAATGCCGCTACCGGATTCGAAACCTTCCGCCGCCGAAAGCTGTAGACCCTGAGCCCGCGCGGCCGTCACGATGGCGTCGGACAACGGGTGCTCACTGCCCTGATCCAGGCTAGCTGCGAGGCGCAGTACCTCATCGGACGTGAAACCGGGTGCCGGGATGACTGTATCGAAGGCGGGCTTGCCCTCCGTGAGGGTGCCGGTCTTGTCCACGATGAGGGTGTCCACCTCACGCATCTTTTCAATGGCGCCCGCATCGCGAAACAGCACGCCCTGTGTTGCTGCGCGCCCGGTGGCCACCATGACGGACATGGGCGTCGCGAGCCCCAGCGCACACGGGCAGGCGATGATGAGTACCGCTACACCGTTGATGAGCCCGAATACCCATCGCGGCCCAGGCCCGAAGAACCCCCAGGCGAGCAGGGTGGCCAGGGCGATCGCCACCACGGTGAGCACGAATTTGCCGGCCACGACATCGGCCATGCGCTGCATCGGCGCCTTGGATCGCTGCGCAGAAGTGACCATCTGCACGATCTGCGAGAGCATCGTGGCCGCACCCACTTTCTCGGAGCGCATCACCAGCGCGCCGCTGGTGTTGAGCGTGGCACCGATGAGTGCATCACCCACGCGCTTGGTGACGGGCAATGGCTCGCCGGTGAGCATGGATTCGTCCACGGCGCTTTGCCCCTCGGTGACAACGCCGTCTGTGGGAACCTTTTCACCCGGGCGTACGCGCAGCAAATCGCCTACATGCACATGGTTGAGCGGCACGTCCTCTTCGCTGCCATCGGCATTGATGCGGCGCGCGGTCTTGGGGGCGAGACCCAGCAGGGCCTTGATGGCGGCGGAGGTCTGAGACCGCGCCTTCAACTCCAGCATCTGCCCCAGCAGGGTCAGCGAAATGATGACGACGGCCGCTTCGAAGTACACGGCGACGCGCCCCATAGAGACGAAAGATTGCGGGAACACTTCGGGCGCGAGCGTCGCGACCACGCTGTAGACGAAGGCCGCACCCGTGCCCAGGCTGATGAGCGTCCACATGTTGGGGCTGCGGTGTACAACCGAATGCCAGCCGCGTTCGAAGAACGTCCGGCCCGCCCAAAACATCACCGGCAGCGACAGCACGAGCTCGATCCAGCTCTGCGTAGCCATGTCGAACCAGGCGAGCCGGTGGCCCGCCATGGCAAACAGAGTGATGATGAGCGTCAGCGGCAGCGTCCACCAGAAGCGCTGCTCGAACGCAGCGAGCTCGCTGTGGTCTTCGGTATCCAGCGGGATGACGGGTTCGAGCGCCATGCCGCACTTCGGGCAATGGCCGGGGTGATCCTGCTGGACCTCCGGATGCATGGGGCAGGTGTAGATTGTGCCTGCGGGGAGATCCACGGGTTCGACCATGTCCCCGTCTCTGTCGTGGCTTGGATGTGGGTCATGACGGTGTGTGTGATGGTGGTCCATGTGGATTCCCTTTAAGGTCGTGCAAGTTCTTCTGCGTCCAGCCCGGCCAGAGCGTGCGGGCTGTTCGGACGGGTACCGTGCCGTCGCCGAACATTGCACCGAGCAGGCCGCAGTTGTCAAGCGACACCAGGAATTGACCCCCTGGCGACACCTAAAACTGACCCCCCCTACGGTTGAACGAACGGCTGCCCGATGGCAGCAGAACTGG
>NZ_JACHIB010000035.1 GCF_014203015.1 Castellaniella defragrans
CGTAAGCGGTGCATCTACCCCATTATTCCGAGGCAGCCAGATTCATGGCTAAATCCTGGTCATGGGTATTCCACGGCAACAAGGCCTCAATTTCATCGACCGTTCTTGCCAGCGGCAGGCGTTCCAGCACGAAGCGCAGCCACGCATAGGGTTCGCGATCATTGGCCTTTGCCGTCTGCAGCAACGAGTACAGCACCGCACTGGCATGCGCCCCGGCGGGGGTGTCACTGAACAGCCACCCCTTTCGTCCGATCACAAACGGCTTGATCGCCCCGCCTTCCAGAAGGTTGTTGTCGATGGGCAGGTCGCCGCGTTCGGTGTAACGGATCAGGCGCGGCCACACTTTGCACAAATACCCCAGCGCCTCACCCAGCTTGCTCCTGGGGGTGACCAGCGGCAAGGTCTCATCCAGCCAGGCGCGCAATTTCTGCAGGATCGGCAAGCTGTGCGTCTGGCGCGCCTCGAAGCGCTGCGCATCGCTCGCGTCTTTCACCTTGGCCTCGATACGGTAAAGCCGGGCAAACAGATCCAGCGCGTAGTCGGCGCGGGCGCTCTTGCCATTGGGGCTGGAGCGTTTGGCCTCGACGAACTTTCGCCGCGCGTGCGCTGCACACGCCAGGTGCTCCACACCGGGCAAGCGGGCCACCGGCGCATAGCCTTCGTAGCCGTCCGTCATCAGGTAGCCCTGCCAGCCCTCCAGCAGACGCAACGGTACCTTCCCCGAACGGCTCTTGTCGTAATCGAACAGCACCGCCGTACGCCCCGGCGGCCCCCCGCGCTGCACCCACATATAACTTTTTGCCGTCGGACTTCGCCCCGGTTCTTTCAAGACCTGCACCGTGGTTTCGTCCATGTAGATGACCGGCGCCTCCAACAAGGTGTCGCGCGCCAGATTGTGCAGCGGCTGCAAGGCCTGGGCAAGCTTGATCATGGCCCGCGCCATGCTCTGGCGCGGCACCTCGACCTGGTGGCGAGCCAAGACCTTTTCAAAGCGCGCCAGCGGCAGGCCGTCCACGTATTTCACCACCGCCATCATCGCCAGGAAGCCGGCGCTGAAGTTGCTGCGCGGCAGGATCTGCGCCGGTGCCGGTGGCTGCACCGGAGCCTGGTCGCCCTTGGGGCAGGCGTAGCGCGGCCTCACCGTGCGGATGACACGGATCTGCATCGGCACGATGTCCAGTTGTTCACTCACGTCTTCGCCGATGCGCACCATAGGTGTGCCGCAAGGGCACTGGCGCTCATCTTCGGGTACATCAATCACGAGCTCAACGCGCGGCAGTTCCGGCGGCAATGCACGGCGGTGGCCGCGTTTGGGGCGGGCCTTGTCTTGTACAGGCGCTGGTTCCCCTTCGTGCTCGTCTTCAGTGCCGGCGGCCTGGTCAGCCAGGGCTTCGACTTCGTTAAACAGTTCGCCTTGATGTGACTCGCTACTGGGGCCGAACATCCGGTGGCGGCTCAGGCGCCACTGCTCAAGGATTTCCTGAACCTTTTGTGCAACGCCAGCGGCGACCCGTTGATCGAAGCTCGCCTCAAGGGCCTGGCGATGCGCTTCGACTTGTGCGGCCACGGTGCGTTCGATTTGTGCCGTGACGTGTTCGGTGATTTCGCGCTCAAGCGTAGGCCGCAGTTCAGCCAACACCTTTTCGCGTTCGGCCTGTAAGGCCAGGTGGAAGGCCTCGATGGTGGTCGGCAACCCCCCCGGTTGGGGCGCCGTTTCGACGTTCGATAGGAGGGGAATCGCATGGCGTTCAGACATGCGACATTATACCTCAAAATATTACATAACTGATTGATATTTCAGAGTTTTGTGAGGATAATTTGCCCATAGATCGAAGCCCTCCAGCAGCCACTCCAGCTCCTTGGGCGTGAGCGTTACAGTGGGGCCAGAGCCCGGCGCCGGCCACGCAAAACGTGCTTTCTCCAGCCGCTTTTGCCATAGGCAAAAGCCGTTTCGATGCCAGTAAAGAATCTTCATCCGGCTGCGTTGCCGATTGGCGAACACGAACAGCGCATCGCCAAACAGGTTCAGCTCCAGTTCGCTTTCCACCAGCGCCGCCAAGCCGTCGATCTGCTTTCTGAAGTCCACGGGCAGGCAGCACAGGTAGACTTGCCCGATTGAAGCGCCCGGGTGCATCAGCGCGCCTGCCCTTGCAGCGCCTGACTGACCTGGGCCAGCCACTGTGGGCTGGGCAGCCCGGGTAGCTCCAGGCGCAGGTCGCAGCCCAGCGACAGGATATAGCGGTTGACCGGGACGCTGCCGGCGTCCATGCTCACAGGCACGAACAACCGTGCGGCCGTGGCATTCGCGCTCTGGGTCGGCAACTGCGGCCCATGGCACTGAGCCTTCAGACGTCGGCGCCAATAATACAGGCTGCAGACGGCAATACCCTCACGTTGGGCGTAAGCCTTGGTGCCGATCCCTTCGCGGGTGATCGACTCCAGATGAGATTCCCAGTAAGCCTGATCCCTTTCCTTTCCATCTGACATTCTCGATTCTCCGGTATTTGTTCAACACCGATACGATGCCGGAAGGCCCGAGAGCGAACAATTATGGAGGAGATGGAGCGCTTAC
>NZ_JACHIB010000036.1 GCF_014203015.1 Castellaniella defragrans
TGTCAAGCGACACCAGGAATTGACCCCCTGGCGACACCTAAAACTGACCCCCCCTACGGTTGAACGAACGGCTGCCCGATGGCAGCAGAACTGGGTTTGATGAGCCCTGCCTTACGCTTTGTACGCAGCCGGTAGCTGTCGCCCCGGATGGTGAGGACATGGCTGTGATGCAGCAACCGATCGAGGATGGCGGTAGCCACCACGGCGTCGCCGAAGACCTCGCCCCATTCGCTCACGGCGCGGTTGCTGGTCACCAGCAGGCTGCCCCGTTCATAGCGCCGCGAGACAAGCTGGAAGAACAGGTTTGCCGCCCCCGGCTCCAGGGGCAGGTAGCCCAGCTCATCGATGATCAGCAGCTTGGGCTTGGCGAAGTGACGCAGGCGTTCCTCCAGGCTGCCCGCGGCATGTGCACTCACCAGTTGCGTGATCAGCGCCGTGGCCGTGGTGAACAGCGTCGAGTAGCCCGCCCGAACGGCTTCACGCCCCAGGGCGACGGCCAGGTGGCTCTTGCCCACCCCGGGCGGCCCAAGCAGCAGCAGCGCATCGCCGTTGGCAATCCACCGCCCGCAGGCAAGCTCCCTGATCTGCGCGGGGTCTACAGCGGGCTGGGCACTGAAGTCGAACCCGTCCAGGGTGCGCACGAACGGGAAGCGGGCAATCGACAGCCCCATCTGGATGCGGCGGTCCTCCTTGCGGGCCACCTCCTGCGCGCACAGGTAGGCAAGCGCCTCGCGCAGGCTCAGCTCCTGGCGCGCCGCCTCATCGAGCAGGGTATCGAGCCGTTCGCGGATCGCCGTGAGCTTCAGGCGCCCAAGCATGGCGTCGAGCCGGTCTGGATCCTGGATGATCATTGCCAGCCTCCGCCGGTGATCGCCTCGTAGACCGAGAGGTCGCGCTGCAGCAGTGCCTGTGGCACGACGGGAATGGGTCCCTGCACCTGATCGCCGGGTGCCGTGGACCTTGAGGGCTGCCCCGGGGCTCGGTAGCCAACGATGCCCTGCAGGTGCTCGGGCAGGCAGCGCGTCTGGCGCCGCCCGGCAAGCTCGGGGTGGCAAGCGACCTCGCGCCCGTCATCGAGCACGCGCAGCTCGCAGCCCGCGATATGAACCTGTACCAGGCGCCCCGCCAGGCGCCACGGCACGCTGTAGCGATTGGTGTCGACCTCGACGGTGGCGTCGCGCGCGACGCGTCGCGACAGACTGCGCGTCTGCTCGAAGGGCGGCCGATCCGCCAGCGGCATCAGGTGCAGGCGCTCGAGACGGAAGCGCTCTGCGGGGATCTCGCCCGTGGTGCCGTGCACCCGCTGATCGGCCACCTCGCGCATCCACCAGTCCAAGTGGGCTTGCAGGTGCGCCCAGGACTCGAAGGTGTGGCCCGCCATGGCGTTGCGCTTGACGTAGCCCACGCTCCTCTCGTCCTTGCCCTTAGTGCGCGGCCGATAGGGGGCGCAGGCCACGGGCCGGAACCCCCAGTGATGCGCCAGCGCGCGGAACCGGTCATTGAAGACCACCTCGCGGCTGGCCGCGTCGTGGTGCTCGACTAGCGCCCGCGCGTTATCGACCAGGACCTGGCGGGGAACACCCCCAAAGTGCTGCAGCGCCGCCTCGATCCCAGCAAACCAGGCCGACTGGTGCTGGTGCGGGAAGGCCTGCACAAAGATGCGACGGCTGTGGCCCAGCGTCGCAACAAATAGCTGCACGCCGACTTCCGCACCAGCGATCTGGGCCTTACGGCTGCCAAAGTCGATCTGCATCTGCTGGCCCGGCGGCGTCTCGAAGCGCACGGTGGCCTGAGCGCAGGCGGCCAGCTCCCGGCGCCACGGGGCACAGGCCCGCTCCACCGTGCGTAAGCTCACCGTGATGCCATGCTCGCTGCGCAGCTCCTGCTGCACGACAGCGGCGTTGCCTGCATGGGCCATGAAGCGCTCGCGCAGCCACGGCGCCACGCCGTCGAGTGCCCGCATGCGCTGCGGGCTTGCGTACGGTGCCCAACCGCCCTGGCGCAGATAGCGCTTGACGGTGTTCCTACTGATCCCCAATTCGGCGGCGATACGCTTGGTTCCCCAGCCGCAGGCCTTGAGCCGACCGATGGCGACGACATCCTCTGGGCTTTGCATCGGTTCCCCCCGTGACTGAACAAGGGGTTGGTTGTACTCGGCTTCTTGCATGGATGATCCCTCCTGATGTGATCATGAAGGGGTCAGTTCTCCATGTCGCCAGGGGGTCAGTTTGTCATGTCGCCTGACA
>NZ_JACHIB010000037.1 GCF_014203015.1 Castellaniella defragrans
GTTTCGGGGCAATCTCCCAGAAAATGAGCCCCAGCGGGCTGTTTTTGGGGGATTTGATAGTCTGGAGTGGCTTTATTTTACAATAAAATCAATGAATTATTTATAATTCAGGGCCGATTACAGCGCCGCGCGCCAGATGAATCTCGATATGACGGCCTGCGCCAGGTACACCAGCGGGCATGATCGGCACAAACGCCGGTGCGGGCTGTCGATCGGCCTGCCGAATCCACTTGCGCACCAGGTTGGCGTTGATGCCGTGCGACAGCGCTACGCCTGCGACTGACACACCGGGTTGACGGCACTGGGCCACAATCTGGGCCTTCATCTCCTTCGGATAAGACCGTCGCGGGCGTGTGAGGGCTAATTCTGTCGTCGACATGGTGTCCACCTAAAAATGGTGGACACTATCGGAAGACCCTTGCAAGGCTCAAGACGGGTTGGCCGGGTGCTTACACCTGAATGCCTCAATGGAACCGCTCCTCGTCGCCCCCCGGAGTTGTCGCGCTAGCCAAAATGGGTGACAAGATACAGATCACCACCGTGGCGACGGTAGTGCGCTATGCACAGCCCCTACTGGTCGTCATCGGCACCATTGTAGGCAGGTCGCGGTAGGGGCAGGGGGTAACCTCTGTCCCTACCGCGACCTGTAGGCATGCTGGTTGTTGACGTGTTCGTGGTATTCGTGGGCAGCAAGCTGGCCACTGGATACCAATGAATCTGGTACATTCGGTTGCGACTGTTATTTTCGTGATCTTGGGCATTATCACGCTCTCAGGAGCAATTCCGGCATTACGCATCTGAGATCAATCAAGCTGAAACGCAGCATGGCCAACTTACGAGCTATGTCGGTGCTGATGATGAATGTCCGGGTAATGCGGGTGGCTGTGTGTGATGGCCTCGTGCTGGTGCGGGTGAGTGTGGGGCTCGGTGCCATTCCACAGGAAATCGTGTTGATGCTGGTGATGTTCGTCGTGTACATGAGAGTGGCTGTGCAGCAGCGGCTCGTGCGTATGCGAGTGGTCGTGACGCTCGGTAAGATGAAGCCAGACGCCCGCCACCATCAGGCCAGCAGCGGCCCAGAATGCGGCCGAGGTCGATTCGCCGTAGGCCAGGATGGCGATGGCGGCTCCCATGAAAGGGGCCGTCGAGAAATAGGCGCCCGTTCGCGCCGAACCTAGCCCGCGCAGCGCCACCACGAAGAGCACGAGGCTCACACCGTAACCGGCGAGGCCGACCGCCATGGACTCAACGGTCAACGACCACGTTGGCAGGGAATAGCCTAGCGCCAGCGCAATTCCCGTGTTAGTGATGCCTGCGACCAGGCCTTTCGTGCTGGCTAGGAATACTGCGTCCGTTGCAGACACTTTGCGAGTCAGGTTGTTGTCCAGCGCCCAGCACAGGCAGGCCGCAGCGACGGCGAGATTGCCGGACATGCCGCCAGTGGAGGCGAGGGTTCCATTTTGCGGGAGCGTCAGAAGAACGCCGCCCACCACGATGAGAGCCATGCCGATGACGATCCGCTGATTCGCGTGTTCACGGAACACCACCCAGGCCAGGACAGCTGTGAGCACGGCCTCCAGGTTCAGGAGCAGTGAAGCCTGAGAAGCCGAAGTATGGCTCAAGCCCACCATCAGAAGCACCGGACCCAGAATACCGCCACTGACGATGGCCCCGAGCAGCCAGACCCATTCGCGGCCGCTCAGGTGCGGCATCCCAATGTTTCGCTCCCTGAGGAAGCGAAACACTCCCAAGCCAACCCCGCTTCCTAGATACAGCAGGCCCGCAAGCAGCACGGGCGGCATGTCGCCTACGAGTTGCTTGGCAAAGGGGGTACTTGCGCCAAAGAGCAATGCCGCGCCGAGTGCAGCCGCCGCAGATCTGGATGGATTTACGGCTATACCAATCATGAAATCTCCCGTGATTAGGTCGCGACAACGTAAGCGGTGCATCTACCCCATTATTCCGAGGCAGCCAGATTCATGGCTAAATCCTGGTCATGGGTATTCCACGGCAACAAGGCCTCAATTTCA
>NZ_JACHIB010000038.1 GCF_014203015.1 Castellaniella defragrans
TTGCGGGCCGATTCGGGGGCGATGGTGCTGCATTCGAGCACCAGTGCGCGCGGGGCGATGGCCGTGAGCAGGCCGTCCTCGCCCAGGTACAGGCCCTCGACGTGGCGGCTGGCCGGCAGCATGGTGACGACCACGTCGGCCCCGGCCACGGCTGCGGCCGCCGAGGCCGCGGCCGTGGCGCCCGCCTGGACCAGGCCCTGGACGGCCTGGGGGACCAGGTCGAAGACCTGGAGCCGGTGGCCGGCCTTGACCAGGTTCTGTGCCATCGGGCCGCCCATGTGGCCCAGTCCGATGAATCCGATGGTGCTGCTCATGTGTGTCTCCTGTGATGATGCGTGGAATTCTTGTGGCTGCCCGGTCCCGCGGGTGTGCGGTCGTGGGTTGCGGTCGTGGGTTGCGGCCGTGGGTTGCGGTCGTGGACGCGCGGGCTGCCGGGGGCGATGCGCGCCGCCCGCGCGGCCCGCGATCGCGGCCGCCGGCTCAGGGCCCCAGGTCCGCCAGCGGATGCGGCTCGCCCTCGGGGACCGGCGGGACCAGGAAGCGCCGCGCCCAGTCCGCCGTGGCCTGCTCATGCGTGGCCGGGTTCCAGCGCGGGGACTTGTCCTTGTCGATCAGCAGCGCGCGGATGCCCTCGCGGAAGTCCGGCTCGGCGCAGCAATGCAGCGAAGCCGCGAATTCCATGCGGAAGGTTTCCGCCAGGGACTGGTGCCGGGCGCGCGCCAGCAGCGTGTGGCTGAGGCGGGCCGAACCGGGCGAGCCTGCCAGGAAGGTGGCGGCCGCGCGCGCCAGCCAGGGATCGGGGTGGTCCTTCCAGGCGGCGATGGCGGCGGCGATCTCCAGGAAATCGGCGCGGCCGCAGGCCAGCCGGATGGCGTCGGCGTGGCGCTGCAGCGGCCCGGGCTCGGGCGCCGGTGTCTGGCAGGCGTCCAGCGCGGCATCGACCTGGGCGGCGTGGCAGGCCGGATCGGCCGTCCAGTCCGTGGCCGCCAGCGCGGCCAGCAGGGCGTCGGGCTCGCCGGCCTCGCAGACCCGGTCGGCCAGGCCATAGTGCAGGCAGTCGGCCGCGCCCAGCTGGGCGCCGGTGAAGGCGAGGAAGGCGCCGATGCCGCGCGGCAGGCGGCTGAGCATCCAGGTGCCGGCCACGTCGGGATACAGGCCGATGGTGACTTCCGGCATGGCGAAGCGCGTCGCGCCGGTGACGATGCGGTGGCTGGCGCCCAGCATCAGTCCCACGCCGCCGCCCATCACGATGCCGTCGGCCCAGCACAGCACGGGCTTGGGGTAGCGGTGGATGAGGTGGTCCAGCCGGTATTCGGTCTCGAAGAACTCGCGCGCCGGCACGTTGGCCCAGGCGTCGCTCGCCGGGCTTTCGAGCATGGCGCGGTACAGGCTGTGCAGGTCGCCGCCGGCGCAGAAGGCCTTGCCGCCCGCGCCCTTGAGGACCACGGCGGCGACGCCGTCGTCGCCGGCCCAGGCCCGCAGGCGGTCGTCGAGCAGCCGGCACATGGGCAGCGACAGGCCGTTCAAGGTGCGCGGGCTGTTGAGCGTGGCCACGCCGATGCGCCGCCCGCCGCCCGCGGGAAGCTCCTGGAACAGCACCGGCGCCTGGCCGGCGGATTCGGCAAGGGGGGACGCGCTCATCGCAGATCGGCCTCCTGGGTGAGGATGTGGCGCGCCACGATTAGGCGCATGATTTCATTGGTGCCTTCCAGGATCTGGTGCACGCGCGTGTCGCGCACCAGCCGTTCCAGCGGGTAGTCCTTCAGGTAGCCGTAGCC
>NZ_JACHIB010000039.1 GCF_014203015.1 Castellaniella defragrans
CCGAATTCAATGCTGACCGAACGGAGCCGTACGAGATGGAAACCGCGCTGATCGAAGAACTGGGCGACGAGCTCTACACCGCCTGGGCCGAGCGCCGGATGGTCGAGCCGCTGAGCGCCCGCCACCCGGGCATGAGCGTCGAGCAGGCCTACCGCGTGCAGCAGCGCATGGTGGGCCGGCGCCTGGCGGCCGGCGCGCGCGTGGTGGGCAAGAAGATCGGCGTGACCAGCCAGGCGGTGATGGACATGCTGGGGGTCTACCAGCCGGACTTCGGCTACCTGCTCAGCGACATGGCGGTCGCCCCGGGCGAGGCGATCTCGATGGCGGGGCTGATCCAGCCCAAGGCCGAGGGCGAGATCGCCTTTTTGCTGAAGAGGGACCTGTGCGGGCCTGGGGTGACGGTGAGCGAGGTGCTGGCGGCCACCGAGGCGGTGATGGTGTGCTTCGAGATCGTCGATTCGCGCATCCGGGACTGGAAGATCCGGATCCAGGACACGGTGGCCGACAACGCCTCGTGCGGGGTGTTCGTGCTGGGCGACCGGCTGGTCAGCCCGCGCGGTCTGGACCTGCGCACCTGCGGCATGGTGTTCGAGAAGAACGGCGAGCTGCTGGGCACGGGGGCGGGGGCGGCGGCGCTGGGCCATCCGGCCAACGCGGTGGCGTGGCTGGCCAATGCGCTGGGGGCGCTGGGGGTGGGGCTGGAGGCGGGCGAGATCGTCCTGTCCGGTGCGCTGGCGGCGATGACGCCGGTCGTTGCGGGCGACAGCCTGCAGGTCTCGATCGGGGGCATCGGCGCCTGCGGCGTGCGCTTCGTCGCCTGAGACTGAAGAAAGAAGGGCGGACGCGGGCAAGACGGGACCGGTGCAAGGAGAAAGGACGATGACAGAGATGAACCGAGGCGGGACGGACATGGGCGAAACGAACACGGGCGGGACGAACCCGGACGGGATGGACCTGGACGCGCCGAGCCTGGATGCGGCGACCATCGAGGCGCTGGCCGAGCGCCTGGAGGACTGCGAGCTGCAGGCGCGCGACACGCCCAAGATCACGCTGGATCATCCGCGGATGAACTGGGCCGACGCCTACGCGGTGCAGGAGGCGATCCGGCGGCGCAAGGTGGGGCGCGGGGCGCGGATCGTGGGGCTGAAGGCGGGGCTGACCTCGTTTGCGAAGATGCGCCAGATGGGGGTGGACAGCCCGATCTTCGGGTTTCTGACCGATGGGTTCGTGGTGCCCGACGGGGGGCGGTGCCGGCATGCGGAGCTGATCCACCCGAAGGTGGAGCCCGAGCTGGTGTTCGTGACCAAGGCGGCGCTGGCCGGCCCGGGCTGCACGATTGCCGAGGTGCTGGCGGCGACGGACTTCGTGCTGGCGGGCATCGAGGTGATCGACAGCCGCTACCGCGACTTCAAGTTCGACTTGAAGAGCGTGGTGGCGGACAACTGCTCGTCGAGCCGGTTCGTGGTGGGCGGAATCATGCGCGATGCGCGCGAGCTGGACCTGCGCACGACGGGGGTGGTGCTGGAGAAGAACGGCGAGGTGGTGGCGCTGGGGGCGGGGGCGGCGGTGCTGGGGCACCCGGCCAACGCGGTGGCGATGCTGGCCGATCACCTGGGGCGGCGCGGGCAGGCGATCCCGGCGGGCACGCTGATCCTGACGGGCGGGCTGACCGAGGCGGTGGCCGTGCAGCCGGGCGACCACGTGGCCCTGCATGCGCAAGGCATGGG
>NZ_JACHIB010000040.1 GCF_014203015.1 Castellaniella defragrans
CCTAGCCTGGACATTTCGTCAGCAAGCCTGGTGAAGTGATTTTCGGGTGGTCAGGCTGCTCCGGCGACGCGGCGGCGGGGATCGGCGGCATGGGAAGCGTTTTTTCAGTGCCGCAGGCGCAATTCCCCCTACCCCCGTTGTTTTATAGCGTGCCGGGGCAGCACTTTCTCGGCGCTACGGGGCCATGGCGCGCGCGGCGTGCGCGTAGACATGGCGCAGCGGATGATGTGAGGCCAGCAGGATGCGGACCCGCCGGGTATTGCGCACGATGGCCGCACCGATCTTCAGCAGGCGTACCCGGATCGTGGCGGCGCTGGCACGCTCCAGTTCAGTCCCTCGCAGGGCCGTCTCGCGCAGGCGCTGCATGAGCGTATAGGCCAGGGCCGCCAGCAACAACCGGAACTGGTTGGCGGCGAACCGGTGGCAACTGGCACGTGTGCCGAACAGATCGAGCTGCGCCTCCTTGATGCGGTTCTCGGCTTCGCCCCGAGCGCAGTACAGCTGATCGTACAGTTGCATGGCATCGCCGTCCCGGATGTTGGTGACCACGAAGCGCGGGTTCACGCCCTGGGCGCCGTATTCGAGCCGGGTCAGCACGCGCCGGGGCCGATCCCACGACCCGGCCGCGTAGGTAAACTCGCTGACCAGACGTTGCTTTTTCCCAGTGCGCGCGTAATCGCCTTTGAGGATTTCCTCAGCCTGCCCGACACGCGCCTGAAGCCGTTTATTGCGTGCCAGGCCGATGACGTACTGCACGCCGCTGCGCTCACACCAGCGGATCAGCGGCTGGCGGCAGAACCCCGAGTCCCCACGGATGATGATCCTGACCTCGGGCCATGCCTGACGCAGCCGGTTCACCAACAAGCGCAGCACCGCCGCCGCGTGCCTGGCCCCGTCAATGCGGCTGGGGCGCAGCAGGCAGGCCAGCATCGACTGGCCGCAGAACACGTACAGCGGCAGGTAGCAGTGATGGTCGTAATAAGCATGGAACTGCTTGAGCTCCTGCTCACCGTGCAACGGGATATCCGAGGCATCCACATCCAGAATCAGCTCCTCAGGCGGCGTGGCGAAGCTGGCGATGAAGTGTTCGATGAGCACCCCATGCAGCGCCCAGGCGTCGGCGCGGGTAGCACCCGTTTCCAGACGGCTGAGCGTGGGTGAGCTGGCCAGGGGACGATCCCGTCCGACGGCTGTTTGCATCAGCAGGTCCTCACGCAGCGTATCGTGATCGTTCAGATCTTCGTAGCCGCAGCACAGGCCGTACAGGCGCTGGGCCAGCAGATCGCGCAGGCGGTGGTGGACCCGGCCCGCGGCTCGACGATCCGTCAGCGCCTTGGCCGCCATACGCGACAGGCCCGTGCGCGCATCAATTCTTCGCAGCAGCATCAGCCCGCCGTCGGAACTGAGGTCACCGCCTTGGAAATTCGCCTGCAAATGGCGGCGTCCAAGGCGTCCAAAGTTCAGTTCTTCAGTGGTACGATTCGGCATAGGCGATTCTTTTTGGTTGTTTGGCGTGAGAACCAATAACCATAAGCCCTCGGGCAAGAATCGCCTATTCCTTTTTACCCGCCTGACGAAATTTCCGGGCTAG
>NZ_JACHIB010000041.1 GCF_014203015.1 Castellaniella defragrans
CTAGCCCGAAGATTTCTTCAGCAAACCTGCTGAAGCGATTTTTGGGTGCGCAGGCTGCCCCGGCGATGAAGCAGTAGGGATCAGCGGTGTGTGGAGCAATTTTTCAGTGCCGCAGACGCAATTCCCCCTACCCCCGTTGCGTTATAACGTGCCGGGGACAGCACTTTTTCAGCGTTACGGAGCCATGGCGCGGGCGGCGTGCGCGTAGACATGGCGCAGCGGATGATGCGAGGCCAGCAGGATGCGAACGCGCCGGGTATTGCGCACGATGGCCGCACCGATTTTCAGTAGACGTACCCGGATCGTCGCGGCGCTGGCACGCTCCAGTTCAGTGCCTCGTAGCGCCGTCTCGCGCAGGCGCTGCATGAGCGTATAGGCCAGGGCAGCCAGCAGCAGTCGGAACTGGTTGGCGGCGAAGCGATGGCAGCTGGCTCGTGTGCCGAACAGATCGAGCTGCGCCTCCTTGATGCGGTTCTCGGCTTCGCCCCGAGCGCAGTACAGCTGCTCGTACAGCTGCATGGCATCGCCGTCCCGGATATTGGTGACCACGAAGCGCGGGTTCACGCCCTGGGCGCCGTATTCCAGGCGGGTCAGCACCCGCCGGGGGCGGTTCCACGAGCCGGCCGCGTAGGAGAACTCACTGACCAGGCGCTGCTTGCGCCCGGTGCGCTCGTAGTCGCGCCTGAGGACTTCCTCAGCCTGCGCAACGCGCGCCTGAAGGCGCTTGTTGCGAGCCAAGCCGATGATGTATTGCACATCACTGCGTTCACACCAGCGTATCAATCGCTGACGGCAGAATCCCGAGTCCCCGCGAATGATGATCCTGACTTTTGGCCATGCCTGGCGCAGCCGGTTCACCAGCAGGCGCAGCACCGCCGCCGCATGCCTGGCCCCGTCAATACGACTGGGCCGCAGCAGGCAGGCCAGCATCGACTGGCCGCAGAACACGTACAGCGGTAGATAACAGTGGTGGTCGTAGTAAGCGTGGAACTGCTTGTGCTCCTGCTCGCCGTGCAGCGGGATATCCGAGGCATCCGCGTCCAGAATCAGTTCCTTGGGGGCCGTGGCGAAGCTGGCGATGAAGTGTTCAACCAGCACCCCATGCAGTGCCCACGCATCGGCGCGGGTCGCACCCGTTTCCAGACGACTGAGCGTGGGCGAACTGGCCAGGGGACGATCCCGCCCGATCGCCGTTTGCATCAGAGAATCGGCGCGCAGGGTATCGTGATCGTTCAGGTCTTCGTAGCCGCAACACAGGCCGTACAGGCGCTGGGCCAGCAAATCGCGCAGGCGGTGGTGGATGCGACCAGCGGCTCGGCGCTCGGTCAGCGCCTTGGCCGCCATGCGCGACAGGCCGGTACGCGCATCAATTCTTCGCAGCAGCATCAGCCCGCCGTCGGAACTGAGATCGCCACCCTGGAAATTCGCTTGCAAATGGCGCCGTCCAAGCCGCCCAAAGTCCAGTTGTTCGGTGGTACGATCTGGTATCGGCACATCTTTCCCCAAAATCTTGTTCGCACCTTGATTTTATGCGGGTTTCAGGGATGTGCCGATTCCTTTTGGTGAAAAATCCAGGCTAG
>NZ_JACHIB010000042.1 GCF_014203015.1 Castellaniella defragrans
TGGCCCAGTCCGATGAATCCGATGGTGCTGCTCATGTGTGTCTCCTGTGATGATGCGTGGAATTCTTGTGGCTGCCCGGTCCCGCGGGTGTGCGGCCGTGGGTTGCGGTCGTGGGTTGCGGTTGTGGATGCGCGGGCTGCCGGGGGCGATGCGCGCGGCCCGCGATCGCGGGCCGCCGGCTCAGCCCTCCAGGTCCGCCAGCGGATGGGACTCGCTCTTGGGCCAGGGCGGACGGAAGAAGCGTTCGACCCAGTGGCTGTCGGCCTGTTCGTGCGTGGCCGGCAGCCACTGCGGCGACTTGTCCTTGTCGATCAGCAGGGCGCGGATGCCTTCCTGGAAATCCCCCTGGACCGTGCAATGCAGCGAGACCACGTATTCCTGGCGGAATGCGTCGGCGAGCGACAGGGGACGCATCCGTGCGATCAGCGTGTAGCCCAGGCGCGCCGATCCGGGCGAGCCGGCGGCGAAGGCCGCGGCGGCGCGCGCGAGCCAGGGATCCTCGTGGTCGGCCCAGGCCAGGAGCCGGGCGCGGATCTCGTCGAAGTCCGCGCGGTCGCAGGCCGCCCGGATCTCGTCGAAACGGATCTGCAGCGGGCCCGGCGACTGCGCCGGTCCGGAATCGCAGAGGCCGTCGAGGACGTGGTCCACCTGGCGCGCATGCGCCTGGGGATCCGCGCTCCAGTCGGCGGCCGCCAGGGCGGCCCGCAGGTCCTCCAGGCGCGTGGATCGGCAGACCCGGTCGGCCAGCCCCAGGCGCATGCAGTCCGACGCGCCCAATTGCGCGCCGGTGAGCGCCAGGAATGTGCCGATGCCGCGCGGCAGGCGGCTGAGCATCCAGGTGCCGCCTACGTCCGGGTACAGGCCGATGGCGATTTCGGGCATGGCGAAGCGCGTGGTCTCGGTCACGATGCGATGGCTGGCTCCCATCATGAGGCCCACCCCGCCGCCCATCACGATGCCGCTGCCCCAGCAGATCAGGGGTTTGCGGTAGCTGTGGATCAGGAAGTCGAGCCGGTATTCGGTCTCGAAGAAGCGCCGGGCGTAGAGATTGTTCCAGGCCTGGCCGCTGCCGTTTTCGAGTATGGCGCGGTACAGGCTGTGCAGGTCGCCGCCGGCGCAGAAGGCCTTGCCGCCTGCGCCTTCGAGCAGGACGGCCGCGATGGCCGGATCGTTCTGCCAGGCCCGCAGGCGGTCGTCCAGCAGCCGGCACATGGGCAGCGACAGGCCGTTCAAGGTGCGCGGGCTGTTGAGCGTGGCCACGCCGATGCGCCGCCCGCCGCCCGCGGGAAGCTC
>NZ_JACHIB010000043.1 GCF_014203015.1 Castellaniella defragrans
CTAGTGTTGTGTTTCATTAATTTGTTTATTTATTCAATAGTTTGAAATAAAATGGTGGACGCTTCTTTCGATGAGTGTCCACCATGAGCAAGCCGGCGGCAGAATTTCACTTGTCTGACTCGGATCGCACCGAGCTGCGAGCATGGTTGCGTAAGACCACGCTTGACCAACGGCTGGCCCAGCGCGCCAGAATTCTGCTGGAGCTGGACGCCGCGATGCCGCCTGCCAAGGTGAGTGAACGCCTGGGATTGTCGGCACCTGTGGTGTTCAAGTGGCGCAATCGGTACGAGGAACAGGGGCTTGAGGGGTTGAGGGATCTCCCGCGTCCCGGGCAGCCCCGCAAGCTCAGTGAACAGAAGGTGCACGAGATCCTCACGCTCACCACACAGCGCGTCCCGGCCGAGGCCACGCATTGGAGCTTGCGGCTGATGGCTAAGCACACCGGGGCCTCCGTCTACCAGGTACGTCAGGTCTGGCAGGCGGCGGATCTGAAGCCGCATCGGCTGCAGACCTTCAAGATCAGCAATGACCCGCACTTCGCCGAGAAGGTCGTCGACGTGGTGGGCCTGTACATGGCCCCGCCCGAGAACGCCGTCGTGCTCTCGGTCGATGAGAAGACGCAGATTCAGGCGCTCGATCGCACGCAGCCCATGCTGCCGTTGCGCCCGGGGCAGGTCGAGCGGCGCACGCATGACTACAAGCGCCACGGCACAGCGAGTCTCTATGCGGCGTTCGACATTCTCACGGGCAACGTCATGGGGCGTATCACGGCACGCCACCGCGCAAAGGAGTTCCTCGACTTCATGCGCCAGATCGACAAGGCGACAGACCCCGCCCTGGACTTGCACGTCATCCTCGACAATAGTTCCACGCATAAAACGGCGGAAGTCAAAGCCTGGCTGGCCAAGCACCCCCGCGTGAAGTTGCACTTCACGCCCACGAGTGCCTCGTGGCTGAACGCCGTCGAGCGATGGTTCGCAAGCCTTGAGCGCCGAGCCTTGTATCGAGGCGCCTTTGGCAGCGTGCAGGAGTTGCGCGAGGCCATCCGCCAGTTTATCGATACCCATAATGCCTATAGCGCCAAGCCATTTCGTTGGACCAAGAGCGCCGAGGCCATCCTCGCGAAAGTCGCGCGTGCAAGAGCGGCCACAGCTGGGTATAAATAATCGTATTAATAAAACACCACACTAG
>NZ_JACHIB010000044.1 GCF_014203015.1 Castellaniella defragrans
GCCCCGCCACGACGCCCCGGCCGATGCGCCCGCGCCGCGCGCGGCCGCGAAGCCGGCCCTGCGCGCGCCCGGCAAGCCCGCTCCGGCCTCGGCCGCCACCGAGGAATGGACCGAGTTCTAGCACGAGCCTCAAACCTGGGCAGGGGCCGACCGCCCCGGGCCTGCGCACCGCGGGCCGCAGGCCGGCCATTTTCTTGACCCGCAGCATCTTTCCGCCCGTTTCCGACCGAACTGTGGCAGCACCGGGCGGCTGTTAGCCGATTTGAAAACGGAACAGCTTCGTACAATCGGACACAAACAATCGTTCGATCCGCAGCGGAAGGCTGCCAACGCGGGTTCAGGAGACATCCAGCCATGACGCGAGTACATCATGCGTAATATGAAGATCGGCACCCGACTGGCCCTGGGCTTCGGGCTCATCATCATCCTGTTGCTCATCATGTCGGCCATCGGCGCCTGGCGCATGATCGACAGCCAGCGGGCCAACGACAATCTCGAAGAACGGCAGACCGCGAACGCCCTGATCCTGCAATGGGCCCGCCAGGTGGAAGTCAACGCCAACCAGGCCCTGGCCGCCGCCAACCTGACCAATCCGGACGTGCTGGCGGTCTTCAAGAAGGGCATGGATACTTCGGACCAGAATGCGACCGACATCCGGGCGAAGATCGAGACCATGATCTCCACCCCCGAGGCCAAGACGCTGTACGACAACGCGATGAGGGTCCGCGAGGCCTACATCCAGGGCCGCACCCAGGCCTTCAAGGATCTGGACAACGGCGACTACGCCAAGGCCGATACCTTCTTCAACCAGGAAATGCCCAAGATCACGGCGCAGTACATCGCCGAGATCGACAAGCTGTCCCAGTTCCAGAGCAACGTCGTCGCCCGCCTGTTCGGCGAAAGCGAGCAGGACACCCGGCTGGGCCTGACCGTGCTGGCCGTGGCCACGCTGCTGGCCCTGATCCTCGGGCCGCTGTTCGCCTGGCGGGTGACGCGGTCCGTCACCCATCCGCTGCGGCATGCCGTGAAGCTGGCGGAAGCCGTGGCGCACCGCGATCTCAGCGCCGACGTCGTCGCCCGCGGCAGCGACGAGATCGGCCAGCTGCTGAGCGCGCTGGCCACCATGACGCGCAACCTGCGCAGCGCCATGACCGAGGTGCGCACCGGCTCGGACGCCATCGCCTC
>NZ_JACHIB010000045.1 GCF_014203015.1 Castellaniella defragrans
ACGAATATGGTGGCGCAGGCAGGCCTTGCCGATCAAGGCTGCCGCGTGTTCCGCCGATTCGTTGTGATAGATTTCCCAGCCCACGATCATGCGGCTAAAGACATCGAGCACCAGGTACAGCCGGTAGAACTCACCACGCACGGCGGCAGGCAAGAAAGTAATGTCCCAGGACCAGACTTGGCCGGGGGCGGTCGCCATCCAGGCCTGTGGCCTCTCTGGCACGTGGGGTGTCGCCGCACGGCCACGATGATGGACCTGGTCCTGCGCACGCAGCACCCGATAGAAGCTCGATTCGCTGGCAATATAAATGCCCTGATCGGCCAGGCGTGGCACGATCTGACTGGGCGGCAGGCTCTGGTGCTCGGCGCTGTTGCAGATCGCCAAGATCTGCTCTCTCTCCTGGACGCTCAGCGCCTGGGCACTGGCTTGACGGGCAGCGCCCTTGCGCCGATCCGTCAGGGTGTCAGCACCACGCCAACGCCGCAGCGTACGGTCCGTGATGCCCAGCACCGCACAGGCCTTGTGCATCCGTGCGCCGTGGGCCACGGCCTCATCGATCAAAGTAATGGCCATCTGTTTCATCGGCTCAGGGATCAGTCGTCCTCGCCGTTGCCCCAGATGGCCTGGGCTTTTTTTGACAGGGTCAGCAATGCTGCTGCCTCTGCCAGTGCGCGTTCTTTGCGCAGCAACTCCTTTTCCAGCTTGCGGCTTTTCTTACGCTCTGCGGCCAGTTGCGCCTTGTCCGCCGGCGTGCCGGTCGCGTCCATGGCCTCAAAGGCGGTCTTCCAGGCGTCGAGCTGCTCGGGATACAGACCGTGTTCCCGACAGTATGCCGAGCGCTCGGCTTCATTCATCGACGCCGTCTGGATCACCGCAGCCAACTTGGCGCGGGCATCCCAGCGATCTGGAGCGGAAGGTTTGGCAGGCACAACAAATCCTCGGGTCTGGAACTGCTTTTTCCAAGCATACAAGGTCGGCCCTGAGATTCCTGTTTCACGGCTCAGATGGGCAACGCTCTGGTTGTGCGGCGGCATCATCTTCCTGACGACCTGTTCCTTGAGTTCCTGGCTATAGGTGGACATGAATTCATTCCGATCGCTCCCTCAACTTCTGTTTTCAGAGGACCGGACATCTATTGTGACCGAGGGGG